>CAVOXB010000023.1:0-140087 GCA_963700305.1 uncultured delta proteobacterium
GGGGAAACGAGAGCAGGCGATTCAATCATGAATTAGCGGGATATCTTTCGTCTGCGGCGCAAGCAACCAGCAGGATCTGCATCTCGCGTTCCCTGGGTTGTCTCACGGGAATGGGTCTTCAAACCGGGCGAATCACTGACAAGAATGGTGGCCAAGCGTTCAAACTTTTTTTGACTGAGCCGTATGCTCGCGGAGTGATAGCTATTGCCTTCATTGTCAGGGCCAAGGCCAGCTTTCTTATTCAATACTCAGCGCCACGAGCCTTGAGTAGTTTTACCACATTCCCATGACCGGCGGAAAATGCCCAGAGCCATGCAGTCCAACCATTTTTGTCTTTGGCGTGAATGTCTGCTCCATTCTCCAGGAGAACGCTAACTGTGCTTTCGTGTCCTTCGGAAGCGCTTGTTATTAAGGCAGTAGCTCCGTATTCGTCTCTCGCTTCAGTGTCTGCGCCGGCGTCCACCAGCAGCAGCGCCACGTCCGCGAATCCTCGTCGAGCTGCTCTCATAAGAGCAGTACGGCCGAGGCCGTCAACCGCGTTGACATTTGCCTTTCTCGCAACCAATACTTTTACTACCTCCGGAAAATGCCGCCGCGAAGCCTTCATCAAAGCAGTAGCACCGTATTGATCCGAGTCCTCCAAATTAGCCCCTCGGTCCAATAATAATTCCACCAGATGCGCTTGTCCGACGGATGCAGCCCACAACAGCGGAGTCCAACCATAAGGATCTTTGGAATGAACGCTCGCGCCCTTGCTCAGCAAGTATTCGGCGATTTCCAAATGACCCTTCAAAATTGCTTTCATAAAAGGCGTCAAGCCATCCTGGCCCGCTTCATCAACGTCGATGCCGCTTTCCAGCAACTCCTTGACGTCGTTCAGATCACCTGATTCGGCCGCAACGGATAACTGGTGCTCCATGGCATTCCCCTTTGGAATAGATCTAAATGAAGAAAAACAGAGCGTGGATTCAGATCTCGGACCCAAATTGTTAGCATGACACCGTCATCGGGGATGATGTTCGTGCGAGACGGGTCCTTGGTTCCTGAACCGCATTTCCCTGGATGAGATTTATATCAAGTTTGTTCGGCAAGCGGAATCATATTTCCCACATTTAATATTAATTGTGGATCGAGCACGGCCTTGATCATTCTGATCCTTTCCACGGCCTCCGAGCCGATCATCATTTTCAGCGCTTCGTGTTTTAGTTTTCCTATACCGTGTTCTCCGGAAACGCTGCCTCCCATCAGGCAGATTTTGTCGACCAACTCACGGTATATTCCTTGAAACATTTGCATTTCATCCAGCGTATCGGGAAGCAGGTTACAGTGAAGATGCGCGTTACCTATGTGCCCGAAGCAATAAGATTTTCCTGACGGAAGAGACTCATAAAGAATGAGCAATTCCTCCAGTTTTTCGATAGGGACTGCAAAATCCACCCCTATTTTCACCAATCCTGGCCGGATAAGCTCGTTAAGCTTTTCGGGTATGGATTGACGCTCCTGCCTGAATTTTCGGATCTGACCATGGTCGAAAGCAACTTCTGTCACGATTTCTCCGCGAGCGCACGCGCTGGTGAACGCATCAACTAAATCAGCCCATTTGGCCATGCTCTCCATGGGATTTCCATCTCGCTGGTATTCCTGCTCCAGATAGATTGCACCATACGAGTTCTCCAGTTTACGCGCCCTGTCCGAGCCAAGAATGGGAGCTACCGAGCGTCCTAACCATTCCATACAGGATGGCACGAGATGTCGGAGTGCCTCGAGATAAGGCGTAGATTCCCACGCCAACCAGGCGAGGTCCGCCCGGATTTTCTTCTCCAGAGACTTCTGGGAATCGTGAAAATATTTCCTGAGGTTCTCCACGAATTGCACAAATTTGACCGTGCAAGCCCGGTCAGGCATGTACAAAACGAGGGAGAAATATGGGTCTCTCATTGGAAGAAGCCTGGTTTTGATACTCAGAAACACTCCTAAAATCCCCTCGCAACCTATGAAGAGATCCAGAAGATCCATAGAATCAGCATGGAACAAGCCAGCTGAATTCTTGCATTTCCTCCAGGAAGACCCGACGACGTGAGGAACAGGGATGAGAATATCCCGTTCAGCTCTTGGTACCGGAAGATCAGCAGGTATCGTGAAAAAACCTCCATTGCTTAACACATCACCGCGGTTTAACTCCAGGATAGTGCCGGTGGGCAAAGCCAACCGCAAGCCGAGCACGTAGTCTCTGGTGGGACCGTAAGAATAGCTCAACGCGCCGGATGCATTGGTGGCAACGTTTCCCCCCAAAGTGCAGGAATCTTCCGATGTGGGATCAGGGGGATAAAAAAGACCTTTGCCCTCGACCAGGGTCTTGTATGCTTTTAGGTTTATTCCAGGCCCCGCGATCGACACATCGGCTGGATCAACTGCGTTCAAGGCTTTGATGTCTATTACGATTCCCGCCGAGGGAACTGAAGACCCTGTCAAAGAGGTCTTCCCGGAAACCACCGTAACAGGTATTCTCCAACGGTTTGCAGAAATTAGCAGTTCCACTACGTCACGCTCATTGTGCGCCCTGACCAGAGCGTCCGCATGACCTCGGAATCTGGATTCGTCGTGGAGGTAATCGTGAAAATCGGTTTCCAGAACGGAGATTCCCTTATCACGACATTCCGAGACAAAACTCTTCAAAGGGGATTTCATATGATCTCTGGCAACCAATCGGCAAGTTCAAGATTCGGTATTTTCAGAAGAATTATGATAGGGGAAACTTATTATTGCAATGCTTTCCGGACCTCGACGCTTGCACGGACTCCGATCCGGCAAGCGTCGGGTGACTGCGAGGACGGTCCTCTTCTTATTTCAACATTGTCTGTTGCTCCTGGCTGTATAAGTTAATCTTTACGATTATCGGTTGCCGCGATCCAAGGACGAAATCCTGTCCAGAGTCAGGGCCTTCCAAATGCCTCGGCGGTTCTTCTTGGCATCATCTTCCAGATGCCTGTAATCAACATAGGTCACATGAACGTAATCCCGCGTGACGAATCCCAACCCCGAACGAATTATTTCCGCATTCACGTCCACAGGCTCGCTATCATCGAGTGGTATCTTAATGTATGCCAGAAGGCGGTTCTTATCGTCATAAGCGTCCCATTTTCTCGTCCAGATCTCCACGGTCTTGTTCATGAGGAGGCTTTTGACGTAATTTCGGGAAACCGCCCACATGTCGTTTCTTGAAATGAAAGACTGAACGCCCGCGTTCAATCCTTTTACTCTATCCCTGTTTCGCGGAGACCCGACTCCGAGCAGTCTTACGATCACAATTCTTTCATGGCCCCTCATTTTTAGCTTCACAAGATTGGGAGCTTCCACCCCGATCACATGTGCTTGACCATAAAGATTGTACCTGGGACTGAAGGCCCACGACGGTAAGTCAGACCCCAACACCACCAGCGCAAGGATCATCACACTGAGATGTCTCCTAGGCCAGGACATTTCCTCCCTCCATTCACAATCAACATTCAGCTTTTGGGGGAAAGGTAACAGATCAGCCTGATCTTCAGAATTGAAGCACCGCGATTTCGCTATGCGCCGGCCAAGGGCAGGTCATTCTCGAGGGAAGCACGCGTCACGCGATTCAACAGTACCTATTAGATTTCCGAAACACTATTCCTCAGACCAATCCTTGAACACTATTCAAAACCCCCGCTTACTGCCAGTTGAACAATGAAATTGTCGATTCTTATACAAAAATTAACGGTATTGTTGCACCGCGTGGCGCACAATGGCAACTATTTTTTCCCCTTAACCGATTCCTTCAAGGCCTTTGCAGGATAGAAACCTGGGCAGCCTCATGGCGGGAATAGTCATGTCCTTTCCGGTGCGTGGATTAACGCCTCTCCGAGCGTTTACCTCGATTACTTTGAAGGTCCCCAGTGAAGAAATACGAAATTTGCCGTCCTTCACCTTCAGGGAACTGTGAATTTCACTTATGAGAGTATCCAGAACCGCTGCTGCCGCCTTCTTGGATATTTCGGCCTTTTCGGAAATAAGGGAAACCATTTCCGGCTTTGTCATCAACAACCCTCCTAAAAATGATTACTCAACATAATGAAATGAGTTGTCCCTCCGGGACGATTAAACCTGTCCACCCAGTGGAAAACGCGTGAAGCCAAAGACTCGCAGAACACCCTTGAATCTTCAGCCCCATGTATTACACGCTCACATTGGACGTACCTTGTTAGCGTGTGAACGGATGCAAAAGCCGAACCAGTAGCGTGGCAAGACAGATTAATCAGGCCAGCAATGCTGATTTCTTTGAGGAAGAGTGGCATGATTTTTGTATATTACCCATAACGTACACAACATTGACATAAGTGTAAATATCGTGGACATCTGGCGCATCTCAGACGCGGACACAAGACTCGGCAAGCGTGGAGTCGTTGGGAACCGACTCATCCAGTAATCATACAGTTATCGGAGCCAAGCAGCCTTTGTGGAGCAGGCTTTCCAGCCTGCCTTGTCCTAAAAAGCCAATGATGGCAGGCTGGAAAGCCTGCTCCATAGAAGCTTCGCTGTCCCCTCGGCAACCGAATGGTCACATACCCCACGCCTAGATCGCGGGTCAAGAAAAGTAAAAAACCTCGTTGCCCCTGAGGTTTCAGGGGGATAGAATGCTTTTACCACGAAGAATCTATCACCAACGAGGTGAAGCGAGTATGGCACAAGGTCTTCTTCCATTCCAGTATGAAATAGAAAAGAGAGACGGGGGGCTCACAGCGCTTGCGGGGCTGCCTGCATACGTGGAATTCGCTCATGCGATGGGTTTAGGGCGCCTCATATCCGAGCATGTGCGGGTTCGTCAGGGTAATCAGGGCTGGACGGACGAACAGATGGCGCTGCCGCTGATCTGGTTGAATGTTGCGGGAGGAGACTGCGTTGACGATGTCAGGGTACTGGAGAGTGACGAGGGGTTCTGTCGATTTCTTCGGGAGATTGAGGGCTATGGTCGAACGGGTTCGGAAAAGCGGGCGCTGAGAAGACGGTGGCGCAAAGCAAGGACCCGGACAGTGCCGTCTGAGACCATTATCCGTGAGTGGCTGGCGTGTTTTCACGATTTCGAGCAGGAGAAGCAAAAGGAGCCCCATAAGGCTTTCATTCACCGGCCCACGGAGCATCTGATGGGTTTGATCGAGTGCAATGCGGGCTTTGCGGCAGAGATGCAGAGGAAATCTCCGGAGACCACGGCTACCGTGGACATGGACGCAACCGTGTCACAGACGCACAAGAAGGAGGCGGAATATTGTTACCTGAAATACAAGGCGTATCAGCCGCTGAACTTTTATTGGGCCGAGCAGCGACTCATCCTGTTCAGCGAATTCCGAGACGGCAATGTTCCCGCCAATTATGATCTTCTCCGTGCATTCGAGCAAACGTTGGGGTTTGTGCCCTCTGGCGTGAAGACGGTGTATCTGCGTTCGGATGCGGCAGGATATCAAGAGGATCTCCTCAAATACTGCGCTGAGGGGAAAAATAAACGATTCGGGACCATAGGTTTCGCTGTGGGAGCGCCGGTGAACGAGGCATATCGGCAAGCAGTGGCAGATGTAGCGGACGAGGATTGGCAGCCTTTGTATCGAGAGTTGAAGGGGAAGCTGGTGGATACGTGCCAGGAGTATGCTGAAGTCTGTTTCGTGCCCACGTGGGCTGGGCGCAAGAAGCACGGTCCGGAGTATCGGTATCTTGCGATTCGTGAACCCCTCGAACAGCAGGCCCTCCCCGGCCTGGATGATCAGCTGAGTTTGCCGTTTCAGACCATGAATTGGGGGAGAGTGAAGTACAAGGTTACGGGCATTGTGACGAACCGAGACTGTGCGGCCGATGAACTCATCTGGTGGTATCGAGGCCGGTGCGGGAAGTCTGAAGAAGCGCATTCGATCATGAAGGAGGACCTGGCAGGAGGGAAGTTTCCTTCCGGTCTTTTTGGAGCCAATGCCGCATGGTGGCAGATCATGATTCTTGCGTTCAATCTGAATTCGGCCATGAAGCGCTTGGTATTGGGGGGAAGCTGGGTAAATCGTCGTCTCAAGGCGATTCGCTTCTGGCTGATCAAGGCGCCGGGACGTGTGCTCACACACTCTCGACACCTTATCGTTCGGCTGGTTGGGGGGCATGCGTCGAACGAGATACTTCTCGAAGCGCGAAGGAGGATGATGTGCCTGTGCGATTCGGGCTAAGACAAAGCGCGGGGGCAAAGTGGCGCTGGGAGGGGGCTGAGAAGAGCCGGGGGGAATAGTTTGCTCAGAAAACAGCCCGAATCAGGGGAAGGGACATACATTTTGAGCAGTCGCCCAGTCAGACCTCATCTATGGGCCTCACTGCCGACGTGAACTCATTCATTTGGTACCTCGGAACCAAATACCGGCGACATGACAAAACTAGACCGTGGATTATGGCACGGCGAATCTGTTGCGTCCAACCTCCAAAGATGGTATACAGCCACCGGAATCCCTATTTCATCGGCCATAGGTATTCCGTAACCGGCTTCTCGGCTACAGCGTCGAAAGGATTTCAATATGGAAAAGATAGTCATCCGGGGCGGAATTCCCCTGAAGGGAAGTGTCATGGTGAGCGGCTCCAGAACGCCGCGTTGCCATTGATGTGCGCCTCCCTGCTAAGCACGGATGAGATGATTTTCCACCGTATACCAGCGCTGAGAGATATTCGCACCACCAAGCAACTGCTGCTGCAACTCGGAGTGCAGCTTGACGACTTTACACCCGGGACCCTTAGAATTAAAGCTCGAGAAATCACTGACCATATTGCGCCGTACGAGCTCGTGAAAACAATGAGGGCCTCTGTGATGGTTTTGGGGCCCCTGATGGCTCGAGAAGGCCGTGCGGACGTAAGCCTTCCCGGCGGATGCGCCATAGGCGCCAGACCCATTGACCAGCACCTAAAGGGACTCGAGGCGATGGGCGCAACCATAGAGCTGGAAAACGGTTATATCAAGGCACGCGCAAAGAGGCTTGAGGCAGCGGATTTCACCTTTGATCTCAAGACGGTGACGGGAACCGAGAACCTCATAATGGCGGCAGCCCTTGCCAAAGGCACGACTGTGCTTCGAAATTGCGCCATTGAGCCCGAAATTACTGAATTGACCCATGTAATCAGCCGCATGGGAGGTTGCATCACTGGGGCGGGCACCGATACCATCGTGATCGAGGGCAAGGATCGATTGCGAGGAATAGTGCACGAAGTCATGCCAGACCGAATTGAAGCGGGTACCTTTATCTTGGCAGCGTGCATTACTCGCGGTGATATCACTGTCACAGAATGCAATCCCGAACATCTCGCGGCGCTTCTTGAAAAACTTGAGGACGCGGGACTGAAACTGGAGACATCGGAGCGGCAGGTGCGAGTGATTTCCAACGGGAGAGTAAAGAGCCGAAATATGGAAACGAATCCGTATCCGGGCTTTGCAACTGATTTTCAAGCTCAATACATGGCCTTGATGGCTTTGGGAGACTCGGGTTGTAACATAACGGAAAACGTGTTCGAGAACCGGTTCATGCACGTTCAGGAATTGGTTCGCATGGGGGCCAGCATAAGAATTTCCGGTCGCGTTGCGAGAGTCGAGGGTGTCAAAGAGCTTTCCGGAGCCCACGTGCAAGCGACTGACCTCAGGGCCAGCGCTTCACTGATCCTTGCGGGACTTTCAGCAAAAGGCGTTACTGAAATTCATCGCGTTTACCATTTGGACCGCGGATATGAGCATATTGAAGAGAAGCTGGCCAATCTTGGGGCCGATATAAGCCGAGAAAAGGACGACATGTTGTGAGCCCCTCAAAGCAAGTAATTGCAAGAACAGTGGAAATTAGTAGGAAAACATCCGAAACCAACGTGATCGTAAAGCTGTCTCTTGATGGCAGCGGCAGTGGGAAGATTTCCACTGGCGTAGGTTTTTTCGATCACATGCTGGATCACGTGATGAGACACGGTCTGCTGGATATGGAAATTTCCGCTAATGGGGATATTCACGTTGATTTTCACCACACGGTCGAAGACGTGGGTCTGACTCTGGGCGAAGCCCTGAAGCAGGCGGTAGGCGACAAGAAGGGATTGCGACGTTACGGTTTCGCACAGGTGCCCATGGACGAAGCCTTGGCGTCAGTCACTCTTGATCTGTCCGGTCGGCCAGTGCTTGTTTTTTTTAATCCACTATCCGATCGGAGTGCGGGCGATTTTCCCCTGGATTTGGTGCCTGTCTTTTTGCAAGGTCTGGCTGATCGGGCCGGAATAACCATGCATGCCACTGTCCATGTGGCTGAAAATCCACATCATGCGGCTGAGGCCCTGTTCAAGGCCCTGGGGAGGGCACTGAGGCAGGCCGTGGAGATAGACTCCAGGGTGAAGGGAATCCCTTCAACAAAAGGGGTGCTGTAAAAGCGCCTTAGGTGCCAGGGAAATCTGGAGCCCCCGTTCTCTGCATTCCGGGAATCGCTTGGGACAGTTCTCTGAAGAAGTCACATGTCTATCGATTCCGTCGCTCGGTGAGACTGACAAATTTCTCGTTGTCATTGTGAGGATCGAACACCCGAAGCAATTTCAACGATCAAAAACTGTGGAACTACTTCGCAGCGCTTGTAATGAAGTACAATGTCGTTTTGAATCCCCTCGCAATCGAATGCTCACTTCGAATATTCATCTCCACTAGAAATTTGTTTTGATGTGCGCTAGTGTGCGCCAATCTGCGGTTTGAGGGCGCGCAATCAAGCGCTTCGTTTTCAAGCTGAAATTAGCCGAGATTTGAGGTCTTGATGATAGTCGTAGTTGATTATGGAATGGGCAATCTTAGGAGCGTCCAGAAAGGTTTTGAGAAGGTCGGCTCCAACGCGACAATATCCAGGAACCCTGACGAGATCATGAGGGCCGATAGACTCGTGCTGCCTGGAGTGGGCGCGTTCCCGGAATGCATGAGGAATCTGTCGCGGCTGGATCTTATTAATCCGATACTTGAATTCATGCAATCCGGCAGGCCTTTTCTCGGGATTTGTCTCGGACTGCAATTGTTGTTCGATGAATCTGAAGAGTTTGGATTTCACGAAGGACTAAAACTGGTGCCTGGCACGGTGAAGTCTTTCGACCGAAACATCGGCCTGAAGATACCTCACATGGGGTGGAATCAGGTTTATTTCCGGAAAGAAGTGCCAATATTCAGAGGTATACAGGACGGTTCGTTCTTCTACTTCGTTCACTCATATTATGTTGTACCAAAGCAGGAATCCGATATAGCAGCTGAAACCGATTACGGTATAAAATTTACCTGCGCTATCGCTAGAGACAACGTTTTTGCAGTGCAATTCCATCCCGAGAAAAGCCAGGAAAATGGTCTGAAAATATTGACGAATTTTTCAAGTTTTTGAAACTCAGCAAAAACTTGGGTGTGGAAGCTGGGCAAAATATTTCCCAAGTGAATGAATAAGACTTTGTGCTGACCTCCAACGCAAGAAGCATCAAAACTCTCAGTATGAGGGCATCTTACCCGGGGTTAGCAAAAAAAAGACACAATGAAGGCTGCAGTTTTAATCATTCTAAATTTGGCGTTGATTGGAATTGGCGTCGCGCTTTTTCGCAAATCCGGTCTTCTGACCTATTATAGAAATGGTCGATTTTGGCTGACTTGGTTTGCAGTAGCAATCATAACACTAATGGACGAGTTGACCTCGGTCTTCTATGCTCCGGCCGAGGCTTATCGGTTCATAGGCCCCAGTGCGATCTTCTTCATCGCATTCACGGCAGTGTTCATTCACTATATGACCACCAGACTGGTGGAGATTGCAGAGATACTTGAATACCACGGGGTCTTCGGGGGCGGAGTATATTCTTTTTCTTACCTTGTTTTGGGTCCTGTGGTTTCGTTTGTCGCTGTGGCCTCAATAATGGTCGATTATATACTCACCGCGTGTATATCAGCTGTAAGTGCTATTGAAAACTCCACATCATTTTTCACACTATCTCATCACTTCAAAATGACTGCCGCAATGGCGATCGTGTGGTCAATAGCCGGCCTGAATATATTGGGAATCAGGGAGAATGCTCGATTCACGTTTGCGATATTCGTCTTGGCAGCCCTGGTTTTTGTGAATCTCATAGCCTCAGGTGTCATTGATCTGGATGCCCCAGCGATTGATCGTTTGAAATTGGCAATGGTTGATGCCTCAAACCGAATGAGCACTGGTTCATGGTTCAACAATTATGGGATCTTCATTGCCTCTGTTGCAAGCTGCGTGCTTGCTTATTCCGGAGTTGAATCGGTCCTTCAGACTGCCGGCCTGGTTCGCACTTGGCGGGAAATTGGCAAAGCATATATTTTTCTTGCGCTTACCGTGGGAATCGTCACTCCAGTAGTGGCAGCTCTTGCTCTATCGGCTGATATCGATTTCGCTAAGCATGAAGGGGATTTGATCACTTATTACGCCACCATGTTGAACGGGGTACCCTTTGGAATTGCTGTGGCGGTGCTGGCGAGTCTGACGTTGATCATGGCTGTAAATACGGCATTCGTGGCTTCAAGTGAATTGCTGGAACGCGTCGCGGAACGATACAATTTCCATTGGCTAACCGCTACCAATAGAAATCAGTCCTTGTATCGCATTCATATAATGAACGCCGTGTTTTTCTCTTTGATAATCTTGATCACGCAGGGCAGCCAAATGATCCTGGCCGATATGTACGCCCTGGGACTAATTGCCAGTTTTTGCATAAACATGGGTTCATTGATCATTTATCGATATTTCATGGGCACCAAAGAAATAATTCACTTTAACACGAGCCGCCTGGTCACTCTGGTGATTTTTCTGATTTTCCTCAGCTGTTTCTTTTTTCTGGCTTGGATGAAGCCTCACGGCACAGAATTGTGGGCGACCATAACAGGGATAGTGCTTATTGCCGGACTTATTGTTGCGAAGAAGAGGGGACCTGAAATCAAGGAGATCGCTCAGACTGACAGTGACATGGACCTGATCCTTCACTTGGCCGAATCTCCCGTGGAGGATGTTCACATCTTCTTTCGCAGACCCAGAGAAGAAGCACTGAAAGTTGTCAAACAAAACGAGGCGTATGTGACGTTCTTTAATCCTCGACAGGGTGCTCCTGCAAGGCTGGCACCGAACCATTTTCGTTTCGTAGCGCAAAGACGCAGCGTTTACCAACATATAGTGGGACTACTGAAGGTCGTGGAGTATGAACTTGCCCACCGCCAAGTGATTGTTCACTTCGGATGGCCCCTTTCATCCTGGATGGATCGTATTTCCATAGGAGTCATGGTATTCAATTTGATGCGCCTGCCTAAGCAATTCCCTCATTTCAAATTTGACATTACTTATCCTGGCCAGCCGTACAAACCGAGTTAGTCGTTAGACCGCATTATTATTGACGCGTCTGGGAAAATGTCCCTGCTTGTGCGGTCTTGCCCAAATTGTACTTGCTTTTTTTCCATTGGCTAGAGTATTCTTTGTCAAAGGCTGTTTTATCGTGATATCGGTTAATTGGCCACATATACCAAAGTCGGCTTAAAGACAGGCTCATAACTGTCGAAAGCCTGGACCTCTGAATGAGCCACAACAAATAGGATGGCCGATTTCTGTGGTCAGACGTTTTCAGCTTTTGATCCTGTACACTGCGGTAATCTTCCCTCTGGGATGGTTGATTTGCTTCTGTGATCGGAATTGAGAGAAATGCGCTTCGCCTGAGCCTAAAGGCTCAAGTGTTAAATTCTATTTGTGACGCCTATTTTTGCGGTGTTTGCTTGGTGTTTTAGAGGGCCTATGACGACGGAAAAAAAGATTAAGGCGGGGGAAATCGCCAGGGATCTTGGGCGTGGCCTATCCGACGCCGAACTAATGGAAAAATATAGACTTTCTCTAAAGGGACTCTTAAGTCTCTACAAGAAAGCTCTTGAGGCAAGGATAATTGAAGCATCCGAAGTGCAAAGGCGATTTGCATTAAATGAAAGCCTCGTAATATTGGATGATTCTCGCGGCCTTCCAAGGATAAACCTCCAGAAGCCCATTCAAGTCCATGAATACGAACGACCAGAAAACAGAGGAATAATTTCCAACGTATCGGAAAGCGGTTTGAGAATCGAAGAACTTGAAAGCGTATCCGGGGATGTCAAGACGTTGGTGATTCCGACTCACGAATTGTTGGATGGGGAATTTTTGGTACTCGAGACTAAGTGCTGTTGGAGCGAAAGTCAAAGCGACGGATCTCGAAGCGCAGGATATGAAATCCTCGGGGTACTTCAGGGCGATCTCAAGGAATTCGTCCAACGAATCAAGAATGTTGCACCAGAGCAAGAATACGACTCTGATTACTCCGAAGAAGAGCCTACGGAAAGTCTGGACCTCGCTAGCGCATTTACGGAGGACGTGACAGCGTCAGGGAGCTTTAGTTTTCGCGGCGTCAAAAAGACACTTTTTGGAAAGTTGCTGCAGGCGCTGCCAATTCCCGCCCTTTTGATAGATGAATCGCATAACGTGACTTTCTCAAATGAATCCTGTGACAGGATGAGCCATTCGTCCGAGGGCATTGTTGGAATTCCGTTCCGTTTGTTGTTTCCGAACGCTCAAGCTTCTAAAGAAGCCCAAGCGCTCCTGGAAAAGGTGTTTCTGACCAGAAAGCGTGTGTCTTATCATGCCGTTCTGGAAATAAATGGAAACAAGAGCTGGGCCCGAATCAATTTTCGTTCGGTGCGAATGGGGAACGACAGGTCAATACTCCTTCTGATCGAAGACATGACCCAAGAAAAGGAGCAACTGATCAGAAATCAGGAGTACCAGGAGAAACTCAAACAAGAGATTGCCGAGCGAACAAAAGTTGAGGCATCTCTGCGAGAAAGCGAGGAAAAATATCGATCTTTGGTTGAAAGTGCTCCTCTAGGTATTGTATCGGTGGCCAGAAATGGAAAAATCATTGCCGCTAATCCTCGTCTTCTTGAAATCCTGGCTTCGTCCCAAGCTGAAACAACAAGAACCGATGCGTTTTCATTTTTTTTGTCTCAAGGAGCTACCGAAATATTTTCAGATTGCATGAGTTACCAGCGGGTCATAAATGTGGAAATGCCTTATAGGTCGCAGTCGGGCAAGGAATCAGTTCTTAGAATACTTTCAGCGCCTCTTCTGGACTCCTCGGGAGTAGTGGTGGGATGCCAGGCAGCGGTAGAAGACTGCACCGACCAGAAGAAAGCCCTCGATCTAGTGCTTCAGACAACCCGCTTTCGAGCAATTGGGGAGATGGCCAGCGGCGTGGCTCACAATTTCAATAATCTGCTGCAGATTGTAATGGGCAATTCTCAGATGGCGTTGACCCATCTCGAATGGTTCAATCTTCCCCAGGTTGAGAAAAACCTGCAGAGCATAGAAGAAAGCGCCCGTATCGGCGCCCAAACCGTCAAGCGTCTGCAGGATTTTGCCCGCACACGTGCTGAGAACACCCCCTCCAACTGGAAGGTATTTGATTTGTCCGGGACGGCCCAAGAAGCACTGGAGATGACCAGGACATGGTGGAAAAACGCGGCTGAACGAGACGGTATCCTTATCAATGTCACAAGTCAGCTTGAACCGTGCAGTGTAAAGGGAATGGAGAACGAGATTTTCGAGGTAACCGTAAATCTCATTAAGAATGCTGTTGAAGCGTTACCGGGTGATGGCGAGATCATGGTGACCACCCGCTCTGAAGGTGAATATGCAATCCTGGAGGTGAACGACAGCGGAATCGGCATAGGTCAAGAGGATCTGGATCACATATTTGCCCCATTCTGGACCACCAAAGGTCTGCAAGGAACAGGTATGGGACTTGCCAGCAGCTATGGAATCGTAAGACGCCACGGTGGGGAGATCAGTGTCCGCAGCAAGCCGGGTGAAGGCAGCGTCTTCAGCGTGACAATTCCTTTGGCTGAAGAAGAATTGAATCATGAACCGAAGGAAGCTAGACAGCCATTTGATTTCAGCTTAAACGTCCTTGTTGTGGATGACGTTGAAGCGATTGTGGAGACAATTCGAGAGGTTCTGGCGAGCCGTAATCAAAGGGTGTTTACTGCGTTCTCCGGCGAGGAAGCTATCAAAGTCTTTCAGAGTAACCCAATAGATCTGGTGCTGTGCGATCTTGGAATGGCCGATATGAACGGCTGGCAGGTTAGCGACAGGATCGAAGAAATCTGCCGCAGCAAGAGAATGCCGAAACCTCCTTTTGTTTTGCTCACAGGCTGGGGAGGAGAAATCAGTGTTTTGTCCCGCCAGAAGGGCCGAGCGGACCACATAATTGAAAAACCGGTGGACTCGAATGATCTGCTGGAATTTCTTCAGAAAGTGGCAAGAGAAAAGCTCGGTCAAGATGCATAGTCCGGTTCGCCGTCTCATCAAACAGATAACATCCCGCTTTTACAATAACTTCCGATTATCCCTTACACTAACTCCCATGGCGCACACCGCCACAACGAACCGTGAAAACGAACAAGGACCTGCATCTTCCGGTTTATTTTGCATCAATCATCTTTTGTCGGGATGAGGGACTGATACAGTTCCAAAACCCTTTTGTGATTGATCTCAGGGTTGAATTGTTTCAATACCTTAGCTCTGCCCCGTTCAGCCATTTCAATGGCGCTCTGCCTGTCGGAAGTCATGTTGACAACAGCATTCGCAATTGCTTCAGAATTCTTCTCAGGTATGAGCAGCCCTGTGACTTCGTTTTCCACAAGCTCGCTTATTCCCGAAACATCAGTTGCAATTACCGGCACCCTGTGGGTAAGCGCCTCCATGATCACTGTGGGTATTCCGTCTCTGTCCCCGGATTTATGTATTACGCTGGGCATCAAAAAAATATCCGTTGAATAAAACAAATCCGATACTCGGTCGTATGACATAAACCCCGGAAAAGATACTCGATCCGCGAGCCCAAGCTTGTCAGCCAGGCGCTTCAACTGAATTTTTCTCGGGCCATCGCCCGCCAGAGTCAAGTGAAAGTCGATTCCGGAATCCTTGAGGATTTTGCAGCCGCGCAACAGAAAATCATAGCCTTTCTTGCCCACAAATCTTCCCAGAGCCAGAAGCTTGTACGGCTGTTCCATGTTTACCGGAGCTTCACGTTCGGTCTTGAGAGGAACACCGTTATATGTTAGGTGCATTTTTTCCGAGCCCATCCCGGAAAATTCAGCCAAATATTTGATATTAGACTGTGTCTCGCTTCTAATGAATGTCGCGTCCCGAATCTTTTCTTTCAGAGCGCCGTCTGGAGGGTAAATATCCCAGGCACGAGCAGTAAAGCTGAATGGAATGCCAGTCAAACGAGACGCAATCCATGCGGCGGTTGCGGGTCCGTTTGCCCAGGGTGCATGTATGTGCTCTATGCCTTCTTCCTGGAAACGTCTGGCCAGCCTGAATCCGCAAAAGAATGACCATAGATTTTCGCCGCCCTTTTCAAATCCGTTCCACCGACGGACCGGCACCGTTCTCAGCAGTTCAGCGGTCAAGCGGCGGTTGCGTTTCCACCAGTACGCTACATCCTTGATAGCATCCTTTATGAAAGGAATTCCGAGCCGTTCCATATTGTGGCTTACAGAACGCATTTCTTCGGAAAGATTACGGGTTCGCTCGCCGTAGAGGGTGAATACTTTGAGGTCCACTCCCATATTCCAAAGATTAATGACCTCTATAAAAATGAAAGTCTCTGAAGCCAGTGGGAACCAGAGCAGAACGTAAGCAGTTTTAGGGACTTTTATGTTTTTCAGGGTCTTCATTCGAATCTGCTTTCAACTGACTGAGATTGGGGAGCTTCTATTCACATATAAAGAAACTCACGCCTCCTGGAAACTCTGACAGCCGGAATGCACGTTTCTCGTCGAGAAGCTACCATAGATTCTTCACAGGCCCTGCGGGCAATTTCACAGGAGCGGCTGGGGCCTGTTTCTTGGCCAATTTCGGGTCTTGCAGCAGCTTCTCGGTAAGTTTTTCTATTCTCATGCGCCATTCAGGGTCCTTCTCAAGCGCAAGGGTCTTTTCGAAATAACTCATAGCCTCCATCGGTCGTCCTGCGAGCATGCACGCAATTCCCAAATTGCCAAGCGCTTCCGTATTTTCGGGATTCGTTCTCAATATGAACTGATAATCCTTTATGGCCTCACTATATTTTTCTTGAGCCACGTAAGCGAGACCTCTGGCCAGATGCGCTGAAATTGACGAGGGTGACAGTTTGATCGCGGCGTTGTAATCTCTGACCGCGGAATCATGATCTGAGTTGAAATTGTGAACATCCCCGCGTTGAATGTATCCGGAAGGGTCTGAGGGATTCAGTTCGATGTACCGGCTCAGGTCATTTACTGCGGTTTGAGACATACCCATGATCCCGTACGTTTTTCCTCGCAGCAAATAAGCTTCTGAGTTTTGAGGGTCTCTGCGTATCGCAGCGGAGAATGACCTGACAGCTGCAGCGTAGTGCTTTTGCTCTAACTGGTTTTTCCCCTGTTGCAAGTGAGATCTGGCTGATTGCCCCAAATTGGCCGATGGACCCTGAGCCCAACAAGCGGACGCAAATAAGCTCGTGATCAATACCACGACCAAACACCACAGATGTCGCGAACCATTCATGGATAATTACCCTGAGAAACTCAATGCAATGGCATGATTGTCAAAACCGACACGGTTTGTCAACTTCCGGGCCGAGACTGTAGACAGCACGTAGACCATAGTTTATAAATTGAAACTGCTGGAGCGCTAATCCTGAAGCTCCACAGATCCCCGTCAACTCGCGGAGGCCCAAATCATGGAGTATCAGAACATACTGGTGGAAACTCAAGCTCCCATAGGATTGATAACCCTGAATTCCCCCAAGACTGTGAATGCCCTCTCGAAAAACATGATCAAAGAAATAATATTGGCTCTGGAGGGCTTGGGATCGGACAATTCCTTGAAGGTGATCATATTCAAAACCAGTGGAAAACATTTCTGTTCGGGCCACAATCTCTCGGAAATGGTTGACGGATCACGGTCGGAATATAAATTCATATTCGAGCAATGCTCCAAAATGATGCAGCTTGTTCATCAGGTTCCGCAGACCACAATCGCTCAGGTCCATGGAGTGGCCACAGCAGCAGGTTGTCAGCTAGTTGCAACCTGCGATCTTGCCATTGCAGACGAGACCGCAAAATTCGGCACCCCAGGAGTTAGAATAGGCCTTTTCTGCACCACTCCGATGGTCGCACTCTCCAGAGCAATAGGCCGCAAACGGGCTCTAGAAATGCTCTTGACAGGCCGCATGTTTTCTGCGGACGAGGCAGGACGTTACGGTCTTGTGAACAGAGTTGTTCCTGAAGCTGAACTGGACAAAGCTACCCTGGAAATGGCCGCCACAATAGCAGAGGCCAGCGGTCTGGTGCTTCAGATCGGAAAGCACGCCTTCTATAACCAGATAGAGCTTGATGAACCCAGAGCGTACGAATACGCCACCAACGTGATCACCCTGAACCTCATGGCCGAAGACGCTCAAGAAGGGATCAAAGCATTCCTGGAAAAACGAAAACCCACGTGGAAAGGCCGCTGAGGCCAGAAGGAATGAAATCGGGGAAGGCCTTCTTGTAAGAAGGTCCTCCCCGAACCCCCTCCAAGAACTCTTTATCTTTTAATCTTTGACTCCCAGACTTTGTTATATCTTCGCTTATACTTCACCGTAGGAAAAGCATTCAGTCATCCCGACGGAAGTCGGGACGCAGTTTTGGCGCTTTTTGCTACCTTGAAAGACCTGGATTCCGTCTTCCGACGGAATGACGACAGGCAGTTGCGCTTCGTGAGCTAAGCGCTCAATTTGACCGGGTTGAGACTCTTCGCTCTTCGCAAAGACAATCTTCTTCGGTACTTCGGATCATGATCACCTCGCGGAGATCACTTCATGCACCCACCCAAAAGCCGCAATCATGGCGGGAAAGCCTACTATGCTGCTGGACATCAACACGGTCTGGACAACTTCCTCTCCTGTGGCTCCTGCATCCAGGGCTCGCCTTGCGTGTGAGCGAACCCCTCCTTTGGAGCCGATCCCGATTGCAACTCCCAATTGAATCAGGTGCTGTGTCTTCAGATCAATGGGACCGGCTTTCGCACAAAGATCGCCTACCTTTTGATTAGCCTCGGCTATATCTTTGTGTTTTTCCAGGAATGTCTTAAAAATCTCTGGTAAATACATGTGTGACTCCTTTCGGACCTTATAATTCATTGTCGAGCAATGGACAAAAAGTAATCGCAATAATTAGGAGTTTTTGGGGAGGGGTCCGGGAAGGCCCTTTTTGTTCGGCCTCCCCGGCAGCTCTTCCCAAATCTCTTGGTTTTGCAACTATTTCTACGCTGCTTCATCTTCTTTGAGTTTCTGCATAGCCTTTGAATCTGCTAGCGGGAAATCCACGGTAAATTCCGAGCCGCCATTCTTGGCGCAGTCTTCTATCGTCTTGCAGTGAACGCAGAGCTCCACGTTTCCCGGCATAGCTTCGTCGTTAGCTTTCAAGAAAGGGCATCTCTCGCTAGTAAAGGATAGTTTGAATCCGTAAAGCTCAGAAAACATTCTGATCCTCAAGAGGTCGATTCCTTTACCGCCTGCATTGAACGAGTACGGGCGACCGCTGGAGTAATTCTCAGTATCCTGCACAGGATAGAAGCCTTCAAAGATAAGCTCCTTGTCCTTATCAGGAATTCCCATGCCCGTGTCTTTTACCGTAAGAATGTATCGTTCACCCCTGACATTGCCCGTTACGTACACAGATCCATGATCCGGAGTGGCCTCGACAGCGTTCTTGATGAGACCCTCCATAATGGCGCGCAGGACATGTCCCGGTATGAGAAGCTCCTCTTCTTCAAGATTAAAATCCAGGTTCAAAATGCGTTTCTGCTCCTCAGCCTTTGTTTTGACAAAGTCGAATACCGAGGCACCAAATTCCCTGACGTTTATTCGTTCCAGCTCATCGCGCCTGGTCGGGAAAGTTTTTTCCAACCACTGGTGGATGACATCTGCCGCGTTCTTTATCTGGGGGGTCCATTCGGTCTGGACTTCCATCAGGTCCAACGCCTTTTGCAGAAAGTCCGTGATCCACCTTTTCTCAAAGGCGTAGCCTGTCATCATAATGCTTTCCACTTGGGCTTCCAGGCGATTAAGGCTTTGGACATGGCGGTTCATTCGTTCTATGGGCCGGTCGAAATCCTTCTGTCCCATGTCTCTGAGCCGCTTCCACATTGTGGCCAGCGTGCCTCGGATAATCGCAAGCGGGGTCCTCAGTTCGTGGGAAAGATGATTCAAGATTTTAGATTTGACCCTGTTGAGGTTTTCCAATTCGCGGTATGAACCGAGCAGTTCCTCAAAGAATGTGGCGTTTTCCACGGCTAAGGCAACGACTCCTGCAAGCGAAGACAAAATGTGCACATCTTCTTCAGCAAAATTTCCGTCCCTTTTGTTGATCACCACAATTACGCCGATCGTTTTTTCCCTTGTGTGAAGAGGCACTATGATTTCGTTGCGAATCTCGAATCCGGATCGCCGCTCAAATGGGGTAAAGAAGTTCGGATTGCTGGAGGGATTATTCAGCATCGCAGGCTCACCCGTCTGAAAAACTTGACCACTGATACTTCGATCGAGGGGGAGTCTGAGTTCACCGCTCCTTGCGCTGAGTAATCCTTTTTCGTCCTGCACCGCCCTCCAATACAGGTTTCCCTGGATCTCGTCATATAGCAGCAGGCCTGCTGCCTGTGTATTTAGAGCACTCCTGAGCTCTTCCATTACGACTGAAAGAAGGTGATCCAGGTCCATTGTCGTGGCGAGCGCCATAGTGGTTCTGTAGATCATCTCCAGGTCGTCTTTGGATTTCTTAAGTGTCTTGTAAACTGTGGCATTGTCGATCGCGAGGGCGATCGTCCCGGCCATGGAAGACGCCAGGGCCTCGTCCTGTTGCGTGAAATCGCCGCCGATTTTGTTCATGACCATCAGCACGCCGATGGTTTTGTTGCTTGTGTTGAGCGGAACCTGAAGCGTCTTGCGGATATCAAATCCGCTCTTTTTGGTCATTTCCGGATAATATCGGGGATCTTTCGAGGTATCGTTGACTCTTGCCGGCTCATTGTGCCTGAACACCCATCCGGCTATGCTTCCTTCCAGCGGAAGCCTCAGATCCCTTGATTGCGCAGCCAGTATTTGTCTCGCGTCGCGCACCTGTCTCCAGTAGAGGTCCCCGCGAGTTTCGTCGTAGAGCAAGACTCCTGCACCTTCTGCCAGCAGCGCTTTACGGGCCTCATCGCACACTATGGCCAAGAGCTCATCAAGCTCCATAGTGGTCGTGAGCGCCTCGGAAATGTTGTACAGAATGGAAAGCTCGAACCCTTCGTCCTCGTCATAGTCCATCGCCTTGTCGATGAGGTCGCCAGCGATTTTTTCGAGTTCCCTGACCCTTCGTTCGAGTTCTTCGTATGTTGGTTTGGGCATTCGTTGATACTCCGCAATTATTTATTGCGCACACTCGTTCGGGGCTTTGATGCTCGCGCGGCAAATATCCCGGAAATTATTCACTCCCGTGAAGAACTCCCGCATCATGATCACCCAAAAGTATTGCCCTTTTGGTGTCAATCTCAGATTCCCGTCTTCCTTGACAAGGGCGCCGACGAGCTTGAATAGCGGAATCTCTTTCCACAGTGTTTTCGAGAATGAACCATTGAATTTTCTTTCGGCCTTGTCCAGATTCAGGGAAGTGCCGAAGAGCTTCATCATAAAATCATAGTGAATTTGTTCCCTTTTTGAAAAGTTCTTCTTTGCCAGGATCGGTAGTTTTCCTTGTACGATTTGGCGCATGTACTCCGGGACCGAAAAAGTGTTCGCCATGCACGCGCCGTTCACGTAACCGAAGGATCCACTCCCTGCACCCACATATTCGTCATAATCTACAATATATTCGTCTATCATGCTCTTTTTTCAGAGAAGCACCACGCTGTCCCGCAAGAATAGTCTTCGTGAAGCCCTTCCACGATTTTTTCGTAAAAACGCCGCTCCTGTTCATAGCTGATGGGGCCGAATCTCCGCGCAAGGTCCTTTTTTGTCACGTCAGAGACCATGAGCGGATAAAAGGTCACCTGATCTGACTGAATTTCTTTGATTATTTCAAGGTCACGTTCCAACATTGACATGGTTTGCGTGGGAAAGTTGAATATCATGTCCACATTCAACGTGTCGAAACGACCCATCAATTTCGCCAGGCGATCCTTGATTTCCGTTCCGCTACCGTATTTGTGATAGCGCTCCATCTGCTTGAGTAGGCCATCATCGAAGCTTTGAACCCCTACGGAAAGCCTGTTGACGCCCCCCTGCTTCAGTATATCCATGATTTCGTCGGTCAGATGATTGGGATTGGTCTCCATTGAGATTTCTCTCATGTGGAACATACCCTTGAGATCATCCAGCAATCTGCCAATCTCATCAGGCAGCACAGTGGGGGTTCCACCTCCCACGTAAACGCGGAGGCAAAGTCAAAGCCCAGGTCCGCATACATCCGTATCTCTTTGGTCAAACATTTGAAATACTCCCGCGCAATGGGTTTCTCCAGGGGAAAACGATTGAACGAGCAATACGGGCAAAGCTCTTCGCAATACGGGATATGAACATACAGGAGGTATTCCACCCCTTTTTCGGGGCGCGGGGGTGTTGCAGCCCCAAGTTGGTCGAACTGTAAGGTCTTGTTATATTTCCGTTTCAGGTACGCGGTCAGAAGAGCTTCTGTGATCATAAAACCTGTGACCCCGAGTGCACTGCTTATTCTCCCTTTGCCGGCATGTCGTTTTCAGTACGGCCCCGATACAACCCTGCATATTATCACAAAACCATTTCAATGCTGAAGGGTTAGAACTGTTTCAAGCAGGATACGTGCCAGATGACGGACGGTTCCAGAGGCCGAAAAGGCCTTTCATTCAGATTTATTGCGAGATTGCGCGTTTAATCATTCGTTCGATTTCCGGATTAGCATTAATGTGAATAATTGCAATGTCGGGGTGCTCATGAGAAAACACGCGAAAGATTTCGTCCGCAAAAGCCTGACCGATTGTGTCGACGTCCCTGAAATCAAAGACTACCGTCTTGAATTTCTCGATTCTCGCCAATACCCTTTTCGCCTGAGACCGCGAAATAAGTTTTTCTTGCTCGTACTGCGCCAGTCTCACAGGCACAATGGTTTTTGTGAATCCATAATCCTCATCGCCGGATGCGAACTTGTCGAATACCTCGGTCGCAGTTATGGCTGCATTGTTACTTATTTCCATCAGCACAGACGTCCCCATTTGTATATCAATCGGTATCCGGGGAATTTCCCATAGCCAGTCCCCATGACTTCCGCTATGGGCGAAAAGCGTCTTTCCAGACACTATTTCGAAACGGTCGAACATCTTTGATGAAAAGAATATGCCTTCTCCGGTGTGGTGTTCAGGATCGGTGGTTAGCTTTCCCTTAGCGAGCTCTAGGAGTGCATGGCGCTCATCCTCAAGATTCAACTCCCTTTGAAGCTTCTTGAATATGCCTTCTCCGTCGTCTGTTACTTGGACGAGTGATGCCATTGCTGTTCTTTCTACATACACATGGACAGAAGTTCCTGATGAATGGTCGATTGCATTGTTAAGCATTTCTGTAAACCCGTACTGCAAGATGTAGCGAACATTCTCGGGCAATTCTGCAAACAATGGCGAAACATCCTTTCTCCAGACGACATCCTCCTTAAGATTCCCGTCCAAAACATACTCGAATTCCTTTTCAAAAGGTCGAAGGCTGTACGAGGATCGCGGGTGGTTCCCTTCGCGATAAGGACTTCTTCATTGACAAGCTTCTGAAGATGCTTATTAACCGCTTGACGAGATACACTGAATCTTTCTGCTGTAAACGTCGCTATGTCGGCGGGATGGTCCTCGATATTCTCCAATATGAACCGCCGAATGTCCTCGCCTCTTTTTCGCACACCCACCAAGGAAACACCTCCTATTTATCAACCTTATTAATTATATTAATCAACCTTATTTCAATCTTTGTCAACCATATTGCCAGGAATCGCTGTCTTTGCCGGATCTTCAACCCTTTGTTGATTCGCTAATCAATTTAGGTTATTTCAGAGAGCTGAAAATGATAGTATCGAAGGGCAACTCGCAGCAGTTCGCCGCAACTTGAGGACCAGTAGCTGCGCACCTCGACACGATGGAGGATCACATGAGTGTACAAGATCCCTGGAAGCCTTTTCTTGAAGTCGTGCAGGCTCCTTGGGAAAAAGCCGTGGAATGGAAGAATCTTAACAAAGGTAAGGTCATAGGGCACTT
The DNA here is from genome assembly GCA_963700305.1 of uncultured delta proteobacterium. Lineage (GTDB taxonomy): Bacteria > Desulfobacterota > Desulfomonilia > Desulfomonilales > Desulfomonilaceae > Desulfomonile. The sequence continues at coordinate 23,352 of CAVOXB010000023.1, forward strand.
GCTGCCGGATGTTCCGGAAGAGATACTGCATGCTGCCGGGGCATTGCCCGTCGCGATTGAAGGCGCGGGGGTCCGGTCTCGCGGGCACAGGCACACATTCCCGGTTACACTTGCACCCACGCAATGGGGGCCCTAGAGCTCGGTTTGAAAGGCGACCTGACCGCGCTCGACGGTATGGTGATCCCCTACGTATGCGACACCACGAGAAATTTGTTTCATATATGGGATTCCTGCTTTCCCCAAATGAAAAACGAATTCCTTCGACTCCCCAAGCGAATGAATCACGCGGCAGCCAAGGAATACCTCAGGGCCGAATTCTCCAGATTATTCGATTGGGCATGTGGGGTGACCGGACGTCACGCCGGCTCTAAAGAACTAGCGGCTTCGGTTGAACTCTATAATAAAAGCAGAGCAAGGCTGCGACAGGCTTATTTGAAGCATCAACAGCAACCCTCTTTGTGGACCTCCGAGCGAATCGGTCTGCTCATCGCATCCGCCACTAGGGCTCCGCGGGAAGAGCATCTTGTTTGGATGGATTCGCTTCCCTGGGACGACAATACGTCTGACGATGGGGGATCCCGAATCCCTGTGTACGTCAGAGGTAAAGTTTGGGACCCACCGGGAATACTGGATCTCCTAGATCACCTGGGTTTGCTCGTCGTGCGAGATGAAATAGTAACCGGCTTCAGGGGCATAGAATTCGATGCGAAGCCTGGCGATAACCCTTTGGATGCGCTTGTGGAGCGGCATTTCTCCACAATTCCTTATGCCGGCTATCATCTGGACCCGAACGAGACGGTAACAAGGTTCGTTGCCCGGGTCCGCTCAAGCGGAGCTCACGGTGTCATTTTCTTGAACCCGAAATTCTGCGAGGCAGCGGGGTTTGACACTCCGGATTTTAATAAGGCCCTTACAGAGGCCAAAATTCCGAGCATAATACTGGAGACATCCGCACGCGGGGCTTCGCCGGACCAGGTCCGTCTGCGCCTGGAGGCTTTCCGCGAAATGATAGCGGATGATCTGCCGTGAAAACCAGAATCGCAGGAGACTTCATATACAAAGGGGGTTTCGCCCATTTTCCGGTTTGAAAATCAATCATATGATTGTGGTGAACGGAGGATTCATACATGCAGCCGATTGAATCGCTTAGAAAGCTCAAGCAAATAAATATAGACTATTACGGCGCCGCACATATGGCCAAGCAAAGCAACAAGTTCATAGCGTACGTGAACGCGTTCACTCCAGTTGAGCTTTTGTACGCAATGGACGTAATCCCTATATATCCGGAGAATCACGCGGTCATTATAGGTGCTCGGAAGATGTCAGCGGAAGTTGCATCAGCAGCTGAAGGCATGGGCTATTCCATGGACCTTTGCTCGTACGCCAGGTGCGATTTGGGGTCCATAAAAACGGGACTCAGCCCGACGTGGGGCCTTCCGAAGCCCGATTTGCTTTTGATTTCCAATTGCCAGTGCGGAACGCTTACCAAATGGTTCGAGGTGTTGAGCAGATTGTATGGCTCTCCCATGTTTCTGATCGACATTCCCCACTCAGGACACGGTGAGTCCGACCCTGCAGCCGAAAAATACGTTAGGGCGCAATTAGACGATCTGGTGGTGCTCCTGGAGAAAATAACCGGTCGCCCGCTCAATCCGGAGAAACTAAAAGAAAGTACCCGTCTATCCAGAGAAGCCTCGGAACTGTGGACGCGGGTTCTGGAGGTTGGTGCAAGTAAGCCGGCTCCTATAACGGTTTTCGATCAATTCATTTCCATGTCGCCAATAGTCGCGCAGCGAGGGACGCAAGTCGCTGTCGATTTTTATCGGGAGCTCGTGTCGGAATTGGAATATCGCGTCCAAAAAGGCATCGGCGCATGCGACAATGAAAAATTCCGATTGTTCTGGGATAATCTGCCGATTTGGCCTGAGCTTCGGCGCTTGTCCCTGTTCCTGGAAGAACGAGGCGGCAGTCTGGTGACTTCCCTCTATACTTGGGCTTGGGCCAGACTCGCGGTGGGAGACGAAGACCCTCTGGACGACTGGACGAAACAGTACCTTTACGCTGCAAACCTGCATCTGGAAAGAAGAATACAGGATTACGTTGATATAGGTTTGAAATATGAGCTTGATGGATTTCTGTACCATTCGAATCGCAGCTGCAAATTCATTTCTCAGGATATCCCGGAAGTCAGAAGGGCCGTCACAGACCGAACGGGAATACCAGGGCTAATCATAGAAGCCGACCACAACGACCCACGGCTGTACTCAATCGAATCCCTGGAAACGCAGATCGGGAATTTCTTGGAGCTTTTGGAGTCAAGAAGATAGGTGAACATTTTGTCATGGCTAGAGAGGAAACAGTCTCGAGACATGTCATGGCAGGGGCAGAGTTCGAAGCGATCTTCTCAGAATAGTAGGACCGGCAGGTTGCCGGTCCTACTAAAGCATTGCTTCGCGGTATCACTCCGGCAATGCGAAAGCGAGTAGCTAATCCGACAGAATTCTCGACAACGACTGTGATCCATCAGACGATGCCCTTGTCGCTTGTCCAGATCAAAATGGTGTCCCCTTTATACGAGCAAATGCATTCAAAGAGTTTGGAGGCTGTTTCATGACAATGATGAAAGCTCTTGTCAAAGCCAGAACCGAACCAGGAATATGGTTGCAGGAAGTTCCCGTTCCGGAAATAGGGATGAACGATGTCTTGATCAGAGTGCATAAAACCTCCATTTGCGGGACTGACATTCATATCTATAATTGGGATGAGTGGGCGCAAAAGACTATTCCCGTGCCAATGCAAACAGGTCACGAATTTGTCGGCAGAGTCGAGAAAACAGGCGCTAATGTCCGTGACTTCAAGCCAGGAGATCTTGTATCAGGCGAGGGCCACGTCGTTTGCGGTCATTGCAGAAACTGCATGGCGGGCCGCAGACATCTTTGCAGGAAAACCACCGGAGTGGGAGTAAATCGTCCCGGAGCATTTGCAGAATACATTTCGATTCCACAGACAAATGTGTGGTACTGCGATCCGAATATACCGCTGGACGTGCTCTCATGCTTCGATCCATTAGGCAATGCTGCTCATACAGCGGTTTCCTTCAGCGTCCTCGGTGAAGACGTTCTAATTACGGGAGCCGGACCAATCGGCTGCATGGCTACGGCCATAGTTAAACTCGCAGGAGCCCGCTACATAGTGGTAACGGACGTGAATCCGTATCGGCTCGATCTTGCCAGAAAAATGGGAGCAACATTGGCACTTGACGTGCGCCACGAAAGCATTGCAGATGCTCAGACGAAATTAGGAATGAAAGAAGGTTTTGATGTCGCTCTTGAGATGTCAGGCAGCCCAAATGCTTTCCAGGAGATGCTCGCGAACATGTGTCACGGCGGCAAGATAGCCCTTCTTGGGATATTGCCATCGAAGACCTTGATAGACTTGAATTTGGTGGTTTTCAACGGATTGACGATAAAGGGTATTTACGGACGAGAAATGTACGAAACCTGGTACATGATGACTTCCATGATCCAAACCGGTTTGGACATTACCCCCGTAATCACACATCATTTTCATTATACTGAATACGAAAAGGCCTTCGAGGTGATGCGTTCAGGTCAGTCCGGAAAAGTTATATTGAATTGGATTGAATAAAATCAAACGCAAGGGCCTGAATCCGTCATCCAGACGGAAGTCGGGAGCGTTCTCCCAATACCTGGTCAAACGAGTAGCACTTTCTTCGGTAAAACGGGCATCTTGCCCGTCATTGAATCGATATGCGAGACGCCTAGCCCACCATTTCCTTTGCTCATGAAATTACCTCTTTGACGAGGCTTTGGAATAAGCCTTTCTCTTCAAACGTGTCCAGGATTGGATCATTATCAAAGCCGAAGTGCCGTCATAGATATCTCGTTTTCAACGCGTCTGCCATCCGGTTCAGCGCTGCAAAAGCGCTCTCCACGGTGCGTTCCTTGTCCGGGTTGACCAGGCAGCACGTAGCTGGGGAAAGCATGGACCGGGCGATGAGTTCTTGCCGATCAATGCCCTTGGACCAGAGGATTTCCCAAACCTTTTCGAGACGCCGGACCAAAGAGGGGATCTCCTCCTGGGCGAACGCTTCGAAACCCGTGGGTACGATTCCCCACACGATGACGCCGCCCCGATCAAGAAACTTTTTGATGGCGGTGGCGTATGAGGCGAAAATTTCCGCATTGGTGTAAACGTCCAAGGAAAGCACGTCCAAGTCCAGATTCAACAGAAAATCCCAATCCGGGTTGCCGCAGAGATGAATCCCGCGAGGCCGGTCCACTTGGGTGAAGAATTGGTCCAGGTCGCCCTTGGCCTTCAAGTCGCCATATCCCGCCATGGCCGAGAACAGGAATTGCAATCCCGGTTCATCAACAAACATGAATGCATTGGCGTTGCGCTGTTTGAGCCGCTCCAACTGAACATTCAATCGTTTTGCCAAGAAATCTAGCATGAAGGGCCGTACGGTGTCATCAAAGATAATGGGGCGGTCATCCTGGTCCATTATGTTGAATCCGAAACTGATCGGCCCTTCCAGTTGGCCCCGAATGGCCGACCTGTCCTTGAGGTCCAGTGACAGAAATCGATGGTATACCACCGAGTAGGTCTCGCTGACGTCAAAATAGGTCGGGTCATCAAAACGGAGCAGCGCCTCTTCCAGTTCCTCGGCGAATTTGTCCATTGAAAAACGCAGCGTCCGTTTGTCCATATCCAGGATGATGCCGGGAAAATGCTCCGCCGCTTGTACATACATATCTTCATAGTAGCTGTAGTTAGGCAATTGCGGCCAAAAGGGTACGTCCAATGACAGGGCCATGTCCAGGGCGCGGGACACATCTGTATGCGGCATCACGGCCATGGCGGTCGTCAAAAGGTTGCCGGGAATTTTGTGACTCATCTGTCGCAGCACCGTCCGTGGAAATAATAAAGCACTTTCACATTTTTTCTCCAGGTATTTAGTGTTCCCTTCCGCAAAATCTATGGGCACAATACAGAATATATTTTGGGAACCGGGTCGAAAGCCAATCGCCTAACATGGAGATCCGGCAATATTCAGCCTTCTGTTGTCCGTTTTGGCACCCTTGACTGGTGGACGGATAGCTCCGCTGACCCTCAAAATAAAAAGCTCACAAGAGGGGCTCACAAACAACACAAAAGGGCTAGGAAATGAATCCTAACCATTTGTAATCATTTGGCGTCCCCAAGGGGATTCGAACCCCTGTCGCCGGCGTGAAAGGCCGTTGCCCAGCCTAGTAAAATCAAACACGCATCCAGAAACCCCAATCATTTCGATCCCTGACAGTCCTTTTCAGTCCAGTTCAATCCGCCTTGGTTTCCAAATTTGCGTACAAGGTCGCGTACAAAACTCGTCTTCCCCTGCGACGGACATAATATGGTGATAGAAACTCTCGTGCTAACCTGGACGGGCCAGTTTGGATCGGGACAATAATTGCCGCTAATCGGCTTTCGCTACCCCGTGTCCGCAAGTCTTATGACTTTTTTATGATGTCTCAAGTTCGACTGGGCATATCATGTCGTAAAATAATTCGGGCTCTACATATTTAAGTTGATACGTCTTGTTATTGCCTATGCAGCAGGTTTCATAGCATAATTTATTAGAGATATATGAATAAGGCCTTCGCTTTCCGTATCCTCCCAAGGCTAATACGTTTTGATGGTAATTTGTGTTCGGCCAGCCCGAACAAGAATACCGCGGCCAATTCAATCTCTCGTGGAGTTCCCTTCGAATGAGACTGTGTTGCGTGCGGTAGTTGGAATATAAGTCTTCATCGCTGTCGGCAAATACCGTCTTGTTTGCTTCGACATATTTATTCCTTGCACAAAAATCGGACACTACCTCTCTCAGTCTCCTGATTTTATTGAATGTATATTCCCTGCTCTGAACTGAGTCTTGGGGATTTCTCAACTTAAAGTAATTCGGATACACTGTTATCCGCTTTGGGTGAAGCGTCTTTTCCGCCACGTCAAGGTCGGTCTTCAGTATCCTTAGATCCTGCTCCAGGTCATCTCTGTAGATGAAAGTCATCAAATCAATATTATACCAAATGTCGAATTTCTCCAGCAAGTCCATCAGCACTGTCAACTGGTCTAGGCTCGGACTGCTTCGATTATTGAACTCTAATACTGTCTCGTCAAATGTTTGAATTCCGAGAGTGACGTGCGTAAAATTCCAATTCTCTAGTAACTGCAATTTCTCTTCGGTAACATGCCACGGGTTGAATTCAAATCTTTTTTCTTTAACGGAATTCCTCAAGTCAAAGGTGTTCTGCAACTTACTAAAGACTGTGTCCATTTGGGCCAGGCTCATAAGGGAACTCGTGCCTCCCCCGAAGTAAATGGTATCGGGAGTGCGAATGGACAAGACATCTTCGAATTCCTTGATATGGTCGAGCAGTATTTCGTTGTAGTATCTATTTACTAACCGGTTTCCCGAGGCTGATCTAATAATGTTCGAAGTATGGCAGCAATAGAGGCATTTTGTGCCCACACAAAAGGGACTGTCCACATAAACGTTGAAAAACTCCTTCCCTTCGCTGAAATCATTGAGGAGCTTCTTGTGCCATACTGGCAACAATGCGTCCAGAGGGACTTGCCAGACGTGTCTCGGCTCTGAATCGCCCACGGAATCACCCTCCTCTCACAGGAGTTTCGCCGGTCAGTGTTCATTCTCACCAAAGAAATGCTTGTCATAAACTTTGGCCTCAGGCCAAAAAATCTCCACTAAACGGTCTCCTTCCCCTAATCTTCGAAAAGAATTCTGAATAGATTCCCTTATAGTATCGGCACCAAGGATGGATAGCGTCTGTAGTGCCAAAATGCTCATAACTGCTTATAGGGCAGCCTGCCTCGCAAAAGCGCTTGATCGTGCATTCCTTGCATTCGGATATTGTTCCTACCTGACGCTCCGCGAGCTTTGAGATTATGGCATTGCTCTTCCAAATGTCATTGAGCCGCTCGATTTCAAGAATGTTGGCCAATCGGAATTCCGGATTCACTCGGGTCTGGGGGCAAGGGAAAACATCGCCATTCGGCACGAAGGTCATGAAATCACGTCCCGTCCCGCACTGAGATCTCATGCATCGGTACGGGTGAATTTTGGTTCCGAGGATTTTGAACATGATAGAGGTGTTCTCGTCGCGCACGGAGCACCCTTCATGCAAAACCAGATCGAGATATTGGGTGTGAGCCTCAAGGAACTCTTCGGGTTCGAGGGCAAGTGCATCCCACTCAGTCATTGCTCGCCCGTGCCTGGAGACAGGATTCAGTTTGATGCTGTCCATGCCGAGTTTCTCGTAGTAATCCAATACCTTATCAAGCCTCCGATAATTTGCCTTTGAGATGACACATATGGCTGCAGGGGTAATCCCCATTTCACGCATCGACTCTACAGTCCGTGTTATGGCCGCGTGGCTTCCCTTGTTTCCCGGAAACACTCGCGTCATATCGTTTGAAACCCGGTCTCCATCTAGACTGATGTTCACTGAAAGCCCTAAATCCTCAATGCGTTGCAACAGGTCTCGCGTAAGCAATGTTCCATTGGACTGGGCTCCGAACTTAAGCTGTTTTCCCGCTTTCTCCGAGGCCTGTCTGCCGTATGCAACGATGCGTTCGATGAGATCTATCTCCAGGAACGCCTCGCCACCCGCAAATTCGACTATTCCCCGAGCGGGGACGAAGTCGATTATGAGATCTATAGCTCTCTTCGCAATGGCGAAGTCCATGCGTTCCTGACGGGAAGGGTCAGACTTGGCTGAGCAGTACTTGCACGCCAGATTGCAGCGCTCAGTGGGAACTATGACAAAGAGACCTCCCGGCTGGACAATTGGTCCCTCGTTGAACACGCTCGGTTCGATAAAGCGACGCCCATTGATGGCCAATAGGCCTCGCCAATAGAGACGCACGACAAATTCCTCTAGTTCCGCTTTGTTCGCCTCGGAGACGTTGGCCACTAAGTCTCCCAGTTGTCTCCCATCAAGGGATCTGAATACTTCGGACTCGATCCGTTCGAGATAGCACCAGGAGCCTGCATGCTTCTCGATGACCATGACCCTGCTACCAAACTCAATGATCTCCACGGGGGTCAAACTCAACCGCGGATTTTCGCCAAACAGGTTGTTGTCAAAATAGGGCTCTTGGGTCCCAAAGTCCAATTGGGTGAGCATGTGAATGAATTGATCGTTTTCAAGACCGAAATAAAACATCGTCTCACCTCTCAGTGCGTCAGATCGGCGAAGGAGATAGGTTTGAAGCATGAGTTGTGACCGAATGTCTCGTGGTGAAGTGTATCAATTCCAGAGCACTGGTCCCTGACATCACACACACCGCAGGCTTCGTAGAAAATTTGGCCGGGAGGGCGGTAGTAGTTGGAATCCGAAAAAGCGAGATCGGACAAATTTACCCGCGTCGTGTTGAAGTTGTCAGTTCGATCAAATCTTGTGCCCAGCAGGCAAATAGGCACGAACTCTGTCTCCACGTAAACCCCGGCCTCAATTCCTCTGTCAATGGCATCTCTGACAATCGGCGCTACCTCCCACAGAGGGACTACGACCCGCGACAGGTTGTCTGCCGCCCCACCTTGCAAGCGAGGGTAACTGAGCTTTATGGTGCCAATGGACGGGAATGTCTGGCCAAGATGGGTAACCAATTCACCAAGAAGGCGATAATTCTGTTTGCATATCACGGTATTGGTTACAAAAGGTATTCCCAGGCCGTCGAGATTGGCCAGGCCGGCACAGGTCTGGTCAAACGCTCCAGGGGACCGGGTTAGCCAGTCGTGAACGCTCGCTTCCGGCCCATGAATCGAAACAAAACAAGAAGTCAGGCCGGCATCGCGCAGATCCTCAAGATGAACGCGGTCCGACAGTCTCGCGCGTTGGTCTGTATGTTCTGCTCATCTATCCCCAAGCCCCTGGCGTACCTCAAGATTTGCGGAAGGTCAGGTCGCACCGTCGGTTCTCCACCTGAGTAAACCATCGTGACAACCTGATCTTCACACATGATTCGCTCGATCTCGTCCATGACCGTACGCGTGTCACGATCTCCGTGGGTTTTTTTCCACTCGGCCGTGCAGAAAAGACAACTATTGTTGCACGCATAACCGAGCTTGACATACCCATAGACTCTTCTTGGAGCGTTTTGGGCAACCTTGAATATGACTTTGGTCGCAGTTTCCCAATCCATGGCACGTACTTCCGTTTCACGATCCTCTATTGTCTTATCTCTCAGTGCACCAAATCGGCGAAGGAAACTGGTGAGAAGCAGTGGTTTTCACCGAACGCCTCGTGGTGCAGGATATCAATGCCAAGGCACCGACTGCGGACTTCACAATCTCCGCAGACCTTGTAAAATACATCCGACGGCTGGCGACAGTAGTTGGAATCGAAATGGGTCAGGTCAGATAAACTGTACCTTGTTGTGTAGAAGTTGTCGGCCCTGTCATAGTTTGGGCCGAGCAAACAAATTGGCATAGATTCGGTTTCGACGTAGACTCCTACTTCTTTGCCCCTGATGATGGCATCTCGGACGGACTGTGCTACGTCCCATAAAGGGACTATGACTTCGGTCAAATTATCAGCGGCGCCGTTCTGCAACCGCGGATAGCTAAGTTTGATTGTACCTGACGGACGGGAACGTCCGGCCAAGAAAGACGACCAATTCACTCAGAAGTCGATAATTCTGACGGCAAATGACGGTATTGGTTACAAAAGGTATTCCCAGGCCGTCGAGATTGGTCAGGCCGGCACAGGTCTGGTCAAACGCTCCAGGGGAACGGGTTAGCCAGTCGTGAACGCTCGCTTCCGGCCCATGAATCGAAACAAAACAAGAAGTCAGGCCGGCATCGCGCAGATCCTCAAGATGAACACGGTCCGACAGTCTGCACGCGTTAGTCTGTATGTTCTGCTCATCTATCCCCAAGCCCTTGGCGTACTCAAAATTTCCGGAAGATCAGGTCGCACCGTCGGTTCGCCGCCTGAGTAAACCATTCGGCCAACCTGACCTTCGGATATGATTTGGTCCACAGCGTCGATTACAGCCCGCGTATCTCGATTTCCGTGCAGTTTTGTCGCCGCAGGTGTACAGAAGACGCACCTATTGTTGCACGCATGGCCGAGTCTGACATACCCGTCCGGTTTTCTCGATGCGCTGTGCGCCACCATCAAGATTAGCTTGGTGGTCGTTTCCCAATCCAAGATACCCACTCCCGTCTGAGGACCTCTCCGGACCGAGATGTAGAGTAAACCCAGCATGGAGCTTGTGCCGGGAATATAGTCCGACAGCCGAGCACGGCCTTCTCTCCGAAGACAACCCGACCTCTGGCTCGTCAGATCCTCTGTTGTCTCACCACCGTCGACCTAGGCGCATCGGATTGGTTAGTTCCCCTTCCGCTGCCGCTTGCCTCCTGATGGGGATGTCGTCGGTGTTGTGTCCGTCGGTGTCTTGTCTTTGCCCCTGGGTGTTACGGTCTTGTTATAGGTGTCATGCCAATTTCCATCCTGGTGAGCCCAGTCCTGATGGCCCGGGTCCAAGGCCAATCTGTCACCCGCTTGGACAGTCAATTTCATCAATGTCTCTCGGATCTTCTTTGCATCACCCTCGCTTATGTGAACTCCATATTCCTGGGCAACATCTATGGGATTGTCTACGAATGCTTCGGCTTTTCCCGGACTTTCCAGGATGCCGCGCATCAATCTCTGAATGCCGATGCGACCAGTTTCAAGTTCAGGATCGGTTCGTGCTGACGCCTGGATTCCGGCAAACATGTCTAGTCCTACTGCCCCGATGCCGACCCCCAACGCCTTAAGGAAGGTTCCCCTGTCCAGTTTTTTTGGTTCCTCAGACGGCTCGCTGGGTGTTGCGGTTCCTGTTTCCTTGTGTTTCTCGTCGTCTCTCATAATTGCCTCCTGTGAGTCATGTCGTCTCCTTTTCGGACACGCTGTCATTGGGCGAGACTGAGCCCCACCAATTAATTCCTGGCAGTTACCTTGTTGTTACAATGCTTGAAGGTGGCACAGAGGCCTACTCCATCCGCCGAACGCTACCAATACTGTTGGGGGGCGCTCTATACGTTGTGTTATGCCCCGCGGACTACTATTCACCGAGTAATGGTTCTTTCACTAAAGCCTTTCAACTCGTTGATGCTGCCAAGCTATCTACCACGGGCCGCGCTCTCACGGTCAATTGGCATAGCGCCAAACGCTCGCTTGCCGATAAAAATTCTGAGCCGATATCAAATATCCAAAAAATCGCATCCCTGGGCCGTGTTCTCAACAATTCCTCGGCCCTCTCCCTCTTTTCTTCCGGGAAGGGGCAAGAGAGTCAAGCCGGTGTCGTGTCGACACTATATCCCATCGTCGCGGCACGAGACAACTATGTCAACAAAAAAAAGGAACCATGGATTTCTGTGAGGATGTGAGCGCTGAAAGCCTGACACTAGCAATTGCGCCAAAGCCGTCCGGTAGCGAGGTCACTAATGGTCCATGGGCTTGCCACGAACAATCCGGTTGTCTACCCTTAAGGATCGCCGCAACATGAACGTCAGATCGGCTCTTCGCATTGACAACTACGGACCGTTCAAACATACTCAAGGCAATTGGTGCGGAGCAACAGATGTTGTCATCATTCTCAATGCAAAGGCTTGGTTACCGGTTCAACGAATTCACCAGACATCACTGGAAAAATGCGGATGCGAGGACGGTCTGGAAGCCGCGAATTCGTGAAGTGAGTGCGTGCATTTCAGAATTGGAATGGAGGTCGGTGCTGGCTGGAATCCGAGCCTGTTCAATCAGAATCGTCGCCCCGAATGACCTGCGAGCCTTGATCGGCATGCTCGCTCCCTATGATCTGAATGTGGTCCCTCTGGAAAAAATAGGTGGAAGCGACGGATATGGTTCCTCTCGGGCAGCAACACGCGAAGGCGAACCATTCAACTACTGGTGCGCCATTGGGCGCATCGGAGATCTCCAGCTCATGAAATCCGCACAATTAAACCGAGACGACGAAGCGATCGGACGGTTGTTAGGATATCCGCCGTGCTGCACAGATTTCTATCACCGCGCACGGGCTGAAGAGGAGTTCGTGGACACGACATGGCCAATGGCACAAAACACCACAAAGAAAAGAAGCATCAGTCCCACTCATGTCGAAATACCGGAAGTGTCTTGGTGTAGCGTTCTGCTGAAATGGATCGGGATAAGACTCGTTTTTCATCTGCCCTGCAGCTTCGACTGTCAGCCCACCGTCCAAATGGCAGCAAAGTTCGCTGGGATTGCAAGATCCGCGGGGTTTAATCAGGAAATGGATTTGCTGGAAGAGATGTTGAGCTGGCCGGTCGAGTGGACGGCCTTGAACGGCGTTGCTGAAATCCTTACCCCAGTGGGGAAAATATCTACCGTGACGGATGCCACTGCCGAAACCTACCGAGTTACCTACAGGGGGGTGAGCTTCCCTGACAACCAACCGGAAGAGCCTTTCCGAAACTTGTGGTGACGTTACGCGGATAATGGCTTCAACTCCATAGGACGGTGTAACTTCCCAACCTCCTGATATTAGCGATTTTTGGTGGCGGGAACCCACTCAATAAAATCAACCACGTATCCAGGAACCCCAGTCATGTCGATCCCCGACAGTCCCTTTCAGTCCCTTTCAATCCGCCTTGGTTTCCAAATTTGCGTACAAGGTGCGTACAAGATTGGTATCCCCTTATCCGGCCCTCGACCTCCGACGTGACAGGCTGCCAACCCTTCCAACCAACTCACCGAGGGGCCTCGATACCTCAGTCATTTCAATCTTTGTCAGTAATTATAAAGCCGTTTCAGTCCCTTTCGAGCCCGTGTATCTCGCCAAATGGTGGCGGTCTTGTTACAAGATTCCCCCATGGCACTCCCTTCTGGCAAAGAGACGATAGGATCTTGATTATACTGCGAGGAATTGTTGCTGGAATGCAGTGAACGGTTGGCCCTCGCGTGTGCGGGGACAAGACCTAGGGCACGTGATGACTCAAGCAAAATGGAGCACCGTGGGTAGTGTTCACGCTAATCAGGTTCATGTGAAAGGTCGACCCTTAATTGGAGGTTAAGAGGTCCCAGAGCGCACACAACACCACACAAAAACAAGTATAATTCAGGTGATACCGGTATATCATCCAGTGAATTATCTACATCCCCGCTGATAGTTAACATAAATTATGGTATTTCGAGATATCTTGGCATAAATTCATCATTTTTAGCTTGACAAATAATTTATAGCATATAAACACCTTGATAACAGATCATTATCTGTGTGGAGGAGGGTATGTTGAGAAGAAAACTATCTACGCTACTGGTATGTCTAATTTATTTTAGTTTAGTATTCGCAACCGGAGCGGCAGCGGACTCCATCAGGCAGGCCGTTGCTGACCCACCAACAGATCGCGCTGCCTCACCCACACCTGACCTCAAGGGTCATACAAGAGTCAAAGCAGACAAGATCCAGAAGGTCCGCCCTATCTACATGGTCCAGCCCGAATTCATCCCCATCGATCCACAGACGGTGGAATTTTGCCTCCCGGCCATCAGGGCCAAAGGCTGGGAAGCGGAGGCCCAAGTCATCTTTGCCAGAATCAAGGGTAAAATTCGTCTCTCCAACCCCTATTGGGGATGGGGATCGGGATGGGGCGGCTCGCCGGATCAGGATCTCAACGCCGATTGGGGCATACCCGACCATGGCGCAGTTGGTTCCTTTTCACTAAGCTACAAGTTCCGACCGAAGTGGTCCCTCCGGTATTCCATAATGCCCATGGAATTGAACGGCTCGGGTGGTAGCGGACAATACTACTGGTACGGTTATGGTCAGGGCACTCAGGTAAAATGGCAACGGCTGTACCAGCGTGCAGGTGTGGTTTACGACCCGATAGTTAACTACCGGACTAGGGTGGGCGTTTTCGCAGATTACGTACGGCTCGACGACAAGCTAAGTTTTGGTGGGACAGTTTGGTCCGGTTGGGGTAGTGGGGCTACCTTTGATCATCAACTCAATATGGCAATGGCAGGTCTGGAGTTCGAGCGATGTTTGAAATCAGCACGTTTCTCGGGAAACCTTTCCCTTGAGTGCCGAGCCGGTCTTGCCTTCCTGGACGAAGCCGTGGGTTCAGACATAATGACTGGTCTGAAGTACACTATCCCGATGGGAAACGGACGATGGGGCTCCTTGTCAGGGGGTTACAGGTACGTGAACTTTAAGAAGGGGTACAACGATTTCAAGCAGATAGACGCTACTGTTGAAGGTGGATACCTCAAGATGGCTCTAATGTTTTGACGTGATGGCATGTGCCGGGCTACTCCGAAAACACCCGGAACACGACATCTTTGCCAACGGCACTTTGAATAGCAATTCTTCAGCCCGACCAAAGCCCGGCCGTTCCCTCCCAGCTCGGTCCGCACGGTCGGGCTTTTTTTTAGCTCCATGGCCCTCTCTGAAGCCGATCCTAATAGGGTGCATTGATTTCTTGTCGGGAACGGCTTAAGTAATAATTGTTATAAAGGAGTCGCAAGGTGGTTGGTTCCGGTCCTGGAACGGTGTGCACGGCGTTTGAGCGGCAGGGTACTCTGTAGGGGGGCTAGATATGGATCAAGAAGTAGCCAACATCAGCCCGCTGGTCGATCAGGCTGTCTTTTTTGTGCGAGGTCAGGTGCGGCTGGATTTGAACCAGCGACCCCTGCATCCCGAAGACAGAGTACAAACCAATACTGAAGCGGCTACGCGACGAATTCCCTTGAAAAATCAATACCCATTAAGCAGTTTGAAGTCTTATGGATACGAATCAGTACGTAAAAAGCGACGTCAAAATGACGTCAGGATACCCAGAACTATTATTCCGGCTATTCGATCGATGGGATCAGAGGGTTCAACGTCCTGGACGAGTCCTTTTATGTCCCAAGGGAATATTTCAGGCCGTTTTTTATGTCATTCGAGGAAACCGCAACGCGTGAAAATTCGATTTTCTTCAGCGGCTGCTCACGTTGTTCGTGAAAGAATTTGGCATCCCACACAAGAAATCAGACAGCTTTCGGACGGAAGAGCGGAGATTTCGCTAGAAGTTCCCATCAACTATGATATCATTTCTCGATTCTTGGATTTGGTTCGGCAGCAATAGTTCTTGAGCCAACCTCCTTTCGAACCCGGATAAGGGATGAGATTCAAGTAGCTGCATCAAACTACTAAAGGCCCTTGCCTGTGAGCGAAGTCTTTGCGAAAAAACTTCCTGCTCGTTTGACCTTATTTGACACACGTGTGGGCTAAGTTAGGGGGGGATGATCCGTTTCGATCTCGAATATAAGGAAAAATGGGATGTATGAACGAACGGCAATCACCTCTTGAAGCGAAATACGCAGTGGATGCCACCAAAGATGCCGTCGCCACCTACAAGATCGCAGACAGACGCAGCGTCTTCCAGCCCCTTGAAGTAGATGATTTGCTGGCCCTGGACAGGGTCAAGATCAATGGAAGAGCTTTTCCTCTGTCAAAAGGCCTTGGGGTCTACTTAGTGAACTCCGGCAAACATGAACAGGGAAGATGCAAGCTCCGAATCAAATCTTTGATTTGAGATTTGGGTATGTACAAAGTCCATAGGAGATCCGTAATCGGGTATGAGCATGAGTTGCATCCCTCTTTCAAGAAAACCCCCGAAATTGACACAATCCTTTGCAGAAAGACGAAATGGGCGGCTAGTATAAGCTCATTCGAAAATAAATTCTTTACTACAGACCCCGCGCTCAGGATTCGACTGTGATACACTAGGCAAATGAAGTTTGCCATTGATTGCAGAATGATCGACCGAAGCGGTATCGGGACGGTAATTCAGGAAGTGGTTCCTCGACTACTCGCTGCGCCCCATCGCTTCGTCCTGCTCGGTGATCCAGATAAGTTGGCCCATTATGTAAACGACCATACAGAGCTTGTTTCATTCCAAAAGCCAATCTACTCCATTGGCGAACAGATCGGCTTTCCCCGACGAGTGCTTCGGGGAACCGACGTGCTGCTCTGTCCGCACTACAACATTCCAGTCTCTACTTTTTCGCGGATTGTTGTGATAGTTCACGATTTGGCGCATCTCGTCCTTCCTCAGTTCTTCGGTGGAATGGGCAAGAGGATTTATGCTCATTTCTTTTTCCGCGCAGTTTTGAGAAACGCGGCCATGATAGTCTCACCTTCGGAATTCACCCGTAAGGAGATTCTCACTCATCTGCGTGTTCTTCCAAAAAGAGTGATTACCATTCCCAACGGACCGGGACGCTCCTTCACTCTGCCGGTTGATATGTCAGTCGATCGGCTAGTCCGCTATGGTGTGAGCGTGCCATATATACTGGCACTTGGAAACGTTAAGCCTCATAAGAACCTTGAAATGCTCCTCAAAGCTTTCCTCCTTGTCAAGAAATCTGCTGATCCAAGGCTCAAGTTGGTAATCACAGGACAAAGTTTCGAGAGTGACAGTGCGAAGACTCGTTTCCAGGGCTGGTCATTTGAACAGTTGAACGAGAACGGAGTGGTGCTGACGGGACTTGTTTCTGACGAAGATATGGGAGCAGTGTATCACAATGCTAGTCTTCACGTGTTGCCCTCATTATACGAGGGCTTTGGGCTCACCCCTTTGGAAGCACTCCGTTTTGGCACTTTGCCATTAGTCGCAGACGTCGCTGCTCTTAAGGAAGTGGTGGATGATCCGGATCTGCGTTTTAATCCAAAAGAACCTCAAGATGTGGCAAACAAGATTATTGCCTTCTTGTGTGAACCGGAATTACTGCACAAAAAACTGTCGGAACAAAGAAAACGAATGGAGCGTTTCTCGTGGGATACCACAGCCGAAGCCTATTTACATTTGATCGAGAAGATCGGCGGAAATAAGAAAGGCAACTTGAGTCGTCCCAGCTCGCAGTGAGTCGTCATTGTCCTGTCTGACGTTTACACCCCACAATGGACAAAGAGATTGCCGAAGACCGCTCCGATGTCTTACAGGACCAACTTTTCACCGCTGTTTTTTGTGCTAACATAGCGAATGCCTAGGACCTTGCGCGTGCCCGTCTTGCGACAATGTGAATATCAGAAAAGGGCATCCAAACGCCTGGACCAATATTCACTTGACGATTAGGAAGTTTGTGCACTTATTATTGGGACTTGAGGCCATTTCACGTAAGGAAAAACATGAATATCCGAGAGCTAACAGCAACAAGCCAAACCATGGCCCTTGCCTTGGTTTCTGAGCCTGCCGTGTACCTCACGGCAGAATAAACTATCTATGTTTACCGGAATTATGCGGCGGTCTTGCCATTTTGTGCGTTTTGGCACCGTTGAAGGTGAGAGGGATCGGCCGGTTGACCGCGAAAAGGTCTCCGTTTGGACTCTCACACGACCAGACGGAAGCAAAACCGTCGTCATGTTGATGAAAAAGCTCCCTTTATCCTGTTTTTGATCGTACTTCACCCTCCGCCACTCCGTCAAACATTTTTCCGCCGCGCTCGTCACCCGAACACGGAGCGATAATGTTGAGCCAAAGGAAAGGCCGACGCGACATGAACATACCACCTCCGACCGTGATACGCGACTTTCGCTCCGACCTTAATCAGACGCTTGATGAGCCACTCCATTGAACGTTTGACCTCTTCATTCACGAGATAGAATTGTCGGAGCATGTGGAGGAGATTGTAGGCCAAGACTCCCATGAGCAACCGGGCTTGGTTGGCAGCAAATCGGCGACAACTGGTCTTGTCACAGCGAAGCGTGTTCTTACCTTCTTTGATCCGGTTCTCAACGTCGCCACGCCCATTGTACACCTTGACCACATTTCCGGCCGGGAGCTTAGAGTTGGTGACGATGAACCCGAGCCGCGGGAAGAGTTCCCCATAATGCCACTCGATCTTGGCGACCACTCTGCGTTCTTTGTCCCAAGTCTGTGCCTTGTACCGGAGATTGAAAATTAAATTTTCTTCAGTATTCCCTCAAAGATAGATTGTTTCTTATGAATTGCCAATCATATGCTTAAGTTTTTACATCGGCCTGCACTCTCTGGGGCCCAAGTCCAGCCTTTTTGATGAATATTCGATTTATGAGATCAGTATAAGGGGGGAGTATCGGCTCTGACACTGAACTTGTCTGTCCAAGCACGTAAACCCTGTCCTCATCCTCCTTTCCATCTTTTTCCCTTAAAAACCTCCTCCACGCCGCCCCTTCCCATCACCCGACATTCCGAATCCGCTTTAACTCTTCCCCATTCCCGCATTTCCCTATTTCATTAATCAACCCTTGAGCGCCGTTCACTTCCCGGCAGCATCGGCCAAAGCCCACGCTTGCGCGCTGTTATTTAATATATTTAATGAGTTAACGATACAACAAGAGGTCAAGCGACAAACTGCGCTTGCAGTGCGCACAAGAATTCATGAGGAGGTGAAGCAATGCAAACCGAGGGAGGCGGCTCCAGGCTGCTGATTCTGCTTCTGGCGCTTATTTACATCATATCACCCATCGATATCGTACCGGATGTGATCCCTGTCGCTGGATGGCTGGACGATGTGATTGTGGCTCTGGTTGCGGGTACTCTGGCGCTGGGCGCTGGAAGCAAATAAGAAAGGAGGCCCTATGAGCAAAGCAGGAATAGCAGCAGTATTGAGCCTGGTTATTCCCGGAGCCGGGCAAATCTATAACGGAGACTTCTTGCGAGGAGTTTTCTGGCTCATTATCACACCGGGATTGTGGATTGGATCTGGCGGCACTTTAGGATGGGTCTGCCACTGTGCTTCAGCGTACACGGCTTATTACAGGGCCGACAGAGGCATGAGCACACTTTAATAAGGAAGGAAAAAACGATGACATTTGCAAACGGATTTCGCGAAGACGAGCTTGTTTCACGCAAGCAGAAGATCAATGGGGAATGGATCGAATCATATTTCCCCAGGGTTGGTGGAAGACTGAGGCTCGCCCATGAGAATAACGGCAAGCTCAGTATTCAAACGGAGATCGTCAAACTGGATGATTCTCTGGCTATTGTCAAGGCGACAACGGCAACGGATAAAGGCTCATTCTCCGGGCTTGGTACAGCCTCAGCACAAAGGGATGCACGTCTTGCGGATAGCCTCTTGGAGTTGGCCGAGACCCGATCAATAGCCAGGGCTTTGCGGTTTTCGGGATACGGAATGGAATATACAGGAGCGGAGGAGGTGTCTCACGTGGTCTCTGATACTGCTCCGATTGAGCAAAACGGGAACAAAGAGCCCGCTTCGGTATTTCAAGACAGCAATGGCAATGGCAAACCGGAATCAAAACCTGGCGAATAATGGTACTGGCAAAGCCAGCCAGGCACAATGCAGGGCATTATATGCACTCTCTCGCAAGACCAAGATGCACGAGGAAGATATAGAGAGAATGCTTTCGCCACTTCAGGCCACACGTTTTGAAGACCTCACCGTTGCCGATGCTTCCCGCCTGATTCAATATCTCCAGACCCAGATCGCTGCTTAGAGCAATTCAGATTTGTCCAACTCCCCGTTTGAACGGGAAGTAGAAAATTCGCGCGAAAACATTTCCGTTCGAACGGAAAACTCAGAGACTTTTTGTTCTGTGGCCGGATTGTGCCGTACCTGCTGACCCGAAACGCTCCATCCGTTCGAACGGAAATGCTCGGGTCGGCAATCCATTCCATAAAAGAATAGAGAGGATTACATGGACGAAAACAAAGCCCATCTGTCGTATTCCCAAGTGAACACCTATCTCATGTGTCCGCTTAAGTACAACCTTCATTATGTGGAACAGATTGAACCGCAATTCACGCCGGCACCATTGGCATTCGGTTCTGCAATCCATGAAGCAGTAGCAGCATTTTACCAGAGCATCCTGGAGGGTGATCCTATCTCCGTTTCCCAGATGCATGACGTGTACCGGGAAATCTGGGCGGCGAAATCAAAGGAAAGCGAAATTAAATTCTTCAACGGCGATTCTGAAACATCGTTGTTCAAAAAAGCCCAAGCCATGTTGGAAGCCTTCATAAACTCATTCGATCCTTCCGTTCAGATTGTCGGAATTGAGGAACCATTTGAAGTCAGCCTGGGCGATTCTATTCCGCCGGTGATCGGATGGATTGATACAGTGGAGCTTTCCCCGAATGGTACAGTGACAGTCGTCGATCTGAAAACAGCCTCAAAACGTTATTCAGATCAACACGTCCAGTCAAACCTTCAGCTCACATGCTATTCCCTGGGAGCCCAGTCTTTGGGGTTCAATGGGGAGACAAAGTTCCGGTTGGATGTTCTTCTGAAGACCCAGAAACCGGAGGTTGTCAGATACGAGACCACGCGAACGGATGCTGACCGAAATAGGTTCATCAGGCTTGTGAAATCCGTGTGGCAGGGGATCGAAAAGGGTGTGTTCTACCCCAAAGAAGACTGGCAATGCGGTCAGTGTGCGTATTCAGACCAGTGCAAGCTATGGTAGCACTCTAATGATTACTCTGTACAAAGAGCCGCTATCCTTTGCGGCTTTTATTTTTAGCGGTTTTTCTCCCGAGAGCGAGAGACAATCAGTGACAGCAGAACCTGTAATGTCCACTTGAATCCAATTTGTTCGTGTGTCGCTTGCCTTCGACAAGGAACACCTATTTTCTCTTCTACCTGGATATGGTAGATTATTCCTCAGGCATTATGAGCAGTTTTGACCTCTGGTGCATGTCGGTACTTACTTTGAGAATGTCAAAGGCTGTGATATGAATTACACAAGGGAATAGTTATGACCACTAAAATGCTCAATGTGCGATCTCTGGTAAGGGATATTCGTCAGGGTCTTAAAGAATCAGTAGTGTTATCAAAGTACGCTCTTACCACGCGGCAATTGGAGAGACTTTTGAATAGTATGCTGAAAGCAGGCCATCTGACTGATATGGAAGTTTTGAACTGGTTGAAGCTTACGGACAGTCAACTAATGAGAGCCTTTCGTGATGACACCTCTAACGGAAAAGACTGCTGATCCATTAGCCCGGATTATTCTACGGCAGGACAAAAATGTTTTCTTCCGGTCAACCATCTGAACGAAATAGATCTCTGTCGAGCGGTAATCTGAGGCACGAGAGCGGTGAAGAGCTAAAGAGGCCCCTATAGATCGCTATTCGTGGAAATTCAGCCGGCGATCATCGCATGTTGGCTAGGCACGGGGTTTTGCGGGAGCAATTGACATGAATAATGAAAAGAGGGATTTCGACCAGTCGGCAGCTACCTGGGACGATGAACCGAGACGAGTCAGGCTAGCCCGAGATATCGCTGACGCCATATCGAGAGCCATTGAGCTGACTCCAAACATGGATATTTTGGACTTCGGCTGCGGGACGGGACTTCTGGCTCTACGATTACAGCCTTTCGTCCATTCAGTAACGGCCGTTGACAGTTCACAAGGAATGCTGGACGTGCTCAACGCTAAGATCGAAAAAGCGCATTTGGCAAACGTGAGGACTCGATTTATTGACATGGAACAAGGCGACGTCCTGGACGGCAATTATCATCTCGTCGTGACTAGCATGACCCTTCACCATGTGCAAGACGTCAGGGCGCTTCTCCGCACGTTATTCGCTGTTCTAAACCCCAGCGGATATCTGTGTATAACCGATCTGGATCTCGAGGGCGGACGGTTTCACAGCGACAACAAAGGGGTGTTCCACTTCGGATTCGATCGGTCAACGTTACGCAAGTACCTTGCAGAAGCAGGACTTGATGACGTTCGGGACATGAAGGCGGCAGAAATGACGAAGCAGCTTCCGGATGGAGCAGACAGTCGTTTTAACGTGTTTCTCATGATTGGCCGGAAAAAGGCTGCGTGATTGCGGTCTTAACAGACGATATCAAGATGTTGGAAAGACATTGCAAGACGTGGACAGGCCTAAAACTACATCAACCATTTTAGAGGCGACACCTTTCCGGAACTGTAGGAGATTAGCGGGTTCATTGGGGTATCCGTCCTGAAAAGCGCTATGGCAAAGTGACCCGAGTTTTTGATCAGCGCTGTCCGAACAGACTGTTTCAGAGGATTTAAGGATTCCTTTTGTCCTTGGCTTCGGGCCTGTGAAGGCTTGTCTTGCTCCCAATAATGCGCTAGGCGACTAGAGCTTCTGGCCACATTCTCTATGTTTTCCACCTCAAGCATATTGATCTGATGGTGCTAAAAATGACGTAAAGTTAACAGCTTTATTTCGTTATACAAGTTGCTTCCCGTAATCACCCATCCGCATTCTCCATACCGGCACCGATTTAACTTACCTGCTTCCTGTTCCAGAGAGCGAGCGGTTTCTCGCACCACAAATCTTTCTTTATCGGAGGCTATTATGGAGTTTCATGGAATAAATGCTGTTTCAAAGGCAACAGGAATTCACCCGTCCTCGCTTCGCAGATGGGAGGACATGGGGCTGATCTCTCCCCAGCGCATTGATATGGGGAGCATTTCTCAGCGGGTTTTCACACCCGAGGACATAGATCTGCTGACCCGTGTCAAAAACCTTATTAACTCTGGCGTCAATCTGCGGATGGCTTTTGCATGGGCCAATGGAGATTATGACACTGAATCAAAGGAGGAAAAGTAAATGTACGAAATCAAATATACAAGGAAGGAAGCTGCACAGAGGAGCGGCTGGAACAAGTACGACTTGGCCGTAATTCTTGAAGAGGGCTATATTACAGCCGATGACGATGGTTTCATTTCGCTGGAAGACGTGAAGATCCTGAGTGACGCTGATGGATACAGACTGAAGGGGCTAGAATGGGATAAGGCTTTCCGGTATGCGAAAGAGGATGCCGAAACTCTGGATTGACATAGACTGAAGAATATTTGATCTTCAGTCCTCAAAGGGGCCAGGCTCCCACGTTAAGACAGATTGCTATTATCCTGGATTATTCGGCGGGTAAACAAAGAAATGTATGTTCTTCCCCTCAACCATTTGATATGGTGGCGAAAATAAAGTGACGTTGAGGGAAATCGGATGAGCTGGAGTGGTGAAAGGAAAGAGAGCCGATTCGACCTGAATTTGATCGTTCAATCATGATCGATTTTCAGGGAGCCAAGATTACGTCGGAATCATGAGCCGAAAAAGAACCCGGAGGTAAAAATCCCCCCCCGGGTTCTTTGTTTAGCCCCCTTGAGCACGCTTAGAAGTCTATTAGGATGCTTGTCTGGAAGCCAATCAGAGGATCGATGCCGCGATTGGGGTTCACAGAAAAAGCAGTTACCGTTAACGGTGGTAATTGTGGTGGACCCGTAATCTTGGTAAGCCCACTGGAACCAATTACCAGGCTGCCAGTATGCAAACGTCGAATTAAAGGTAAGATTTTCCAGGAGCTTCCAGTTCAGACCTAGGTTAGCTTCCCATCCAAGATAATTGTCCGGGACGTTTGGAATAGCCAGTCCAACTCCCGGCAGTGCCACCCTGGGGGCTCGGCCACCGGTGAACGTACCGATACCGGTGCCAGTATTACTCGCACGATTGGCATATATGTACGAAGCAAACACGTTCAAGTTCGAAGCCGCTGAATAATCAACCCTTGCAGCGTAGGCCAGGAAGTCGGTAAAGGTGCAATAGCCTCTAAGGTCATAGCTATTGTTGCCCGTTCCGTATATGCCCATCAGGAACTGGTAAGGTTTGATAGCCTCTTGGGCCCCTCCGAAGACGAGATACCGGGTGAACTTGTCAGAGACGTTAACACCAGTGGCCAACTGGCCCGAGGCGTTGCTGACGTTAAGCACACCGCCGCGTCTGATCATCGCCGCTATGATAGAAGGCCGCCAGAGAAACTTTGGCAGGGCCCGACATAACACCTAGTTCCAGTTCCCAGGCATCTCCCCAGACGCTGATGGGGCGCCCGCCTTTCCTGGGTATGTCTCCGGACTCGAAAGTGTACTCTGCGTTGAGGAAGAATCTTCCATTAGAATATTTGAAATAGGTTTCCCACAATATGAAATTGATGTCACCGTAAATAGGGGTCGTTCCGCTATTGAGATGCGTCCCATTCAAGAAAAGACCCTGAAGTGGTCCCCGGTTGTGATCGTCTCGCCCTGCAGGTCCAGCCGGGACGAGAGGTAAAAAATGCTGATCCGCGTAGGTAATCCACCGAGGAATGGTTCCCATGTCAAGGGGGCCGTTGCGATACACCAGGGCTAAAGCGCCGTCCCACGGCCGTATGCGGTTCTGTCAGGTACCCATGGCTGCGTTCAAAGGGTTTACTGTTTGTGGGAAATCAGGAGCAGCATTTGCAACGCCCACTATGGGGATGCTGTTGACCACGAAAGCGTCACCTGCGGTTTCTCAGACCCTGGCCGAAGATGAATGACATCGGACCATAAGGTATGACGAGCAACCAAGTCTCAGTGTTGGCATCCTTCTCGTGGAGGGTAGACCAACCTAGACCAAAGGGGAACGGACGCCTGCCGACCGCAAAGATGCCCCAAGGAAGCTGCGCGGTAGCCCAGAACTTGTCCCACATTCCCACGCTCATACCGGAAGGAGTGGTTCCGTTGCCCGGATTGCCATCACTTTGAATATACCATCCGTTGTAACCCTGATTGCTGGTCCAGTTATCAGGGGGCAAATTAGTGGTGTTAATGCCGGTGCCATCATAGACACCGCGGAGGTTTGTACCTGTGACCCAGTATTCCCCCCGCAACCGTACAGCCGGGTTGACACGGATTTCAGGAAAAAACCAAACGCGGGTATCGCTGATCGACGCATCCGCTCCTTTGGCTGCAAATCCCTGCACCAACAGGGTGTTGGCCACAGGACCGGCCAGCCCATTGGTTCCCGTCGCTACTCCGACAGCATTTATACCGGCCGGCCCTCCGAAGATGTCTTCCGAACCTTGCCGTGCAAAGTAGCGAAAGCGGTATTCGGCCTCTCCTGTCATTGAATATTCCCAAGCAAGGGCGGGTACTGTGATCGCTACTATCAGCAACCCTGCCATCATAATGATAGAAAACCTTTTCATCTCTTCCCCCTAATCCAAAGATCAGTAAAGAAAATGGACCAACGGACGTTGAAGACTTTGCAGCTTCAGCAAACGTCAACACTTCTTCGCTCAGTTGCCAGTTGGGAAAGGAATAGTCTCCTGTCCACGGCTTCACCCCGGTGAGCTTGTGACTCTTAGTCTTTTGAAAGTCTTATATTAACAGTCGGAATAACACTGATTCGGCCGAAAAGTCAACTAGTTTCATCTCCAACGAAAGACAAAGTAGACAACTTAGTTGGAGGGGTAGCGCTTTTTCAGAAATTTTCAGATCGCTACTCTTAATACACATTCTTTATTGTTGAGTAAGATTTTATTTCGGTGGTCACCAAAGAAATAGACTGTTTACTCGGTCTTATTGCCTTCTGAGGCGAGCTTTATGCGGACAGAGTGGTTTTTTGACTCTCCCCAATGTGACGGAGTGTGTGCACCTGTCTTGTCCCGACCATAATGACAAATCTCTCAAGAATGCGCTGCCATGATTTGCACTTGTAGCGGCCCTTCTGCTATCGTGGCTCATCCAGGGGCACTTTTTTGAGTTTCACTTTGGGGAAGGTCCAATGGCGTTGCCCCAGGCTGACATCGCTCAGAAGATCGATGATGACTGTGGGACTGCTTCGGCAAACGGTTTCCATGTTTACAGAAGTTGAGCCCATGAGTGCGGAAGGAAAAAAGACGCGAATTGTAAGGCACCTGAGAACGATTCTGCGCGATTTTCCTTTCTTTGCAGGTATCCCTATTCCCTTTTCTATTTCTTTCGCGTATCGCGTTCTCCGTTCGCGAGAAGCGATGTCAGTTCTTTGAACGGAGTGTCATGGAATTGGGCTGCCTGTGAAGCAATCGGAGATCTGCTTAAGCAGAAAATGACTTTAATCAGCATGGCCGCTTGAGACCTTTTGATCCACCCTCATTATAATGGAGCAGACAAGGCCTTGCACATTCAAAGGTTTCTCCATAACCTGTTTCACCAGATCCTGCATTTCTTCCAACTCTTCCGTTTGAACGGAAAAGTACAGGGCATCATGGATCTGCAGTATTATCCTTGACCGCATATTTCTTCTCGTCATCTCATGGTAAAGGCCAACCTGGGCTTGCTTTATGAGATCCGCCACATGTCCCTGCAGGAGAAAATTCACTGCCCTGCGGGCCTCTCCAGGGTCTTTTGCAAAGGAACGGTCAAAGCTGCGGCGCCTTCCCATGGGAGTTCGCAGGTATCTGCCGGCAATTCCATGCTTGCTCCCGTATTCCCTTAGCTCTTTTATTACTTTTTCCTTCCACAGCCTCACTTTCGGAAACATGTCGAAAAAGACTTCTATGATTCGGGAGGCCTCCTGTTCGGGAATGCCGAGCTCATCTGCCAGGGTTTGCTGGGACATTCCATAGGAGATGCCGTACATTACGGTCTTGCTTTCATCGCGGGAAACGCTTCTGCCGGTCTCCTGAGACAGGTACTGCTGCAAAAATGGAATGAAAATCCCCATGCTGTTTCCAGAGGGGATAGAGGTTCCCCAGGGCGTTTGAGCGGGCATTCTCATCCATTCTCCCCCCGGGATTTCAAGTGCCACGTTTGCGGAAAGAACCACATTTATGTTAATCTCGTCTACAGAATTGACCAAAGGGACAAGAGTAATGGACGAAGAACCAGCTTGCATAGAAAAAGACGCCAGAGGCTACGTTGTACAGCGCTCCTCGACGCGAGAGTCGTTAGAGGCTGAATGTGCGGGTTCGAGAACCCGAAAGTAACCGTGAACCGGAGACCACAATGGCAGTTATCGGCGTTGCCGGATTACCTGGAAGCGGCAAAAGTACCTTGATGTACGAGCTCCAACGGCTGGGTTGCAGCCGGTACAACGACATCAACCGCGATTGGAACTCCAACCTGCCGAAGGCCCGAAGCGAGGCCCAGCGGGGAAGGAACGTCGCCGTGTCCGACATCATGTTCTGCAACGAATCGTGGAGAGGGAGGTTGCAGCGGGAACTTGGAGTGACCTGTGCAATGGATCTTCATGGAGAACGCCCCGTGGCAGTGCGCCAAGAACTGTATCTATAGGTTTCTGTTCAAAAAACGACACAGGCCGCTCCGAGAAGAAATCCGAATGATCCGTGAGCTGTCCGCCGTCTACATGCCGTTCGCCGATATTAGGCCGGTCGTCCGAACAGGTAGCCTCCGAGTTGGCCGGAGCTGATGAACATGACTCCTAATTTGATCAGTTTGTCATCTGCATAAACAGGGTTTACGAAAGTTGCCGTCAAAAAAAAGTCCAAAACAAAGAATAACCAACTTTCTCATGATCTACCCCCTTGATTAGATGCGCCTTGGCTTTAAAACCGCTAGAAATCAGTGACAAAAACGTGGCTACTAAACTTGCTGTCCCGCTTTCAGAAACCCATAATGGCTCCGCCCTTACAGATACACCTCCTTTTCCAAAAGAAGTTTGCTCGCTCTGCCACTCTTGCATAGTAGCACAGAATCTCGCTACTGCGTCAACGATTCCTTGTCTGCCCTGTGGTCATGGTGGCATACGAGTCGTTAAGATAACCAACTGGGCCCAGTGCCTGTGGGAAACCTGAGCCGGGAATTGACATCGCTTGCGTTCCGATTGAGTCCCCAGGCACCCCGATTATGTGCAAAAACCAAGTTCAACTTATCGACCGACTCACCTTGGCTCTCAGATGGCTTATCGACGGAAAGGATGAAAATACAATAACGTACGCCATTCCGACAGAATTTTCGGAAAAACGCCATAGCAGACTTTTCGGATTACCATTCAGGCGCGGAGCCGGCAACAGGCCGGTCGCTGATGTTACAGCCCAAAGCGTTGGCAAGCGCAGAAACGAGCACCAAAATCCGCACGTTGTCGACACAGCTACCCACCGATACCCAAACACATAGACCACCCCCCAACCTATTTGACGGCCTTTTTTAAGTTCTTGAAATCTGCATCCTGAGAATTTGCCGATTTTCCAGGGGGATCCACCGGACCTCGCCTCAAAACCTTGCGGTGGTCATTCGACGAGAGCAGAGGCACGATTAAGGAGGTTTCGAGCGAGTGATTAACGTTTCATTGACTTATAGCTTAACGGCAACCTGTTGTCGGGCATACAGGCAAGTCTGTAATTGTCTGGAATGAGAAGTGCCGACTTCCCTTTATCAGTTTATGATAGAATGTAGGGCCACAACAACGCGTTCCCCAAAGGGAGGGAGCAATGGTGCAATGGAAACACACTCGCAAGAGAGTCTAGCTGGTTCGATTCCCGACTCCCCACCGGTTAACCAATCGAATTAGTAATATTGACGCCTCCAAAAAGTATTTGCATTCCTGATTTCAGTTAAACTTCAGGTTCTTACATTCAAAGCAAGCCATGCCATTTGAATCAAGAGCGCTTCAGTGATTCTTCATGACACTCTCGTTACTCGCAGCCTCCGGCCATGGGCATCCCATTGGCTCTCAGGATAACCATTCTCTCTTGGTAGTCGTTTGCTACTGACTATGAGCAGCAAACGTGTTATCCTTTTTCGGTTTGGGATTCATCGGAGACCAGGTCACGCAATGAGATTTATAGCCGTTCTCTGTTCATTGGTTGAGCCGTGGCATCCATCCTCACGGACACTGTTCTTTTATTGCCATGTGTATCGAAGATCAAGTAGGTGGGTGATCGAGAGCCCCCCCGAAAAACTCGCAGCTTACGGATTTCCTCTACGACAGAATGAAACGGTTAGTTTACCTCCTATTGCTAAGGCTTTACCGGAAGTGGCAGGAACTGGTCGACTCATTTCGAGCTCCGCCAGCGAGTTGCGTCGTTTCCGCGGATCACGGTTTCATGCGTCGCCTTTGGCTCGCGGCCGGATACAAGCTTTACAGAGTTGCTTCACGAGTGGTCAAACCGTCTTTGAGGGCGCGGATTCGTACTTGGCTAGTGAGCCTCTCGGTAGAACAGTCCGCACCGGTACGGGAGGCAGAGCTGAAGGAGTTGCTTGTGAAGCCGGAGTTTCTCGAAGGCATCAACCTCGTGGGTTATCTGGCTGCGGAGACTGGTCTAGGAGAAGCCGCCCGTTCTATCCGACGAGCAGCAGAAGCGGCGGGCATTAATGTGGCGCCGATGGATTTCCGCTGGGGATGCGCGTCCAGGATGGAGGTACCAGTGCCCCCCGGGCCTATGCCCTCCAAACGATACCCTGTTAACCTGATTCACCTGAACGCAGATCAGCTTCTGATGGCACATACCATATTAGGAGCCGACTTCTTCAAAGGTCATTACAACATCGCCTATTCCGTGTGGGAGCAGGACGAGTTTCCTGAAGATTGGATTCCGGCGCTGGGACTCGTTCACGAGATCTGGACCGCGTCAACTTTCTGTCTCGATGTGATCAGCCGAAAAACCGACCGGCCTGTCATCCGAATTCCTCACAGCATCGAGCCGATTTTTAGTGCAGTCCTCGACAGGAGGTCTCTGGCCCTTCCGGAAACCGGTTGCATCTTCCTATCCTTGGTAGACTTCTTCAGCACGCCTGAACGCAAGAACCAACTTGGCGCTCTCCAGGCGTATGCGATGGCAAAGGAACGTATTCCGGGCGAAACGTATTTTGTACTCAAAACTGCGAATGCAGCAACGAGACCTGAAGTGATGCAGGCTATTGAGCAACTTCAGACCGCGTGCCCGTCTATCATTGTGCGTGACGGCTACATCAGCAGAGGCGAGGTGAATGCGCTCATCAATGAGTGCGATTGCTTTGTATCCCTCCACCGGGCTGAAGGGTTCGGATTGCCAATCGCAGAGGCCATGTATATGAACAAGCCGGTGATCGCTACTGGTTGGTCCGGCAACATGGATTTTATGAATGTGAACAACTCGTTTCCCGTCGACTTCGAGCTGCAGTCTCTCGATCATGAAGTCGGACCTTATCGCCAAGGCTTTCGTTGGGCGGAACCGGATCTACGTCACGCGGCTGAACTCATGGTGTCGGTGGCAAGAGACCCTGGGAGAGCACGGCAAAAGGGCATGACAGCGGGAATGGACCTCAGGCAGAGATTTTCCTGTGCCACGGTGGGTAGGCAGATTCGCGACCGGCTTGCGACGATTCGTCGAGAATTGGTTGTGCGGTTGGACAGGGAAATATAATGATTAATGCGAGTTATTTTTCGGTGGTCTGACGGCGAGGTTAAGCGTCTTGACAATGCCCCCCCCCCGAATCTCGATAGTGGTGGCAGTCCTGAACGGCGAAAAGACCCTTCGGCGGTGCCTGGCGAGTGTTGCCGAGCAGGACTACCTGGAAAGCGAACTAATCGTTTTAGACGGCGGCTCTTCCGATGGCACCCTAGACATCATCCGGGATTATGAGGAGTCGATCTCGTTTTTTGAGTCTGCCGTTGATGGAGGCATCTACCAAGCCTGGAACAAGGGCGTGGATCGTGCTAGCGGCAGCTGGATCCACTTCTTGGGCTCGGACGACAGTTACACAGCACCTGATGTGCTGCGGCGAGTGGCAGTGCGGTTGAGCAGACTCCCACCGAGCGCTCGGCTCGCCTACGGGCAGGTCGCCTTGGTAGACTCTGGCGGAGCGGTCCTGGAGATAATCGGCCAGCCGTGGGTCCAGGCTCGAAGGCACCTCGGCAGCCGAATGTCTATCCCTCCTCTCGGGATTTTCTGCCGCCGGATACTCTTCGAGGAACGGGGTCGTTTCGACGAATCCTTTCGTGTAGCTGCCGACTACGAATTCTTCCTTCGCGAACTGACTCGCAGGGAGCCATTTTTCATGTATGATGTCGTGGTCGCGTGCTGGGCGTTGGGTGGGGTAAGTTCCTCTCAGGAAAATGGCCCTGCTATCAGACAAGAAGATGCGCGGGCACGGCGGCTTAACGGTCTCTTTCCTTACCCGGCGATATGGTGGTGGGAGTATTTCAAGAGTCTGACTTTCAGGAAACTTTATAGGACAATTGGTCCGCGTTGGGCAGCGAGTATTCGCAGAGAGTATCGAAAGATCACCGGAAGCCCGCCGCGACCCGAATGATTGTGCAGAGGCCAGCCATGAAAAACTCGAGGAGAGTCGACTTCAAGCGGCTGAGTTGCCGATACCTTGATGGGGGGTTGGTATTCCACGGTGATACTTTGCAGGCGTGCTGTGTGAGGCACCATGGAGATAGAGGGCACACGGTACTTCTGGAGCCCTGGACCGGTGAGGCGCTGCCGGTGAAAGAAATCCTGGATGCTCGAAACCATGTGCGGGAGCAGCTACAACGGCCACAAGGATACAGGTCTTGCAACGGATGCACCATGCTCAGGGCGTCTCCGCCTGACAAACGACGCTACGCTTTTGATTACCTCAACATCGCCAACTACTTTCGATGCAACCTGCACTGCTCGTACTGCACCGTCTATCATCGCGGACTGATGAACCACGTGAAGGATCGTGAGCTCTTGCCGGTTCTGAAGGCTCTCCTTCGTGACGGTTTCTTGGCCCCTTCTGCGCATGTAGATTGGGCTGGAGGGGAGCCTACGCTGAATCCGGAATTTCCCGAGATGTCTGCGTTTTTAGGCCGAACCGGCATGTCTCAGACCATTCACACGAACGCTGTCGTTCTCTCAGAAGCGGTTTTGAAATTGATGCCTTCGAGCTTGCAGCGCATTTATGTGAGCGTCGACGCGGGAACGAGAGAAACGTACCTACGAATTAAGGGGCTGGACGCATTCGATTGTGTGTGGGAGAACCTCGCTCGCTATGTCCGCGTAGGGGGACGACGCATCATGGCCAAGATGATCCTGCTCCATGAAAACCTCGAAGAGGTAGCCGAGTTTGTTCAGCATGCCGACAAGGCTGGAATTCAGACTGTGATCGCGGATCTCGATCAGCGCGACAGCGATCTGTCGGACCACCAAGTCGAAGCCGGTGCCATCATGCTGGAGGAATGCGCTCGCAGGGGCATCAGGATGCTGGCGGGGTGGAACACGCTCCATACACGGCCGGAAAAAGAATTTACATCCCGAGTGCACCATCGCTATCAGGAAATACTGAGAGAAAGGAAGTTCTTAGATCGCGTTCGCCAACGAATCGGGACTGCCACGGCGCTTCGCCATGCGGTGAGAATCCCGAGAAGCCTTTATTGCAAGACGCGTAAATTGCTGTCGAACGCTGGAGCCTCTCCCGTCCGTTCGAGGTCGGACAAGGTCGATACATGAAACGCAGTGCCATGTGGTGGAGATTGCTGGAGTGGAGAAAACTGCTCGCACGGATCTTCGTGAGTCGCTATCATATTAATCACCAACGGATCATTCTGGATATTACCTTTGCATGCAACCTCGGATGCTATGACTGCAACCGGTCCTGCACACAGGCCCCGTCGGAAGACGCCATGTCGGTGGATCAGGTACGGAAGTTCGTCCGAGAAAGCGTGGATGCTGAGCGTCGTTGGTCACATATCCAGCTTGAGGGCGGAGAGCCCACTCTTCATCCTGACCTGAATGCGATCGTTTCCGTGCTTCTCCAGTACAAATGGAAACACTCCCCCATGACGCAGCTAATTCTGTGCACCAACGGTGTCGGCAGGAGTTCGTCTATTTGCTCGGGCCTGCACGAAGAAGTCGAGATCTGGAATTCCAGGAAGCAGGGCCGGTTCCAAGAGCGATTCGTTGCATTCAATCGTGCCCCTATGGACGACCCAAGGTTTCGGAAAGCCGATTATTCTAGAGCATGTCACATACCCTCTTTCTGGGGAATCGGTTTGAATAGGCACGGATATTATCCTTGCTCAGTCAGTGGTGGCATCGACCGGGTGTTCGGGCTCGACATCGGACGCAAATCTCTGCCGGATTCAGGTGATCCCATGTTGATGGAGTTTCAGGCGTTCTGCAGTTGGTGTGGCAACTTCATGCGCTTCAATCGTATCAAG
Organism: uncultured delta proteobacterium; assembly: GCA_963700305.1. Classification (GTDB taxonomy): domain Bacteria; phylum Desulfobacterota; class Desulfomonilia; order Desulfomonilales; family Desulfomonilaceae; genus Desulfomonile. The sequence goes on from CAVOXB010000023.1 coordinate 56,272, forward strand.
AAACAGGAGGACATGTCATCGAGCTGGCGCCGGGCCTATCAAACCTATGCTGCGAACCGACCTGTCCTCACTCTCTATTAAAGGTTGGAAAGAGGCTCCTATGACGGCCCGCGTACTTGCAATAGGCCTTGACGCCGCAGACCCTGCGCAGATTCAGAGATTGATGGATGACGGACGCCTCCCCAATCTCCGACGGCTGAGGGATCATGGCGCGTGGACAGATCTCGACAGTTTCCCGTACTACGCTGACGAATCCGTCTGGACGACCTTTCTCACAGGCCGAACTGCCGCGGAAACAGGTCTCTGGACGAGTCTGCGCTTTGTCCCTGGAACGTATGAGATATGCCACGCCGGTTATCACGATTTCATCGATCCACCACTCTTCTTTGCCCATGCGGGGACGAAGAGGTTGGCGGTATTCGATCTTCCTCACTGCAATACCCTGTGGGATCAGATCAATGGCATTCACGTTATCGGTTGGGGTGCTCATTCCCATTTTGATCGAGGCATATCAGTCCCGTACAACCTCTTCGATGAGCTCGTAGCAGATACGGGGTGCATCCGGCCGTCGAACTGCAGTACGTAGGCCTGAACTGGTGGAATCGTAAGTTCTTGAAGACACTCCCACGCTGCCGCTCTAGAAGGCATCCAACGCCGGAGCCGCATCTGCCGTGACCTGCTCGGCCGCGATCACTGGGACTTGTTCCTCACGGTGTTTCCGGACATTCACTATGGTTCCCACCATTTCGAGCACCTTAGCCGTAAGGATCACCCGCTGTGGACGAATGATTATCCATTCCCTGAAGACCCTCTCGCCTCCATATATTCGGCCGTCGACACGGCGATCGGAGAATTGATAGCGGATACAACCCCTGAAGATCATGTCGTGGTGTTTTCTCTTCATGGGCATGGCCCCAACCACACTGACCTGCCGACGCTCGTGTTCCTCCCCGAGTTCCTTTACCGTATTTCTTTTCCGGGTCGACAGTTCTTTCCGCGAGGAATCCAGGAACACCCTGCCCGCCAGTTATCACGAACCTGGAGCGATCCGCATGGCCTAACGACCTGTGGGCCCGCCGCGTAGACTCTCAGATCAGACGGGTTTTGTTGAGCCCTTTCTCAGAAGGACGCGAATATGCTTCAAGCGATGGCGACTATCAAGGGTTTATTCGAGAAATACTGGCGTTTCCCGGTCGCGTTCTCGAGAATTCTCCGCCGCAGGATGGTCTGGATCCTTGCAGACGTCCGCCCGTCGTCGCTGCGGTGGTGTCCAGCGCTCTGGTACCAGCGATGGTGGCCAAAGATGCGTGCATTTGCCCTTCCCTCCTTCGCGGATGGCAACATTCGGATCAATCTCAGGGGCCACGAACCTCAAGGCATAGTGGAACCATGTGAATATAGCGCCGAATGCCATCGCATTGCGGAAGAGCTGATGAGAGTGACTGACGCAGTGACGGGAGCGCCGCTCGTGAAGGATATTTGGATGCCGAGAAATACCGGTCTAGAAGATGATCCGAAGCTACCTTACGCGGACTTGGCGGTCTTGTTCCATGAACGTCCCACGCACGTAGTCGACAGTCCTACCTGCGGCCGTATCGGTCCCATTCCCTACGTGAGGGTTTCTGCCCACAGAAATCGCGGGTTCGTGCTCGCTCAAGGTCAGGGGATTTCGACCGATTCCATGGCCGTATCAGGTAAGGTGGCGGATGTCCCGGCGACGCTTCTCCAGCTTGTCGGGGTAACGCTCCCACCGGGTTTCGCCAGGAAAGTCATTGCTATGACCACTTAAGATAGAGGCCAACGAGAATTACCTCATTCTAAATGCGTATCACCGTATCTTCCCGGCAGCGATCATCCGGTGCATTCACCATTGGGTAGTCGCTTTTCACGACGTGGTCGGTTGCGGAGAAGCAAGAGCAGGCCCAAGCCCCAGATCCGACCGGCAGCAATCAACGCCAGTCCCAGCTCTCTCGAAGCGTGCTTACTTGCCAATGATTCTCCAGCAAGAGGGCATCCAACAAGGATCCTGAGGAGCGATCTAATCACTCGTGCCATATTCGTTAACACAATATTTGCACTATCTGTCGGCGAAGAGTTGGGAACGAACCTCTCGATGAGCGTCTGGGTTGCTCCCTCGCGGAAGAGCCGCATTGCAAAGTGAGATCGATTCAATCTTTTGCTCACCATAACATGCTGAACCCGAGCCTCTCGGCAGAAATGGACGCCATATCCTTTGCGCTGCAACCTGAGAGCTACATAGGAGTCGCATCCCGCCACGGTGAGGAAAGATGGTCGATTCGCTGTGTGGCCGAAGCGCTCGTCAAAGCCGCCGATTCTTTCCAGGAGATCTCGATCACAGGAGTAAGTAGCTCCCAGAGGCAGCTCGCCTCCCACGAATGCCGTCCGGTCTGGTTCCATGCCGAATTCGCAGAGGATGTAAAGAAACTCGTCAGGCCACCATGCCGGCTTAGGGTCTTCCCACACTCCTTCCGATGGCCCACCCACGACACCTGGGGTGATCCCCTCCCTTCGCAGTCGCAAATGACACTGGACATGGGCCGAAATCCAGCGGTCCGGGACGATCACGTCATCATCCGTGAACAGAATTAGTTCCCCGTTCGCATGACTCAGACCAACATTCCGTCCCGGAGCGACACCTATCCTTTTGCTATGGACATACAGCAGGCGTGGTTCGTCAGGAAAAGCCTCCTCCACAGCTATCCTCGTAGAGCGATCTGGGGTCTGATCGACGACGACAAGCTCGAAGTCCTCGTAGTCGTTTCGGAGAATCGCAGCGAGCGACTGGACGAGTAAGCTTGCACGCCGGAAGGTGCTAACAATTACCGTGATCTTCATAGATTTTTCCTGAGAGGACCCTTTGTAGTAACGGCTGTTCCGGCGTGAGCGGGATAGGCGGCATGTAATCATGTTCAATCCAGGATCGGCTCGAATCCTCGATTGACACCTTTCACACTCCATGATATCTAGCACGTCGGAAAACCATACTTGGCATTAGTAAATCTTACGCCTAGTCCGCGTGAAACGCCACAGTGGGGCGATTCTAAAACTATTCATGCGGGCGTTCGCTTTAACTGTTGCGGCGCACCGGGGCAAAGAGGAGGTCCCGGACGGCCTAGGAATTCCTCCATGAACAGGTGGTCTCGTTACTGGGATCTGGTGGTGGTTCTCACCAGGAAGGAGATGAAGGTCCGATACAAGAGCAGCGTTCTCGGATACGCCTGGTCCATTATGAACCCGCTTGCCTTCGCACTGGTGCTCTACGTCGCTTTTCAGCTCGTTGTAAAGATCGATATCCCTGACTATCCCGCATTTCTGATCTGCGGTTTGTTCCCGTGGCAATGGCTCAGCAATTCCTTGACCTTCGCTCCCAATGTTTTCCTGCGAGACTCTCAGTTGATCAAGAAGACGAGTTTCCCCAAAAGCGTGTTGGTGCTCGCACACGTGCTTCAGGATATGATCCATTTTCTCTTGGCTCTTCCCATCATTCTGTTTTTCATCCTTTTGGCCGGAAGACTTCCCTCATGGTCATGGATCGGCGGGGTACCTCTTTTGTTATTCGTACAACTTTTACTCACCTTTGGTGGGGCGCTGTTCCTCGCGTCGGTGAACCTCTTCTTCCGTGACATGGAGAGGCTGACTGCGACTTTAATGATTCTGATCTTCTACTGCACTCCGGTGCTCTACTCTGCAGATATGATTCCCACCTCGTACCGGGCACTCGTATATGCTAATCCCATGGCGCCGATCATTCTGTGTTGGCGTTCCTTATTGCTTCACGGAACGCTGGAGCCCGTGCCGTTGCTCGTCGCAAGTCTTCAAGCCGTGATGGCGTTCATCGTGGGTTACGGGGCTTATAGGCGTCTCTACTGGCGATTCGCCGAGGTGCTATGAACCTGCCCGTCATTTCCTTTTACCACGTAAGCAAGAGCTACCCCTTATACCACCACGTGACGGGGGGAATCAAGAGCTTTCTTTTTGGGTTCCGAGAGGCATTGCGTTCACTCCGATTCGGTCGCTACGAAGTTTTGAGAGACATATCGTTTTCGGTTCCCAAGGGAGAGGCGCTTGGCGTTATTGGCGGGAATGGCGCCGGGAAAAGCACGACACTTGGATTGATTGCCGGCGTATCAGGCCTACTTCAGGGTACCGGTCGACGTGACGCTCAGGGTCTCACCGCTTCTGGAGTTGGGAGCAGGTTTCCACAGAGACCTGACTGGACGAGAAAACATAGAACTGAACGGAGTGCTCCTCGGATTGTCTCGGAAGCAGGCGCTCTATCGACAAGATTCCATCATCGAGTTCTCCGGCATCGGAGAATTGATTCAACAACCGGTCCGCACGTACTCTTCAGGGCAGTTGGCTCGCCTGGCATTCTCGGTGGTGGTGCATCTTGATCCCCAGATTCTCCTTGTTGACGAAATATTGACGGTAGGAGATGCAAGCTTTCAAGAGAAATGCATCGAAAAGATGCTCTCATTCAAGAAAAGCGGCGTTACCATTATTCTAGTCTCCCACATGCTCTCTCAGGTGGAACAGCTCTGCGATCGCGCCCTTTGGATCGAAGACCGAACAGTAAAGGCCATAGGTTCGCCCTCCCAGGTCGTCAAAGCGTACCGATCCGCCTGCCCAAGTCATGCAGATCCAGCGAACTCACGGCAGAAAGGAGGGATAGCGTTCTGGAGCACGGCTTCAAAACACTACGGTCCTAGACGTTTCTTCACTATCGTGCAGTCAGACGGCCCACTGGAATGCGGATACAGCATCTCCCACCCCAATTTGAGTCTAGGGATTCTTGGCGCTGTTGCTTACAGAAGATACAATGTAGATGGAGGAGACGGTACGCCTATGCTTGGGCTTATGGCAAAATTGCATCTCGGAAAAGCCACGATCGGGAAATTTCTCCAGGCCAGTCACTTATGCCAACGTAAGAGGAGGCCAGAGTTTCCTGGCGCAATCATCGTCGTCTTCGTCAATTGCCTGACCGATTCCATGAACTCTTCTGTAAGCTCCGGATTGTTCGTGGGCATTTTAAGCATTTCTCGGATTGCGGATTTGTGCACTGCATATCCTTTATATTTGGGGAACCCCTTGCCCTTCAGATCTTTTCCTTTTCCTGATTTCAAAGGAGCAGTGCTAATACCCAGCGCTTCGGCAATTCTTTTTCTGTAATACTCCCGGTTGTGAGAGACCTTGTCAAACGCATACCTTTCTTTAAGGGCCTCCAGTATCTGGACGAGGTTGACGAGATCGAACTTCTGCTTGCCAAACTGTTTCTTGCCTTTTCGTTTACTGCGATGCAACGGGCAGGCATTCAAGGTGCACGTCCTTGAGTCGCAGGTAAAGGCAATAGTCCCGATGTACTGAATGTACACCCTGAATTTGTTCAGATAAGCGCTCGTCATCCGGGCCGGCAGACGAACGACCGAAGTAGCTGTGAATCGGGCATGTGGTGTACAGGTTTCCCTGCAGGAAGATGCCGTACTCCTTTCGCAGGTACTCCAGGGTCTTGTCCAAAAGAAGCCAGTGCTTCAGCGCCTGGGCCGACAGTTTCCCTGAAGAGGCATCCAGGAACTTTTCTTCAACGTCCCGAAGATCAAAGTCTGCCGTTGGCAGTGGAGTAAACGTTCGTGTGGTTTCGCGGGTTGAGGATTTTTCCGGGGGCGCCGTATTGTGTAACGAGCAGCTCGTGAATCTTTGCTTTTCTCTCGATTATTCCCATTGCATGCTCATGTGACGTCTCTTACCAATCTGATTGCTGACGCATGGCCTCGCCCGAAACCGATCGGATAAGATCCGGCAATCCAATAAATCTGTGAACAGGAGTTGTCCGTGCACCAATGTTTCTGTAACATGAGGCACCGCATCGCTACAAGGTGTTCACGCTATGACAGGAACAGATAAGCCAGAGTAGGGGCTAAGGCAAATGAATTACGAAAATTTTATGAAAAAATATTCTGGGATAGGCGAGGCATTCATGGCCAGCCTGGAGAGCCAGGATTTGGAACATATAAAGAAACAATGGGGGTATGCACTTGACTAAGGGAGCCACAACATATAGTGTTTTGGCCCATGGAAGACTACCCCAGGTCATTGGCAGAGTTCGAAGCCCGTTTCTCGACAGAGGAGCAGTGCCGTGATTACCTGTTCCGACGCCGCTGGCCAGAAGGTTTTCGGTGTCCTCGCTGTGGGCATGGCAGGGCTTGGCCGATTGGCAAGAGTCTGTTCGAATGCGGGTATTGTGGATATCAGTGCTCCGTCACTGCTGGTACGATCTTCCATGACACCCGTAAGCCTCTCACCCTGTGGTTTCGAGCTATGTGGTGGGTGACTTGCCCACGAACAGGGATGAGTGCAGTGAGCCTGCAGGAGATGCTCGGACTGGGGAGTTACAGGACTGCTTGGGCATGGCTTCACAAGCTACGCCGCGTGATGGTGAGACCAGACCGAGACCGGCTGTCCGGAAGTGTTGAAGTGGACGAGACCTATCTGGGGGGTCTAGAAGAGGGGCTCTGTGGAAGGCAAGTCTGTAGCAAAGCCCTAATCGTCGTTGCTGCGGAAGAGGCTGGCAAGGCCACGGGAAGGATACGGATGCGTCGGATAGACTCCGCATCCGGCAAGGAGTTACACGGCTTCGTCACCGGTGCCATTGAAAAGGGCAGCGTGCTGCACACAGACGGATGGAGCGGATACCGCGGCTTGGACCAAAAGGGCTATGTGCACGAAGTGACTCCGCTGCGCGGCAGAAAGCATGCCGCTACCGAACTCCTTCCACGCGTTCACCGCGCCATATCGCTCTTGAAGCGTTGGCTCTTGGGTACTCATCATGGCGCAGTAAGCCACAAGCATCTCGATTACTACCTCGACGAATTTACGTTCCGATTCAACCGGCGAACTTCACGACAAAGAGGCAAGCTGTTCTTCCGATTGGTTCAACAAGCGGTCGTCGGAGAACCGAGAACATACAGATCGCTTATAGGGAATCAAGGCAAAGAGAACTCAAAACAGTGACCACAACATATTGTGGTCACCTGACTAAAGTGCATACCCCAAAGAAACAATTATCTGATTTGCCCACCGAATACCGTTATGTTTGCAGGGCACACATGTGCGCAAAGCGCCTGGAGCAGAGCGACCACGAATCCGGTCTGGCGGATGCGCCAAAGATTTTCCACCCCTATCGAATAATCTGCATTAGCGGTGCGTCTGGCACAGGAAAAAGAAGGCTTGCCAGGTACATTCACGATCAATGCCCCACCAGAAGCACTCTGGTACATTTGGATTGTGAGCCGTTTCACGAAATAACGTTGAAGGAAGAGCTATTTGGGAACGACGGCAATGCTTCGTCCGGACCTTCAGGATTAGCAAAGGCCATGTTTTGGAATGCGCATCAAGGAATTCTTGTCCTTGAAAATGCTCCGTCGAGCATTCAGCAGGAGATAGTTCACCGGCTGACGTCTTCGGAAGGTTCCCCGGACGTAGTGGTCATTTTCATTTTCAGGCAATCTATTGACGAACTTGCGGAAAACGGCTCCCTGTTGCCTGGGTTCCAAGAGAAAATATCAGAGTACATTCAAATTGATCCTTTGAGAAAGCGTCCATTTGATGCAGCCCTCATACTCAGGGAAGAGCTGCAGGAACTGGGCTTAATGATGGAATCTGACGGTGTCGTTCTCCAGAACTGGGATGCAGAATCTCAAGACCTTGTAGCGAATCATGACTGGCCAGACAATCGTGAGGGACTGATCTGGCTCATAGATTATCTCCGATTCAAAGGAATGCTCGGTTCTCCTGATGCTGTTATCACCGGCGACATGGTCAAGCAAGCGTTGGCAGATCTGTATGGTCCGAATGCAGAGGCGCTTAAGAAAGAGATCAGCAGAGACCTGCTAAAATTGCCTTCCTATGGCCTGGAAGGAATTTCCTATGGCAAGCCATCTGATGAAAAGCTGATGGCCATGTGGGAAAACAAATATGTGCATTCTCCCAGAGGAATGGGAGATATGTTCAAAGAAATCGGCAATATTATGGGGTTCGATAAACCAAACTCATTATTAAAGAAAATGCAAAGGATTTATCTCAAGAGGGGGCTTTCCTTTCCAGCCCACAAACGCGGCCGAGCGCGCAAGCCTGGCAATTGACGACCGCGTTCCTTTTTCACCCCGTCATATTTTTCACTATCATTTCTTTTGATAATAATTCCCAAGCGATATGCCCCAGACGATCTGCCCGGAGCATTTTTTGTCATATTTTTCGTGTCCGTATTAGCGTGTTTGTCATATTTATGTATCCGTAATTTCTTTATTGTCATATTAAAAAAAATCGAAGTCATATGTTATAGTTAGGAACCCCCTCCAAAGTATTCTGTCACATTACAGTGTAGGCACATTATATCACATTAGGGCGCTAATGTGGGGTCTACCGTCACTCTAATAGCAGTTTGTGTATACAAGCTGACTGACAACAACCTATTTTAATTAGAGAAAGGATGCAATTAGATGAACAAAACTGAAACAAATTCATACGAAACGGATCTTCAGGCTTCAGAACAAGGCCAGGAGTCGAGCGAATCCTATCTTGGCGAGATGATTCGCAGGGACCTTAATCTGACGCTCGATGACGCGGTCGCGGACATCAACACCATTCGCAGCAAGCAAATTGAACCGGGGCTAAGGAGCCTTGGGGACTACTTGCTGGAGGTGGTGTATGGAGGCGACGTAAAAGCTGCAAAATCCAGGAATCCGAAGAAGGAAATCTCCGTTCAGAAGATTGCCCAGCACGAAAGACTTGCAGCAGACCCCAAGAGGCTCCAAGAGGCCTTGCAGGTGGCAATACTCAGAAAGGAAGCAAAAGAGCGGGGCCTGGATCTCAATCCTCTGTCCTCAACCAAAGCGCTGCAGATTTCCAGAATGAAGGACAGGGGGAAGGCCTTTGCCCTCGCCCAGGAATCGATGGAACACAACTACTCTGTGGCAACCATCAAACAGAAGATAAGCGAGGCTGAAGCCAAGCCGAAAGACACCAGAAAGGAGGTTTGCCAGTTTCTCCGGAATTACAAAAGCCTGAATAAGGACGATGAGCCCGCCAAGAATACCCTGGCTCTCGTCAAGGACAAGGACCGCCTGAAAGAGGTACCCGTGCAGACCCGCGATGACATCAAAAAGGAGGCCACCAAAGTGAGAGAAGCCATGGAAGCCCATGTGGCCATGGTTAGAGACCTGGAGAGGACCTTGCTGGCAATTGCTTCAGAAGAAACGACCCCTAAATCGGCTGCCTAACGCCTGAGACAACTCCCCGTTCGATCGGGGAGTAGGCTTTCGCAAGAACCACCGGAGTTATCCCCTCCGGTGGTCACCCCGATCTCATTAATCCACTGCGTGATAGTCATACCGCTATCACGCCAACCCTATAAATTTGTTTAACTAGAAGGATGGCAAAATGAGCCAAAAAGAAGCACTTACGAATGACGGCGTCAATTTTGGAACGGAAAATTCCATGAAGGCCATGCCCCGATCCGGTCTCCTGGAAATGATCGGCGCTGAAAATAATGCTTTGTATCCCATAGAATTCATTGAGCTGGGAAGACGCCACCGTAACGATTTGGGAGACATCCGGACCCTGGCTGACAGCATCAGGCGAAGAGGATTCATCAATGCTGTCACCATAACTCACGAAGGCGTTTTGCTCTGCGGGCTTCGCAGGTTAATGGCTGCCAAACGACTAGGGCTGACGGAAGTGCCTGTGCGTGTAATCCGGGTTTCCAAGATTAGGCAAAGGATACATCTGGAGAAAGACGAAAACACACTCCGAAAGGACCTCAATCCATCCGAAGTGGTGGCGCTATGCGAGGAACTCTCCCGCATCGAACGCGAGGAACTGGGCTTGAACGTCCCTTGCGAAACTGAATCCCTTGGTCCAATCAGCCCGGTGATAGTCAGCGACGTAGCCCGGGCATTGGGAAAAAACAAGAAGACGATCGATAAGGCCATTGAGATTGTCCATGCAGCCAAGAATGAGCCTGAGAAATATGCAGATCTCACCGGCAAAATGGACGGAAGGGGCAGCATTTGCAAGACGCATAAGGAGCTGCAATTCCGAAGACTGGAAGAGAAAATCAAGAACTCGCCTCCAGAAATGGCAAGCGGCAAGTACGGAACCATTGTGGTCGATCCGCCGTGGGAATACTCCAATAATCGTAAGCCTGAAGGTTTGGGGGGAGCTTTGCCATACCCGACCATGAGTCTGGAAGATATCTTCAGCCTTCGTGTTTCAGACCTTGCCGCACCCGATTGCATCCTGTGCCTTTGGACCACGAATGCTCATCTGCCGTACGCATTCATTGCGGTCAAAAGATGGGGCTTCTATTACCGAACCATGCTGACGTGGGTGAAGAACAAGATAGGAACCGGCATATGGCTTCGCGGCCAGACTGAGCATTGCCTGATAGCGTCCAGAGGCAAGCCGATTATTGCCACCACAAACCAAAGCACTGTCATAAGCGCTCCAACAGGGGCTCACAGCGAAAAGCCCGATGAAATCTATGAATTGTTGGAACGGACATTTCCTGGACCAAGAATGGACCTATTTGCCAGGAAACAACGACCAGGCTGGACTTCTTACGGCACGATGGAAAAGGAGACAACAACAGGTGTTTCAAGATGAAGGAACCAGGAACAACGCTCGCAAATGAAAGTATAATTCAATCAACTGACAAGCTGTTACGGCTGATTCCACCATGTCGGACGTACGTGGAGCACTCTGGCAGCGGCCTGTCATTGCTCTTTCAAAAAGCCGCTTCGGGAATAGAGGTCATCAATGACGCAGACTCTGGCATTTTCAGCCTTTACAGAGTGCTGCAAGACCCGAAGCTGCTCGACAGATTCTACCAATTGCTCTCGATTAAGTCCTGTAACGGGAATGCCGATCAGCCATGCAACGCAGCCGGCATCCGCGACGAAGACGATGTGGTAAGAGTTGCAGTCAGATGGTTTCTCAGGATTTCACCATTGCTCATGGGGAGGACTAGTGCTTCTTCCATGGGCGGTGCCGATCACCTGATCAGCCTGCCTGAAACTCTGTCAATGATCATCAGTCGCTTGAAGAGTGTTCAGATAGAACACCTCTCTTTTGGTCATCTGGTCAAGTCTTACGATGATCCGGAGACCCTGTTTTTTCTGGAGAGCCCATGTCCGAAGCAGGTTCGCAAAACTAAATACATTACAGCTTCCCCGATAGCAGACGTGGATCTCGTGTACACGCTTCTGAGGATCAAAGGCAAGGTCATCTTCCTAGGCCATGCAAATCCAATGTTCGATTACCTGGATCGTGCCGGCTGGGAACATCACGATTTGCCGGTGGAATCGGTTCCTGAGCTACACGCTGAGTCACGGATCATATGGATAAGGAAATGAGATTCCGCATGAAGCGGAGAAAATCCGGGGCTCCAGGACGGGGCCCCGTCAATAAATATAGGAGTAATTGATGAAGAAATTGAGAAGCCCCATTAGATATTTCGGTGGAAAAGGGACATTTTTCAAGAATTTATTGGCGCTATTCCCAACCCACAGCACGTACGTTGAGCCTTTTGCCGGAGGCGCATCCCTTCTGTTTGCCAAAAATCCTTCGAGCTCGGAGGTCATCAACGACATTCATCCTGGTCTCATGAACTTGTACAGGGTGCTTCAGGATCCTCAAATGTTCAATAAGCTTATGGAACTCCTGAGACACACCCCGTACAGCCGTGAGGAATTTTACCGCTGCAGAGAGACATGGATGGCCTGTAATGACCCCGTAGAAAAAGCTCGGATGTATCTGGTCGTGATGAGAATGTGCTTTTCCGGGGCACCCAAAGGAGGGTTCAGCTTTGCCGTGAATGCCATGAGATCGGGTATGGCTTGGACAACTGCGCAATGGTTGTCAATCATAGACCTCTTGCCCCAGATACATGAGCGGCTGAAGTCCGTAAAAGTCGAGCAAGAGGATTTCCGTCAGATCATTCAGAAGTACGACGCCCCGGATACGTTTTTCTATCTCGATCCTCCATACGTTCTTTCCACCAGAAAAACGCTCGCGTACGAGCATGAGATGTCCGACCAAGACCATGGGGAGCTTATTGAAATGCTTCTCGACATGCAGGGAAAAGCGATTCTCTCGGGATACTCGAACGGTTTGTACGTGCCGTTGGAGGACGCGAATTGGACCAGGACAGATTACCCCGTGTTTTGCAGTGCTGCCGGTAATACCAAAAGAAGGAAAGTGCAGAGCAAGGCCTCATTCACGGAACAAATGCGAAGAACAGAGAGTGTATGGATTTCACCCAATTGCGACGAGCATAAGATTCTATTGCCGTAATCTTGGCCGGATTGTTGCCGGCCTCACCCCAGCCTCGCGGAATACAGCACGGGGCTGGTTCAATAACTTCAATTTGAGGGTTTTGTTAATGTGTGAGACGGAATTTCCTACGCCGCTGCTAAATGCGGAACAAGTTGCAGATATATTAGGAATTGGACAGAAGAGCGTACACAAGCTGGCCAGAGAGGGAAGACTCGGCAGTGTTCGAGTAACAAAGAAAGAACGCAGATTCACAAGGGAACAGGTTCAGGCATATGTTGAGGCCCAGACAGTCGATCTTAACATTGACAATAAACGTCCCAAAACCGTAAGATCGGCCCTTCCGAAAGGAGGTAAGAAATCGATTGGGGTTTCTGGAACGGATCTCAGAAAGGAGATGCGTTCATGGTAACGAAGAGAGGCAAGAACTACTTTCTCCGAATCAGGCCATTCGGAGATAAAGAAATTGGCGTGAAAACGCATGCGAGAAATAAGACTGAGGCTAAGCAAATCGAGATGGCAGTCATGACGGCATGCAGGGCTGGTGATTACAGCGGGCTTGACCCCGTGTCACGAGAGGTGTGTCTTCGGCTTTTCCAGAATCGTGGATTGGGGATTCCCACCGGTTTGGCCGGCAGTGACCCTGTCAAAGAAGAGTTAACACTCTGGAGGGCCGTAGAGCTGTGTATCAAGTATCCCGAAGTTTACAACAGCCCCAACCGCAAACGACATGAGCAGGCCTTCGTTCGCATCGTAGAGAAGTGGGGCAGGGATTTCCCTGTGAAGTCGATCTGGATTCCTAAACTGAAGGAATATCAGATTCAGCGCCTCCATGAAGGTGCAGCCCCCTCGACCGTGAACAAAGAAAAGGCTGCTCTGTCGAAGATGTTCCAGGTGCTGATTGAGCTCCGTCATGTCGATGCCAACCCTGCCCGGCTGGTGAAGAACGTCTCGGAAAAAAATGCCAAACGAGGGGCCTACGTGAGTTTAGCCGATTTCCATCGCATTGTTGGCGTGTTACCGGTTTGGTTCAGACCCATTGCCCAGACCGCCTACTACACCGGTATGAGGCGCGGGGAGGTCCTCGGACTCACCCGCAGGAGCGTGCGGCTCGATCGTAGGTTGATCCTTCTCGGGCCTGACGACACAAAAGAGCGCCAACGAAAGAGAGTCCCCATTCATCGAGACCTAGTGCCTATCCTGGAAAGCGTGATGCGGGTTCAGTCGATGGGAACCGACAGGATTTTCCTTCGCAACGGAGAGCCCGTAACTCACAGAGATGAAGTCCGCTGGTGCTGGGATCGGAAAGTGATCAACGTGGACGGACTTGACCCTGTGCCGCGCTTTCACGATCTGCGGCATACGTGGAAAACGAATGCGCGACGGTCAGGCATGCATCCGGAGCTTGAGAAGGCTATAATGGGGCACGCTTCCAGAGCTAGGGGAATCCATGAGGGATACGGACTGATTAGTGACGAAGAGTTGATCAGGGCCATAGATGCCATGACGTTTGATCACGGCAAAACCGAGATCTTCGGAGCGACGAGCTCACACAAAAAATCCCGCCAAAGGGTAGTTGCCTCTGCCGGGACTGAAAAAAATGCGTACAAGACGCGTACAAAACACTAAGACTGTTGGGCGGGCTATCTTGTAAGCCCTTGATATTGCTGGCGTCCCCAAGGGGATTCGAACCCCTGTCGCCGGCGTGAAAGGCCGGTGTCCTAGGCCGGGCTAGACGATGGGGACGTGAACGCCATTGTTGCGCTATTTTCCATAAAGAGAATCTATTGTCAACGCCTGATTTCGTTTCACTGGTGGGCCGTGCTGGACTCGAACCAGCGACTCTCTGCTTAAAAGGCAGATACTCTACCGTCTGAGTTAACGGCCCTTTTATCTCAGCCGAGACTTTCCCTCAAATTTCCCCGCTAACCAGTATCAAGCTTTGTCGGGTCAAACTGCGTAATCTCTCTTCAGCGCCGATTGCCAATACGATTATTAAAGCATAAGCCGCTCCCCGCTGTCAAGTCCTGCGGCACGGCATAATGAGGCGGCAGGGCACGCGTCTTCATTGAATTCCAAGGTAATGCCTCAAATCAGCTCTTGTTGCTTTTCTTCTCGTGGTCGGATTCGCTGACGCAATGCCGCCATTAATTTGGCACATGTCCGGATACTTGCAACTGTAAAGCTGCTGTGCTTTGGAAACGGCCCTGCGAGCAGCCAAAAAGACGTGGTCTGAAAAGGCCTTTGTGTGCAATTCGGAATGCGCAGGGGAAAGACTTGTCGGTGAGATAATAGCGGACTACAATGACAGCCTGAGTAGGCCATCCATTGGAGAGCGATGGTAGTTTGAGACTCGTGTGTGATGGCTTGAAGAGCCCATTCTGTACACTCGTTGCGCAAGACGTGCAATTTGGTCGAGGAGCCGGAAGCGTAGACCTCCAGGGAGTGCGCATATGATCAAGTGGAAATGCAGCATCTGCGGCTGGATTTACGATCCTGAGCAGGGTGACCCTGAGAACATGATTGCATTAAGTACGGCCTTCCAGGATCTTCCGGATTCCTGGGATTGCCCCATCTGTAGATGTGCAAAAGAGTTGTTTGACGCGGAAATTCCGTCGCAGACGTCAGACGCAGATCAAAACGAACTCGTTGCGAGTGATCGTGACCAACAACAACCCTTTGACCGCAAAGATATTTACAGGGAGCGCTTCGAAAACGTTTTTCGCGTGGCACAGAAGCTCACATCGTCATTGAACATAGGCGAAGTCCTGGAAATGATCCGAGATGAAGCGAGGGCAACTCTGCCCCGACTGCAGGAGGTTTGTCTCCTGGTGATAGATCCCGAGGCTCAGCACTACACCCGCCCTCTCCATTGCGCCGTGGAAAAACAAAGGGTTAATTGCCAGCTCTGCAAAAGAGGTAGAGGAGCCATAAACAATGCTCTCCGGCAGTCAGCTTCGGCGGTTTGCTTTCTTCCGGACGATCAAGGGGGCCATCCCTTGACTGACGGTATGCCCGAAAAGGAGTTCTCTGAAATCGTGTTTCCAATTTATGAGGGAGGCAAGCCATTGGCCGTCCTGGACGCAATTGCACGGCAGGACGCCAGCTTGGGCAAAAGAGATTTCCTGTTGCTCAGAGACCTTGTTCAGCTTGCCAGCAATGTGATCAAAAACGCTCGAAGCCACTGGAAGATGTCCCAAGAAAAGCTGACCGTTGACAGGATTCTTGACCATCTCAGGCCATTTGTCCCGTCAACAGTGCAAAGGATAGTTGAGAAAGATCCTGCAGACCCAGATCTGGAAAAAAAGGACGTTGACGTTACGGTTCTGTTTTTGGACGTGGCCGGCTATACCAGCATCAGTGAGACGCAGACCAGAGATAAAGTGACTTTTATCATAGAGAAATATTTCTCCAGTTTTCTGGACGTAATCTATGTCCACGGTGGGGACATAAACGAGACTGCCGGTGATGGCCTCATGGTCATATTTCAGGGCGACCCCAAGGAAACGGCATTGTCTGCAGTCAACTCAGCGCTGGAGATCCGAAGCAAGACATTAGAGATCAACGACGAGCTCAAGGATAGATTTCTGCCGGTTGAGATAAATATGGGCATCAATTCCGGGACGGCAGGCGTTGGAATGAGCCGTTTTACAGGTAGTTCAGGAACCAGGATGACCTTTACCGCCACAGGACCTGTAACAAACCTTGCTGCGCGGATAGCAGCCGCGGCGAAGCACGGGGACATTCTCGTTGGTCCTGAAACTGCCGCAAGGGTTAGCAAAGACGTCAAATTGTTCGACAGAGGAAGAATGAATTTCAAAAACGTAAGAGAGGCGGTTCAGGTTTTCAGTGTGGTTCGGGAATCAGAAAAGGGCGAGATTCGAGATAGAGATTAGTAACGTACAATCTCGAGTTGACAGACATTTGGCACTTTTGGCTAACTGCTCTTACTGCCTCAAATTACCCAAGCAGGGCTGGTGATATTCTTCTGATTCTTTGCTCAATCCCGGACGCAGGCTGATACGATCCGCGTCTTTGTAGCCTTTCTCAAAAGCGCCAGCGCTCACAACCCTGGTTCTCGAATATTCGGTCTTGATGTTGGAGAAAGCGTTAGCCATATAGTTCTTGATAATCTCGTCTTTAACCAGCACCAAATCCCTGCAAATCTCGCTTTCCGTGCTCTTGACAGCCTGTGTCTGTTCGAGGAATCTTTCTCCTATCCGTTTGACCGCTCCATCGAGGTATGCGTACTTGAGGGCTGAAGTATTCCAGGACCAGTTCTCTCGTTTGAGCTTCGGCAGGGTCCGATCCGCGAGTCTGTTGAGTTCCCGGTATAGAAACTGAAACGCATATGATGCGACTTCAGTGTCCGCGGCAGTACCAATGAACGTCAGCACGGTACTGCATCCGTGTTTGCGACGGATTAGGGGTTCACACTCGAAGCCTCGGGCCACGTGGATCAGCAATCCCTTCACCCAGTTCCTAAGGACCTTTCCCACTTTGACGGAAGTCTCGTTAGCCGCAATGGCGCTCTTCAATTCGTCAGTCGAAAGATCCGCCATGCTGAGATTGTACCTACCCAGAAGTTCCCGGGCTTTGGCCGCAGCCAAAGCTGCTTCGTTTTCGTTGGGTGAATTGGACAGTTCAAAGAGTTTGCGTGTACTTTTGAGATTACCTCTTCTTTCGTCATGGCAGACCGTGATCCTTTTGCATTATCGATTCGGGTATGTACTCGTAGGACGAGAGCCGTACAACGGATAATGCATCGAGTCAAGGAATTTCGTCCTTCCTTTACATTTCCCGTTGTGGTTGATATGACCACTTTTTGACATCCTTATAATCGCGTTCGGAGCAATCCATGGCTGATGAGAGTCATATCAAAAGAATTGCTGAAGAATTGAAGATCAAGGCTAATCAGGTGCACGCGACTGCCATGCTTCTGGATGACGGCTGCACAGTGCCTTTCATTTCCCGGTATCGCAAGGAGGCCACAGGCTTACTGGACGAGGTTCAAATCACCACGATTCGCGATCGGCTCGAGCAACTAGCGGAACTCGATAAGAGGCGAGAAGCCATATTGAAGTCTCTGGGAGAACGTGAGCTTCTTACTGATGATCTTGAGGAAGCGTTTCTATCTGCGGATTCTATGGTGAAACTGGAAGACCTCTATCTGCCGTATCGTCCCAAACGTCGCACCAGAGCCACAATAGCAAAGGAACAGGGGCTTGAGCCTCTTGCCGAAAAAATCTTCGCTCAAGGATCGTTTGATCCTGCAGCTGAGGCACTCAATTTCATTAACCCTGACAAGAAGGTGGAATCCGCTGAAGATGCTCTCGCTGGAGCTCGTGACATCATTGCTGAAAAAATCAATGAGGCTTCGGACCTGCGGACAGTAACTCGGAAACTGTTTTTCGAAAAGGGTCAGATACGATCCAAGCTAATTGCAGGAAAGGAAAGTGAGGGGTCAAAATTCAGGGATTACTTCGACTGTAGTGAAAATATATCCTCCGCGCCTGGACATAGACTACTCGCCATGCTTCGAGGTGAGAAGGAAGGTGTGATTTCGCTTCAGATTCGTCCTCCTGAAGAGGAAGCTCTCGCTCAGCTCAGGAGACTTGTGCTCAAGGCCCGCAATGAAGCGGCCAGGCATGTTCAACTAGCGCTTGAGGACGGTTATAAGCGATTGCTCGCCCCTTCTATGGAAACGGAAATAAGACAAGAGGCCAAGAAAAGGGCCGACGAAGAAGCTATCCGAGTCTTTGCCGAAAACCTACGAGAACTGCTTCTGGCTTCACCTTTGGGCAGAAAACGAGTAATGGCTCTAGACCCTGGTTATCGAACTGGCGCAAAATTGGTCTGCCTGGATGCGCAAGGCAAGCTTTTCCACCACGACACGATCTATCCTCTCCAATCCCCCAAAATGGCTGAGCAGGCTGCTGCAAGAGTAAAAGAATTGTGCAGCCGCTTTGAGATAGAGGCCATTTCAGTAGGAAACGGTACTGGAGGACGCGAGACGGAAGCATTCGTCCGAGGACTGGGACTGCCCAAATCCATTATTGTGATCATGGTAAATGAAAGCGGCGCTTCAGTATATTCTGCAGGCAAAACAGCGAGAGAAGAATTTCCGGATCAGGACGTTACGGTTCGAGGTGCAGTATCCATCGGACGTCGGCTAATGGATCCTCTTGCCGAGCTTGTAAAGATAGATCCTAAGTCCATAGGTGTCGGACAGTACCAGCACGATGTGGACCAAGGCGCGCTCAAACGCAGCCTGGATGATGTTGTGATGAGCTGTGTAAATCGAGTGGGTGTCGAAGTAAATACAGCCAGCAAAGAGCTCCTGACCTATGTCTCCGGATTGGGAGCCACACTGGCGAAGAACATCGTGGAGCAACGGGATTCAAAGCAGCCTTTCCGTTTCGGAAAGAACTTCTGAAAGTTCCCCGTTTGGGGCCCAAGGCATATGAGCAAGCCGCGGGATTTTTGCGAATCCGCGATGGAGCAAATCCGCTTGACGCAAGCGCTGTGCACCCGGAAAGTTACCCCATTGTAGAAAGGTTCGCCAGTGACCTTCGCTGTTCAGTAAAAGACCTCATGGAGAATGAGGAATTCCGTAAAAAAGTGCGTCTGGAAAATTATGTAACGGAAAAGGTCGGGTTGCCCACACTGCGAGATATTATGACCGAGTTGGCGAAGCCTGGCAGAGATCCGCGGGAAAAATTCGAGCTTTTCAGTTTCGCGGAAGAGGTGAATTCGATCGAAGACGTGAAACCTGGCATGAAATTACCAGGAATTGTAACCAATGTAACAAAATTCGGAGCATTTGTGGATATCGGTGTCCATCAGGACGGGCTCGTTCACATCAGTCAACTTGCGGACCGTTTTGTTAAGGACCCCGCGGAAGTAGTGAAGACGCAGCAAAAAGTTATTGTAACAGTCCTGGAGGTAGACATGGAACGCAAACGCATTTCGCTTTCAATGCGCTGATGCATGTCCCTGCGCATGCCGAAGGATTTTCCAGTTCGAAAGTGGTTTTTGACCATGGCAATGAATTGATCCCCGGCCAATTTGTCAGTTCAGTCATTAGAGCGAGCCGATTAATCCTTGTTGTCATTGCATGGGGTGGAGCGACTAAACAGTCGCCATGTGAAAACCTTCGCTGCGCCTGCAATGACATACTCCCAATGCCCTTGTCTCCCTCATGACTGAATGGTCACCGAATAACGCCCAAAATGCTTGACAACAGTGTATTTCCGCACTATAGTTCGGATTGAACCTTAACTTGTGTTTCTCCAGTCGACCTTAAGTAAGGACACGGGCGTTATACAAGAATTAAGATGTCCGGACATAGGAGCCCGTGCCGAGAGTGTCATGCCGTAAGATCATCCGGTTGTCCCCCGTCTCACAGAGCCCTTGTTCGTAGTAGCAAACGCACCCAGCAGAATTGGCCGAAGGCGCTATTTTCTAGAGGAGTAAGAAATGAGTATTAACATTTATGTTGGAAACCTGTCTTTTGATGCTGACGAAAGCGAACTCAGGGGCATGTTTGAAAGTTATGGACCGGTAGACTCAGCCAAGATCATCACTGATCAGTTCACCGGCAGATCCAGGGGATTCGGATTCATCGAAATGTCAAATCGTGAAGAAGGCCTTAAGGCAATCCAGGAATTGGACTCCAAAAGTGTTGGCGGTCGCAACCTGAAAGTGAACGAAGCTCGCCCCAGAACCAGTGGAGGCGGCGGTGGTGGCGGTGGCGGTGGTCGTCGCGACACAGGAAGATCACGCTGGTAATTTGCTATCAGCCATATCTTAATATAAATTAGGGCAAGGGTTCCAATATGCGGACTCTTGCCCTTCGATTTTCGGTTAGACCAAGGAGGATTCTCTGTCACATTTATACAAGCATGCCCTTTGTCTGCACCCGTATTATCGTGACAGCCATTCAGGCTCGTTAGGGCTTGCGATTTTTCCTCCTACAGGTCTGGAATATGTGGCAGCCGCTCTTGAGCCCCACGTGGAAATGATTACCCTGGTAGACCTTCGTATTCCGGGTCCTCTGAGGGATCTGGACGCCTTGAAGAAATTCATTGCGGAAGAGATTGACCTCCTGTGCATCAGTATGAATTGGGAATATCAATTTCCTGAAGTCTGCGAACTGGTTAATTCTCTTCCACAGGTGTTGACAATTGTCGGCGGAAAGCAAGCCACGGATTACGTAGAGGAAGTTTTTGAAACTTGCCCCGGTGTCAATTTGATTGTGCGAGGAGAAGGCGAAGAAGCTATTGCCGAAATCGCAATGGGATTTGAATTTAAGGATATCAAAGGAATATCTTTTCGCAACGGCTCAGAATTGATACACAATCCTCAGCGAAATCTTCAGAAAGTAGATACTTACAGATTTCCGAATCGGAATTTACGTCACCAAAAGTATCATTTCAATATAGGGGGCTTTGCCCTGCGCGGCGAAGAATTCGACATTATGCTCACAGCGCGTGGCTGTCCTCATAACTGCAAATTCTGCACTTTCACTCTGAATCCCTGGGGCCAGAAGCGCCCTTATTCGGCTCGCTCCGTGGAATCGGTAATGGATGAGATCCGCGGCATGTCCGCTGGAATAATTCTCATCGCGGATGAAGATTTTTTCGTGAATCCTAACCGTTCAAAAGAAATTTGCGAACGAATTGTAGCCGAGGGAATACAGAAAAGATTTCTTGTCCAGACCAGGATCGACATATACAGGCGGCCTGACGTGCTTGAAGCCGCAGCAAAGGCCGGCATCAAGATGTTCCTTTTGGGTATTGAATCTCCTACGGATCGAATCCTCGACCAGCTCAACAAGGGCTTCACTACAGCAACTGTTAGGGAGGCCTTTGAGACATTCCGCAAATATCCGTTTTATTACCACGGCTATTTCATTTATGGGAACGTAACAGAAACCGATGACGAAATGATGCAGATTCCGGCATTCGCAAAAGAACTGGGTCTGGACTCCATCACATATCAAAAACTGCGGATAGAGAAATACTCTCCGTTGAAAGAACTCGTTGAATCGACTCCAGGTTACTATATCGGCGATGATCACATTGTCTATCGCGAAGGAGTCGGGAGGCCGGGGCTGAAGCGCATCAGCTCAAGCATTACCAGGAGTTTTTATACCCCCACGCGGCTGCTCGGAATCGTCCGGAAGGCTTTTAAGATAGGTCTTTTCGCGCCGCGAAACCTTGCACCATTCTTGTTGGCCCTGCCGATCGTTATCTGGAATGCTGTCAGCCGCAAGATCAACAAAAAATTGAACCGATTTGGGCCTTGGCGCCTGCTTGTTGCTCGAATAGGATCTTTCCAGAGGTCTACGTGATTGGCCTCTGCATGATAGTCGCAGTGAGGTACTGCCCCAAACGCAATTCATTGCATGGAATTGCGAAATATTTAGCATAAATTCACGCCCCGGCCCCCGGGATCGATGCAGACGATGGACTGTGACGTTCCATCTGATCAGTGCATTCTGAATAGGGATCTCTGGGCTGGGCTTATCCCGGAAAGGAGCATACATGCCGGGTGTTTATGTCAGAGAAGACGAACCATTTGAAAATGCGTTGAGACGCTTCAAGAAACAAATGCAAAAATCAGGAGTTCTTGCAGAGGTCAAGAAGAGACGCGCTTATGATAAACCTAGCGTCAAGAAAAAGAAGAAGGCAGTATTGGCCAGAAAGAGACTTCTGAAGAAGATGAGAAGAATGAGGCGATTCGGTTAACTCGGGTACATTCGGCGATTTCTTTCTCACTCGTGCCCTTTTGCAAGGCGGAAATGCTCGAAAGGACCACAACCACAGTAAACCAAGATCTATGCACCGGCTGCGGTTTATGTGTGAACATATGCCCGGCCAGGACTCTCGCAATGATCGACGGGAAAGCCGCTGTTATCGGTGAACGGTCCTTAAACTGCGGGCATTGCGCCGCAATATGCCCTGTGGAAGCGATTACGGTGGAGGCAATCGATGACAGCATGTCCCGATTTGCCAGCTTCCAGGCTGACGAGAAGTGGCTTCATTACGGTGATTTCAATACGCCGCAGCTGGTCAGACTCATGGCCTCCAGGCGCTCGTGCCGCAGTTTTCTGGAAAAGCCTGTTGATGCTCCAGTATTGGAAGACCTCGTAAAAATCGGATGCACAGCGCCTTCCGCCACGAACTCTCAGCTGTGGACCTTCACCATTCTGCCGACACGTTCGGCAGTTCTGGCCCTTGGAAAGGGTGTCCGGAATTTTTATTTGAAGCTGAACTCGCTGGCTGAAAACAGATGGCTGCGTTCTGCTCTCAAGCTTGTCGGAAAGCCTGAGCTGCATAATTATTACAAGAGCTATTACGAGAATGTAAAAGAAGGCCTGGCAGAATTCGACCGCTCGGGCATTGACCGCTTGTTTCACTCGGCACCTGCCGCGATCGTCGTGGGTTGCAAGGCAGGAGCCAGCCTGCCCAAAGAAGACGCGTTGCTCGCTGTCTCAAAGTATTCTTCTCGCCGCTCACAGCATGGGGCTGGGAAGTTGCCTCATTGGCATGGCTGTGGAGGCCATGAAAAATGACCGCAAGATACAAGGATTGATTGGTGTTCCACGATATGAAACGGTCTATTCGGTGGTCGCTCTAGGATATTCGAAATGAAAAGTACAAACGTCAGGCTGGCAGGAAAAAGGCGGTTGTGAGGCGCTTCGAAATCATGATCCCGGTCTGTGCCATCAGATGTTGCAATAAGCCCACCTACCAACGGTCCGGCTCTCCTAGATTTTTCGTGCAAAGCCTTTATTCTGTTACTCGGTGAAGCTGACTAAGCCAGGCCGTAATTGCGACAGACGAAGACCCCTCTGAAATCCCAACAATCCAGTTTTGTTGAAGGATTAGCCTCTGCAGCATCGACATATTGCCGACTCTTGCCCCTTTGAAAAAGTGAATTGTTGCCGGCCAAGTACAAATACCTTGCACAAGACCAGTATAGAAGGTTATCTTGAAATTATCGAACACGGTTCTCATTCGATTCCACATGGAACTTTCCTGAAGATATTTCATGATACTGAACGTGGTGTCTTCCACAAAAAAACGAGCATTTAGTCGTCATCTGCGCATATGGGCGACACAACAGGCTCAAATCCTGAGGGCTGTCGTTAATCTTTTCTTGCCAATCGAACAGAAGTTCACTAAAATGCGTTTTTCTGTTTTGGACGCTTTACGTATGGCTGCCTGGCAGGGATTTGCCAGAGGTTTAAATGGGTTATTGAGACGCATGATTTCAATGCCCGAACGTACAGTGGTAGGCGCTTCAGCAATCTGTGATCCTCGTTACAGCCGGCCGAACCTTCGGCTGG
The DNA here is from genome assembly GCA_963700305.1 of uncultured delta proteobacterium. Classification (GTDB taxonomy): domain Bacteria; phylum Desulfobacterota; class Desulfomonilia; order Desulfomonilales; family Desulfomonilaceae; genus Desulfomonile. The sequence goes on from CAVOXB010000023.1 coordinate 79,976, forward strand.
ACAAGCATGGAATAAAGGCTTTGTGATAAACATGCTTCCCTCGGCCAAAGGCCGATTATCGCCCCCCGCCTCCGGCGGACAAGATCAGATGTGCATGAGAGAATCGCGCTATTCATTATCAGCTTGGGCTTCTGAGACATTCTTGAATAGCGCTGGTTAGAAAAGATGTGAGGGCCGCGGTCATAAATGGCCGCGGGATGTAGACATTCTCAACGTCAGCCCCACGATCCAACGAGGGGGAATCCGCACTAACAGAACAGGAGGTTGAGGTGAAGGTAGAGAAACTGGCGATCTTAGTAACTGTATGCTTGATCAGCTTGGGTTTACTAGTCGGCCCGGCGGCGGGACAGGCTCCGTCTCTGGACAAGTGGAAACCGGCCTTCGATCCTTCAGGGGCCAAGTACAAATGTGTTGTGTCCAATGTCTCTCACCCGGTCATCAAAGGGGTCTATGCAGGATTCGCCATCAGGGATGAGCTCTGGAAACGGACCAACGGCCAGGTCTATTTGGATTTCAAACCCTTCTCCATGCTCGGAGGAGAAGTCGAAGTGCTCAACCAGCTCCAGATGGGCGCTATCCAGGGTATGGGTTGCAGCTCCGTGGCAGCCACTAACCTGGGACCCCGCTTCGGCATCGTTAACTTGCCATTTCTCATCGATTCTTTTGAAAAGCTCGACAAGTTTGTAGGCAGCGGACAGCTTTTCGATCATTTCATGATGGCCATGGACCATCAGGGTATCATCGGCCTCGACATCACGGGTTACGGTAACTATGGCTGGGCCACGATCAATCCGGTCAAGAAACCTTGATGACGCAAAGAAGGTAAAGTTCAGGACTGCTGAGGCCGCTGTCAACCAATTGCTTTACCAGGAGTGGGGATTCAACCCTGTCGTGATGCCTTGGCCGGATGTTCCGATAGCGCTGAAGCAGGGCGTCATCACCGGATTGGACCACACCCCCTCTGTCTGCAACATCACCAAGAAGTTCGAGGACGCGAAATACTTCACTTACGTCAACTACGCTCAGGGGCTTTTCATCTGGATTTTCAACAAAGCGTGGTTCAACTCCATGCCGGCGGACCTGCAGAAGACTTTTAGAGAAGTCGTCCGCGATGTCTGCGCACAGATCCGCAAAGAGACCGTTCAGCAGGAGTTCGATGAGATTGAAGCGGCCAAGAAAGCAGGCGTCGAGTTCATCACGCTTCCAGAGGCGGATGTGGCCACCTTGAGGAAAAAGGGCAACGCTGTACTCTGACAAGTACCGCACCGGAAATCAACAAACTGACCCCAGGGGACAAGTACCGACCGGCTAACTACCTGGAAGAGGTCAAAGGTTTTATCGGCTACAAGCCCTAGAAGCCGACCGGCATCGGAGGTTCCATGGCGGGCCGCCGATGCCGGATGAAACAGCTGACTTATTCAGCGAGAGCTTTAGGCCTGTCTCTGCCGCTCGACGGCCTGATCAATTTTGGCATCGTAATGCCGAACCTTAAACTGCAAATAGTCCGAAGGAATAGCCCTATGTTCGGAAAAATCCTCAACGTACTCGACAAGATCCTCACGTTTTTCGAGGATTGGACTCTTTTCATCAGTGTCATGGCAGCGCTTTTCGCTCTAATGTTAAATGTAGTGCTGCGCTACGGCTTCAACTACACCCTGGCATGGTCGGGAGAACTGGTCCGCGAAGTCATTATCTTGACCACCTTCATAGGCTGCGGAACAGCAGTCAAGAACCGCTCGATGATCAAAATCGACGCCTTGCTGCAGTTGGTTCCCGTGCTGAAGGTCCCGTTGACTTACTTCAGCAACATGGCCACCCTGATCTTTGCACTGATGATGCTCTATTACGGGTGGAAAATGTGCGCCATGCAAGTAGCGACCCACCAGAAGACTATCATCCTGGAGATTCCCCTGGTGTACCTCTATGCCCTGCTCCCCATCATGGGGTTCACCATGTTCGTCCGCACGATCCAGGTCATGTACCAGGAGTTTCACGAGCGCCGCGCCTTGCAGACAGCTGAAAAATGACGAATGCGCAGAAAAATTCAATGCCCTCCGTGTCGACGGAAGTCCGGGCACTGATGCACGATTAGGAGACGTACCCTCATGGAGTCGAGTCATATCATCATCCTTTTAATTTTGTTGGGCGGTCTGGCCACTTACGTGCCGGTATTCATGTGTCTTTTTTTTACCGCGGCCCTCGGTTTCCTTTTCTTCACCGATCTGCCCCTGCTGTTGCTTGCCCAGACGCTTTTTCGGAGCCTGGACAACTTTGCGCTGGTGGTGGTGCTATTTTTCATCCTCTGCGGCAACATCATGACTACAGGCACCATTGTCGAGAAGCTCATCAAGATGGCCAATGCGGTTGTGAGCTGGCTTCCCGGAGGACTCGGCATGGCGGGGGTGATTGCCTGCGCGCTTTTCGGTGCGATCTCCGGATCCACTGTCGCCACAGTGGTTGCCCTGGGCGGTTTCATGATCCCCGCGCTTCTGGAGAAGGGCTATCCGAAAAACTACACCGTTGGTTTGATGACAACTTCCGGCAATCTCGGGATAATCATCCCTCCAAGCATTTCTATGATCCTCTATTGCATGATCAGCAATGTATCTTTGGAAGGGCTGTTTTTGACTGGCTACGTCCCCGGTATAGTGATCACGTTGCTGGTATGTATTTATACGTATTTCCTGTTTCGCAAGGATACAAAGATTGTCCGTACGTCAATCACCAGCACCCGGGAGCTCCTGGCCATCTTCAAAGAAGGGTTCTGGTCTTTGATGCTGCCGGTCGTCATCTTCGTCGGAATATTTTCCGGGGCATTCACTGCCAATGAGGCTGCCGTTGTCGCCTGCGTCTATGCTCTTGTTGTGGAGTTGTTCATCCACCGTTCCATGGATCTGAGCCAGGTTAAGAAGGTAACTGTCTCCTCTGCGGTCACTTCCGCTACCCTGCTGATCATCGTTGCAGGCGCCAGCTGCTTCGGTCGGCTGCTGACCCTGGAGAACATCCCCAGCAAAATCACTGAAGCGGTCCTGTCCACCATTCAACAACCCTGGGTATTTCTGTTAGCTATGAACGGCTTGCTGCTCATCGTGGGCATGTTCATGGACGTCATCTCCGCCACCTTGATCCTTGGTCCGGTGTGTCTGCCGATGCTCGCGGCCTTCAACATTGACCCCTTGCACTTCGGCCTGCTGATGACGGTGAACCTGGCCATCGGATACTGTACGCCGCCGGTGGGGGTCAGTCTGTATATTACGGGGGCTATGGTCAACAAGGACATTGTCTGGGTGACCAAGGCGTGTATGCCGTTTTTGATTATTCAGATAAGTGTATTGCTGTTTATGACCTACATACCGGAGTTGGTGCTATGGCTCCCGAGGGTGTTCGGATATGTGCCGTAAGTAGGATTTTTATAGGAATGAGCTTAAACAGGTAATGGGGATGGAACCTCTGGAGAGGGAGACCGGTGGAAAATCCCACGATCGGTGACACCTCTGAGATGCTGTCATGTTTTTAGGGGCGGTTCGTGAACCGAGCCGAATCAGGTCGCTTCTCGAATCGCCCCTAAAAACTTATATTAGTGTGGGACAAAATTTCTGTCCGATTGCGCAAAGAATGATACGTAGCGGCGGGCCTCCGTGCCCGCCGTGGGTCGGCAGGGACGCCGACCCCTACGAAGTCTTTGGGATTCGAACATCGGATAAACGTCATAAATTTTGGCAATCCCTATAATATGGCAACTTTATCGTTTTGAGATGGTCTCCAGCAGAGTCACCCCCATCAAGGCAATTACTTCCTGCACCCCGAAATGGTACGAGCCAATTCTGGCAGAACAGGTGTTCTCGAATGCATGAATTCGCCGACTCCGGCGAAATATGGCCTAATGGACGCTTGGTTTCGAATTGAAAATCTATAGATGATTTCAGGATAGTTGCGATTAGAAAAAGGTCGAGATTCGGTTATAGCTGCTCGCTTCCAGCCGAAACTCTTTTTTGAGCACCAGACCTTAAGAACAAGCCTTCCTCATACCCCTTTATCGAGAATCCTTTCATCATGCAGGATCCGCTCCTGAATGCCTTTACCCACCAGATAAGTGCGATCGAATTCGGACCAGAAGGACTTTTCCTTTTCCTTCCACCCCGGACCGAAACGCTCCTCAAAGAACTGGCCTAGCTTGTCGAACAGCAGTTTCCATGACGGCTCTCCCTGTTCATAAGCTTTGAAGATCGCACTCAATAGTTCATCAAGGTCGGGCAGCGTCTCCTTGGGAAGATAGGAAATCGCCCCTTTTCGAATGCATGAGGCCAGGGTTTCGGGATTGACGGCATGGGCGGTAAGCATCACTGAGGGAAAATTTCGGGCCACGGCTTCTTCCAGTAGCTTTAGTCCATTAACTCCCATAATGTCGAGGATAACCAGGTCATATTTATTATTCCTCAATTTATCGGATGCGCTGTCATAATCGCTTGCGCAGTCGACTTCAGACTCTTCAAGAATATCCTCTATGGATTCCAGTATGTCGGGTTCATCATCCACGGCCAGAATACGTTTCCCTGCTAAGTATGATTTTTCTTTCATGGTTTCGTACTCCGTAGAAAAATATGCTTGGACCTTTTCCCGTAGGGATTACAGCAATTTCAGGACCAATTGTCAAGCTTCATATAAAAAATAAGCGCTTTCGGACAATGGGCAACGTGTCCAGGGTCCTTATTGGCATCGCTTGACTTGGCCAATACACCTGAATTGTCAGCGGGTTATTGTAAGCGTGAAAGTCTTATTTCACAATGTCAACTGCGTCATCAATTTTGCCAATTCGTTCGCAGCGTCAATGGATGCCCTTGTGATGGCGAACGCCGCCATTTTATGGGGTCGCACACGGAAGTCTTTGGTTATTCATCCAGCCATTTTTCCGCAGTGGTTCTGTCCGTAAACGGTTTACGCCGCGACGCGTATTCGTTTCCGACTTTCTCGCCGGATCTATCTATGACCATCTTTGCGAAGGTCCTCCCATTAGGTTGCGGCATGAGTGCTGAAGATTTCTGAAGATGAGATTAATTCTAATCAAAATCTATTTGGCATTCAACAATAATTTGGTGGTCACAAAGCGTATATATTATTGGCGTAATGTAAGCCACTTTTTGTCATGCGGTTACAATAAGACCTGACTCGCTCTCACTGCTTGGCTCCGCTTTTTGTCAGCAACTCCTCTATTCGTTTGAGTTTTTTTTGCTTTGCCAATTTTAGGGCTGTGTATCCGTATGTATGCCTGGAATTCACGTCCGCTCCGCGGTCCAGAAGAATCTTTACCGCATCCAAATGATCGTTGGCGGCCGCGGCCATGAGAGCTGTCCAGCCGTTTACGTTCCTGGCGTTTACGTCCGCGCCTTTATCCAAAAGGGCTTTTATGACTTCCGTATGCCCTTTTGCACACGCGAGCATCAATGGAGTTGATCCTTCGCCTTTTCTTCTGGCGTCCACGCTCGATCCTGATTCAATAAGATCCGCAACCGCCTTGCCGTGGCCTCTCTCAGCGGCGGTGAGAAGGGCCTCGTCCGGCTCTTGGGACCGTGCTGCTGGCTGGACCCAAGGCATGGTCCCCAATATTGAGACTGTCGCTATCAACATTATTGCAGCGTTCTTCCACGCTCCCATATCTTCCCCTCGGAAAAATGATCGTCAGTCAACGGCATGAATTCAATGTGGCTTACGGTTGCTCCACAAACGGATTTCGGGTCATACGACAGGTACAATTGCCTTCATCTCCGCTATTCCATTCGTTGATTTTGCGTTTGAGTCCGGAGCGATCCAAATCCAGATATTGTTTTACTCCGCCTTGAGTAATCAGCCGCATCTTGTATGCAAAGAAGACCGCCTCCTCCAACAGCGCTGGCGTGTAAGGGAGGCGCTCATTGAGAAGCCCCTGGCTTTGCAGTAGATTCATAATCGCGTCGTAAGCTTTTCGTTGCTTGTCGAGGCTTCCGTTCATGAGTCCCTCTGAAGCTCAATAATTTTTTGTCTTGTCGATACTGATTCATTGAGAAAAATACAGCAAAGACTCCGGATTTGCAAAAGGCGTCGAAAAAGCCACTCGGCTGCTTCATCAGAATAAGAGTTGCAACTTTTTGTCCATAAATTTATTCTCAAGGGAACACAAAAATCCCAGCGGACCATAACCATGAAGACAATTCAAGTCGGCGAAATCACGACTGTCGTAAGACAGCTCTGTATGGATGCAACCACGATCCTTGGCGAGGACGTTGTCGCCGCGTTGGAACGGGCCCTTGCTGCAGAAGAATCAACGACAGGACGGGAAATCCTCGGCCGCATACTGGAAAATGCCAGGATAGCAGCCAAAGACAGGATACCTTTGTGCCAGGATACCGGAATGGCCGTGGTTTTCCTTGAAATAGGCCAGGACGTGCATGTGAACGGCGGCAGCCTCGATGACGCAATTCACGAGGGTGTGCGACAAGGCTACAGGGATGGATACCTGCGGAAATCGGTCCTGCATCCCATAACGCGAATTAATACCGGGGATAACACTCCAGCGGTCATTCACCACGAAATCGTCTCAGGCGAGGCCCTGAGGATCACCATGGCTCCAAAGGGCTTCGGCTCGGAGAATATGAGCAGGGTCATGATGTTTCCTCCATCCGCTGGAATTGAGGGAGTCACGAATTTCATTATTCAAAGAGTGGAAGAATCAGGCGGCAATCCCTGCCCACCGATAGTCGTGGGCGTGGGCCTCGGGGGCACTTTCGAAAAATCCGCGCTAATGGCGAAAAAGGCTTTACTCAGACCGCTGGGCTCAGTGAATCCCGATCCACTCTTGGCTGAATTCGAAGCCGAGCTTCTAGAGAAAATAAACAATCTGGGAATCGGACCCATGGGACTAGGCGGACGCACTACTGCGTTAGCAGTTCATGTGAATTCATATCCTACTCACATTGCCAGCATCCCATGCGCGGTAAACATTCAATGCCATTCCTGCCGGCACAAAGAAGTCGAGTTGTGAAATCGGCACCATTTGGGAGGAATTAACGTGTCCAAAGCTTCAGATGATGTTACCGGAAGATCCGAACCCATACGACTGACAGCCCCATTAGACAAAGACGCCGCGAAGAAACTCAGAGCCGGTGACACAGTGCTTCTCTCCGGAAGCCTCATCACGGGCAGAGACGCTGCGCACAAGAGAATGACCGATCTGATCAAGGCAGGAGAACCTCTTCCGTTCGAGATATCCAGTCAAGTAATTTACTATGTGGGTCCTTCACCAGCACCTCCGGGACGCCCAATCGGCGCGGCGGGCCCGACTACCAGCTATCGCATGGACACGTATGCCCCTATGTTGATGGAACACGGCCTGAGAGGAATGATCGGCAAAGGAGCCAGATCTGACGAAGTGAAGAAAGCGATGATCAAATGGGGTGCCGTGTACTTCGCTGGCATAGGGGGAGCCGGCGCACTTATCTCAGGGTGCATAAAGGAAGCCCAGATCCTTGCTTGGGAAGATCTGGGAACCGAAGCAGTGCGTCGACTGGTTGTGGAAGATATGCCTCTTATAGTGGCTACGGATAGTCAGGGAAACGATCTGTACGTTACGGGGAGAATGAATTACAAGAAGTGATCGAGCGTAGGCTTTGACCTGGTATCAAAGTCGGTCAAACGCAATGGCAGGCTGGAAAGCCTGCCCCACAAAAGCTTCCCACCCCTAAACGAGTGCTTACTGCTGGCTCGTGATTTTGCTCGAGGTGCTGTTGATTGTCTTGCAGCGAGCAGTAATCAGGGCACCCTCAGGTCAAATTCTTCGAGGATCTTATAAATCTCTTCCGAGGAATTGGCTTGCTGCAGGCCTGCCTTGAGAAGGGGGTCTTTGAACAATCTGGAGATTCTCGACAGAGCCTTCAAATGCTCGCTCGCAGAGTTTTTGGGTGCAACAAGCAAAAAGAAAAGATGAGCGGGCTTGTTATCCATTGAGCTGAAGTCAATCCCTTGAGAACTCTTACCAAAACTGGCTATAAGTCCGTCAATACCTTCGAGCTTACCATGCGGGATGGCAACCCCTCCGCCGATTCCAGTGCTGCCGAGGTTTTCCCTGCCGACCAGGATTTCCACTAAATGATCTTTGTCTATGCTCGGGTTTGCATCAGCAATGGGCCCAACGAGCTCTGCCAAGACTTGTTCTTTGGACGTAGACTCCAAAGACGAAATAACCCCGTCGGGAGTCAGAAAATCTAAGATTCTCATTCAAAATTCTCTTATGTGCCGCACTTCCACGAACCGAATCTCCAAATGCCCTATCCAAGCCTCTTGAAGAAAACTAGCGATTCGCTTTCCTGTGCTCATATTGAATTAGCCCGGCTGGAAACAATCCAATGCCGGGCATGGGCAAAGTTCAAACTATTTCGGGGGCAGCCCCGAGCCTGTCGTAGCCTATGCGCTCTGCGGAACTATAAGGCCGTAGTTTCCGTCCTTCCTCCTGTAGAGCACATTCACCATCTGAGTCGAGGCGTTATTAAATACCAGAAAATCATGTTGAGACAAGTCCATTTGCATTGCCGCTTCGTCAATGGACATTGGTTTGATGAAATAATTCTCCGTTTTCACGACTACGGGTTCACGGTCGTCCTCAAAACTCTCCTGTTCATAAATGTCTCTCCGCCATCGGATTTCTTTGCCGACCGCGATGGGTTTGTGTTGTCTGATTTTTTCGCGATATTTTTTGACTTGTCGCTCGATTTTGTCCATGACCAAATCTATCGCCGCATACATGTCCTCATGGGCTTCTTGCCCGGCGATTCGAATGCCGTTAGCGTTTATGACCACGTCCACAATTTGGCGAAACTTGTTTACCGTTAGAGCGACTTGGGCTTCCAGGGGTTTATCTATGTACCTTGTTAACCTGTTCGTTCTCTCCTGAACGTAGTTCTTCAGTGCCTCGGAAGGCTCCATATGCCGAAATGTGACTGAAAGTTGCATGAAACTTTACCTCCTCAACGACCTTTGCCGAAGACCCCGCAGCTCAGAATTTCTTCTTCCTCTTGCTCGAAGGAGGAATGCTCAAAACCTCTCGGTACTTTGCTACTGTTCTACGGGCAATATGTATTTGAAACCTTGCCAGTTCCTCCACGATCTGTTTATCGCTGGCGGGCTTCTTCGGGTTTTCGTTCCTGACTATCTTTAGAATTTGATTCTTAACGGATTCCGATGCAATGACATCCGCGCCGTGGCGTATTCCCGAATTGAAAAAATACTTCAGCTCGAAAATTCCCCTAGGCGTGTGTACATATTTGTTTGTGGTGACACGACTGATTGTTGATTCGTGCATTTCAATGTCATCGGCGATGTCCTTCAGAATCAAGGGCTTCAAATAGTCTATTCCTTTGTCAAAAAACTCCCTTTGAAATTTTATGATGGATTGAGTCACCCTGTAAATAGTTCTCTGTCGCTGATGGATGCTCTTGATCAGCCACAGAGCGCCGCGCATTTTTTCCTGAATGTAATCCTTGGCTAAACCTGAACCTCCTCCATTTGAATGAAGTTCCTTCTGATAAAAAGAGCTTACTTTAAGCCTGGGCAAACCGTCGTCATTCAGGTACTACTGAATAGTCATTCCCGATCTTCATTATGAAGATGTCCGGGACAACATAAATGGTGTCTTGGTTTGCGTACGCCCTTCCAGGTCTGGGATCCAGACGAGCAATCGTCTCGGCGGCTTCCTTTATCTCTTCCATAGAGCATTTCATTTTTCGAGCTACCAAATCCATTTTGCCGTGCTGGAAGAGGTCAAAAGCCTCTTCGAGAATCTGGGCAGCCAAAAGATTCGGAGGCTCCAACGCATAGGCCTGATTTAGCAAACATTCATGTAGATTTCTTGCTGCGATTCCAGGAGGATCGAAACTCTGAACCTCCATGAGCACACGAAGCACTTTTTCGGCGGGGACCTGAAGTGACTCGGCCAATTCTTCCACTGTGCTGTCGAAATAGCCATCATCGTTAATATTACCAATGATTTCAAAAGCAATTCTGCGGTCTTCTCCCTCTATGTGGCTCAAGCGCAACTGGCGCAACAGAGATTGAAAAAGGGTTTCCTTGTAGGTGACCAGGTTTTCAATTGGCGGCCGTTCTGAGAAATCCTTTTGAGCAGGTGCATAGTCGGCTCCGTAACTTTCCAGGTAATTCTCCCAGTCGATGTCGAAAATGTCCCGCTCGGAATGGTCTTCCTTGACCATTTCCTCCAACTTATTGAGGTCGTTTCGGTTGTCCGCGTCCGAATCCTTGTCCGTGAAAGGCTCGTCAAACGCCGACACTTCCAGGAGCGGATTCTCCTTCAGCTCCTGTTCCAAGGCTTCGGCCATCTCCAGATGGTTATACTGGAGAAGCTTGATTGCTTGTTGGAGCTGCGGCGTCATCACCAACTGTTGGGTTTGACGCAACTGTTGTTTGATCTCTAAAGCCATTTGCCCTGGTTGTCACATGGTAAATTGTTTGCCGAGATACACTTCTCTGGCTCGTTCGCTTGCTGCTATGGTCTTGGGATCTCCCTCTTCAAGGATACGGCCTCTATCTAGCAGGTATATTGTATCACATACTCCCAGTGTTTCTCTAGTGTTGTGATCCGTGATTATGATTCCTATGCCTCTGTCCTTAAGCTTACGTATGATTTTCTGGATTTCCACCACGACAATGGGATCGAGTCCGGCAAATGGTTCATCCAAAAGGATAAAATCAGGATCCGTAACCAGTGCCCGAGTAATCTCCAACCGTCTCTTCTGACCACCGGAAAGGCTATCCGCTCGCTGATCCCGGAGATGCGAGATATCCAGTTCAGCGAGAAGCTGTTCAAGCCTCTCGTTGCGACGGTTCTTTTCCGGCTCTACAGTCTCCAGAATAGCCATAATGTTCTCGGCGACCGTAAGCTTTCGAAAAACTGATGTTTCCTGCGGCAGATAGTTGATCCCCAGTCTTGCTCTGAGGTACACCGGCAACTGGGATATTTCCTGATTGTCGAGGTAGACCTCACCCTTGTCAGGCTTAACCAACCCTGTGATCATGTAAAAGGTCGTGGTCTTGCCGGCTCCGTTTGGACCCAACAAACCAACAACCTGGCTCGAGCCGATCCGCAGACTCACGTCATCCACGACGCGATGCCCGCTGTACTCTTTGACCAGACCGCGAGCCCAAAGTTCTCGTGTTCTCGCGATTACTTCTCTTTCTCCTGTTTCACATTTTTTGGGGATTTATGACGAATTTGTTGTCACCTTCTGTTTCCACCCGGTTTTCGTTTAGGTAGATAGTGATGATCGAAGCCGTCCCCCAATCCAGGCCTCTCCAAATCTTGGGATTCTCAGTGAGCGTGATGGTCTTCTTGACGCTGTCGAACACGGCTTTTCCTGCGACAGCCTTCGTTTCGTTATGAACAACTTTCACGTTTCCCAATGCTGTCGCGGATTTAAAAACACCCGATTCCTTAAGATCCTTAGAATTCTTTTTCGGCCAATCCTGAGATTCTTGGCCATTCTTTTTCTTCTGATCGTAAATCACGATCAACCGATCGCACGTCAGGATGAAATTATCCTGTTTTGCCTGCACATTGGCTTCAAAAACTATCTCCTGGCCGTTTGCAGTCTTCTTTGCAATCACCTTTTTTGAGGTTATCTCTATTGGTTGATCTGAGGCCTCTCCCGAAGGCAATACTTCTTTTTCCGCCTGAACGACCTTAAGGTGTCCAGAATTTGTTGCAGATCTTGAAACCAGTCGTTTATTGGACTTGCTTTCAGATTCCGCAAGAGCCGATGATAGTCCCGGTACCAGAGCGATTATCAGACCCACGATCCAAAAATTGATCAGAATACCATTCCCTCTCACATCGGCACCTTGCCTGGCTCTAGCCATCGCACATTGAGCAAACGGGCCCTTACGTCCTGTTCTATAACGATTTCCTCATCCCGGACGGACATTTTCAATCCCTTTCCTTCCAGGTGAAAATCGGTCCCTTGCATTGAGATAGCCGAGTCTGTCTCGGCAGTCTTCTTGTCTTGAGAATAGTTTATATCACCGGTGGTAAACACGAAGTCTTCGTACCGGATAGTGACATTTCCGTTGGCAATCACGTTGTTGCTCTTTTTGTCCAGATTACCTTTGTCGGCCGTCAGAAAGATCTTGCCGCCGAGGCCGCCATGATAGACTACGCGCGGCCGGCCGAGAGAGACCTTATCCAAGGACTCGGACGCCACGGCACTTGCAGCCTCCAGTTCCCACGGATGTGCGCCGGGTGATGAATAAGAAAATCCTTCGATACTCATGCCCGCATTCGGATCAATGGGTTTGGCCACGAAGCTTTTTGCGGGATCTTGATCCGGGAAAATAATAAGCGCAACGTACCCGGAGACAACAAGTGCAACCGTTGCAATGACCAACACCTGAGCGGCCCGCTTGATGTTTCTGAGCCGGTGCCAGCGTTCAATTTCCTTCTGATTCATTCAGCGCCTGCTGATTATCGTTCACTCATATATGGAGGCCGAAGGCCCTGATTTTCAAGATGCGACCTTATGGTTTCCGAGTGCGAAGTCCCTATTCAACCATAAGAAGCCAAGCTGATTCCGGTGATCGCTTTTTCTTACTCGTAATACCTTGCCATCGCGGAATCCCACTTATTCTGAGCCTTGAGAATCATTTCCACGATTTCTCGTGCAGCTCCGCACCCGCCGTTATTTCGGGTGATAACGTGGACTTCGCTGCGAACGTTCTCAGGCGCCTCCGGGACCGTAAAACTAATCCCGACTCGCCTCATGAGCGGAATGTCCACCACATCGTCTCCTACCACTGCGACCTGATCGGAAGCAAGATTGAGATCCTGCATGAGTTCGGCCAACGCCGGCCTTTTATCCCACATACCTTGATAGAGTCGTTCAATACCAAGGTCTTGAGCTCTCCTGCTGACGACGTCTGAACTCCGTCCAGTAACAAACGCGACCTCGAGTCCACATCTCTTAGCAATCTTTATACCATGTCCGTCTCTAACATTAAAGGATTTTATCTCCAATTCGCCGCTCCCAAAGGTGATCCGTCCGTCTGTGAGCACTCCGTCCACATCGAAAATAATCAGTCGGATCTTCTCTAATTTTTCCTGCAAGGAGATCCCTTGGGGCTTAATGTGCTCTGGAACCGGACTAACGGGCTGCGCGCTGTCCGCTGCGACGATCTTCGAGATCCCGAGAAGAGTAGTCACAAGCCGCTCTAATTGGTCTAAAGGCAATGAGTTTGGCCCGTCGCAAAGCGCCTTATCAGGATCAGGGTGAGTTTCCATAAATATTCCGTCAGCGCCGGCAGCCACTGCTGCCCGAGCAAGAGGAGCCACAAAGTTGCGATCTCCTCCGGAACGACCTTTTTCTCGTCCGGGAAACTGGGACGAATGAGTAGCGTCGAAAACCACCGGAAAGCCGAACTGTCTCAATCGCACAATGGACCGCATGTCCGCAACAAGGTCTTGGTAACCGAAGCTCGCTCCGCGTTCAGTGAGAATGATCCTGCTATTGCCGGTGGAAAGGACCTTGTTGATTGCAAACTCCATGTCCTCGGGCGATTGAAACTGGCCCTTCTTGATATTTATGGTCTTCCCTGTGCGCCCGGCCGCAACGAGGAGATCCGTCTGACGGCTCAGAAAAGCAGGAATCTGAATCACGTCCAGCACGGCGGCAGCTGGAATTGCCTGATCAGGCGTGTGAATGTCCGAGATTATTGGCAGGCCGGTCTCTTTTTTTACCGAAGCCAGAATTTGAAGACCTCGCTCCAATCCTGGGCCTCTGTATGAATCAATGGAGGTCCTGTTAGCCTTGTCGAAAGAAGCCTTGAATATTACAGTAATTCCCGTTGAGCTGCTTATTTCGGCAATTCGATGGCCGATAGTCAAGGTAAGTTCTTCAGACTCTATTACGCATGGGCCTAAGATAAGAAAGAAGCCGGACGCAAAAGCATGATCTCCAATATTGCGTAGAGGCGTCAATAGCGAGTTGCTATCCATGAATTCCTCCAGGTTATGGAAAAAAGCCGACGTTGTCTCTTACTGGATGCGAATGGCAGCGGTATTTTCTCACCCTGCACCTTCCCGCCACCGGCGTTAAAATAAAACCGTCTGGGGTCTCTATAGTGGCGGCCGGCGTCCCTGCCGGCCAGAATGGTGGCCTTCATCCGCTCGCCATTGAAGAAGTCTTCCGCTACGCAGGTGAAGTTTTCGTGCGAATTCGGATGCTCCCTTGCACACGATGGCCGGAAGGGAGGCCGGCCGCTACTAATACTATGTTTCGCCATGTCGCTGCATTCTCAAGGCTGTTAACGCTATCATCTCGACCGCGTTATTTTAACGCCTATGCCCTCTCCCGCTAGGGGCAGAGATTTTGAAAACCCCCTCCCTTGACGGGAGTGTGAGGGATTGCTGATCGATAGGACATAGCGTGGGGTTTCTTGATATCTGCTTCCAGGCTCCGCCAGGCAGATCTCATGTGCGCTAACTTACGCCTCGTCTTGCCTTCTGTTCCGGAGGAACAGTGGATAATAGGTCGGCGATTTATCGCCGGTTAATGGGCAGATTAAGAATCTTCTAGTCCCAGAGGGACGGCGGATCCACCACGGGAAAATTACGTGATCAGTCGTTCATTCAGAGACGACAGGTCTGTTTTAGGCCACTTTCCCGGCGATGAATCGCCGGGCTATTTTCTTGACGTCCCTCCGGGACGAAAGAGCTTCGGACGTAAGGTTAACGTCTATGAGTCAGTGCCTCGAAACGAGACAAAGCCTTTAATCCCTATGTTATACGAATGATCGTCCACAAAACTTGGTTCAATTACCCTTTTGCTGTTTTCGCACTGGCTTTTTTCCCGGATGCGGCTCTTTTCGGTTTTGTTTTACCCACCACTTCCAGCTTGGGTTGCCTCGCTCCAGCCCGAGGGCGTTCAATTTCCCCTTTTGCCTTTCTTTTTTTATATTTTAGGCACCCTTCTATGTAGGAAGCAAAAAGAGGATGCGAATCCATGGGCTTTGATTTGAACTCAGGATGGAATTGGCACCCCACGAACCATGGATGATCGGCATATTCAACAAGTTCCACCAATCTTTGATCGGGAGACGTACCCCCGGCCTTCAGACCCTTTTCAGCGAGAGCTCCCCGATACTTGTTGTTGAATTCATACCTGTGTCGGTGCCGCTCGCTTATGGTCTCTTTTCCATAGATTTTGTAGCATATGCTGTCCTTGGGGATCACACAATCGTAAGCCCCCAGCCTCATTGTGCCTCCTTTATCGGTAATGGATCTCTGCGTGTCCATCAGATCTATCACCGGATAAGGGGTGAATGAGTCAAATTCGGTGGAATTGGCATTCTTCATACCGCACATGTTTCGAGCGAATTCCACAACAGCCATCTGCATACCAAGACAGATCCCGAAAAACGGTATTGCGTTTTCCCTAGCGTGTCTGACCGCCTGGATTTTTCCTTCTATTCCTCTGGCTCCGAAGCCTCCAGGCACCAG
Organism: uncultured delta proteobacterium; assembly: GCA_963700305.1. Taxonomy (GTDB): domain Bacteria; phylum Desulfobacterota; class Desulfomonilia; order Desulfomonilales; family Desulfomonilaceae; genus Desulfomonile. The sequence goes on from CAVOXB010000023.1 coordinate 95,502, forward strand.
AATGCCGTCCACATCGTTGAATTCCTCTCGTATTCCCTGTTTTTCTATGGCTTCGGAATCTATGAACTTGAGGTTCACCTTGGCCCCATTGCGGACTCCGCCCGCAAAAAGCGCCTCATTGAGGCTCTTGTATGATTCGTGTAATTCTACGTACTTACCGACAATCCCTATGATCACTTCGTCTTTCAACGACCTGACATTTTGCATGAAGGACTGCCAGCCGTCCAGCCTGGGGGCGCGGGTCCAGATGTTGAGCAGTTCCACTACCTTTTGATCCAGGCCTTCTTCGTGGAATTTCAGCGGTACTTCATAAATGCAGTCCACGTCTTCGGCAGCGATGACCTCTTCAGGCCGAACATTGCAGAATAAGGCTATTTTTTCTTTCACTTCACGGGAAATTGTCTTTTCAGTCCTGCAAATGAGTATGTCAGGTTGAATTCCAACCTCTCTGAGAGCTTTGACGCTATGCTGAGTAGGTTTGGTCTTCACTTCACCGGAAGCTTTTACGTACGGAAGGAGCGTCAGATGGACGTAGAGCACATTTTGAGGCCCAAGATCCGCGCGCAATTGACGTATTGCCTCCAGAAAAGGCAGGCTCTCGATATCACCCACAGTGCCACCGACTTCAACAATGGCGACGTCTACACCGTTTCCGAGGACACGTATTTTATCTTTGATTTCGTCAGTAATATGAGGAATCACCTGCACGGTGGCGCCCAGGTACTCGCCTCTGCGCTCTTTCTGGATTACAGAATCGTATATCTGCCCAGTCGTGAAATTGTTTTTCTGGCGCAGCGTGGCGTGGGTAAATCTTTCATAATGTCCGAGGTCCAGATCGGTTTCTGCACCGTCATCTGTAACGAAGACCTCGCCGTGTTGGAACGGGTTCATTGTTCCAGGGTCGACATTTATGTACAGGGTCCATCTTGAGCAGAGTCACTGTAAGGCCTCTGCATTCTAACAATGCTCCGACGCTGGCTGCAGATAATCCTTTACCCAGCGATGAGAGCACCCCTCCCGTAACGAATATGAATTTTGTGCTCTTGTACATGAGCGGCTCCGATATCTTAGGATGATTCGCTTGCGTTTTATCCGGAAGTGGAGAAAAACCATTACGATAGAATAAACCTTTGCTCAGGATTTTCAACCCATCTGAAAACCTAAGCAATCATGCCGTCCAGTCCTCCCTGTGACCTGAATGCGTCTTTGACCGCGTAGAGTCGGAAATTTACCTGTCGATTACGGGGGGTAATCTCCTTCGGAAAGGACCTAATGTCAAGTCGTGTTTCATAACCTTGGAACGGCTGTGGGTAAGCCGTTCCGGCGGGGCAGATTCAGGAGGCGCTTAATTCCTGGCCCGTAAGAATTCGATAAATTTCGAGGTAATTTTCTCTGGTTCTGGTAATGATTTCATCGGGAAGCGATGGGGCCGGCGCCTGCTTGTTCCAGTCGAGGCTTTCGAGATAATCTCTGACGAACTGCTTGTCCAGAGAGGGAGGCGAAATACCTATCGTGTACCGATCCATCGGCCAAAATCTGGAGGAGTCAGGAGTCATAGCCTCATCAACCAGGATGCGTTCACCATCCGTGACGCCAAATTCAAATTTGGTATCAGCTATAATTATTCCTCGTTCTTCTGCCCAACGTGAGCCGAACAGGTAAATTTCTATTGTCTTGTCCCTGAGCCAGCGAGCATTGTCTTCGCCCACCAGGTCTACTACTCGGCTAAATGGGATGTTTTCGTCGTGTTCCCCCAATTCAGCTTTGGTCGAGGGCGTGAAGATCGGTTCCGGAAGCTTTTCACCCTGTTTGAGCCCTTCAGGTAGCGGAATTCCGCATATGCTCCCGTTGGCCTGATAATCCTTCCAGCCGCTGCCGATAATATAACCGCGAACCACGCATTCCACGGGGAAGGTCTTGGCCTTTTTCACTAGCATGCTACGGCCTTCCAGGATCTTGCTAAATTGACGGCATTCTTCGGGATATGCAGATGGATCAGCAGAAATTAGATGATTCGGAGCGATCTCACTTGTCTTGTTCATCCAGAAGACACTTAGTGAGTTCAGCACCTTACCCTTATCAGGAATGGGATCGGGCAATATCACGTCAAAAGCTGAGATCCGGTCCGTTGACACTATCAGCAATTGATCCTGGCAATGATAAACGTCCCTGACTTTTCCGCGACCAGCCAGAGAAAGCGGGGATAGATCAGTCTGACTTACAGGCTTTGATGTCATAGAAACGAGCCTTTTCCGAGATAATAATCGCAACCGAGTTTCTTAACACGGTTGACTCCAAGAATTGAACGACTAAACTATCACGACAAGGTGTTGTGATGCAATCGCAATCAAAAAAATCGGATGCTACCAAACCTAAGTGCAAGGACTGCAAAATGTGTCAGAACTGCTCGGGAAGCAGATGTTTGGCTTGCAGAAGCGCAAAATCGCGCCCTAAGCTCTCTATTCGGGAGCAGATAGAGCTGTTCAACAGTCTGAATCCGAATCTTTTTCAGGGTGGTTGTTGTATGTGCGAGAGAAGCACGAGCGATCCCGAAGAATAGACTTTCCCTAAATCGCAACGGAATTATGCCGAGCCAAAGAATCTACGCCGAAGAGCAGAGTTTATCGCGAGGAGTGCAACGACGAAGCAATCTGCTCTTGTCGTCCGGAGATTGCCACGGGCTTTCGCCCTCGCAATGACAGCTACACTCTTTTCCAAGTGAATAATTACGAATCGCAATATTTAGAGATTTTATCCAGCCTCTCTCCCGAGTGCATGAACGCTCGTCGTAAAATCTCAATTCATGAGAATCAGCCGCACGTCCATGACGTTCGTTCTGGTCGGACCTGTGACGATGAGATCACCTAATCCCTCGAAAAAACTGTACGAATCATTGTTCTCCAGAAATTCACCCGGGTTCAATCCCAAAGATGCGGCACGCTGAAGAGTGCTCTCGTCCACCAGAGCGCCTGCAGCGTCGGTCGGACCATCGTTTCCGTCAGTACCTGCGCTCAGAAATAGACTGCCAGGAATTTCGGAAGCTGCCTTCACCATACAAAGACAGAATTCCTGATTCCGCCCGCCCTTCCCGCTGCCTTTTACAACGACTGTGGTCTCTCCGCCGCTCAATATGCAAGCCGGTGGCCTCGCCGGATTTCCCGATGATCGTATCTCTCGGGCTACGGCCGCATGAAGGAGTGCTGCCTCAGTCGTGTTCCCATCGATTGTCGATGAAAGAATCAACGCGTTATAACCGATTCTTTCTGCCTCGAGCTTTCCAGCGATGAGGGATTGTCTATTGCTGCCTATAATGACGTTTCTCACCCGCTCAAAGATTGAATCCCCGCAATTGGGGGTCTCGTCAATCTCGCCAGCAATACCCTGACGAATTCTTTGGATTATTTCCGGAGCAGTGCTTGTCGTGAGATCATACTTCTCCAGGATTCCCATCGCATCGCTGAAAGTGGATTCATCGGGAGCAAACGGCCCTGACGCGATTTACCAGGATCATCGCCCAAAACGTCTGAAAGCATTAAATTGACCACAAACGCCGGAAACGCGAGCTTCATCAATTGGCCACCTTTGATCAGGGAAAGATGCTTGCGTACAGCGTTGATCTCATGAATATCTGCCCCGACAGCCAGCAAGTGCCCGGTCAGTTCTTGTTCTGCATCCAGCGTTATTCCGACCGGAGGAGCAGGCAATAAAGCCGAGCCTCCGCCGGAAATACAAGATATGATCAGATCCTCGGGGCCAGCGCGGGAAGCAAGGTCCATGAGCCTCCTGGCTGCTTCCATGCCTTGCAGATCGGGCACAGGATGACCCGCTTCAACTACGGTAATTCGATCCAAGTCCAAATCGTGCCCGTATTTCACGCAAATCAAACCATCTTCTATAAGATTACCGAGCATCTCCTCCAGGGCCTTCGCCATGGGCGCGCTTGCTTTGCCCGCGCCCAATACAAGCACTCGCTTGAACCGGCCTAGATCCAGACTGAATTCACTTCCTATCCGAAGAGTTTTGTTTTCGACCTTCAAATGGTCCAGGACCGCGATTTCCGGGTCTGCCGCTTTTATACACGCGTTTAGAATCTTGAGTGCGTCTTTCCTTTTTTGTTCGTTACCGAGGTTCATGCTATTCATCCTTGACTCTATGCGGGGCAACACACTTTACTTTATCCTACACATTAAATTTATCTTTCAACTTTATGTTTATTATGGTATATTTTTCCAGAGTAATCTCCACATGATCTTCGGATCATCTGAGAGGAGTAAAATGAAAAAATGGATTTGTCGTTCCATAGTTGTCTTTCTGATGGTGATGATCGTACCTGCCTCCAGCTGGGCCCGCGGTACGAGGTTTGTCATCAATTGGCCTGAAGGCCATGTCGGTCCTGTATATGTGCAGGTTTTCGATATTCGTTGCCATTACCCTTACGAACTCTTGGATCGCTTCAAGGTATGGGTAAGTTGGGACAAAGAGACCAAATGCTATGAAATCGGCAACAGGGGCACCTATCTGCTTCAGATGCATAAATACGGTCATTGCAAGGGGCCGATGATCATTTCGGGAAACTGCGCGTCTTTCCAGATCAGGTATAGCATGACTCCTCCGTGGATTTAATCACACGAATTCTTTCAGACTCAGTTAGATAGGAGGAACCTTTCCTGTGTAAAGAAGGTTCCTCCCGTTTCTTCCTCATTCGGTGCAGCTGAACGAATCTTCTCCGCTGCCATTGTCGCATTTCCATCGGCACGAAGCGCCAGTCCCCATGATCGGACAGCAACTTCATCTTGCCCTCATTTTAGGCGCGGCGATGTGGGCGGCGCTCGTCGCGGCATTGGCTTTGGGATTCAGTGGCTCTATGGCTACAGGATCAGGCGATCGTTCGTCTTAACGAGACATCGACTAAGGTAAGCTCAATACGAGCATGTATTGTGCGCCGAGAGGAACGGACCCCACCATGGGTTCAAGGGGGATTAATCGTGCCGCAAATTTTGGAAAAAAGACTACATAGCGCTTAAGTGAAGCCGTCATTCCCGCATTCCGCGCCATTCTCACGAACTGACTTCGCGATATGAGTTTCACGCCCACATCGAATGCGCATGTTCTAACAACATAACGTGTCAGGGGGTTCCAGGGATTGTGCTCAAAGATCACTAGCCTGCCGCCCGGCTTGAGCGCGTTTTTCAAAACAAAAGCAGCTCAGCCCTATCATTCAAGGACACGTGATGAAACACGTTAGCAGCCAAAATAGCGTCGTACTTTTCATTTCCGATCCGATGAACGAAGGCCAAATTGCCTTCACCGCCATATCTTTCCCGAGCCAATTCTATGGATTTCTGCGAGATGTCGACCCCGAATACTCGGCACTCCGGAAAAGCCCTTGCCATAAATAGCGATAGCTCGCCTGTTCCGCACCCGAAATCAAGCACGTCCAGAGAGTCTTCCGCTGATATCACGCCATTCTTTAGACATTGAATTTTATATTCGTCAAAATAGTCGCGTCCGGCGCCTGAAAACCTGATGTTCCGGTCAAGAATTTCCGAATATTGAGATGCAAACTTGTCGAACCCGTCGTCATTCATAGATAGCTCTGGTTTTTTGGCCATGTACAGAAGGACTCAGGTTAAGAAAAAACTCCGTTTTGTGCAAGATTTAGGAGCGGTGACCCATATGTCCATGGAAAAACACGCCTTGTAAAGTCCGGCACGAAATTTGGCGCACGTCGATGCATGGCCAACCAATCAAATCAGAAGACGCCACCAGAAAAAGTTTCTCAAAAACCGCGGGATCTTCTTCTTGATTTGTAGAATTAAGCAGATTTGAAAATTTCCTTTGAAGGAGACCTAACGAATGAAAATTAGACTGTCCGTCGCAGCCGTTTTGTTGGTGCTTTCTCTTGTAATATCCGGAACAGCTCTCGCTGCCCGAGGTGGATGCTGCGCCACCGGTGAAGGCCCTGCGATAATTAATGAACTTACTCCCGAGCAGAAGCAGCAAGCTTTATCACTCAGAAACCGATTTCATAAAAAAGCAGGAAGCAGTCAGGTCGGAGATGGCAAAGAATCATGAAATCATGGAGCTCGCTTCAAGGACAAGCCCGACGAACAGACCATCGAAAAGAAGCGTGCAAGAAATGTGGGCTTTGCAGGACAACATGCGGAACGAGCATCGTGCGATGAGCACCAAATTTGAGCGATTCTTACTCCGGAACAAAGGGAAAAGATAGGTCCAATGGGAATGGGATTCGGCTTCAGATCGCGCAGACCGGGCGGCTGCGGCGGTCAGGCGCAGGAGGCTGCGGTGGCTGTGGCATGAAATCATCGAGCCTTTAAGGCCATTGTTAACTGTGCAGGAAGGCCCCGATAAAATCGGGGCTTCTTTTGTCTAACAAGGACTTCCTGAGAAACTTTTCGCACAGGTTTCATTAAGGGCAAGGATTACGCACTGAAGTTGGTGAACTTGAGTTCGGGACCTTTTAGAAAAGGCAAAGCATTAGCCTTTGCGATGACTCTTGATGGAGTGATGCTGGCCCACGCAGCCAACCGAGATCTTGCTGGCAAGTCACAGGCCGCCATGAAGGACGACAAGCTTCTCCACAACTGATCAACATCTGTAGCCGTTTCTACGGCCATGGTCTAGGAGGAAACTGGCTCCCGCTCCTGCATTTGCCATTGAAGCAACTGATTTTGTTGTTACTAATTCCCTCATCCGCTCCATTTGCTGGAACTGCAAAGATTGATTCTGCTGCTGCCATTGGAGCGCTTGTTGTTGTTGCTGCCATTGGAGGTTTTGTTGCCGTTGATATTCTTGCCTGGCTCGTTCCTCCTGCATCCACTGCATGATTTCTGGGTTCATGAGAGGAGGCGAGATGAATATCAGCGCGCTAATGATCACAATTGTCTTTGACGCTATTGCAATAAACCTTTTTTCATGGTTTTCTCTTTTGTAATCAGAATTCCTGCCATATCGGACAGTCCTGGTCACAACGTGACCACGCAGCTTCGACTCCTATCACAAAATCTTTTAATATCAGCACACAAAAAATCAGTCTTCCTCAAAATAATCGCAATATATTGACGGATGAATGTCATTATGAGAACGCATGCAAAAAGTTCTGACTGGCGGTTTGCGTTCCAACAACGAAAACACGGAGAGGAAGTGCTCGCAAGAAATGTCTCTTGAACTGTTCGGAACTGACGGAGTTCGAGGAGTCGCAAACCTCGAACCGATGACTGCGGAGACTGTTCTCGCTCTGGGACGGGCGCTGGCTCATATCTGTGAGCTAAGACCCGGAACCGGGAGGAAAATCCTCATAGGCAAGGACACTCGAACTTCCGGTTATGTGTTCGAGAATGCTCTTTCCGCGGGGATATGTTCCATGGGCATGAACGTTCTGCTAGTGGGCCCCATGCCTACTGCCGGAATAGCTTTCCTGACCTTGAACATGCGATGCGATGCTGGAGCGATGATATCAGCTTCGCACAACCCTGCGGAATATAACGGTATCAAGTTCTTCTTCCGCGATGGCTTCAAACTTTCAGGTGAAACGGAACAGGCCATCGAAAACATAGTCTTTTCGGGCTGCATCAACGATTTCCGACCCACCGGAGGTAATATCGGAAGGGCTAGCAGAATAAATGACGCGCTGGGAGGTAGGTGGTTTTCGTGAAGAATACTTTTCCCAAAGAGCTTTCCCTCGATGGCATGAAAATCGTGGTGGACTGCGGAAACGGCGCGGCGTACAAGGCGGCACCCATGATATTCGAGGAGCTTGGAGCCAATACGATCAGCCTTGGAGTTAAGCCCGACGGGCACAATATTAACCTGAACTGCGGTTCAATGTATCCTGAATATGTCTCGCGCGGCAGTCTGGGATTCGGGAGCACAGATCGGCATAGCACTTGATGGCGACGCTGACAGGGTAGTGTTGAGCGATGAAAAGGGAGACGAAGTCTCCGGTGACCAGATTATTGGAATAATTGCCAAAGACATGTTGGAGAAGGGAACGCTGCGAAAAAATACTGTAGTGGTCACTGTTATGAGCAACTCCGGCCTTGATCTGACATTGGGTAAGCTTAGCGGCTCAGTGATAAGGACTCCGGTAGGCGATCAATACGTCGTGGAGAGACTTCGACAAGAGCAATTGAGTTTTGGTGGCGAGCCGACCGGTCATATTGTCTTTATGGATCACATCACTTCGTCCGACGGAATAATTGCTGCTCTTCAGGTGGTTAAAATAATGGCGGAAACTGGCAAGACGTTGTCTCAATTGGCCGCACGAATAAGAATGATTCCTCAGGTACTAAGAAATGTCGAAGTGTGCAGAAAAGTGAAGCTGGAAGAAATTCCGGAACTCTCAGAAGCCATTAGAGAAAGCCAACTCAGGCTCAGAGACAAAGGCAGGCTTTTGGTCCGCTATTCAGGGTACTCAGCCGGTGTGCCGCATCATGGCCGAAGGGGAAGACGTCCCGGAATTGAGATCAATCGTTGATACGATCTCGGGGATCATCCACAAGAATTTGTCGGTATGAGTGGAATCTAGAATCTGGCCCCCGGATTAAGTTCAAATGCTGTTGATTTAAGCAGTCAATCTATGATTGGGCAACTTTTGTCGTCATTCCTTCGTAAGGCTGAATCGAGGTTTTTCAATCCAGCGAAACGCGGGATTGGACAAGGCCTTCGCCGGGGTGACGGGTTGCCTTCCCGTAGATGAGATAAGGACTTTGGCAATTTGCGTATGTCATCACCAAAGAGTACTCTCTGGTCTTTTTTTGGCTTCTAATCCGATGCCAGAAGAGTTGCTGACATAGAAGCCGGAGAAAATCCCTTCTCCTGTGCCAGAATATCCAGATAAACCAACCCCAGAGCGGCCACGTCCCGGACTACCTCAGTGGCTAGATTTCTGAGGTCTACGCTCACCAGGTACCTCATGCATTTGTAGCAGAGTTCCGCCGTGCCGTGGGGCCGCTCTTCAGAGAAATAAAGCTCCATTTTTTCAAAATCGTCAGTTTCGCAAAACGGGCATCTCGTTCTCATAAAAACCCATTCGTGGCTACAGAAGGAGCATTTCAGCCATCTGCGGCCCTCTGTTCCTTCCAGGAATCCCAATTCCGGCCAGGAACCGCATATTGGACAATAGCCCTTTTGCCAGCTCAGATTCTCAAGGGCCGGCTTGACCGACTCTGCCCGCTTGGCTGCAAACGGCTTGACAAGCTGAAGCATGACGAACTTCAAAATCCCGGGTCCACACTTAGTTGACCTGCAAGATCTTCAATTTCCTGGTCCGTGCCTAAGGGCATCACCGGCATGGGGTCTTTGGCAGCAGTCTCGCATTCCCGCAATGCTTTCTTGACCGCTTCGAGTTGTCCGCTTATAGAAGGAAACCCTTTTGCCATCGTGGGAATCAGCCATTCAGAGGATTTCTTGAGATAATCGCAGTCTATTGCGAAGTCTTCCTTCCTGAGCAAAGGCAGGCCATCCAGAAATTGAGCGGGATTAACCGAAAGGTTTGACGGTTCCAATTCAGGAAGAGCAATTCTGAACGCAGCCTGCTCTGAGACCAAGTCCTGAAACGCGTCAAAAATTTCGGACAACTGAGGCAATTCTTTTCGCATACGATCCACGGCGCGCCTAATTCCAAGAGAAGCCTGCTCAGCAGGCTGGGATATGGTCATGAGTTTGCTCCTTGGAACACAGTTGGGGGCATAGGGTAGATCATGTGAAACGAATCATCTCATCTTCCGACAAATTTTTCCAGAGGCCCGAAATAAGAAACCGCCCCGAAAGAAACAATCGGGACGGTTCCACTTGAAATAAAGAAATTAGGGAATCTCTTCAACGAGAGATTCCCAGAAGTTGTTACTTGCCTTCAGCGAACTTGAAATACTTTTTCGGGTCGTCCGTAACGATGTAGATAACCCTGACATCATCCGGGTTGATAGCAGCGGCTTTCGGAAAAGTCTTTTTCAACTCTTCCACTCGCTTCTTGGTTTTTTCCAGGATCTTATCCCGTTCACCAAATTCCAGGGCACCGGTTGGACATGACGTCACACACGATGGACTTTTTTCATTGGTTATCCGCTCAAAGCACATGGTGCACTTTGCCATTTGTTTGGTCTTTGCGTCCTGCCTCGGAACGTTGTACGGGCATCCCTCCAAAGTGGCTTTGAAGTCCAGGGTTTTGGTCTTCGGAGTAAACAATACCGCTCCGGTCTTTTCGTCCTGGACGATCTCTTCACTTTCCACCGCGGCCATGCATCCGGGAGACATGCAGTGACGGCATTGCTCGCTGAAAAAATACCAGAAGGGTTTGCCGTCCCCGTTTTTTCCCTCGGAGAATCTGACCACCTTGTAGGTGTTGAACGAGAGATCCGATGGATTCTCATGGGAGCCGGTATTCTTGGTCTCTGTCCCCGGCAACTGATTCCACTGTTTGCATGCTATCTGACACCCCCGGCACGCTGTGCACTTGGAGGTGTCCATAATTATCGAATATCCTTCAGCCATTTTGCACCTCCTATGCCTTTATCACGTTGACCATGAACGCCTTGGATTCCGGGATCATGGTGTTGGGGTCTCCAACGGTAGGAGTCAGGAGATTAGCGCTGTCCCCGCCATCTTTGGGCGCAACCCAACCGAAACACCATGGCATGCCGACCTGATGCACGGTGACGCTTCCTACCTTCAGCGGACGGAACCTTGTCGTCACCATGGCAACACAATCCACTTCGCCACGAGGCGACGACACTTTTACTTTCTCGCCGTTCTTGATGCCGCGGAGTTCGGCGAGTTCTTCGCTCATTTCCACAAACATCTGGGGTTCGGCTTCTACTAACCACGGCTGCCACCTGGTCATACAGCCTGTCTGCCAGTGCTCGGTGACACGGTAAGTGGTGCCGACGAACGGGAACCTGGGATCGCATGTGAGGTGTTTGTCCATTTCGCCCTTGAAAATCTTGATGGCCGGATTGTTGAACTGACCGGACATCAAATTATTGGGCAGCGGACATTCCAGCGGTTCGTAGTGTTCCGGGAAAGGTCCATCAGCGAGACCCGGACCAAATATCCGGCCGAATCCTTCGGCTGTCATTATGAAGGGATATTTTCCTGCTTTCTCATCGCCGAGCGGCGGAGCAGGACCATCTGGGACATCTCCCACCCATTTGCCGTCTTTCCATTCAAGCAGCGCCCGCTTGGGATTCCAGGGCTGACCGTTGCGGTCGCAGGACGCGCGGTTGTACATGAACGCGCCTGTTGACAGGCCAACACCAGGCCCACTTTGGATGCAGGCCTAATCCAGTTGGATCGTCCTTATCGCGGCGAGCCATCATGTTGCCGTCATTGGTGTAACTCGCGCAGTAGACCCAGTTGCCGCATGAAGTGCTGCCATCGGCTTGCAGCATGGGAAACGCAGGGACCGAGATCTCCCTTCTTGAATTGTTTACCCGCGACTTCCATATCTTTCAGGAAATACCCGTTGATCTGCTTTGCGACTCTATGGGGATCGAAATGGCCTTTTTCGTCAGTGTAATCCCATTTGAGTTTCAGGATAGGATCGGGAAATTTCCCGCCTTTTTTGTAGAGTTCACGGATTTTTGCCATGAGCTCCACAGCGATGTCTCCGTCGGGCTTGGCCTGTCCAGGAGGATCAGAAGCTTTGTAGCGCCATTGAGCCAACCTGCCGCTGTTGGTGATGCTCCCTTCTTTCTCCACGGAAGACGCGCACGGGAACATAAAGACCTCGGTCTTGATCTTCTTCGGGTCCATACCGGGGCCCTTCCAGAAGGAACCGGTCTCGTTATCGAAGATGTTGATGTTTACCAGCCAGTCCAGTTTAGCGAGGCCTTGCCTCACTTTATTTGAGTTTGCGCCGCTGCACGCAGGGTTCTGACCCCAGGCAAAGAAGCCTTTGATCTTCCCTTCGTACATTGCGTCGAAGAGATTCAACCACGAGCAGTTCTGGCCAGCGTCCAGCTTTGGGAGCCATCCGTATCCAAAATCGTTCTCCGGAGTGCCTGCGTCGCCCCAAAAAGCCTTCAAAAGGCTGACGGAATACTTCGGATAATTGGACCACCAGTTCACCGACTTAGGATCAGACGTCTTTGGAACTGGAACGTGATAGTCCGTCAGGGTCTGCTGGGCAGCCATTGGAGCCCTGAGATAGCCCGGGAGCAGGTGGAAAAGAACGGCCTGATCCGTAGAGCCCTGCACGTTGGACTCGCCTCGAAGAGCATTCACGCCGCCGCCCGCAATACCGATGTTCCCCAGCAGGAGCTGAATCATGCACATAGTGCGGATGTTTTGAACTCCAACCGTATGCTGAGTCCAGCCCATCGCATACATGATCGTTCCGGCCTTGTCCCTTGTCCCAGTCTCGGAGTACAACTCGTAAACCTTGAGCAGATCAGGCACTGGCGTTCCAGTGATCTCCGAAACTTTTTCGGGAGTGTATCTGGAATAGTGGCTTTTCATCAACTGGAAGACGCATCTGGGGTTTTCGAGGGTTTCATCACGCTCTGCAATACCTTTATCGTCTTTCTTGTACGCCCAGGCGGCCTTGTCGTAAGCTCTCTTTTCCTTGTCATAGCCAGAGAATAAACCGTCGCTGAAGTCGAACTTTTCGCCCACAATGAATGAAGCGTTCGTGTAATCGACGACGTATTCCTTGAAGTACTTGTTATTGTCTACGATATACTTGATCATTCCGCCCAGGAAGGCGATATCCGTCCCGGACCTCAGCGGTGCATAGAAATCCGCTTTGGATGAAGTCTGGGTGAACCGCGGGTCCACGGAGATCAGTTTTGCTCCGTTATCCTTTGCCTTTTGCACCCATTTCATTGAGATGGGATGGTTGGCGGCAGCATTGCTGCCCATCACAAGAATACAGTCACTGTTTCTAAGGTCGACCCAGTGATTCGTCATTGCGCCGCGTCCGAACGACTCTGCCAGAGCCGCAACCGTGGCGCTGTGTCATATTCGGGCCTGGTGTTCGATGTACACTAGCCCCAGATGCTCTCATCATTGCTTGCAGAGGCCATAGTTCCTCATTATCCAGGGCCGCACTCCCGACATGTGCGATAGCCTCAAGCCTATTTACGGTTTCGCCTTTAGCATTCTTCTCGATGAAATTGGCGTCTCTGACGGTCTTCACTTTCTTGGCGATCTCGCTGATGGCCCAATCCCACGATTTTTCCTGCCACTTATCGCTTCCCGGCGCTCTGTAAAGCACTTTTGTCAAGCGATTGGGATTGTTGTCGGTGGTCTGGAACAGGGCGGCCCCTTTTGCGCACAGGGCACCTTCATTCGTGGGATGGTCCGGATCACCTTCGATGTTTATAATTTTTTTTGCTTTCGTGTCCGTGCTGCAAATGAGACCACAACCAACTGCACAGTAAGAGCATATGGTTGTGGATTGCTTGGCGGTCTTCATCTTGTCAATCTTGAGCTCTGCTGCATAGGCCGCCGTAGGCCCCATGTTCAAGCCCAAGGACGAAAGAGCCAGCCCGGCCCCGAGAGCACCCGAGATTACAAGGAATTCTCGGCGTGTCACGCTCATGGTGTCCTCTCCTTTCTTTGAATTAAAACAGATCTCCTAGGTTTTAAGTGAAACTTAAGGCTTGCCAGACTATTTTACGGCCCAACGGCACTCCGTTAATAAAAGGTGCTCAAATAGAGGAATCTCGGTCTTTGGAGGATTCCGCAAGCTATTAAGGAAGCTCCCGGGCCCAAGAAAGGCTGGAAAATATTCCGGCACGCGATATTTTAGTAGATCAGGAAAGCGGAAATGCGTCAACACGGATTTGTGGAGTAGGAATTATAACAGTTTGTAATAATAAGATCTTTTCAGTAAGAGCGGGCTTTACTCGGCCTGTCAAATGAGACATAATCACAGCAATTTTACCACCAAACAACTGAAGAAATCATTGCACGCCTGTATTACTTCTAAGGTTTCTAATACCATGACTAATCTAAGCCTTATACTGAGTGGCGTCAACAGAATTTGTCTTGTTCATGTAGTCACATATTCTAGGGAAAAGAGGCTCCGCAACCTGTAATTGCCATACAAGCAAACGGTTACTTCATTTATGCTAATAATGAATCCAGTATGCCAAAACACTACTCAATAATATAAACTTCTGAGCCTCATCCAGTGCCCTTCACCACTACAAGAAGCATCTTGAACTGCTTTTGCGCGTGCAGTGAATGAGGAACATTGGCTGGCATTGCGACGACCTCCCCAGATTTGACTGTCACTTCCTTGTCGCCGATTGTTATTAGAGCTTCGCCATCCAAAATCTGCACAAAAGCGTCGCCTGCAGCAGTGTGTGTGCTAAGGCCCTCGCCCTTATCGAATGCGAATAAGGTCAGGCTAATTATTTGGGTCTGCACGAAGGTTCGACTGACCACCCTTCCCTGCTGGTAATCCACCAAGTCAGCCAGCACCAATGGCTCGGCAACAGCAATGTTCTTTAAGAATAGTAGTTCGCTCACGTAAGTCCCTCCATTTTGCAATGTTTCTGTTTCCACAATATCATCATGCTGCCGTCCGATTGCAACCTCTAAAAAGAGCCCTTGGTCTACTCTAATTAACGGGGCAGGACAATCCGAATCATCTATTTTCAATCAGCCTTGGTTTGTCCTCGGCTTGATCTCCGGCCCTGATGTGATACAGATATATTGCGGCCTTGTCATGGCCCGGCCAATCAAAGGAAGGTTGAACTCCACCATGAGTATACATGAAACCGAGCTGAAACCCGCATCAGAAATGGGTAGCGGCAGAGTGCGTCGCTTTGAATTGCCTGATGGCAAAACGCGAATATACCAGATCAGCACTTTTTGTCCGGATGTGATCGGTCCGGGCCCCACCAACGTTTACCTGATAGAGAACGATGCGTTAATCCTGGTTGATGCGGGAATCCCCACCAATTTGGCAAAGGCTTTCTTCTACCAATGGCGAAATCAGCCTGTGCCGAAAGATGTAGAAGACCTCGCCCCGGATCACAGTGAAAGAGAACTGCTCGAGGGAATGGAACTCGCAGGACGGTCGTTAGCCGAAGTAGACCAGTTAGTGATTTCGCACGGCCATCCGGATCACTTTCTCATGGCGCATTCCGTCACTGAACGGAGTTCCGCATCAGTGTCCGCTCATATCCTGGAAAGCCCTCAAATGTGTAATCCCTGGGGAATTCTTAATATGTGGTTATCAAGGCAAGGGCAGATGGCTGCCACGGGCATGCCTGCGCCTTGGTCGGGAAAAGAATCGGTGAGGGACCAGTTATACCGGGGGCTTGATCTGGATTCCTTGGGCATGACTGTTAAGGTGAATTCACCATTGTTCGGGGACAGTCCTTTGAAGGTAAATGGTTTGGAACTCAGCGAGATACAGGTTAGGCATTTGCCAGGGCACTCACCTGGAAGCGTGGGACTAATAGTCGGCCCTGAAGATGAGGAAAAAGTACTGATATGTGGAGACGTACTTTTGAATCCCATCACTCCGCATCCGGACGACCTACTGGTTTATCTTCAAACTATGGAAAAGCTAGCCGATTATGAGGATGTCAACCTTGTGCTTCCGGCTCACGGTGGGAAAATTGCTGATCTCAAGGCAAGGGTCAATTTTCTGAAGGAGCACCACAAAAAGCGCTTGAGATTGACTCACGAAATCTGTTCCGAGTCGAGAAGCGTCTGGGATGTGGCAACAACAAAGGGGTATTTTGACACATACGTGAATCCGGCCAAGTTCAATTTTTTGGCAGGGATGGAAACTCTGGTGCACATGGAACTCATTAGGATGGTCGATGGTTTGAAAAGATGCGGCATTCGTGACGGCGTGCATTATTTTGAGAACAGTGGGGAAAATTTCGACGAAATATACTGCAGAATCCTAGAACTTGTTGGTGACAAGAAAAATAAAGCAATAATGAGATATTAGTTTCCTATTTCGAAATCGCCGGACATGGGAGTAGTCAGCGGTTCATTTTCTGATGACTCTGCTGGTTATTCTCTTATCACGAAACGCCGAGGTCCATCGGTTGACCATTTTTAGGCCAACCTTGACCCTTGAAAGATGCAGTGTAGAAATCAAACCGGTTTCCCATGCGTTTTTCACACATTTTTTTGACATACCATTTGTAGAGGACCACCCCATGATTCTACGAGCATTCGAACGAACTGCGGATGCCCCCACCCAACGTATACCCGTGGGCGCCATGCCATCGTAAGAATTGATTCCCTCCAACATGACCAGACTGGAGCCAACTCTGTTCATCAGCAGTAAACTCTCATGAGGGACAGGCTGATCCAGCTTCATTCCTCGGCTCACGAAGCCTTTTTCCGAGATGACAGCTTGGTGGAATAAATTGTTGGGCCATTTCCAGCAATAAGGATACAAATACCACGCTCCGAGCTTTCGGTCGTCGTAAAGCATTCTGACAAGCTCTCGAACACCACCCCATCCCCGAAAAACAGCGGCACGTTTATGACAAGATTCCAGATTAAGAAAAACGAAATTCGTTCCCGATTCCACTTCAGGGACCTGGCTCACGAGACCCATTATTATCTTGTTTCTGATCTGAGCTGCTTCCTGCCAGTCCGTTCTCAGGCCTACGTGAAAAACCACCATGACACCTATGATCGCGATGGCCACGATTTTCCCTGCAGCCCTTAATTTGTCGTTTTTCCATCCGGTGGCTATCAGCGCTATTAGAATAGCCAGACCAAAACTTCCGGCTGAATAGATCCTACTGGACCAGTTGAAATTGAACCACGCGGTGTTTCCGTCAGGGATTGCCCCAACTTTGGCCAAAACCGTTTCCGCGACTTTGGGACAAATGCTCCCGTACCCTGCGAGCTGATACGGCAACAACCCGAGAACAAGGATCATCAGCCCCACTACTGCGAGATACCACCTGCTGTTTACCCACTGGAAGGATTCGGAGTGCTCTGAAATCACCGCGCTTTTGGAAAACGCAGCTAGGGCAGCAATAGTCATTATTCCGAGTGCGAACAAGCATTCAGTCAAAGAAACCGAAATCCCTGAAAACGGCGCAGCCAGATAAAACGGCAGAAGAGCGATATAAGACCAGAGCAATTCCAGCGGCGGATAGAGATGACGATGCCCTACAGCTCCGCCGCCGAGAAGGACGAATCTGAGAGCGATAGCCAGCAAAAAAGCCCCTGAGACGGCCACTGCGATCCGAATGCAGAAATCCTTGTTGGAGACATTCCGCGCCCGCAAATGAACAGGAAACACCAACAACGGAACGGCAAATATCAATAAAGTCGGGGCCTCATAAGTCAGGAATGCTGGAACATAAAGAAGAATCGGAGCGGTAAGCCCCAACCACGAGGCGGACCGTTCAGACCACCGTTGAAAAGCAATCACTGAAACCCAGAACAAGAGCATACTCAAACGAGAATTATCCGTGGCCAGCACGTAAGTCAAGCAGGAGACTGTCGGTAAGAAAAATGCCAATAACGAAGCTAGGATCGCCAATCCCCTCTGTTGCGGGAAAGCACGCGTCAGGACGGCGCCCATCATCAGCGAGGCAGCTGCCAGCAGCAGCAAAGAAAATAAATGGAAGGCTATTTTGTTGAAGCCGAAGAGTTCAAATAATCCAATCCAGTAAACTCCCTCCATTGGCCGGAGAGATTCCTTAGCGTATACGAATAAAGACGCAGGGAAACCATGCCAGTAGGGCCAGCTCAGTATCCACCAGTCGTCTCCCTCAAAGCCTATATCCCCAGTAATTACTGTCAGTACGAGGCAGTAGACGCCAAGACCGCCCGCGGTAAGCCACATCAACGAACCGCCTTGGCCATGTAGCCCTTTTGCCGACACCTTGTTTATACCCATCTGATGAAATAGACCGACCCATGTAGGCCGCAACAGACCCGCCTTAATATCTGAAAATATCAGAGATCGCGTCCTTTTAGAAGACTAAAGTGATTTTATTCACAAAAAAGTAGCTTTTTGATGGATGATAGTCTGGGGGCGATTCAGTCCGTTTTCCCAAAGAAAATTTGGGTGAGTCTTTCTTATGGGATTCCATCAAGTGTTCTGCGACTTTCATCGAACATTTGCATCTACTAATTTGATTTCTTTTGTTCCAGGGGCACTTTCAAAACACGAATAATTCGCCCGAAGGTATTGGCTCAAGATATCCGCCAGAATGCGGTTGCCTTCAGCAGTGGCGTGGCCTTCGTACCAATTTTCAAGGTCTTTTTTGGACGGCTTCATTTCAGCCACACTCTTGCCTGCATCCAAAAAAGGGTGTCCTTTACGAGAGAGGTATTCCGCAAAATTGGCTACCCTCTCCACTCCGTTGTCCGTCATCTCGGTAATGAAATCCTTGTAAGGCATCATTACTATCAGAGGCTCAGAACCTCTTGCTCGAGCGGTGGCTACGAAACGGTCAGCTATGTGACACATGATTGAAAGCGGAGCATCCTCATCAAAGAGGTTCCACGGACGACGAACTTTGCTGTTCGAAAATCTGCTCGTCTGAGCGACAAGCTCCGAGAACACCGGTCCCCTCCATGCAAGAAATGATAAAAAATACGGAAATTCAAATTTAGGAAGCTTTTTGTCAAGTTGATACCAATAATCGACTTTGCCCAGTTCCTCCAGAAATTGCTCTTCATCGAGTTTCGAGAGTTCAGCCGCGCTTGTAATCGGGTTCCGAATAAGGCTGATTTTTTCACCCTCTTTGCGAAACATAGGTTTGGTGAGCCTCAAAGGATCGCTGTAAGTGTAGAAGGGTCTATATATGCTAACCACCCTGTTCACGTTTTCCGGCAGCACACAGAGCATAACTATCTTTGTGGGCTTACCCTCGTAGAGTTCATATTTGAGAAGCGCCTGGTCTGTTCCGTACCCACCCACCCCGAAATTGAGGACATTGGTTCGGAGCTTTTCCCCTAAGAAATTCTCCCAAGTATCTTTATCGCCCACCTCCGCGCAGTACGCGAAAGAGTCACCATAGGCCGAAATAAGGGTCGTATCGAAATTGGTAAGGCAGAGTCGTTCTCCCTGCGACCCATGACTATAGGAGACCCCTGCGGCATCCTCATAAATAAGCCGCTGAGGGTAATCCCACCCAAGCACAGGGTGGAACAAGACCAAACTGCCCCCTTGGTTTCCAGTGGCTGCAGCACGTACAAGTCTGGGCCAATCCTGGGGATATCCAGCCTGCTTGACCCGCGCTACCGACTCTCCGTTGAATGCGCGATACAAGATTCTGGATGGAACAGTTCTCTTTACCATTATGTACGAAGCGGCTTCAAATACCGCCATGACAGGGAGAAACATCAAACACCAAAACATTACTCTTTTTAGCCTATTGTTAGCAATGGCTCGCCTGCTCGGTTGATCCGAGGCTTTCCACGGCAAATGAAAAAAGTAGTGCATACGTACGGTGTAAGAATGCTCCAAGGGTACCCCCTCGCAATTCAGTGCGGCTACAGATTGTTAGTATCACTTCTCAACATGAGCGGCCGCCCCTTTATCACATTTATTGGCATTAGCAATAATTTTTTGGCGCCATCACATAAATACTTATGATGTTTACTTCATTCAACATATTACACTGATAACCGGTCATTGTTATTTATTTTTACGTCATAACATTCATTTATCAAAGCATTATTATCCATCACAACGTCAATAACTCTCCACAAACTGAGCCATGCGTCCAAGGCATACATTTAACACGTCCCCCCGTAATTGTTCGTGCCCGGCTTGATGTTGTGGCAAAAGGCTACAACGATTCCAATAGCCAGCGGGCTTCTACATTATATGTTGAAGAATTATCGTGTCAAATAAAATTCGTCAGTCAGCAAAGCATCCTGACCCGGAAGGATCGGAATAGTCTTTAGAAAGAGAGGTGCTTCTTCGGAACAAGAGCATATTTTTCTGGACCTCGGGCCGGGCTTACAATGACTAATTGCTCACTTCTACCAAATAAGAGGCGACGGCAATATATTTGTTCCCTGTTTAGGATCCTCGTGCGCGCAAATACAGCCCGACTTGGTCTTCCTATTATTGGTCTTCCTATTACAAGGGCCCTTCCGCTTTGATTCGCGGACTTCTCCTGATGGTGTCTGTTGCCACAGGATTCAGTCAAAAACGTCTCCATCCTACTTACGCGCTAGGAATTGTCCGAACCATCCGATCAAGAATAAGACGGCAAAAGTCCAGTGGCTGCATAGACGAATTCCGGCTGACCGCATGGATTCGAATTTTCTGGTGGTGTTTTTTTCTTGAGAAAAGAGATTGACAACGACGCAGCATGCTGGCATTATGATATTTATATATGGTGATAACTGTATAAATACCCCCTCGGAAAAAGCCGGGTGGGCGATCCCAAAATAAATGGAGGACTGAAAATGAGTGCTGATCTAGCAATTCAGCTTTCCGAACTGAGGCAAAAAGTGGAAGACCTGGAGCCAGGCAAAAAGAACAAACTGGCCATGGTGGTTTTTTCCGGAGATCTCGACAAACTGTTGGCAGCCATGATCATAGCCACGGGGGCAGCGGCAATGGGCATGAAAGTCGTCCAGTTCTTTACTTTCTGGGGGACAGCGGCTCTCCGCAACCCTGAGACTCACTCCAACGGCAAGGACTTTATGTCCAAGATGTTCGGATGGATGCTGCCCAATGGCCGCAATAAGGTGAAGCTCTCAAAGATGAATATGGGCGGAATGGGCACGGTCATGATGAAGAACCTGATGAAGAAGAAGAATGCTCCAAGTCTCGATCAACTGTTCGATATAGCAGCCCAGCTAGGCGTGGAAATCAAGATTTGCGAGATGTCCATGGACCTGATGGGCTTCAAGCATGAAGAAATGATCGATTACCCGAACCTCGAATATGTCGGTGTGGCAACATTCCTTGCCCATGCCAAAGAATCCACCAATCAGTTATTCATATAAGGAGTGCGTGAAAATGGCAGACCATAATGCTTCTAAGGTGCTGGATCTCAAGGGACTTCCCTGTCCCATGCCTGTAGTCAAAATTAGCCAGGAAATTGGCTCAGTCAAAGTCGGAGAAGTGATCGAAGTGCATACCACTGACCCGGGCTCTTTGTCGGACTTCCCAGCGTGGGCTAAAACTACCGGCAACGAGGTTTTGGAAACCAGGCAGGGTGAAGGCGTCATTCAGATTTTCGTCAAGCGGCTCAAGTAGGGCATGAGAGATAGTCATGATAGACACAATCTTCTATTTCATTACGGTTCCCATGGTTTATCTGGCGTTTGCGTGGTTTATTGTGGGCGCCTCGATAAAGATCGCAGGCATTCTCAAGTCTCCAAGCTTGCCTCACACGCTAAAAATCTTTCCGGAGAAGGAAACAGGTTCACCGCGTCTTGCCGCAGTGCTGGATGCATTGACTATGCCTACGGTGAGAGTCCATAAGCCGCTTCTGTGGTTTTTCCTCATGGTGTTTCACATAGGCATAGCACTGCTAATCCTCGCCCATTTGGACCTAATCCCCCAGTTCAGGATCACATCCGCGGACTCACCGCATATGATAGGAAATGGGGCCGTTGGAGTGGCATTGACCATCTCGCTGTTGTACTTGCTGTTTCGGCGCTTCAGGGCGCCCGTGAGAGAATTTTCGGTCCCTTCGGACTATTTGCTGTTGTTCCTGATCTTTTGTCTGTTTCTGACGGGAGATGTCATCAGTTGGGGCAATTCATGGAGTCCGGACGGATTTGTGATCACCAAGCAGGACTTGAGCGCCTATCTTGGCGGTCTCGTCAGATTCACATTTGAAGATCCTCGCAAGGTGCTGTCTGGTTCACATTATCCGATAGTGGCAGTGCATGTGCTGCTAGCGAACCTTTTCCTTATAATTCTACCGTTCAGTAAAATTATGCACAGCTTCTTCGCAATACCACTGAACACGTTGAGGAGGGTCTGACAATGGATCTCGGCCAGAAACAAAAAATGTTGGAACTCTTCTCCGGCAAACTGACCAGCGCAGCACGGATGTACCTTGAAAACTGTACTCGCTGCGGGGTCTGCGTTGAAGCCTGCCACGTTTATGCATCGTGCAAGGAAACGCGCTACACAGCAGTGGCTCGAGCTCAAAACATTCGCCGCCTATACGAGAGACACTTCAAAGTGTCAGGCAAGATCGTGCCTTGGCTCAATGAGGCCGTGGAACTCGATGATGAATGGATGGAGAAAATCCTCGAGACAGCTTACACATGCACAGGCTGCCGCCGCTGTATGACTTTTTGTCCGTTCGGTATAGACACCCAGCTCATTCAATCCATAGCTAAATTGATGCTCATTGGTGCGGACATGGAACCCAAAGTGCTCAGTATGCTCGCGGATGTGTCCATCATGAAAGGCACAAACATCGAGGCAACCAAAGATACCTTCGCTGAGGCAGTTCACAGGCTCGAGGCAGAAGTTGTGGAAAAGTGGCGCGGTGAGGCGGGTTCTGAAGCGATCCCTCTTGACGTCGAAGATGCCAACGTGCTCTACGTAGCATTAGCAGGCAAACACTCCATTATACCTGCAGCCGCCATCATGAACGCGGCCGGCGAAAAGTGGTCGCTCAGCTATTTTGAGGCGGTAAATTTCGGGGCGTTTGTGGGCCACCCTCAGAAAACAAAAGAAATCGCCCAACGAATCGTCGATGAAGCTGTGAGACTCCGGGTCAAAGAAGTCGCTATCTGCGAATGCGGAACCGCGTACCGCGTCATGAAACACATGACAGGAGAGCACCCATTCAAAGTCATCACCTTCGTGCAACTAATCGCCCGATACCTGCGTGAAGGACGTGTCAAGCTGGACAAATCCAAAACAAGCGGCCGGGTCACTTACCACGATCCCTGCCAAATACGCGCGCAACGGCGGAATTTACGAAGAGCCTCGGTATATCCTGCGAGAGCTCACGGACAATTTTGTAGACATGACGCCCAATCGGTCAGCCAACTGGTGCTGCGGAGGAGGCGGAGGCTTAGTTGTGATCGGCGAAAAGGACTTTCGCATGAAATCAGCGAAGGTCAAGGCAAACCAGGTGAGAGAAACCCGTGCCGATATCCTCTGCACTGCTTGCGAAAACTGCCACAGTCAGCTTTCGGACCTGAACGAACATTACGAACTGGGAGTAAATGTGCAGTTCCTTTCCAATATGGTTGCTGAGGCTCTTGTTCAGGAGAAGGTTGTGCCGGTCGAGAGGCCTATGGCGTTGGACGCCACTGTAAACTGGTAACAATGCGGCCACGGCGGGCAGGGACGCCCGCCGCTACCAATTGTAAAGCCCGACGTCCCAATAGCCTCGGATTGCATCGATTGCCAAAACTAAGGTCCGTTCGAAGAAGGACTAATTCGTAGCTGCCGGCCTCCGTGCCGGCAGACCGTTTCTATGACAATCTCGAAAGTAAAACGGATCCACTTCTGGGTGCCACTGCTGTAACTGTCTCAAAAGTCCCAAAAGGGTCAACATCGTGCCACGAAAGGCGTCAGAGTTAGTTCCCAGCGGAGCCTGTGAACCAGGGAATTTCATAAAAATGTGGAGCAGGCTTTCCAGACTGCCATCATTGGCTTTTTAGGACAGGGCAGGCTGGAAATCCTGCCCCACAGAAGCTGTCTGCCCCGGATAACTGAATGATTGCCCAATGTCCGATTTTCAGGCGGGGCGATCCTGATCTAAGGCGCGGCGGACGGCTTTGCACAATATGTTCGGCTGAACAGGTTTAAGAACCACATCACGAATGCATGGATTCACAATTCTGAATAGAGTGCTGGGTTCGCAATATGAAGTGCAAATCAGAACCCGTACGTCCGGATGTACGCCCTCCAGCGCTTCAGCGAATTCCAGGCCAGACATGCTCGGCATTGATAAGTCGCTTATCACGAGATCAAAACCGGCAGGATTTGCCTGAAAAGCTGCGATTGCTTCGGAAACATCGGTCAGCCCAGTGACCTCATACCCTGCTGATTCGAGAATCCGTTGCCCGACTGTGACCACTTGGTCTTCATCATCCACCAATAGAATTCGTTCCGTGCCGCGCATAAGCGGCTCGGAACTGTATTCCGCGCTGCTCATCCCGCTGAAGGTCAACATGCGTTTCGTCAGATCAGCCGCACGGTCCCCGATGCCTATCAAGCAATCCAGGTCTTGACGGCCCGGATTGTCAGGATCTAACTTCTCCCTCGCCAGGTATGCGTACCCCATTGAGGCGGCAAGAATGTCATTAAATTCAAGGGCGAGGTTTGCAGCCGTAGTCCCGATGTCTTTAGCATGCGGCAATGTTCTTTCCTGCCGGTATTGATTCGCGTTTCGTTCCACCGTCACGAAATTCAACGAACGGGAAGATTTTCCCGACACGGGCAATATTGTGGCTTCAACCTCGTACAAAGAACCGTCTTTATTTCGATTCATCAACTGTCCTTGCCAGGGACTTCCATTTTTAGTGCTGTGTTGCATAAAACGAAGCACATTTTGATTATTCTCGGGACTTATGATCATACTGATGTCTTGGCCCCTGAGCTCTGCTCTGGAATAACCACTTGCCGCTTCGAACGCGGAATTCGCGAATTTGATAAATCCCCTCGAATCACAAATTAAGACGCTTTCATCCACTGTATCTATGGCGGCCAGGAATAGATTCTGATCTCTTTCTGCTCGTTTTTGTTCGGTGACATCAATCACCACCGACAGTGTGTACGGTTGCCCATCCACCTCAATCACTTCCGCGGAAAGACTGCCCACACGAACTTTTCCGTTTTTTGAACGGAAAACTGCCTCAAAATCACTTACGCTTCCGACATCTTTGAGCGCCTGTATCATTAAATCGCGCAGGCCCGAGTGCGCCCAATATTTCAGCTCATCATCGGTCCGGCCGATCACTTCCTCCGGTGTATATCCTGAGAATTTGCAGAAGCTAGCGTTCACGTCGAGGTATTTGCCATCATTGAGGGACACAATGGAAACAGCGCCGGGATTTGCATGGAAAGCAAGTTGAAGGCGGTTTTCCGAAGACCGGAGAGAATTCTCAGCTTTCTTGCGCTCTTTAATCTCCTGCTTAATCCTGGCGATGGTAGCATTTAGCTCTCGGGTGCGTTCCACCACAAGTTGTTCCAGATTATGGTGATGTTTTATCAGTTCCGATTCGGCGCGTTTTCGCTCCCCGATCTCTTGCTGTAGTCTTTCGTTTGTTTTAGCAAGATCCCGAGTGCGCTCATCGACCCTTTTCTCCAGCTCTTTCCGCATCTTCTTTTGAAGGGCAAGTTGGGTCTTTTCAAGTGTAAGATCTTCGATGAGCACGAGCACGGAAGTGTCCTGGCCCCATCGGAGCGGTTGAAGATGCACTCTGCCCCATATTTTAGAATCAGCGATCTGGAGGACCGATTCCAAAACTTGGATCTGTCTGTCGAAATATACGGTTTTTATCAGAGAATTGATATGTTTAGCCACTCTGGGATCAGGAAACAAGGAAGCGCATTCTTTACCTTTCAGCAACTCGTATTTTGAGTTTATTTTTCCAACGGCCTGATTCAAGAAAGTGATAATGCACTTCTCGTCAAGCAGCAGGACAGGGATCGGCACTGCTTCCATGAGCTTGCCAAAAGGAGTCTCTTCAAGATCATCTGTGCGGAGGTTTTCGCCCAGGGTGTCGAGTTCAGCAACGAGGCCCTTCAGATCGATAGATTGAGTCGGTTGGGCCCCCCGGTCTATGAATCCTTGCGAAACGTCATCCTCATCCAAGTATCCAACATCTTGAAAGTCATTGTTTGGCATGTTTGATATCCCGGCTGCACCGTTTTTGGTTCTCTGAAAAGACGAAACTAGGTTACGATAGATATTATTTACCACTCGAATCAACGGTTTTCAACACATGAATGCGGGCATTCAGTCTGGCTGGATACGAGGCGTGCCGGAGAAATGTCACTGCAATGACATGGTTAGACCTTCCGGATTGTGAACGAGAATGACGCATGATTCAGACACAATTTACTAGAAACTCCTATACATATTGGCATTCTCTTTCTGAAGGAAAGCTCGCGCCTCAAGGTGTTATTGCGAACGAAGCCAAGTGATCCATTAGGTTGATGCTGCACAAGACGGAGATTCCTGTCATTGCGAGGAGTGGAGCGACGAAGCAATCTCAGTTTTGGCTGATTGGAGATTGCTTCGGGCCGCGCCCTCGCAATGACAATCATCCAATCGTTTCGGGCACCCAAAGCGACATTACTTTCGAGAATCCCTATAGCTCGGCGGATGCCTACATTGTCAAAGGCGGCCTTTGAAATTGGCAACCCGCCCTGGTTCCCTCTAACCTGGGGGATTTATAAATCAACTGAATCATCTCAAAATTTTTGTGCATCTCCACCGAGCAGTCTGAGTGTTGTGGTATAGTGACAGCAGGCTGATCCTCAAGAGAATCGCCGACGTTAAGGTCAGCCCTTCCTAGTTCAAGCACATGCCGGGAGGCTTCAGACAATTTTGGTTTTCAATAGTATCCTGGGCAGATATGTTTTCCGGGAAATCACCATTTCTTTTCTGTTCAGCTTCACGGTCTTTCTGATCACAGGGCTGATCACTGGTTTTTTGCCTCTGCTCCAAAAGGGCATTGCGGTGGGGCTGGAACTGACTTTAATACTGTTTCAAGTCCTGACCAACGCGTTGCCCGGAACGCTGGTAACCGTATTGCCGCTGTCTCTCACCATCGGGATTCTTCTTGGTCTTGGGCGTTTGACGGCGGATAACGAGATAGCCGCAATAAAATCTTCCGGTATTTCAATCTTTCGATTGCTACCTCCGGTGATTGTGCTCGCAGGCTTGTGTTTTGGGTTGAGCCTTTCCTGCACGTTGGTACTTAACCCCAAAGGGATTACCGAGACGAGAAAGCTGATGCAGGAAGCTGGCACGAAGCGAATAGACGCAGCGATCGAAGAGCGGACTTTCTTTGATGCATTGAAAAATCTGATCCTTTACGTCGAAGAAAAAGATCCTGCTAC
Source organism: uncultured delta proteobacterium (assembly GCA_963700305.1). Classification (GTDB taxonomy): domain Bacteria; phylum Desulfobacterota; class Desulfomonilia; order Desulfomonilales; family Desulfomonilaceae; genus Desulfomonile. The sequence goes on from CAVOXB010000023.1 coordinate 122,485, forward strand.
AGGCATATTGAACCGGATTTTCATAAAAGAATCATCGGATCTAAATGAGGTGAAAACCATAATAGCGAGAAAAGGAAAGATAGCTCCGGACCCTGAAGGAAAAGCGCTGATTCTGGATCTTCGCGATGGAACCATACTGAAAGAAAATCGTAATGGAGACGCAACCGGAAGTCTGGCATTTGAAAGTTACGTTTTTCGTTTCGCATTAGATCGAGCTGCAATGCAGGCGTCGAGTAAGACATTTGAAGAAATGTCAATATCCGGAATCCAAAAGCAGGTGCAAATAGCAGAGGAAAAAAGACCCGCGGCGAAGGATCGCGCCGAAGCGGACTATTACCGAAGGGTAGTCCTTATGGGTCGAATTTTTGTAGTGCAGCGTTTTACACATCCGCTCGCTTGTGTAGCCCTCGGATTAATGGCGTTTCCGCTTGGAATGCTCAATCTGGGCAAGAGCCGGCTGAATAATGTGTCCTTGGGACTGGTAGCAATATTTATTTATTATGCTTTTACTCTTGCCACTGAAAGAATGGCCAGATCGGGGGTAGCACCACCGGAACTTGTCATGCCCTTTCCTGCCTTTTGCTTTACTATTGCTTCCATATATCTTATGAGATGCGTCCGTTTAGAGCGTGTTCCGCATTTTTATGACGTTTTTCGAAGACTTGCATTGAGATTCCGAAAATAAAGTGTATCTCCAGAATTTGTGTCTAGCTCATTGAGGCATCTTCCCCTTGCCATCAAATATGAAAACGAGCCAGAAAACAGGCCTGGAGTGCAATCTCAGATTTATAATAGGCCCGAACGCGAATCAGTAAACGGAAAAGGTGCTCGAACGGCCAAAACTTCTCGCCATTATTCTTGATTTAGCTCTTTTAGCTATGATATACTTTTTGCAACATCTTCCGATCACCGGAAATTAACGCGGAGCAAAATTCCCAACCCTGTAATTGCATGGGACAGGGCGCCATTTTTTGCGTATTCGCGGGTTTGGTGTACACGTAGACCTGCTGCGGAAGCGGCTTTGGCGGCCGATGAGGAAACAAATCGGCCCTTGTGGAGAAACGAGAGGTGAACCTCCCGATGTAAGGGCTGATCAAGCCCGTTCCCGACAGAAACACTCTGTCGAATGGGATTTCTGAGGAGAAGTGAAACTGAAGAAAACCGATAAGAACATATCCTCAGGAAATCCTGGTCTTATTGGACCTCACGACAACCATCCCGAAGATCTTTCAGAGGTAATGGATTTCTCCAGCTATGACCTTCGAACGACTGTCCGCTTGATAGTGCTCAGCGGCGAGTCCAGAAGGATTGATGTGAGAAAAGGCAGCCTAAAAGGCGTCATTTACATAAAAGAAGGTGAAATCTACAGGGCCTCAACTGATGATCTCCGCGGAGATGAGGCATTTTTAGACATCTTTTCATGGAAAAACGAGACTCACACGGATTCGCAGGCTACCGAATCCATGGAGAAAAACGTTCGGATTCCCACGGGAGTCTTGATCGATCTGCTTCAAAATCGAGGTGCTAATACCGACTAGGATTGGAACCGCATCCGTGTAAACGCGGGTGGATGTTCCGGACAAGTTCAAACATCTGAAGGAGCGTGGCCTTTGGCGGAACGCAGGATCCTTATTGTAGAAACAGAAAAGGTCCTTGGCAGAATTATTCCAGAATATTTCGAACAGTTTGGATCTACGTACAAATTCCAACAAGCTGGTTCCGTATCGGAAGCCCTTGAATTAATTAGCAATAACATGGTGGACATGGTGATTTTCGATCACCAGGGTCCTGGAAACCTCGACTGCATTGACTTGCTTCGCAAAAATCGAGAATCCAAAAGCTTCGTTCAAGTTGTCGCTGTTGCAGAACAGAAATTCCAGCCGCTGATCATTCCCGCACTGTCCCTTGGTTGCACGAACTTCCTACTCAGGCCATTCTCTTACGACAAATTGTGCGAAATGGTCCACAACATGCTCGAACCTCAGCAGAGTTTCGTGGGACGAGTGGTTGGAATGAAGCTCGAAGATGTCATTCAGATGTTCTGCTACAGAAAGGACAGCACGCTTTTGTGGGTCTTTCACGAGCGGAACCGAGGGGCGATTTACGTGCATGACGGCGGAATAATTCATGCCGAATGCGACAGTCTCACCGGAGTGGAAGCCTTTTATGAAATTCTCGGGTGGGAGGGAGGAGAATTCCTTTCTCAGGTGGTCCTTTCGGTGCCGGAGCGAAGCCTTTTCATGGATTGGCAAAGCCTTCTCATGGAAGGCATGCGTCAAAAAGACGAGATCCGCCATGCCTTGGGGCCGGTAAGTGTGGGGCCTGAAGAGAAATCGCCTGGCAACGGATCGCCTGCTGTCCCGGCATATAGCCTAACAGGAGAACCCGCAAGAAGAGTGATGATAGTAGACGACTCCCGGTTTATCCGGAAGATCGTCCAGGAGATACTTCAAGCCGACCCGGGAATAATGGTGGCCGGGTACGCAACCAACGGTCAGGAGGCCCTCTCAAAAATCGACGAACTTAAACCGGACCTGATTCTCCTCGACTGGGACATGCCGGTCATGAAGGGCAGCACTACTCTTATGCACATAATGATAAGAAGCCCTTGCCCGGTAGTGATCTTGAGCGGCTTTGTGGGCGGAGTTGGAGCAAATCCCTTTGACCTGTTATGCCTCGGGGGTGTCGACTTCCTGAGAAAACCTCAAAACAATTGGCGAATGGACGGACGCGCGGACGATCTAGTGCATCGAATAAAAGAAGCCAGTCAGATAAAGTATGATCGTATTAGACGAGTGAAAATACCTCCTCCAGTGGTGAAGGACCCCACCAGCGAACCAGGCGCTTATCCAAGCGAATTCTTGACTGTTCTTGGCGCTTCTACGGGTGGGTCAACGGACTTGATTCGGATTATTCCTCTGTTGTCCCCTGACTTGCCGTCCTCGTGGGTAGTGCTCCATGATATGCAGCAGGAAGCTATGGGAGCTTTTATTGATTATCTCAACAGGCGAAGCCGTATAGACGTTCGACCTCTGGAATCCGGTTCCACGCTGCTTGAGGGCGTTTGCTATGTCCACCCCGCTACAGTCCCCGTCGAGCTTACTATGGCTGATGATCGGCCGGTTCTTCAAATTATTTCGGATCTACGGGGTGTGAACGTATTGGATCACTTTCTTGTTTCCTCGTCAAAGGCGATGGGCAGGCATCTTTTGGCCGTGCTGCTGTCAGGCGGATCAGATAGAGGACTTGCTGGATTCAAAGCAGTCAAACAGGCCCAAGGTATCACTTTAGTTCAGGACCCAATGTCCAGCATGGATCCCAGAATGGCCGAAGCGGCTCTTGAAAAAGGTTTAGTTGACTACCAATGTCCGGCTGATCTGTTAGCCGAGACTTTGAAAAACATAATCCGGTCGGTGGTGACAGGCTGAATGCCGTCCCCCAAACAGGAGAACTTCCATGAACGGTAGGGACCAGTACAGAAAGGCGACTCCGGAAACGGAAGAAAACGTTCAGATGATTAGTTTTTCCATAGGGTCTGAGCGCTTCGGAGTTCCGATCCTGGTGGTTCAAGAGATCATCATGATGTCCACGATTACAGAGATCCCCAATTCCCCCGATTTCGTCGAGGGTGTGATCAATCTTCGTGGAAACATAATTCCGGTAATCGATCTGAGAAGAAGGCTCCGTCTGCGGGGCTTTTCCAAAGACGCCTCAGTTGTTCAGAAACCCGGAACCCGTATTCTGGTAGTGGAAATAGAAGGAAGCGTCACTGGGTTCATAGTGGACTCGGTGGCTAAAGTCATCACGGTCCCTGCTTCGAGAATCTCGCCGCCTCCCGATATAATAGTGGCGGGCGTGCAAAGCCTGTACATCAGTGGCGTGGTGCATCTCGACGAAGGAATCCTGGTGATCCTCGATTTCAGACGAATCCTTTCCATGGAGGAAAGAGATGCTCTGGAAGGCGTACCGCGCGTGATGCCACAGATAGCGGAGAGTACTTCCAGGTAGCCGATGCTCCTTGGATCATAGAATCGCTTTGGGAGCCGGATATTTAGAAAATGGAATCAGCTTTCTCTAATCATACAGAAGTTTACCCCCAGGAGGGACGGCCATGAAAATATTTAGATCGATGCGTCTCGGCGGGAGCCTCAGGAACAAGCTTTTGCTTTACTTCCTTGGGATCGCTCTCATTCCTTTCGGCATTTCCGGATTTATCGGTTACAACTCAATCGTTAACGAAGCTGAAAACTCCGCAAAACGTGAGCTGAAATCTCTTGCGGAAGCCACCGCCACCTCGCTCAACGTTTTCATGAACGACCGTGTCAGCGACGTCTTGGTCTGGGCGGACCTGCGGCTCATTAAGGAAGCATTGGAGGTAGCCGAAGTCCGAGAGGACGCGTCTGAGACGATGCGAGAAATGGTCAAGCTCTACGGCTCGTACGAAGGCATCTTCCTCCTCGACGCAAAAGGTAATTGCGTCGCATCGAGCTGGCCGGCCTCTGTGGGCACGGATTTCTCGGGACAAGAGGGTTTTAAGGGAGCCCGCGGAGGGAAACTCACGCTCATTGACGCCAATTTCTCCAGACTTGTCGAACAAATCGATCCGCCTTCGAAAGGTTGGACCGCAGCTATAGCTGCGCCTGTCAAAATAGGAGGCAATGTCACAGGAGTGGTGCTTAGTTACCTCAAATGGGCACCGATTGAGCAAATCACGAACTCCGTAAAAATCGGTGAAACCGGCTATGCTTATGTGGTCAGCAAAAGGAACAAGGTCGTAACTCATCCTAATAAGACCCTCTACAATGAAGATGTTTCCGGAGCAAAGATAAACTTGCCTACGTTGGACGAAGCGATAAAACGCAAAGACCCCCACCACACGTACCAGTTTACCAACGTAAAATCAGGGAAACTAGACAACAAGATCGTTGGTATAGCTTATCCAGGCGGTTTGGGAAACTTTGAAGGTCTCGGATGGGTCATAGGGTTAGGCGCTGATAAAAGCGAGTTGATGGCTTACCTTCCTATCATTGTCCAAAACAACACGATAATGGCAGGGATCATTTTCGTATTTGTTATTTTAGCGGCCATCTTGGTCGCCGGGTCGATTTCCAGACCGATCACGAACCTTGCATCTACAATGTCCCAGGTCGGTGAGAACCTCGACCTCACACTGCGTGCTCGGGTAACCACCAGAGATGAAACAGGACGAGCCTCTGAAACGTTCAATAACCTTCTCGAAAGGTTGCAGGGAGCTTTCGCTACAGTGCTCGAGGGTGTCGTAAAGGTGCGTCATTCCGCAGGAATAGTGAACGAGATCACCCAGAACATCGTGGTGAACGCAACCGCTCAGGCCGAAAGGGCCCGAAACGTGCTCGAGAGGGTGGCTGCAATGGGCGAGACAGCAGCTCAGGTTTCTTCCAATGCGGAGAATACTCTGAAGTCAGCCACGGTTACTCAGGAATCTCTCCAGAAAATGACCACAGAAATGGAAGGGATGGCCAAGAGCGCTGGAGAACAGGACACACAGAGTCGTGAAGGCGAGTCCGTGGTCGAAGAAATGGGCGCTACAGCGCGCGAGGTTGCAGGAAAGGCAAACGAACAGTTCAGCGCTGCTCAGACGACATCTGAAGCGGTGAATCGTATGGTCCAAACCATCGAAGAAATGGCCAAGAGTGCTATTGAAGCTGCACGCCAATCTGAAATGACAGACCGGTTTGCACGAGAGGGTGGCCTAGCGGTCGACAAAGTCGTTGAAGGTATGAGGGCCATCGCTGACAGCTCTGAGCAGATCAACGAAATCATGGTCGTTATTTCCTCCATCGCAGAACAGACGAACCTTCTGGCTCTTAACGCCGCGATCGAAGCTGCCCGAGCCGGCGAGCACGGAAAAGGTTTCGCTGTTGTCGCGGACGAAGTTAGAAAACTGGCTGAAAGGACAGCTGAATCTACCAACGAAATCTCCGACCTCATTAAAGCAAGTAATAAGAGGGTTGAAGAAGGTGAGCGTCTGTCCGCTACGAGCCGTGAGGCCCTCAGCCAGATCCAAGAGGCCGTGGCCAGAACCAACGCCCTCATAGGCGGTATCTCTGAAGGTACTGTTCGTGAAGCTCAGGACGCTGCAAACGTGCAAAAAGCTATGGAGCGACTCACAGCACTCGCTCAGGACATTCTCGGCCTCACTGCAGAACAGGGCAAACGACGTGAAAGAGCTGCCGGTCTTATGGGCGAAATCCGTGAGCTCAGCCGCAGCGTTCTGGAAAGAGCTGGGACCCAGGTGGAAACATCCACCGCAGTCACCCAGGAAATGGAGCAGGTTACCGCGCGTGCGGAAAACATTACTAAACTGACCGGACTTCAGACTGAAAGAGCCGCAGTGCTCCGACAAATCATGTCCGAGATGTCAGACGTTGCATCGCGAAACGCTCAGGGTGCTGCCGGTGCGTCCCAGACTACCGACGAGCTTTCCAAGACAGCTGAAGAGCTCGGTCAGTTGGTTGAACAGTTCAGAATCAGCCGGGAAATCTAGACGGCATTGCCGTGAAGACGTACTATCAGTGGGATAGTTTTCGAGAGGTGCAGAATGGCCATGCGGGTCCTAGTAGTTGACGACTCCGGCTTCATGCGGAAAAGGATCATAGAAGAGCTACGATCTCAAGGACACGCCATCGTGGGCGAAGCACGAAGCGGAATCGAGGCTATCGAGCTTTACAGGGCCCTCAAACCGGATTTGGTTACCATGGATATCACAATGAGGGATATGGACGGCATAACGGCCGCCAAGCAAATAATTGGCGAAGATCCAAACGCCAGTATCCTGTTTTTGACGATCCTTAACGACGAGAAATATAAAACTGAAGCGGACAAATTGGGAGCCAAGGGGTTCTTGAACAAGACCGATACCCCTTCTATTACAAAAAAAATCATGGAACTCGAGCAAAAACAATAAATCCCATGGCAACCCAACCCGCTTCAAGTTCGCGGTTTTCCCCACGAGACCACAGGTCGCGTGGGAAGCCATTTGCCCTGATATCCAGCCGTTACCGACTGATGGCTGTCTTCTGTTTGTTGGCTTTCGTCGCTATTGGGTTGTGTGCCTTGCTCGTGTTGGACTTAAGCGTTCAGATTGACGCTATTGAAGGCAAATACGTGGCTTCGGGAGAAGGAGCCAACCCTTCTGGTCTCGATTATGAAAAGGTAAAGCTTTTCAGTAAACAGAGATTTCGCATGGGTATCCTTTTGGCAGTGCTGATCGCATGCTTCGGCTCGATCGTATATTTGTTCTACAGCAGAATTGCTGTCCCTTTAGAGGGATTGACTCGTGCTGCAAAACGGATGTCAAGAGGGGAACTGAGCGCGACGGTACAAGTGCATCCAAAGCACGATCTTAGAGAAATAGCGCAGGTCATCAACGATATGGCGGCCAATTTCCAGGAAGTGCTTCTCTTGATGGGAACAACAGTAGGGAATTCTCAGTCTGCCATCGAACAGATAGAGATGCTCATTCAGCATGGAAATGCCACAGGGTGCACGGAAAACCTCCAGGAACAGCTTCAAGCCATAAAGCAAGATCTTGAGTTGCTAAATTCCGTTATGAGAGAATTTGAATTCTATCATACGAGGTTCGATGGCCGAAAAGTGGTTCCTACCGACGGCGCATAGCGGGTCCGTTCGCACCTTTTGAAAGGGTTCAAGCCAGTCTGTTTGGCGATGGAAAGGAAAGAAGATGATAGACACCGAAATTCTTCAGGACTACAGCAGCGAAGCTCGCGAACTTCTGGACGAGATGGAGAACAGCTTAATCCGTCTGGAAAAGGAAGGAACTACTCCGGAACTGCTGAACAACATCTTCCGCGCGGTCCATTGCATCAAGGGTTCGGCTGAATATATCGGACTTGAGCGTTCCAGGTACCCTCACCCATGGCGTTGAAAACCTTCTGGATCGCATGCGGGAAGGCGTGTTGCAGCTCGATGCAGGAATATTGGATTTCCTGTTCAGGTCAAAGGACCTGATTCTCACGCTGATTGCCGAGGTTTCCGCCGATCACGTGGAAAAAACCACAATTTCGGCCATGATGAGTGAATTGGAAGGATTTCTCCAGGGCACTCCCAGAACCGAACCTGTCATAGAAACCAGAACTGAACCTCCCGTAGAGCAGATAAGCGAGCTTGATTCCGCAAAAGAAATCCAAGCTCCTATTGAACCCGAAGAGGACATCGAGACCGCCATAGCAGCGGAGACCGAAGAAGACTCTGAGGCTGAAGGAGTAGAGTTTTTCGAGGAACCCTCTGACGAGGCTGTTTCTCCTTACGAGGCTGCGCTGGATGAGCCGGAGGGCGAGAAGACTGTAGCGGAACACCAACTTCTCGACTCTGAAATGGATGTTCTTCCCGAAACGATTGAAGACAGACATGAAATGGCGGGTCAAGAAGAAACAACTAAAAAAATCGATGTGCCCGCAGAGTCTTCGGAACCTCGCCATACGCTTGAGGATACTATTCCGCTACTGCTCAATGTTTCGTTGTATCTGGACGATTTGCAGGACGGGCTGCGGCCTGGAGACGTAATTGAGTCACTTTTGCAGACGGTCAGTAATCTTTTGCATTCTATGGGTGTCATGGGTTTTCCCGAAGCGGTTGATATCCTGGAATCTTTTGAGCGACAGATCAGCGCAATCGAAGAGGACCGGGAAAGCCTATCTCGCGATGAAATAGACTCCCTGAGGACGAGCCTCTACAATTTGCGGTCTGTTTATCCGGATGACCTCTTCCTACCGCTGAAGAAAGCTTTGGAGCGTGCAGAGGAAGCCGCACATGAGCAACAGCCTGTCTCTTCCAAGCCGTCGGCTTTTGTTCTGAGCTACAACATATCCCAGGCATTTCCCAGGAGGCTGCGGCCGGAATAGAACTAGCAGGATTTTCCTCCGTGCAGCAGTTGTCCGAATCGGACCCGGCCACATTGCAGAGAATACCCTCGGTCACTCCTGAAATAGTTGATGCCATCCTGGGATTTGTTGGGGCCACTGTTAGAGTTGCCAAGCCACGCCTTCATGCTCCGGGGCCAAAGGATTCGCTGCTCGCGGATGTGGACGACGAACTGCTTCGCGAATTTGAAGGCATGTTCTCGAAGGAGGAAGATCTTGGCACAACAGCAACCCAGGAGTTCTATCCCTATGGTCAGAAGACAAGCGACCTTTTGAGTGAGTTGGGATCCATAGGAGAGGACGCAGACCGTGAAATTATGGACATATTTCTCTCCTATGGTTGGGAGATCTTGGACAAGTTACGTCCCTATATGGATACCATAAGAAACGGCCAGGCGACTTCAGCAGATCTGGAAGCCTGTGCTGAACTGATAAGATCCATCAGATCTTCGTCTACCTACATGGATTATCAGAATCTCGCATCATTTCTGGATGAGTGGTACGAAAAGACTGTATGGTCGGCCCAGAAGCTCGATTCTCTCTCCATGAGGGACCTTGCCTTTATGGGAGATAGTCTTTCTCGTTTTCAGGACTTTCTTGGCGGCTTGGATACGGCGCTTCATCAGGAACCAACTCATGCGATTACTGAGACTTTGACCGCACCGAAGCCCGTATTGCAGCCAGCTACTGAGCCCCAAAAGACGGTTCAGATAATGCCAAAACCCTCTACCTCTGCTTCTGGCTCTCTCATCGTCCACGCCGACGATGAGGCACATCTTCAAGAGACGCCTACCACCGAAATTGAGCCTGTAACCGCTCCTGTCACAACCGCCGAATATGAACAAGCCGGCCATGCTGATACCGCATTGCAGCAGGGCCCACGAGACGGCCAAGAAGGTCCGGTCGTCAAAACTATGCGAGTCGACTCGGCCAAAGTGGATGTGCTACTCAATCAGGTTGGAGAACTCGTTGTCAACCGCTCATATGTGGAACAACTTGCTCTTGACCTGAAAAACTTCCAAAAAATATTAACTACTAAAGGCGAAGTGGGAAAAAGAGAAATTCAGACAATAAAGGATCTCACGCTGAAAGTCGGCGAAGCGAGCATTTCCCTAGGCCGGGTAGCAACGGATATTCAAGAAGGGGTCATGAAGCTTAGAATGCTTCCTGTGGGCCAGCTTTTCAACAGAATGCCCAGATTGATCCGAGATCTCTCCCGAAGAGTAGGCAAGACGGTTGAACTGAACGTCCACGGTGGGGACACGGAAGTCGACAAACGAGTAATTGAACAGATTTATAATCCTCTTGTCCATCTTATCAGGAACGCTGTAGATCATGGAATAGAAGACAAAGAAACCCGGAAACAGAGAGGTAAGAGGGAAGAAGGCACGGTAACGCTCAGCGCCTACTCTCAGGGCAACCAGGTCGTCATCGACGTGGAAGACGACGGAAGCGGCATAGACACCGGTGCGGTAATCGAAAAGGCTGTGGAAAACAGATTGTTGGATCCTCAGGATACAAAAAGCGTTTCCTTGCAGGACACGTATAATCTGCTTTTCGTGCCGGGATTTTCTACAAGCAGAAAAGTCACTCGCACCTCCGGTCGAGGAGTGGGAATGGACGTGGTCAAGAAAGATGTGGAAAAGATTAACGGCCACGTGGAAATAGAATCCAGCGAAAGCCAGGGAACCAGAATCTCAATAAAAATTCCGCTCACTTTGGCGATAATCCAGACTCTGTTAATTCGTTCCAGCAAACATGTTTTCGCTGTTCCTTTGACCTCGGTTCGTGAAATCATCCAAATCGCTCCGCACGAAATCACTACCATCGAAGGATTTGAAGTCATAAAATTCAGAGACGAAACCATTCCGGTCCTCAGAATCAACGAGATTTTCAGACTGAAGCAGCCGCTTGAGGCCAATGGTACGAAATTCCTGGTGCTCGCTAGTGCAGGTCTGAAATCAGTAGGTTTTCTGGTGGAAGAACTAATCGGAGAACAGGACGTCGTGATCAAACCTCTCGCTGATCATGTCTTCAAGAGCAGGGGACTGGCCGGTTCAACGATACTCGGCGACGGTACTATTGCACTGGTAATGGACGTGATGGAAGTGATAGAAGACGTGATTGCCCGACAAAGGCAGCTTTCTCAGACGAACCCGGGAATGAGGTGCGCCAAGGTGGAGCGGCAAGCCACAGAATACAGCACGATGGACTTGTAAAAGGAATCCAAATACATGGGCCAGCTCATCGCAATCGTCAGCCAAAAAGGCGGAGTCGGCAAGACCTCAACTGCCGTGAACCTGGGCGCGTGCCTTTCGGCCATTAAGAGAAAAGTATTGCTGATCGGACTTGATCCCCAGTGCGGGCTGGACAAATGTTTCGGAATCGAATCCGCGCGCACGCAGATAGGACTCCTTGACCTCTTGCGGGATGGCGCTTCTCCTACTGAGGCTATTTATCAGGTGAATTCGCGATTGCCGCGTCTTGACATAATGCCGACGAATATTCATTCCACTGTCGACGAGACTTTGTACGCTGATCTGTTGCAACAAGATGCGCATAAACTGACCAGGGTTATCAACGAAATCAAGTCTCATTACGATTTTATATTCCTGGACTGCCCTCCCAGGCTGGACAATCCTACTTACTCTGCGCTGATTGCGTGTGACTCTTACCTCGTGCCAATTCAGTGCGAGTATGCTTCCATGGCCACTGTCGGCCGCGTTTTGAGATCCGCCCTGGAGGTGAAGCGATTACATAATACAAGGCTCGGGATATTTGGATTCCTCCTGACAATGGCCGATAAGAGAGCCGGATTCACCGTGAAAGTCGTTCAGGAAATACGCCAATATCTCAAGGACCATGTGTTCAAAACAATTATACCTCGGGACCCCAAATTGGCCGAAGTGCCTTCCCGACAACAACCGGTAATAGCATACGATTTAGAATCTCCTGGAGCAAGGGCGTATATTCAGCTTGCCAGAGAGATCCTTTCAAGGGATGCTGCTATCAAGAGCAGATAGTATGGGACATAACGGAGAAGAGAAAATCAGAGTCCTTGTAGTAGACGACTCGGCCCTTATGAGCCGACAGATCTCGAGTATTTTAAATGAAGACTCTTCAATAGAAGTAGTGGGTCGAGCCAAGGACGGTTTGGAAGCATTGACAATGGTAAGGGAACTCAAGCCTGACGTTGTCACGATGGACGTGGAAATGCCCCGGATGAATGGAATCACTGCACTGAAACATATTATGGTGAAGCATTCAGTGCCCACTGTGATGATCAGCGCTCTAACCAAAGAGGGTGCCAGGACGACTTTCGACGCCCTCAAATACGGCGCCATAGATGTGATCGCCAAACCATCACGACGGGAAGACGAAAACCTCGAGGCCCAAAAGGCAGACATCATCTCCAAGGTGCGACGTGCTGCTGCAATCAGAACTGGACGATCTCGTTACATTCGGATGCCTGCTAGGCTTCCCAAGCATGAGAAAGTCTCTAAAGGCCTACCAGATTCAAATACGCGTTATGTCTGCATTGGAGCTGGAACTGGTGGATATTACGGCCTTTTGAGGGTCCTTCCAGGGTTGCCTCTTGAATTCTCCGACGTTTTGATTGCGGTAATTCTTGTCGCCTTAAAGTATATTGAGCCTTTCGTAACGTACCTGGAAGCCCACAGCGTCATCCCCGTGAAAAGTGTCAGTGGCCCTTTCGTACCGGAGAGGGGCGCGTGTTACATTTGTTCCGGCGACTACCTACTGGGTTTTGAGAATTCCCACGGTGCGCTGGGTGTGTCGGCAGAGCTGAAGACAAACTCGCAGGGCCCCATAAATCACCTGTTCAATTCACTGGCCGAAACAGTGCGCAACAAAGCAATCGGAGTCGTGATGACGGGCGCCGGCGAGGACGGGGCTGAGGGACTCGTTTCACTTCGGTCTGCGGGCGGCATCACAGTTGTTCAAGACATAAATAACTGCATGGATCCCTCCATGCCTATCGCAGCATTGGCGAAGGGATCCGTTGATAAGGTTCTTCCTGATTATATGATCGTGGATTACCTCTCCAGGCCAAAGTCGCGGGATAATAATTAGGTAAATTCCACGGAAGTCCCCACAAATTCGGCTACGTCCAAGTCTTTCAAGGCACTATTGTGTGAACTATCTGTGAGCGAAAACTTGGGCTTTCCACCAGTCTTGCTTCGCTTTTTCTTCTTCCCCAAGAACTTCATAGCAGCCTGCGCGCAGCTGGTACACTTCTCCGCTGTAAGGATTGGCCTTTGCCGCCTGCTCCAGATCGGCGACGGCCTCTTTGTGATTGCCTAGCTCGATCAATAGCTTGGCTCTCCGTACGCGGGCCTCAAAATGATTCGGGTCTATCGTAAGCGCCATGGAGTAAGCTTCTAGGGCTCGATCTGTATGGAAATCCGTAACATGAATGTCGCCCAAAGTGACATACGCCGGCGGAAAGGACGACTCTTTCTTAAGTGCTTGTCCAACCATTTCCAGAGCCTTGCCAGTTTCGTTTCTTCTCAGGTAAGCTTCGGCCAGGAGTTGGTAAGCGGTAGGATCTTCAGGAAGAAGATTTGTAGCCTGTTTCAGATCTTCTATGGCTCGTCCCAGTTGCTTTTCGTTGAAATAGAGGCTTCCACGAAGCAGCAGAGCTTCTTGATTCGCCGGATCAAGTTCGATGGCATGGTCTAGATCAGCCAAAGCTCGGTCGCCTCTAGCCATGATCTTGAAAATGAATGCGCGCTTCACCAGCAACCATGGGTCGTCTTCCTGTATTTCCAAGGCCTTATTCAAATCCCTCAATGCGTCCATATACTTTCCAGTGCTTAGATAAAGCAAGGCCCTGTTTGTGTAAGGCAGGGGATTGTCCGGCTCGAGCACTATTGATCGCCGCAGCATTTCCAGGGCTTCATCGTATCGGCCCATCATCATCAATAGAGTTGCTTGGTTTAGAAACAATATGGAATCTTCGGGGTCAATGGCCGCAGCCTTTCTGTAATCGTTCAGGGCTTTGTCGAGATCGTTGACCGCGCGATAAGCATCTGCCCTATATCGGTAGTTTCTTTTAATTCAGGATCAAGTTCCAGAGCGGTATCGAAATCTGCTAATGCCTTGAGAGGCTGATTCGCTCTCAAATATGCGAATCCTCGACGAAAAAATGCCTGTGCATTTTGCGGCTGAACTCTGATCAGTTTATCTATTTCTGCAATCGCTGTGGCATAATCGCTTTGCTCAATCAAAATCGCCGTTCTTCCAAAATATGCTGATTCTTCGGATGGATCCAGTGCGGTGCTCTTGTCAAAAAGAGCCCGAGCTTCATCGTAATTTTCCTGGTAAAACTGGATCAAACCCATGGTTGAAATGATTGCCGCAGCATGAGGCTGGAGTCGGAACACACTTCAGGTCACGCATAGCACCCTCATAATCCTGTAAACGAGCCGGCGCCCCCTCATTTCCCACGCAGTTCCGCAATTCTGGTCGGCTTCGATAGCCGCTGCGTAATCACCAACAGCGAGGTCCTGATCATCCTGACGTTCTCTTGCCCAACCCCTCAAGATCAGAGCGGAAGTATTTTTCGAATCAGCTTGAACGGCCTTATCCAACATTCCGATTGCTTTCGTAATATCTCCACGACCAGCCATTCCGCGGGCTTGCTCTACAAATTCCGAGGCCAGCCCGAAAACCAAAAGAAAACCATTGCAGAAAATGCCACCGAGATTCCAATAAGGAACAACCGGGTCGGCATCATCATTCTTCTTTTTTTTCATCAGCCATGCGACGAGACTCGCTTTGAGCGCTTCAAATCACTCTCGGTGGATATTCCTTAACAATATCGCATTGATTCTTTTTTTTCGCAAGTATCTGATGAAGGTAAAGCAATCATTCAGTCATGGATAGAATCCTCAAGTCTTTGAGCAAGTGTGGGCAGGCTGGAAGAACTGGGTCAACACTCCGGAATGGGATCGGTTTCGAGCAGGTGCGCTTCGAGAAGCGACCTGATTTTGAGCGGATCTCGAACCTCTCCTGCTAAAAGCAACGCATTAGGTGGGGAATTTTTCACACTCCGAGACAGGCTTGGAAAGCCCGTCCCACAAGATCATCGCCAGCGCTAAGTGAAGGCTTATGCATCCGCTTTACTTTTCACTTGCAACACCGAACAACATGTGCATTAATCTTACGTGATGTCAAACTAATATTATGTTTTATTAACGCAGCAGTTTAATCATTCAGGAGACTTAGATATGGCCATTTTCACAGACTCACTGCCTTATCTCCAGAGTTTTTTTCAGTTGAATTTTCTTTTCAGCGGATTGGAAGTTTCGTCAGGCACTGTGCTGGTGGCCAGAGTAGTTATGTTTGCCGTCCTGGGAGCAGGCATGCTTTGGGCCGCTTTCAAGATAATCGTGAAAATACTGGACTGCTTCCAGGCGTTTCTCGGTATTCTGGGGCCGTTGCCAAAATCATTCTTTCTGCTCCTGATACTGGTAATTCCTTTGTCTCCGGACAGCATCGGTTCACGCTGGATCGGATATATCTTGCTGGTTGCCGCCATGGTGGGGGTTGCTTGCTCGGGGATTCTCCTCATTATCTTGTGGAAATACGGTGTGGATCAGGCACTGAGAATTCTGCGGTTTTTTGGGCCTCGATCACCCGAGTCGCCTCGGTTCTCCCAGCAGCCGTTTCATCCAGAAAACGTGGTGATCGACTCAGGTGGAATGCCATAGGATTTCCAATACCCGGCAACGCCGAGGGTGAGGATGTACAGGCGAGATAGACCGTATTGAATCCGTTTGGTCTGGCAGAGACATGACCGGTCCCGGACAATAGCAGTGACTACGCCTCTACTGGATCACATTCTCCTTATTTCGACACGTTAAGGTGCCTATAGTAATGTGTTATTTTTAGAAATTATCGAAACGAACGCGGTTCATCAATTAAATCGCTTGAAAGCCTGTGCTTCTCGGTATAGAATTATTAATAGGTTGCGTTTAATGAAACCACGTGAAACCTAAGAGACTTCGTGGTGTCTAAAATTCAACATTATCCGCGATTTTTTCATTGAAAGCTGATAATCCTTCCACAAAAAAAATTAGCCCTTCTTTCGAGAGGCTTTAAGATGAAGAGCAACGACGGTTCCGAAATCGTCAGCCGGTATGATGAAGGCAATCTTTCTACAGAAGCACGTTTGCTGCGACCACAATACATGCAGCCTGCAGATCCCTATGAGTCATCCTTCCAATCCGGATTCGATCGAAACAAGATTGTCGAATATTTTTATGCAATCCTTTATAGAAAATGGATTGTTGCCGGTATATTCGCCATTGCCATTTTTGCGGCAGGGTTTTACGCGTATACTGCTAGTCCCGTTTACAAATCCAGTGCTACCATAGAAATCGAGAAAGTATTTCCCAGCTCCTCAAATATGAACGAATTATTCTCGTTTTTCGGTCAATTCGATTTGTTCTACCAGACCCCAGATAGAATTTTTGAAAAGTAGGCGGCTCACCGAAGGCTTTCTGAAGCTCATGGGGCAAACGGATCCTTCCAAGAAAGAATCAGCCCCGGTGGAACCCCAGCAGAACATCTCAGGATGATAAGCGAGAGGAATGGCGATTGGCAGCCGCAGCTGATGCGGTTGTTTTGAACGTGACTATTACCCCGATAAAAGGCACTCAATTAATACAGATCGAGATGAATGCAGATGATCCGAATTTGGCAAAGCGAATGTTGGAAAAATACCTGGAGGCTTTTGTGGAAGAAAGCCGCCGCAAAAGACTCGAGGTCAATGCAAAGGTACAAGAGTGGCTCCAAAAGGAATTGTCAGAGACAGAAAGACAATTGAAAGAGTCTGAAGCCAACCTTCTGGAATTCAGTAAGACCCACGGTATAGTCTTTTCCGATAGAAATCCTATGACTTTCCTGCAGAGAGCGGGCGAAGCCACTTACCAGTCAAAAGATACTAGACAGAATTTGGAAGCCATTACGAGTGGACAAAGAAAAAGTCCTGCCTCCGCAAATGTCCAATGAATATCTGCAAAGCCTAAAAGGTCAACTCGCTTCGCTTAGGTCTGAATACACAGGATTGAAAGCAATTTATTCGCCTGATTATTTCAAGATGGGACTCCTGAGAAACAAAATAGAATCTCTGGAACAGGCGATCGCCGAACTTGAGCAGAGCACCCTGGATTCTGCGCTGGAATCAGCAAAGAAAAAAAGAAGCCATGTCCACCGAGGTTTATGAAAAATCCAAGCAAGAGGCTATGGGACTCAGCGCTCTGATGGTGCAATATGAGATCCTGAGAAAGATGGTGGATGCCAATGGCCAGCTCTATGTCATGCTGCTCCAGAAATCCAAGCAGGCCGAACTTGATAGTGGAATAATGGGGCACAATGTGTCGGTAACGAACCCTCCTTCTCTGCCCTTTGCGCCAGTGTATCCTATCAAAAGCAAAATTGTGCTCTTGGGCGCTGTGCTGGGGTTGTTTGGAGGCATAGCCGCTGCGATCGTGCTGGAGGCGTTCGACAGATCGGTCCACAGCTCCAAGGAAATTGAGAAACACCTGAAGATTCCGATTCTTGGGGAAGTTCCTCGCATTGGTCGCGATGACTATGATGAGGTAACCGACCCTCGGACGAGCGCTGTGGAGTTCAGCGCTTCACAGATATCCAACC
>CAVOXB010000024.1:0-33156 GCA_963700305.1 uncultured delta proteobacterium
GAACAGGACTCGAACCTGCACGTCCTTACGAACACTAGTCCCTGAAACTAGCACGTCTACCAATTTCGCCATCCGGGCTTTATTTGATGCCACAAATATATATAAATGATCGATGCCTGCAATTTTTTATTGCCTCTTTTTAGATGGTTTTACCAAATCTTTCTCTTAATTTTGAGTCACAATTTATAACATGACAGAAAACGAAATTAGAAACAGTTACAACGAAATAACCAATTTCCTTGTTTCCAGAAAGTTAAAACCTGCTTTCGATAAAATTGGCTGGCAAATCGAGAAAAACGAGCTTTTGGTTTTTTCAGATGAACATCAAAATCTGGAAGAAACCTACCGCTATATGCTGAAATATACTGTTGACGGAATCCCTGATCCGGAAAGGCAAAAAGTATATCGGAAGCTTATTTACTCTGTCTTAAAACTTTCAGATAAAATAAACGAAGCATTGCTGCTAAAGTACTCCTTATCGTTAGAATACGACAAAAAACGTAGTTTTATCCGGTTTAAAGATGCAGGGTTTAAAGCCACGCTTGCTGCTATCGAAGAGCATTTTCTAAATAATCAGTTGAAAGAATTGGTTGAAGACTACGATATTCGGAGCGATGATATGCAAAACGATTTGAATGCAGTCCGGTATCTGGTTAATTCGTTGTTTAACCGAATATGGTTTACAGATAATCTTTCAAAGGAAGATTTGGCAGAATGGGAATTGATGTTTACTGAAAGTCTGATGCCCGTTCATTTCAAATCTCTTCTTACATCGGCGCTGATACTCAGTCTTCAACGGTATTTCGATGTGAATAAGTTAATCCTGCTTTTTGTACTCTATGCTTCCGAAAATCCCGAAATTAACCGAAGAGCGCTTGTTGGACTATTGATAGGCTTGTATAAATATGATAAACGGATTGAATTTTATCCGGAAATTGTTGCCCGCTTAAAAATTTGTAGTGAAGATCCGAATTTTAAAAAGGATCTCGAAAAAGTTATGATTCAATTTATCCGTAGCCGCGAAACCGAAAAAATTGAACGGAAAATAAAGGATGAAATTATTCCTGAAATGATACGGATAAGTCCGAACCTGAGAAATAAAATCAATCTGGACAGTTTGATGGAGGAGGGGCTTTCTGACGAAAAAAATCCCGAATGGCAGGAGATATTTAAGGATTCGCCGGGATTATTGGATAAAATGGCTGAATTTTCGGAGTTGCAAATGGAGGGTGCAGATGTGTTTATGGGATCCTTTTCGATGCTCAAAATGTTTCCTTTTTTTAATGAGTTCACCAATTGGTTTATTCCTTTCTACGCCGAAAATCCGGATATTGGCTCAAAAGTTGACATGACTGACGATATCAATTCGCGGTTTATTGATGCCATTTCAAAGGCCGGGATATTGTGTAATTCGGATAAATATTCATTTTGTTTCAGCATTCAGAATCTGCCTAAAGAAAATCGTGAGTTTTTGGCTGCGGGAATGAATGCTGAAATGAATCAGTTTAACGAAATTCAAAACGACAGTGAACTGACTGATCCCGGCAAAATAAATGAGTTTATCTCGAATCAATATATTCAGGATTTATACCGGTTTTACAGGTTACACCCTTCGCGCAAAGGATTTGACGACATATTCAGCTGGAAATTCGATTTTCATCAAACCATTTCGCTTGGTGAAATCGTAAAGGAAGATGAAAAGATTATGCGAAAAATTGCCGAATATTATTTTGCAAAAAATTATTTCAGCGAAGCCGAAGAAATCTACCAGTATCTTTTATCGTTGGACGAAAATGGTGAATTGTTTCAGAAAATAGGGTATTGCAGGCAACAACAGGGGAATTTTAAAAAAGCGCTCGATTCCTATTTAAAAGCCGAACTTTATGGGTTAAATCCGGGATGGAATTATAAAAAAATTGCCCTTTGTTACCGAAACCTCAAAAAACCGGGCAAAGCACTTGAATACTATCAACTTGCCGAAAAGACAGAATCCCGAAAACCTGAATATTCAGTTATCAATCGGGCATTGTTATCTGGAGTTAAATCTTTTTGAAGAGGCGTTAAAGTGTTATTTTAAAGTCGAATATTTATCACCCGGAAACCGGAAAGTTTGGAGGCCCATTGGTTGGTGCTGTTTTGTTACCGGAAAAAAAGAGCAGGCCGGAAAATATTTCATGAAATTGATGGAAGATAATCCTCAAAAACATGATTTGATAAATATGGGGCATGTTCAATGGAGTTTAGGGAACCGGAAGGCAGCATTGGATTTTTATAAACAATCCATTCAGAGTGGAGGATTTTCTGAACCTGAATTTCTTGAAGTCTTCGAAGAAGATGAACATCATCTTATCAATCAGGGTATTAATCCCGAAGAAATCCCGATTATGCTCGATCTGCTACGCTATTCGCTTTAGTTATTTCAGATGAATTGATTCAGCAACAATCGGATGGCCAAGAAATAAGGAAGCCATTCCTTCGAAATTGGAAGTGGTTTCAGTTGACAAATATTTAACTGTACCATTTTTCGTGAGTTTGGTTTCAATTTCGGTGTGTCGTCTCAGATAATCATCCAGCTTTTCAGCAATTATTTCGCCTTGTTCCACAATTTTCACCCCCTCGGGAACATATTTCCGGATGGTTTTAAGAAGTAACGGATAATGCGTGCAGCCCAGAATCAGGGTATCAATTTCTTTATCTTTTGAAAATAAATTATTAATATTTTTTCGTATAAAATATTCAGCGCCTTCACTTTCTGATTCGTTATTTTCAACAATGGGCACCCACATCGGGCAAGCTTCCTGAACCATTGAAATCACTTTTCCGCTTGACCATTTTTCCAGTTCAATGGGGTAAGATACGGAGACAACAGTTCCAGTAGTGCCAAGTACACCAACATGACCGTTTATGGTAATTTCGGCAACATTTTCCACACTGGGCCTGATAACTCCCAAAACCCGCTTGTCGGGAGCAATTTTGGGTAAATCAAGTTGTTGAATATTGCGTAATGCCTTTGCCGAAGCAGTATTGCAGTGCAAGTATCACCAGGGGGCAATTTCTGTTTAAAAGGTATTTTACAGCCTGCAGTGTATATTCATAAACTACTTCAAAAGATCGGGTTCCGTAGGGAGTTACGGGCATTATCGCCAAGATAAAGAAAATCGTATTCAGGGAGTGTTTTCACGAAGTTCTTTAAGAACAGTTAATCCGCCATAACCCGAATCAAAAACACCAATCGGAGTGAATTCATCAAATTATTTTGAATTAATATTTCCATCACTTTATTATAGGCATCATCGTAATATTTCCCAAGGTTCGACCAGTCGAAATGAACCGAGGCATCTTCGCATTTGTAACGAAGCGCAACTCTTTCGCGACGTGAAAGGTTAACAAAATCCATCATCAGATTGGCCATATTTTCGGCAGTTTCATAAAAATCTCTTCCTTTTCGCCGAATAATATACATTCCTTTTTCTTCATGCTTATCCACATTATTAACCACATAATCGCCAAAACCTGCCATATCGCTGGTAATGGAAGGCACTCCGCTGGCCAGACATTCGAGTGGAGTGTATCCCCACGGTTCATACATACTTGGGAAAATTCCCAAATGGCAACCTCTTACAAACTGCGTGTAATCCATTTTAAACAAAGGATTTGAAGTGGAAATAAAATCGGGATGATAAACCACTTTAACTTTGTCGTGCCGGTTATTTACCAGATTGGCAGTTCGAAGGAAATTCAGAATTTCATCGTTTGAATCATCTATTAAGGTATGGGTCACAACTTTAGGGAGATTATTCGTTTTCCAGCTTTGAACATTTCTCCGTAGTTTAAGAATCAGATAATCATCAACCATATTCGCTTAAGATCAGGAAACTCGATATGTCCCTTCGGCAGAAGTAATTGCAGTGTATAAGTTTTTTCCGACCTGTTCTTTAATTTCTTCGCAAACCCGTAAGATATCGTCGATAAGTGCTTTTGAATGCATATACTTCGGGATTAAAGGTATAAAAAGGCTGTCTTGTAATAAAAAATGATAACCACAGTCGTATCGAATTTCGGCTACTGCATTTTCTAGTTTAACCTGGCCAGGGCTTCAAGAGTAAGATCGTATCCTTTATTCTGATACTCATATCTGTCCGGAAGTAAAAAAATAGAGTGTTTTATCCAGATCAAAGGAATAACTCTGGAAAAAATGTCCCATCACAAAGTCGTGAATTTGTTCTTTTATTTTTAAATGTTGATTTTGAATCTGGTGCAGAACTTCAAACCGTCGATATTCAACCCATTTGGCAAAATCATTTCTGGTGTTCTGCCCCAAAAGATGGGTACATTCTTTTGCCGTGATTTCGCTAACAGTTGTAAAAATATGTGCGCCATGTGCCGATGCCCTTTCAATTTCGGCAATTGGCCTTACATTAAATTTGTTGCTTCAACTTCCCAGTTGTAAAATGCAAGATGATCGTAAAACTGAGGATCATTCATGGCCAGATATCTGCCCAAGCAGCGTGGCATGCGTTGTAAAAACAATTTTAATATTTAATTCTCTTTTCGAATCCCCGGAATTGGAAGTCCTGCCATCCACTCGTGAAAATGGGCAATAATGTTATTCTGTCAAAATCCATGACAAACATAAATGAATTGAAAAACTCTTTCACCTGATATCCAAAAGCTGCAACTTTATCGAGCAAATCATCGTTACCAGGTATCGAAATATGATAGTCTTTCCATAAAAAATGCTTAATTTCGCCCAATTTATCAAAAACTGAATAAGGATTAAAAAGCATGACATTGGGCCTGCCCGAAACAATCCATTGACCATAATGAACATCAAATCCACGTTCCTGCAATTTCAAAACTGCCTTGCCAATTGGTGTTGAAAAATCAGTTGCCGGATCGAAATGGGCCGCAGCCTGATCGGCAAAATAAGGCCCGATCAAAAATAATTGTCTTTGCCCCCATTTTTCGATAACCGATGGAACTTTCGACCTGATAACGGTATAAATTCCACCAACCTGATTACATACTTCCCATGCAATTTCGAAAAAGTGTTGTATTTGCAGGATCAATACCTTGACTTGATTGAACTGTCAGTGTTTCCGTATTCATAATCGATTTCGTTTTATTATTAATTTCAAGTATCTAAAAATAATTTTAATAAGCTAAGTTAATCCAACAAAATCAGAGGATAAAATCATAAAAAAAGCCATTCCTCAATTGACGAATGGCTCTTTAACTTAATTATTAATTTATTATTTAATGCCAAGTTTTGTTTTTACAAGCGGAAGCAAATCTATACTTTGGTTTGATTTGTAAAGAACAACTTTTGAACTTACATCAAAAACATAAAGTAAACCACTTTCTTTGGCCACAACTTCAATGCCTTTTCTGCTTTTTGGAACACAGGGTTTAACAATTCGGTCTGTTTTGTCTGAAGTTGTTGTTGTGCAGAATTTCTGGAAATTGTCCATTTTACCTGCATATCCTGAAGTTCGGTAATTTTTGCATTCTCTTTTAAGTTCTGAAGCAGTAGTATCTTTTTGCAACTGTTCCAACTCGGCCAAGTTTTCCCTGATATTCTTTTGTCATTTCGCCAAGCAACTCTTCAAGTTCTCTCTGGAACTTATTAAAAGCGGTTTCGGCGGCTGCCCTTTCCGGCATAACCTGTACAATGCCTGAAAGTCAATATGACCAAATTTTGCTGTGATTTCACAGTAGAAGCGGCTAGTACAATAAGAACAACCGCAATAATTTCAATTAAATTTCTCATAATCAATTTAATGTTAAAATTTTTTGTTGCAAATATAGTTATTAATTATTTATATCCGAGTTTTTGTAAAACCTGATCGCTTAAATCGAATTTAGGATTTGTGAAAAATAGTGTAGTTCCACCGGCCTTATCAAAAATGATTGAGTAACTGCCTTCGTTTGAAATATCCTGAACGGCATTAAAAACATCATCCTGAATTGGTTTTACAAGCCCCTGCCGTTTTTTAAACAAATCGCCGTTGGGGCCAAAATACTTTTTCTGTAACAGTTTATAATCTTTTTCCTTTGTAATAATTACATCTTCGCGTTTGCGTTTCATATCTTCAGAAAGCAAAACACTTTCTGCCTGAAAATGCTTTGTACATCTGTTCAATATCGGCATGAATAGATTCAAGCTCTTTTTGATACTGTGACGATAATTGATCCAATTGGTTTTGTGCTGCCTTGTAAGCAGGAATATTACTCCATAATATATTCAGAATCGATGAATGCCATTTTCTGTGCATTTACCATAACTGCCAAACCAATTATTGCTGCAATGGATAAAACTAATTTTTTCATAGTAATACTTTTTTGTTAAACTGATTTTATAATATCATATTCCATGCCAAAACCATAATCATTAAAACTGTTGTCCAATCACAAAGTGGAACTGACTTCCGTTTGCATTTGGATTTCCGGCAACTTCGTCGAATCCATATCCCTAGTCAATACCCATCAAACCAAACATGGGAAGGAAAATCCGAACACCAACCCCTGCAGACCGGTACAATTTAAACGGCACATAAGTTTTGAAACTCATCCCGGTATTTCCTGCTTCAAGAAATGTTAAGGTATAAATGGTAGCGCTTGGTTTTAAAGTAACCGGGTAACGCATTTCGAGTGTAAATTTCGAATACATGTTCGAACCGTTGTTCGGACTAAGACTAAAATCCTTATAACCGCGAAGAGCAACATAATCGGTACCATAAATATTATAACCCGACATTCCTGATCCCCCAACAATAAATCCTTCGAAAGGCGATTTTCTGTATTCATCATAGTAACCCAGAAATCCCATTTCAAAAGCGGTTCGCAAAACCAGGTATATTGTGTTTTTCGTTAAATTGGATTGTACAACTGTCCTTTTAATCAACCATTTATGATATTCAATCCATTTATAACTTTCGGATTGGGAACAGTGCTGTAATCGGTATCAGAAAACCACGAATAGGGTGGCGTAAGTTTAAGTGATACTGAAAAACTGGAACCATTGCGTGAATACAATGGATTATCAACCGAATTTCGCCCTAAAACAGTTTTGAAACTTAAGTTATTAAATGTTCCGTTAACCTGTCCATTTTCATCGGCGAGGAAATAGAAATAACTTCCCATGTTTTGCAATCGATAATGCTCCAACGACAATTCATGATACATGGTAAAATAGTCATCGGGGTATGACAGGCGATATCCGTAACCCAGAGCCAGCGCCGTGGTTTCCCAAATCTGATCATCGATTTCGCTGTTATTTTCCGACTCGTAGTTATATGATATATGACGGATATGCCATAGCCGTAACCATACGAGTCGCTTCCATAACCTCCATAACCACCATAACCGCCATAACCACCTGCCACATATCCGCCATAACCACCATAACCGCCATAACTCCGCCATAAGGATTGTAACCATAACCCTCCATAACCACTACGTAGCGATTATAATATTGGTAATATTTGTTGGCACTGTAATTAATGCTGGAATGTGAAAGGGAAATGAAAATGAATTTGGTTTTTTACCTCCCAGCCAGGGTTCAATAAACGAGAAACTAGCCGTTCTGTAATATCTTCCACTGGTTTGAAAACGGACACTTAGTGTTTGTCCATCGCCTGTGGGAATGGGCTGCCATGCCTCTTTATTAAATATATTCCGGGCCGAGAAGTTGGCAAATTTTAACCCTAATGAACCCACAAACATTCCTGCTCCCCAACCTCCTGAAAGTTCAATCTGGTCGTTGGCTCCCTCCGGACCCGAGAAAGCTACTCATGCCGGATAACTGGAAGGTTTATCCGCTCAGGAAAGATTTCCCCCTCCAGGGTTCGGAGGAAGATACACCTGATTTGCCCGCGTGACAGCGGACCTCGAGGTAAATGAGCTCATGCCACAAGAATTGAGCCGAGTATCGGAAGCCACAAGAAGCGAAAAACTGGAACTGAACCTTGGGCCGCATCATCCAAGCACCCACGGAGTGTTCAGGGCCATCGTGGAACTAGACGGCGAAATGGTGGTGGATGTTACCCCATATCTGGGATATCTCCATCGGGGTTATGAGAAAACCTGCGAAAACAAGCTATATCATCAGGTCATTCCCCTCACGGAACGTTGCGATTACATGGCAGCGTCTGCCAATTCCCTGGTTTACTGCTTGGCCGTGGAAAAGCTTCTGGACGTGGAAGTCCCAGAGCGCGCTCAGGTGATACGCGTGATGATGGCCGAGCTTTCGAGAATTTTCAGCCATCTGTTCTGGCTTGGCACCCACGGCCACGACGTCGGGGCCATGACGCCGATCTTCTATATGCTGAGAGAGCGCGAAGAGATAATGAACCTCTTCGAGCTGACTGCCGGCGGCCGCCTCATGCCCAACTATCTTAGAATCGGCGGTGTGATACAGGATCTGGAAGATGGGTTTGTGGAAAGGCTTAGGGCATTTACAGACCACTTCGATCAGCGCGTGGATGAATACGAAGAACTCCTCACGAAGAACCCCATATATGTGGACCGCACAAAAGGAATTGGAATTCTCTCCCTCGAAGATGCAATTGCCATGGGCGCCAGCGGTCCCATGATGCGTGCCTCCGGCATGGCTTGGGACATTAGAAAACGCGAGCCATATTGCGGATACGAAAACTACGATTTTGATGTTCCCGTTGAAACCGGCTGCGACGTTTATTCTAGATACCTGGTACGCGTAGCTGAAATGAGGCAAAGTAACAGGATACTTAAGCAGACGCTTGACCGTTTGCCCGAAGGCCCCATAAGAACCGAGAAACCTGGTGTCATATTCCCGCCTCAGCCAGAAATCTACACGCGCATGGAATCTCTGATTCACCATTTTATGCTGGTGATCGAAGGCGTGAAACCTCCTAAAGGCGAAATTTACCAGGCGATAGAATCTCCCAGAGGCGAACTTGGCTGCTACATCGTAAGCGACGGGAGCGCGAAGCCCATGAGACTCAAATGGCGAGCTCCTGCTTTCGTGAATCTAGAGTCCTTAGCAAAAATGAGCAGAGGTTACTTTTTCGCGGACTTGATAGCCATACTCTCCAGTGTGGACATCGTGCTCGCGGAAGTAGACAGATAAAAGCCGAGAAATACGCGAAGATGGAATACAGTGGTCTCGGGGAATGCTA
The DNA here is from genome assembly GCA_963700305.1 of uncultured delta proteobacterium. Lineage (GTDB taxonomy): Bacteria > Desulfobacterota > Desulfomonilia > Desulfomonilales > Desulfomonilaceae > Desulfomonile. Next base: position 9,159 of record CAVOXB010000024.1, read on the forward strand.
TCGAATCAGTACATTGAAAAATCACGACCCGATTCAAATGGTTAGGAAGATGTCCCTTATGGGATGTGAGTGATTTGAAAGGGTTTGGAGCGTCTATGACCCTCGGTGAAATCGTTGAAACCCTGAAGCTTGACGTAAGGACTTGTCCCTCGGAAATTGACAGAGCAGTGGAAGGCGGTTACGTCAGCGATCTTCTCAGCGATGTGATTGCCGGGGCAAAAGAAGGCGAAATCTGGATCACGCTGCAGCTGCATCAGAATATTGTAGCCGTAGCCTTCCTGAATAATCTGGCCGGGATTGTGATCGTGGGAGGCCGGGAGCCTGATCCTGACACTCTCAGGAAAGCGGAAGAGCAGGGAGTTCCTATTATGGTTTCTTCCATGACTGCTTACGAACTTGCTGGCAGGCTCTATGAGATGGGGATCCGCAGGAAGCAGTCTTGAAATAGCGGTGAGTCGAGAGCATAACAACAAGCGGATTTTCCAGGAAACAAAACCGCTCATGCTTTTCCAAGATCGTCGCAGTTTTACAGTGAACGAGGGGCAGCAGATCAATCACCGCTGGCCAGAATGAGGTTTGCAGGTAGATCTTAAGCGTTACAAGCTTGACCTACATGTTCATACGGTTTTGTCTCCCTGCACTGAGATTGCGGAGATGACGCCAAAGGCAATAGTACCAGCTGCATTGAAAATGGGGCTCGACATTATTGCTATTTGCGACCACAACTCCGCAAGGAATGCCTCAGCTACCGTAAGAGCGGCCATCAACACCGATCTCACGGTGATTCCGGGCATGGAGATAACCTCGTCGGAGGAAGTTCATATTCTAGGCCTTTTCCCCTCGGACAGGGAAGCTGAGGCAGTTCAGGAAGAAGTTTACGGACGTCTGGTCGGTCAGAATGAGGAAAAAGTCTTCGGATGCCAGGTGGTGGTGAACGAAGACGATGAGGTGGAAGACCTGGACCAACGATTACTCATAGGTGCCACCACATTGAATTGCGAGCGAGTGGTGGACCTGATCCATGATTTTGACGGATTGGCTATAGCGTCCCATGTGGACAGGCAAGGCTTCGGGATATTCAGTCAATTGGGTTTTATTCCTCCTGGACTGAAACTGGACGGACTGGAGATATCGAAACGAACAGATGAGGGAACAGTATTAAAACGCTTTCCTCAGTGTAAGGATTACGCACTGATCACGAGCTCCGATGCGCACTATCTTCAAGACATCGGAACTGCAGTCACGGTCGCGAAAATGGCCTTACCGAGCTTCGCTGAACTCGGTAAGGTTCTCCAAAACCGGGAGGGACGCAAAATCCTGGAACTGAAGACAGGTAACCGGTGAAGGCCGGAGGAAAATCGAAGAGAACAAATGCAGGATCTTTCACTGCACATTCTGGATGTGGCGGAAAATGGCATAGCAGCGGGAGCCGATCTCATTCAAATAACAGTGGAAGAAGACACCGAGGAAGACAGGTTGATTATCACGATTGAGGACAATGGGCGAGGAATGACTCCAGACTTTGTAGCGAGAGCTCTTGATCCCTTTGTGACCACACCGTACTACTCGTAAAGTGGGCCTCGGTCTGTCATTGTTCCAGCAATCCGCCCAGGCAGCGGACGGAGACATGAAGGTTGATTCGACTCCCGGCCTGGGGACCAAAATCAGAGTGAGAATGAGCCATAAGCATATAGATCGCAAGCCCTTGGGCGATATGACTGAGACCGTCACCACCCTTATACAGGGTAATCCCAACATCGACTTCGTCTATGCACATAGAAGAAACGATAAAGAGTTCACTCTGGATACAAGAGAGATAAGGTCTGAACTCGAAGAGGTAGCCATCAATAATCCCGAGGTTGTAGGTCTGATTCAAGAAAATTTACGTCTTTCGTTAGAGGAAATAGCGTGACCTTGGCCCGGCAACCTATGGAGCGAAGATAAAGTGCAAGAACGAGACGCCTTACTGAAGAAAAAAGTTGAGCCTGCCGTCGAGATTATTCCTCCGGAAGAACTCGAAAAATTGGACGCCATTATTGATAAGTACGCCGGGAAAGGCGGTCAACTTATTCCTGCGCTGAAAGAGGCCCAGGACATGTTTGGGTACCTGCCCATGGAGGTCCAGCACACTCTTGCCGCAGGCTTGAATATTCCGCCGTCTCACGTTTATGGCGTGATTACTTTCTATTCCTTTTTTACGATTACGCCGAGAGGACGACATACGATTCGTCTGTGCCTCGGGACCGCGTGCTACGTGAAGGGCGCCAAAGACATACTGGAGAACATAGTCCGGGCAGTAGGGATAAATGTAGGCGAGACTTCCCAGGACGGTCGGTTCACGCTGGAGGCGGTCCGTTGTTTGGGCGCGTGCGGACTTGCTCCGGTCATGTTGATCGGAGAAGACACCCATGGGAACATTCATCCGCCTGAGACAATAAAAATTTTGGACGGTTACCAATAGGATAACCATGCAGGTCCGAGTGGAATAGCAGCCAGAAGCATGTCACCGGCTGAAGTTTGAGCAAATTTTGAACCGGTTTGAACAGGATTCGAGGCTGCATGTGGGCGGATTAATCCTCCGGGAGGAGCATCGTGGCGAAGATCAGTATACAAGATCTGAAGAAAATCAAAGAACGAGAACGGGGCAAAATGGTTCTCAGAGAGGGCCAGTACAGGGCCAAGATCACTGTCCACATGGGTACGTGCGGCATAGCTGCTGGGGCTCGTGATGTCATGGGAATCTTGAGAGACCTCATCTCCAAAAAGGAACTTGATGACGTCATCCTGACCAATTCCGGATGCGCCGGCCTTTGCGCGAAGGAGCCCATGATTACGGTCGAGGTCCTTGATCAGTCACCCGTGAAATACATCTTGGTGGACAAGGAAAAAGCCGCTCGAATATTTGACGAGCACGTCATGGGCGGAAAAGCCGTAGAGGATTTCGCCCTGGCCCGTGGAAGCGAAACCACGGCCACCTGATAGCTTGCAAGAAAATCAGGAATAATCCGTCGGTACGAATATATCCCGGCAGTTTCGTGGAGAATAGGCAATGTGTGCCAGTCCGTATTATAGAATGCAGTTCATGCTGTGCGCAGGTACCGGCTGCTTGGCCAGCGGCTCTCATGAAGTGAAAGAAGCGCTTGAAAGAGAATTGGCCAAAAGAAACATGCAGGACGAAGTTCAAATCATCATGACAGGATGCAACGGCTTCTGCGCTGCCGGTCCCATCATGGTGGTTTATCCGGACGGCATCTTTTACAACCAGGTCAAACCTGAACATGCGCCGCTAATCGTCGAAGAACACGTGCTCAAAGGGAGGGTTGTGGAAAAACTTCTGTTCAAGGAGGAGACAGCGAAGGATCGCGTCCCCTTGATGAAGGATATCGGGTTTTTCGGCCTTCAGAGATTAATCGTGCTGCGCAACCGCGGGCTTATAGATGCGGAAAACATAGACGAATATATTGCCCGGGACGGCTATGCAGCCCTGGGAAAAGTCCTTGAGGAAATGACTCCTGAAGAGGTGATTGAGGAGATCAAGAAATCAGGACTGAGAGGCCGAGGCGGTGGCGGTTTTCCCACAGGACTGAAATGGGAAGAATGTCGAAAGTATACGAAGCTTCCCGAAGTATACGATTTGCAATGGCGACGAAGGAGACCCGGGAGCCTTCATGGATCGATCCGTCATGGAAGGCGATCCCCACTCTGTGCTCGAAGGCATGGCGATTTCCGGCTACGCCATCGGTGCGGAACAGGGATACATATACGTTCGGGCTGAGTATCCGCTTGCAATCCAGCGGCTCCAGAAGGCCATAGAAGACGCCACGAGACTATGGATTGCTCGGGAACGATATTCTCGGCAAAGGCTTCAATTTCGATATCGGGATTTATCCCGGAGCGGGCGCATTCGTCTGCGGCGAGTCAACGGCATTGATGTACTCAATTGAAGGTAAACGTGGAATGCCCCGAATCAAGCCGCCTCGAAGCGCTGAAGCCGGCTTGTGGAATCAGCCCACGAACCTGAACAACGTTGAGACTTTTGCCAATATCAATCCTATCATACTTAACGGGGCAGACTGGTTCGCTTCCATCGGCACTGAAGGAAGCAAAGGGACAAAAGTATTTGCGCTTACCGGGGCAGTGAATAACGTCGGGCTGGTCGAAGTTCCCATGGGAACTAGCCTGAAGAGCCTGATCTTCGACATCGGCGGCGGAATTCCCAAGAAACGGAAGTTCAAGGCCGCCCAGATGGGCGGTCCGTCCGGAGGCTGCATCCCCAGCGGAATGGAGGACGTGGAGATAGATTACGAATCTCTGCCGAGTGCCGGAGCAATGATGGGGTCCGGCGGCGTGGTCGTCATGGACGACGCCACCTGTATGGTGGATACAGCTAGATTTTTCACAGATTTTTCCGTGGAGGAGTCCTGCGGAAAATGCGTGCCCTGCCGTGAAGGCCTCAAGGTGATGTTCGACAAGCTGACGGACATAGTGGAAGGCAGAGGACAAGAAGGCGACATGGAATTCCTCATAGAAGTGGGGAACCACGTCAACGACACCTCGCATTGCGGTCTCGGTAAGAGCGCTGCAAACCCGGTTCTTTCGACGATTCGGTATTTCAGAGACGAGTACGAAGCGCATATTCGCGACAAGCACTGTCCTGCGCTGGTGTGTCCCAATCTCATAGATTTCGTGGTCATAGAAGACAAGTGCAAGATGTGCGGACTGTGCTACAGGAACTGCCCGTCAGAAGCCATTACATGGGAAAAGAAGAAAGTGGCCCGGATCGATCTTGGAAAAAGTGCACGAAATGCCGCACCTGTATCATCGAATTGCAGGTTCGGCGCGATCAGATAACTGCAGGTTCAGAGTCAGAGCCTGCATTATCAGGTCCGTAGCGCGATGAACCGATTCATAATCTTTAGTGTGAGTAAGTTTCTATGGTTACCCTGACCATTGACGGTGTTGAAGTTACTGTCGAGCGCGGAGCTACCATTTTGGAGGCCGCTCAGAAAGCCGGAGTCCGTATTCCAACCCTCTGCCACGACAAACGCCTCATCCCTTATGGCGCTTGTCGCCTCTGCATGGTGGAAGTCACGGCCAGAGGTCGCACCCGTACCATGCCCGCTTGCTTCAATCCCGCGCGAGACGGGCATGGAGGTAGCGACGCACGCGCCCAAGCTCATCGAAAGTCAGGAGAATGCAACTCAAGCTGCTGCTCCGTTCGCATCCGCTGCTCTGCCCGAGCTGCGACGCGGCAGGTGATTGTCAGCTCCAGAATCTCGTCCATGAATATCGAATGGACCAGCTGCCGTTTTCCAGAGAGATCTCGATACTTCCACGTAGACAACGAATCTCACTTCATACGATTCAATATGAACCTGTGCATCAAATGCGGAATGTGCGTGCGCATCTGCGACGAAATTCAGGGCGAAAATGAGCTGAGTTTCATTAATCGCGGAATGATTCGAGGTTTCCACAGACTTCGGACGCCCGTTGAATTGCGAATTCTGTGGTCAGTGCGCTTCCATTTGCCCTGTGGGGCTATCAGCATCCAAGTGGCTCGTGGGCACAGGCAGAGAATTCGAAATGAAGAGACATAGACACACGTGCGCATTTTGCAGCCTTGGATGCAAGCTCACTCTCGGCACAAAAGACGACAAAATAGTGTATGTGACGTCGCCCAAATCCAGTCCCAACGAAGGGAATTTGTGTGTAAAGGGCCGTTACGGGTGGCCTTACGTTTATTCCGCGGAACGGCTCGCGAAACCCATGATCCGTAAAGGTGGAGCACTTCAAGAAGTTGAATGGAACGAAGCGCTCACTTTCGTTGCGGAAGGCCTGAAGGAAATCAAGGCCGCTTCCGGTGGCGCGAGTCTTGCTGCCTTGGGTTCCGAGCGGCTGACAAACGAAGAAGCTTATGTCTTCAACGATTTGTCCGAACAGTCATGGAGACCCCCCATATCGACCATCAGCGAGGATTATGGCTACAGGGCCCTCGTGGACGGCTCGGGCAATGCGCTCGGTTATCCGGCGGGCACCAACTCGATACGGGAGATCAGGAACGCCACAGGTGATACTGCTTCTTGGGGCTCGGACCTGACGGAGACCCACCCGGTGGCCAAGAATGAGGTAATAATCGCGACAGCCCGCCACAGAGCAAAAGCCATCGTCGTGGATTCGATCAGGACTAAACTCACTGACCGACCTGGTCGGCTTATTCCTCTTGATACCGCCTGGCACAGAGCATCTAATAGCAAACGCGATGCTCAAATACATAATCGATCAGGAACTCTTCGACAAAGCTGCAGTGGATTCCAAGGCAGAAGGCCTCGAGGAGTTAACCGCTTCCCTTGCAGATTACACGCCTGAGAAAGTGGCTCAGATCACAGGTGTAGACGCCGAGCTCATCCGTGAAGCTGCAACCGAGTACGCGAAGGCCCCAACAGCAACGATTATTCTTACCGCGGGCCTGAACAAAGTCGGCCACAACGTAGAGACCGCAGTAGCAGCCGTGAATCTGGCTCTCGTGACGGGCCGTATAGGCAAGGAATCTTGCGGAGTCCATGTGTTCGGAGAAAAGGTCAACGCCCAAGGCGCTATCGACATGGGATTGGCTCCCGACCTTTTGCCCGGATTTGCGTCCGTCACGGATGACACTGCCAGGGCCAAATTTGAGGCCGCGTGGAAAAGTCCGATCCCCAAAGAACAAGGATATTCGGCGCTAGAGATCTTCAAGAAAGCGGAACAGGGTGAAATCAAAGGTCTTTATATAGTCGCGGAGAACCCGGTAGACACCTACCCTGAGAGGGCTCTCATAGAGAATGCACTCAGTAAGCTGCATTTCCTAGTGGTACAGGACATGTTCCTTTCCTCCACTGCAAAAATGGCGCATGCTGTGCTGCCAGTGGCTTTCTTTACTGAAAAGACCGGTACATTCACCAGCTCAGAGCGTCTGGTGCAACGGATCGACCCGGTTCTCAACGCCAGGTTCGAAAAGACAGACCTTGATGTTCTTGTGGATTTGGCAGCACTCATGGGCAAACCTGCAATGAGCTACTCCGGCCCGGAACAGGTAATGAAAGAAATCGCCGGTCTGGTAAAGGTTTATGAAGGCATTTCTTATGACCGGCTCAATGGTGTTGGCCTCCAGTGGCCATGCGTTGACCCTGAAGACCCTGGGAAGAAGACCCTTTACGAGGGAGGCTTCCCTTGCGGGAAAGCCCACCTTGCTCCAGTAGCACCGATCCAGAAACTCGACGCGGATGGATTACCAATGTACCTGGTTCCTGCAGTCGTCAAATTCCATTCGGGATCGTTGTCCACGTGGAGTCCTGCGCTCATGGATGTCTGCCCTGACGCATATGCCGAAATGAGCTGGAAAGATATAAGGGCGTTGAGCCTGCAGGAAGGAGATAAGGTGAAGATCACCGACGCTTCCGGCGCATCAGTGCAAACGCTAGTGAAGTTCTCCAGACGAGCAATGGATGGAACGGTGGTTGTGCCGTTTCATTTTTCCGGACTGAAACTCAACAACCTGACCCATTGGGACAAACCAGTAATTAAGGTCAAGGTTGAAAAGGCTTAACAAGACTATAGAGGTTGCGTAGATGGAATTCGCCCTCCCCGTCATACTGGTTGTGGTGAAGGTATTGCTGGTTGTAGTAGCAGTGCTGACCTTTGTGGCTTACCTCACACTTATCGAACGCAAAGTACTCGGTTGGATTCAGGTGAGGCTGGGCCCCAATCGAGTCGGCCCTTGGGGACTTCTCCAGCCCCTGGCTGACGGCGCCAAGCTTCTTTTGAAAGAGGAAATAACGGTTGCAGGCGCCAATAGAATGATTTATCTGGCAGCGCCCTTGATCGTGGTCATGTGCGCCCTGATCCCATTCTCAGTGATTCCTTTTGCAAAAGGCCTTGGCCTGGAGAGCATTTTCGGTGCAGCAGCGAGCAAGTACGACCTGAATACTGGGGTCGTCGCAGATCTGAACGTAGGCATACTGTTTATTTTTGCGATATCCTCTCTGGGTGTTTACGGTGTTGTCCTGGGTGGTTGGGCATCCAACAGCAAGTATTCATTATTGGGTTCGGTTCGCGCAGGCGCTCAGATGATCAGTTACGAACTGGGCTTGAGTCTGTCGGTTTTGGGAGTGCTGCTATTGGCTGGCACGCTCAGCCTCGTGCAGATTGTCGAATCTCAGAGCACTATTTTCCATTGGTATATATGGAAGCAACCTCTCGGGTTTATCCTCTTTATGATCGCAGGCAGCGCTGAAATTGCTCGTACTCCTTTTGACCTCATGGAATGCGAAAACGAGCTGGTAGCAGGATATCAAACCGAGTACAGCTCCATGAAATTCGGGCTCTTTTACCTGGGCGAGTATGCGCACTTGCTATTCTTGAGCGCGCTCATGACGACGCTCTATTTTGGAGGATGGCAAGGACCCTTTGGAGATTACTCGGTATTGCCCCCGATCTTTTGGTTCCTGGCCAAGACATTTTTCTTCGTGTTCATTTTCGTCTGGATTCGGGCCACTTATCCAAGATTGAGGTATGACCGAGTAATGACATTCGGCTGGAAGGTGCTCCTTCCGGTGGGACTTCTGAACGTTATGGCGACAGCGTTCCTGTACACTTGCTGGCTGCATTATACCAGCTGAAATACGAATTTGACAGGTTGAGCCTGCACTCGAACACAATGAGGACCTGAACGATGATTATGCCGTTGTTGCGGGGATTGAAACTGACTTGGACGTATTTTTTCCGCAAGAAGATAACCCTCCAGTACCCTGAAGAAAAATGGGAAGTGGCACCGAGGTGGAGGGGCCGTCATGTGCTGACCAAGCACGCTTCAGGAAAAATCAAGTGCGTGGCGTGCATGCTGTGCGAGACCGTCTGCCCTGCAGAATGCATAAAAATAGAGGCTGCGGCCGAGCCGGATAACAGAAAATATCCGGAAAAATATACACTTGATCTAGGTCGCTGCATATTCTGCGGTTACTGTGTCGAAGTGTGTCCAAAAGAAGCGATTGAAATGAGTACGGCCTATGAGCTGTCTGAATACAGTCGGGAAGACCTGATCTTGGACAAGGAGACGCTGCTGGAGCCTCCGCAACCGAGATACGTTTCCCAGAAAAAGGCCGGATGAACCTTTTTGTTAGGTAGGTATTCTCTGTTTTTTTCCCTATAGGAACGACTTACACGGTTGGGCCGGTCGGATTCCGACGAGACTGACCGACAACCGAGAAGAAGAAATGACCTTTTGACGATGGGCAAGATGGATCCGGGCCCGTCAAGCGGAATAGGTATATCGGTCCGTCAGCCGGAGGTTTGGAAACATCCATGGAATCTCTGATCTTCTACTTGTTGAGTGCGGTCACGCTGATATCAGCGGTTTGCGTTGTTTTTCTCCGCAGACCGATGCACAATGTTCTTTTCATGATCATCGTCATGATTGGTCTCGCAGGCCTTTTCATTCTGCTGAATGCCGAATTCATAGGCATGGTTCAGCTCGTCGTGTATGCAGGTGCCGTGATGGTTCTCTTCCTGTTCGTGATCATGCTGTTGAACTTGGACCAGATACGGCTTCCCATCGATCCCAGAGAAGGCAGAACCTGGATTGGGGTTGGAACGGCCCTTGCCTTGATGGTCGTGCTCTTTCCTGTCCTCAAGAGTGTGATTCCTTCGGGAACTGGGGCTCCGGAAACCGGCCAAGCAATGTCCAATACGCAGATTATCGCGCGGGAGCTCTTCACGACTTATCTGCTTCCTTTTGAACTCGCGTCGGTTCTGCTTCTTGCAGCTATTATCGGCACGGTGCTTCTGGCTAGAAAGAGGTCCTGACCAAACGCAAACCTTTGGATAAAGAGCCGCAAGGTATTATCGGTTTTCAGGAAAACGGAAATGGTCACTTTACAACATTATCTTTTTTTGTCTGCGATCCTTTTTGTCCTTGGAGCCGTCGGAGTGATGTTTCGGAGAAATCTGATCGTCATTCTGATGTCGTTGGAACTCATGCTAAATGCCGTGAACCTGACTTTTATAGCCTTCTCCCGCTACATGGGGTCCATTGAAGGACAGATATTCGTCCTATTCATCATGGTAGTGGCAGCAGCCGAAGTCGCTGTCGGTCTTGCGGTAGCAGTAGCGGTTTTCAGGCAAAAAGGCACTGTTGACGTAAACGAAATCAATCTCATGAAGTGGTAAGAGTTGTGGAGACTCGCCCGGGGTTCGAGACGGACCTGAACCCCGAGTCCTCTAACCGCAAGTTGGGAGCCTGGAATGATTGAGCTGGTCTGGTTGATACCCGTATTCCCCTTAATCGGATTCCTGATCAATGGGCTTTTGGGCAGGAACTTCTCGGAAAAAGCAATCGGGTGGATCGGAGCCCTTTCAGTCGGAGCGTCTTTCGTGGTGGCCCTCGGGATTTTTCGGGAGCTGCTGGGAATGCCGGCTGCGCAACGCTCGGTCCAAAAGATAGTTTTCACCTGGATACTTTCCGGCGACCTGAATGTTCCCATTGGCTTCCTGGTGGATCCGTTAAGCATGGTGATGCTGATGGTGGTAACCGGCGTGGGCTTTCTCATCCACATATATTCCATAGGATATATGCATGGAGAGCTCGGATTCCGCCGCTTTTTCGCCTACCTGAACCTATTCGTGTTCAACATGCTGATCCTGGTAGCCGCTAACAATTTCCTGCTCATGTTCGTGGGCTGGGAGGGTGTAGGACTCTGCTCGTACCTGCTGATCGGATACTACTACGAAAAGCAGTCCGCCGCCGATGCCGGCAAGAAGGCTTTTGTGGTCAACCGTGTTGGGGACTTCGGGTTTCTGATCGGAATGTTTTTGATATTCGTGACATTCGGTTCGCTCAATTACGTGGACGTTTTCCCAGCGGCTCAGGAAAAGCTTACTCAGGGCGGATTGATGGTCACAATGATTACCCTCTTGCTGTTTGTGGGCGCAACGGGAAAATCGGCTCAGATACCGCTTTACACATGGCTACCTGACGCGATGGAAGGCCCTACCCCGGTGAGCGCACTCATCCATGCAGCTACCATGGTAACTGCAGGCGTTTATATGGTGTCCCGCTGCAGCGTGCTTTTTGCGATGGCACCCATTTCGATGACCACGGTAGCAGTAATTGGAGGAGCTACAGCTCTATTCGCTGCCACAATGGGAATAACCCAGTTTGATATCAAGCGGGTCCTGGCCTATTCGACAATCAGCCAGCTCGGTTACATGTTCATGGCATGTGGTGTTGGTGCTTTCGCCTCCGGAATATTCCATCTCATGACCCACGCATTCTTCAAGGCCCTCCTGTTCTTGTCGGCAGGCAGCGTGATGCACGCCATGTCCGGAGAACTGGACATGAGGAAAATGGGAGCCTTGAGCAGTAAGATACCCATTACCTGCAAGGTATACTGGTTCGGAACTCTTGCAATTGCAGGGATAATCCCGTTCGCTGGATTCTTCAGCAAGGATGAGATACTCTTTAATGCTTTCGTACGGCATCCGGCATTCTGGATACTGGGAGCGGTCGCCGCTATCATGACGTCGTTTTACATGTTCCGATCGCTTTACATGACTTTCTACGGCCAATCTCACGTAGATCATGAGACAGCGCACCATGTCCACGAATCTCCGCCTCTTATGACTGTTCCCCTCATGATTCTTGCTGCTCTGTCTCTGGTTGGCGGCCTCGTCGGAATACCTGCAGTCCTTCCCGCGTTTCAGGGTTGGCACATTTTCGGCGATTTCCTGGGACCTGTGTTCGCTCCTGCGAAGCATATATTGGAAGCTGGACATCACGCCGAGCATCATAGTGCAGCCATGGAAGTACTTTTCATGGCCGTGTCTCTAGGCATAGCTATTGTCGGTTGGGTTTTCGCTAAATGGATGTACGTGAAGAATCCTCAGGCGTCGGAGAAAGCAGTCGAGAAATTCGGTTCCGTGCACACCCTCGTGTACAACAAGTACTGGATGGATGAAATCTACGATGCTCTGTTTGTAAATTCCATCGTCAACTTTTCTAGATTTCTGTGGAAGTACTTCGACGAGGGAATTATCGACGCCATTGTGAACGGAGTGGGCGCAGTAACCCGCGGAATCGGTGGATTTTTGCGGTGGCTCCAAACCGGACTTGTTAAGGATTACGCTTATTCGATTCTGTTGGGCGTACTGGGTGTAATAGGTTATCTAGTCCTGAAATAGGACACGGAGGAATACCGTTCATGGAGAATGCTTCCTTCCCTTTTCTTAGCTATATCACGTTTATTCCCTTGATGGGCGCAATCTTGCTGCTGTTTCTTAACCGGCAATCCAAGGAGTTGCTTCGCTGGGTTGCGATGATCTTCATGCTCGCAGACCTGCTGGTGAGTCTTATTGCGCTCGGTTCATTTGATTCTTCGTCTCCTAACATGCAGTTGATCGAAAATCACGTATGGGTTCGGGACTGGGGAATCTCCTACAAGCTAGGAATAGACGGCATAAGTCTTTTTCTGGTGCTCTTGACTACTCTTTTGGGGCCGATCGTAATTCTTGCCGCCTGGAAAGACATTACTTCCAGGGTTAAAGAATTTCTCATCTGTCTTCTGGTGCTCCAGGTCGGGATGGTCGGCGTATTTGTCTCCCTTGATTTGTTTCTGTTTTACGTGTTCTGGGAAATCATGTTGATCCCGATGTACCTGCTGATAGGCGTGTGGGGAAACCCTGCCCGCAGGTTGTATGCCGCGATAAAGTTCGTGCTGTACACCATAGTAGGCAGCCTATTCATGCTGATCGCCATTTTGGCTCTTTATTTTACAGCCGGAAAAGCCACGGGCGTATACACGTTTGATCTTTTGAAGCTTCACGACTTTGCTGTTCCGCTTCAGGCACAGTTCTGGATGTTCCTGGCCTTTTTCCTCGCTTTTGCCATAAAAGTGCCGATGTTCCCGTTCCACACATGGTTGCCGGACGCCCACACTGAGGCGCCAACGGTTGGAAGCGTGGTCCTGGCTGCGGTTCTCCTCAAGATGGGGACATACGGTTTCATAAGGTTTGCCATACCGTTGTTCCCTAACGCTGCTGCGGACGCCACCTGGTGGGTGTGCGTGCTTTCAGTGATCGGCATAATTTACGGGGCCTGGGTTGCCATGGTTCAGGTGGACGTGAAGAGGCTAGTCGCGTTTTCCAGCGTCAGCCATCTTGGATTCGTGATGTTGGGAATGTTCGCCCTTACCACACAAGGGGTGGAAGGCAGCATTCTCCAGATGATCAATCACGGACTTAGCACAGGCGCACTGTTCCTTATAGTCGGCATGATCTACGAACGCCGCCATACCCGACTGATTGAAGAATTCGGCGGATTGTCCAAGGTAATGCCGGTCTTTGCAGTTTTTTTCATGGTGTTCACGCTGTCGTCCATTGGGCTTCCGGGACTTAATGGGTTTATAGGTGAGTTTCTCATCCTGATAGGCACGTTCAAGGTTTATCCGTGGTACGCGGTGCTTGCGGCGTCAGGTGTGATTTTCGCCGCAGTGTATATGCTCTGGATGTTCCAGAGGGTAATGTTCGGAAAAATCACGAACCCGAAGAACTTGGGATTGCCTGATCTTTCAGCCCGTGAAATCACGGTTCTCGTTCCAATACTGATTTTCGTGGTGTGGATCGGTGTTTATCCCAATACGTTTCTACGCCCCATGGAACCTGCCGTGAAGAAGTTCATTCAGCAGGTCGAAACCAAGAAAGCAGCCGTGCTGAACATGGAAAAAGGCAAAAAACAGGCAAACACCCGACAGGATGAAGCAACGGCAACATCATCTTTTCTGTCGGTGTCGAAAATCGCTGATAACAAGGATTAGGAGCAACCGGGATGATCCCAATACCCGAGGTTAATCTTGGAGGTATCCTGCCGGCGCTGGTTTTGTGTCTGGCCGGTGTGGTGGTAATGTTGGTGGGCTTGTTTATCCGAAAGGGAGCCATAGCAACAGCGGCAGCAATCAGCTTGGCAGGAGTGCTCGTGGCCGCAGCAGCCAACAATCCTCTGAAGATGAAGTACGAACAGGCCTTCGCAGGATTGATAAATTTGGATGCTTACACCTGGTTTTTCAACCTCCTGATCCTGATAGCTGCAGGCCTTACCATTTTGCTGTCGGTACGTTATCTCACAGATGACGGTCTGGATCTTGATGAATATTTCGTGCTCTTGCTGTTTGCGTCAGCCGGCATGATGTTCATGGTTTCGGCAAATCATCTTCTGACGATATTCGTGGGACTCGAGACACTTTCTATATCGATCTACGTGCTGGTCGGCATTTTGCCGTCCAATGCAAAATCGAAGGAGGCTGCTCTCAAGTATATCTTGTTGGGAGCATTCTCCAGCGCCGTATTCTTATATGGAGCAGCACTCCTTTACGGTTCCGCCGGATCTCTCGGATTGCCTGAGCTGGCCAAGTATTTCAAGGCCGGCAACATAAGCCGCATGGCTTACGTGGGCATGGGGATGGTTCTGGTAGGATTCTCTTTCAAAGTTGCTGCTGTGCCCTTTCATATGTGGACCCCAGATGTTTATGAAGGCGCACCGTCGCCGCTGACGGGCTTCATGTCCGTCGGGGTCAAGGCCGCTGCTTTCGCTGCATTTGTCAGGGTTTTCTTTCAGTCCATGCTGCCGGTTCAGGTGAACTGGATCGAAATCCTTTGGTTGCTTGCCGCATTGACCATGATTCTTGGGAATCTGGCGGCTATCGTGCAAGACAATATTAAAAGAATGCTGGCCTATTCCAGCATTGCGCACGCAGGATATATACTGATCGGTATGGTCGCTGGAAAAGAAGCCGGACCGGCTGCTATACTCTATTATTTATTGGCTTATACTTTCACCAATCTCGGTGCATTCGGCGTAGTGGCCCTGGTCGGCAGAAAAGGCGAAGCCAATGTCATGATTGACGATTATCGGGGACTGGCAAGAAGCAATCCATTCCTCGCTTTAGCCATGTCCATATTTATGTTTTCATTGGCAGGGATTCCACCTACAGCTGGATTTGTGGGTAAATTCACTATTTTCAGTGCTGCGATCAATGCCGGGTACATCTGGCTTGTCGTTATCGGCGTACTCACAAGTGCGGCATCGGTTTTTTATTACTTCAGAGTAGTAATGAAAATGTACATGGAAGTCCCAGACACTCAGCCGGCCAAGCTTCAATTCAGCCCTGCAACCCTTCTCGCTTTGGGTATTGCTCTAGCTGGCGTGTTGTATATTGGCGTATTTCCGACCAATTACTTGAATATGGCGACTTTGTCGGTCAAACCGCTCTTTTAAAGACAATCAGGCTTAGACGATCAGATTTAGGGATCGCTAATTGTAATCACCGAGGGGTGTGTTCCCCTCGGTTTTTGGCATAGAAACCATTGAAGATAAAAGCGTTTACGTTAAAGAACACGATAGGATCGAAAGACTTAAATGTGCGGATTGATCGTAGCACGACCTTTTATGAATAGATTAGTGGAGTAGAACATAACACATGAAATTAACCGCCCTTGTCCCTACGGGTCACGGGATAAATTGCGAAAACGAGACCCGTCGGGCTCTTGAACTTGCCGGGTTCGATAGCATTGACCTGGTACATCTGAATTTTCTCGCTCGCGGGGACGTCGATCCCGCGGGATACAATATTATTGTTTTTCCAGGCGGGTTCTTGGATGGCGATGATCTTGGTGCCGCCCAGGCTTGCGCCAATCGGATCCGACACTCACGGGTGAACGGGGGCCTTCTCATAGACCGTTTGATGGAGTTCATACGTAGAGGCGGCCTTCTGCTGGGAATTTGCAACGGCTTCCAGTTACTTACAAAGCTTGGGTTACTTCCTGCAATCGAAGGCAATTACGGCCGCAGGGATGTCACCCTTACAGCGAATGATTGTGGCCGTTTTGAAGATAGATGGGTGCATCTGGTGGCTGACCCAGCTTCTCCTTGCGTGTTCACGAAGGGAATACGCAAGCTGTACCTGCCGGTACGACACGGCGAGGGCAAGATCATCGGCAAGACCCCGGATACAAGCCGAAGCCTTGTCGAATCCCATCAGGCTGCCCTGCGTTATTGTTTTGCGGACAGCGGCGAGCCTGCAACGACTTATCCGGATAATCCGAATGGGTCGGAACTTGCGATAGCCGGTCTGTGCGACATCACCGGAAGAGTATTCGGATTGATGCCTCACCCTGAATGCTTTGTTCATCGCATCAATCATCCCCGCTGGACACGGGAAGAATTACCGGAAGAAGGCGCAGGATTGGCCATATTCAAGAATGCCATAGCCTTTCTTCGGGAAGCATAAAAAGCGTAGTTTATTGGCATGGCAAACGTGGCATCAAACATTCAGTCATGGGCGGAGACAAGGGTTTCGGGAACATTTCAGAGCGGGCGTCAGCGACCGGTCTCGCCCTTTCGTCATTGGGATTGCTTCGTCGCTTGGTTCCTAGCAATTACGGCGCCGATTGGTTGATTCCCCCCGCAGACTGAATGGATTCCGTAACAGTATCTTTTTTTGTTGCTATTTCGGGTGCTTTGGGCTAGAATTTGTGGCTATCTTCCCAGCCTGAATTCCCGATAAAAATTTCAAATGATGTATGACGCAGGGCTGCCTGCATGAAATAGTCACACAGGAGGTATTTATGGCTCTGGACCCCACCAAAATGGCCGACTGGCAAGTAGCCGAAGAGGCCGAAAAGAGCATGAAAACGGTTTATCAGCTTGGAGAAGAACTCGGGCTCAATAAAGAAGAACTTCTCCCGCACGGGCACTATGTTGCGAAAATCGACTATGCCAAGGTCCTCAAACGCCTTAAAGACAAACCGGACGGAAAGTACATCGACGTGACGGCAATCACCCCTACCCCTTTGGGTGAAGGCAAATCCACCAGCAGTATGGGACTGGTGGAGGGTCTCGGCAAACGTGGCAAGAATGTGACTGCCGCTATTCGTCAGCCTTCCGGCGGCCCCACGATGAACATCAAAGGTTCAGCGGCAGGCGGCGGTCTTGCCCAGTGCATACCGTTGACCCCGTTTTCTCTAGGTTTGACGGGCGACATCAATGCCATTATGAACGCTCACAACCTGGCGATGGTGGCATTGACGGCCCGTATGCAGCACGAATTCAACTACGATGATGAAGAATGGGCAAAAAGAGGTATGCCCAGACTTAACATCGATCCCAGAAATGTGGAATTCGGATTCATAATTGACTTCTGTGCCCAGTCACTCCGTAACATAATAATCGGGCTCGGCGGCAAGATGGATGGCTTCATGATGAGGTCTTCCTTTGGAATCGCAGTATCATCCGAAATCATGGCGATCCTGGCAATATCCAACGATCTGAAAGACATGCGCGAACGTATGGGCAAGATCGTGGTTGCTTATAATAAGAAGGGTCAGCCTGTCACCACTCGAGATTTGGAAGTTGACGGCGCTATGACCGCATGGATGGTTGAAGCCATCAACCCGAACCTGTTGCAGAGCATCGAAGGCCAACCGGTATTCGTGCATGCCGGTCCGTTTGCCAATATCGCTATCGGCCAATCTTCAATCATAGCGGATAGAGTTGCCCTGAAACTCTCGGATTACCATGTCACAGAATCAGGATTCGGCGCTGACATCGGATTCGAAAAATTCTGGAACCTGAAATGCCGTTTCTCTGGCCTCAAGCCCCAGTGCGCGGTGGTAGTGGCGACAATTCGTGCGCTCAAATGCCACGGCGGAGCACCAGTGCCCAGGCCGGGACTCCCCATGCCCAAGGAATACGAGGGTGAAAACGTAGGTTGGGTAGAAGCGGGAACCCAGAACCTGATCCATCACATTGAAACTGTCAAGAAAGCCGGAATCAATCCAGTCGTTTGCATCAACTCCTTCTACACCGACACCAAGGACGAAATCGCTGCAGTGAAGCGCCTCTCTGAGGCAGCAGGAGCCCGAGCGGCCGTGTCCCAGCATTGGCTCAAAGGTGGCGACGGCGCCCTGGAATTCGCAGATGCTGTTGTGGACGCATGTGAGGAAAAGAACGAGTTCAAGCTGCTCTACCCGCTGGAAATGCCGCTTCGCCAGCGCATCGAGCTCATCGCGAAAGAAGTCTATGGTGCGGATGGCGTTACCTACACACCTGAAGCCGAAGCCAAAGCCAAGAAAATGGAATCTGATCCTGAGCTTTCCAAGCTTGGCACCTGCATGGTGAAGACTCACCTCAGTCTGTCCCACGATCCTAACATTAAAGGCACCCCAAAGGGTTGGATTCTCCCCATCAGAGACATCCTCACCTATAATGGCGCCGGATTCGTGGTGCCTGTGGCCGGAGCAATTTCGCTCATGCCTGGAACTGGCTCCAATCCCGCATTCCGTCGTGTGGACGTGGATACGGAAACGGGGAAGGTTAAGGGCGTCTTCTAAGGAGCCCTTTTATTCCATAACAACTCAGCCGGAGGCGCTCGCTGTCTCCGGCTTTTTATTTCGCATTGGTCCCACAAGTTAAGAAAACCTCCGGGACCCCATCGCGTATCCCGGAGGTTTTGAGCCCGCTCACACCCGGGGAGGAGCTCAAGGGCTCACTGTTACCATAATCATTTATATTGGGGTATGCACTTTAGTCAGGTGACCACAATATGTTGTGGTCACTGTTTTGAGTTCTCTTTGCCTTGATTCCCTATAAGCGATCTGTATGTTCTCGGTTCTCCGACGACCGCTTGTTGAACCAATCGGAAGAACAGCTTGCCTCTTTGTCGTGAAGTTCGCCGGTTGAATCGGAACGTAAATTCGTCGAGGTAGTAATCGAGATGCTTGTGGCTTACTGCGCCATGATGAGTACCCAAGAGCCAACGCTTCAAGAGCGATATGGCGCGGTGAACGCGTGGAAGGAGTTCGGTAGCGGCATGCTTTCTGCCGCGCAGCGGAGTCACTTCGTGCACATAGCCCTTTTGGTCCAAGCCGCGGTATCCGCTCCATCCGTCTGTGTGCAGCACGCTGCCCTTTTCAATGGCACCGGTGACGAAGCCGTGTAACTCCTTGCCGGATGCGGAGTCTATCCGACGCATCCGTATCCTTCCCGTGGCCTTGCCAGCCTCTTCCGCAGCAACGACGATTAGGGCTTTGCTACAGACTTGCCTTCCACAGAGCCCCTCTTCTAGACCCCCCAGATAGGTCTCGTCCACTTCAACACTTCCGGACAGCCGGTCTCGGTCTGGTCTCACCATCACACGCGGCGTAGCTTGTGAAGCCATGCCCAAGCAGTCCTGTAACTCCCCAGTCCGAGCATCTCCTGCAGGCTCACTGCACTCATCCCTGTTCGTGGGCAAGTCACCCACCACATAGCTGGAAACCACAGGGTGAGAGGCTTACGGGTGTCATGGAAGATCGTACCAGCAGTGACGGAGCACTGATATCCACAATACCCGCATTGGAACAGACTCTTGCCAATCGGCCAAGCCCTGCCATGCCCACAGCGAGGACACCGAAAACCTTCTGGCCAGCGGCGTCGGAACAGGTAATCACGGCACTGCTCCTCTGTCGAGAAACGGGCTTCGAACTCTGCCAATGACCTGGGGTAGTCTTCCATGGGCCAAAACACTATATGTTGTGGCTCCCTTAGTCAAGTGCATACCCCCATCATTTATTTACCTCGAGCAAGCCAGAATACATTGTGCAAATAGAATGCAAATTGGGTTGCCAAAATTGGTGTCCGATTGGAGAAGGAATAATTCGTAGGTGCCGGCCTCCGTGCCGGCACATCTCAAAAATAATCAATGATGTCTATAGAATGGGCCGGGACGCCAGCCCCTCTGGTTTCTTGATATTCGCTCGAGGGATAAGCGTCAGAATTTTTGGCAATCATTATAGAAATGTACTTTAGGCGCCAAGACCCCATAGACAGATACCCGGCGAACCAGCCCCGGCTCTAGAAGCCAAATCCTACCCCAGCATAGGTTGAACAACCTCCAAAACCCATTGATCCTTAGCCTGCACCAAAATCGTAATTTGTTCAGGGCGTCCCAACAGCTCAGAAGCGGCCGAGTTCAGAGATCGGTGAGTGCTGAATCCCTGAACAACTCCTGGCTATATAATTTTGCTCCAGCCGCTCTATCAACCAATACGGGGCACTCTATCTAAAGCTAGACAGTTTTGCTTAGGAGAGGGTTCTCCGTCAGGCGCCTCTTTTTAGACAACGGCTTGCGTAGCCCCTATTTCTTGGGCAAATTATTCCGATGGTAAAGAATTCGAAGACCTTCCATGGTGAGATCGTCGTCAATTATGTCCACAAGCTTGGTTTCAGCCGAGATCACCCTGGCCAACCCTCCCGTGGCAATTACTTTCGGTCTGGAGGCTAGTTCATCGAACATCCTTTTCAGTATGCCGTCCACCAGCGAGGCGTAACCGAAAACAATGCCAGATTGAATGGCAGAGGCTGTGTCTTTCGCGATAACCCGAGAAGGGGCGGTTAATTCTACCCTGAAAAGCTTCGAAGCCTGATGAAAAAGAGCTTCCGCCGCAATTCCGACTCCGGGAGCTATAGAACCGCCTTCGTGTACTCTCCTGCCTTATTGATATAGTCAAAAGTTGTCGCGGTCCCGAAGTCTACTGCAATAAGATCGCCCCCATATTTTTCGTATGCAGCAACAGCGTTGACGATCCTATCGGCGCCCACTTCTCGTGGGTTGTCGTATCTTATGGGCATGCCACTCTTAATTCCTGGGCCAACAAATAAAGGTGTGATTTTCAGCGCCCTTGAACAAAATTCCTCCAGAGCCCCCATCAAAGGCGGCACTACGCACGAGACTATTGCGCCGTCCACGCTCAAAGGCTCAATTCCGCCGATTGCTGCCAGGTTGTGTAAAATGATCCGGTACTCGTCCACAGTCGTGTCTTCCACTGTTCGGATTCGCCAGAAGCCAACGGCTTTCTTGCCGTCGAATATACCGATCACCGTGTTCGTATTTCCGACATCTATTGCAAGGAGCATTTTCTGTCCCTCTCTTTGATGACAGGACTCAATAGACCGCAAGGTCTTGAAGATCTTCCGGACCCTTCAGCCACATGCCTTCTCAAAAGATACGTGACAATGATCCCCAAGAAAAGAAAATTCATTTCGCCGCGCACGCATTCAGTGACGGTATAGAGAAAGGCTAGCTGCAAGCGTGCCATATCGAGCGAAGCAAACCAATTTCATTGGGCAGCCGGTGAACAGGGGGTAGATTACTTCCTAGCTTCACTCCCTCGCAATGACCATTTTCGCACAAGGGAACAGTTGCCCCACCAATATATTGAACCACAACGCTAGATGGACAGTGCAAATAATTTGACTAAACACGGGCGGAATGCTAATTTTTGATAGGAATCTTACAGCGTTTTCCACAATCTGGAAACGCGTGATCTCTACTGGACGGCGACCACGCATGAAGCCCACCGGAATTGTCAGAGATGCGGTCTACATGATGCACGAAATGGGTGAATATCACCCTGAATGTCCTGAAAGACTTGACATTATTTACAAAATGATTGACGAACTGGAATCCGATCTGAATTTGATCGAAATTCCAAATCGAAACGCCTCAGTAGACGAGATTGTTTTCAACCATGACCCTCGTTACGTAAACCAAATAGCTGCAACCGCCGGCCAGCCAAACACTTTCCTGGACCCTGACACGTCTGCTTGCGCCCATTCATGGGAAGCTGCCTCTCGAGCCGTGGGAGGTGTCTTCAATCTCGTCGACGCGGTGATAGAGGGAAAAGTCCGAAACGGGTTCGCCCTAGTGAGACCACCGGGTCACCATGCTGAACGCCGAAGGGCAATGGGATTCTGCTTTTTCAATAATGTGGCGCTCGCAGCACGTCATGCAGTCCGGCATCACGGCCTGAACAGAGTAGCCATCGTGGATTGGGATTTGCACCATGGCAACGGCACTCAGAATGCTTTTTACGAAGAATCTGAAGTGCTTTTCATTTCAATACATCAATATCCCCATTACCCAGGAACAGGCGGCCTCAGAGAGATAGGCCATGGAGAAGGTGAAGGTTACACCATTAATGTTCCGCTCGCAGCCGGCGCGGGTGACGAAGAGTATTTGACGATCTTCCACATGTTGGTCGCTCCGGTGCTGGAAGCATATAAACCGCAGCTGATTCTCGTATCAGCCGGATTTGACGCGCACGAACGAGACCCCCTCGGCGGCATGGCGCTTACAGAGAGCGGATATTGTCAAATGCTTGAAATTCTAATGCATATCGCAGAAGAATACTGTTCGGAGAGATTGGTTCTGGCACTTGAGGGTGGTTATGATCTTGCCGCTCTGCGCGATTCAGTAAAAGATATCCTGAATGTCCTATCTTCCTACAATTGCGACAAAGAAATGGTACCGTTCCAGCCTTCTTTTGAGAGGTTGAATTCAATTTTCAGAGCCAGATTGCGCGATGTCCTTGCTACTCATGCGCGCTATTGGCCGAGCCTCACCACGTCGTGATTCGAACAAAAATAGACACTCATCGAGTTACAACTGGCAACAAGACCCCATGATATTTTTCTGAAAGCAGCGAAGCATCCCATAAGGTTAACTATCTAGATTTATGCGAGTCTTGGACCCTTGCAATTACGGCGTTGATGCGACAGGTCCCCGAGCTAATGAATGGATGCGCTGTTAGGGTTCTCCACTATTAATACTCGCCAAATTTGACGCTCTTTTTTGCACAAGAGTTTGCCTGTAGAATGTCCCCCAAAAATTGGTCCCGAATTTTCATCGTCGGGCCTCTAAGAATTTCTGAAAAGGTCGGTCAATTTGCACGGAATACTTCTTGTAGACAAGCCCGAGGGCATGACTTCCAATGATGTCGTTCGCATCGTGAAGCGCTGCGTCAGGCCATCGAAAGTTGGCCACTCAGGAACACTGGACCCCGCAGCCACAGGGTTGATGGTAGTTTTGATCGGAGCCGCCACCCGAACTCTTGATTATCTTGACGAGTCGCGAAAATACTACAACCTGGTGGTGCTTTTGGGGGAAGAGACAGATTCTGGGGATCGTGAAGGCAACGTGATCAGCTCCTGTGACACGTCTGCTCTGGACCTTCCTCACATAGAGGGTGTCGTGGAGAGATATGTGGGCGTCATGGATCAGGTCCCTCCTCACTTTTCAGCCATAAAAAAAAGAGGAGTTCCCATGTACAAGCTGGCGAGAAAAGGAATCTTTCCTGAGCTCGCCGCCCGCAAAATCGAGATCTTCTCATTGACTGTCGTCAAGTGGGAACCGCCTTTTCTGGAGTTAGAGCTCATTTGTTCCAAAGGCGCGTATGCTGCGCCTTGGCTCGGGGCTTGGGCAGAGACCTGGGCGTTGGCGGAAGATTGGAGCGACTCAGAAGAACATCCAGCGGCCCCTTTCAAATCGGGGATGCGGTCAGCATCAATAAAATGTTCAGGGGGGAGCACCAGTTGTAAGCGAACGACTCATCCGAATCGCTACCGCTTTGGACCACATTCCGGAATTGCCGATCCTTCCGGCAGAAGTGAGGCGTTTGATGCGGGTATTTCGGTGAGTTTTCCGAGTACCGCCTACCAGCAGAATTGGACACGCCGAGACTGATGAAAATAGTGTCGGGAAACGGTGGATTGTTGATTCTGGTGCGGCCTGAACCAAAAGGTTCGGATGTTGCCATGCGGCCGGTCAGGGTATTCAATACCTGGGAAATTGGAAAATGAAATTCCTACCAACCCCCATGTTTTATTGATCACAACCGAGGGTGAAAATCCCACTTCCAAATGAACTGTAATGGCTTCTCTTCTGGATACCATTTCAGGTAAACCCGAGGGACGTCACAATTACGAGGGGCCGGGACGCCCGTCACTGCCACAGTACAGACCGCTGTATCTGCCCGGCCATTTGAGTTGGCACCGGAAATCGGTCATGCCTACCGTCTTGCTTGAAGATTTTGTGGCATTAATCATCCAAAAATATTAGATCGTTAATGAGTTCATGTCATATGGTTAATTATCGAATGT
>CAVOXB010000025.1:0-2500 GCA_963700305.1 uncultured delta proteobacterium
TACCATCAGCGCTGGAGGGCTTAACTTCTGTGTTCGGAATGGGAACAGGTGTTTCCCCTCCGCCATAGCCACCGGGAAGGGGCAAAAGCAAATAAAATTGCGTTGCGAGGCCAAAGCCTCGCGGCTATATATCAACCAAATAGGAGATCGAGGATACAAATCATTTATTTTGGGAATCAAGCCTCACGACCTATTAGTACTGGTAAGCTCCACGTGTTACTGCGCTTCCACCTCCAGCCTATCAACCTCGTAGTCTTCGAGGGGTCTTTAGGGGCCGAAGCCCGGGAAATCTAATCTTGGGGTTGGCTTCCCGCTTAGATGCTTTCAGCGGTTATCCGTTCCGGACATAGCTACCCGGCTATGCCGCTGGCGTGACAACCGGAACACCAGAGGTCCGTCCACCCCGGTCCTCTCGTACTAGGGACAGATCCCCTCAAATTTCCTGCGCCCACGGAAGATAGGGACCGAACTGTCTCACGACGTTCTAAACCCAGCTCGCGTACCGCTTTAATCGGCGAACAGCCAAACCCTTGGGACCTGCTTCAGCCCCAGGATGCGATGGGCCGACATCGAGGTGCCAAACCTCCCCGTCGATGTGAACTCTTGGGGGGGATCAGCCTGTTATCCCCGGGGTACCTTTTATCCGTTGAGCAACGGCCCTTCCATACGGAACCACCGGATCACTAAGACCTGCTTTCCCATCTGCTCGACATGTCGGTCTCGCAGTTAAGCTCCCTTATGCCTTTACACTCTACGGCTGGTTTCCAATCAGGCTGAGGGAACCTTCGTGCGCCTCCGTTACTCTTTAGGAGGCGACCGCCCCAGTCAAACTACCCACCAGACAGTGTCCTCGACCCGGATCACGGGATCAGAGTTAGTAACTCGAGATATCAGGGTGGTATTTCAACGTTGGCTCCACCGAAACTAGCGTCCCGGCTTCAAAGCCTCCCACCTATCCTACACAAACAGCACAAAATACAATATCAAGCTGTAGTAAAGGTCCACGGGGTCTTTCTGTCTTCTGCGGGTAGACGGCATCTTCACCGTTACTACAATTTCACCGAGCCCCTCGTTGAGACAGCTTCAATCGTTACGCCATTCGTGCAGGTCGGAACTTACCCGACAAGGAATTTCGCTACCTTAGGACCGTTATAGTTACGGCCGCCGTTTACCGGGGCTTCGTTTCAGGCTTCGCCTTGCGACTAACCGCTCCCCTTAACCTTCCGGCACTGGGCAGGCGTCAGTCCCTATACTTCGTCTTTCGACTTTGCAGAGACCTGTGTTTTTGGTAAACAGTCGCCTGGGCCATTTCACTGCGGCCCCCTCGAGCTCCAGAGCAAGTCATTTCACCCTAAGAGGGCACTCCTTATTCCGAAGTTACGGTTTAATTTGCCGAGTTCCTTAACGAGGGTTTCTCGATCGCCTTAGGATACTCTCCTCATCTACCTGTGTCGGTTTACGGTACGGAACCGATCTACTCGCTAGAGGCTTTTCTGGCGGCATGGAATCAGTCAGCTTCATTCGCAGACTGAAGTCTCGTCCTCACTCCTCGGAGTTAACAGATGCCCCGGATTTGCCTAGAGCATCCTCCCTACAGGCTTAAACCGCGACATCCAATACCCGGCTGGCCTACCATCCTGCGTCACCCCATCGCTCAAACAATCATCACGTGGTACAGGAATATTAACCTGTTTTCCATCGCCTACGCCTTTCGGCCTCACCTTAGGACCGACTAACCCTGAGAGGATTACCTTTCCCAGGAAACCTTAGGTTTTCGGCGTACAGGTTTTTCACCTGTTTTATCGTTACTCATGCCAGCATACTCACTTCTATCCGTCCACCGCTCCTTCCGGTACAGCTTCAACCGGCTATAGAATGCTCCCCTACCATCTGCATTACGCACATTCCGCAGCTTCGGTACTATGCTTGAGCCCCGTTACATTTTCGGCGCAGAACCACTCGACCAGTGAGCTGTTACGCTTTCTTTAAAGGATGGCTGCTTCTAAGCCAACCTCCTGGTTGTCTGAGCGTTTTCACATCCTTTCCCACTTAGCATGATTTAGGGACCTTAGCTGGCGGTCTGGGTTTTTTCCCTCTCGACCACGGAGCTTATCCCCCGAGTCTGACTCCCGTGATAAAACTCGACGGTATTCGGAGTTTGGTTGGGTTCGGTAATCTGGTAAGCCCCCTAGCCCATTCAGTGCTCTACCTCCATCGATCAATTCATCGAGGCTATACCTAAATATATTTCGGGGAGAACCAGCTATCTCCGGGTTTGATTGGCCTTTCACCCCTATCCACAGTTCATCCACGCACTTTTCAACGGCAACGGGTTCGGGCCTCCACTTGATTTTACTCCCGCTTCACCCTGCCCATGGATAGATCACCCGGTTTCGGGTCTGCTCCGTGCAACTAAACGCCCTATTAAGACTCGCTTTCGCTACGGCTCCATCTAACGACTTAACCTTGCCGCATGCAACAACTCGCTGGCTCATTATGC
>CAVOXB010000025.1:5000-41574 GCA_963700305.1 uncultured delta proteobacterium
TCCAGTTTAACTGAATTATTGTGACCCGAACATTCTGCTATTCAGTTTTCAAAGATCGACGGACTGACTGAGGCCACAGCCCCTTTGTTATCAGCCTACACCGAAGTTAAAAAGTTGTCAACAACAAATTAACCGCTTTTTAACTTTGCCTCGATGTGAATCCCCTAACTTTACACCCTCAAGAGATTCGTGTCAAGAGAATTTTTTCACACACTCGTGTGATTTTTTTCTCCAGGTTTCTGTAGTCAACCCAGGGACAGAAAAGGTTCCCCCTTCCTTAGAAGGAAGAAAATCAACTCGGCCGACTAATAATGTCTCAAAGGCTTATTAAGAGACTCTGATGCTAGCTTTCGCTCTCACCAGACCAAGGCAGTATGTCAATCAGAGGGGAAAAAAGATTCCCAGAAAATTTCCTCGTCAACGAGGAAGTCACAGTTATACTCCGCACCTCTTTTCTTGTCAAGGGGAAACCGCCTGCAAGAAAAGGTCAATGTTTACAGTCCAATGGACTTAGCGGCCAAGCTGGCTCGGATCACGCGCCTCAGCCGCTAGGCCTCGCACCCCTGAGCGTTCTGAATCCACATCTGTGAAAAATGGCTCAATTTTGCTTGGAACCTTAGGGTCAGCCAGCACTAGCGAATGGCCAACTGGATCGGAACGCTCTGCGCGCTCAATTCCTGCCAGAGAGTTTTTTTCATACGGCGTGGCGCGTCATATAGCGCACGTGTGCAACAGAGAATTTCATCCGTTTTCTTTGGTATTTGACATTTTCAGCAAAGAAGTATAGCGCGCTTTTCAGGAGCACGACTGTCTTCCCGCGTGTTACCCGGACATCCTCCTTCGGATATTTGTCAGGCAGCGAAAGCCCATATTTGGATGATAAGACTCGTCTCCGCTAGGATTCAGGAGTGTGCGCCTCGGGCCGACACAAGGGTTTTGATGTCCTGCTGTGGCCGTCAAGGGGATAGCGATTCGACGGAGTAACTTTCAGCGGGGCAAAGGTATTCGACGGAATGAGATTTACTTCGAGTTATTGAAAGTGAGGGTTCGATGAAATGCGAGAGCTCGTTAGAATCAGACGTGTTTCTCGAAGGGTTGCTGGAAGCGTGCTTCATGCCCTTCCCCTTGCTCTCCTCGAGCGATTGACTCTTCGATCCGAATCCGCTTCGATTCGTCAAGCCTAGCGGGGCCTTCTCAAGGCCCCGCTATTTCCTGGCTCTCAAATGCGGTAGACAATCGGACTTAGGCCGTTTTCTTTGCGGCTTCGGGCCCCACAAGTTGTATTGCATTAACTGGGCACGCCTGTTCACACATGCCGCATCCCACACAAGCCTTTGGATCGTACAGGCCTGCAATCGTCTCGCCGTCGATTTCTCCCATGCCTAATGCCTGGAAGGGGCAGACTGCCGCGCACACTTCGCATCCCACACAGTCTTCTTTCCACACATAGGGTTTTGGCCAATCGGATTTCTTGACCTTAGGAGGCACATTCCCTTGGGGATCACGAATGGCGCCGTACGGGCAACCTCGGCCACAGACTCCGCATTCAATGCACTTGCTTACGTCAATGGCATGGGCTTGCTTCTTTTCCCCTACAGAGGCCCTGGTCGGGCAATTTCTTGCACAAGTTTGGCATCCTCGGCATTCTTCCGCGACGATTCGGTAGGCCATTTCCTTCTCCTTGTTGTATGAGACTTTGTTGAGGCACACGGATTTGATCAAATCCTCTGAAAAAGAGAACCTATAGATTACTTCCATAATGTTCGAGCTGTCAAGAATCGTAATCCGGTCTTTGAACCATTTTCACCAACGCGGCTGGCTTGGCTATTTGTTGCCCATCAATCTTTGAGCCAATTTTTCCACTATCTGGTCGACAAGTTGTTCCATCAATTTATCTGTCAATCTCTCCACTACCTTATCAACTATTTCATCCGCTATTAAATCCGCTGATTCTTCGGCCAAGACGACTACAGTCTGGGATTCCTCACTGTCCGGACCGATGACCATTGAACTAATCTCGCCGGAATCCATCAGAGACCCAGCATCCTCATAGTCGTCAGAGTCTTCTTCCACTTCCTCTGAACGATCATGGGCGGCGACCGGAGGTCCAAATCTCTGATCCTTGTATCGAGCAGACAAATCACTTGGACCCTCTGATCGGGACTCGTCAAAAGAATCGTCCTTCGCGGGTACTGCCGACATGCCGAGGTCAAGGTTCTCGAATTCCTCCAGATCATAACGAAAATCTGGGTTAATGTATTTTGCCTTGCACCGGAATCCGTTGCAGGAGAGTTTGCCGTTCGTGGTTTCCGGCAGACGCATCAACGATTCTATTCCGACAGGAGCGGTACATTGAAAATACGTATTGATTCCCTTGAGAATATTTTCCACGGCTTCTGAATCTTCTATTCGAGTCACATGCTTCAAAAGCCAGTACAGATGTAGACCCTGCCCAGATTCCACGATAATGGACGGAGGAAGAGGAAAGCTTCTCACCGCCTTGGCGGCCTGGGCCTGGCCAAAAAAATACACCTGCTTGCCTGAGTAACCCTCAGGACTTAAATCCAGTCCGCACCATAGCGCAACCAAGTATTGCATGTAAGCTTTGTCCGGCTTCATATTCTCCAGCGGAGAAACCCCGAAGAAGACGTTTTGGTCAGACAAGGTACTGCTCCTTCGCAAGTATCTCCACATTGGGAAAATAACGAGTACTGACCTTTTGGTCGAAATTCCTGATTGTTTTGACCAGAATGAACCCTTCCCGTTTTCTGAAATAATCATGAAAAAGGGTTTCCAGAAAGTCTTTCCGGGTAAACTTATTCATAGTGGAAAAACCTTGGCGGATTTTGGAGCTTCAGGCAGGCATTTTATGAACACTAATCAAAAATGTCAACAATTTTAGAAAGCTAAGAAATCCGCTATGAAATCGCAGGACTGCATCTTCGAATCCATTTTGCAGGAATGGAGGCACGAAAACGGCAGCGAGAGAGCGGCCAACAAACACTTCAGCGTCAAAGACTTGATGCCTTTTTGTTCGAGCCGGCTGCAGACACTTGGTTATTCTCTGTCAGTCACCACTGTTGTGTATTGGCTCATAACATGTTCATTTTGTCTTGCAGTTCGCAAACCCGCATTCCATCTTCGTGACGTTAAGAAACTGAATAAACATTGATATATACCTACTGGACAGCGTGAATTAATTATGGTAGGAAAATTTTAGGGACCTCCATCCCCTTGAAGGACCACAGGTACAATTGAAGGAGGACAAGGATGAAAAAAGTTGCTCTTGTTATCGCTCTTGTTGCTGCACTAGGATTTGCATGTGAACCGGCTTCGGCTTTCTTTGGAGGCGGAAGTTCTTGCGGTGGTGGCGGCGGTCTTTTCGGCGGCGCTGGCCTTTTCGGCGGCGGCAAACTTTTCGGCAGCAAAACTTCGTACGGTGCTTGCGGGGCTTCCACATGTGCACCGGCATATTATGCCTGCAGTCCAGCTCCTTGCAAAGTCTACAAGAAGAAAGCAAAGGCCGGCGCTGCTGCGGCTCCTGCTCCGAAAGCAAAAAAGGAACAAAAAAAGAAATAACGAATCGGTTAATCCGATTACCAGAAATAAAACTTTTTTGGGTTTTTCAAGGGGATGCGAATGGCCGTTATCGAACGCGGCCACTCTCGGTTAGGATAAATAAACAAGACTGCGACGTTTCAGTGCCGGGGGTGTACCATGACTGGTCTCCCTCGGCGCTAATCCACACTAGCGCTCTCTATTCAATTAGCTGTAAGTTTAGTGAAATTATACCCATATCGTGATCACATAATAATTTGTTTTTGCAATATTGTTTTAGAATAAGGCTTATCTTGTTTTTTTGTTAAATAAATAGTTAGCTTTGTGTCGATTGACCCGAAAATTAAATCATTTGAACCCAAACAATCAATTAGATATTTAAAAAGGACGAAGACAATGCCTCATCACGATCAGAGGAGTAATTGCGTCGATTCCCAGACCTGGCCTGAATTATCTTATAACGAATGGAAAGATACTTACGCCACTCTCCACATGTGGACCCAAATCGTCGGCAAGATACGGCTCATGCAGAGTCCGCATATTAATCATTGGTGGCAGGTGGCTTTGTATGTGACTGCGAGAGGCCTCACGACGTCGCCGATTCCCTACGAGCAGCATACTTTCCAAATTGATTTTGACCTAATTGACCATGTTTTGATTCTGCGCACCAGTTACGGGGCGACTCGCACGTTCGCTCTCACCTCTCTATCCGTAGCTGGTTTTTATCGAGAACTTACGCTCGCTCTAAACGCGGTCGGAATTAAGGTGGACATCTGGACAACACCTGTGGAGGTGCCGGTGCGCATTCCTTTCGAAGAAGATGATACGCATGCGTCTTACGTTCCGGAAGATGCTCAAGGTTGCTGGCTTATCATGGTTAACACCGACAGGATACTCAACAAATTCCGCTCCAGCTTTATCGGCAAATGCAGCCCCGTGCATTTTTTCTGGGGCGCATTCGATATGGCTGTCACACGCTTTTCCGGCCGTACGGCCCCTCAGCATCCCGGTGGAATCCCCGCTCTGGCTGATTTCGTTGTACGAGAAGCTTATTCACATGAAGTGAGTAGTTGCGGATTCTGGCCAGGCGGTGGAGCAGTCGAGGAACCTGCTTTTTACTCATACGCATATCCGGAGCCCGTTGGCTTCAAGGATGCACCTATAAATCCCAAAGGGGCATTTTACCAGACCGAAATGGCAGAATTCATTCTACCCTACGAGGTTGTTCGCAAAGCTGAAAATCCCGAAGACGCGCTATTAAATTTCCTTCAGAACACGTACGATGCAGCGGCGAATCTGGGTAATTGGGATCGGGCCAGTCTGGAGCGACAATTCACCTTGTAGCGGCTGCCAAAAGTTGTGACGCTTATCTTGCAGCCAAATCGCAGACCATTCTTAGGGCGGGGGTCCCCTTCTGTCGGGCCATCATATAGAAATCGTTGATCGTTTAGATACAGTCTGCCGGCACGGAGGCCGGCAGCTACGAATTCGGGCAAGTACAATCGGACAGCCTCCCCCTCATTCCGGCGAAGACCGCAATTCATTTCGTTTCAGTCGTGATCCGTTTTCAAACCGATAACATTGAGATGGCAAGCATACTTGTCTCGGGACGGCAATCAATTTCAAGATTCTTGTCGCAGTTCTTCCAGCCTTTGTTCCATCAAGGCCACGGCCGAACCTAACATGTCTACATCGAAGGCGAATCTTGCGCCTGCAGCCTGGAATAAAGAAGGCAGAGAAACAGTTCCCCCGAGCGCCAAGGCATCGCGGTACGCTTTTACTGCTGCAGCCTCGTCTTTCATTGAATTCCGCCACACTTGCACCACGCCCAATTGAGCAATGCCGTACTCCACGTAGTAAAATGGGACCACGAAAATATGGAGTTTGCGTTGCCATCCGGTGACGTGCTCCTGCTCAAGGCCGGTCCAATCCAGCCAAGGCATGAATCGCTCCGACAGTCTCTGCCACTGGGCATCGCAATTGGAAAGCTGCGACGAGTCCTCAGAATGTTCGTACACCCAGTGCTGAAACGCGTCCACAGCAGCCATGTACCGCCAGAACATTATTCCGTGCTCCAAATGTTCTACCAGGGCTCTGGCGGCGTGATCACGTGAATAGAATCCTCCTTTTTCTTCGGGCAGATATGGTGAGGCCAGCAACTCCATTCCCATGGAAGCTACTTCGGAGAACTCCATTCCCACAGAGCGTTGTTGATGAAACGGCAGATGGCTGCGCTCGAAAACGTGAAACCCGTGGCCGGACTCGTGCAAGAGCGTTTGAACATCGTCATGAATTCCCACTGCATTCATGAAAATGAACGGGTGCTTTGCAACGGCAAATTCCGTGCAATAGCCCCCAGGAGCCTTGTTCTTACGATTTTCGAGATCCAGCAGATCCTCACTGAGCATTATCTGGAAGTATCGCCCCAAGGTGGCATCCAAATTGCGAAACATCGCTGCCACCCTAGTCGTCAATTCCGATACCTCACGGAACGGAACCAGAGGCGGCCTTCCCAGCGGATCTACATCCATATCCCATGGGCGTAGCCCCTCGAGCCCGAGAAGCCTCTTGCGTCTGTCTGCCACACGCATCGCAGCCGGCACTACCGCATGCTCAATGGCCTCATGGAATTGCAGACAATCCTGCGGGGTATAGTCGAATCGGTGATACTGTTTCCAACGGAAAGATCTGTAGTCGCCAAATCCTGAGTTTGTTGCCTGCTGAAGTCTGATTGCCATAAACTGGCGCCACAAATCTCCTATGGCCTCACGATCTTCCAGTTGTCGATTCAGAGCGATGCGCCACGCATTTTCCCTCGCTGTCCTATCGATCTTTTGGAAAATCGGTCTCAATTGCACGACCGTTATCTCTTTGCCTTCCCATTGGACGGTCTGGCCACCGATGATCTTGTCGTATTCAGTCGCTAATTTGTGCTCACGAACCTGCAAAGGCAGGTTCTCCTCCCTGAATATCTCCGCATCTGTGCGCATCTTCATAAGAGGAATCTTAAATCTGGGGGGCTCTATTCCAAGTGCAAGCAATTTGTCTTTAAGTTTCTGCTCTGCTTCCTCGGATGGGGGAAACACATTGTCCAGGAACGCGTGAAAGAGCTCCTCGGCTTGCTTGTCTGCAGTATTTTTGGTCATTGCGACATGAAGACGGCTGTAGGTTTCCTCCACAGCTTCATTCACGCGCGTCCAGTCGGACAAAAACTCTGTAATCTTGTCCGCCGTGACGTTTCGTTTTGCGAGATCCCTATAATAAGGCTCAAAATCGGTCCAGGACCAGTACTTTAATACGTCCGGGTCCGAGGGCAACAAATCAAACATGAAAGCCTCCTAATTATGCTTTTCAGTCGTCTACTCGTAATAAAGACCGCTCCGTCCCAGGGAGGTTTCAAATATCATGCTTTCGTAGATTCAAGAAGAGAGCAGTTCAAGCAATTCGGCGGGGTTTGCCCCTTCAATCCGACAAGTAAATTTTCAGCAGCCATTTCGGCCATTCTTGTTCTTGTCTCCACAGTCGCGCTCCCCACGTGCGGCAGAAGCACGACATTTGCCAGATCACTCAATCCGAGGGTCAGGTCAGGCTCATTTTCATATACGTCCAGCCCCGCTCCGGCTATTTTGTTTTCTCTAAGAGCTTGCAGCAGTTCGTTTTCATTCACCACTGGTCCTCTTGACGCATTGATAAGGTAAGCGGATTGTTTCATCAAGTTCAATTCCCGCGAGCCTATCATGTGACGAGTCTTTTCGGTCAGCGGCACATGCAATGATACAAAGTCCGATTCTTTTAGCAGCAAATCCAGATCTCTGTACCTGGGCCGAGAATTTCTGCTCTGTTGGGGGATCCATTCTTCTGCGACTGTGGTACAACACCCTCATATCAAAACCAATTGCTCGTTTAGCAACCGCTTGCCCTATTTGTCCAAACCCGATGATGCCGAGGGTCTTTCCCGTCACCTGGCGTCCCAAAAACAACAATGGGGCCCAGAAACGGAACTGCCCTTTCCTCGTGCGCTGATCCCCTTCCACTACCCGTCTGGCAACAGCAAGAATCAAGGCGAATGTCAAGTCAGCAGTGGCATCTGTAAGAACTCCGGGGGTGTTTGACACAGGAATTCCTCTGCGAGACGCTCCAGCTACATCGATATGATCGTAGCCGACCCCGTAATTGGCGATCATTTTCAAAAGAGGCGCATTAGCGAGCAGTTCCTCATCAATCCGATCGGAAATTGTGCAAAGAAGACCCTCTTTGTCCCGTACCCGCTCTAGAAGGTCAGGGCGATCCATCGGCCTTTCGAGTTCATTTATCTCGATTTTATGCTCGCTCTCGATAAGGGAGACAACCTGCCCCGGAATTCGACTTGTGATCAGCACTTTCATTGATCAAACGTCCATAGGAGTAGTTTTCGAAATCATTCATTTCAAGCGACAACGCAAGGGGGCAAAGATTTGTCTTAAAGGACAGATTCCGAATGGTTGCCTAAAAAGGCATGCACGGCAATACTTGTCGGTATCAACTCGCGACGACTCTTGGAGCGTTAGCTCTGACATGGGCCAGGACTCTGGCAAGAACGTTGCTAAGTTCTTTAACATTGTATGGCTTACCAACAACCCCGCTGAATCCATACCGCTTGTATTCCGACATTATGGGATCGTTGGAGTATCCGCTGGACACAATTGCCTTCACGTTGGGATCCATTTCCAACAGAAGCTTGATGGCTTCCGCGCCCCCCAGACCTCCTGGCACGGTGAGGTCCATTATGACCAAGGTAAAAGGATTTGAAGAATTAAGATGGGCACGGTAAAGCTCCACCGCTTCAGCGCCATCTTGAGCCATCACCACCTCAAATCCGAGAATCGCTAACATTTCGCCGGCAAGTTCGCGTATGCGCTCTTCGTCGTCCATGAGCAGCACCCTTCCCGTGCCCGTGAATATGTAATCACATTGGTCCTGCTTCTCAGGCGTCGTCTGATCGGAAGCGGGAAGATACATATTGAATGTGGTTCCCTTCCCCAACCGTGATTCCACCTCAATCATGCCGTCATGTTTCTTGATTATGGAATATGACGTAGCCAGACCAAGACCAGTACCTTCGGATTTGGTAGTGAAATACGGGTCAAATATTCGGTGCAGGTGATCTTTCGATATTCCCGGGCCTTCATCCATTATGGTGATTTTTATGAATTTGCCCGATTTGCGGCCAGGGGAGCCCTCAGGGATGACCTCGTTGCACGCAATTATTTTGATGTTCCCCCCATTCGGCATTGCCTGGCCTGCATTAATGATCAGATTATTAATCACCTGACTTATTTGGCCTTTGTCCACCTCCACATTCCATAGGTCATCAGGAATTTGGGCGTCAAACTTCACATTAGAGCCTGTGAGTGCAAACGCGCAGGATTCTCTTACAATGTCCTGAATGGACGCCGTGGCCTTCACGGGGGTGCCGCCTCTGGCAAATGTGAGCAGCTGCCTCGTCAAATCCTGGGCGCGCATGACCGCTTTTTCGGCTTCCCCCAATCGATAGTGGACTTTTTCCCCGGGTTTGGAAAACAACTTGGCTAGAGTGACATTCCCCAGAATTACAGTCAGGATGTTATTGAAATCGTGAGCGATTCCTCCGGCAAGAATTCCGACGGAGTCGAGTTTTTCCATGCGAACAAGTTCGGTCTCGATCTTCTGCTTTTCGGTTATGTCTCGAAACACTATGACTACGCCTGTTATTCTTCCTTTTTTATCGCGGATGGGCGCGCCGCTGTCAGCGATAATTCGCTCCGAGCCACTTTTTGAAACCAATACAGTGTGGTTCGCAAGCCCGATGACTTTGCCGGTCCTGACTACTTTCTCGACAGGATCTTCACAAGGCATTCGAGTTTTTTCGTTGATAACGTTGAGCACATGATTGAGGCGTTTGCCTAAGGCCTGCTGCTGAGTCCAGCCTGTAAGATTTTCGGCTACATTGTTCATGAGCGCCACGCGTCCGCTGGTGTCCGTGCTGATTACGCCATCGCCTATGGATGCCAGTGTCACGCGGAGCCGTTCGGTTTCGGCCTCCAGTTCCTGCTCGAATTTCTTTCGCTCGGTAATATCTTCCACAATGCCTATTCCGCCCATGCGAGAGCCGTCTTCGGCCTCCAGTCTTCTGAAGTAGCAGCGCACGGGGGTTGTCTTGTCCGCGGAGACTGACGTGTAGTTCCCTTCGTAACGGCCTTCCTTCCCCTTGAGCGAGTTCTTTATCTCGGCTGTCATCTTCCGATCTTTGAGCTTGTTGAACATGTCCAAGCCGATAAGCACCTCTTTGGAGGAACCGATAATGTTCACGAAATTCTCATTGCAGGCTGTTATGATTCCTTGTGAGTCAAAGTGAAAAATACCGAGAGGCGAGTTTTCAAAAATCAGCCGATACTTCAGTTCTGATTCCCTGAGAGCCTCCTCAGCCCAGTTTCGCCGAGTCACGTCAACGACATTGCCCATGTTGGCGGTGCGGCCGCCGTACTTTATGGTTGCGGCAAAAATTTCCAGGGTTTTTGTCTCGCCGTTCTTGCACAGCGCCTTAAAATAGTAGTGCGGATCTACGTCCCGGCCCTCGGACCTTGCAATTCCTCTATCTCGAACCAATTCGCGGTCTTCTGGATGAACGAAGCCCCAGAACTCTTTCCCCAACAATTCGTCCGCAGACCATCCGAGTAATCCTATGAAATGATCATTCACATATACGAATTTGCCGTCCTGATGAATGTAAATTCCGATGAGGGCTTCATGGGCCAGGAACCTGTAGCGTTCTTCACTTTCCTGGAGCGCTTCTTCAGCTAGCTTTCTGTCGGAAATGTCTGAGATGATCGCAACGGCTTCTTTGGTTGGCTTAGAATTATCAGGTGCGTTGAGGCGAATTCTGGCATGAAGAGACGATCCGTCGCTTCGTATTAATTTTGTTTCGATGTCCGCATAGTGCTTGGACTCCAGTTCGCTGTAAAGCATTTCACCGGCTCGCGTGTATTCTTCCTCGGACTCATAGAATACGCGAGCGCTAAGTCCCAGGTAGTCTTGTTCATGTTCATATCCAAAAAGTCTTTTCGCAGCCTCGTTGAGCCACTTCATCTTTCTATCGTCAAGTACCACTATGCCTACAGGACACGTCGATACTATTTCATCCAGCATCCGACAGTGTTCGTGCAACTCTTTCTTGGTTGCCTCGCCAGCTTGCTCCCTTGCTTTCAATTCCTCTACAAGCCTGCGCGTTTCTTGCAGTTCTACCTGTAACTGGTCTCGGGTTTTCTCGATGTCATTCATGAGATTGTCCTGAAAACTAGCGGGACCGGAGTCCGCATCGCGAGTCGAAGAGTATTACAGGAGAGTTTGGAACACTCAATCCAAGGCCTCTATTATATCACCATGCAAATATGTCATATCACTATAGGTTTATATCAACCTAAAAGGGAAGGCCTCTCCGTTTTCAGACTCGAATAATACCATGTTCGGCCAGTAATGGGTCTCGGTGTTTCTTGGGCTCAGTTTATTCGAGAACAGGCGGGGCACTCAACAGAAATCTGTTCAGCAGATATGGCTACCAGTATTTATTTTCGGGAGGGGCTAGATTCAAACTTGAGGAGTTGTCCGAAAGAGTTGATGCCCCAGAAGCTGATTTGAGGCGTGCTTCCGTGTCCTGCAGCAGCCGACTCACTGTCGTCAGGCGGGCACCCTCTTTTAGAAAAGTCAAAGCTTTGCGAAAATCTTCAGCTGCGGAAGTCAGCTCGCCCTTTTCCTTTCGAGCTACTCCACGGTTCGCGTACGCAAGACCGTTGGCAGGCTGCATCTGAATGACTTTAGTGAAAGCTTCTATTGCCCTATCCAAATCCCCTTTGAGCAGGAGATTCTTGGCAAGCCCGTACTCTGCATCCACTCCGGCCGTCCTAGGATCTATTTGAAGTGCCGCAGAAAAATCCGAAACTGCCAGACCATGTTTTTTTGTAGCTTCGTATGCAGAGGCCCTGCTCAGGAGCCCAGGCACATTGTTTGGATCGGATTCCAAGGCTTCGGTCAGATCCTGAACACCCTCATTGTATTTCTTTGCAAGAACTCTGGTCTGTCCTCTTAAGGACATTATGGACGGGATACCGGGAGTAATTTCGAGGGCCCGGTCAAAGTCTCTTTCTGCCTCGTCAAGGTTTCCGATATCGAGAAGCAATTTCCCTCGTGCGAAATATACCCCCGCGTCGCCTTTCTTGAGCGTCAGAAGCCGCGAATAGTCTTGAATTGCCTCTTCTCTTCTGTCCATTTTAGTATACACTTGAGCCCGGTTTGCCAGCGCTATCGAAGAGTCCGGGTTAATTTCCAAACTTCGGCTTAGATCTGCCAACGCGGGGCTCAAATTTCCCGTTGCAGCGCGAGCCCAGCCACGATTTGTCAGCGCTTCCGAGTCATTGGGATCTAGTACTATGGACCTGTCATAGGATTCTAACGCTGGTCCCAGCTTGTCTCCGGCGACAAACAGATTGCCCCGTTTAAGAAATGCTTTGGCGCTCTTTGGGTCAAGCTCAATTGTTTTGTTGAAATCGGACAACGCTTTTTCCGGATCTTTACTTTTTTGATAAGCCATTCCCCTCAGCAAATAAGCTTCCGAGTCTTCCGGATCTGTCTTGAGCGCCTGGCTAAGATCCGAAATCGCTGCCTCCGTATTACCAAGGGCATACTCCGCTTCGCCACGAATACGATGTGCGCCCGGATGGTTTGGTTCCACTTTCAGGACATGGTTCATGTCATGCGCGGCTTTCTCGTACATCTTCTTGCTCAGATAAAGTGCCCCGCGACCGTAAACCGCATCCGTTAAATTCGAATCCTTTCCCACTGCCTGACCGAAGTCAACCAGGGCACGGTCTATCTGCCCTTTGGATCGATACGCGACTCCTCGATTGAAGTACGCGCGGGCGTGATTGACATCCAGCGTCAGCACGTTCGTGTAGAGTTGAATGGCCTTATCCAGATCCAAATTCCAATGCGCTTCCACTGCTTCAGAGAATTGACTCTTCACATCGGCAGCAATCGCCAGAGGAGACGCGGCTAATACCATTAACAAGATTGCGACCAAGGACCGGCGTTCAATTGGGTTCATTTGCCTGTTTCCGTTTCAACGGGAAGTCGTGAGCGCCTTCACAGTCGCTGCGCTGATCGGCTGCCGCAAAGGGCCGCTGCCCTGTTCCGGCAAAGTCGAAGCCATAGAGAAGTCTGCCTTGGAACGTTTCGAGTCACCCAGGAACTCATAAGCGATACCTCTTCGCAGATGGGATTCTCTATGTTTGGGATCTAGATTGATTGCCCTGCTGAACTCTTCGATCGCAGCGGAAATCTGCCCGTTCTTTCCCAGAGCGAGACCAAGATTGTAGTGAGATTCCGGATCATTCGGACGCAAGCCGGCCAGTTTCTTAAAAATTTCCGTAGCCGAGTCATAGTCGCCGGACAATTCTTTCAGCGTCCCTAGTGTAACCAGCGTTTCCGGATTGCCGGCATCCATGGAATAGGCTTTTTCCAGATCCTTAATCGCTTTGGTGGGCTGCTTCATTTGAAGCAAACACTCGGCTCTGAAGGCGTAAAGAGGAGCGGAATTGGGGTCGAGCTCCAGAGCCCGGTTGAATTCTGGAAGCGCGTTCGCGCATTCTCCGATGCTCTTGTGGATCCATCCCTTGTTCGCATACGCCTTTGGCAAATCCGGATTAAGAGAGATCGCTTTGGCGATATCTCGAATTGCTTGCGCTATATTCCCTTTCTTGAAGAACGCCCAGCCGCGGTTGTTGTAGGCCTCTGCATGGGTAGGGGTAATACGAATCGCCTTGTTGTAATCATTCAAGGCGTCATCTAATTCTTCTCGCCTTACGTGCGCGTTCCCTCTTTGGAAATAGGCCAGAGCATACTCCGGATTGAGCTCTATGGCTCTGGAGAGATCTTTAATCGCTCCGTTCGCGTCGTCCAACTTTAGTTTGGCATTGCCTCTGTTGTAGTAAGCCAGAAGGTAGTTGGGGTCTAGTTGCAGAGCTCGGTTAAAATCATCGATTGATTTCTGGACTTCATTTTTTTGTAGCAGAGCCCATCCTCTATTATTGTATGCGTCCTTGTCCCTGGAATCGATTTCAATTGATCGCGTAAAGTCCTCGATGGACCGATCCAAATCACCTTTTCCATGATACGCGTTGCCTCGATTGTAGTAAGCCAGCCCGTAAGATGGATTTAGCTCAATCGCTTTAGAGTAATCCTTTATAGCGTTATTGTATTCTCCAAGTCTGTAGAATGCGCTGCCGCGGTTATTAAAAGCAGTCTCCATGCGCGGATCAAGTTCAATGGCTTTACTGTAATCTTGAATTGCTTCCTTTAGCTTACCGAATCTCTCAAACGATAGACCCCTCCTGAAAAAAACATCCGCAGCGGATGTACCCTGCCGAATCGCTTTTGAAAAGAGATCTATGGCCTTGGCGTGATCTCCCATTTTCTGAGCAGTCTTGGCATTTTCAACGAATTCTTCCCCGGCTTGATCGGCCGCTGCAGTTGTAGCCAGGAGAGTCATTACCAGAACCGCGAAGATCATTATTTTAAGTCGCATTCCAGAAACTTCCTTTTTCATACAAGACTGCCTGATTTAATTCTACCATAACATTAATATGAGTGTCTAGTATTCTGTCAGCTTTAGCATTTTTTAGAACTTCTTTTTGGAAATTTCATAAAATCTAACCACTCACTACTTTTTAGCTGATGATTTTTGTAAGAGACTATTAATTCCAGACAGCCTTTCAAGACAGTTGTTCCTGCACATTTGTCTTTGAAACTTAGAATTCCGGTGCAA
Source organism: uncultured delta proteobacterium (assembly GCA_963700305.1). Classification (GTDB taxonomy): domain Bacteria; phylum Desulfobacterota; class Desulfomonilia; order Desulfomonilales; family Desulfomonilaceae; genus Desulfomonile. Next base: position 19,393 of record CAVOXB010000025.1, read on the forward strand.
GACACGCATGTAAGTATTAAAATGATGATGTGACCAGCCTGCGTTTTCTAAAATGTAGAAAAATCGGCAAATATCTTTTGCAACCGCATCAGGTAATCACGGTGAAATCTGGAGACATTCATGCCAGCACACGTTCCGGGAAACGGATTTTGGAACAAAATACTCTTTGCGGATTTAAATTCCGGCACATTCTCATACGAATGTCCGGGGGAAATCGTATATCGGAATTTTCTCAGCGGAGCAGGGCTCGGAATAAAAGTGTTGTGGGATTGCATGAAACCAGGAGCCGACCCTCTTGGGCCTGACAATATTCTGGGATTCACCACCGGCCTGCTTACGGGCACCGGATCGTTCTTTACCGGGAGGTTTACCGTCATCGGAAAATCCCCATTGTCCGGAAGCCTTGGTGATGCAAACGCAGGGGGATCGTTTTCTCCGGCCCTCAAGAGGTGCGGCATTGATGCCCTATTCTGCCTCGGAATCTCCGACCGGCCGGTTTATCTTTATATAGACGAGAACTCTGCCCAAATATTGGACGCGTCTCATCTGTGGGGCAAGGACACGATTGAAACTGAAGCAATTTTAAAAGGAATTCACGGAAAAGGAGTGGAGGTAGTATGCATCGGGCCAGCAGGTGAAACATTGAGCCGCATTGCGGGCATTTCGACGGATGACGGCCGTATGGCGGCACGAGGCGGGTTCGGTGCGGTAATGGGCTCAAAGAAACTGAAGGCGGTCGTAGCCGCAGGCAAAGCAAAGATAGCCGTTGCGGATAAGGCAAGAATCGCTGCAGTGAGTCGTGAATTCCTCAAGAGATTCAAGCGATTGGATTTTCTCAAGAAACCCTTGAACGATAAAATGCTGGCCCTAAGCGGAAAAATAGCTGCCACAGGGTATTTCATTCGCCAACCAGCTTTTTTGTGGTGCTTGTTGCTCAAGAAATTCGGCACTCCAGCACTCACCCCTATTTCCGCAGAAAGCGGTGACAGCCCTTTCAAGAATTGGAATGGCTCGGTAAGTCACGACTTTCCTGCCAGCCAATATATGAAGCTCGGAGCAGGACCTGTCACCAAATATGAGATAAAGAAATATGGCTGCTATTCATGCCCCTTGAGGTGTGGCGGGATTGTCTCCGTGACTGATGGCCCCTACAAAATCGAAAAGATGCACAAACCGGAATACGAATCCATCTGTGCCTTTGGCGGAATGTTGCTGAATGATGACATAGCCTCCATATTCAAGCTGAACGATATGGCCAACCGCGGGGGATCGACACCATATCCTGCGGAGGAACTCTGGCATTCGCCGTAGAGTGTTATTCAAATGGAATCATAAATAAGCAAGACACTGGCGGTCTTGAGTTGAGTTGGGGAAACTCTGCGGCCATAATTCAGCTAATGGAAATGATAGTAACACGCGAGGGGCTGGGCGATCTGCTCGCTGATGGGGTCAGGATTGCGGCCGAGAAGATAGGCAAGGGGGCGGAAAAGTATGCTGTCCATTGCGGAGGAGTTGAGCCCCCCATGCATGATCCGAAGTTTGACCCAGGATTCGGAGTCAGCTTCTATTGCGAGGCTGTGCCAGGCAGACATACGGTGACATCCTATCAATATCTCGAACTCCAGTTTCTAGAGAAGCAATTCGGCCGCGCCGCAAAGATTCCCCTCATTACTACGCGTCGCGGAAAGGACCGATTACGAACATAGAGGCGGACCTCTCGCTGTAGGGTCGGCCTATAAAATGCTTGTTGACGCGGCAGGCGCGTGTTTGTTCGGGACTCAAGTGGGGGCTGATTTGCCTCTCTGCGAATGGATGAACGCGGCCACCGGTTGGGCCCTGTCTAACGATGAATACTTGGTGATCGGAGAGCGCATTTCCCAACTGCGACACGCCTTTAACCTCAGGGAGGGACTTAACCCCCTCCGCGATTTTCGGCCGCATACGAGGATTTACGGGGATCCTCCTTTGACTTCAGGCCCACTGAAAGGAGTGACTCTCGACCTGGACAAATTGGCTGCATCTTTCTACGAAGCCATGCATTGGAACGTGACGGACGGTAAGCCCGACAGAGAACATATGGAAAAGCTTGGCCTGACCGATGTGGCTGACGCTCTGTCCTAGAAGCCTCCGAAGTCGACCAAACGAGCAGCTCGGGCGGACTGAACCATCCCACGGAGAAGGTCTTGAGATACGATACAGCCGCTATGTCGCCGGCCATAAAAATAATATCCGGGATTATGGTTGTCTTGACTGTAAGCCTCCTTGTGGTATCCTTTTTTAGCCACCCGGCGCTGATACCCGCGCTGCTGCTGAGTCTAATCACAGTTGCTTGCTACTTGCGTGCCCCTGTGGCCTACTATGTATCAGGAACCGGCTTGACTGTCCGGTTTCGATTGGGCCGAAAAAGCTTCGGCAGGATAATCAGGCATTCTGAAATCGATGACAGCCCGGGTATGAGCATACGCCTTTTTGGCAACGGAGGACTATTCGCAGGCACCGGTATATTTTGGAATCGCACATGGGGTATATTCAGAGCATATGTAACGACCTCTAATCGGTCGAATCTCCTTCTGCTGGAGACGGAAACCAACAAGGTGCTTATATCGCCGACCAATCCAAAGGAATTGCTGGACCATCTCAAGGCTGGAGAATAGCGGGTTTGGCAAATTTCCTGAAGCCGGATATAAAAAAACCTTGAGCACTGTTTAACCGTGGACGTATATTATAAAAATTACCTTTATCACCGGCCCGGCCACCCGGGTTCATTTTTCGTTAACTGAGATGATTCTTGGGGAATGGTCATGAAGAGCATCGGTGAAATGATCAGAGGCATGTTGGAGAGTGTTCCCGGCCTGATTGCAGCAGTCGTGATTGACAGCGACGGCATACCTATTGCTATGGAAGGCAAGATAGATATGGAACCCGAAGACCTCGGGGCTATGCTTGCTTCCGCATTTCAATGCTATCAGGCGCTCGGGGATGGCTTGGGGCAATTCTACTGCGAGCTTGTCACCGCTGAATTTGATGGGATTAATGTCGCTCAACAGATGATGCCGAGGGGATCTCTGATTTTGGTCGCGGAGAAGTCTTCCCCCATGGGCGTAGTGCGTGTAGCAGCCAAGACGGGCAGACAGGCCTTGAATGAGGCAATGGAAACAACAGCGGAGGCCCGCAAACGGTTCATGGAAGAACATAAACTTCGTCTTCCGAGAGTCCCTGGGGAAGCAGGTAAAGGTCGGCCTGTGAGCCTGCTGACATTCCTGGAAAAGAAGAAGAAAGGATAAGAAACCTTGAAAGTTGTCGGTGACCGAATCTATCTAAAACTCATCTTTTTCGGCACTGCGCTGGCTGGAAAAACCACTGCCCTGGAATGGCTTTTCTATCATGCCATTCCAGATGAGATGAAGCTGGTAAAAGAACTCAGGCAAGTCAAAACATCGTTCGGGCAGACCCTGCTCTTCGATTTTGCGCCAATCGAGATCTCTCAAAATATTATAACTCGTATGTTTTCCGCTACAGGTCAGGACTATTACAAAGGCACCAGGACGAAAGTGCTTGCAGATTCGGACGGAATATTCATTGTAGTCGATTCGCAAAAGAACCAACTGGAGAACAATCGGCTCATACTCCAGGAATTGGAGAAATGCCGCAAGGAAATGGAAGGACTGGCCGAAGCAGATATAGTGGTCATGTACAACAAGAACGACCTGGACGAAGTCTACCCCATGGATTTTCTGAGCAAAAATCTAGGTCTGACGCAATGGGAAGGTTTCTCTACCTGCGCGCTCACTGGCGAAAATCTTGAGGATGCACTTATCAGTATGCTGAGGAAGCTTACCGAGAAACTCAAGGTCCAGGGTTTCAACGTGGAATGATAGTTTTTGATAGTAAAATAGAAGAGGCATTAGACAGCGGATTGGCTCTGCAGGTGATCCTTGCGGATTCGGATGGTTTCGTGCTTGATAATGGCGGATATGTATTCGATCCTGATCAGTTGGTTGCGCTTTTCTTGTCCACGCAGCGTCAAATGCAGGAGGGCGCTGTTAGATTCGATTTCGGGCAGATTTCCGAATTCAGCTTTTGCCTCACTGGAACTGAACTCACCGTTGCTTGTCGCCGCGTTTTCTGGCCGGACGGCGGATGTGTGGTCATAGTAGTGGTTCCAGAAGGCGCCGTGCACGACATGATAATAGAAAATGTTATAAAGGCGTTCGGAAAGTACGTCGAGGATCAACGAGCAGCGCTGCGAAACTCCTGACCTTCCGCGGAATGTGAACTCCCCTGCCAATCAGCCCTATATCTTCAGGACTAATCAGAGTTTGTCGAAATTGGTGCTGTAAACTTTCAGGTCCGAATCTGAGAACACCACGAACAGAACTTTTTCAAAATGCGGGAATCGTTCCAGCTGGGCAAGGCTCGTTTTTGTGGCCATTTGCGATGCCTCCGTGATGGGATAACCGTACGCGCCCGTACTTATGGACGGAAAAGCCAAAGACTTCACTCCGTTTTGTGCCGCAACTTCAAAGCATCTTCTGTAACAGCTTTCCAGTAGTCTGGCTTCACCCGACGCCCCTCCCCTGTAAACTGGCCCCACTGTGTGAATCACGTGCTTGGCTTTGAGTCTATAACCTTTGGTAATTTTCGCGTCGCCTGTTTCACATCCGCCAAGAGTGCGGCACTCGGCTAATAGCTCGGGCCCCGCTGAGCGATGAATGGCACCGTCTACCCCTCCTCCCCCCAACAGAGAATTGTTAGCTGCATTGACTATGGCATCCACGTCCATCGTTGTAATATCGCCTTTTACGATCTGCATTTTGTGCTTCATGGCCGTGTCCTCCCCAAAAGATTGTAGCGTATGCCTAAATATTATCTGATTTCATCAAAAATCCACCGCTAATTTCCCATGAGCGAGAATAACAGCGACACCTGAAGACAGCACAGCGGAGTCCGCTCTTGTAGGTTCCTTCAATCGTTCTCAATGATCCCATCAGCAAGTATAGCAGGAAACTTCTGCGCGATTAAGTAAAGGTTCAGACTTCTTGTATCTTGATCGCGTCGTGAGGACATACGGCAGTGCATGACTCACATCCAGTGCAGTGAGTGGGGTCATAGACACATACCTCAGAGTCTTTGTCCATGAACACCAATTTGGGACAAATGCGAGCACACGCCTGGCATTTGGTGCATTTGTCGTCTTTTATTACAGGAATAAACATCTGATAGCGCTCCTCTAGGGACATGTCAAAAGAAGTTTAGCCATCAGGAGCACGGTTGTCCAGCGTCTCAACGCGGCCGGATTCCAAGAATCTGATCACTTGGCCTCAGATTTCTGTGCGCCCAACGAGGTTTGCACCAGATGAATACGCCTCAATTCTTTCCTGAGAATTTTTCCCACAGGGCTTCTAGGTAATTCGTTAAGAAATTCAATCTCCTTTGGAACCTTGCTGGCCGGCAAGTGCTTTTTGCAAAACTCGATGATTTCCGCAGCCGTCAAGTGCTCGCCTTTTTTTACAACGACGTAACCCTTTACTATTTGGCCTTCAATCCGGTCCGGGACTCCCACGACACAGGCCTCCATTATCCCGGGATGCGTGAACAGCACTTCATCTACATCCCGTGGGTAAATCTTGCCGTCATTGGTAACTATCATCTCTTTCTTGCGGTCCACGATGCTGAAATACCCGTCCGAATCGAAAACAGCGATGTCGCCGGTCAATAGCCAGTCGTCTTTAAGCGTAGCTTCAGTCTGTTCCGGCATGTTTACGTACCCTTTCATTACCTGAGGTCCTTTGACACAGAGCTCACCCGGCACGCCAGGTTCGGTGATTTCGATCCGGAAATCATCCAGGTCCACCAGTTTGACATCAGGTACTCGGTAGAGGCAGTCCGATTGTTCCGACTTTTGTTTTTCCGCCAAGCGGATTTATGAGACACACGGGCGAAGATTCAGTGAGGCCGTAGCCTTCGCATATTTGAGCACCCGTAAGCTTCTCGAAAGACCGAATTGTCTCCAATGGCAAAGGAGCTCCGCCTGAAAAGCATCCTCTCAAAGACTTCAGGCTGAATCTTTTGAGAGTCGGCTCATTCATCATGCCCGTGTAGAAAGTTGGCAGCGCCGGGATAAATGTTGCATTGTATTGACCTATGGCTTCCAGAATGTTCTTTGGCTCGGGCAGAGGTACAAGCACGTTGGTGTATCCATAAAATAGACCTATATTAAGTGCACAAGTGAGTCCGAAAACGTGGAAAAACGGCAGGCAACCTACAACGGTTTCCTGGCCGTCTCTGAACGAAGGGAACCATGTCCTTACTTGTTGAACATTCCTGGTCATGTTTGCGTGTGTGAGTTCCACCCCTTTAGGTTTTCCAGTGGTGGCACTAGTAAACAGTATAAAAGCAGTATCTTCCACGTCCCTTTGGGGCTTGATTTCTTGGGCTTCACTTTTTTCCAGAAGATCCGTAAATGCGAGAACGCCGTCGTCGCCGGAAGTCTTCAGATGGAGTTCTTTCCTAACCAGTTGGAATAGCTGCTTCTTCAGGAAAGGCAGATAATCTCTGATATGACACTAGATTACGTGTCGCAAGCCAGTGCGGCGCTTCAGGCGAACAATTCGGGGCACTAGCACATCGAGGCAAATCACTACTTCAGATCCGGCCGTATTGAATTGATATTCGAGCATCATGTCTTCGAGTCGAGGATTGTGCGTAACTGCCGCTGCTCCAGCCCTTAGGGTGCCGTAAATTCCAATTGCCGTCTGAATCAGATTCGGGAGCACAAAAGAAACTTTTTGGCCGGGTTTCACCTGCAATCGTTTCAAAGCGGCAGCAAACTTTGATACCATCTCATCGAGTTCCCGGAAGGTTATGTTTGTGCCTTGCAACCCCAGCGCCACATGTTCGCCGAATCTTGCGGCCGTACGCGTCAATGCATCCGACAGAGTAATGTCGTCGAACCGAATGGAATGAGGAACACCCTTCCCATAGGACTTGTGCCAGATCTTTTCCATTTGACGCTCCTTTTTTGTTGCGAGAGCCTGCCCGAGACGTGGTTGAATAAGAAGGCTAGAAAAGGCGTATCGTCTTCAAAAGCTGATTAAAGACAAGAATGCTTTGCTCATTTATACCGCATTCAGACACAGAACGAACGAAATTTTCGCTTTAGATGAAGCATTCACTTGCAGGGAGGAGATATCTCGGCAAACGTATTATTGCGCTAAGGCAACGATTACTTTGGACACAAGGCAATCAACTTGTTCCCAACTAGTATAATCTGGAAACGACATTTTTTTCCCAGAAAAGGTGTAAAATCTCGTGAGAATTTTGCAGTATTCCCCTGAATGAAGCATGGCGGTTCGGTCCGGTATGAAAATGAATAGGACGGCTAGAGAAGTGAACTTCGACGGACTAGTTGGGCCGACGCACAACTATGCGGGGCTGGCATACGGCAATCCGGCTGCCATGGAGCATGCGTTGAGCGTGTCGAATCCCAGAGCTGCAGTGCTTCAAGGTCTTGAAAAGATGAGACTCCTGATGGATCTGGGCCTTGTACAGGGTGTTTTGCCTCCACAGGAAAGGCCGGATCTTGGTACGCTCAGGAGATTGGGATTCAGGGGTTCGGATTCTGAAATTATTCAAGCTGCGGGCAGCGAATCGCCTTCATTGCTAGCCTCAGTTTACAGCGCGTCCGGCATGTGGGCAGCGAACGCGGCTACAATAGCCCCTTCCGCTGATACTCAAGATGGCAGCGTTCATTTTACTCCAGCAAATCTTGTATCGCAGTTTCACAGATCCATTGAAACGGACTTCACAGCGACATTGTTCAAGCGCATTTTTCCAGACAAAACAGCATTCGTGCATCACCCGCCATTGCCTCGCTCCTTGCATTTTGCTGACGAAGGAGCAGCGAATCATACCCGCTTATGTTCATCATACAATGGTAAAGGTCTCCAAATTTTTACGTACGGAAGGACCGCTTTTGATTTCTCGGACAGCCTTCCAAAGATTTTTCCCGGTCGACAATCTATTGAAGCATCTGAAGCTATCGCTCGCTCGCATCTCTTGGATCCGAGAGCAACCGTTTTCATGAAACAAAGCCCTGATGCAATAGATGGGGGAGTTTTTCACAACGATGTCATCTCCGTGGGAAATCAAAACCTGTTCTTGTATCACGAGCACGCATTTGCAGAAGGCCGTCATGCAACAACGCAATTGAAGGCCGCATTTTCGAAAATCTGCGGCCAAGAACTTGTGCTCATCGAAGTGCCCTCGGATCGCGTTTCGCTGCAAGACGCGGTGAGGTCATACCTGTTCAACAGCCAGCTCGTGACGTTGCCCAACGCCGCGATGACTATCATTGCTCCGCAAGAGAGCACGGAAAATCCCGTCACTTCATCTTTACTCGCTGAAATAGCCGCAGACTCTTCCAATCCCGTCGAGGCCGTTCACTGCGTAGATATTCGACAGAGTATGAAAAACGGCGGAGGTCCTGCGTGCCTGAGGTTCGCGTGTGGTGCTTACGGACGAGGAACGATCCCTCACTCATCAAGGCATTTATTTGACTGACAATCTATACGGCGAATTGGTCAATTGGGCGAACCGCTATTACCGTGACAGGCTTGAGCCTGGTGATCTTTTAGATCCTGAACTGCCGCTGGAATCAAAAACTGCGCTGGACGCTTTGAGCAAGATTCTTGGTTTGGGCTCTGTATACGAGTTTCAAAGAGAGTAGAATCGCCACACCAGGAATAGCGATTTGAGCGCGCTCTCCTACATCAATTGCGAGGATTGTCTTCCTTAGCTTTTCGTCCCTTTATGATCAGTATCAGGGCTATGGCCAAAATGATCCCCCCTATCGCGGTCTCCAGAATCAGTCCTTTCGAGTGGAGCACATAGAGACTGCCACCTGCCGCTATCAGCACTAAGGCAGCAAACCAATTGTTCGTGAGTATTCTAGTGATAATGTTCACGTTAAAACCTGCGGTTTTTCGCCACGCAACCTCATAGCACCTAATACTGGGATAGACTGCTCGGTTTTTTCGGTTTCAGCTTCATATTCACATATCTGGAATAATCAAGCTTCTTGAACGCCTCCAATGCCTGGGCGTACGATTGCTCCGCCAGTTCGTTCTTGCCTATTTTTTCATAGACTCGGGCCTTGTCAGTAAGCAGCGATGCGCCTGCACGGTCATAATAGTTGAGAGCATCCTGATGTCTTTCCGCTTTATCGTAGATTTTCGCTACAGTATAGAGCGCCTGGGTTTCCGATTGATTGTCCTGTGCAGCCCTCGAACGCGAAAAACGCTGCAGTGAATCCAGAATCGACAGATCCACGTTCATTCTCGAGGCAATTACCCTGGCTGTGATACCGGCTGTTTTGGCGACCTTCGATTCCGGTGCGGATAAAACCATAGAGCGTGTCAGATCTTCGAGAGCGCCCGAAAGGTCCCCCATTTTTTCTTTCATGTATCCGCTCTGATACAGCACAACATCGAGGCCATTTTTCTTACCGATCTTCTCCCGAAAGGCAAGTGAAGCCGAGAGCCCATGAAGCGCCTTTTCATATTCTCCGCTAAAGGCGTAGCTTTCCGCTATTCTCTCAAGCACCACGATCATGCCGGATTCGTCACCGGCCTGTTTCAGCCTTCTTAGCTCCAAGAGGTTCTGTTTGATTGATTTCGATCTGGATTTCTCGTCGATGACCGATCTTTCAGCCGTTTTGGAAGACTTCGGATCGGATTGGGTTGCGGATAATTTTTGGCCAGAGTCTTCTTTTTTTGTTCCCGGAGCGATCTTCCGATCGCGCGTTGTCCGAAGGGACCCCTTGGCCACTGGGAATCGGATTCTTGAGCCACAGAGTCAATCGTTCAGACTGCTTCGGCTGGGATGGTACCGAAGATTCAGCCGGTGCTCTTTTCGTTTCCGCCTTAATACGCTCCATCCCTATCTGAGATTTCGGCGGTTGCACCTGGGTAACGGGGCCTCTGCCTACTATTTCAAGTTTTCCGTAATCCTGGCCGGAACTTGACTGTTGAGATTGAGGTGCCTTCCCTGAAGATTTTTCCTGCGTCGGCTCGTTCTTCTGGACTTTGTCCTGAGGTAAAATTTTTGGCTGATCCTTGGCAGCGGGGGCCGATCGAGCAGGAGCTGCAGAAGCGATCTTAACCTGCTGATCCGTCTGGGGTTGCTGGTCGGCTTTGAGTTGCTGATCGACTTTGGGCTTTTCTGGGGTTTTCTCTTCCGGAGGTTTGGGCGTCTTGCCGAGGGCCAAATCCTGAAGAGCGGCAGCGAGGTTACTGTAGCCCTTTAGATTCGATTCTTCTATTGCGCGGCCATAAAACTGTGAGGCCTTCTCCTTCTGTCCCATCGTCTTTCTATTGTTTGCAAGTTCCACTAATATCAATATTGTTTCGTCTGTCGCTTTATGGTTTGAAAAAGTACTTCAACGCGTCTTCAAGGTGTCCTGCCGCTTTGAGATGATCGGCTAGTCGCGAATGCACTCTGCCTAGCTCAAAAGTATTCCAGGCCATGCCATAAGGATTTTTGTGTCGTTTCTCCAGTTGCGAGCAGTCTTCGAACCTTACCAGGGCCTTTGCAGGATCGGATTGCTCCAAAAATTGAATGCCCTGAAGGTAAATTTCACGAGACGCTGGCGAAAATCTTTCCACTGCCTTTATGCGACTTCTGCGCTCCAGCTCTTTAAGACTTTCTATTTTGACTTCCTGAACTTTTTGCGGCGCAGCAGTTCGTAAAGGTGTTCCGCTGTCTTGGAGCTTTGGCTCCGGCGTTGGGGAAGGAGCGGTACGTGCGAGCTGAATGCCTCTGGATTGCGGCGGTTGGACGGACCCCGCGCTCTTCTTTTCTTCAAGAACGGCCGATCGTTTCGGCTGCGGCTGGCTGCTCGGCGTTAAGGCTGAAGCCCCCCCACCCTTTTCAAGTGCCGCTATTCGCTTTTCGATTCCAGCAGTGACGCCTGGGTCAGTGCTTGCGGTGCGAGCCCGCTGGTAAAGCTTCAGGGATCTCTCATTCTCGCCCGTTTGTTCGAGGGACTCTGCGAGAAAAAGAAACGCCCTCGGATCTGTGGGGTGTTGAGCCACAGCATCTTCAAATTCTTTGACAGCCTTCTGATGGTCCCCTTTGCGGGAGTATGCGACGCCAAGATTGGTGTGAATGATGGACTCAAGTCCACCATATCTCAGTGCTTCAGTGAAATCCTGGATGGCCTTATCGTGTTTGCCCGCCTGAAGGAACACGACGCCGCGATTGTTCAAGGCATTCGTGTAATCCGGTCTTATGTCCAGCGCCCGGGAATAATCTGCAACGGCCTTTTCAAGATCACCGGATTTCTTATGGGCTACACCTCTGTCATTATAGTATCTGTAATTACCTGGATCGAATTCCAATGCCTTGGTAATCATATTGATCGCGGCTTGAGCGTCTCCTGATTTGAGCGCCATAAGTCCCTTCTGATAATGGGCTGAGTCCGCGATTGCCGAAGCGGCCCCAAACGCCAATGAGGCAGTGACAAGAACTATCAAAGCAAGGACTGGCGTCTTATTCATTTTTTTCACCATGCTCTGCGGGGAATCCTATCTTTAATTCGGTTGGACTCACGGCGTTTTCGTATTGATCAAACCAAACTGGCTCAAGATGTCTCTGATTACTGACGCCGTTTCATCCAGCAAAGCAGGGTATTTTTGCATGAAACCATTACCCGCCGCTTCCGTGACAACGGTTTTGGGCTGATTTCCCTCTCGAGATACTTCGAGCCGCTCATACCCCACAGCCCACGCGCCTGTCGCTCCGAATATGCCCAGAATTGAAAACAGGACAATTGCTTTAAGTCTGCCCATCGCAACAAACCTCCATAATCGGGCTCGCATAGATCGAGTAATACATTATAATTATACCATAACGTCATGGAAATTACTAGCCTTACAAGCCTATTATAGTGAGTGCTGAGTCAATCACGAGGGGAAATACCTTCCGGACATCTCGTTGCGAGCGTAGCGAAGCAATCTACCGCACAGAGGAAACGGGCATTGGTTCCTGATCTGAATTCCTACGGTGATAAGGGAAGATCCATAATATTGCCCTGTTCTGAGTGACACACCCCTTTTCCCCGCATATTCGGACCAGTGCCTTGCCTTAAGAATCAATCGGCGCTTGTGCAGAAGAAATAATTTATCGTGCTACTCAAATCTTTTTGGCAACTTTTCCGCGGCTGCGTGCATCATGAGAAATAGAGCAACCAACAAAGTTCAGCCGAGTTATCTAGGAGAACATAGTGAAAAGCATCAGTGAACTAATGAGAGACAGAGACGTAGAGCGCCTGATCGATTGGGATTTGCATCCGTTTGATGCAGTCGCAAGATATCTGGAATGGGGCACAAACTGGTCTCGCGGTCTGGATCACGCAAAATCCTGTAATGAGGAAAGCGTGTATTTCAAAATCAATGCAATCAAAAAGCCGGCGAAGCTGATGCTCGTTCGCCAGAGTCACCATGATTACGAGATCCTCTCGGAAGTGGACGCGCCGCAAGAACTCATTGATGACTCAGTACCGATTCTTTGCGTGCAATAATGCAGCATGCGGACTAACCGAGCAGCTCAAAGCATGGCTGAAGAAAGAAGCGGACCGGAAGTCGTAATTTTCATACTAAATATCCTGACCATAGGATGATAAGCTCCATTCGGAGCGGGACGGGGAGTCAAAAGGCGAAGCTCATAGCTTCAAGGCGTCAAAAACGATGAGCCAAAGCGGTTGGTGAGAGCGTACAAGTTTAACTCCAGATCGTCGCTTTTGACGTAAACACTTAGACTAATTATAACCCCAGGCCAGCCACCCCGTGAAGGGGACAGTGTACCTCTAAACGATTCAGAGCGCTTAGATGCAGTGTATTTCAAAAACATCTAAAAAGGCCTTCAGCCTTGTCTGAAATGAATAAGAGATCTTCAGGAGCAATTCAATGGACTGTCACTGTAAGGATCACCTTCCGGGAGAATGGCATTCTCACGACGATTGCGATTGTAAGCAGCACGAGTCTCCTACTTACGCGTTCGTAATCACCAAAGTAATGGAAGAAGATCCTGGTGTTGGGACCGTGTATATTTCGAAAACATTTATGGACAATCTTCAGATAGAAGACGGCGATCCTGTCCAAATTATTGGTCCGAACGAGTGTGTGGTTCAAGCCAAGAGGCATCCAAATCCATGGATCGACACACGCATGGTGTCAGTGGACAAACAAACCATGGACGAAACCGGGATGACTTTGTTCAGCCAAGTAAAGATCCGCAAAACGCGCTGCGGAGAATCCGAAAGCATTATTTTGGAGGTCCCACCTGACGCGAACATTACTCGCATGGGACTCAGAGGAATGTTGGAACAGGCTTACGGAGTGGTGGTCACCGGAAGACAGCATATAACTCTCAAGGACAAACGCGGTCGCCAACTCGACTTCCGAATCATAAAGACTTTTCCTGAGCAAATATCGACGATCTCTCCGCGCACCCACGTAAAACTGGTGGACGCTCACGGAGAAGAATACGACACGAAAAACGATACCACGTTTAAAGATGTTGGAGGATTGGAGGAAGCTATACGAAAGGTCAGAGAAGTCGTCCAGTTGCCTCTTAGGCATCCGAAGATCTTCGATCGGCTCGGGATAGATCCACCGAGAGGCGTGCTCCTGCACGGACCTTCAGGCACGGGAAAGACTCTGATCGCTAGGGCTGTGGCAGGCGAGACCGGCTGTTATTTCAAAGCTATCAGCGGGACGGAAATAATGGATAAGTACTATGGTGAGAGCGAGGCTAAACTTCGTGCAGCCTTTGAGGAAGCCTATCAGCACGCGCCTGCAATAATATTCATCGATGAAATTGACGCACTCGCCCCGCGTCGAGACACAACAGAAGGCGATGTGGAAAAAAGAGTCACTGCGCAGCTGCTAGCTCTGATGGATGGCATGGAGGACCGCGGAAATGTAATCGTGCTAGCGGCCACCAATCTTCCGAACGTGCTGGATAATGCATTGAGAAGACCGGGAAGGTTTGATCGTGAAATTCTCATCGGAGTTCCTGACAAATCAGGCCGCAGAAGCATTCTGGAAATCCACTCGCGAGACATGCCCTTGGGCGATATCGATCTGGACGAACTCGCAGAAAAAACACACGGTTTCGTGGGCGCGGACATAAAGGCACTATGTCAGGAAGCCGGATTCAAAGCACTGAGAAGAATACTGCCCGGACTCGAACATACCGAAGAAGCGCTTTCGGAAGACTTTCTGGAAGCTATCGCTGTGGAAAAACAGGACTTCCACCAAGCCCTTGCGGAAATGAGGCCTTCCGCTGGCCGAAGCTTCGAGGTGGACCTCAAGGATTGCGGCTGGGACCGAGTGGCAGGCTACAGAAAGGAAGTGGAATTCCTCAAAGAAATGATTCTCTGGCCGCTCCGTAATGTCTCAGCATTATCAGGTCTTGGCGTGAACAATCCTGGAGGCCTACTGATTACAGGTCCATCAGGCTCGGGAAAATCTCTCATGGCTCGATCTCTCGCCAAAGAAAGCGGATTTAATGTTATAGAGATTCGCGGACCCGAGCTGCTATCCAAATACATGGGTGAAAGCGAGCGCAACATTCGGGAAGTATTTCGCCAGGCCAGGCAAATGGCTCCCACAGTTCTGATATTGGATGGAATAGACTCCATAGCAGTATCAGGATGGTCTGATTCCAAGGTCATAGATCGGATAGTGAACCAGCTTGTGATGGAAATGAATGCAATTACTGGCGACAAGCCGGTCCTAGTGGTGGGGGTTGCAACACGAGCGGATGCACTCCCGCCGGCATTGCGAGCTACAGGCAGGTTTGGTTACGAATTGAACCTCAAGCCGCCCGCCCTCGATGATCGAGTGGACCTTTTCAATATGTTCCTGAACAAGGACAAGGTGCATTTCAAGGACGACTTCAACGAGATTTCGGATGTCGCTGAAGGTCTCACCGGGGGCGACATAGCGGAAGTTAGTCGCCGCGTCATACTTCAGGCCGCTCATTGCGCGATCAACGCGGATGCTGGCCCGGTTTGCGAAGTTGAGATAACCGAAAATGATGTGCTCAAGATGCTGGATCGCTGGAAACTATCTGCATCGTCATAGAAGGTCCAGTTTAGATCTGCTGACTACCATCGCTACTGTGTCCTTTGCATAACATATAGCTGTTTCGGGGACTGCGTGATATGATTATGTGTAGACGCACTTGAATTGAGAGAGGAGGAATTGCATGCCTGAATTCGGGAATGTCTTTTCGGTAAAGGCTAGTGACCGCAAGCTCACTGATTCTGAATTGATCAGGGCGATCCGGCTGTCCGTGGCGGCTGAATATGAAGCGGTCCAACTATATGAACAGCTCGCAGAATCCACTGACAATGAACTTGCCAGAAAAGTGTCGTTCGATACTGCAAAAGAAGAAGTGGTTCACGCGGGGGAATTTCTTTGCCTACTGAGAGAATTGTATCCCAACGAAGAGGCGTTTTATAAAGAAGGGGCTGAAGAAGTCGAGGAAATGATGGAAGAAATGACAAAATAAAGAACATCAGCCAAGTAAAGCATCGTGTTTAGATAATAATTGAAGTTTAGCCACAGCGCAGAGAATTTGCCGGAGGTGGCGTTGTTAATAAAATTTGAAGGCGCTCGTATGAAGCAATCTTATCTGGAAGATTGTGCGGCCCTTGTCGAGCGGTTCGTTACAACTGCTCAAAATGATCCCCAGCAGCCTCCGCTATAGAAGAAACGGTGATTTATTTCGAGTATGTCTAATGTTGTATTCTTGTATGGAGCCACGAAATGCAGTACTACGATCCCAAAGACCTTCCGAAATTCCAGGATATAGCTGATGAGGCCCCCGAGCTTGCTAAAAAATTCTTTGAGTATTATCAAGCGGTGTTTGCCGATGGAGAGTTGTCCGAACGCGAAAAAGCACTTATAGCGCTCGCCGTCGCCCATGCGATTCAATGCCCTTATTGCATTGACGCGTACACTCAGGGATGCCTCGAAAGAGGTTCAAACCTGGCGGAAATGACAGAAGCCGTTCACGTGGCTGTTGCAATTCGAGGAGGCGCGTCTTTGATCCACGGATTACAAATGCGTAAGGTCGCTTCAAAAATTTCAATGTAAACAGTAGGATCATTTAGACAATAATTTCTCTACATCGCAATCCCATGAACAAGATCCCCATACCGCGCTTTTCAGACATGCTCGCAAACCACGGGCAGGAGCTGACTCGAACCGAAACAACGACGCTCCAGATCAATGTAGGATTGCTATGCAATCAGACCTGCAAACATTGCCATCTCGACGCAGGGCCTACACGAAGAGAAGTCATGGATTTGGACACTTTCGAGCATGTCGCAGCTTTAGCTGAACGCTGGCCATTCAAGGTGATCGATATTACTGGCGGCGCGCCCGAATTGAACCCGCATCTTCCGATAATGGTACAACGATTTTCCGGTTTGGTTGAACGCCTCATGGTCCGATGCAATCTGACATGCCTGGCCGAGACCAACCAAAGCCCCCTCATTGATGTATTCAAAGAATATCGTGTGAATGTGGTCGCGTCTTTGCCTTCAGTCAACTCTTCCCAGTTGGAAGGGCAACGAGGCCAGGGGGCCTTCTTGAAGAGCATACAAACGCTTCAGAGGCTCAATTCCGAAGGTTTTGGAAAACCGGGTTCAGTGCTTCAATTGGATCTCGTGGTAAATTCCGCCGGAGCGTTTCTTCCAGCTCCTCAAGACCTGTTGGACAAGAAGTTTCGCAATGATCTGCAGCGAAAATGGGGTATTGTGTTCAACAAGCTGTACGCCTTCGCAAATGTTCCTTTGGGAAGGTATCGATCGTGGCTTGAGGCATCAGGCAATCTGGAGGAGTACCTCCTGAAACTGATGTCGAGCTTTAATCCGTGCACTGTGCCCGGTCTTATGTGCAGGAGCCTCATTTCAGTTTCTTGGGACGGATATCTTTACGACTGCGATTTCAATTTGGCAGCCGGAATCCCCTCAGGAAACCTCAAGACCCACGTTTCCCATATAGATGCCCTCCCAGAACCGGGAGCGCCCATAGCGATATCCGATCATTGTTACGCGTGCACTGCAGGCAGCGGATTTACTTGAGGCGGGTCCATAGTTTCCTGAGTTCAGAGACAAACAATAAGCGGTTCATCAATGGCGTTTCAAATGGAAAATGGCAATCAAAAAGCAGTTGTCTTGCTATCCGGCGGGATTGATTCGACTACATGCCTGGCTATAGCCAACAATCAGGGATACGAAAGCTATGCCTTGAGCTTCAAATATCAACAGAGACATCAAATCGAAATGGCGGCCGCAAAGAGAGTGGCCGAGGCACTTAAGGCAGCGGCCCATATGATGCTCGAACTGCCTCTAGGGCACATCGGCGGCTCGGCTCTGACCGCAGACATTGAAGTGCCGAAAAGCCTTGATGTTACGCTTATGCCTTCAGGAATCCCTGTGACATACGTCCCTGCCCGCAACACAATTTTCTTGTCTTTCGCTCTTGCCTGGGCTGAAGTGCTAGGAGCGGAAGACATCTTCATCGGCGTCAATGCCTTAGATTACAGCGGCTATCCTGATTGTCGACCGAAATACATCGGCGCTTTCGAGACCATGGCAAATCTGGCAACCAAGAAAACTGTAGAAGGCAGCATGAGATTCCGGATCAATACGCCGTTGATCCGACTCAGCAAGGCCGAAATCATTAAGAAAGGCATTGAACTGGGCGTAGACTATGGCATCACCCATTCATGCTATGACCCTGGCCCCGAAGGCAGAGCTTGCGGCCACTGTGATAGCTGCCTTCTCAGACGGAAAGGATTTATGGAAGCGGGGATATCTGATCCGACGATCTATATCGAATGACGAGAATTACAGATTCAGGACTGCGGTATCCACATTCTTGGACAGCCTCTGTTTGATTTTCTCTATTGAATTACCGACATACAGATTAACGGCCGGCGTTGGAGTATGCAGAGCCGCAAGAAAAGTCTGATTTTTACAGTGCAGCAGAACCAGTCGGCCCGTTTTTCGACTGCTTTCCGGACCTAAATTTGCGGCCATGGCTCGGCGTTCCAGGTACGCGGCCCAGCCGTGCGCTGATATGAATTCCATCGCCTCTTCTCTCTTGGATTTGTCTGACGCCTTGTTTTCTGCCGGGTCTGGGAGCATTTCCACCGGGCCGCGGAAGAGCATCTCTTCAACCTCAAAGGCGTACTTCTTCCCGTGCAGGTTAACCTTGAACTTTGCGCCTTTCATTTGGTCCCTTTTGGTAGAGAAAAGCTGAAGAGTCCAGGAGTTGTTCTTTTCAGGGTCTTGGATAACGTAAGTCACTACATTAATTGGCCGACCTACAGGCTCACCAGCAATAGCAGGCCGAGGTGCACTCGCCAGCGGAGCCGGTGCAGGGGTGAGACCCTTTTTGGCCTTCCACGCCTTAAATTCTTCTTTGCTAAACAAACCTCTTCTTATGAGTCCCTTTAGCAAGTCCTCGAATTGAGGCATTGTGAGGCCGTATTTGTACAGGAATCCCTTGGTGCGCAGACCTCCACGCAAATCCGCAAGGACTTCTTGAATATCTATCGGTTTGGAATGACTACCTTCTACGTCGGTGAATTCGTCATTCATACTTGGATCGTCCGGTAATTTCATTTACCCGTCAAATCAGAATGCGCCCGGGAATGGCCGCCTTCGAGTCTGGGTTGAGAATCTTAACTTAAGTGTATAATCGCCAACATTTATCATAGCACAAAATCTATTGGTGCGGAATATCGAAATAAGGGCCAAAAATTATGTCCGCAACAAATTACAGGTCCAAATCCTTGCGGAAAGCATCTGCTGCATCACGAACGCGCAGTGATCTCCACTCACTGAACGCTTACCAGCCACCTGGTTTTCGCTTTACGATTTCATGCCATTATGAGAAACTTCAAGTTCTTGGTCAGAACAGTAAAGAGGTGGCACTCAAGGCACAATTAATAGTAGCTCCTGATGCGGGAAGCACTTTCCGCATGGATTATTTCCAGCCGAAACGAGGACTCAGAAGCGAGCGAATCTAGCGAGATCATGAAAGAACAGACTCGAAATCTCCAGACGGAATTGGAGATCATTCGAAACAAGATAGAGGCATTGAATTTGCCCGAACCTCAATTGTCCAATTCTGAAAAAGAACAAAAGGCTGCTGATCTGAATCAGCTTCTTAGAACCGAGAGAGGCGTGAACATGGCAAAATATTTTAAGGATAACATTCAGTCGGTCGGTCGAACCCCGCTGGTGAGGCTCACCAATATTGTGAGATCTTCGGAAGCAGTTGTGCTTGCCAAAATAGAGGGAAGGAATCCGGCCTTTTCCGTAAAAGATCGAATCGGGGTATCTATGGTTCAGGACGCGGAGGAAAGAGGGCTTCTCCGGAAAGGAATTGAAATCATAGAACCCACCAGCGGAAACACGGGCATTGCTCTGGCCTATGTATGCGCTCTCAAAGGATATCGTCTGACGCTTACCATGCCGGAGACCATGAGCTTGGAAAGACGAAAAGTACTGAAGATGCTCGGAGCCAATCTCATCCTGACAGATGGCTCAAAGGGCATGAGGGGAGCCGTACAGAAGGCCGAAGAGTTGGTCGAGAGCAATCCCGCCAAGTATTATATGCCTCAGCAGTTCATCAACGCGGCAAATCCCAAAGCTCACGAATTGACCACAGGCCCGGAGATCTGGGATGACACGGACGGCAATGTGGACGCTGTGGTCTGCGGTGTGGGAACTGGCGGTACCATCACCGGAATATCTCGTTTCTTTAAAACCGTCAAAGGAAGGAAGTTGCATTCGGTAGCAGTGGAACCAGCAGAAAGCCCTGTTATCACACAAAAATTGCAAGGTAAGGAACTTATGCCTGGACCTCATAAGATTCAAGGGATCGGTGCGGGCTTCATTCCTGAGAACCTGGATCTCGACTTGGTTAACGAGGTACTGCTTGTAAACAGTGAGGAAGCGTTGGAATGCGCTCGACGGCTACCGAAAGAAGAAGGGATCCTCGGAGGAATATCTTCAGGAGCTGCTTTGGCTGCCGCGATGAGATTGGCCCAGCGAGATGAATATAAGGGTAAAACAATAGTAGTGTTATTACCAAGTGCCGCTGAACGATACCTCAGTTCGGCCCTTTTTGAGGGCCTCAACGGGTAGAGGATTTATTTAGTCATTCTTTTGCTGTCTCTCGATCGTTGTAGATAGAAGAGGTGAACAGGATGAGAACTAGCGAGAATTGTATCTTTTGCAAGATTGTCACAGGAGTAATCCCTTGCACTAAGGTATTCGAGGACGATACGGTTTTGGCTTTTATGGATATAAGCCCCCTGAACAAAGGACATCTTCTAGTCATTCCCAAGGAACATTTCGATAACATAATGGAAATCGACTCAAGACTTTATGGTCATATGGCTTCGGTGATCTGTAATTTGGCCAAAGCTGTGAAAGGCGCTCTAAACCCCGACGGAGCGAATGTGATGCAGCTAAATGGAAAAGCCGGCAATCAAGTCGTGCCGCATGTTCATATGCATCTCGTCCCCAGATGGAATGGAGACGGGCTCACTATATGCGCGTGGGAACCTGTTCCCGGTGACAAGAATGAGATTATGCAGCACGCTGAAAGCATAAAAGCTCAACTGAAATGATTGCTTACCCGTCAACTTATAAGGATAAAAAGCGTCCATCAAACATGTGATTGAGAGCGAAGCGATATCATTTGCTTGTCATTATGCCGAACGGAGATTGTCCTGCGGGGCGCGGGATCGCTTCACTCTTTGCAGTGACAATCCATCCGCATAAGTGAACGGTTACATGCTTATTAGAATTCTTCTTTGAATGATTATGAAATAAGAGTCGGATTATAGAATGAGAGTAAAACTATTCGGAACT
This sequence comes from uncultured delta proteobacterium, assembly GCA_963700305.1. Lineage (GTDB taxonomy): Bacteria > Desulfobacterota > Desulfomonilia > Desulfomonilales > Desulfomonilaceae > Desulfomonile. The sequence continues at coordinate 40,361 of CAVOXB010000025.1, forward strand.
TGTCTTGCAGATACCTTCTTCCCCGAAGCAGGCGAAGCGGTTGTAAAGCTTCTTAAACATTTCGGTGTCGACATAGTGTACCCCAAAGACCAAACCTGCTGCGGAAAACCCCCGAACAGCGCCGGTTATGTCAACGAAGCGAAACACGCGGCGCGGCATTTCATCTCAGTCTTTCAGGGTGATGACCCTATCGTAATCCCCTCGGGCTCATGCGCGTCCATGGTCAAAATCCATTATCCGGAACTTTTCAGGGACGATCCAGCAATGAAGGAAAAGGCTGAAAATACTGCCGGGCGAACTTATGAATTGACGCAGTTCCTTGTGCATGAGTTGAAAGCACATGCGGTCGGGCTCCAGGCTAAAGGAAAGATAACGTACCACGCGTCCTGTCAGTTGAGTCGAGAGTTGGGTGTTCGAGAGGAGCCTCTTCTGTTGCTGGAATCGCTCCAGGGATCGGAGTTCGTGCCCTTGCCCCATGCGGACCGGTGTTGCGGATTTGGCGGCACTTTCATGGGAAAATTGCCTGAGGTGTCGATGGCCATTGCAGACGAAAAAGCAGAAACCATAATTCATACCAAAGCAGATACTGTTACCGGGTGTGATCTTGGCTGTCTTATGAACATCAGTGACGCTCTTAAACGGGCAGGTAGTGAGGTGCGGGTGAAACACATTGCGCAAGTGCTGGCGGAGGGACTATGAGCGGCAAATCAGTGGTGCCTTTCAGACAAAACACTGCTCAAGCGGTTAAGGACAAGTCTCTCAGGAATGCCATCCGATATTCAACTGATACGTTCACAACCAAACGTAAGGAAGGAATGGCTTCCCTTCCCATAGAGGAATGGCGGGACCATGCGTCTGACATTCGCATGGAAGTGCTGAATAACCTGCGAGATTACGTAGATCGATTCACGGTGAAAGCAAAGGCAGCGGGCGCTGTTGTTCACATGGCTTCCGATGCTCAGGCCGCAAGGGAAATCGTGCACGGAATACTCCGAGATCACAACGTCAAGAATATAGTAAAAGCCAAATCCATGGTCACCGAGGAAATCCATCTTAATCCTTATCTCGAAGATCGAGGCATGCGAGTTGTGGAAACCGACCTCGGTGAATACATCGTGCAGATAGCTGGTGAATCACCGTCGCATATATTGGCTCCGGCCATTCATAAGAAACCGCCGCCAAATAGGCAGATTGTTCGCTGAAAAGCTTGGAGT
>CAVOXB010000026.1:0-405075 GCA_963700305.1 uncultured delta proteobacterium
TTCCTCATCCACAGCCTGTATTTTGCAATACAAGACTGAGTGTGTCTTGAAGTGAACCCTGTAAGAGTGGGACACCGTATCCTTACGCAGTTTGGCTGCTCTACTTTGAGTATTTCCTCATCCTAGGAAATGTTCCTTATCGACTTCTGATTACTAGGGGTTGATAGTCTGGAGCTCTTCCTTCCGATGATCCCCCTGGAAACCTGCTCGAGAGCAGATAAATTGGGCGGGAAAATCAATAAAGGTTTCCTGCTAAAGTTTTTTTGAGTAAACTATTAGCCGTGTTAGTAATCCGAGTTCAGATCTCTATTTTTTTATAGTGCCAAGAAAAATATTTGGAATAACTGACAAATCCCATCAAAACCCTCTTTATTAAGGAGGGAAATAAGATGTTGCCCTTTACCCCCCCTTCGTAAAGCGGGGCTGGGTGATAGTCTTAGAATAAGCCAGTGAAGACATTGCTGGCAAACAGTCGTCGGGCGGCAGTGACATGCCAAAAGCATAGTCTTCGTAGCGGCCGGCGTCTCTGCCGGCCAAAGAGCACGGAATGGCGGGCGCGGAGGCCCGCCGCTACGGCAGAAGAACCCAGCCGCGTTATTTTTAGCGCCTATGGGGGCTGGGGGGATTTTGATTCGGACATAATTTTCGGCAAATGCAGATGGCCCAAATCCCTTGAACAACAATGGTTGAGATGAGTATGTGATACAATTTGTCGTGTTGGTTCGGATTCCTCGGGATGGTGAGGCGTTTCGATGGCTGTTATCAGGATAGCGCAGGCTCAAATAAACCCCACGGTTGGGGACCTCAACGGCAACGTCAAAAAGATCCTCACTGGGTGGAGCGCGCCAAGGACATCGGTGTGGGACATTGAAACATTTCCGGAAATATATTCTGTGGGATTTTGTTGGCAGCCCTGCTCATAAAGCCGCAGTTTTCTAGACCATAACATGACCGCTCTTGAGGAATGGATCCCGCTCTGTTCAGGAATTACTTCCCTTGTGGGATTTCCCCACATGGAGAAGGGAAAAAGTCTACAATGCTGCTGCTCTAATACATGATGGTAGGCTTGTTGGTAATTACCACAAGATTGAGCTCCCCAATTATCATGGTGTGTGTTCGATGAAAAAAAATATGGGGATTCCAAAATATTATAACTCGTTTTTGAAGGGGCTGGTGTTCGCTTTGACATTACGATTTGCGAAGACATCTGGATTCAAGGCTCAATTAAAGAGTGCCACGTGGCCAACAATTGCGTGGAAGCGACTCTGAGTATTAACGAATCCCCATATTTCGGAGGAAAACTGGGCGTACGCGCCAGGTGATAAGCAGGTTCGCTGCGGCGACCGGCACCACTGTCTTCTACAACAATCTTGTGGGAAGACAGGATCAGCCCGCTTTGATGGCGGTGCCATAGTGGTCGATCCGAAAGGACTACTCCTCGCGTGTGGCCGCGTTTTCCGGAAGACATTCTCGTATTTGATTTTGAAGCAGGCGAAGCGTCCCCGCCCTCGTGCGCTCCTGGAGTCCCTTATTACAGATGCGAACCTTTGGGCCGACCTCATCGTCCCAAAATCGAGCTCACATTGCCTCGGATATAGACAAGACGGACGAGATCTATCAAGCTCTCGTGCTCGGGGCCACTGACTATGTGCAAAAAAACGGTTTTCAAGAAAAGTTGTAATAGGCCTGAGTGGAGGGTAATTGCATTTGGTGTTGATAGCAGCCATAGCAGTGGACGCCCTCGGTTCAGATCGCGTGGAGGCATTGACCATGCTATCACACCACAATCTCCGAAGATACCTTTTCCTGATGCTGCTCTGCTGGCAAAAAAAGTTACCACATTTCGAACTGATAACTGTCCCTATCCGTGAGCATATACCAATCATATGCTATGCCCTCCAAGAGCATTTCAGGCAAGGAATTCCCGGAAGGGGTTCCAAAACATCCAGACTCCCAGACGAGGCAATATTCTGATGGCTTTGTCCAACAGATTCGGATGGTTGGTGTGGACCACAGGCAACAAGAGCGAGATCTCCGTCGGGTCATCCACACTCTACGCCGACATGGCAGGCGGATTCTCATTGATAAAAGACGTGCCCAAGACACTGGTTTATGAATTTTCGGGTACGTGAACCGAAAAGCCGGTCGAGATGTGATCCCGCGTTCAATAATCGACAGGGCACCTTCAGCGGAACTCAGGCCGGATCAGAAGGACCAGGACTCTCTGCCACCTTATTCTATTTTGGACCCCATTCTCAGGGAATACGTGAAGAAGATAAAGATCCGGATGATATACTGAATTCCGATCCCTTTCTGGTGCGGGAAGTTGTCCGGATGGTGGACCGCAATGAATACAAGAGGCGTCAGGCCGCTCCGGGCCTCAAAATTACTCCCAAGGCATCGGCAGGGATTGCTGACTTTTGCCAATCTCAACTAATCGTTATCTCGAGGATAGTATAAACAGGGAACAGTGAATGCTGATGAAGTTCATAAGTGCTCCCCACGGCTAGTACCGAGGGAACTGGCATACTCGGGACCTATTTGGAGCTCCATAGGCGGAAGCATTGAGTTATTAAAGCTTTCCGAAGGCGCTTCGTTACCTACAATAGTTGACCCTTTCGCAATGTCATTTATATCCATGGAAGGCTCCGTATCATTAACGTGGACCGTGGAGGACAAATATCCTTTCCTAAATCATGACCCGGTTGGCTCCGGAACGAGGCTGTCCACGCTGGCATTCTTGAATTAGGTATGCTCCCTTGGTGCGCAGGTTACCGGATAGCCAAATCCCCAGGGAGCGGCTGTGATCAAATATCCCAAGAAAGAAGTGGGGTGGTGTCGCATAGATCTGACCCAAAAAGGTCAAGTGGATACCTTTTTCAGGGATTGCCTTTGTCATTGGAAGTCCTGCAGTGGCACGAAGACATGTTCAATATCCCTGAGGGGGGCGTCTTGCTCGCTGGGTCTGAAGACTGTCCTCATCAGGCTTTTCGTTATAAGAACTCTTTCGGACTGCAATTTCATGTGGAAGTCACGCAGGAAATTCTTACGGACTGGTTTTCCGAGTCACCGGATTTTCCTTCTATGATGGCCAGGCATGGCCAGGTGAAAGAGGTCTTGTCCGGGCTGCGGAGCGGATGTATAAGAATTTTGTGAGTTTGATCAAACGTCCATCTTAGCAATCGTTTACGGAATTATTCACTTGCCAAAGAGTGTAGCTGTCATTGCGAGGGCGAAAACCCGTGGCAATCGCCAAACGACAAGAGCAGATTGCTCTTCGGCGTTGATTCTTTGGTAACGAAGTAATCCCATTCATTTATGAGGGGAGTGGGCCATACTATTGTGGGCAGGCTTTCCAGCCTGCCAATTCTGAAATGCCAATGATGGCGGGCTGGAAAGCGCCCACAACTGGCGATCTACGTCGTGCCGCTTGCCCAACGTCGGCACAGGTCCTCAAATGTTCAGATACAGGCGGCAGACAATTGTTGGGTAAATCCCCTGCCCCACTGAATCCTCAGATGAAGATTTCAGATATGACGTGCGAGTTTCTGCGATTTTTATGAACCGTGGGAATCAGACACCCCGGTACGATTAGCTCAAGCCGGGAAGACAATTACAGGGGCCCCTGGACCATTGAAATCAACGGTTCGTGCCGAAGCATCCCTCCCAAAAATGCTACCCAACCCCCAAGCAGGAGGAGTAACACCCGCATATCCTGTCTTTCCAGTGGTTAACCAGAATTACTGGTGCGGTGACGGCCGCTGGACCGATCCCGCTCTGGCGAGCGCTATTACTGGGGCGATGGCGGAGAATAGGTGGTAGGATGCAATTACAAATGGGAACCGTATCATTCGGCGGTCTTTTCGCAAGCACGCCGATCGCTCGCTCACCATATCCTTCGTCGAGCTTGATCTGGTCATTTGCTGTCCAAATGAAACAATTCACTTAGCTCATGGAATATGAACGCTTCACAAAAATATGATTTTTTTTCAGTACGTTGTGCTTTAAAATACGATCTTGGGTTGACCTAAAGGCGTAATTCACCTGATGGACATGCACCACGATGTCCGACCACGGGCTGAGGATTTCAAAATAATAGTGTGTACAGGAACATTCCTTTTTAGGGTCATTTTTCTCGGGGAATCTTTTCTTTCTGTCTTCTCCAAGTAGACGATAATGCCGCTGTTTTTGCATTACCCTCTCCAGATGCAGAATCCAATTTTGTTTAAGGCAAGCAATTCTTCGACAAGGGAAACATGATTTAGGCAGCCAAAACGTGGAAAACGTTTTTCCGGACCCCGTAATCGACTGGTGGCCCAAATCCTCTTGGCTCGTGCAAAGCAGTTTGCGGGCGACTTCTCGCAGGCCGAGGAATCCTCCAAGGAATTCTCCAAGAGCCAACCCCAATGGCCCCCATTCTTATTTAGTGCGCGGAGCGCTTGTTGAACTCCTGTGCAAACGCAACAGCCCCGATGCAATCCCAATTCTGGAAAAAATGTCCTCAAGGGCGAATGAAAAGAACAAGACCGCTTTGATGCTCCGCATGTCGGATCTGGAACCAATCTTGGAAATTATTCTAAAGCGGCAACCCATTACCGGACTCTTTTCCTGAATTATCCCCCCTCAGTGGAGGGGCTGAAAGCCGAGATGCGTCGATGCCATGGCTTAAAAAAGTAACATCCCCAGGCTGACATATACCGAAAGCGATCAACTTGCACGGGCACCGTCTTTTCAAGAAAGGCCGATTCGATCTGGCAGCAGACGTGTATCAGGCGGTGGAAGGCGAAACCCGGCGACAAGCCCCGGATGCTTAAGCTTGCCAGGTGTCGCTACAAGGATCGACAGAACGAGAAAGCATAGTCCTGCTCAAGGAAATACGAAACGGCAAGCTCTCCGATCAAGACCGAACGATGCCAGGCACATGCTGAGCCTCGTCTATTGGCGGCTTGATAGGGACAAGGATTTCGAGTCCTGTTCCAATCAGTTGCTGGAAAAGGCACCGTTGAAGCTGAAGAGAAAAGTCCTGCTGAATCTTGCGGCTCATAATTTCGAGAAGAAACGATATGCACAGGCTGAAGCACATTACAAACGGGTCCCGATACAAACCCCGATCAGCCAATGAAATTGGACGCCAAGTGGAAAATGGCCTGGATCAAGTATTGGAACTGGAAGTATGCTGAAGCTGCTGAAGATTTTCGCGAGGCCAGGCAGCTATCTCCGGGGGGCAGAATAGAAAATGCATCCAAATACTGGCAGGCACGCTCTTTGATCATGGCGGTTCGGACTTCCACGAGAGACTATTCTGAAGGAACTAGTCCGGATCTCCTCCCGAGAATATTACGGACTGGAAGCAGCATCTGCTCGCTTCCAACGGTAAACCTGTGGGAAACGGTAACGGAACACAGAAAGCATTTCCAGATGTTGAGTCTCGCCCGTACAGATTTCCGACCAATATGTGGGCGCAGCCCTGAAGCTCATGGATAAAGGACTCCCCGAATTCGCATTCCTGAATCTGGAAGCTCTGCCCAAAGGAAGAAAAACCGCCCATCCGGTAAGCTTCCCTCATGGCAAAAGCCGCGTCTGGGGCGGGGAAACATCACGAAGCCAGGGAAAGACTGGTATCACATCCGGGGGTCTCGTGGAAAATCCCCAAAAAAGCGTGCCGCCAGAGTTCGTAGAAATGGCTTTCCCGGAATACCTTTGCCCATACGATCAAACACTCGGAAAAGGACGCGGTTGACCCGCATTTGGTGTGGGCGGTCATCCGCCAGGAAAGCGCTTACGATCCGCGTCTGTTTCGCCTGCAGGAGCGCTGGGGCTGATGCAAGTTACCCCGGTAGCGGCCGGGTTGACCAGGGTAAGGGAAAATTCCTGCAGGGGCAATACAGTAAATACTCGCACCCAAGCAAAATATTGCACACGGCATTCGGATACTGGCTAAGAATGTTAAGACTTTCCAGGGAAAACTGGTGCCCGCAGTTGCCTGGACAATGCGGATGTCAAGAAGGTCAGGGCATGGATTCGGTCGAACGACAAGATGAAGCAGAACGAGTTCATCGATAACATCCCCAACCCAGAGACCAGAATGTACGTGAAAAAGGTCCTCGCCGGATACAGGGCTTACAGCAAACTCCATATGAAAAAAGACCTGGCTGGATTCTGGTGAGCACCGTAGGCAGACGCATCAAATGTGCGTAAAAGTTCGCGCCAGTGGATGTGTACGAATGTGCACTATTTTGGTGAGTGCAATCCCAATTTCGTTCGTTTATCAATCTAAAAATTTACGTCGCAATTCGCTAGATCGGAGGGCGGAGGCAGGAATCTGAAAACGGATAGGTATTCGATGTTCTCCTCATCTCAAGCTCTTCATAGATAAAGAAGGCAATGGTTTCAGAGCGGCACGGAAATCATTCATCCGGAAATATACAAACAATTCAATCAAATGCTCGAACGTTTGTCTCATGGGGATACCCGGTCAGAACGGGCAACGAAATCTGCGTGTCGAAGTAGAAGACGCCCCTTTCGCGATAATGCGCTAATTAGGATCACCGAGGCCGCATATCGATGGAGTGAATGATGGGGGCTCCGAAACTCTGGACCCGGAACACCTTTGGATCAGCCAGGACAACGTCCCTTATTGTCGTGCGAAAGGCGACTCATTCCATGCAAGATTTTCCAGGCGAGCGTATTACCAATTGGCCAAATTTATAGTGACCGATGATGAGAAGGATTTTTTTCTTCTCATCGAAGGGCGACGCACCAAGATAAAGTCAAATTCCGAGAAATTTTAGAAGTCCTCTACGGTGAGTCCACAATGAGCGTCACAGGGCCGTCGTTCACGAATTTCTACCTGCATCATGGCCCCGAATATTCCTTCTGAACCGGGATATTCATATCGCGGAGTGTTTCCACGAAACTCTTGTACAGAGCGGAAGCCTCCTCAAGGAGGAGCCGAAGCCTCCGGCCGGAGACGTATTGCTGTCATACGCGACTCTGGCTCCTCCTGAGGAGGCTTCCGCTCTGTACGAGAGTTTCGTGGAAACACTGCGCGATATGAATATCCCGGTTCAGGAAGGAATATTCGGGGCCATGATGCAGGTAGAACTCGTGAACGACGGCCCTGTGACGCTCATTGTGGACTCACCGTAGAGGACTTCTAAAATTTCTCGGAATTTGACTTTATCTTGGTGCGTCGCCCTTCGATGAGAAGAAAAAAATCCTTCTCGTCATCGGTCACTATAAATTTGGCCAATTGGTAATACGCTGGCCTGGAAAACCTTGCATGGAATGAGTCGCCTTTCACACGACAATAAGGGACGTTGTCCTGGCTGATCCAAAGGTGTTCCGGGTCCAGAGTTTCGGAGCCCCCATCATTGAGTTCCATCAATATGCGGCCTCGGTCATCCTGACTCACGCGGATTATCACGAAAGGGGCGTCTTCTACTTCGACACGGCAGATTTCGTTGCCCATTCTGACACGTGTACTCCCCATGAGACAAACGTTCGAGCATTTGATTGAATTGTTTGTATATTTCCGGATGAATGATTTCCGTGCCGTTCTGAAACCATCTGCCGTCTTTATCTATGAAGAGCTTGAGATAAGGAGAAGCGTCGAATACCTGTCCGTTTTCAGATTCCTTCATCCGCCCTCCGATCTAGCGAATTGCGACGTAAATTTTTGGTACATCATAAACGAACGAAATTGGGATTGCACTCACCAAAATAGTGCACATTCGTACGCATCCGCTGACGCGAACTTTTACGCACATTTGAGTGCGTCTCTGCCTACGGTGCTCACCAGAATCCAGCCAGGTCTTTTTTCATATGGAGTTTGCTGTAAGCCCTGTATCCGGCGAGGACCTTTTTCACGTACATCCTGGTCTCTAGGTAGGGGATGTTATCGATGAACTCGTCCTGCTTCATCTTGTCGTTCGACCGAATCCATGCCCTGACCTTCTTCACATCCGCATTGTACCAGGCAACTGCGGGCACCAGTTTTCCCTGGAAAGTCTTAACATTCTTAGCCAGTATCCGAATGCCGTGTGCAATATTTTGCTTGGGGTCGAGTATTTCCTGTATTGCCCCTGCAGGAATTTTGCCCTTAGCCCTGGTCAACCCCGCCGCTGCCGGGGTAACTTGCATCAGCCCCAGCGCTCCTGCAGGCGAAACAGACGCCGGATCGTAAGCGCTTTCCTGGCGGATGACCGCCCACACCAAATGCGGGTCAACCGCGTGCTTTTCCGAGTGTTTGATCGTATGGGCAAAGAGTATTCTCGGGAAAGCCATTTCTACGAACTCTGGCGGCGCGCTATCAGGGGGATTTTCCACGAGACCCCCGAATGCTGATACCAGTATTTCCCTGGCTTCGTGATGTTTCCCCGCCCCAGACGCGGCTTTTGCCATGAGGAAAGCTACCGGATGGGCGGTTTTTGTTCCTTTGGGCAGAGCTTCCAGATTCAGCAATGCGAATTCGGGGAGTCCTTTATCCATGAGCTTCAGGGCTGCACCCACATATTGGTCGGAAATCTGTACGGGCGAGAGCTCAACATCTGGAAATGCTTTCTGTGATCCGTTACCGTTTCCCACAGGTTTACCGTTGGAAGCGAGCAGATCCGCTGCTTCCAGTCCGTAATATTCTAGGGAGGAGATCCGGACTAGTTCCTTCAGAATAGTCTCTGCGTCGGAAGTCCGACCCGCCATGATCAAAGAGCGTGCCTGCCAGTATTTGGATGCATTTTCTATTCTGCCGCCCGGAGATAGCTGCCTGGCCTCGCGAAAATCTTCAGCAGCTTCAGCATACTTCCGGTTCCAATACTTGATCCAGGCCATTTTCCACTTGGCGTCCAATTTCATTGGCTGATCGGGGTTTGTATCGAGCAGCCGTTTGTAATGTGCTTCAGCCTGTGCATATCGTTTCTTCTCGAAATTATGAGCCGCAAGATTCAGCAGGACTCTTCTCTTCAGTTTCAACGGTGCCTTTTCCAGCAACTGATTAGAACAGGACTCGAAATCCTTGTCCCTATCAAGCCGCCAATAGACGAGGCTCAGCATGTGCCTGGCATCGTTGCGGTCTTGATCGGAGAGCTTGCCGTTTAGTATTTCCTTGAGCAGGACTATAGCTTTCTCGTTCTGTCGATCCTTGTAGCGACACCTGGCAAGCTTAAGCATCAGGGGCTTGTCGCCGGGTTTGGCCTTTAGCAGCGCCTGATACACGTCTGCTGCCAGATCGAATCGGCCTTTCTTGAAAAGACGGTCTGCCCGGTCAAGTTGATCGCTTTCGGTATATGTCGGCCTGGGGATGTTACCTTTGTAAGCCATGGCATCGAGCGCATCTCCGGCTTTCAGCCCCTCCACTGAGGCGGGATAATTCAGGAAAAGAGTCCGGTAATGGGTTGCCGCTTTAGAATAATTTCCAAGATTGCGTTCCAGATCCGACATGCGGAGCATCAAAGCGGTCTTGTTCTTTTCATTCGCCCTTGAGGACATTTTTTCCAGAATTGGGATCGCATCGGGGCTGTTGCGTTTGCACAGGAGTTCAACAAGCGCTCCGCGCACTAAATCAGAATAAGGGCCATTGGGGTGGCTCTTGGAGAATTCCTTGAGGATTGTCTCGGCCTGCGAGAAGTCGCCCGCAGACTGCTTTGCGCGAGCCAAGAGGATTTGGGCCACCGGTCCGTACACAGGGTCCGGAAAAACGTTTTCCCACGTTTTGGCTGCCTGAATGATGTTTCCCTTGTCGAAGAATTGCTTGCCTTGAACAAAATTGGATTCTGCATCTGGAGAGGGTAATGCAAAAACAGCGGCATTATCGTCTACTTGGAGAAGACAGAAAGAAAGGATCCCCGCGAGAAAAATGACTCTAAAAAGGAATATTCCTGTACACACTGTAATTTGAAATCCTCAGCCCGTGGTCGGACATCGTGGTGCATGTACTTTAGGTGAATTACGCCCTTAGGTCAACCCAAGATCGTACTTTCAAGCGCAACGCACTGAAAAAAGTCACATTCTTGGTGAAGGGTACATATTCCATGAGCTAAGTGCGTTGTTTCATTTGGACAGCAAATGACCGGATCAAGCTCGACGCAGGATATGTTGAGCGAGCGATCAGCGTCGCTTGCGAAAAGACCGCAAATGATACGGTTCCCAGTTGTAATTGCATCCTACCACCTATTACTCATCCCAGTCGCCCCAGTAATAGCGCTCGCCAGATGCGGGATCGGTCCAGCGGCCGTCACCGCACCAGTAATTCTGGTTAACCACTGGAAAGACAGGATATGCGGGTATTACTCCTCCTGCTTGGGGGTACGGTAGCATTTTGGGAGGGAATCTTCGGCACGAACCGTTGATTTCAATGGTCCAGGGGCCCCTGTAATTGTCTTCCCGGCTTGAGCTAATCAGTACAGGGGTGTCTGATTCCCACGGTTCATAAAAATCGCAGAACTCGCACGTCATATCTGAAACCTTCATCTGAGGATCTCCAGTGGGGCAGGGGATTTACCCAACAATTGTCTGCCGCCTGTATCTGAACATTTGAGGACGTGTGCCGACGTTGGGCAAGCAGCACGACGTAGATTGCCAGTTGTGGGGCTGGCTTTCCAGCCTGCCATCATAGGCATTTCAGAATTGGCAGGCTGGAAAGCCTGCCCCACAATAGTATGGCCCACTCCCCTCATAAATGAATGGAATTACTTCGTTACCAAAGAATCAACGCCGAAGAGCAATCTGCTCTTGTCGTTTGGAGATTGCCACGGGCTTTCGCCCTCGCAATGACAGCTACACTCTTTGGCAAGTGAATAATTCCGTAAACGATTGCGAAGATGGACGTTTGATCAAACTCACAAAATTCTTATACATCCGCTCCGCATGCCCGGACAAGACCTCTTTCACCTGGCCATGCCTGGCCATCATAGAAGGAAAATCCGGTGACTCGGAAAACCAGTCCGTAAGAATTTCCTGCGTGACTTCCACATGAAATTGCAGTCCGAAAGCGTTCTTATAACGAAAAGCCTGATGAGGACAGTCTTCAGACCCAGCGAGCAAGACACCCCCCTCAGGGATATTGAACATGTCTTCGTGCCACTGCAGGACTTCCAATGACAAAGGCAATCCCTGAAAAAGATTATCCGCTTGACCTTTTTGGGTCAGATCTATGCGACACCACCCCACTTCTTTCTTGGGAGATTTGATCACAGCCGCTCCCTGGGATTTGGCTATCATCTGCGCACCAAGGCAGATTCCTAATGCGGGAACCCCAGCGTTGACAGCCTCGTTCAGAAAAACCGTTTCGTCATTTAGGAAAGGATATTTGTCCTCCTCGTACACATTCATGGGACCTCCCATGGATATGATCGCGTCGAATCCTCCAAGCCCTGTAGGTAGCGAAGCGCCTTCGTAAAGCATTAATAACTCAATGCTTCCGCCTATGGACTCCAAATAGGTCCCGAGCGAGCCAGGCCCCTCGGTCTCGTTGTGCATAAGAACTATGAACTTCATCGGCATTTCCTGTTCCTGTTTAGTCTATTGTCGAGATAACGATTAGTAATTGGCAGCCGGCGATCCCTGCCGAATGCCTTGGGAGTAATTTTGAGGCCCGGAGCGGCCTGACGCCTCTTGTACTCATTGCGGTCCACCATCCGGACGACTTCCCACACCAGAAAGGGATCGGAATTCAGTATATCATCCGGATCTTTATCTTCTTCCACGTATTCCCTGAGAATGGGGTCCAAAATAGAATAAGGTGGCAGAGAGTCCTCGTCCTTCTGATCCGGCCTGAGTTCCGCTGAAGGTGCCCTGTCGATTATTGAACGCGGGATCACATCTCGACCGGCTTTTCGGTTCCACGTACTCCGATAGTTCATAAACCAGTGTCTTGGGCACGTCTTTTATCAATGAGAATCCGCCTGCCATGTCGCCGTAGAGTGTGGAGTAGCCGACGGAGATCTCGCTCTTGTTGCCTGTGGTCAGCACCAACCATCCGAATCTGTTGGACAAAGCCATCAGAATATTGCCTCGTATGCGAGCCTGGATGTTTTCGAACTCCACTCCGGGAATTCCTTGCCTGAAATGCTCTTGGAGGGCAGTCACATATGATTGATATATGTCACGGATAGGGACCGTTATCAGTTCGATGTTCAAACTTTTTGCCAGCAGAGCGGCGTCGGAAAAGGTATGTTCGGAGGTATGCTGTGATGGCATGGTCACTCCGACCACGCGATCTGAACCGAGGGCGTCCACTGCTATGGCTGCTGTCAACGCGGAGTCGATTCCTCCACTCAGGCCTATTACAACTTTCTTGAAACCATTTTTTTGCACATAGTCAGTGGCCCCGAGCACGAGAGCTTGATAGATCTCGTCAGTCTTGTCTATATCCGGAGCAATGTGAGGCTCGATTTTGGGACGATCAGGTCGGCCCAAAGGTTCGCATCTGTAATAAGGGACTCCAGGAGCGCACAAGGGCGGGGACGCTTCGCCTGCTTCAAAATCAAATACGAGAATGTCTTCCCGGAAACGCGGGCCACACGCGAGGAGTAGTCCTTTCGGATCGACCACTATGGCACCGCCGTCAAAGACGAGCTCATCCTGTCCTCCCACAAGATTGTTGTAGAAGACAGTGGTGCCGGTCGCCGCAGCGAACCTGCTTATCACCTGGCGCCGTACGCCCAGTTTTCCTGCGAAATATGGGGACCCGTTAATACTCAGAGTCGCTTGCGCGCAATTGTTGGCCGTGTGGCACTCTGTAATTGAGCCTTGAATCCAGATGTCTTCGCAAATCGTAATGTCAAAGCGAACGCCAGCCATTTCAAAAACAAGGCATTCATTTCCGGAATGGAAGTATCTTTTTTCGTCGAACACACCATAATTGGGGAGCTCAATCTTGTGGTAAATTCCGACAAGCCTACCATCATGTATGAGGGCGGCAGCATTGTAGACTTTTCCCTTCTCCATGTGGGGAAATCCCACAAGGGAAGTAATTCCTGAACAGAGCGGGATCAATTCCTCAAGAGCGGTCATGTTATCGTCTAGAAAACTGCACTTCATGAGCAGGTCTTCCGGCGGATACCCACAGAGGGCAAGTTCCGGAAATGTTACAATGTCCGAACCTATATCCTTGGCGCGCTCCACCCAGTGAGCGATCTTTTTGACGTTGCCGTTGAGGTTCCCAACCGTGGGGTTTATTTGAGCCTGCGCTATCCTGATAACAGCCATCGAAACGCCTCACCATCCCGAGGAATGCCGAACAACGCGACAAATTGTATCACATACTCATCTCAACCGTTGTTGTTCAAGGGATTTGGGCCATTTGCCGCATTTGCCGAAAATTATGTCCGAATCAAAATCCCCCCAGCCCCCATAGGCGACTGTGTCTCCGGTCAAGTGGAAAGTTCCTGATACATGATTTTTTCCCTGATCATGGCGTTCAGGATGACCAGGAGTTTCCGCATGCAGGCGACTATCGCTACCTTGAACGGCTTTCCTGATGCCACGAGACGCTGATAGAAGGCCCGGAGTCTTTCGTTGCGCTTCACACCTGTGATTGCGGCCATGTACAAAGCCTTGCGGACTGACTGGCGGCCCCCCATGATACTACGCTTGCCTCTCATGATGCCGCTGTCACGGTTGAACGGCGCCAGACCCGCGAGACTGGTGATTTCAGCGCGACTTGCCTCGCCCAGCGGAGCCAGGTCTGCTATGAGTGTTCTCGCAGTGACTGGACCAACGCCGGGAACGCTCAGCAAGATTTCTTCCTTCTGACTCCAGATGGAGGAGTTCTTGATGGTCGTATCGAGATCCTGATCAATAGACCGAATTTCCTGATTCAGTGCCATGATGATGCGCTGAATGCTTTGGAGGACGAGCTCGGAGCGAGCATGATGGAGTCGGTTTTTTTCCGAGGCACGCTGCAGCACGATCTGGCGGCGCCGGGCGACCAATTCCTTGATGGCTTGTTCCTCCTGATTGAGAATAGGCCTCACAGGAGGCCTCATGTCCTGTGCAAACCGAGCCAACACATAGGCATCGATGGAATCCGTTTTAGCCTGTTTTCCGAGTGCTCGGGCAAAGTTTCGGGCCTGCTTGGGGTTAACCACGGCAACGGGAAGTCCGGCTGAAGCAAACTCTGCGGCGAGTATGACTTCGTAACCGCCGGTTGCTTCCATGACGATTAACGCGGGGACCTCTTTCTTGAGACGTTATACAAGCGCATCGAGGTCATCCGCAGTATTCCGACAGGAGAAGCGTACGCCTGACGGGAGCAGATGAATGTCCAGGCTGTCCTTAGCGATATCTATGCCGACGAAGATCTTTTCAGACACGGGCGATGTCCCTCCCTTGTGGATACGGCCTCAGAAGGCCCAGCGACTGTTCGGGCTTTTCGCACGTCGGCTCCGGCGATCCAGCTATGGGACAGCCTTTGAAGGCCCAGGCGTTAACGATCTGCCGGTCCGTTGTCTAGCTTTCTTCAGAAAACCAAACGGCCGTGCGACCCCCCTATACCAGCTAGTACTGTGGGTGACCACCAGAACTTCCCTAGTCCCCTCCCTCGCTCGAAGCACTCTCGTCGAGAGGTACTTCTGGGGGGTATCATACAAGGCGCTAGAATAAGCACGGCTCGGTTCTTCTGCCGTAGCGGCGGGCCTCCGCGCCCGCCATTCCGTGGCTCTTTGGCCGGCAGAGACGCCGGC
This sequence comes from uncultured delta proteobacterium, assembly GCA_963700305.1. GTDB lineage: Bacteria > Desulfobacterota > Desulfomonilia > Desulfomonilales > Desulfomonilaceae > Desulfomonile. The sequence continues at coordinate 14,682 of CAVOXB010000026.1, forward strand.
CGCTACGAAGACTATGCTTTTGGCATGTCACTGCCGCCCCGCGACTGTTTGCCAGCAATGTCTTCACTGGCTTATTCTTACGACTATCACCCAGCCCCGCTTTAGGAAGGGGGGGTAAAGGGAAACATCTTATTTCCCTGCTTAATAAAGAGGGTTTGGATGGGATTTGTCAGTTATTCCAAATATTTTTCTTGGCACTATAAAAAAATAGAAATCTGAACTCGGATTACTAGCGCGGCTAATAGTTTCCTCAAAAAACTTTGGCGGGAAACCTTTATTGATTTTCCCGCCGCAATTTATCTGCTCTCAAGCAGATTTCCAGGGGGCGTCATCGGAAGGAAGAGCTCAGCCTATCAACCCCTAGTGATCAGAAGTCCATTAGGCAGAACTCCTGGGATTAAATGTCAAAGTAGAGCGCGAACTCGTAAGGATGCGGTCTCGTTCTTACAGGGTTCACTTCAGCGTCAGTCTTGTATTCGATCCACATGTCAATGGCGTCCTGAGTGAACACGTCGCCCTTCATCAGGAATTCGTGGTCTGCTTCGAGCGCTTTCAGGGCTTCTTCCAGGCTGCCAGGGGTGGAGGGAACGTCCTTTAATTCTTCCGGGGAAAGAGCGTAAATGTCTTTGTCCAAGGGCTCGCCCGGATCCATCTTGTTTTCGATGCCGTCGATAACTGCCATTAGAAGAGCGCTGAAAGCCATGTATCCGTTGCAAGACGGGTCCGGAGTTCTGTACTCGATTCTCTTGGCTTTTGGGGATGCGCTGTACATGGGGATACGGCAGCAAGCTGACCGGTTTCTGGAAGAGTAGGCCAGGTTGACCGGCGCTTCGAATCCCGGAACCAGCCTCTTATAAGAGTTAGTGGTAGGGTTGCAAATTCCGCACAGAGCGGGGGCATGCTTCAAAATTCCGCCGATGCCCCAGAGCGCCATCTGGGAAAGCCCTGCGTACTTGTCGCCAGCGAACAGAGGAGCGCCATCTTTCCAGATGCTTACGTGTGTATGCATACCGGAGCCGTTATCCTCGAACAGGGGTTTGGGCATGAATGTCACGGTCTTGCAATGACGTTTGGCAACATTCTTCAGAACGTATTTGAACCACATCAATTGATCGCCCATTTTCACCAGCGGTGAGAATTTCATATCTATCTCGGCCTGGCCGGCTGTGGCAACTTCGTGATGCTGGGCTTCAATGGTGATCCCCAGGCTCTCCAGCACCATCACCATTTCGGTACGGATATCCTGCTGAGAATCGCTGGGAGAAACAGGAAAATAGCCTTCCTTATGCCGCGGCTTGTAACCGAGGTTGGGGTTCTCGTCGCGGCCCGTGTTCCAGGTGCCCTCGATTGAATCCACCTGATGGAAGCTCAGGTTAGAGGCATAGCTGTAACGCACATCGTCAAAGATGAAGAATTCGGCTTCCGGTCCGAAGAAGGCAGTATCTCCAATCTTGGTGTACTTCAGATAGGCTTCGGCTTTTTGAGCAATATTTCTGGGATCTCTGCTGTAGCGTTCCTTGGTTACCGGATCCACGATATTGCAGATCAAGGAAAGGGTAGGGTGCTCCATGAAGGGGTCCATCAATGCTGTGTCGGGATCAGGAATCACCAACATGTCTGACGCGTGGATGGGCTGCCAACCACGGATGGACGATCCGTCAAATCCGAAACCTTCCTCAAAGGAATCTTCCTCAAGTTCGTGCAGGGGCACACTAAAATGCTGCCACATTCCGGGGAAATCCATGAACTTGAGGTCCACCATCACCGTGTTGTTCTTCTTTGCGTACTCGATACCCTCTTTGGGATCCATGCAATGCTCCTTCTTTTCTTGAAAGATATTCTTGGTCGTCCACAAGATGGGACAAACCGATTCAAGATTGTCCGTCCTATAGAGGGACTCGCTAATCTTGGAGATCTGAATTCTGCGGTTCGAGTTCAAATCAGAAAAGATGCTCGAAAACTCGAATCACGAAATAACGTACATCTATAACGCGTCAGCGTCACGTTCACCGGTTCTGATACGAACAACGGTATCCACCGGAAGCACGAATATTTTGCCATCCCCTATGCTTCCGGTACGGGCTGCCGCTATGACTTTTTCAATCACTTGGTCCAATATCTCAGAGCGCACAACCATCTCTATCTTGATTTTGGGAAGGAAATCAACCAGATATTCAGCTCCCCTGTAGATTTCTTTGTGGCCCTTCTGGCGGCCGAACCCTTTAACTTCAGTGACCGTCATTCCCTGGACGCCGACCGAACTAAGCGCCTCTTTGACGTCATCAAGTTTGAACGGCTTTATAATTACTTCAACCTTTTTCATTCGTTTCCCCTTTTTGACTATCCGGGTACCTCTATGCAGATTGTCACGGGCAATTCATCGGATGCAATGGAAAAATCAAAAATCCCGCAGAACTGCCTCAGAAATTGTAGCCGACTTCGCCGTGAGCCGAGGTGTCCACGCCGGCATCTTCTTCGTCTCGGGTGACACGAAGTCCCATCACGGCCTTCACTATGTACAGGATTATGAGGGTCACGATTAAGGAATAAGCGGCCGTGGCCAAAACACCAATCAACTGTATACCGAACAGGCTCGCATTCCCAAAGAACAAACCGTCATTTCCCGACTCATTTATGAGTTTGGAGGCGAACAGACCCGTAGCCAGCGTTCCCCAAACGCCTCCTACTCCGTGAATGCCTACCACGTCCAGAGAATCATCGTACCCAAGACGGTCCTTCGACAATACCGCCAAATAGCAGATCACGCCCGCAACTGCTCCTATTATTAACGCGGACCCTGCTCCTACAAATCCGGATGCAGGAGTAATCGAACCCAAACCTGCTACTGCGCCGGAAGCGAGACCCAGAGTCGTCGGTTTCTTCTTCAAAATCCATTCTGCGAATACCCAGGAGAGCGCTCCCATTGCGGCAGCCATGTGGGTGGTAAGGAACGCATTGCAAGCCACTGCATCCGCTGCGAGCCTGCTGCCGGCATTGAAACCGAACCAGCCGAACCAGAGCAGTCCCACGCCCAGGAGAGTAAGTGTTAAATTATGCGGTATAAATGCCTTAGTCCCATAACCCTTGCGTTTTCCCACCACCAGGGCCGAGACCAGGGCGGCTACTCCGCAATTCAAGTGAACGACCAGACCTCCTGCAAAATCAAGACAACCCAATTTTTGCAGCCATCCTTCACCCCAGACCCAGTGACATATGGGCGCATACACGAGAGTAATCCAAAGCACGGTAAAGACTATGAACGAGCTGAATTTCATCCGCTCCGCTATTGCGCCGGAAATCAATGCCGGCGTGATAATCACAAACATCCCCTGAAACGTCATGAAAAGCGAATGTGGAATGGTCAAACCTTCTTTGACCGCAGCCCCTACACCAGATCCCATGAAGTGGCTGAGATTACCTATAATTCCTCCAACGTCGGGGCCAAAAGCCAGACTGTACGCGTAAACCAGCCAGAGGACAGAAGCCAAACCCATCAGAAAAAAACTGTGCATCATTGTAGACAGCACGTTCTTGGAGTGCGTCAGTCCTCCGTAAAAAATAGCCAGACCTGGGGTCATCACCAGGACAAGCGCCGAGCAGGCCATTACAAAAGCGGTATCTGCGCCATTCATATTTCGCTCCTACGGATTTCGCCAAAGCTCCGAAAGAGTGGGCGCCGGCTATTCCTACACTCCTCTCAGCCCAGGCCGTAAGGCATGGTGCGCTTAAGACGAACTTGGCCTTACATTTTTGGCGCAGACGTAGCAATCCATGTGCCAGACTTCCCAGGTTTGCAGGGAATACCGATAACGTGTTGATAGGAGCTAACAAGTTATTCACGAACAATCTTGAGCTTCCACATCCACAACGCAAATTTCTTACGATTAGGTATTTTTGATCCGATAAAAGTTACATCTTCGGTACTAATCCTGCGCGAAGACCTCAGCCCTTTTCTTGCAGTGGCGTTCCGATCACCGCCGCGGCGGTTAATGCACTATTCGTGGGTTAGTCTTCTGCTTCTCCGGCGTCGGGAGGAGGCCAAGCCTCTCTATTGCTAGCCAGTTTCTATGGGGCGTCCGTTCCCCAAAAATGTGTGTCCCACGAAAGTCCTAAGATTTATGATTCCCAAGGTCCGAAACCATGGCTTCCCGATGCTGTCGATTTGAGCCGTCGTTCCACGGTGCGCAACCTCTAGTCGTCATTCCGTCGAAAGACGGAATCCAGACTGTTCAACATCTTCTGGACCCACGTCCAGGGTGAAGAGGTGGGGCGATGGAATAATTGTTAATTCAACAACATTTGGCGTGCCTTCCAGGTTCTGTTTGGAAAGTTTCACATGACAGTGTAGGCAGGGCCTGGGAATGAGAAAAGACCAATAATGGCAGGCTGGAAAGCCTGTCCCCGATTTCCTCAATCCTTCTGATGTTGTTCCCAAGCTGAAGAGAGTGTCTCGAACCATCGGTTGACTAGAACCCTGTTCGTTTTTCCGAACTCTCGATTCTGAGGCACACTCTGGAGCCTGGGAACAAAGGGGTTTACTCTAGCAAAAAGACTTTAAGCTTCGCTCTTCGCTAAACAGCGTCAGAGTCCCTCTCGCCGGTACGTATGCGCACCACGGTTTCCACCGGCATCACGAAGATCTTGCCGTCACCGATAGTACCGGTTCGAGCTGCTGAAATTACCTTCTCCAGCACCTGGTCTACCATCTCAGAGACCACTACCATCTCGATCTTGATTTTAGGTAGAAAATCAACCAGATATTCCGCACCACGATATATCTCTTTGTGCCCTTTCTGACGACCGAACCCCTTAACTTCAGTCACGGTCATTCCTTGAATGCCAATGGAACTCAGAGCTTCTTTGACGTCGTCGAGTTTGAAAGGTTTCAGTATCACTTCGACTTTTTTCATTCGTTATCCCCTTTTCGGATATCCGGTATCTGGAATTGCAGACCGGATTTCATGTGTATAATGGAAAGCCACAACCGGCTTTCACACATTACAGCGTGTAACCGGCCTCGCCGTGAGATGAGAGGTCCACACCGGACACTTCTTCTTCCTCGGTTACTCGCAATCCCATCACGGCTTTTATTACGTAAAGGATTATGAAGCTGACGACCATTGAATAGACTATTGTAACCACCACCGCGATTATCTGCGTCCAGAGTTGACCGGCATTTCCAAAGAATAGCCCGTCGTTGCCTGCCGCGTTTATGGCCTTGGAAGCAAATAGACCAGTTGCGAGCGCTCCCCAGATACCGCCTATCGCGTGCACTCCGACAACGTCAAGGGAGTCGTCATACCCGAGAGGACCTTTTGCCAAAACGGCCAGGTAGCACACAACACCCGCAACGCCGCCGATTATGACTGAAGATACCGGGCCTACGTACCCTGAGGCCGGAGTGATGGCCACTAGGCCCGCAACCGCGCCGGATGCCACGCCTAAAGTGGTGGGTTTGCCTCTGATGATCCATTCGGCCATTACCCAGGAGACCGCTGCCGCCGCTGTGGCCATGTGAGTCACGACAAACGCCATGGCAGCCGTACCGTCAGCCTTCAAAGCACTACCTGCATTGAACCCGAACCAGCCGAACCAGAGGAGACCAGCTCCCAAAAGAGTGAGGGTAAGGTTGTGAGGTATCATGGGAGCTGTGCCGTATCCCTTGCGTTTCCCGAGAACCAATGCGCAAGCCAAGCCCGCGACTCCAGCGTTTATGTGAACTACAGTGCCGCCTGCGAAATCAAGTGCTCCCATCTTGAGCAGCCAACCGTCAGGCCCCCACACCCAGTGGGCTACAGGCGCATAGACTAAGGTACACCACAGGACCATGAAGACAATGAACGAGCTGAATTTCATGCGTTCTGCAAAAGAACCCGATATGAGCGCCGGAGTAATCACCGCAAACATGCATTGGAAGATCATGAAAGTCAGACCGCAAATAGTTTGATCAGGCCAGACTTCGGCTCCTACGCCTTCCAGAGCGAAGTGCTGTAGGCTGCCCAGAAGGCCGCCACCAATATCCGGGGCAAAGGCAAGACTGAAACCGTAAAAAAGCCAGATAAGGGACGCCAGTCCCATAAGAAAGAAACTGTGCATCATGGTTGAAAGCACGTTCTTGGACCTGGTCATTCCTCCATAAAACATGGCCAAACCCGGCGTCATAAGGAGCACCAAAGCCGAACAGGCCAAAACCCATGCGTTGTCTGCAGCATTCATCTCGAGAACACCTCCGAATATGCTTCGTTTATTAAGCCGTCGCGTTTCTTGGGGGTGAGCGCTCACGATTCCGCGGGAAACTGATCAGAGCAGTCGAAACGGCAGCTTTTTTCTTGGCGGGTAATAAAGCAAGGGGAGTGCCAAGATTGAAAGTATCGAGAATAAGTAGGTAAGCCGCTGAATTGCGTCGTTTTTCGGTAAAAGGAATCAATACGCTGGCGTACGATTAGTCACCAAAACTGACATATATGTAGGTATTGGATAGGCGGGGTTACATTATCGTACGGAAACGCCTGGGGCTTATGCCGAGCTTCTTCACTCGTAAGCCCATTATCCGCTCAGATATGCCAAGGGCGCGGGCCGCTTTGGCCTTGTTGCCACGAGCCGCTTTCAGCGCGTCCAGGATCAGGTCGCGCTCGATATTCTCTAGGGTTCCGTCCAGAGTTCCATGATGCGTTGTTCCACTCGCTTCGGCAGTTTGCAGGGTTGGCGGCAGGTGATGCCCGTGTATTACGTTATCGCTGCTCAAGAGCACGGCGCGTTCCATGCAGTTTTCGAGTTCCCTGACGTTTCCGGGCCAGTGATAGCTCATGAGCATGTCAATTGCCGGGGTGGAAATCCGCCTTATGGTTTTGTGATTGGCCCTGCTGTATTTCTCTACGAAATAATCCGCAAGAAGCGGGATATCGGTTTTTCGTTCTCTAAGGGGGGGGGATATGTATTGGGAAGACATTCAGGCGGTAATACAAGTCCTGACGGAATATTCCCTCTGTAATGAGGTCTTCCAGGTCCCTGTTCGTTGCAGTAATTACACGAACGTCAACTTTGATGGTCACTGTGCCACCTACGCGCTCGAATTCCTTTTCCTGAAGGACTCTTAATAGTTTGATCTGGGTAGTAGGGGAAAGGTCACCTATCTCATCCAGGAAAATGGTCCCTCCGTTGGCCAACTCGAAACGGCCTTTCCTGGTCGCTATGGCTCCGGTGAACGCTCCTTTTTCATGGCCGAACAGTTCACTTTCAACTACGCTTTCCGGCAGCGCGCCGCAGTTGACCTTAATGAAGGGTTTTGTAGACCTGAGGCTATTGAAGTGTATCGCGTGCGCTACCAATTCCTTGCCCGTGCCGCTTTCGCCCCTTATCAAGGCGGTAGTGTCGCTTTTGGAAACCTGGGCGATAAGATCATACACAACCTGCATTCCCTTGGAATTCCCGACAATATTGGATGGTCTGAAACGCTCTTTGAGCTGATGCTGAAGACGAAGGTTTTCCTCCAAAAGTCGATGGCGCTCTTCTTGGGCGGATTGTCTTAGTCGAACCGCCTGGGCAATCATTGAGGCTATTATGGAAAGCAAGCGCACATCTTCTTCAAAGGCCACCACTTCTTCGAAGAGACGGTCCGCGCTGAGAGTGCCCACAACTTCGTTCTCAATTTTGATGGGTACGCATATGAAAGAAATATCCTCTTTTCGGAGGCCCTTGCGCGCCCCTGTGCGGTCCAGGAATAGCGGTTCATCACTGATGTGGGGGACCACAGCGGGCTTGCCGGTCCTGACTACTTTGCCGATGACTCCTTCTCCGGGCCTGTATCTGCCTCGTTCTTTTTGGGTTTCCGAGAGGCCGTGGGCAGCTTCAATAAAGATTTCCCCTGATTCGCGATTCAGAAGCGTGAGAGTGCCTCGCAACATGCCCATATGTTTTGCTATATGGTCGAGGACAGGCCCTACGACATCTCGAAGGTCCAGGCTGCGGTCCAGAGTTTGGCTTATGTCAAAGAGCAGCAAAAGTTCCTGGACCTCTCTTTTGACTTTTGGCTCTCCGTTACGATTTTCCATGTTATCCCCGGGAAAAAGAGAACTTCAGTTATGCCCACGCGGCAACCTTACCAAATTGTAGGATAAGTCAAAACAAGTGTCAAAATGGTATTGCGCTTTCGTAAAACTTTTCGCGATTCGCAGAGTAATGAGGAGGAAACGATTTGTTTTTGCCATATTGTTTGAATGTCGTAAGTTTTACTTCTAAGAGGGCATGTTTATTCAGTTACAGTTAAAAGAAATATTCATGCAACTTTTGCACAGCAAAACGCACAAACTGTGCTTTGTAACAGACATTCGAGCACATTGCAACACCTTGTTTACTGTGCGAGAGCTCCGAAAAAGGGGCTACTGATTGCATGCATGGAGGACAGGAATAGATCAGAACTTGAAATCCACCCTGATTTTGAAGATCCGGTTTGCAGGGAAGTCGAGTATTTCTACGCCAGTTTTTTGGGAAAGCTCTTTTATGATGCGTTCCTTTTCAGATTGGGACGATGCGATTAATGTGAACCACACGTTGTATTTGTGCTTTCTTTCGTAATTGTGAGTCACCCCTGGGCACGTGTTGACTGTCTCAACGAATGAGTCGAACTTTTCGGGAGGAACTTCTGCTGCCAGCAAAGTGCTCACGTAGCCGACGCGCCGCGAGTTGATGGAAGCTCCCATACGCCTGATTATTCCTTCACGTTTCAGGGCGGTTATGCGGTCCAGGACCTCTTTCTCCGTCATGTTGAGCTTTTCGCCCAGCACGCGGTAAGGATGGGGCTCAACGGGAAAACCCACCTGAATTTCATTAAGAAGTTCCTTGTCCCTAGAATCCATGAACGGCCTCATTCTTGTTCCATCTTGGTTGTCTTTACTTCACAAATATGCGTTCCCATCGCGGCAGGTCTTCCAGCGCCATTCCGCAACCGCGGACGACGGCAGCGAGAGGATCGTCAGCCATATAAGCTCGTATTCCCATCATTTTGTAAACAAGTTGATCCAAACCCGAAAGCAGCGCTCCCCCACCCGAGAGTATCATGCCCCGCTCCTTCACATCTGCCAACAGCGCTGGAGATGCGTTTTCCAGGGCCCTTCGAATGGTATCAAGTATTGCGTCGACCGGTTCCTCAAGGGCTTCAGCTACATGGTTGGATGTTACTTCCACTGTTCGAGGGCCGCCTTTTCCAAGTTCTTTTCCGGTTACCGGCATTTTGTTCACTGATCCGCTTTTATCTGCGCGGCCGATGCGGATTTTGATTTCCTCCGCGAGCTCTGGGGTCACCTCGATGTGCATGTTTTTCTGAAGATAGCGCAATATGGCCTCATCCATTTCATCTCCGGCAACACGAATGGATTCGCAGTAAGCGGTCGCACAAAGAGAGATTATTGCTACTTCGGTAGTTCCCCCTCCTATGTCCACAACCATGTTGCCTACGGGCATGTCAACGTCCAGCCCCGACCCCAAAGCCGCGGCCATGGGCTCCTCCATCAGGAAAATATGGCGGGCGCCAGCCTGGTAAGCTGAATCCTTGACCGCTCTTCTTTCTACCTGCGTAATCCCCGAGGGCACTCCGATTACGATTCGCGGGTTAAGCCAGAACCTTGGCGTGAATGCCTTTCCAAGGAATCCCTTCACCATAGCCATGGCGGCGTCGAAGTCTGCTATCACGCCATCCTTGAGCGGCCTTTCCGCGCGGTACATGGGGAGGAGTACGTCCCAGAAACTGGCGAGCAGTCCTGCCAATCGCAACGGGCTTGTTGGTGCGGGTATCTATCGCGACCACTGAAGGCTCGTTGACAATGATGCCTTTGCCTTTGACGTAAATAAGCGTATTGGCTGTTCCCAGGTCCATAGCCAAGTCCACCCGCAGACCCTCGGAAAACCCCAGAAAACTCAAAAGCTTGTTGGCAAAGGTCATTTGTCAGTCCATGGAACGCTTTTTCGATTTAGATTGGGGGCTGATCCCGTAGGAATCAAAAGAAAACGGAATTGTGCCGTTGCCAGAGAATCGGGGTGTGAGACCGGTGTCATTGCGAGGAGTAAAACGACGAAGCAATCTATTCCTAACGGTTGGGAGATTGCCACGGGCTTACGCCCTCGCAATGACAGTGGCTTTTTTTGCCAAGAGAACAATTCAGAAAGAAAATATTTCCCCACCTTGAAAACTCTCCCAGCGCCTTAGAAAAGCTGGAGAATGCTGCTTTTGTCCCCCCTATCCAAAGGGGAGCAAGGCGCGATTTTTGTAAGCCGTCGAATTTGTTAACCACAACAATGCCTGCGTGAGTAAATCCAGGGACGCAGCCCCGCTGATTATGGTTTTTCAACATCCAGAATCACCGTAACCTGCACGGGATCCACAGAATCAATCCGTAAACCCTCGGGCTTTATAACCACCGGAATTGTCACCTTGCCTTTGGCATGCAATTCCGCTGCACTGACCGGTTCGGTTGTGATGGACGTTACTTTCTTAAGATCTCCTTGGAGAGCTTTGATTAGAATCTCCGGAGGATTTACCTGAACTTTAGTGTTCTCAGGCAAGTTTCCCACAATAGTAGGCACAACGGTAATTTTTTTGGCCAAAGCGGCTTCAATTGTCAGATGAAGGTCTGAAGGCCTTATTTGAGCTATTTTTATGCCTGGAGGCACCAATAAATTCTTTTCTGAGATCCTGAAATAATTCAGGCCAGGCAGGACATTACTCAAATCCACCACAGCCCTCACTGAAGCCGGATTCACGTTTGCAAGTCCTGCCTCGGAGCCGCGCAGTCTTACATCGATCCGATCCATCCATTGACCGGTGATCTCCATAACAGGCGGCAGATTCGTGTACTGTATGGGAACTGACATTCCCACTTCCGAACGCTGCGGCCCAACTATTACGAACCACAGAAAAACTGCTGAAGCTACGGAAAGAATCTTGAGACGCCAGTTGGATGTGAGCAAAGACATGAAACCGGGTCGAGGCTGAGGCTGTTCACTCTTGAATTGGCCGAGTTCTCTCTCCAGGGACTGTCGGAAATCACCCTTCTTTTTGAAATTGGTGATCTCCTTTCTCTCTACAACTGAAACCTCACCACGCTCCTCGGAAACAACTACGCAGAATGCATCTGTTTTTTCAGTTAATCCCAAAGCAGCCCTGTGCCTCGTGCCGAACCTGGAGCTTAGATCTTCATCCCTTGATAGGGGCAGTATGCATCCTGCGGATCTTATTCTACCTCTGTGGATGAGCACCGCTCCATCATGGAGTGGCGACGTCTTTTGGAAAATCGTGACAATAGCATCCGATGAGACAATGCTGTCCAGAAGCTTGCCATGGAGAATCACATTGTCCAGACGGTTCATCCGTTGGAATACGATGAGTGCGCCGACTTTGTGTCGAGCCAGTTCTGCAGCGGCTATTACCATTTCATCAATGAGGTCAGGCTCAATATCATTGTTATGAATGCCGCTCAAATACCGGATCGGAGAAGCTCGATCCAGCATTTCTCTTATCTCCGGCTGGAATACGATCACCAGCACCACGATTATCGCCGCCCACAAATACTGAAACAGAACTGAAGTAAGAATGAGACCCATAGAGGAAGCGGCCAAATAAAACAGGCCTATGCCGAACATCGTGGCGAGGATCTGAAACGCGCGGTACCCTTGAGCCAAGCAGTCACAAAGTAGATAAGGCAGGCCATAATCCCTATGTCTACGAAATTGACGGCGCTGAGGGAATAGAAAACGTCTCTTAGGGTCTGCATATTCGTCTCTGAAAAATGGTCCGGCCTGGAGGTACATTCCGAGATGGGCAATCTACGTTCCGATATCCAAATCATATTTCCGGCGGTTTTGCAAGTTTGACGAGCATTGAGCTTGCTTCCGCGATCTCTAGCATATTGGGGTCAGGAAATCTTATGACCTGTTGGTAGCTCGTCAGCGCATAGCGCGGCCAATTCTAGGTTCATGAGGATATGCACAATTTCTGTGGATAACTTGACAGTAAATCTGTGCACAACTTTCAGGGAGCGGCTCTTCAAAAGCATTTTTGACAAAATGCCCCACGGCGGTGCAAGTGAAAATGGTTAGTAAAATCAGGTGAGAAGCTAAGACCCTGGAATCCCAGGCCCTTCCGAATGCGCTTTTTTAGACCATCTTGGAAGTTATTAACACCTGTTGATAAATCATTGTGGCAAGGTGTCATTCCCCGCGTATCCACTTGACTAAATCCCAGACTTCATGATTGATATTCACATGGCTCAAATCGTGATTTTTCCGGATCAGGCCTCTTTTGAGGCGGGAATCGAAGCTCTTCAATCGGTCAAAATATCCTTTGAAGCGATTGAACCTCCAGATTTCTGCCTGGGATTGACCGCGACCAGTATTCTGGTAGCCGGAATGTCCACAGATATTTTGGGGATGTTGGAAAGTAAGGGAGTGCTCGTAAGCGGTATAGTCCCTCATGTAAGATTTCGAAGAGACGTTCCCGAGGCTGACCCTCCAGACTCCAAGTGGAGGGAAATCATAGGAGAATTTCGAATCACTTCAATCAAACCGAGTCTTACGGACCCTACCAGATTGAGGGTGGAATCGGTTTGTGAGAAGAGCCTGGATGCGCTGATACCGTACATGGCAAGATTTATAAGAGGCGGAGCATTTCATCCCAACGGTCCTGTATTGGCTTTCGAGGAGGAGCACAGACTCTTGTCCTTCTGGGGCAACAAAATAGTGATTTGTCGAGCGGACGATCTTCTGGATGCGTGGATTCTGATCCGAAGCGCCGTTGAACTCATAATTCAGGCATGGGAACGAAAAGACACCCTTATGCCCGAAACGAAAGTGAGGCTGGGCATAGGCTCTGTAGAAATCTTCAAGCGGCTCCCTGCAACCAATTGCAAAGTCTGCGGTCATGAAAACTGCGTGGAATTCTCTCTGGCGTTATTGACTGGAAGATCGCACCTGGAACAATGTGTTCAAATACAAGAAAAATCGGAATGCCGCGAGTCTCTGGAATGGCTCTTGAGAGCCGTTGGTTTGATGCCTCGGGATACTTCTTCAAGATAGAGAGCCTTTTTTGTACAGTTCGCCATTCCTTAAATAACGCACGTCGCATCAACTGTCATTGCGGGGAGTGAAACGACGAAGCAATCCCAAATAGGGAGATTGCTTTCGGCCTGGACACCCTCGCAAGTGCAAATGTCAAATAATTCGTGGACGAGATAGGTCTTACATAGGGATGGGAAAAGCAGGCGCCCTGACGTGGCACGCTGCCATATGTCCTTCTCCCACATCATTCAAAGGCGGAATCGCTTCTTCGCATACAGGGATTCTCAGCCAGCACCTCGGATGAAAACGGCAACCCGAAGGCGGGTCGATCGGACTCGGAACATCGCCCTCCAGAATTATTCTTTTTCGTTTTACTGTTGGGTCTGGAATTGGTACAGCGCTCAACAGCGCTTCTGTGTAAGGGTGAAGAGTTCGTTCGTATATGTCACTCTTCGTGCCTATTTCAACTATTTTCCCCAGGTACATGACTGCGACCCGATCCGAGATGTGCTCGACAACGGAAAGATCGTGGGAGACAAACAGATAGGTCAATCCTGTACTTCGTCTGAAGATCTTCCATTAAATTAAGTACTTGGGATCGTATCGAGACATCCAGTGCGGAGACCGGCTCATCGGCTATGATCAGGCTAGGGTTTAGCGCCAGAGCTCTTGCAATTCCTATTCGCTGCCTCTGTCCCCCTGAAAATTCATGCGGATATCGCTTTATATATTCGGGTCTCAGACCGACTTCCTCCATAAGGTGGGCGACCTTCTCACGCCTCTGGGAACGCGTCCCGATATTATGAATCGTGAGAGGTTCCATAATGATGCTTTCGACAGTCTTCCTGGGATTCAATGATGAATAGGGATCCTGAAAAATGACCTGCATTCGACGCCTTACCTCTTTTGTTTCTGACGCGTTCAGGCCACTGATATCTGTGCCTTCGAAAAATATTTTGCCTGAGGTCGGGCGCTCCAATCTCAGAATCAGTCTCCCCAGCGTAGATTTGCCACACCCCGATTCTCCAACTAGACCCAGCGTTTCGCCCGGGCAGATCTCCAGGTCCACGCCATCGACTGCATGTACGTACTGCACCGTTTCTACTGAAAAGGCTCTTCGATACCGGGAAGTATTTTAGTAGCTCTTCCGTTTTCACCAGCGGGGTCGCTGCTGAATTAAGCAACTGGCAAACTGAATTGGCCGACACGATGAATGCTCCGTCTAAATGGATTCGAGTGAGCCCCACAAAAGCTGTCCATCCCCGGATAACCGCATGGTTACCATCTCCGCACAGACCCGCTGTCTGCGCGAGACTTGGCTCTATACCTCATCCGTGTTATACGGTCCAGCAACCAAAGTCAATCGAGGTGAAAGTCTGGAGTTTATTTATGCTTTCCTGGGCCTTATGCCCGGAGCAGTCTGGTTGCTGTATTTCCACTGGAAAAGCGGAAGATATTCGAGTCTTTCTTCGAACGTGCTACGCGTTTTTTTGTGGGGTTGTTTCTGCACACTCCCTGCCGGGATATTGGAACATGTTACCGGTGCTGTTTTGCGGCAGGAGACGCTTCTAACCTCAGCAGTTGCGGGTTTTTTTCTGATTGCCCCAATAGAAGAATTTTTCAAAATGATTGCGGTCTGGGGAGCAGTCTATCGAAGTCCGGAGTTTCGTGATCCTATGCACGGGCTGCTTTACGCTGCTACTGCTGCCTGCGCGTTCGTGTCCATGGAGAACATGGTGAATATAGCTCAAATGGGTCCTGAGGTACTCGTGCGCCGATTCGCTTTTGCAACTCCTGCCCACGTGATGTTTTCGTCCATGTGGGGTTATTCAATGGGCGTGGCACGGTTTAGGAGAAGGGGCGAAATAGTCATCATTGCGAAAGGCTTTCTTGCTTCTGTAGCGCTCCATGGGTTTGATAATTTTCTGGTGGCCCTGGATCCCAAGATGGCCGTCTTGACCCTAATCCCGTTGATGTTCTTTATGGGCTGGCTCATGCGCCGGATAATAGAGCGATTTCGCAGCAATCATCCGTTTGAGTCACTTGGGAGCGGCGCATTAATCCTCTGTCCCAATTGCGGCGCTTATACATTGGAGCGGGAGAAGCATTGCGCACGTTGCGGATTTATAATTCCATTTCCTGACCCGAATGCTCCACGATTCTGCGCAACCTGTCGAACTCGCTTGGACGCTTTGCGGGCACGATGCCCTGGTTGCGGACACACAGTCTAGGTTTTGGGGCATAATTCGCAGATAGTTGATTCGAAGAAGTTTACAGGTGAGTCAGGAGAATTTTTTCGCTGAAATTTGCGAGCACCTCTGACTGGAACTTTGCAGATTCCAAGAAATTTTATTATACGTCTACCAAGCGACGCGCACAATCACGATGAACGAGAAAGAGCGTAGTGAGAGCCAGCCTCAGGCAAAAGAAAGTGCACTACGCTGAGACAGCCGACTGAGTCCGGCAAGCATGAGAGATGGCTACTGGCATCGTTTTCCGCATGGTTCGTTGTGGAGAGATTCGACTGAGAAAACTCCGACGTCGTGAGAACTCAAGACTGGTCGCGCCGCATCAGGTGGCGATAGAATATTTTCGAGGCGCTCCGAGAAAGATAGCCTTTGCGCGGATCTTTTTTACTTGACAATAGACAATAAAACAAGGCAAAAGAGAACGCTTATACATCCACAGGGGCTAGATCCCCGGGGACAGAAACATGGACCGGAAAAACACCCACTTAAGATGCTTGCGTGGGGGAGATCACCACTCCTGTGTGCCATGTTTCTGTCTGTTCTTATGTATCCACTGTCAGAAAATCTATGAACAGAGAGGTTTACCTGAGTGGGGAAATCTTTGATTTCCTCCTCGTAAGGTTAAGTCCCTAGCCTCAACTGTCGAGGAACCGCGCTTCCTCATCATTCGACTACCCCGCCCAGGCAGAGGGGAAGATAACCTGGAAGGGGATTGTTATATCGGTCGATAGGATATCAGGAGGCCGGCCAAGCGCTCCAGCCCATGCTTCCCTTCGGGCAGGGCGAACTGGCGGTAATTCTATAACTATATACTTCGAGAGGCATGCAGCCCACTCGGTACGGGGGATGACGATGAAAGCTTTAGGTATTCATCTTCTGATCGAGCTCTGGTCCTGTAACAGGCAAAAGATCGATAACCTTGATTACCTGGAAAAAATCATGGCCCAAGCCGCTGAAGCGGCCGGGGCAACTGTGTTGAAAACGGCCTTTCAGGATTTTAATCCTCAAGGTGTATCAGGCGTCGTGGTCATAGCGGAATCCCACCTGACGATTCATACCTGGCCGGAATTCGGCTATGCAGCGGTGGACATATTCACCTGCGGCTCAAAGGTTGACCCGTGGAAGGCGGCAGGGTTCCTCAAGCAAGAATTGGAGGCCGAGGAAACGCAAGTGCGCGATTTCCAGAGAGGCATCCCATCGACGGAAAACAATGAAAGTGAAGAATACAAGCTCTTCAGCCAGGCTGCGTGCGGGAATACTAACCGTCAGTGACAGATCCTCGCAAGGGTTGCGGGAAGATGCATCGGGACCGGAACTTGAACGCATCCTCCGGTCCCGCGGCTTTGAAGTAATGTGGACTGACGTGGTGCCTGACGAAGAAAACGAAATTCGGAAGATGCTCATCCATTGGGCTGACGAATGCAACGCTGACCTGATACTGACCACAGGCGGAACTGGACTCTCACCACGAGACGTCACGCCTGAGGCTACAATAGCAGTGACAGAGCGCTTGGTTCCCGGATTGGCCGAAGCCATGCGCGCGGAAAGCTTAAAGAAAACACCTCATGCAATGATCTCCAGAGCCGTAGCTGGGATAAGAGGAAGTTCTTTGATAATCAACCTGCCTGGAAGCCCGAGAGGAGCAAGAGAGAATCTTGAAGTAGTCCTGCCTACGCTGGAGCATGCGATTTCAAAACTACAGGGCGATCCCTCGGAATGCGCAACTTGATTCAATGAAACGAAACCGACTGAAGAGTCCTATGACAGCAGGATCGGTCCTGGGAAAGGTCCTGGGGAAGCTGGGATTGGATTCTTCTATTTCCAAGCACAATGTGGTGCGACTCTGGCCGAAAATTGTCGATACCGCGGTGTCAAAGCACGCGAAGGCCGAAAAAATAGTGGGTTCCACTCTACACGTGATAGTCGATTCGTCCGTGTGGATGAATGAACTCGCTGCAGTGAAGAATATTCTCCTCCATAAAGTCAATTCACGCATCAAATCAGAATCCTCGAGGATTACTGACATTCGTTTTCATCAGAGATCGTGGGCCAAAGAGTGTCAGCGCGAGCCTGATGAACCGCATCCCTCCGTTGAGCTCTCAGAAAAAGATGTTCGTCTCATAAGAATGATGCTCGAACCCGTGAAGAACGAACAGATGCGGGCAGTGCTAAAACGGATACTGGAAAAAGACGCGTCTGCTGAAACAACCCCCCAAATAGTCCCCGCCAACAACCGTATCAAGAAAATAATCTGAGCGCACAATGGAGTTGCGCGTGATCGAGACAATAAGCCATATCACGTTCGTAGTTAAGGACTCGGAGAGAAGAGGTTGGCCCAATATGCCAAGGGATGGATGAATGACGGAGTTCTCTCCGGGGAAATCGTATGAGCAACACGGCAGAGTTATGACAAGCCCCAAAAAATCAGTAGTCTTGTTGCCTGGGGGATGGTGAGATTTCCAGGGGAACTGGATCCGGCGCTGAGATGTCCGAATCTCGCTGAAACCCCTGGGAAGATCCTCCGGTACGCTCATATGATCTTCTGCGCTTTTCAGAAGTCTTTTCGATCTTGTGCCCCGAGGAGGACATTTCATCGTCAGGCACTCGAACCATTCCAATCCCGGTTGAACCCGCTGCGAAAGGAAGCATGACCCAGATTCTATCTTTGTCTCTTTTCTTGACAGGCAGCACTTGAGAAGCCCGTTCCGGATATTTGGGGTCTTGCATCAGGATTCCTTCCTGTGTGAGTTCCCATTGGGCTTCCGAGGGTTTGAAAAGATTAATCATCCTTATGGTGCCGTTCTTTTCAACGCGCATATAGGCATTGCCTCTGAATGGCCTAATTTTGGCTTTGTCTTTATCTGCTAATCCCCACCTGAAAAAATCTTCGGAACATTTCCAGGTCCCGATCAGGAATTCCTCTGTTACTCGGTCTTCCACACCGAGCAGGTGCGCTGGTGAAGATATCGTGCGGTCGTCAGGGACAATTCCCGACAAGAGCGGAACTAAGGACAATGCCAGGATTTGAATACTTAGCAAATCTAGTCTCCTGGAATCTTTTTGCGGAGAGTGTAATCTATAGCATGGTATAGCTGAAGATGCCAGATCGCGACGATGAGGTTATCCAGAAGGTGAATCCGAATTTCGTTCACAGGAGGATTTACGGGAGAGGAGAGCGCTTCGGAAAGTTGCTCGTGCGTCCTTTTCGTAACTTTGCTGCCATAGAGGCCTCCGGCGGGATTGTCATTCTGTTCGCTGCTGCAATTGCCTTGATATGGGTGAATTTCGGTTCTGCAGAATTATACGAATGGCTTTGGGAAATCCGCGCATCCATAGGCATAAACGGGTTTGCATTAGACCGTTCACTACATTTCTGGATCAATGACGGCCTAATGGCGGTGTTCTTCTTTGTCGTGGGGTTGGAGATAAAGCGCGAAATTCTGGTAGGGGAATTGGCCTCATTCCGAAAAGCAACGCTTCCTTTGGCCGGGGCCCTCGGAGGAATGATTGCACCTGCCTTGATTTACTTAGCCTTTAATCAAACAGGGCCAGCAGTGCGGGGCTGGGGTATTCCCATGGCTACTGACATTGCATTCGTAATGGGCGCTGTATCGCTGTTGGGTGCCAGAGTCCCGCATTCTCTGTCTATTTTTCTGATTGCCCTCGCGATCGCCGATGACCTCGGCGCTGTGCTGGTCATAGCGATGTTCTATACCGCTCAGATATCTGTGAACTACTTGATCCTGGCCGTGATTCTGCTACTCATTCTGGCTATTATGAATCTCCTCGGTTTCCGCCGTCCTCTGCCATACGTTGTCGTGGGGGGAGTCGTTTGGTTAACCGTGAACCTTTCGGGCGTGCATTCGACCGTAGCCGGTGTTCTAGTGGCCATGACGATTCCTGCGAGATCTCGATATGACACGGACACTTTCGTTCACCGGGCCCGGAACGTTCTGAAGGACTTCGAGTGCGCAGGAGAATGCGGATACAGCATGTACACGAACGAGGAGCATCAGGCGGCCGTTCGAGCCATGGATTCCTTATGCGTAAGCGTTGAGCCTCCCCTGCAACGGGTAGAAAACAGGCTCCATCCATGGGTGCTCTTCTGCGTCATGCCGTTGTTTGCATTAGCAAATTCGGGCGTGCTGATAGATTGGAGTGGTGTCACCGATTCGTTCAACCAGCTTTCTTTGGGAATAATCCTGGGTCTTTTTTTGGGAAAGCAGATCGGGGTGACACTGGCCGCGTGGTTGGCAGTGAAGAGTGGGGTTGCAGAGCTGCCGCAGGGAATTACTCTTTGGCAAATCTATGGAGGTGCTGCGCTTTGCGGCATAGGATTTACCATGTCCCTTTTCATTGCAGGCCTCGCATTCGATTTCTCTCCCTTATTGGATACGGCCAAAATAAGCATCTTCATAGGCTCGTTCCTATCGTTCCTTTTAGGCTACATGATCCTGCGCCTGAGTTCTTCTAAGGAGAATTCTGCTGCATGAGCCCAGCGAGTGGCGGAAATTAGTACTTCGGCTCAGAGCGGCTGACCGAATTATCCTCAATTTCGCTCTGGCGTTGTCGGTGTTTCCGCGTTTTTCTTTACCACTGGGGCTGCCAATGATAAATTGCTCGAAGTAGCAACTTTCTGCAGGTGACACGGCATGACGCTGGACGCTTCTGCTGCCGGAAAAGGCGGCGGTCCTTTTAGGTTACTAAAGTACTTTATAATTTCCGGTTTTGTGGTGATTGCGGTTGTAACCGCTCTATTAGGAGCTTTTCTCTATTCCAAGAGTGTGGAAACCCTGGTTCAGGGTGCAGAGAACTACGCGAAACTTCTTGCTGAGAACCTCAACTACAACATCTATTCAGGGTTTCTACGCGCCACTAAAAGCCCGTGAAATTCCAATGGATCTACGCAAATGGGACCAATTCGGGGCACTGGATTCGCTCATAAAAGACTTCACCTATGGGCTCAAAATTCAGCGCATAAAAATAATAGATCGTCAGAAAAAAATTATCTACAGCACCGAGTACGACCTTATCGGCAAGGAAGAGCCCAGAAATCCTGCAGTTGACGATGCGCTGAACGGAAGAGATTCCACCCAAATTCAGCAGGAGAAAGGCGACGGCCAGTGGTACGGGAAGCGCCTCACTGAGACCTATTTCCCTCTCAGGGAAGTCACGGGCAACTATTGGATGCTCGGCACGATTTACGGCGTCATACAAATCACTCAAGACGTTACCGATCAGTATGTGACCTGCAACAACGCTCCATAATGGTAGTGATAGTGGTGGCTGCGGGGCTGATGGTGTTTCTTTTTATCACTCTCACCTTGATCGTCCGGAGGGGAGAGCGTATCCTGATGCTCAGGGCGAGAGAACAGAAACAGCTTGAGGAACAACTTCAGCAATCGGAAAAACTGGCCTCCATAGGGCAGATGGTCGCTACCATAGCCCATGAAATACGAAATCCATTGGGAATAATCCGGTCTTCTGCGGAAGTTTTGGCCAAAAAGACCAACCCTGACCCGACGAGGGTGCAAAAGCTTTCCGGAATCATAGTGGAGGAAGCGACCCGTCTGAGTAGCATTCTGACGGATTTTCTCGATTTCGCCAGGCCGAGGTCCCCTTCAACGCAATTTATCGACGTGCGAGACGCCATCTCACGCGTGAGGAATAATCTTAACCAGGAGATCGTCACCCGCGGCATTGAATGGAGAGATCATCAACTGAATGGCCTCACACCAATGATTGTCGGAGATCAGGATCTGCTTTATCAAGCGTTCCTGAACATCGCGATGAACGCGTTCGAGGCCATGGAAAATGGGGGCGTTTTTTCCACCAATATCGAACAGGCCGATTCGAGAGTCAGAATTGACTTCTCAGATACCGGGCATGGGATAAAGGAGGCGGATCTTCAGAAGATATTCACGCCTTTCTTTACCACCCACGAAATGGGCACGGGCCTGGGCTTGTCCGTGGTCCACAACATCGTTACCGCACATCGTGGTGAGATCGCTGTGACGAGCCAGGAAGGGAAGGGTGCTGTTTTGTCAGTTTTTCTGCCTGCAGGCGAGCAAAAGCCTGAAAATTGACCAAGAACGCGATGCGTCCACGTGAGCCTGGCCTAAATGTCTTCAGGAATATGATATCGAGAGTCTGATTATGAGCACGGTTTTGATCGTAGACGATGAAAAAAACTATCTGGTGGTTCTGGAAGACCTACTCATGGACGAAGGTTACGAAGTGCTCACAGCGTCTTCTGGCGCACAGGCCCTCGCAATAATCGATCAAACGCCTGTGGATACTGTGCTGTCGGACATTAAAATGCCGGGTATCTCGGGGATTGAACTTTTGGAGAAGATATCATCGGTAGACCCGGACCTGCCGGTAATTCTCATGACCGCGTTCGCTGAGGTGGACCAGGCTGTGGAAGCCATGAAGAAAGGAGCCCTGGACCACATTCAAAAGCCCTTCGATAATGCGGACGTGAAACGAGCGGTCGCCAGAGGCGTAGAGAGACGCTCGCTAGTGAAAAACATAAGACATTTGGAAATCGAGCTTGATAGTCTGTGGGGCAATATCATCGGCAGGTCCAAAGCGATGGAGACAGTGTTCGCAATAATGGAGCGAGTTGCGGACACTCCCACAACAGTGCTTATTTCCGGAGAATCAGGCACAGGCAAAGAATTGATTGCTCGCGGTCTGCATAGAGCTAGCTCCAGGCACAATGCTCCTTTTGTGTCAATCAATTGTGGTGCTGTCACGGAAAGTCTGCTTGAATCAGAGCTGTTCGGACACGAGAAAGGGGCTTTTACAGGAGCTGCGGGACTCAAGCAGGGCAAATTCGAATTTGCCGACCATGGGACACTCTTTCTTGATGAGGTGGGTGAGATGTCACTCACGCTTCAGGTGAAGTTGCTCAGGGTCCTTCAGGAACACGAGTTCCAACGAGTCGGTGGAAACAAAGACGTCAAAGTGGATGTGCGCATAATAGCAGCTACGAACAAGGACCTTAAAGATGAAGTGGAGGCCGGCAGGTTCAGGGGAGATCTTTTTTTTCGTTTGAACGTGGTGCGAATAGATGTCCCACCCTTGAGAGATCGTCGAGAAGATATCCCAGTGTTGGTGGCTCACTTCGTCAGCAAGTTCTGCGAAAAGCTTGGCCGTCCGCTGAAAGAAGTGCATTCGCAAGTGATGTCCGCACTCTTCAAGTATTCTTGGCCGGGAAATGTTCGAGAGTTGGAGAACATTATCGAACGAGCCCTCGTGCTGTGTAAGAGCGCTGCCATAGTACCCGGAAGATTTGCCGGCAGAGCTACGCGAATCCCCTGAAACGGAAACTGAACTGGAGAACTTGATTTCAGGGGAGAAAGGGCTGACTGAGACCCTGGATGCGATAGAGGAGAAGATCATCCGCCAGGCATTGGAGAAGGCAGGGAACGTGCAAGCCCAGGCAGCCAAGATGCTGGGCATCTCGCGCAGCAATTTGCAATACAAAATGAAGAAATACGGTCTTTTGGTTTGACATGCGTCCATTTCGTCAAGTCATTTTTGCAATGAAATTCGATAGGGCCGACGTCGTAGATATTGACGTTTCGGGGAGCGACATTACGAGATCCTGAGGCAGTTGACACCGCTACTGATTTACATTATAGATGATTTCAACATTATGAAGGAGTTTTCGCATTGATGCGAGAGAAGAGGGCTGCAATCATGCGTAATATACTTGGATGTATGGGGGTGACTCTCTCGTTGTGTGTCTTTCTGGGGCCTGCCTGGTCACAAATGCAATATCCGGATTATTATCAGCAATCTATTTACGGACAGCCAGAAGGCCAATATCAGCAGTATCCTACAGCAAACCTCCAGTACGATCAGAGAGACGCCGAGATGATACTTCGGGACCAAATGTCTCGGCAGGGGCAAAATCCGCAGGCTAGGGTGCACCAGGCTCCTCAACAACAACAATTGTACGATGATCCTTATGGCCACAGGATACATGACGAAGGTCAGGTGCAGAATGTAATGGGGGAAGCCCGGCGCATCGCCAGCCTTGTACGAAACAGAAACGGAAAACCGTTCGTTATAGTCGACAAGAGAAGTTTTCAGTTTTATCTTTATGACTATAGCGGGCGCCTTCTCAGAGTAGGGCCGGTGGCCATAGGCAAGGGTAGGACGCAGCACGGAGCCTTTGAAACTCCAGTGGGAGTGTTTCCAATAAGCAGCAAGGTTCCTGTCGCCGACTGGGTCAGGCCGGATTGGTATTTTCTCGAGGAGAACGAGCCTATACCAAAACGGCACGAAGATCGTAGAGTGCCAGGTTTTTTTCGCTACAAGCTGGTCTTTGACGGGAATAGATATATCCATTATGCTGAAGCAACGGGAGGCAGATTGACGCATGGCTGCCTGGGGCTGGATTGGCAGGATGCTGAGGCGGTCTTCCACACGCTCCAGGTTGGGTCCTATTGCATCGTAATTGATCAGGGCTTTCTGACTCGACTGGCACGGGGCGAATTTCCTGTTCAGAGGCAGACTGCGAGCCAGCCGAAACCCGAGGTGGGCGATACAGCGACTGCAAAACCCGAGCCCGTGCGAACCCCGCCTGCAGCGGCAAACACTGCCGCTCGCTCGGAGGCAACACCTTTCCGCAGTCTATGGTAATATTGAATACGGAATCTAAAGAGGGGTCGAACCACTCCAGAGGATAATCTTAATGTGGGTGCATTCAAAGCGTGTAATCTGGATGATAATGTGTCTGGCATCCCTGTTATGCGCTTCATGTCTTACCATGACTGTTCCCAAGACGGCTAAAGTGGAACCCAACCCGAGCCCGGACCAAGTGACGGAAGCGAGTCTTGACAAGAGTCTGGCAGATACATGGGAGCTGCTTTATCTGGTTAATGAGAAGGGCGCTCAAGAACAGCCCAAACAAGCGACTAGGACATTGATCGAGTTTACCCCGAAAGGCCAAATAATCTTCAATAGGACTGACAAAGAAAAATCGGATGCGATGATAAGCCGCACCGGGAAATATTCTCTGGATAAGAGCGAGATCAGCATCACCGATAACGACGGCAATACGGTGAAATGGCCGTATCAGATAACAGGGGATCAGCTGGTCATTTTTATGCCGGAGGAAAATAAGAAATTCTTTTGGCGCCGATTCCGATGATTCAGAAGAGAGGAATTTCCAGCGGCGAGTTCAAGGGAGAGGCTGCTTTGAGGACGTTTCTGCAACTAATGACAAAAGTGATTCTGTCCGTGGTTGTTCTAGCGTTCCTAATGGTTTCGGCCCCGATATTCGCATCTTCCGACGGAACGGAAGTCCTCCGGTACGAAGTTACGTGGAACGGAAATAAGGCCGGCCACGGGGATATTTCGACAAAGAAAGACGGGAAGACGGTCAATGTAACTGCACAGGCAGTGTCGGACGGTCTCTTGAAGACGCTCATCGAAATGTGGAGCCGCATACAGGCGACTTTCTCCGCCAAGACATTTCAGCCGCTGACCTACAATTTCGCGTTCAAATCGAATCTGGGTAGCCCAGAGCTAGTCGCTCTGACTTTCGATCACAAGACCAAACTCGTTCAAGTGAACAAGCAACGAGGACAGGAACTGGAGAATCATTCAGAACAGTTCTCCGGCATTTACGATCCAATAACGGCAACGTTTCTTTTGAGAAATCAAAAGGACTATACCAAGCCTATGTTTGTTGACATCTTCGACGGTAAAGATAAATCCCGACTCTTTGTATCCTATGCTGGGAACGAGAACCTAACACTCCAGAGCGGGCAGCATGCTGCCGTTTGTTTGAATCTGAAACTTACGAAATTGACCGGTGACAAGAAAGAAATTGGTACAGGAAAGCTCTGGGTATCTGATGATCCACATCGAGTGCCGCTGTGCTTGACTTCTTCACCTGTGGTGGGAACGATAAAATTCGAATCAGTACACGCCCAGCTCTAGGAACTGCATGAAATAAGAGGTTTCGGAAGAGTCTCGGGGAGGGCGTTTTTGCAAAAATGCCCTCCCCAGACTCCCACAGGCGTTAAAATAAGGCTGTCGAGATGATGGCGTTAACAGATTTGAGAACGCAGCGACATGTCGAAACAATATATTAGTAGCGGCCGGCGTCCCTGCCGGCCATCGTGGGCAAAGGAGCACCCGAATTCCCACAAAAGCTTCGCCTGCCTAGCGGAAGACTTCTTCAACGGCGAACGTATGAAGGCCAGCATCTGGCCGGCAGGGACGCCGGCCACCACTATAGAGACCCCAGACGGCCTTATTTTATCGCCCATGCCCCAGACCCCTCCACAAAAACTCCTAACTATCATAGCCTGTTCACAAGCGTACCCGACTCATGCTGGTGTCATCTCAAACAAGTAAGATGGAATCTCTGGACACTAGTCTAATAGCCGTTCTTAGCGATATTGCCAGATTGTCGCCCAATTCTTATGTGGTAGGCGGGGCCGTCAGGGATCATATCTTGGGGAAGACTGCCGGAAAGGATCTGGATCTCGCCGTTCAGGGCGATGGTTTCCTTATAGCGGAAAAGATCGGTGCGATGCACGCAATCACGTTTGTGCCCCTGAATGATTCTCACGGCTCCGGTAGAATTGTGCTCAAATCTGAAGACCCGGTTACAATCGATGTTGCTTCTTTCAAAGGGCCTGACATAACCACAGATCTGCAAATGAGAGATTTCACCATAAACGCACTTGCTATCAGTTTGGAAGATTTCTTGGCTGGCCGCTTTGACCGGATTTTGGATCCCACAGGCGGAGTCTCGGACATCATGAATAGTACCGTAAGAATATGCTCGGACCGCTCGTATCATGACGATTCTCTACGCATTCTCCGCACATTCCGATTTATGGCAGGACTTGGATTTAATGTAGCCCCCCACACTCTTGCCAGCATCCCTGCTGCGTTGCCCGGGCTTGTCTCTGTGGCCCCGGAAAGAATGAGAGATGAGTTTTTGGCCACTCTTGCCACAAGTTCGTCTTTTGAGGCATTAAGTTCAATGAGTGATACAGGAGTGCTGGACACGCTCTTCCCCGAGCTAGCGCCAATGAGAGGCTGCGGACAAAACGAATTCCATCATCTCGATGTATGGCGACACTCTCTGGAGGCGGTCAAGCAGATGGAATCCCTCACCAGTGACCCGCGAGTTCACTTCGGCGACGTTGGTTCGGTGATGGAGGAATATCTGTGTGAAGAACCTGTGAGAGACAGGCCCCGTGTGGCGCTCATCAAGCTAGCCGTCCTTTTTCACGATTCCGGGAAACCCAGGTCCAGATTTGTGGAACCATCTGGAAGAGTGCGCTTTTTCGGACACGAAAAGATCTCCCGTGAGATTTTCGAGCAGGCTGCGGATCGTCTAAAACTCGCCAAGAGGGAAATATCGCTTGTCGGCGATCTGGTGGAAGGTCACATGCGGCCGATGGTGTTTACAGACCATGTCGTTTCCGAAAGGGCTATACGAAGAATGCACAGGCGCTTTCGTAAGGATGTGATCGGCCTTTTTCTTCTTTTCCTGGCCGATCTTGCTGCTACCCAGGGTCCAGCCAGGACTCCCGAGAGCGACCAAAGGGCCAGAGTGCAAGTGCTCCGAGCTCTTCAGATTTACGTGGAAGCCGAAAAAACCGTTGTAAAGCCGTTTCTGAACGGGAGCGACCTCATGCAACTCTTTGGCATGGAACCCGGCCCCCGCATGGGAAGTATTCTCAGGCGACTCAGAGAATTACAAGATCTCGGTGACATAAAGAGCAAAGCGGAAGCCATGGAAGCTGCCCGAGAAATGATGCAAGCTGATCAGGGGGATTGATACAAATGTGCCTTCAAACAAGCAACGCCGCGTCGAGAGGCACTATAATCCGCTGATTCGTCGGTCTCGGGATCCGGACGGAATGCGATTAGCATGATGCCTATCTGACGTTTGGAAAACATTCTCAACGGCCTAGGATTGGTGAAACAGACGTCTACAGCCGTTGCCAAAAGTTTTGTCCGATTTGCGAGAGTGGCGCCGTCGCCCCGGACTTGATCCGGGGCCCAGATCCTGGATTCCTGCTTCCGCAGGAACGATCGGAAGTAGCCGCCACCAATGCGACAAAAGATTTTGCCACTCGCATAAGCTGTTCGCACAAGACGGGCAAGGCGATCGACCTGCCAAAAAAAAAGGCGCAGTCCATTATTTGGGGAGCCACGCCTTATGCGTCTCTTGTCCAGTCGTCCGTTTAGGCTGACACGAAACAGTCTACGACTCTACCGGATTCCGTGATTCTCCGACGCTCTGTTATTCTTTTCCGAAAGTTGAGCCGAGATTCTCTTTGAGCAGATCTCCGAGGTTCGAAGCAACCACTTCCTGGCTATGCATATAACCCTTAACCTGCTCGAATTCACCGACCTTTTCAAGACTCTTGATGGAGAGGGCTATCTTTTTGTCCTTCTTGTTCACCTTCAGGACCATTGCGGTCAGCTCCTCGCCATCCTTGGTGAAGTCCGCAGGGGAATTTACTCTCTCCTTTGAGAGTTCAGACACATGAATCATGCCCTCGATACCTTCCTCTATTTCAAGAAAGACACCGAAATCAGTCACAGAAGTCACCTTGCCCACCACTTTGGTACCGGGGGGATAACGATCAGGAATGGTTTCCCACGGATCTTCATTAATTTGCTTTATTCCAAGGGAAAACCTTTCGTTTTCTTTATCGATATTCAGAACCACAGCCTGTACGGTTTGTCCTTTTTTGTATATTTCGCCGGGATGTTTGATTCTTTGAGTCCAAGAGATGTCTGAGATGTGAACCAGGCCGTCTATGCCTTCGTCTATTCCAACAAAGATACCAAAATCAGTGACGTTTCTGATTTTGCCTTCAATCTTCGTTCCTTCAGGATATCTCTCAGCGATCACATCCCAAGGATTGGGCTTGAGCTGCTTCACCCCAAGAGATATTCTCTTCTGCTCTTTGTCCACGTTCAGGACCATGACGTCCACTTCTTCGCCGACTTGGACCAGCTTGGAAGGATGCCGTGGTTTCTTGGTCCAAGTCATTTCAGAAATATGGACAAGGCCTTCAACCCCTTTTTCCAGCTCTACAAATACCCCATAATCGGTGATGCTGACCACTTTTCCGGTCCACTTCGATTCAATAGGATAGCGCTCTTCAACATTTGCCCAAGGATCAGGTTGAATCTGCTTCAAACCAAGGGAAACACGTTCCTTGTCCTCGTCGAACTTAAGGACCTTCACCTGAATCTGATCGCCCACTTTAAGGACATCTGCGGGATGATTTATTCTGCCCCACGACATGTCCGTAATGTGGAGCAGTCCGTCAATTCCACCAAGGTCTATGAATGCGCCGTAATCGGTTATATTCTTGACCATGCCAGTGAAGAGGCCGCTACCTTCGATTGTCCGGAGTATCATGTTCTTTCGTTCGTCTTTTTGCTTCTCCAGCAAAGGCCTCCTCGAAAGCACTATGTTTCCGCGTTTTCTGTTGTATTTGAGCACATTGAAATCAAAATTCTCTCCAATGTACTTCTCAAAATTCCTCACAGGACGCAGGTCCACCTGTGAGCCGGGAAGAAAGGCAGGCACTCCTATATCTACTTGCAGGCCTCCCTTGACACGAGCCACAACTTTACCGGTGATTGTCTTCTCGGTATCGCATACAGTAGCTATTTCTTCCCAGATGCGGATCTTGTCCGCTTTCGACTTAGAGATCTTCACCTCTCCCGAGGATTCTTCCGTGTCTTCCAGAAAGACTTGCACGTCGTCTCCGACTTTAACGGTGAGATCCCCCTTTTCATCCATGAACTGGTCAACAGGGATCTGTCCCTCGGATTTTGAGCCAACATCAACCATCACGTAATCCGAAGTAATCTGAACCACCATGCCGGTTACGACTTCGCCTTCCTGCACTTTGTGGAAGCTACTCTCCACAAGTTCGGCAAAATCTTCCTCTCGGGCCATTTCCTGCTCGCCCTCGTCAGTAAGAAAGTTGTTAGTTTGGGTTTCCAAGTTTTCCATCCAGCCACCCCCGGACTCTTTTTCCCGTGTCACGATCAACGAAGGATAATCTATTATATATACTCATTTTGCGGAAATCTGACAAGAAAAACTTGTGATCAAAGCATTATTTTCCAGCGGATTTTCAGATCTAGACAAAATTCCGGCGAATATTATGCGTTTTAGGGGAGGCAGACACGCTCCTCAATCCATGAGATCATTAGCTGCAGCACGCGTTCCGGGCTGAGATCGGTAGTGTTTATAAAGATGGCGTCTTCAGCCTGAGTGAGAGGCGCTTCTCGACGGGTCTGGTCTCTGAGATCACGTGCGCGTATGTCGTCAAGTATCTGCTGAAAATCCACCTCTTCGCCGCGATTCAATAACTCCAAATATCGCCTCCGTGAGCGCTCCTCCAAATCTGCGGTCACGAAAAATTTTATCGCCGCATGCGGAAAGACCACAGTGCCCATGTCACGACCTTCAGCAACAAGGCTGCATTTGGTAGCTGTAGATCGTTGAGGTTCCAGAAGTGCCTTCCGGATCTCGGGTCTCGCAGAAAATTTCGATGCTGCCACTCCTATTTGTTCGTCTCGGATGAGATGAGTCACTTCTTCACCGTCCAGGAACAACCTCATGAAGGCGATCTCCGGTTTCTATCTGCAAATTGAACGCCTGGA
Organism: uncultured delta proteobacterium; assembly: GCA_963700305.1. Lineage (GTDB taxonomy): Bacteria > Desulfobacterota > Desulfomonilia > Desulfomonilales > Desulfomonilaceae > Desulfomonile. Next base: position 44,660 of record CAVOXB010000026.1, read on the forward strand.
GAACTTCCGATGGAATTGATTTTTGCTCGGGATCTACTCCTTGGCGCATCAAATGCAGCGCCATCACCCTGTACAGCCCGCCGGTATCCAGAAGCACAATACCGAGTTTCTTGGCCAGAATACGTGCGACAGTAGACTTGCCCGCTCCTGCCGGTCCGTCAATGGCGATTACAATGTGGTCTCTGCTCAAATCTCGCATGGGGTTATCTACCGATTGCCGAAAGATGTAATGAACTGCAGCGGTTCCACCGCAATTTATCAGCACGAGGGTTTTGCTTGCAACGGGCGCCGCTGCCGGCTTGACCAGCAGTGGCGCGCGTCGATAGTGCTCTCATCATCTAAATGTGGCAAAGAAGGTTCTCGGCCACAACTATAAGTTTGACTAACGCAAAATAGTTTCTAATTGAATATGATGGTCAAGTCACTTTCAATACTTTCCTCAACGCTTCGATAAATCTTATATTCTCCCAATATCTGCCGATAGTTACGCGAATGCACTTATCCATTCCAAAGGACTTGAGGTGGCGTACTATGACCCCCTCCCGGAGAAGGCCCTCGTAAATGGGCGCCGCATCGGAACCAGTGCAGAAGGTTATGAAATTGGCTTCGGACGGAATGACCTCCAATCCGAGGTTTTGCAGCTCCTTTGTCAGGTACTGCATGCCTTCTCCTGTGACTCGCAATGTACTTTCCAGGTGCTCTTTGTCCTCAAGAGCCGCCAAAGCTGCCCACTGAGCCAGAGAATTGACGTTAAAGGGCGGCCTGACCCTATTCAACAGCTCTATTAGCCACGGCTCCCCGAGCCCATAGCCCACGCGAAATCCTGCCAGCCCGAATACCTTAGAAAAAGTCCGCAGTACGAGCACCGGCAGATGCGTTCCCAAATAGTCAATGCCTTCCGGACAATCGGAATCCTTTACGTATTCTTTGTACGCTTCGTCAATGATCAGCAGTAGCTTGTCTTGCGGCAAATCTCGCAAAAAGGACTCAAAATCTCCTTTTGAAACGATTGTGCCTGTTGGACTGTTCGGGATCGCCAAGAAAATTATCCTGGTCTTCTCTGAAACTGCTTTTGCCATCGCGGATAAATCGTATCTGTAATTTTTCAACGGGACCCGAACCGGCTTGCCGGCAAAGGCCTGTACACAAATGCGATACATGGAAAAGGCGTTCTCTCCCATGATTGCTTCGTCCCCAGGCTTTATGAAGAGATGTGCGGACATCTCCATTATTTCGTCGGATCCATTTCCAAGAATCACACTATCCGGAGATAAGCCAAAGCGAACTGCCAGAGCATTGCGGAGTTCCGGACCCGAAGATTCAGGGTACACATGGCCTGTACGCAATTGATCTTCAACGGCCTTCATAGCCAATGGAGGGGGGCCGAGGGGATTCTCATTGGATGCCATTTTGATGGCGTCGGAAATCCCCATTTCACGGGTAAGCTCAGCAATTGGCTTTCCTGCAACATATCGCGGTATAGCAAGTATGTGCGGGGAAATCATTCGATTCACAAATCCGGCACTTTTTTCGTTCATGAATCTCTTTCCTGGATGAAATAGGACTGCCCTGATTCCGGTGTTTATCTCCAGGCCGGACAATCCGGTAGTGGGGGTTACTCAAACCGAAAAGCAGGATTTTTTGGTTAAACTGTGTTCTATGCTCCTGTCAAGTCGTAAAGCTTGAAGTTGTCTCACATTCATTAGGTAGCACGTTAATTTTCAAATTTCTTGACAGTAATCCAAAAAAAATATAGTGATAGTAATAAATAGTGTCCCAGGTTTCTAGTTATGGCACTTAGTAAACGGTTTTCATTTGTCAAATCTATTATTATAGTAGCCATTGCTTTTTGTTCCGCACAAATAAACTCAATTGCGCAAGGGGCCCCGATTTCTTTTCCGGAACATGAAATCCAATACCATAATCTCAAACGACATCCCGGTAAAATAGCTCCTAATCCGCTCAAGCATGAATCGGAATCTCCGGATTTATATATGGAGCAGGGGGCCAAATTAGGGCTAAAAAAAGTATTGCCAGAGCCGATGAATCGCAATCTAAGCTTCAGTGCAGGTTACGACCAGTGGAAAAAGATTCCAACCCTGAAGTTGGATTACCTTTTACCGATAAGGGCCTGGCCTGACAAAACTGTTTTATTTCAACCCCGCATGAATCTCGACCACGCGAATGAGAGCTTCTCTCTAGGATTAGGATTCCGACAAATATTGACTCCAGAAGTGATGATAGGGTTTCATGCTTTCCACGACTGGGTGAGCCCGAGATTCTCCGCAGTGGAAGCACTCAAAGAAGCAGGGGTGGGTTTCGAATTTTCGGCGTTGCCGGGCTGGAATTCAGACCTCACTTTTTCGGCGAATCTGTACTTGCCTCTTAACGAGAGGATCGGCCTGGGCCCAAATCGGGACATGTTGATTAGAGAGGCCCTTCCTATTGGGGTTGACGCCAAATTAGGATTTCTTCTGCCCTCAATAGTGGATTTCCTGGATATAAAGGTTGAAGGCCAGGTAAATTCCTATAAGGGTGAACGTACGGACGTGAGTGGCTACAAGACCGGCCTCACCTTGAAAACAAGAGACGGCATGTTAAACACCGCCTTCGAGTACGGGCGGAACACTCGATTTGGAGAAGCAGTACAAAGTTGAGGGAAACATAAGCCTGAAGATCGACTGGCTAGAGCTTTTCAAAGGAGGCAATCCATTTTCCGCGCCGGTACAAACCTTCGCCGACGCGCTACACGCGAAAACTGCGAGATTCCCTTCATGATCGGCCAACCAGAAAATATGACCTCCCTGCTGACAAGATCGAGACCCGCTATACCCTGATGGCAGACATGAGCGAAGATACTCTGTTCCTCAGCGGCGGATTCATTGATTTGCCGAACGCGACTCTCACAATCCAGACTTCTCAGAGCCCTTGGGAAGATTTCGGCGAAGCAGTCACCAACGAGAAAGGCGCTTATTCAACAACCCTCAAATTAAATCCGGGAATCTATCAATTGCGCCTGGTTCATAAACCCACTGGACGTGTTTCAAATGTGAAGACGGTTGTCGTAGATGCACCGCCGACAAACAAGGAGTGAATCAGCTCTCGAACAAGTAATCTCCCTATGTTCGGCCTTGCCCGGTCGCATGCAAAGTTTTGTGGCGGAGTGGGCCCAAACGAATCATCAAAACGCACCGTTTTATTAGCGGTTGCCAGTTGTGACGTTTTTCGTGCAGCCGAATCGGGAAAAATTCGTAGGGCCCGGCGTCCCAGCCGAGCCATCATATAGCAATCATTGGTTGTTTTAATATGGCTTGCCGGCACGGAGGCCGGCAGCTACTAATTCTTGTTCACCGAAAATTCAGCTCTTTCCGCATTGATTGAACGGCTGCAAAATTGGAGGAAATAATATGGGGGAAGCGTCCGAACCGCGTCCCCCTTGAATGAGGTTTTTGAGAAAAGAGTTGTCAGGAGGCTAATACGCTCGGCTCGTGGGAGCAGGACGATTTATTGAACGCGGTTGAGGCCCAGGGTGCTCTATAGCTCGTGGTACTTCGCTCCCCAAACTAGATCTTCGGTTCATATTTGGAGCCACTGATTCACGGTTAGGTTCTTCGGACTGGCTCCGCTGATACATTCTCGGCTGTCTTACCGGTGCACCGCTTCTCACTGCAGCGGCAGCGTGCCTGCTCACCTTGCTGATTGATCGCGGTGGTGTACACATGCCGCCCGGATCATAGCTGGGACGAGGTGGAGGCGGTGTTTTGTACGTGGGCATAAAATCGAGAGGAGACCAGCAATGTCCGAGGCATCCATCCGGAGGGAAATAGTATGGCGCGTAATATCGCCAAGGTCCGAATCTTTCGCCAGCCTGGGAGTATGATACCGCACCGACTGTAATTGCTGTAAGAACAATGAGAAGCAAAATTTTCTTATTCCGCATATTAATAGCCTCCACTGATCACCTTTTCTTCATGAATGAATATTGCTTGAACAAATTATATCAGTAATTAATGGCTGTTGTCAAATATATTTAGATGTAGCTTTAATATGATGCCTCGAGTTTCTTGACCAAGAATTCTTCTCACTCAAAAAGAGCTCAAACACGGGAGCAAAACCAAAAAAATCCGTGCGAAAGCCTTGACTATTCTTGGCCGATTGTGATTAATTAAGTGTTTTGATTAGTACAAAAGTCAGGGCGCCGCTTCCGGCGTTCAGCTTCTCAAGGGGTACAAATGAAGCATTACAAGACTGAGGATGTTCGTAATGTGGCGGTCGTCTCCCACGCAGGGTCGGGAAAGACGACCTTGTGTGAAGCCATTCTCCTCGATTCCGGAGCTGTTGACCGTCTGGGAAAGGTCACCGACGGGTCTTCAAACTTCGATTTCGAGCCGGAAGAAGTGAAGCGGGGGCTTACCATAAACGCCTCGCTGTTCACCATCGAATGGAAAAAGAAGAAGATAAATATAATCGATACTCCAGGCGACCCGAACTTCTCGGCCGAAGTAATGGCGGGACTCAAGGCGGTGGATATAGCCATTCTCGCAGTAGACGCCGTCGATTCCATTAAACCCCTTACCGAAAAAGTTTGGGCCGCGATTGAAGCCAAAGCTGCTCCCAGACTTCTGACCATTACAAAGATGGACAGAGAGAGAGCCGATTTTGACAAGGTCATAAATGATGCGAAAGAAATGCTTCAGGTCAAGCCTTTGGTTCTTCAGATCCCAATCGGCAAGGAAGCCAATTTCAAGGGCGTCGTTGATATCTTGTCCATGAAGGCGGTGATCTTCGATGGAGACGGCAGGAATGTCACTCGGGCCGATATTCCCGGTGATTTGCAGGATGAGGCCCAGTCACGGCGAGAAGTACTTATCGAAGATCTTGCGGAAGTTGATGACGCCCTAATGGAGCGCTACCTCGAAGGTGAAGAACTCGGCCCTGATGAGCTGGCGAATGCGTTGAAACAGGGAATATTGAACAGGGTATTCATGCCGGTCCTGCTCTGTTCCGGCCTTATGAATAAGGGCATTCAGCCGATTCTAGATATATTGGCGGACGCTTGCCCGTCGCCCGCGGAAATGCCCCCTGTGGTCGGACATACCTCAGCAGGCCAAGAGGCGACTCGGAATCCTTCCCCGGATGAGCCATTCAGTGCGAGCGTTTTCAAGACCTTGGCAGATCCGTATGCAGGGCGATTGAGCCTGTTCCGCATCTATTCCGGAAAGCTGACGGCGGATTCCAATTTTTTCAATGCCAACAGAGGCTCCAAAGAGAGATTCGGCCAACTCCTGGCTATTCAGGGAAAGCACCAGAAGCAGCTTGAATCCGCTCAGGCCGGCGATATCGTGGCTGTCGCCAAGCTCAAAGAGACATTATCCGGCGATACATTGTGCGATGAGAAGTCTCAGCTGATAATTCCGCCTGCAAATCTTCCACATGCCGTGATCTCCTTTGCGATAGAGCCGAAAGCCAAGGGAGATGAAGAAAAAATCATGCAGAGCCTCGCCCGTCTCAGTGAAGAAGATCCCACCTTGTCAGTGAACAGGGATGCTCAGACGAATGAGTTTCTTATTTCCGGAATGGGACAAGTTCATATCGAGGTCACAGTCGAAAAGCTAAAAAGAAAATTCGGTGTGGACGTGAACCTCAAGACCCCGAAAGTCCCTTACAAAGAGACGATAAAAGGCAAGTCCAGGGTAGAAGGCAAACTCAAGAAACAGACTGGAGGTCGTGGACAATTCGCTGTGGCCTGGTTGGAGCTTGAGCCGCTGCCCAGAGGCCAGGGTTTCGAGTTCGTGGACAAGATTGTCGGCGGTGTCATTCCCAGACAGTACATCCCAGCAGTGGAAAAGGGTGTTTTCGAAGCCATGGGGAACGGGTCTCTGGCCGGTTATCAGGTTATTGACGTCAGGGTTACAGTTGTTGACGGAAAATACCACGATGTGGATTCTTCGGAGCAGGCATTCAAGATCGCGGCATCAAAAGGATTCAAGAAAGGTATGCTCGAAGCCAACCCTGTTCTGCTTGAACCAATAATGAATCTTGAGGTCACCGTTCCCGAGGATTGCATGGGAGATGTGATGGGAGATCTCAATTCTCGTAGAGGCCGCATCATGGGAATGGATTCCAAGGGCGGCAGCCAAGCAATAAAGGCTCAAGTGCCCATGTCGGAAGTGCTTAAATACGCATCGGATCTGACGTCCATGACGTCGGGCAGGGGCATTTTCACAGTTGAGTTTTCTCACTACGAAGAAGTGCCCGCGAATTTTGCGGAAAAGGTAATCGAGGCTTCTGGCAAGAAGTTGGAGGAAGAGGACTAGAGAGCTGGTCACTGAGTCAGATAGGTAAGAAAAACGAGAGCGGCCGACAGAGGAGGTCAGCTCCTTTATTCCATAGAGGAGGCGGCCTCCGGCCTGTCGACCTCTGAACAGCCGTGTCCCTAGTGAACCTCCTTTAGTCGGAATGATGACAAAGGTTGCCGAGTCAGAGCCAGATGACTTGAATTGAGATGACTGAGGCACTGGGGTCCCAGAGATGTTGAAAAACCATCTTTTTTCAGACTATGTTTATTACGGTCAATAGCCCGACAGGTGATACGAAATGTCTTCAGGAACAATAATCGCTGTTTGTACTAGTGTAAAAAAGGGGACCACCAAGGCAGAGGTGGGATCGGCAGTTGTAGAAAAAGGATTCGGCCTCAAAGGCGATGCACATGGTGGAGACTGGCATAGACAGATATCGCTCCTGTCAATGGAGCAAATAGAAAAGATGAAAGAAAAGGGCTTCGACGTAAAGCCCGGCAGCTTCGCCGAAAACCTGACCACGAGAGGCTTTGATCTGGGTGCTGTAAAGATTGGGGATCGTATTAAGGTGGGCGAGACCGTACTTCTGGAAGTAACGCAGATAGGCAAAGAATGTCACACTCGATGTGCGATTTACAACAAGATCGGCGAGTGCATAATGCCTGAACAGGGGGTTTTCACAAGAATTATTGAAGGAGGCGAGGTTCGCGTCGGAGACCTTATTGAACTAATCTAGATTTTGGCAAGTAAACTCATGAGCATTCCGATATGATCACTTAATGCCATGTTGCTGGAAGAATTTTCTCACTGGCAACTGAAAATTATTGCTTAGTCTTGTGCAACGCCCCGCCAGTCCATATCGTTATTAAAACACTCCTGAGTAATTTGACGTAATGTTGAAGTGTCAAATTATGCCTTGAAAGGAGGATTAATGCCCTTCCCAGAGGATTCCGATCAAATAAGATCGATGATAGAGAGAATGCTTCTAAAGGAAATGGATTCCAGCGGCAGAATAATGGTGCGAAGCCTGGACAAAATTCACGCCAGGACCGGAGTAACATATGTCACTATTTCGGAGATAGCACGTCGGCTGGAAGAAGGATATTTTCACAGCATGCCGATTCTTTGAATAAATTTAGAGGCCTTATTCAATGAGGATTTCACTGTCCAAATAATTCGACCGAAGGATACCCGCAGCTTCAGCAAGTCCTGGAGGAAAAGGGGTTGACAACCAATGAGCCCCCAGTATATTATTGGCGGATTGCGGGAATAACTCAGTGGTAGAGTGCAACCTTGCCAAGGTTGAAGTCGCGGGTTCAAATCCCGTTTCCCGCTCCACCAAGTTATCAACTGTCGGTAGAATAGACCCCCGAAAAGGTGGCGGCAACTTTTTTGGGGGTTCTTAGTTCTGGTACCCCGTGTCGTCTCCGTTTCCTTAAGCGCGGGCGCCATTTTCAAACCCGCCGAGAAGGTACAATATGGAAACAAAAAACAGAGAAAGCGCCGAACAACAGAGAACAGGGCCAATTGACCAGAAGAAGTCGAAAACGCTCGCGCTCATCGACAAGACAATCAGAGAAATGCAACAACCGGAACTTGCGAAAATCGCTTTCTCCATCAAGTACTGGCATGATGAATCATGCCCCGACGACGAGCTTTACATTACAGGTCCGCAGTCCGGATCCAACCCGAAAGGTCTTCTCGTCCTTGAACACACCAAGCACTCCGAACGCTCAAGGATTTGGAGAAAAAAGATTCGTCATAGACTGGCGCAAACCCCGAGGAATGAGCTCGTTTCAGTCATCATGGACGAAGCCGACCGTATGAGCAATCCGGATCTACAGCACTTATCACGGTCGTTGTCGGCGCTTCAGCAGCGGAAGGGATGAGCCTGGCTTGTGCATGAACATAAAACGGACGCATAGCGCGGAGGCCGGCGACCATGCCTTGCATATCGGCCAATTAGGTTTAATGTAATAGTGGATCGAATATCTTGGAGGCTATGAGAATGCAACAATCCAAGTTCTTCGTAATTGTGATCGCTGGACTCGCCACGATGTTTGTGTTGGCTTGTATCGTACCCACGACCAGCTCGGCTCAAGGTGCCGATTTCTTCGATAAATTTCGGCAATGTAAGGTTGATTGTAACGAAGCATATGGCGGACTGGACATTTTCCCGTCACCAAGGGCACCTCAAGGTCATGCAGACTGCATGTTGAAATGTGAACGTCGGTTCTGGAAGGACTTTGACAAGGACACTAGGGTAAGAGGAGACGCGAGAGATTGACGAAACAAATTCTCTTTCAAATTTGCAGGGCTCGAGCACATTGGAGACAAGCGTAAGTCCTTGTTGAGCCGCACACTCCTTTTCCAGTGTCAACTATTACATCTCAAACATATAAGCAAGTTCAGCGTTGAGCAGCCTCATCCAGTGTTCGCCGATTTGCGACGAGATGCCTGTTTCGGTTTATTTTTCTCTCCAGCCCTGGCGAGGCTCTGTTCCAGTGCTGCCATCAGGCTTATTACTCTACCTTCTGTCTTGGTCGGAGGAATTTCTGTGATTATCTCTTCGCCCTGGACTTTCTTTTCTATCATTTCCTTGATTCGATCACGCAAATCATCATGATATTTGTCCGGTTGGAATTTTTCCTCCAATGAATCAATCAGTTGCTGGGCCATTGCGAGTTCCTTGTCGCTCATCGGAGTCTCTTTGGGAACTCCATCCAGTTCATTGATAGAGATCACCTCGTCAGCAAATCGCATAGTTTCGAGACAGATGACGTTTTCTAAGGGACGCAGGGTTGCCAGATACTCTTTCTGACGCATCACGAATTTTGCTATAGCTACTTTTCTGGACTTCTGCATCGCCTGAACCAGCAATTGATATGCCTTAGCAGCGTGTTCTTCGGGCAGAAGGTAATAAGGCTTTTCGTAATAGATGGGATCGATTGAAGACAGATCCACGAATTCAGCGATGTCTATCGTCCGTTTTGCTTCCGGTGTCACGGCTTCCAATTCTTTTTCCGTGACCACAACGTACTGATCCGGTGCGATCTCGTATCCCTTTACGATGTCCTTCCGCGGTATTTCCCGGTCGTCGCCGCCGCAGACCAATTTTTGCCTTACGCGGCATTTTGTCTTTTCATGGATCTGATGGAAGTGTACACCTACGTCCTTTGTTGCAGGGATCAGTTTCACAGGAATGTTTACTAATCCGAAGCTTATGGATCCTGTCCACATTGCTCTGGGCATTGGGACCCTCCGTTGCTGGCATTTCAAGTCTGCGCAATCGCGCGAGTTACCGTTTCTCAATTAATTTGCGCATCAATAGCCGTTTGCGCTAACCTACTCTGCTTTTTGGACAATCAGGCGTCACAAATTGTTGCAGTCGTGCCAGACAACCGGCGATATTCATCTGATTCTAGATTTCTCGCTTCATAGTCCTCGGTAGTGAACGCAGCCGCACTGAATTAGATTGTTGCAGCAAAGGCCATTTTCATATAGTTGTATAGACTCGTCACCGAGACTGCTTCCTAAAACAGCTCGTTTCTTCTTTCCGTTCGGTCCCGGTGGATGGATGCCGTGAGCACTGATGTGGTTCGCACGGCGTGTTCTCAGAGAGACTAGCTATGAAATGCCCTCAATGCGGATGCAAACAGCCTGATTCAAATTCAGAATGTTCCCGCTGCGGTATAGTGTTCGCCAAAATGCGCGGAGAAATTGAACCGCAGCTCAATGCGGCTGACCCACTCGCCGTGACTTGGGACAACGAATCTGAAGGAGATTTTTCCCCAGAGCCTCGATTGCTCGACCGGAACGGCTGGATAATGCTTGCCGTGGGTCCGGTCGTTGCTTTGATCAGTTTCATGTTCTTTTTGGCTGAAATGGACGTTCTCTGTTTTCGAGATCCTGGTTCATGAGATGGGTCACGCGATATTCGGCTGGATCTTCGGGTATCCGTCGCTCCCGGCCTTCGACCTCATCTGGGGTGGAGGAGTTACTGTTCACGTGGACAGGTCCACAGCATTGCTGCTTTTGGTCTATGCACTGCTTGTAGGGTTAATTGTCGTGTACAGACGCAATAAGGCTACTGTCGCTGTGATTGGTGTAATCATCGTCGTGCATCTCTTTTTGTACATTCACCAAATATCACTCGCTGTTAATGATCGCCATGGGCCATGGAACCGAACTCGTAATCGGCGGGCTTTTCATTTATAGAGCTTTGAGCGGTCGAGCCATTATTCATTACGTGGAGCGTCCTTTGTACTCGGTCATCGGCTTCTTCATGGTATTCTCCAATATGGCGCTTTCGTACAGGCTCGTGACGAGTTGGTACGAACGCGGTGCATATGCCGCAGCCAAGGGTGGCCATATGGAGATGGATTTCATCCGCATTGCCAGAGATCACCTGAATTGGAAACTGACTTCTGTGGCTTTGTTGTTCCTGGTTCTTTCCATTCTTACCCCTTTTATAGCGTATTTGGCGGTTCGTTATGAACAATACATTTATGCGGCACTGATCAAGCTATTGAAAAGACAGCCTACTTAGAAGACCCAACTGTTTCGGCCGATTCATGAGGATATGACTGACTATGCGATGTGCAACCGCAGCTAAGCAAATATCGATCCCTCAAAATATACCCGTGAGCGGTGTTTTGCTGCTTCTGATGCTGAGCTTTTTGTGGGGCGGAAGCATGGTCAGCATTAAAATCAGCAACCAGGGCGTCCCTCCGATACTTGCGGCAGCCATAAGATCTGTTTTTGCGTCATTTTTTCTCTGGATATACTTGCGCATTCAGTGCCAGAAAGCCTTTTTTCCGCGTGAGCATCTAGTTCACGGCATTGCCATAGGAGGGTTGTTCGGCGCTGAATTCCTGCTCCTGTATTGGGGAATCGCTTACACGGACGCGTCGAGGGCAGTGATATTTTTGTACACCCATCCGTTTTTCGTAGCCGTGGGAGCTCATTTTTTTCTGGCAGGAGATCGCCTCACCGTAGCCAAGATCGTGGGATTGCTTCTCGCGTTCGCAGGACTTGTGTCAGTATTCGGAGAAAGACCGTCCACACTAAAACCGCTTTATTGGGTCGGGGATTTAATGGAAATGGCGGCCGGCTTTTTGTGGGCGGCGACCACGGTTTACATCAAGAAGTTCGTCTTGGGCAGGGATGTAGATCACTATCAGACTCTGTTCGCACAACTTTTCTATTCAATTCCGGTCTTGATTGTCGGCTCGCTCATATTCGAGTGGGGTCGACCGTTGGAGTTCACGCCATCGGTGGTGATAGCCCTGTTTTATCAGACTGTGATCGTTGCGACCATAAGTTATGTCCTATGGTTCTGGATGATTCATAATTATCAGGTTAGCCGCCTGGCTGCGTTCACTTTCCTCGCGCCTTTGTTCGGAGTCACGTTGAGCTACTTCATCTTGGGCGAATCGCTGTCATTGCTTTTGCTGATAGGACTGTGCCTTGTTGCTGTGGGAATTTACCTTGTGAATCGTCCCGGGTCGTAGTCAGAAATGACCGGCAAGATTCCGGTCATCGCATCAAGAGGGGGAGCGGTACCTTACCTGTCATTTTTCAAGATTGTTGATCGGACCTGTTGTGCTCGGGCGAAGAGGCTGAACACCTACCAGGGTTGGGCCAGCGGTAAAAGGATCCGCTAATTATTTCATAACAATGGTGACTTCGCCTCGGACGCATTCCTCCCCATTCGCAAAGATCGAACACGCGATTACGCGGCTAGTGGCCCCTTTCTTTACAAGGCGGGCTCGTAGAGTCAATTCAGCTTCCAGGGGCGTGGCCTTAAGGAATTCTACGTTCATCGCCCGAGTCCAACCTGATGCCAATTCTGGGCTGGACGCGAGTTCGATTCCTTGCGCACGACATTCCAGAGCGAAGGCTGTCCACGCGGAATGGCAGTCGATGAGAGTACAGGAAACGCCTCCGTTGAGATATCCCGGATATGAGCAATGATGAGGCTGAGCTTTCCACTTGCCCACACCTTCGTCACCCTCCAGGAAACTCTTGATGTGCAGGCCCTTCGGATTATCCGAGCCACATCCGTAACAATGGCGAATCGCCGCCTCTGGATGTAGCTGATCTTGAAGAGGGATTTGTGTCGACATTTGTTCTCTCGCAAAATGTTAGAGGGAAACTCGGTGCAAGTTTCCCCCGTCAAAAAAGATATTCCGTTACCGCTTTGCCTACTTATTCGCCTCGAAATACCCCGCTGCTTCATGGGGAAAGATCGCATGTATCAGGATTTCTTCGTCAGTGAGTCCAGGAAATTTTTTCTCAAGTTCAGGCCACATTGGCGGCAACAGTTCCGCAGGACGGATATTGACCGGCTTCTCATCTTTAAGAACCCTTGCCTGTAGCTCTTTGTTAACGGGCGCCGGGGTCTCGCCGTAAAGGCCCTTAAGTAAGTTGGCTGTATGATTGGCTATGATTTTGTATCGGCCCAGCAAAACATTAAATGTGGCTTGAGATACAACGATTTGCGACGTAGGAGTAACAAGCGGAATCCAGCCGAGGTCTTCACGCACTTTCGGGATTTCCTCAATTATCTCGTCAAGTCTGTTGAGAGCATTCTGTTGCCTCAACTGGCTGGATAGATTGGACATAACTCCACCGGGAATCTGTGTAACCAGCATTTTGCAGTCCACTCCGCTGTAGGGAGCCTCGAACTCGGTGTAAAGAGCTCTGACCGCCCTGGCCTCTTCCGCTGCCTGTGTGAGCTTGGCAAGGTCGCAACCGGTATCGTAACCCAATCGATGAAGCGAATAAACCAATGATTCTGTGCACGGATGCCCAGTGCCGCCGGCAAATGGGCTGAGCACTGAATCTATCATATCGCAACCGGCCTCAACCGCTTTGAGCGTGGACATCATGCCTAGTCCGCAATTGTCGTGGGTATGCAAATGTATAGGAAGACTGACTGCCTTCTTGAGGCTTGATACCAGCTCAAACGTGGTGGAGGGGTCGATCAGGCCGGCCATGTCTTTGATAGCAATCTGATCCACACCCTTATCCTCGAGCTGCCGCGCTTTGGAGACGAACTTCTCTATGGTGTGTACAGGACTAATTGTGTAGCAAACTGCTCCTTCAGCAATTTTCCCTGCTTCTTTGACCGCTCTGATGACAGCCTCATGATTTCTCATATCGTCAAGAGCGTCGAAAATTCTGAATACGTCAATTCCATTGCGCGCAGCCACATGCACAAACTTGTTGACCACGTCGTCTGGGAAATTGGAATAAGCGACTAGATTTTGGCCCCGAATAAGCATCATGCTCTTGACGTTGGGCATTGCGGCTTTTAGCCTACGAGCGTGCTCCCATGGATCTTCCCGAAGGAATCGAACACACACGTCGAAAGTGGCTCCGCCCCAGGTTTCTGCACCATAAATACCAGTAGCCGCAAGCTTGTTTGCCACTTTCAGCAGATCCTCCAATTTGATCCTTGTAGCCACTTTGCTCTGGGAACCGTCTCTTAAGGTGATATCGAATATTCTTACGTGCTTCGGTCTCTCGGGTTTCATGCAGGCCTCCGGTTTTCCTTTATTTTCTTGACGCTTCCTCCGGCGTGTCGGCTTCTCATTTGACCGACAAGCCAATCTGCCACAAGTTGAGTCGGTTGGGAACGTAGGCGCGTAGAAGTACCGCCAACCATAAAATGAATGTCGAATTATCTTCTCATAAAAATATCCGCGGACCAATGCGCAAATGCAATGTCAGGCATAATTTCTTTCTTTCTCGGACACCTGTAGAGGGAATCGAGTCTGGATCAGATGTCTAGCTTTTTCTACTGTGGAAATCTCACCATCAAGCTGGGCCGCTCTTAGAGCTTTCAAAATGGTGGTGAAAACCGGGCCGGGTGAGTAACCCATGGCTATGAGGTCGGTACCAGTCAACATAGGTTTAATATATCTGAGATTGTTTATGTACTCCGATATCCCGATTCTAGTCTGCTCTCGGGTGGTTTTTGCCATCATAAAAAGTAGCGACTCCAGCGAGAAATACCGTAGAACTTCAAAAACTTCGCTGGGCCGTTCTATTCCTCCCCTGGAGAACAAGGCAAGGGTCTGTCGCATTTCTTTTTTTTCCAAAGAAAGCTGCGTGGCCTTTGCTCCAATGATATAGAATCTTTCCAAGACGGCTGCAAGATCCTCGTCTGAAAGTGCATCGGTCAGAGCCAGGAAATAGACAACCCACGGTTCCAGCTTGTCCTTGAGGAACAGATACTTCCACCAGTAAAGCACGCCATTGACGGATTCCAACAGATCCGACGCCTTGGGAGTGAAATTCAGCGACGGGTGCAGCGCCGGAAAAATACTGAATCCTGCCATCATGGTCAGGGAGGGAAGGGGATTCTTTTCCTCCAGCATGTGGATGAGTTCGTTCAGCAGCCGTTTGCCCTCGATTTTGTCGAAGAACTTCATTCGGATGGCAGCTTTCATCAAATTAAGAGTGTGCTTGCCAATAGCAAAACCAAATCTACTGCTGAATCGGACCGCCCGAAGAATTCTAGTGGGATCTTCTACAAAAGCGAGATTGTGAAGCACCCGGATGACTTTTTCTTTGATGTCCCTACTTCCACCAAAGAAGTCCATTATCTGACCGAATGTCCGAGGAATGAGGCTTACTGCAAGCGTGTTCATCGTGAAATCGCGGCGGAACAGGTCTCTCTTTATTGAGCTTGTCTCCACAATGGGGAGTGCGCCCGGTCGGGAATAATACTCATGCCGGGCTGTTGCAACGTCAATTTTGAAACCATTCTCGAACAATAGCACTGCGGTGCCGAATTTTTCATGATCTCGGACCCTGCAGCCGGGAAACTGAGCCGCAAGCTCTTTGGCAAAGGCTATGCCACGACCTTCTATGACGAGGTCTATGTCGAGATTATAATTTCTCAGTAAAAGATCGCGAACCGCTCCACCCACAAGATAGATATCTTCCCGCCGCCTATCTGCAATTTCGCCTGCCTTGCGAAGAATTTGCATCACTTCCTTGGGAAATCGCTCATCCATCAGTTTGCGAACGCTTTTTCCACGCACTCTCGTCGAGGGGTATTCTTCAGGTCCCGCGGAATCGCTGCGTCGCGGGAGCTTCAGATGCTCCAATAGATCGCTCCTGCTGATCACGCCCACGAGTCTTCCTGCGTCTATCACGGGAACAAGACGGTACCGACCCTCCACAGTCATGCGAAGCACTCTCTCTATCGGATCATCCGGAGTCACAAAAACTACGCCAGGGTTCATGTACACGTGGACAGGCTCGGAGTTCAATCCATGATGCACAGCCTTCTCCACTGAATTTCGATGAAGTATCCCGAGCACTGACCCATCGCGCACCACCGGCAACGAGCTTACCTGATACCGGTTCAGGAATTCCGCGGCTTCTTCGATAGTTTTGTTGGGGGCTATGGAGATGACCGGTCGGCTCATAATTTCGCCGGCTTTTTGTTTAGGGCGCACCTTTTCCTTGAGGATACGTATGAGCTTCTCGCGGACTTCGTAAAGGCTCATATTTCTTATCGAAGCGCTTGCAGCAGTGGGATGACCGCCACCGCCGAATTCCGAGGCGATCTCGCCAGCATTGACTTCTTCCAGGCTGCTGCGCGTGATCAAATGCACGCGATCTTCCATTCTCACAGCCGCGAAAATGGCTGCAAGGTTTTCCATATCTTTGTATTTGTGAACAAGAATTGCCAAATCCCCCACATATCCTTCAGCTCCGGCTGTCGTAACGAGTACGTCTATCCCTCCCAGATTTATTACTTCGGATTCCTGAATGAGTTGGTGAAGTACCTCTATCTGATCCCTGCTCAACTCGCTGGTCATCATGTTTGAAACGATGTTTAGGTTAGCGCCTTTTTGTAGCAACCACCCGGCTGCTTCGAAGTCGTGTCGCGTTGTGGACGAAAAACTGAACGAGCCCGTATCTTCATAAATTCCCAGGGCCAGGACAGTGGCCTCCTCAGCTGTAATTTCAATTCCCTTCGCCCGGATCTCATTTATCAATATGGTCACTGTAGCGCCGACTTCACGGATTGTCTCTTTGTGAGCTTTTAGATCGTCCTCAGAGTCAGGGTGGTGATCGAAGACATGTATTTCCACGTTCGGATAATCCCCCAGTTCCGAGAACCGTCCGATCCGGCTTCTTTGGCGTGTGTCAACTAGAATAAGTCGATCCACTTTGCTCAGATCAATGTCCTTGGCGTGCTCTATGGACAGAATGTACAGCGTGGATTCCATGAAGAAGTCGCGAAGGTTCTTCTCCTGGGAGCCTGGAAAAGCCACTACTGCATCGGGATAGAGCTTCTTAGCCGCAACCATGGAGGCAAAAGCATCGAAATCAGCATTAACGTGCGTGGTGATTACTTCCATTCCCATTTAGACTCCGTTTTTGGAAAAAACATCATCTTCTCCCCTCATCGCAAAGATTAACTCATCCGGATGCGAAATGCAGCATTGCTTTCCAAGATGCTTCAATTCCAGAAAATTGTGAGGCAGGCTTTCCTGCCTGCCCCACAAGAGCTGTTTGCCCCTGACAACTAATGATCATTTTTACTCCTCCCGATGGCGAGTCAGTTTTTTGACGCGGAGCATCGTACACAATAGCGAGAGACTCTTTCACGCCCATAACTGAATAGATAGAGAAAACTTAACCCTTTTGTTGATCCTGGAATCCGCTGCGATTATAATCCGCGTCCGTGTGGAGGGAATCGTGCCTGAACAAGTCTTCAGATCTCGGAACATTCGATTGGCGATGCTACTAACGTTCGCTGCTCTGCTTTGCTTTTTTGCAGCCCAATCTATTGCAGCTGAATTGGATTTCTCGGCATGGAAAAGCTACAGAAATCTCCGAATTCCTTCCGAGTTCCCCAGCGGAATAGCAGCGGTAGCCCTCGAATCGAATGTGCTGGAAAAATGTCGGCCAGATCTTGCCGATGTTCGCATCATGGCCTCGGATAGGTCAGAGGTGCAATTCACTATCATGGAATCCCCCGGAGAAGAGGACCTCAATCCATTTCCGGTGCGTGTGTTCCGAACCTCCAGAAACGCGGGAAAATGGACAGACATTTGGATCGACAAGTCGGCCAAGACGCTCACAAAGGGGGTCCTTCTCCAGACCAGTTCCAGAGACTTCCTCCGAAAAGTAGAGATCAGAGGTTCGGACAACGGCAAAGAGGAATATGTAGTCAGCATGGATGGGCTGGTAATGGATGTATCCAAACCGCTCCCAATTCACAATCTCAGACTGGTGCATACCGTAAATAATTTCCAGTACGTCCATCTCCGAATAATCGATGACGACATGCCGCCGCTCAAAATAGAAGGGGTGCTCTGTTATCCCCCTTCTCCTACGAACTATATGTCCCGGCCCTTGGATTTCCGAATTATTGAAAAAAAGACCGACATTGCGACAAACACCACAACTCTGGTGCTGGATTTGGGAGAAAAGAGATTTCCTCTCGAGAGATTGGCAATAACTACTCCTGCTCGTGACTTCTCAGCAAAGCTAATCCTCTCTGGCGCTTCTTCCTCCACGCCTGACATTTGGAAGAAATTTCATGAAGGCACAGTTTTCCGGGTTCAGAAAGAGGATGCAGTAAAAGACGACCTGACTGCGATGGTGAAGCCGCAGAATTTCAGGTACCTAAAGCTGGAATTAATTGGCTCGAAGGCGGTTCCAGTAGAAAAGATCGACCTAACAGCCTCTATGCGTGCGGTCGTATTCAATTACACAAAGGGTTTTAATTATAGACTTCTCTATGACAACCCTTCCGCTGTTGCGGTCCATCACGATGACAAGCTTCTTTCTGTAAACATGACTCGAATTGCGAGCGCCTCGCTTGAGACGTCCTTGGATGAAGAACAAAAAAACCTCCCTGCCCCCCCAGCGCCTCAGCGGCTCACTGAAGTGGAACCGGTTCAGTCCAGCAATTGGACCAAAGCCTTTGGAATAGCTATGCTGCTAATAGGACTGCTGTTTCTTTTCGGCCTAATGTTGAGAGCGAGATCACTCAAACGAGCTGAAAGGCGCCGCAATTCAAGAATAGTCTATACAAGATTCGAGTGAAGACTAAAGCAGGATTTCCTCACGCAAATTGAAGGTCATACGTGTGCCACCGATGCTTATTTCATCCCCATCTTGAAGCTGAATCTGGGTTACGACAGCTTCACCATTTACTTCGGGTTTTTTCAACCCCTCCGCATAGGCCAGGAAAAAGCCATTAGGTCTTTTATTTATCAGTGCCGCTGTTTTGCCTACCAGTAATCCGGAACATTTCACGTCCGCATCACCGGATTTACCTAAAGTTGTCAGGCGTTTCGTCAAATCAATTATCTGAGGAGTCCCTCCTGATATTATCGTAATCGAGCCATGCAGCTCTATTTTTTTCGGGCGCTCTGGAGGTTTTTCGTCAGAAAAGCCTTTCTCCGCGTCTTGTTTTGCCAGTAGTTCCTGCTGCGCTTGTGTATCGAGTATCACAGTATCCCTGAATGCAGGCTGCTTTTGAGGCATCTGCGCACTTCGCAGGGGGCGCTCTTCTTCAGGCCGCAAATCGAAAAAGTCCAAGATATGCTTGCCAACGATGAGGATATCGCCGTCAAACACGTGTTCTCTGGCAATTTTCTTCTCATTGACAAAAGTTCCGTTGAGGGATTCCAGATCCACCAACACATAATAATTAGGTTCCTCTTCTTCTATGAGCGCGTGATGGCCCGAGACGGCCATGTTATCAATCACTACGTCATTGTCATCGCGTCTGCCAATGGTAACCGGAGTTTTTTCGAAAGTGTACTCCTCCAGAACCGCATCCTGAAACTTCAGGACCAGCTTAAACATCGATATCCTCCACATCTTCTTGCTGTTTAATATCCTGAATGGTCGAGCAATCGGAGGCATCAGGAGCGACAACCAAGTCTAAATCCTTGTCCTGTTCGGGATCTTCATGAAAGACCGTTAAGGCCAGGGTGGTGTTGTCCGGTCCGCCACGTTCATTTACTCGATCTATTATACGTTCCAGGGTCTTCTCCCCGGGAGTCCCATTCAGGACCTCTTCGAGGAGCTCTTGATCTTCCATTACTGCAGTTACGCCGTCAGTGCACAGGACAAACCTATCGCCAGGAAATATGGCCAGCTCATCCATGTGTATGCGAATCCTGGGATCTACACCTATAACAGAAGAGAGGATGTGTCTCAACTGAGATTCTCGAGCTTCTTCTCGGCTCATGACGCCCCGTTCCACTTGATCCTCGGCCAGAGTGTGATCCTTCGAAATCTGTTCGATGGTCCCGTTTCGTATGAGGTACATTCGTGTGTCGCCGACATTGATCATAGAAACCGTGTAATCATGAATCGCCATGCCGGTCATGGTGCTTCCCATCCCGACATATGCTTCGCCTTCCATTGATTTTTCCAGGACTACCCTATTGGCGATAAAAGTAGCCTGACGGAGAAGATTGGCCTGAAATGTGAAAGTGTTATCGTAATCATCAAAAATATCCAGCTTCTCATCACTGGCTTTGGAATATTTCTTATAAAACGAAGCAATTGTCTCCATAGCGAGCAGCGACGCCACTTCGCCAGCGCGATGTCCACCCATTCCATCCAGAACAAGCACGAGTTCCTGGTCGGGATCTATATAGAGGCAGTCCTCGTTTGTCGCACGTTGCTTTCCAGTATCGGTTCTGCCCCAACACTCAACAATCACATTGCCTCCCTTAGCCAAAATAATACACTTTAGCAACCGGTTCAGTCTTGGGTCCCAAAAATGGCGCAGTTCTTTCTACCTTCTTCGACGGACCAGAGTTCGAAATGTAATAGATTTCCCCTGGCGAATCAAGAACTATCGTCTTGAATTTCCTGTGATCTGCTTGTTATGCGAATTTAACGGCAAGATAAATCATTGGAGATTGCTGCATCGTTCCCGGATGCTTCCGGAAACTACAGCGAACCGAATCAATTTGATTTTGAGGGCTTGCAGGTTGAGCAATCCTTGACCAGTTTCCCGCCGTTCTCGTAGCAATAATGTCCGTCCAGCCATGTCTTGAATTTCATGCAGGCCATGCTGTCAATGCAACAACTGTACTTCAGCCTCATGCTCTGGTTCATTTTGAACACCTCCGACGAAACTGCTCCAATTCTACTCACAAACTTAATGCACTTGATGTTCCAGTCAAGAGCGCAGCCGCTGATGACTTATCTGAAAACAACTATGTCAAAAGAAAGTAAGGATCGGGTTCGAAGCGCCCGCGTTGGAAACACCGTCGCTGTACGTCAGCAGAACGCCACAGAGGAAGAGGTTTAGCTCAGGATGGGTAAAGGAATTGCCACGGCAAGATTCACTCTATCGAGTTTGCCTGGCCAATGAGCGCTTCGGGGTGATGAGTCTTTTGTTCCCGGGTTTCTTTGTAATGGCTTTGCGTACAGTCTCGAAATAGGTTTTCTTCATTAACGCGGAGCACTTGCGGACTTTGTTTTTCCCTGTGCTCATGAAAGAGCTCCAGGTCCCACGCGGGTATTGAAGGGAGAATTTTGACGCGTCACGTTTGGCAGCCTTTATGGCTTGGCGTACGTTACTAGGGCACTCTTCTGCTTGAAATTGTTCTCCGGAGTGTGACATTGGCAGGCTGAATGCACCCACGGTCCCTGACGAAAACAACAGTAAGAAAAGCAAAATGAAGACCAACCTGCTCATCTGTTAACCATCATCCCAACAAATAATTGATAGGGCTCAGACTGCATCTTTGGCAGTTTCTAGGGGGCCTATGTCTCTGTCCCCACGCCTCGCCTGATCTATACATACTTTATTTTAGCGAGTTTATTTTCCAATGTCTGTAAGAGTCTTCACAAAGGAAGCCACTTCAGCGACGGTGGAGAAATACTGCTCCATGAAGACCCTCAAATCCCGGATGTAAGTCTTGGGAACGTAGATCACGTCGTATGGCTTCACTAATATGGCCGGCGACATGTCGCCAACGTCCAGAATGCGCTTCAGGTCGAGCCTACGACCGATAGGTTTCCCGTAAACGTTCTTGGAAATTAGAATTACACTCGTGAGATCAGCTGTGTCGTGTCTGGGACCGCCGGCAAGGGCAAGCGCCTGCAGAGATGAAATTGGCTGCCTCAAATCATACGCCCCCGGAGTGGTCACCTCACCAAGGATATATACTTTTCGTGATCTGGCGGAAGACAACGCCATTGAAGCAACCACGTGCTTGAGTTCTCCCTTTCTGTAAAGCTTGTTCACCGTGCGCTCAACATCTGCCACCGTGTGCCCGGCTGCTAGAATTCGGTCTTTCAACAGAGGTAGATCAATTGTCCCGTCAGGTTTGACCGTCAACTGAGTCTGTTGTCCCGAGGTCAAAGTCGTAAGGGATTCTACCAGGCGCTGAACTTTTTGATAAAATTGGCTCACTGATACAGTAACCATTTTATAATTCCTAAATTTGGGGTCTGAATCGCCATTTCTGAGGATGTTAGCCTGTCGAAGTTTTTCTTCGATTTTTCTGGCTAGTTCCTCCGGAGCCAGTCCGAACGCCCTAATATCTCCGACTCCGGGCAGGGTTATCATGCCGTCCGGCCGAATGACCACCTTGCGATTGAGCTCCGGATCCAAAATGAACTCGATCTCCACCTCATCCAGCGTATCAAGCTTGTAAGAACCCGCCGGGATGGTCCATTCGGTTTGGAAATTAACAGTTAAAAGGTCATCCGGGCCAACACGATAATTCCTGCAGACTATGTCGAAGGCTTCGGCCAAGTCGTGCATCTGGGGTGTCTTGGCCGGACCGGGATAAGGCCTGAAAGGGGATGGTATGAGGCCGATGCAGCCGCCGAGGGCGAGGGCGGTGATGGCGGCTGTCAGGGTTTTCCATGATAAAATTAGTCTGAGTTTCAGCATGCTTACCACAATGGAGGCAAGAACGTTACTTTAACTTCTGAAGATAACATTATCAGATATAAGGAGAATCCGCAAGACAATATGCCCGGTCTTCTTTCTCAAATGAAAAAATCTCCTAAAAAATTCATCCCGCAATGATGACGTTTCCGTGGCGGGTGATAATGATGCCTACTAAAGTACGGATTCGGCTTATTTGAATGCGCATGGTGAAGTCCGGGAAAAGCGTGTCAATGTATGTGCGTTTTCGCATCACGCTTGTGATATCATGGCCACACATTGTTTTTCGGTATGTTTATGCGATCCCTAGCTATCCGACGAAGCGCTTGCAGCCATGATAGATCTTCACAATCACGTGTTGCCCGGACTGGACGACGGAGCTGCTGACTTGGCCGAGAGTCTTAGCATGTGCCGCATTGCGGAAAAAGATGGCATAAAGGTGATAGTCGCGACCCCCCATTCCTTTGACGGAGACCACGTAACAGCTCCGGAAGCTGTCTTGAGCTTAGTCAGGCAACTAAACGGCATTCTGAAAAAGGAACGGCTGGATATAAGAATTCTGCCCGGAATGGAGATTCGGGTGGTTCCGGAACTACCGGAGCTCTTGTCCGCGTCTAAGCTTGTGGCATTGAACGAGGGAAAATACCTGCTTCTCGAATTTCAGCACGCGCATGTGCCGGCAGGTTTTGACAGACTTGTGAATTTGCTGAAAGGGGCCGGTTACGCAATTGTGCTTGGCCATCCGGAAAAGAACCTCAGAATTCAGCAGGATCAGGATTACTTGCCCAACCTTATGGAATCATTGGGGGCATGGGATCTCATAATCCAGATTTCAGCGGACAGCCTTACTGGGGCTGCGGGAAAGATCGCTTATGACACTGCGCGCTTCTTAATGAAAAAAGGACTGGTGCAGGTAATTGCTACTGACGCACATTCTCCGGAGGCGAGACCTCCTCTGCTTTCAGAGGCATTAGCTGAGGCGGCAAGAACTGTGGGCGAAGCGAGAGCACGCCGAATGGTACACGATGTCCCCCTGGCGATTCTCAACGGAATCGGATTTCCGCAACTGGAACAATCCGCTCCTCAACGGCCCTGGTGGAAAATCTTTTCCTAGCATTTTCGGCTCTTTTGATCCGATCAAAAAAAACAGACGTATTCAGCGAAAAACGATGACCATGTTATGTCAATCCGCTTGTCGCTCACGTCGTATTCCATGGAGGTGTAGCGCCAGCCGCCTCTAAGGCCAGAGGCCCCCTTTGAGCTTCTAGGGGTCTTTGCTCCGATAGCGACCTCCATTTCCCTCACGAGACTTCCGGTGATTGCCGGGTGACGGTATCGTATCTCTACACTTGGCGTTATAGATCCAAAATCAGAAGGATTATAAGACGCGTGGCATCCGATTGTGACAGGCCTGGGCCAGACAATCAGATCATTTCCGGCATTGGGCAATGAATAGCTGAAGGTGGGCTGTTTCCACAGCATGTCCGCGTTCAGGCCGAAACGCAGGCTTCCATTGTCCATAAGGTCCAAGTCTCCGCCAAATCTCCATTCAGGCCATTGAAGATTACCCTTTTTCCCATTCAAGTCTTTGGAGTACGCATCATAATGCAGGCGCAACCCAAAGCGACTTATCTGGGTGCGCGCCATAGTTTCAACCAGGAATCCCTGTTTCTCGAATCCAAGGTTCTTTATGAAATCCAGCGAAGTGCCCGAGTCTGTATTTGTAAACTTGCCTTGTTCCAATGAAGCCAGCATTGCTCTGGCGCGTAGTTCTCCCCTGAAGCTGGGAGCGAACGAGAAAGGCGACCATCCCATCCCTGATTCCGCGTCCTGCGCTGTTTTATTGCCCAAGAAAGGCATGTAGGTGGAGACATACCCGAGGGGATTATTCATTCCGCTCCACATTTGCGCGTGGGCAGATTCCACAGAGAGAAGCAGCAACAGAGCCAAGGGGATAAGGGCCGATTTTCGTGATAGAAGGCATGTATCAGTTTTGTGTAACATAAATAGCTTTTTTGTGACTATAGATAATGTGTAACATTAAATAGCACTGAGAACATATTACAATTCATAGATAAAATCAAATTCTTTGTCCATTAGGATCGTATGCGTTCATGTGCGTGGGGAGCGAATCTAGCGCAAACATGTCAGTGCGGGCTAACCAAGCAATCTCATCGGGTTGCTCCTGCACAAAGGAAATTCTCCAGTCATCGCAGCGACCGTCTTGCCTGCTCTTTAGGTTGGCTCTTCGTCCCCGGGGTGAGGCGGGATGATTGAAAAAAGTCTATTTGAGCATCTGCCCCCATTTCTCCGCAGTGATACGGGCAACAAGCTTGAATTTGCCGTCACCCTCCGGCCTGAAGATAGCCGATTCCCCTTCAGACATATCCACGAAGTCTTTTCCCGCAGCATCGACCAGATTGGGCTTGTGACTAACTATCACTGTGTTTTTGGCGGGTGGTGGCCGCGTTCCCAGTAACGTCCGAAGGGCTTTAGATCGGCGGCTATTTTCATTAGGGGAGACCACAAGGCCGCCTTCGGCAACATCAATCGAAGTCGTTACTTCGGCAACATCGAGAAGCTTTGATGTTTCATACGCACGATGGAACTTGCTGGAAATGACTTTATCAACGGGGATCTTCAAGGCCCCAAAAGCCTCTCCCAATGCTTTCGCCTGCTGACGGCCCTCATCTGAGAGTTGCCTTTGCTCCTTAATATTGTCCAAGTTGAGCGGGTCTGTGTCGGCCTGGTCTGGGTTGGTCTTCGGATGTCGGACAAAGATGACGTGCCCTCCGCTCTTTAGTGCTGTGATGAGATCTTTTTCATTGTGCTGGCTGAGGGCTTCCGCCAGGATGACGAGCACCAGTAATGACACCAATGCCAATATTGCGAATCGCCTCATGATATTTTCCCCCTTTCATGTGGCCTCTCTTCATATGACGGATGCGATTGGCATTCGATCTAATTCATGTTTTTTTTCGTCAGCGTGAAATGCATGCATGACAGAAAAGGAAAAGGATTCGAGAAATACCCGAATCCTTAATGTCTTCTTCTGGTGCTCGGAGCGAGAGTCGAACTCGCACAGCCGTAAGGCCCGGTGGATTTTGAGTCCACTGCGTCTACCAATTCCGCCATCCGAGCACGTTCAGCAAGAGGCCTGAATCCGGCCTCAACACGGTCACTATACCTTGAATTCCGCGGATTATCAATCAGCAAATTCCGCGGAGCGCAACCATTCCGTTAGCGCTCGCTATTCCTGGAACCTCATGGTCGCTTCTAGGAGGACCGTAGCTCCAGGGCAATGGGTACGTCTGCTTGGCGATTTACAAAGGACTTGAAAATCCAAGCGATAGACTCCCGCCGATCGTCCAGGATCTGATGTCAACCGTCCAGGAGATGGGCTCGCTGACTGAACCGGAGAGGTTCCATACTCCCGTATTCACATGCAGCAAATTCCATTTTACGAAGCCGCCAACACCGAGATCAGAGGAGATTCTGAAGCGATAGTCCGACAATATTTCGATAAATGAGCCCTTAGCAACATCAAAATCGCCGAATTCAGTAAAACCGCGGAAATCCCAAAAATGATATCGGAGGCGTCCGGGAACAAGCGGCGTTGCCAGGATGCGAAACAGTAATTCGCCGTTGGCAAATGCCTGGTGAATCTGTGCGCCAATGAGCGGAATATACAAGTTCAAAATATAGTCATCGTCGGTGTTATCGCTGTACTTTACTCTCGTGCTGGTATGGTCCCAACGAAAACCTGCTAGAACATCAAAATTGTTGGAGACCCGGCCTCTGACAAGACCATCCATGGACCACCAATAGTACGAGGGAATTTCAAAATCGACCGTGAATGGAGCAGGGGAATTGTACCAGGTACCCGCCCTGCGTTGAGAGAGAAAGAAAGATCCGGAGATCAGTAGACCAAACCGATCCTGAGGCCTGACCTCCTCGGTAATGCCAAGCCAGACCCCTTTGAGCGGCCATTGAGCTGCACTAGATCCGGCCCGGCGGTCAATAGCCCATGTACTTCCTCTGGAGTGCTCCAACCACCCGACTTACAGGTTTGGCGCACCAAGAACCGTGCCCACCTGGCGACTATCAGTTTGCGACATATTGCCTGGATAGAATAACGAAGGACTGACGAGAGCAGACGTGATGTTATTTGCCGCGCCCCCCTGCGCTGACAAATCAGCCGGCAAAAAACATAACGCCATATACCCAACAAGAGAATGCAAAGCCTTTTCAAGAATCGACCTCCCATCAGAGACTTGCTCGGCATTGCCCCCCGATTCCACGACGAACTCGTATCTCCAGTTTTCGATGAATATTGTGCGCTGCACACATTACTGGAAAACCACCAGCCCCCACAACTCTTTTTTTCAGGCATTTGGACACCCTCTGCACCTGCCATGGCGCTTCTGAACATCATGTAAATTTACTGTGATTCTGAGAGATCCTTTTGAGTTGACAAGCCTTTCTTCGGACCATAAAATCACTTGAGATTTTTTGGAAATCCTTCCTAGTTTTACGCTCCAAGCCCTTTCAGAAACAGAGGAATTTGGATGAACGACAAGCAATACGTCATCGACGATCTTAGCGCAAAAGAAAGCTGGCGCATTTTCAGAATAATCTCGGAATTTGTGGACGGCGTGGAACACCTTCATGAAATCTATCCCGCGGTTTCGGTTTTCGGGTCTGCTTCAATTACCGAGAGTGATCCGGTTTACGATCTTGGACGCCAGGTTGGCAGGCTGCTGGCCGAGAGTGGCTTTTCCGTGGTCACTGGCGGCGGGCCTGGCGCAATGGAGGCGGCCAATAGGGGCGCATTCGAGGCGAAAGGCAAGTCCGTAGGGCTCTCTATTCAGCTTCCCAGGGAACAAGCATCAAACCCGTACACCACAACACGTATAAACTTCCGGTATTTCTTCATAAGAAAGGTAATGTTTGTCAAATACGCGGTTGCGTACGTGATTCTCCCTGGCGGGTTCGGGACCATGGACGAACTGTTCGAGGCACTCACATTGATTCAGACCAATAGGATAAAGCCGTTTCCCGTGATTATGCTGGGCAAAGACTATTGGAAGGACCTTATCTCCTGGATCAAGAAGACCATGCTGATGAAACATCGAATGATATGCCCGGACGACATGGACCTCTTTCAAGTCGTGGACGATCCAGTAGCCGCAGTAGCTGCGATCAAGCGCATCGTCATAGTCTGATGACTGGTTTTTGTTTTTTCAGCGGTCGCAGGAAATCTTAAAGTAGTTTCGGAGGAAACTGGATGTCTCCTCCGAAATATAATTACAATTCCCCCAAAATCAATCCCGGCTTAATATCCCATGGGGCTGTAGCCGAAGGCTGCTGCCTTGGGCATCGGTCCGGGTTTGCACTTGGAGATCGGCGGCGGGCCACAAGGAGGCATCATGGGAACACACCCTGCAGGCATACACGCTGGCTGTTCACACTCCTGACGTTTGGAAAAAGCGCCGCCAATCATCCTGAACGGAAAAGTGATAACGGAAAACAATGCTCTAATTGGATGGAAGCCTTCCTCAGACGGCCCGCAGGCAGGTGGAGGACAAGGCGGCGGGCAACAGCCGGCCATAGGCCTTGGTCCTGCCATCTGGGGACCTCTCATGGGCATTCCGGGAGGCATAGGCTGCATGCCCGCTCCAGGGTGCCCGTACACAGGCACCTTCATTGGCGGAGCGCAGAAATCAGGTCCGCAATGAGCTGCCTGAGCAGAACCGATTACAACAAAAGGGAAGGCCAACAAGAGACCGATGCATATCAGTCTGATAACCATACCTGTACTCCTTCACATAAAAATTTAAGCAAACCGGTTTGTTTACGAATTTTACAAAACCACATTATCATTTTATTTTGATTAGGTCAATACAAACTCATCTAAATTTGGCAGGATAAACCATATAAATGATGCAAAACATGAGTCGATTTTGCACCTCTACTTGAGTAGTTGTAAGCATAGCTTGAAAATAAATTCAAGTTGAATAGTAGGTTATCAAAATAAACTAAAGTTAAACATTAAGTATAAAATGGCTCTCTGCCTCAGCGCGCTTGCCTTCGGAGCAACCCTATAATTCTCTGAACCGTTGCCTTGATATTTTCACATGATCACTTATACTTGTTACGACATTTCGCTAAATCCCCGCAATCTCAAGGATCTTCTATGGGCCATCCGGATGTGGATATAATCGTTGTGGGAGCCGGTCATGCAGGCTGTGAAGCAGCTCTTGCCTGCGCTCGAATGGGGCTGTCTGTTTGGATGTATACGCTCAATGCGGACACTGTCGGTCTGATGCCGTGTAACCCGTCCATTGGCGGGCTGGGAAAGGGGCATCTGGTAAAGGAAATAGATGCCCTGGGCGGTGAGATGGGGCGGGCCGCGGACGCTTCGTGCATTCAGGACAAAATCCTCGGCACAAGTAAAGGGCCGGCCGTGCAGGGGTCCAGGATGCAGTGTGATCGGCTTGAGTATTCCTTGGCAATGAAATCTGCAGTCGAACGAGAATCCAGTCTGCTGGTACGACAGGAGATGGTGAACAGCTTATTAATAAGAAACGGGCGCTGTTTAGGAATCAGCGAGAGATCCGGGTACGAGGTTGCTGCGTCTGCAGTGATCTTGGCCACTGGTACCTTTCTGGATGGTGTGATCCATGTGGGTGCCATATCTTACGGTGCTGGTCGTACCGGCGAGTTTCCGGCAAAGGAGTTGGCCGTTCAATTGAAGGCACTGGCTCTTCCATGCGGTCGTTTCAAGACGGGGACGCCACCGAGGGCTAAGGGCGCCACGATTGATTTGTCGGTCATGGAAGAAGACCCGGGCGACGAAGTCTTTCGGCCGTTTTCTCTCCGCACAATGCAGATGAATCGTCCAAGGCGGTCGTGTTTTAAGACTTACACATCCAGGCGTACGCATGAGATCGTAGGAAATAACCTCTTGAAATCTTCTCTGTATTCGGGCGCGATTCAGGGGACCCCTGCCAGGTATTGTCCGTCGCTGGAAGACAAAGTTGCAAGGTTTCCCCACCGCGAGAGGCATCCCATAGTTGTGGAGCCGGAAGGCCTTCATACTTCCGAGGTTTACCTGAAAGGGCTCGGGAATTCGCTTCCTCCTGAAATACAGATAGATCTGATCCGATCGGTTCCTGGGCTTGAAAACGCTGAAATAGTAAGACCTGCGTACGCGATAGAATATGATTTTGTCGATCCTACAGCTTTGAAGCCTACCCTGGAAACAAAGGCGATAGAGGGTTTGTATCTTGCAGGCCAGATCAATGGCACGTCAGGTTACGAAGAAGCGGCGGCCCAGGGACTATGGGCAGGGATAAATGCGGCCCATGCGGTGATGGGCAAGGAGCCCTTCATTCTTGACAGGTCCGAGTCATACATGGCCGTGATGGTGGACGATCTGGTCACGCGTGGAGTGAATGAGCCCTACAGAATGTTTACGTCAAGGGCCGAATACAGGCTCCTGTTGCGAGAAGACAACGCGGCTGAAAGGCTGGTAAAGAAAGGGCACTCTCTGGGGCTTGTTCCTGAGCTCTTGGCGAATGAATACCATGAGCGGATGCATTCGGTGGATTTGCATATCGGGATATTGGAAAACACTAAAGTCAAACCGGATGAAGAAATAAACGGAATAGTGCGCGCAAGGGGCGGTTCGGAGATTCGTGATTCCATGTCTGCAGCAAAGCTTCTCAAGCGTCCGGAAATCAGTATTGACGATCTCGTCAGGTTTGGAATTCTGGCTGATGATCTGGATCCACACGTTTCCAGACAGATTGAAATCCAGATCAAGTACCGAGGGTTATATTGACAGACAAAAGCGTGAGGCCGCTCAATTCCGCAAAATGGAAAAAGTGCTGGTCCCCAAAGACATGGACTACGATGAGATTCCAGGCCTTTCCAGAGAATTGAGGGAAAAGCTCAAGGCGATTGAACCCAGATCATTGGGACAGGTCTCCAGGGTGTCGGGCGTTACTCCGGCTGCCTTGACCGCGCTCATGGTCAGGATAAGCCGCAGGCCTCGGTAGACTAAACCTGGAAATCTGATAGGTGAGTCGAATCTGAAATGGAATCCTTGATGCTGCGGAACTCGCTCTCAATGTTGTTGAAGGCATCTACCAGGTCAGGGTCGAATTGCATTCCTTTTTCCTGAAGGATCATTGCCCGGGTTTCCTCGTGAGAGAAGGCCTTCTTGTAGCGTCTGGCGGACGTAAGAGCATCGTAAACATCTGCCAGCGCCACAATCCGTGCAGACAAAGGAATGTCCTGTCCTTTGAGTCCGAAAGGGTAGCCTGTTCCGTCCCATCTTTCGTGGTGATGATAGGCCACTTCAGTTCCCATGGAAAGAAAGCTCTCATTCCCAAGCATATGGACTGCCTCTTCAAGCGCTTTTCCTCCGACCAGTGTGTGACGCTTCATAATCTCGCGTTCTGCTATTGTCAGTTTCCCCGCGGATAACAGGACCGAGTCGGGCAGGCCTACTTTGCCGATATCGTGCAAGACCGCAGAGCGGATGAGATCGTCGGAATACTGTTCCGTCGCAAAATCCCGATAAGGACCGGCGTACGCTAGCCGGTCACAAAGAGCGCGGCAGTATTTCTGAATTCTGATCAGATGAGATCCTGTCTCTTCATCTCTGGATTCAGCGAGTTTTGCCAATGAGAATACAGCCACGTCTTGAGTGCGTTTGACTTCATTCAGTAGTTGAAGAATCTGTTTTTGTTGGCGAACTTCTTCGGTTACGTCCAGGCCGACCCCCAGTATCCCCTGAACTTCACCCGCAGGGTCCACCATGGGAGATAGGGCCAGAGATATGGTAAGAACTTGGCCATTCTTTGCGATTTGTTCCATCTTCCCACAGACAGCGGCGTTCTTGTTCTGAACCATCTGGCGCAATTGGTCCACGATTTCTTTGGAGAATGAGTCGGGTGGATAGAGTTTGGTAATTTTGCTTCCGATCATTTCTTCGGAGGTGTAACCAAAAATATTCTGCGCCCCACTATTCCAAAAGAGGACGTTCTGATCGAGATCCGTAAGCACGACCGAGACAAGCGTTGAGCTGTCGAGAATCCCTTGCAGGAAATCCTTTGTACGAATGGCTTCCAGATACTTTCGGCCGAACTCGGTTTCAGGTTGGGATTCATCCACGAATTCCGGCAAAGGTGCGACATGCTCGCTACTTTTTTCGAAGCTGCGGATCTTTTGTCGCAGCACCCGGAGTTCTTGCAAGAGTTCCTCTTTGGACTTGTCCTCGTCCATGAGCTTCTCCTCGAAAATGGATGCGTTCGACGCACGAAGAGGGGGAATAAATGATTTTACACTAAAATCATCCGGTTGACTCGAAAAATTTTGACGGAAAGACATCCGTTCACTTACGCGAGGGGAGAAGTCGCGATCCGAACGTTGTAGTTGGGACAGAGGGATGTTGTCCGGCGTGACGCAGGGTCGCTTCGCTGCCTGCGATGGCACGCCACCATCTTTTGAACGTGGAACGCAGGAATCGGTTTACGAGAAATGAAAAAGCATTTGTGCGAGTGAACATTTTCTAGCATAGTGGTAAGTGGAGATGACTTTCTTCACAGCTATGGGAGCCATTATGAAGCAAGAATGTCCTAAATGCGGTGAGCAAGTGGATTATGACGTCACTGCGTGTCCTCGTTGCCGATATATCATGCTCCGAAAAGACGAATTGGTTCTTGAGGAGTCGTTCGACCAGATTATACCCGAGGATACTATTCTTGCGGATGAATACAAGGTAGTCAGATTACTGGGAAAAGGTGGCGCAGGATGCGTTTATGAAGCAAGGCAGATGAATCTGCAGAATATGCCGCGTAGCTCTGAAGGTGCTTCACCCGGACATCAATCAAAACGAAACCAGTATAGCCCTGCTGAAGAAAGAGGTTATCATATCAAGGGAACTTACCCATGAAAACATAATAAAAGTGTACAGCCTGGAGAAGTCTCAAGGCAGGCATTTTCTCACGATGGAATACGTGGATGGGCGACATCTTGGCTATATATTAAGGGAATTAGGCAAGTTAAGTGTCCGGCAACTAGGCTCGATTTTTCTTCAGGTCTGCGATGCTCTGGAATATGCGCACAACAGGGGGGTAGTTCATCTGGATATCAAGCCCGGCAACATACTGCTGGCCATGTCCGGGAACGTCAAACTCTGTGATTTCGGGATAGCGAGGATGATCCTGGGAAATGTGACCACAGCGACACAGCGTCTTGTCGCAGGCTCAATGGGCTATATGCCGCCGGAACAATACTCGGGCCGAAAATTCGTGACGAACCAATCGGACATCTATGCGCTGGGCGCCACTGCCTATCATATTCTTACTGGTCGTGTTCCTGTGGGAAGTTACGAGCATTCGGATGTACCTCAGTGCGTGCGACAGGCTATGGCCGCCAACCCAGCTGATCGATTCGAGTCCGTGAAGGATTTCCGTAGAGCCTTCATTCAGGAAACACACATCGGGCCGGTGGACCTGGAAGAAGTGCGAACGCTGATCAAGGATGCGTCAGATCCTATGAGGGGTTTCCAGGGCTCGGGACAGGTATCTGTGCGACCTGAATCCGATACCTTAATTGTAGAGGACGATCTGTCCTATGGATGTCTGAATGCTTCAACGGAATCTGTTTCTCCTGTCTCAGTGCAGACCAACACCGAGCCGGTGAAACAAGTTGCGCAGACAACGCGGTCCTCGCAATTCGCTGATACCATTCCGATCACTCAGGCGGTGCAGCCTGATTTTGTTGGCCAAAACGTCATGAAGGGAGACGCCGGGAACGATCGGAAATCTGGAGGAACCGGTTCGCCGGATCGGCAGCCGATTGCCGCCTTCGATGGAGACGCGTCGACGCAAACGCCATCAGAAGGGCGGCCGGTTCCCGAAAGGAGAAGAAGGATAATTTTAGGCGTCGGAGCAGCCTTTTTTGTACTCGTCGTTTTTGTTGCGGCTGCCTTTATCCTCAAAAAGAATCAAATCGACGAAGCGTCAGGCGTGCAACGGGTCCAGGCATCAAAATATGATTGGAATGATGCCCAAAGAAATCGAGAGGTACCAGTAAAGATCTATCATCCGACCGCCAGCCGCGGGGCCCTGCCGGCGGTAGTTCTTTCCCACGGCGTGGGGGGGAACAGGGATTCTGCCGAATACCTGGGAAGATATTGGGCCCGTCACGGATACATTTCTGTTCACATTCAGCATAGGGGACCAGATCCTCACGTGAAGCCGGACGGACTTCCAGGAGCACCTGTCCGCGACGCTGCGCATAGATTGGTTCTGGTGATAGACCGAATCAGGGACGCTCGTTTCGTACTGGACCAACTCGAAAGAATAAATCGAGATGATAAAACTTTCAAAGGCAGCATCGATCTGGAACGGATCGGTATGGCCGGCCATTCTCTGGGCGCCTTCACGACGCTTGCAGTGACCGGTGCAGCCGTACCGTTGCCGCAGGGTCGTGAAGAATCCTTCGTGGATCACCGGATCAAGGCAGCGCTAGTCATGAACACTCCAGTGTCCATGCGTCAGAAACCAGTCCTGAGCCGTATGTTGTCCCGGGTGAAAATACCCTGCATGCACGTCGCGGGAACGGCAGACCGCGGCCCTGGCGGAGAGACCACACCGGAGGATCGTCGTCTCATGTTCGACAACATAAGTGGCGTAGATCAATATTTAATTACTTTCAAAGATTCCGACCACACGGTCTTGGCGGGAAGACCCGGCAAAAGCGAACAGGACGCCGGCCCTCTGGAAATCCACGATTTAATTTGCATCAGCTCCACTGCCTTTTGGGACGCGTATCTCAAGGCAGACGTGAAAGCAGGGGCGTGGTTGACGGACGGCGGCCTTGAACTCAAGCTGGGCGATCTCGCCACAGTTGAAAAGAAATTGGTGAGGTGATGTCCCCGCGCTTTTAGAGGGGTTGCCAAGAATTATGACGTTTATCCGATGGTCGAATCCTAAAGACCTCGTAGGCGTTCGCGTCCCCGCCCCACGGCGGGGACGGAGGCCGGCCGCTACTCATTGTTCTTTGCGCAATCGGACATTATTTTGGCAACTGCCATAAAGGCGTCCGGACAAACCCATTTTCCGTCATTCAGCGTACGTGGAGATCAAGAAAAGCAGTGACTAGTCGGGCGGCTTTGATCGTCTCACGCGATCGGAGACAACCCAACTTTGTTGTAATCATTAGCTTGCCTTTTTTATGTCCTAAAATGACACCAATTAAGCCGGATCTAGCGCGGTCGTGATCGAAAATATCAATAAGCCACCTGCCTGAGCTTCATCGTAAAGAATTTGCACAGATTTATGCCAATTTGAGGATATACCTTCATGATTTCTTCAAATTGATGATGCCGGAGCACATAGGCATTGGTTGTCTTAGCGGCTACGCAGGTGGCATTGGGCGCCATGCGGGTAAAAAGGCTCAACTCGCCTAAGAATGAACCTTCTCCTACCGTCACCTTTGGCCGCTCTTGAGGCGTCCCATATTTCTCAACAATAGTGACTTCACCCGCAACCATAAGATAAATGGAGGAGTTTTCTTCTCCTTCTCTGATCATTACGTCGCCAGGTTGAAAGATTTCCACGGTGATGACAGAGGCTATGGCGTGGAGCTCTCGAATACCCATTCCTTCAAATATTCCGAAGCTCCTGAGTGTGTTGATCTTTTCGATTATGTCGGGCATGATTGCGTCCCCGTTGAAAATGCGCTCTAGGGCATATTCTGCAATTTCTCTGACGTAAGGAAATTTGTCGTGAAGGCGTGATTCGACTATCGGTACGAAAGACAGTTCCGGCATCTTTTCCGCGATTACGAAAAGCGCCAACATCCGCGTGATCGGATCTTCCGCTCGAGCCAAAACCGTTATCAGCCTTTCCGGCGTTTCTTTTCGAATGAGCGGAAACAGCTTGCGGCCTCCCTCTATTTTTTCGTCCAGCGGAATATCTTCTATAAGAGGTATCAGGTACGGAGTCAGCTCTTTCTGTATGGAGTTTTCTACCAGTTCAATGGCAATTGAGGCTGTTTCAGATCGAAGCGCTTTGTACATAAGCCTCATATCCGCATGATTTACCCAGAGAGCATAGAAGATCAGGCTAAGGTGTTCTTCGTTGGAGGCAATGAGATGACTTCGGAGCATTTCCACGCTCAAGCCGTCGTCGATTCGTTCAAGGTGTCTGAGAGCTATGAGATGCCAGTAAGCTTGAGACAGTTCTTTCCCCAAAAAAGGCACAATCTCGAAATCCTTGAACCCCGCAAGCCTTATTACTTCAAGAATTCCCTGTTTGGTCCTGGGTGGAACTTCTATAAGCGACACCTCGAGAAAAGGCAATATTTCGGCCCCATATGCCATAAGAGCTTCTATTGCCGCTTTTCTGACCTCATCATCTGCGTCGTCAAGACACTCTATGAGTCTTCGTACAGCTCTCATATCTTTTGTAATTGCGAACGAGGCCGCTGCTTCGGCTCGAGTCGGTGGGTTCTCATCATTCAGGAGTTTCAACGCCACATCAGGCTCCAGCTTCGGAATGGGCCGAAGAGGCTCCTGCGCAGACTCCTGGACACGAGTATCCACTTCAATGGATCCAAGCTCTCCAGCTGCACCACCGCTGTCAAAAGGCCGCACTGACTCGATTTGTGCGAAATCGATTTCCTTTTCCGCAATTACCTGCTTAAGGATTCGAGTGTAATGTTTCCTGAACTTGAGAGTCTCAAAGAGCCAATAGGCCGCAAAGAAGAACGCAAGATAGGAAAAGCTCTTGGCCTGTATCAGCGGCTTCAAGACTATCATGGAGAGGGAGCCTGTCAGCATGCCCACCTTGAGGACCGTTCCTCGAATAAACGTGCGGCTCCAACTCTGCAATTCCGAGGGGATTACGCTGTACAAGATCTTATTAACGGGTCCGGCTATTGCTCTCTGAATAAGAATCGTCGAGAACTGGCCGTACGCAGCCACATAGATGTTGAAAAATGCCGGCAAACTGCTAAAGAGAAGCGAAAAATTTAGTGGCTGAACTATTGAGGCGTTGGTAATCCCCATTGAGGAATACATGCGTCCCACAAAAAACAACAAAATAAACGTGATGAAGGTGGTCGTTCCACGAAACACGCTCAAAAACGATATGAGAGATTGCTCAGAATGGAACGAGGCGTTTGCTATTATACTGAATTGATAGAAGAATATCGGCAAAAGAATATTCGGGATCAAACCGGTTACTATTAGATAGCGTATAATCGGATAATCCTTAATTAGGCGCGGGACCTGAGCGATCGATATCCCACTCGCTCGGGTCTGAGCTGATGAGGGCTTGGGCTTGGATTCACCAAGATAAGCGGATCCCGAGCGAGCCATATAAAAGGCCGTACACATGGAAAAAAAAGCAAAAACAAGGAGTACAGGATCCTCGCCCATAAGAATAGTGAGCGGACGTGTGGAAAAACTCCCCATCGTTGTTCCAAGCACCTGGCTCGCAGTAATGAGAGGAAAAATGCGTTTCCCTTGCCTTGCGTCAAACAGGTCCCCAGCCATGTTCCACAAATAGACAAGGAGGATAGAATCCAGCAGGTAAAGCAATTGGTACAGGAGGGGATAAGCCAATGATATTTTGGCTAATACTGCAAAGTAGAGGGCAGTCACGGCTACCGCGTAGCCACCGAGACAAAACGCCAGTAGAATGTGGTCCTTGTATCTACGGCTCATCCTATCAATTACAGCCATCACAAAAAAGGTCAGTACAGCATTTATGACCAGCATTGAAGGAATGTAGTCTGGTCCAAAGCGTTTCAAGAAAGCTGTGTCAACGTAATTGCGGAAAATAGCGGTGACGTAGAAGATTACAAAGGAAATCGCAGCAATCCAAAGGAAGCGTGACGCTTCGTGAGTATATATTTTTAGATATCTTTCAAGCATCTGTTTCATTTTGTTCACAAACGACAATGATTAATTGAATGATTTCTGATTCACCTCGGCTCGGGGTTCAGGGGACTCCCCCAGGTGGGTAGGCTCACAGCGCGGCTCCGCCTTTGTATACGCAGTGTGGCTCGTGAAATCAGTGATTCAGAAAAGCGAAAGGGATTATAAAGAATCTGTCTGGAAGCTTCAATAGACTTATGCCCAAAAATTAAAATTCTCTCGGCTGTCAACGAAGATATGAGGCAATTACGAGGCTCACCAACCTATTTTACGCTGTTCAACAACTTTGACCTAATGGCTGCGGATTGACTCAACTCCGTCGAAGATTTTTGGATTTTCTTGTCGCCTTCGCTTAGCGCTATGTCTTTTCCGAGAACGTGAACTGCGTACGCTTTGAAAGTCTCTTTGTGGCTGACCTTGTCCCAATGAGGTTCGACCTGCAGTATTACATCTTTTTCTACAGTCAACCCGTGATCATCCTGATAAGGTCCTCTGACAGGGCCTACCGGATAATATCTCCCATGAGCAGAGAAGAAATTTTCCTGGGAGACAATGGCATTTTCGATTGCATGCGCCGCTGCAGCGTCCTTCTCGGCCACTTTGTATACCAAGAAATGATTGAAAGCGAGATGATACAGGAAGAACACGACGATGGCATTGATGGCCAAAGTGGTAATAGCCATTCTGAGCACTCCGACTCTTTTCACTTTTGTGTAGCGACTCATAAAATAGAGCCAGCCCGCGTAGAGAGACGGAGAGAACATTACTATGAAAATACATAAATAAATTATACCGATCACAGCAACGCCGATTATATCTCTAAACATTTTTCTAAGGCTCCACGTAGGTCGCGTGACCTCGAAACAATATTTATGGCCATCGATTTGTCAGATCCGTATGCGATTGCAGGCTCAAAACAATAGTCCCTTTTTGCCAGGGTCCAAGATTTATAGGTCTAGTAAGTAACCGTCTTCGGGCGATGCCGGTTTCTTGTCCAGTATCCTTCGAGCCTCTTCCACCAGCACGGGATTCAAATTAGGAGACTGCAGCACTTCCTCCAAATCCTGCAGCTTCATAAAAGTGAGCAATCTCAACGCCATTGATAGAGGGGAGTAAGGGTTCAAGACGATAACCTTCTTGATCGAATACCTGGAAATCCATCTGGAATGATTATAGATTACCTCTAACACGCTTCGTGATGTGGGCCGCGTGGAGCCTATCTTGACTACGTCCATTTCGGTCAGCCTGGGATTATCCAGCAGGTTTTTTATGACGCGATGGTCCTGGTCTCGTGCTATGCGCCTAATGAGTCCGGGGTCCGGCTTTCTAGCCAAAGCCTTTCGCATTCCCAGCGGAGTTTCCCTGAGAGTTACATCCAGGAACGGCTGAAAAGGTATTTCATCTTGGCCTTCAGGTGGAACATCCATCAAAATCGCGACCAGTTCGTACTCGCTCCTGGTTTGAAGCTCTTCTACCAGAAGAGAGAGTCTCTCGGCGCTGAACAGTTCTGAAAAAACTCCCGAGACCAAGAGGCTATTGTACAGCAAACGATAGTTCTCATGGCCACGCAATGCGCGCTCACGAATAAGTTTCAGGATATACGAGATCTCTTTATCCTGCAGATCTCGGAGCCTCGACACCAGAGCAAAGCTGCGCTGTTTGGTATCTCGTATTCCGCACAAACTCTCCACCAGTTCGGAGAAGATGGAATCGTTGAACTCGGAATTCATCTGGCGTTTCCCGGTCTCCTTCTCAGCGACCAGAAGCCGTCTCTATTGTCTGAGAGTCCTCGTCTTTGAGCGGAATCATATAGACGTAGTCCGCAATAGGCCGTTGAATGAATCTCAGATCTTCGTGTGTAATCTCAATCGGCACGGACTGCTTCTTCTCTTCTTCTGAAAGCACGAGTTCGCCGCTTTCGGAAGCCAGCAATATTCGGTACTTGTATTTGTTGTGGCGCTCCACTCTCTCAGGAATTCCAAACCCGTAATTCAGGTGGCCGCTCCCGGCTATTACGATCATGGATCTATCTTTGCCATTGGGAGACCCGAGGAAGCCGACCACATTGGCGGCCATTGTCTCGTCTCGCAACGCCTGGGCGAGGATCACATTCTTGAGTCCCTTTTCGTGGAATGCTCGATGGACTCTAAGTCTCATTCTCAATAATCGGTCATATAGAGGGTTAATTTGTTCCAATCCTTCGGGGAGACTTTTCCGATCTGACTCCGAAAGGTTCTCCAATCCTTCCCGGGCCACTTTCCTGACGAGCTTATCCGGAGCATTCAAAGCTACAACTGGAATCTTTAAATCCCGAGCCAGGAAAAGCACAGGTTCATAAGCTTTGAGATTTGTCCACTGTCCTGCACCAAGGTCTCTCACCAGGCTTGCAATATCGTCTTTGCTACTGAGCCAGCGGTCCAGGATTTCTTGCTGGTTGTAGGAGAACATCTCCATTCCCAGCGAGAGCTGCACACCGTTGTCCGCAAGGTTTCGGAGCAGTTCGGCTTGGAGTTTGTGATGGCGCTCAATGGTGTGGTACTCCCCAAGATAAATAATGCGAACAGACGACAAATCCTCGATCAGTACGTCCTTGGGCACAGGTTCGCCCAGAAGCAAATCAACAGCGAACGGGCCGCAATCAGACGCTTGGCACGTGTAAGAAAGCATCGACAAAACGAAGCCTCCAATAACGAAAATGCTCTTCAATCCGCGGAATCTTTTGAGCTTTGTCACCAATAAGAGCCTCCGGTGTATGTGATGTCGAAATCCGTGAACTCGTCTGTGGGAGTCTCCTCATAAACAGTGAGGTTTTCTACCCTTGAATAAGAGGGTCCTTTCCTGCACCAATCTAACATTTCATGAACGTCCCTTTCTTCTCCCTCAAACACCGCTTCGACTCGCCCGTCGGGGAGATTTCTCACATAGCCGAGTGCTCCTTCCTGCCTGGCTTTGGATCTTGTATGATAACGGAACGAGACCCCCTGAACCAGACCTGAAACAACGACCCTCCGACGTATCACAGCCATGTGGTCCTCCGCTACTGTAAGCTGCAGGGAAAATAGAGCTTATCACTCATTTTGAACACCCCTCTCCCTTCCCTCTCCCGCCAGGGGAGAGGGTATACCTAGGGTCTTATCCCCCTCCCTTGACGGGGAGGGGCAAGGGGAGGGTGATCTTAGCCGCAATTCTCAATGCGGCTGCCTATAGAGCTTACGATTTTTCGACAAGCGCTATAAATTCGTCTTCAGTGAGTATACGAACCCCCAACTCTTGAGCCTTCTCCAATTTTGAGCCGGGGTCTTCGCCTGCGATCACGTAATCGGTTTTACGACTCACCGAACCACTGAAATTTCCACCTGAAGCTTCCACAAGTCTCTTGGCTTCGGCTCGGGACATGGAAATGGTGCCAGTAAACACCACGGTTTTGCCTTTGAGGGGAGTCTCTGGTTTTTCCACTGGCCTTGCCAATGGTACGGGAGTAACACAGGCCTTGAACAGTCGTTGGACCATGTCGATGTTATGAGGCTCTCTGAAAAAGGAAACCACGCTTTGAGCTACTTCAGGCCCTATTCCGTGAACCGCACGAAGATCTTCGACCTTCTGGGCGGATAGATTCTCGGTGTCAGGAAACGCGGTCATCAGCACCCTGGCGATGTGTTCTCCCACGAGAGGTATACCAAGGCTGTACAGAAGACGATCCATGGAAACGTTCTTTGATCGTTCCAAAGCATCAATGATGTTGGCGGCTGACTTGTCTGCCATCCTTTCCAGCCCTTTGATTTTGTCCTTAGTCAGATAGTACCAAATCCGCCGGATTCTTAACCAGCCCCAGATCTACCATTTGATCGATCAACTTCACCCCAAGGCCTTCAATATCCATGGCATTACGAGAAGCAAAATGCCGTACGGTTTCCTTTAGCCGGGCAGGGCAGGTAGAGTTGACGCACCTTTTTGCTGCCTGTCCGGGTAGCCGGACCGCCTGCGAATCACATACAGGACACACATCAGGTATTGTGTAGGGTTTGCTGTCCGGAGCCCGCAATTCTTTGAGCACCTCAACAACCTCAGGAATGACGTCACCGGCACGCTGAATGACAACGGTGTCCCCTGGTCTGACGTCCTTGCGGTCTATTTCGTCCTGATTGTGAAGAGTGGCTCTTGAAACCCGTACCCCTCCGACATTTACCGGCTGCATTATCGCCACTGGGGTAAGAGTTCCGGTACGGCCCACGCCGATTTCTATCCGAAGAATCCGCGTGCTCTCCCGCAAGGGCTGAAATTTGAAAGCCACCGCCCAACGCGGAGAACGAGCTGTTACGCCCAAAGCAGCCTGATGCTCAAGAAAATTGACTTTGGCCACTGCTCCATCAATTTCGTATGGCAGTTGTTCTCTAATTTCTCTGAGGCGCCTGAACTGAGCCAAAACCTCTTCGATACTTCGGCAGACTCGAGTATATTCAAGGT
Organism: uncultured delta proteobacterium; assembly: GCA_963700305.1. Lineage (GTDB taxonomy): Bacteria > Desulfobacterota > Desulfomonilia > Desulfomonilales > Desulfomonilaceae > Desulfomonile. The sequence goes on from CAVOXB010000026.1 coordinate 86,295, forward strand.
TCGCCGGCAGACCCAACGCGTGAAGGCCCTCAAGAATCTGGAAGTGAGTCTGCGGGGTGGCCCCTTCCGCTCTTCCGATGCCGTGAGCCGTGAACCTGAGACGTCTCTGTGCTGTTATGCGAGGATCCAGTTGGCGAATTGAACCAGCAGAAGCATTGCGAGGGTTAGCGAAAACGGCCAGCCCAGCTTCTTCGCGGGTTCTATTCAGCTTGTCGAAGTCGGCCCTGTTCATGAAGATTTCTCCTCGGACTTCGAGTACCAGAAGCATCTGCAAAAAGGCCTTTACGATCGAGTCTCAGAGGAATGGACTTCAATGTGCGCACCCCGGCAGTGACATCTTCGCCCGTGATGCCATCGCCCCTCGTGGCGCCTGCGACAAGCAGGCCCATTTCATAGATCAACTCCACTGCTACGCCGTCCAGTTTGGGCTCGACAACGTAAGAAACTTCGGAACGCACCCCGAGGGTTTTCTTAGTCCGCGCATCAAATTCCAGCAACTCTGATTCATCAAAGATATTGGACAATGAAAGCATAGGAATGGCGTGCCCGATTTGACTGAATTTTTCCAGCGGCTGCCCGCCCACACGTTGAGTGGGAGAGTCGGGTGTTATTAATTCAGGGTACTGCTGTTCCAAGTCCTGGAGTTTCCGAAACAAGCCATCGTATTCCTGATCTGTGATTTCAGGACTGTCCAGGACATAATATTTGTAGTCGTGCTCCCGGATAACTCGGCGAAGATTCTCTATCTCATCATCTATTTGTGGTGACAGTTTCAGATCGGGCTCAACCATGACGAGAGTAACTCCCCTGCTCTCAAAGATGGAAAATCGTCAGCTAAATGATGCAGCAAGACCTGTCTTTTGGCAAGAAATACCAAAGCCTTCACGGTGACGCATATGATTCCGCCCTTGAATGAAAAGAGACGGCTCGGAAATGAGCCGCCTCTTTTCTCAAAAAGGGAGACACATCGGTTGTCCCGTGAGTCTCCTATCTCTGATGCTGCTCCTTATTTAAACTTACCTGAAAAAATGGCCTGGACCTCCTTGCCTTTCTCATCCTTGAAAAGCGCAGTTCCGCCAGTGACAGTTATGGGGAATGGGAAGTCGCCAATGGTTTCCCACCATTTCTTGACCATCTCAGCCGGAGTGGTTTTCATCTCCTGCAATTTTGCGACATTTCCAGCGCCAACACTGAGGCTTCCGATTGTCGGCAAGGCCTCGTTGGTCACTACAACCCTCAACTGATTTGTCTTTCCAGCCGGGATCCATGCATCTTCATAAATCAGAGCGGTATTTACCTCAAATCCATCGAATTCGGTGGTAAAAGTCATTTCGTCGAGCATTACAGCTTCTTTATTGGCGTTCTTTATGTTGAGTATATAAGCGAGACTCAGAATGGAGCCTACAGGCATGTCCTTACCGGTCTCTTTTTCGTCCTTGAAACCAACACGCGGTTTGACGAAGAACGGTTGGATGCTTGCCACCTCTACTCTTTCAAGAGTAATTGTAGGAGGCTCGAAGGCCAGAGCCGGAAGCACAGTAAAGCCTAGCAGGGCCAACAGGACCGCGAATATCGTCAACGACTTATTCATTTTCCCTCCTTTCCCTTTAGGGGAATCTTAGCCTAACCAACGTTTTCGCCTTTTGTAGTGCTTGACTTCCTTGAAGCTCTTCCTTCCGCCAACATCCGTCAGGCCGAGGTAGAAATCCCTTATGTCCGGGTTTTCTCTGAGCTTCTCAGAAGAATCATCCATTACGATGCGTCCGTTTTCCATGACGTAAGCGTGAGGAGCAACGGTCAAGGCTAGCTTGACGTTCTGTTCCACCAGGAGAATCGGGATCTTTTCTTCCCGATTGAGCCGCTGAATAATCTCGAAGATCTCTTTTATAAGCAACGGAGCGAGTCCCATGGATGGCTCGTCAAGTAACATCAGCTTGGGTTGAGCCACCATGGCCCGGCCGATAACGCACATCTGTTGCTCGCCGCCGCTGACGAATCCGGCCATGACATTTCGACGTTCCTTGAGCCTCGGGAAATAATGGTAAACCATATCCAGCCGATCTTTGAGACCGGTCGGTCTCAAGTGACCTCCCACCAGAAGGTTTTCCTCGATCGTGAGGTGCTCGAATACTCTTCTGCCCTCAATAATCTGGAAGATACCTCTCTTGGCTATTTCTTCTGCCGGCAATTTGTGGATACGTTCACCTAGAAACTCAATACTTCCGTCGGTAACTTCGCCGTCTTCGTGATTGAGCAGTCCCGAGATGGCCTTAAGGGTGGTGCTCTTACCGGCGCCGTTTGCCCCAAGCAGTGCCACTATTCCGCCCTGCGGAACTTCTATGGACACTCCTTTTAGGACAAGTATAACCTCGTGGTATCTGACTTCGATATTGTTGATCTTCAGGATGCTGTTATTATCGGCCACAACCTTCTCCCTTTTTCGCTTTACGCCCATTGGATGATATGGCGTGCTTTGGGGCGAAAGATCCGCCCCGTCCCGATTATTACCATCCGAGCCAGCTCTGCCATTTGTCAGGGAATTTGTCTTTCATATTGATCTTATTGAAAAGAACGATCTTTCCGTCTTTGATAGTGTACAGCAACGAAACCGGGCTCGGCCTGTGATCTGTATCAGTGATGGTGGTTGGGGGACGTCCGAGGGCATTCTCCTTGTCAAAGGGGTACCAGTCCTTCAGCGTCTCCATAGCTGCCTTTTATGCCGGGTCCGTTAAGCTTGCCCTCTTTATCAGCTTTCTGGAGACCTGCAGCACGCGAGCGATACCTTGACCCATGCCTGAACGGTCCTTATGTCTCTTTTTTCAGCAGGCACACCGGGGTTTACTTTCTTGGAGTATTCAATAACCTTATCCATGTAAGGCACATTGTCCCCGAGGAATGCGCACGAAGCTGCGCCGATCACGCCTTCGCCAGCTTTTCCCGTCATTCTGACCAGGTTGTGGTCAAATCCCCAGTTGTTGATTATGTGGTCAGCTTCGAGTTTCAGTGCGTAAGCATCCTTGACTGCCGTGGCAACGGACATGGTAGTGTTCCCGTGCCATACTATTGTGGCGTTTTCACCTTTTGCACCGAGCACCTGGCTCTTTGCGTCGAGCGCTGTCAATGCTACGTCCTGATCCTTTGCGACTTCTATCCCCAACAAGGCGGCCTGATCCTTGATTGCCTTAATCGGAGCACTCGCATAGGGAGCGGCGAACATATAGAAGCATACCAGCTTGGGTTTTTGTCCGGACTCTCTCGCTTTTTTCCATTTATCGCTTTTTTTCCAGACTTCCTCGTACCAAGCGGTGAGCGCTGCCCTGGCATTTGTGGAATAATCAGTGCTGTAAATGAAATTGTAGGGAGTTTTTTTGGGATCGCACAGATGGCCTGACAGAGAGTCGGAGATTGTCACCATCTGGTCTTTGTTTACAGTCGGAGAGAGGGCTTCAGTGTCACCTGTGCCCCACTGGAGCAACATGCTGATCTTGTCCTGGTCTTTGAATCTCTTGTACAGGGTGTGAGCCTCCGGGAATCCTGTACCCATAGTCGTGAAGTATCAGTTTGATCTTCTTGCCGTTAATTCCTCCGCTGTCATTAATAAAGGTGACGGCTTCCCGGATTCCTAGTGCTGCATCCTTGCCCACATCGGAAGTCGCTCCGGTCAGATCATTGATAGAGCCCACCTTGATTTCCTCCGCCGCGAAACGCTGTAGAGGCAATCAATAGTAAAGCCAAACTTAATAGCAGGATTCTCTTCATCATTGTAACACCTCCCTCAGATTGGTTGCAAATTTGACGCTTAACCTACATCTTCTCGGCGTGCCGCCGGAGATTCACCTCCCTTCTATTTGATCTCACAAGTTATTTCCCCGTGTACGAGAATGGCCATAGATTGAAGTAGTTCTTGAGCTGCCAATAACGATAACTCAAGCCGTTCGGCTCGTACATCAGGAAGAAAATGATGGCAAGCCCGAAAGCCGACTCTTTGAAAAATATTATTTTCGTAGTCATCCAGCCAAGGTTCGGATACGATTCCATGACGAATGTCACTGAATCCCAAAACAGACATTTCAAGCACCTTGAAAACCAAGACCACGAAGGCCGATCCAAAAACCAGCCCCTGAATGCTGCCGACCCCGCCTATGAGTATTATGCCCACCCATAATAATGAGTAGAACCATTCATAATGCTCAGGGCTGACAAAAGAAAGGGTGCTCACATAAAATGCGCCCGCGATGCCCGCGAAAAATCCCGCCGTGAAAAAAGCCAGCAGTTTGTATCCAACTATATTGACTCCCATTGTCTCGGCAGCAATGTCATTGTCGCGGATGGCGATCCAGGCCCGGCCCATTTTCGATCTCAGCAGGTTCCCCATGGCCACGAGGCATATGGCAACAAGAATCACCGAGAAATAATAAATCTTCATGTCGCCGGTTATTTCCCAGGACCCGATTTGAGTAGTCGCATCCAGTTCCACAGGGCCTATTTTAATTGTTCCCGGAGGGATGGAAAACGCCTGTCCTCGCCCCCCGATCTGGCTCACATATTGTGTGATTACGAGTGGAACAGTGATCCACTGAGCCGCCATGGTCGTCATGATCAGGTAAAAGCCCTTGACACGAGCGGACGGCAAACCGAATAGAACCGACCACAACCCTGCCGCAATGCCCGCTGTAACCATGCTGATAGGATAAGCCAACCCCGCATCAACTATGAATTGAGGCCAGGGAATGAACAGGACCATCATTGCACTGCAATAAGCGCCCACCGCTACAAACGCCGCATGGCCCAGCGTAATCTGGCCGCAATAACCGATCAAAAGCTGAACACCTAGTGCAGCAAGTATGTAGTAGTTGATTGTAAACGCTACGGACAACCATTGGGAATCCACAAGGGCCGGAAATATCAAGAGCAATATTATCATCACGACCATCTTGCTTTTGATAAATCCTGTACGCCACCACCTCTGCTCCTCTTTGTAATTCTCGAAGTATACGCCGCATGGAAGATAACTCATGGACTAAACCCTTTCTATCCGTTCCCAACCCCAGAGTCCGTAGGGTTTGAACAAGAGGAATATCACCATGAAAATGAACGGGGCAATTTCCTTGATGCCACCTGGAAAGTAGAAATCCAGATACCCTCCGGCCAAATTCTGGAGAAGGCCTATGGTTATGCCACCCACAATGGCCCCGGGTATTGAATTCAGACCTCCGAAAACCACAACAGGAAGGACCAGCAGGCCCAACGTGCTCACAGAATAGTTCAGTCCGTTTATGTTACCCAATAGAGTGCCGCCGACACCTGCAGACATGAATGCTATCGCCCACGCCATAGCGTAAACGAATTTCGCACTGACGCCCAGTGAGAGCGCCGCCATTTCGTCATCCGCACAAGCCTGCATCGAAAGACCCCATCGGGTGTATTTGAAAAAGCAAATGAACACCACCATCAGTATCAACGCGGCGACGAAACTCCACAAATAAACCTGCCCCACGGCTATCCCGAAGATGACCAGCGGGTCTATCGGGAACACTCTTGGAAGAAACACCTGGGTATCCGTGTCCCAAATGATGAAGACCATGCCTTTGAAGAAGAAGGATAACCCCACCGTGACCATGATTACCGCAAGGACCGGTTCTCCTATCATTTTTCTGAGAAAGATGCGTTCTGTCAGCAAGCCCAAAAACACACCAACCACCATTGTCCCTATCAAAGAGACAACAAAGGCAACATCAAGGGGCATGATCTCGACGAATCTTTGGAAAAATGCCAGACAAACGTAACCGCCGATCATGGTCAATTCGCCCATGGCCAGGTTGAGAACTCCGGAGCATTTGTATATGAGCACCCAACCGAGCGCTACTAGCGCAAATATGGAGCCCAACATGATTCCGGTTATTACAAGTTGCATAAAGAGTTCCATCTACTTCTTACCTCCTCCCTGGCCGACATCTTGAAGCCTGATGTCCGTCTTTATCTCGACTACGCGTCCGTCTTCGTAGGTTATATTGGTCTCCATGTGGAGAACTTCCATGTCGGAATAAAGTGCGTCAATGATGTCCTTGTAACGGTTTTCTACGAAGGCCCGCCTTATCTTCCTGGTTCTTGTCAGTTCATCGTCGTCCGCGTCAAATTCCTTGTAAAGATTTGCGAATCTGGTGATTTTCGCAGAATCGGGAAGTGTACGGTTTACATCTCGTATGGCTTTCTCAACCAAGTTGTAAACCTGTGGAATTTGAGACAGTTCCGGATAGCTTGTGTAATTGATGCCGTTGTCTTCGGCCCATTTGCCCACGGAATTGTAATCGATGCATATTATGGAGGTGACAAAAGACCGCTGGTTACCGACAATCAGGGCCTCTCTGATATAAGGGCTGAATTTGAGGCGTGCTTCCAGGAATTGTGGGGAGAACTTTCTCTGGTCACTAAGAATCATAACGTCCTTGGATCTGTCGAAGACCACCAGGTGTCCATCCTCATCGATAAATCCTGTATCTCCGGAGTAGAGCCAACCGTCTTTGAGCGTCTTCTCGGTTTCTTCCGGCGACTTATAGTAGCCCAGAAATACTGACGGGCTCTTTGAGATGATTTCATCATTCTCGGTGACCTTCACCTCGGTTTCCGGGATAGGCGTGCCGACGGTATCGAATTTGATGTCGCCGTCTCTGTGCACCACTGAAATGCCTGCAATCTCCGTCTGACCGTATATCTGCTTCAGATTAACGCCGATGGCATGGAAGAAGCGAAAATGATCCGGCCCCATGGCTGCGCCACCCGTATATGCGTGACGAACACGGCTCAACCCCAGGTGGTCACGTATCTTTTGGTAGCAGGCCCAATTAGCCAATTCCCGCAAAATCTTCCAGTAAAACGGCACAGGTTTTTTCTCGAATTTCATTTCCGCTGTGGCGTACCCGATCTTCATTGCCAGAGAGTATATTTTTCGCTTAAGCCAGGTTGCGTCCAACTGCTTGACCTGAATGGTTCTGGTCATCTGTTCGTAAAGCCTGGGAGGGGCAAACATGACATGTGGCCCGATTTCCCTCACATTTTCCTGAGCAATCTCCGGTTCCTCAGGAAAATTGATCGTGAACCCTATCTGGAGTCCGCAAGATATGGACATCATCTGTTCGCCAATCCACGCGAACGGGAGATAAGAAACGAAGTCGTCATTGGTTGTGCACGGATCGACTCTCATCAGGTTACGACCCATCGTAAGCATGTTGTAATTTGTCAGAAGTGCGCCTTTAGGAGCGGAAGTAGTTCCGGAGGTATAGAAAAGGAGGCACACGTCTTTGCCTTGGCCTTTTTCCACCAGCTTATCGAACAGGTCTGGTTCTTGTTTTACTTTTTCGCGTCCCAGCTTTCGAACTTCATCGAGGCTTATAAGCATGGGATCGTCATAGTGCCTCATTCCTTTGGGGTCATCCCAGATTATCTTCTTTAACTTGGGGCATTGGTCACGTATTGAAAGGGCCTTATCTACCTCTTCCTGCCCTTCAGCCACATAGAATTTGGAATCCGAGTGGTCCACTATGTATCGCACTTCGTCCATGAGGCAGTCTTGGAAGAGCCAGACTCCTACCCCGCCGCCGCACATTGCCGCCATTTCCGTCCACAGGGCCTCGGGGCGGTTGTCACCTATCATTATGACTTTGTCGCCGGGTTCAAGGCCCAGGACGATGAGACCCAACGTTATTTCTTTCACATTTTCCAGGTAATCAGTCCACGTTACAGGGCTCCATATGCCATACTCTTTTTCTCGCATGGCAACTTTGCCGTCTCCGAATTTTCTTGCTTGTTGCACAAGTAGTTTTGGCAAAGTAAGATCGTCGGTGATATTGATTTCACCATCGTAATGTTCGTTACCTGCGGCTGACATATAGATCCTCCACGTCGCCCAGATAGGCCTTGATGACTTCGGGATTTTCCTGGATTTCTGAAGGAGTTCCATCGGCTATTTTTACGCCGAAATTGAGGACCATGACCCTGTCTGAAAGGTCCATTACAACCCCCATGTCATGTTCAACCAGCACACAAGTGATCTTCCATCGCTCGTCCTCATTGATATCCACTATGAAGCGAGCCATATCTTCCACTTCTTCCAGGTTTAGCCCTGCTAGCGGTTCATCCAGGAGGACTAGTTCGGGCTGAAGCGCCAGGGCCCTTGCCAATTCAATGCGTTTCTGCATCCCGTAAGGAAGCATGCCCGTTATTTCGTTACGCACAGATTCGATTTCGAGAAGATCGATGATCTCTTCCTCAATGAATTTGCGGGTCTGGATTTCTTCCTGGCTCGTTTTGCCCCAATAAACCGCTGAACTGACGAGTCCGGACCTGAGGCGTAAGTGCCGTCCCAGGCGAATATTGTCCAGGACTGTCATGCCTCCGAAAAGTTCGATTTTCTGAAATGTTCGCGACAGACCCATAGCCGCTCTCTTATGAGGAGAGTAGCCTGTGATTTCCTTGCCTTTGAAGGTGACCTGCCCTTTCTTCGGCTGATAAAGACCATTGATGCAGTTCATCATGCAGGTCTTTCCAGCACCGTTCGGGCCTATTATGGAGAATATCTCACCCTTTCTGACCTGGAAGCTCACATTGGTCAGTGCGGCCACGCCATGAAAAGATAGGAAGACGTTCTTAGCCTCTAGTATGACTTCCGACATTCAGAATCCCCTTTGCGAAATCCACAGTAGAATTTGGGCCAGGCGCAGTCGAGGCCACATTTCGATGTTCCGGGGTAAAACTTCGGGGCTCCTTTCGGAGCTGATTTTTGTTGAATTTCCTGCCGATCCGATGAGATGAGGCCTCTGAAAATAGCAAAACCGCTTCTCCAGGTCAAGACTTACCTGATGAATGAAATCGGAAATTTTGCGAATTCGGTCCGCGATTCAACGGTAGATTGAAAACGCGGCAATCTCTGTTTTGCCCCCCCTTCGCCAAGCGGGAGAAGCGGAGGTTCTTGAAGCAGCAGTTCTGTATCCTGAACTATCCAGCGTCGCCGGCATGGTTCATAGACCTATTCGCTGTTTTCCTTGAGTATGGCAGTAGGTAAATACGCCTTGCTGCCGAGCCAGTCCAGGAGCGTTCTTAGCGCCCGTAAGATCGATTTCATTTAACAAAAGCTGTTTGCAGTTTTCAGGATATATTGAGTTTGCAACGGTAAGAATATTCAAACCGGGGGTCTCGCCGAGGACCGCTCGAGACCTCTTGAGATGCGGCGCAGCGTTTGTTGGGAGATTTATTGAAATGTTTGAACAGAGCATGACGAATCATGGATAAACTCATGTTGAAAAGTCAAGACGAAAAATGGTATATATGGTGCCGTTTTCGAAAATATCTGCTAATCTAGTTGCAGTGTGGAGCTTTCCGGATCATGAAATTCCGTAAACTCCAACCTGAAATGCATTCGCATAGAAGTCTTTGATCCATTGTTCAATAAAGTTGGTCCAACGAGATTGTCCCGTGTGAGACCTACAGATGAGGAGGAAAGGGATGGATGGAGCGGTGAGTCTCTTGAGAGAATTCAAGGATGGGGTAATGGTTCTCACCATAAACCGTCCACAAGCCTTGAACTGCTTCGATATGCCGCTTCTTAGCGAGTTTGGGAAGGCAGTTGAGGAGATCGCTTTCGATCGGAATGTCAAAGTTGTCATAATTACAGGTTCCACAGAGGGAAAGAACGCGTTCAGCACGGGCGCGGACTTGAAGGAAAGGGCCGTCATGACACCCGATCAGGTGAGACTCTATATTCAGACGATTCGAAACCTTTTCACCGCCGTGGAGGAGCTTCCCAAACCGGCAATAGCCGCAGTGAACGGTTATGCCTTTGGAGGAGGCCTGGAACTGGCTCTTGCCTGTGATATAAGACTTGCGTCCGCAAGTGCTGTCGTGGGTCTTACGGAAACGAGCTTGGCCGTGATTCCCGGCGCGGGCGGGACACAGAGACTGCCTAGAGTAGTTGGGATTCCCAGGGCAAAAGAAATGATCTTTCGCGCCAGACGAATCACCGCGCAGGAGGGCCTTGAAATAGGTCTTTTCCTCGAAGTCCTGGAACCCGAGAAGCTGGTAGCCAGATCAATGGAGATTGCCGCAGAAATCGCCGCAAATGGCCCCGTAGCATTATCTCAAGCCAAATATGCTATCAACAAGGGAACAGAGGTTAGTCTACCCGTGGGATTGGCTATAGAATCCAATGCCTACGCTGTGACGATTCCCACTAAAGATAGAACCGAAGGACTTACAGCCTTCAGGGAAAAACGAAAACCGGTTTATTCCGGAGAATAGATCTAAGGAGGAGCGTCTTTATGCCGGTTCACGAATTGACTTACCCCAAAAAAGTTCAGGTGGGAGACATCACTGTCCGTGACGGGTTTCAGCACGAAGAGCATTGGATTCCCACGGATGCCAAGTTGTTTTATCTGGAAGAACTTATCCTTTGCGGGATAAAGCACCTGGAGGTAACGAATTTCGGCAATCCTGCTCTTATGCCGCAATTCAAAGACTCGGATGAGCTGTTCAAGGCACTCAGGGATTCCAAGAAGATCTCACGTGCAGGAATAAATTGGAGCGACGTAACTCTTACGGCTATTACAATACGAGAGAAATCGGTGGACCGAGCGATACAGGCCAGGCGAGAAGGCTGGGGACCAGATCGTGTTTTGATGATGGTGTCAACGGACGAGCAGCACCATTTCGCCAATTCGGGAACCACCTTGCCTAATTATTGGGCTGAAGCCAAACGCTGCATAGAAAAAACGAAAGCTGAAGGGATCAAAATGTGCGGGACGGTCTCTACCATCTGGGGATCTCCCATATCCGGTCCGACAGAGCTGTCCGAGGCCGTGGAATTCACCAAACGTTGGCTGGACATTGGCGCTTCAGATATCGAACATGCTGACCACGACGGAAGCGCTCCGCCGGATCAGGTATACAGATACTTCTCCATGATTCTTGACGAAATCCCCGATAAAAGACTCCACATAGCCCACTTCCATGTCACCCGAGGATGGGGAACGGCCAACGTGCTGGCCGCTCTTTTGGCGGGAATCGAGATATTCGAGGCCACGCTGGGGGGACTTGGAGGCCAACCGGCCAACTTCATGGATCGCACGCCTGTCAGCGGCACGGGGGAGTATTATTATCGTGATCCCAACGTGGTAGGCCTCCAGTGCATTGAAGACATGGTCGTCATGATGGACGAAATGAAGATCGAGACTGGAATCGACGTGGACCGACTCCTGGACCTGGGAACAATGATGGAGAAAACCATTGGCAGGAGGCTGAGATCCGAGTCGATTCTAAATCGCAGAATCCCCAAGGCGCCTCGAGAGGAATACAAAAGAAAGGGCCTTGATGGGCTGAAGAAGAAGCTCGGGGAAGCGCCTGGTCAGAAATTCCCGTCTGACTGGTCGCAAAAGGCACTTTTCAAGAAATAATCGAGTTGCATTCTCGGCAGGCTTGATAGAATTATTGCCGGATAGTTTTAGAAACGGCGCATGGTGGGTTTCCATGCGCCCGCGAAATACTGCGGCACATCAACGGCAAGTCTTCTACCTATCGCATAAGGAGGTTCGATCATGCGCCCTCTTTGGGAACCGTCCGAGGAACGCATCAAGAATGCGAATATCACCGGGTTCATAAAGTACGTTAACGAGAAGTACTCTCTAAACGTTAAGGGATATCAGGATCTTTACCAGTGGTCCGTTGACAAGAGAGAGGACTTCTGGGCGTCAGTGTGGGATTTCTGTGGCGTTATCGCCTCCAAGCCTTACGACAAAGTGCTGGAAGATTCGCCCACAATGATAGGGGCCAAATGGTTCACAGGCGCACGGCTGAATTTAGCGGAAAATCTTCTCAGATTCAGAGACGACCAGATAGCATTGGTATTCAAAGGGGAAGGCCAGCCTACTGTCCGAATGACGTACGCCCAGCTTTACGATCAGGTGGCAAGAATGGCCCAGTCCATGAAGCTAGCCGGGGTAAGAACAGGCGACAGAGTAGCGGGATATGTTCCAAACATGATCGAGACCATTGTAGCCATGTTGGCTGCAACCAGCATGGGAGCGATTTGGTCTTCGTGTTCTCCGGATTTCGGGATCAAGGGCGTTCTCGACAGATTCGGACAGATTGAGCCCAAGATCCTGTTTACCGCAAACGGGTATTTCTATAATGGCAAGGCCCACGATTCTCTCGACAAAATAAGTCGAATTATCAAGGAGCTCCCGAGCATTGAGAAGATCGTCGTAATCCCGTACACCCAGGAACGTGCTGATATAAGCGGAATCCCCAATGCTGTCCACTATCAGGACTTTATCTCGAAGGACCAGGGATTGCAGGTTGCGTTCGAGCAGCTTCCGTTCGATCACCCGCTGTACATTATGTATTCCTCAGGTACAACCGGCTTGCCGAAGTGCATGGTTCACGGCGCGGGCGGGACCTTGATTCAGCACCTCAAGGAACACGTGCTCCATGTAGATCTGAAGCGAGAGGACAAGGTCTACTATTTCACGACCTGCGGTTGGATGATGTGGAATTGGCTGGTGAGCGGGCTTGCTATCGGAGCTACGGTAATACTGTACGACGGATCGCCTTTCTATCCTGATGCTGGCGCGATATTCCAGTTGGCGCAGGACGAGAAGATGACCATTTTCGGGACAAGCGCCAGGTATATTGCTGGCGTTGAAAAAGAAGGCCTGATACCAAAGGAAAAATATGATTTGTCGGCACTCAAGACCATGTGCTCGACAGGTTCTCCTCTTTCAGAGGAGAGCTTCCAATTCGTTTATCGCGACATCAAGAAAGACATAGATTTGGCGTCCATTTCCGGCGGCACGGATATAATCTCATGTTTTGCGCTGGGATGCTCGATACTGCCGGTTTATGAGGGTGAACTCCAGTGCCGCGGGCTCGGGATGAAAGTGGAGGCGTACGACCTGAAAGGCAAGCCTGTAATCGGACAACAGGGCGAACTTGTTTGCACCGCGACATTTCCATCTCAACCGATCTACTTCTGGAAAGACCCGGACAACAGTAAGTACAAGAGCGCCTATTTTGATGTGTTCCCGAATGTATGGCATCACGGCGATTTCATTGAAATCACTGAGCATGGCGGGGTAAAGATCTTCGGCCGTTCAGACGCGACCCTCAATCCTTCGGGTGTGCGCATAGGAACCGCTGAGATCTATCGTGTGGTCGAGGCGATGGATGAGATTTCCGACAGCATAGTTGTCGGACAGAACTGGGATAATGACGTAAGAGTGCTTCTCTTCGTGAAGACCGCTGCTAACGTGGAACTCAACGAAGATCTGAAAAAGAAGATCAAGAAGAATATTCGGGATAATACTACCCCGAGGCATGTTCCTGCGTTGATCCTACCTGTATCGGATATTCCATGCACATTAAACGGGAAGAAAGTCGAGCTGGCGGTCAGAAACATGATCGAAGGCAAACCCGTGACCAACAAAGATGCGCTTGCCAATCCGGAGGCTCTGGATCAGTTCGCGGCTATTAAGGAGCTGAAACAATAATTGGTTCGGCAGGACCGGCAAGATGCCGGCCCTAGTAACGTTATTTTATGGACCACCATATTCTTTCCCCTATTGACTGAGTGCTTACAAAAAAACTGGGGAAACCGTATTCCTAAACAGTTTCCCCAATTCTATATTCTGAGGCAATTCAGATGCACTTTGGCTTCACTCCGGGTCGAAGTAAATTGGGATTCCCGGCTCTTTGATGCTGAAGAGGCCCAACACATTTTGTCCGTCATAGTCCAATACCCTCAGATCGTCTTGCTGGTGGAGATCATTCATGATCACGTTGTAGTGTTTCCCGTACCTTTTCCTGCAATTTTCCATTGGGACTTCGAATGCAACAAGTGTTTTATTCCCTTGGTGGTGAGCTTGTTCAAGAGATTCGCATTGGTTAGGGAATCGTACGACGTCAACAGAAGAATCGGGCCTGAACCGGTGAAGAAGATTCCCGCTTTCGTGATGCTCCCTCTTTCTGTCGTTGGTGGCGAACAGCTTCCCGTTAGGAAGAGATCCGGTTAATTCGACAACTTCAGCTTTGTTTTTATTATATCACTTTGAACATTTCCTATCATTTTTCTCGGTGGATTTATCGTGAAGAGGCCGTTCCAGCGAAGCGAATGCTATGTGTTGCGGAAAAAACCAATTATGGCCATTGGCTCTCAAGAATTAGGGCGCCAAGAAACGTGATGCAACAGCTATTACAGAAGTTTTTGGAGAGGGGTCCGGGGAGGACCTTTTTACAGAAAGGTCCTCCCCGGCTACTCTCCAAAGCTCTTCGGTCTCTTCTAGGCTGCTGGAGCGGGGCAGATATCCCGATGGCCGCACGTGGGGCAGGGGCCTCCCATCCAAATATAATCGAAATAATCCAGCAAAGGGGAAGTCTCGTCGTCGGTTTCGAGAAGAAATCCGATCTCGAAGTTTCTCTTCGCGTCGCCCTTCGCTCCGATTCCAGCGCCGGTCAGATTCGGGCTGCCGACAAATGCCGTTTTCCCGTCCACTATGAAAATCTTCGCGTGCATGCGTATGCAGTGGAGGAATTCCACGCCAGCGCTCACATTCCCTTTGGAATCGATTTGATCGTATCTCTCACGGAATGGTTTGGAAGGAATCTCCGCATGTATGATCCGGAATCCGACACCACGGTTCACAAGTATAGCCATGAGATCCACAAAAGTAATGAATCGCCCCTGAAAGAGAACGCCCGTGGCCTTTATATTCGCGGTGGCAATCCAGACGAAACGCTTGGCTTTCACCAGATGTTTCAAGGTGAATTGCTCGTAAATCTGCCTATCTGTGAGCATCAACATTATTGAATACAGCCGCACGGTTAACCGGCAAGTGCTAGAAGTTCTTGGGGATGGGTTCGGGGAGGACCTTCTTTCAAGAAGGTCCTCCCCGACATTCTTCCTCAATATGGCTCCGCTCTGGCCCAGGCGCCTCGTTCTTCCAGTTCTTTGTCCAGTTGCATGCCTGGTCTGGACGCAGCCATCATTTGAGAACCGTCTTGTTCCAGGATCAATCGCCACAAGGTAACCAGCCCACGCTCAGCAAGGCTCTTCATCGCCTGTTCCGCTTCTTCGAGCTCCGATGAGGAAGGAGCTCTGGGGTCCCGGACTACTCCGCGTGTGGCCACCCACCCAGGTCCAGTTATTCTCTCCATTATTATTTCTTCAATGTTCTTTTCCACGCTTAACTCCTTGATAGCACAGGGCGCACATGCCGGATTTGGTCTTCCGCAAAAAAGACCGAATCATTCATCATGTAAATAGTCTCATATCAGCCTATGAAGAAAGAGTTTTTTCAGCCGAATGCTTTCATTTGTGCCAACGCATTATCAACTCATTGATTTCAGGGATGATCATAATTTTGTGTCTTAGGAAATTGATTCTTGAATCAGCGCGGCGACCGATCAATGGAAGGGAAGAATCTCTTGACACATGCAGCGTAGCACACTATCCTACTTTGCCGTATCATAGCTCAGGGATATGGGACCAAACGGCCCCCTGACACCGGAGGGCTGAAACCCTAAAAAATCGATGATGAGTCGATCTGCAGGCCGGACGCAAGGTGAACGGCTGTCCCCCGGCAGCTCGCCAGAAACCTTGTGGAGCGCCTCCACTCAATTTGACGCGCAATAAAGAGGAATCATGGCAGGATCTACTTTCCCCAAAGGCGGGATACACCCCGAAGAACACAAGGAACTCACCGAACACCTGGCTATAGAAGAAATGCCGGTTCCGGACCAGGTAGTCCTTCCGCTGTCCATGCACTTCGGGGCGCCGGCAAAACCCGTCGTGAAGAAGAAGCAGGAAGTGCAAGAGGGTGACGTAATCGCCACTGTCGAAAAAGCCCTCGGAGCGACCATCCACAGCAGCGTAACCGGAACAGTGAAAGCCATCGAATCGCGGCCACACCCGACAATGGTCAGATGCGACGCGGTTATAATCGACCGAGATCCGTCCGCTGCCCCACGCCAATATGCATCCGAAGATTGGACCAAAATCTCCAGAGAACAGCTCCTGGCGAGAGTAAAGGATGCCGGGATCGTGGGCCTCGGTGGGGCCGGATTTCCGACGCACGTGAAGCTTTCGCCACCGCCCACTGCGAAAATCGATAATCTAGTCCTCAACGGAGCCGAATGTGAGCCGTACCTCACCACTGACCACAGAATCATGCTGGAACAGCCTGAAAAAGTGGTGGAAGGCACCAAAGTTCTCCTGCAAATACTCGGGATAAAGCAGGCGGTCATCGGAATAGAGCTGAACAAGCCGGACGCAATAAACGTCATGTCAAAGGCCGCGAAAAACTTGTCCGGTCGCGAAGCCGAGGTGCGGGTTCAAGGGATGACTGTGAAATATCCGCAGGGGTCGGAAAAGCAGCTCATCTATTCCTTGACAAGCCGATCGGTCCCAGGTGGCGGGCTTCCCTTTGACGTCGGCGTGATCGTACAGAATATCTCGACTACGTTAGCGGTATTTGAGGCTGCAACCATGCAGAAGCCGCTTTATGAGAAGATCGTGACCTTCTCCGGCCGGGCGATCAAGCGTCAAGCCAATCTAAAGGTCAAAGTGGGCACAGTTCTCTCCGATGTGGTGAACTACCTTGGAGGCACCGAGGATCTGCTTAAGATTGTTTCCGGCGGGCCCATGATGGGATTTGCCATCTCCAGTTTGGAAGTGCCGGTAACCAAGACGACCTCCGGCGTGCTTTTCTTGAACAGCACGGAGACCGATACGGAAGTCCACGGCCCATGTATCAACTGCGGCTGGTGTATTAAGGCCTGTCCTATGGGCTTGTCTCCGAAAGAAATGGGGATCTATGTTGAGGCGGGAAAAGGCCATTTGACCGAAAAATTCGGTGTATTCGATTGCTTCGAATGCGGGTGTTGCGCTTACGTCTGTCCTGCGAGACGCCCTATGGTACAGTTCGCCAGACTTGCAAAAATAGCGATCAAAAAACACGGTTAAACCAGGTCCGGTCATGCTGCTCCTCCTTCGAGTGAGTGAAGGGATCGGACTGTTTTCCCATCGCTGACGGATGTTTTGCTTCTGTTCGGCGTTTTTGGGCATGCCATTGTATTTCAGTAATTCCGGCGTACCCGTTGTTCGAGAGGCACAAGACCTCTCGTTACCTTAGGCCGGCACTCTCTTATAGTTGCCGAGAGGCGATATTGCCCGGCTTGACTGTAGCGGCTACGTCCGGGGGAGGATATGACAATCGAAACGCTAGATCAAAAAAATCCGACAATGGAACCCCAATGGGCTGTTTCGGTTTCTCCTCACATAAGAATGGGGAAGACCACGTCGGGCATTATGTGGACGGTAACAGCTTCATTGATTCCGGCCATGTTGTTGTCCGTCTATGTGTTCGGCCTGAGGGGATTGTTGATCACGCTGGTCAGCATGATCTCGTGCATGGTGGTTGAGGCGATTTCACAAAAAGCGTTGAATAGGCCGGTTTCGGTAAGCGACGGCAGCGCCGCCCTGACCGGTATTCTCATGGCTTTTGTGATCCCGCCTGGAGTCCCTTACTGGCTGCCGATAGTAGGGGCTGTTGCCGCCATTTTCATCAACAAGGAACTTATGGGCGGTCTTGGGTTCAACATCTGGAATCCTGCGCTGGTGGGAAGGGCGCTTTTAATGGCCGCTTTTCCGGTGTACATGACCGCAGCGTGGATACCGCCCATTGACTGGTCCAAATCCGCCCTCGATGTGTACGTCGGCGGTGGCCTGGACGCTGTTTCTACGGCTACGCCGCTTGCAGTATTGAAGCAGTATGGCTTATCTGCTCTTACCCAACAATTCGGCGATCTTACGACCATTTACCAGAACTTTTTCATCGGAATAAAACCTGGTTGCATCGGTGAGACATCAGGCCTCTTGATTCTTGCCGGCGGGCTATTCCTGATGATCCGGGGCATAATCACCTGGCACATACCGGTCTCGACAATAGCCACGGTGGCGGTCTTGTCCTGGATATTCGGCGGAGAAACCTGGTTTTCCGGTCAACCTCTGGTTCACGTGCTCTCCGGCGGATTGATGCTGGGAGCCTTCTATATGGCCACCGATTATGTAACATCGCCCACGGAGAAGACTGCTCAGATAGTCTTCGGTATCGGAGTGGGGGCGCTGACTTTGCTCATACGCCTCAAGGGCGGTTATCCTGAAGGAGTGGCTTATTCCATCCTGCTTATGAACTGCCTAACCCCGAGCCTCGAAGAATGGTTCAGACCCACACGGTTTGCACTTCCCAAACAGGCCCCGGTAGCAGCTACAAAGTAGGCGGTGGGGAGGAAAAGAGGCTTCCATGAAAGAACTTATAAAGATCACAGCCAGTTTGACTGGAATATGTGTGGCTGCCGCACTGATACTAGGGGCGGTTTTCGCCAAGACTGAAAACGTCCGCAAAGAAGTCCAAGAAAAAATCAAAGAAGAGACAATACAAGGTCTGCTCGGTTACGGGCACGGCAAAAAGGCTCCGGAAGATCTGAAGATCTTTCAGGTGCAAAGGTATGTAATACGCGAACCGCAGGCTACGTTGCTCGGCTACTTGGTTCCTTTGAAAGACAAGGGCTACGCTCTGGTTACGGTGGACCTGGCTGGTAAACCGCTGAAGGCCATTGCTATGAAGGCGGACGCCGCCAAGATTGCCGATGCAGGTTCGCGAGATGCCGCTGTTAAAGAGGCCTTGCCAAAGGACGCCAATGCCACGTACGCGGAC
This sequence comes from uncultured delta proteobacterium, assembly GCA_963700305.1. Classification (GTDB taxonomy): domain Bacteria; phylum Desulfobacterota; class Desulfomonilia; order Desulfomonilales; family Desulfomonilaceae; genus Desulfomonile. The sequence continues at coordinate 105,050 of CAVOXB010000026.1, forward strand.
ACCGTTTACATCGCGAATCTCGGAGACAAAAGGGTCGGTTATGTGGTCCCCGGCGTGACTCAAGGCTTCAAGACTTTCGTCAATCTTATGGTGTCCCTGAATCCGGACTTCACGATCACCGGCATCGAGATTACCAAATCCGAAGAGGACCCCGGCCTTGGTGATGAAATCAAACGCGATTACTTCAAAAATCAGTTCAAGGGAAAGACACTCGAAATTATGAAGAACCTGAAGGTTGTAAAAGAACCTCTGCCTACTGACTACCTCGTTGCCCTCGATCCTTTGAAAAGCAAAGCAACCGCAGAGCAAATCGGTCAGATCAGGGAAAAACACCTGAAAGACGACATTTACGCTCTGACCGGCGCGACCATATCCACGAGGGCTGTGACCAACGGTGTAAAAGAAACTGTAAGAAAATTCGTGTACCGGTTCGGCATTCTTGCTGATGTGATGAAGCAAGAAAACGTTCAGGCTGCATTTTAGGGGAGGTCTAAGGTGAACAGGAACGTAACGCTCTTATGGAACGGGCTCATCCCTGAGAACCCGATCTTCCGTCTGGCCTTGAGCTTGTGCCCCGCTGTGGCGGTGACCACTTCCGTAAAGAACGGGTGGTATTTGGGACTAGCTGTTATATTCGTGCAGGTGCTTTCGAGTTGCACTGTCTCGATTTTCAAGTCGCTGATTCATCCTCGTATCAGAATACCGGCGTACGTCATAGTGATCGCACTGTGGGTAAGCGTGATAGACATGGTTCTGTCGGCTTATGATCCCCATACTTACGAGAAAATTGAACTTTTCATCAAGCTCATAGTGGTGTTCGCCATCATCATTTCACGACTGGAGCTATTTGCCTCCAAAGAGCCCCTGGTCCCTTCATTCTTTGACGGACTTGGGATGGGTATAGGGTTTACCTTCGGGCTTTGTCTCGTAAGTGCGATCCGTGAGTTTCTTCGGGGTTGGCCAGCTTTACGGTCATGACATTGTCGATCTCAAATTTCTGGTAATGATTTTGCCGGCTGGCGGCTTTTTTGTGATCGGATTTGTCATGGCCACGTTCAACTGGCTCGATACAAGATCACGGGCAAGATCCCGGCATCAGGAGGAGGCCATTGATGAATATCTGCAGATTTGCCATGAAGGCCGCCTGGGTTTTCCTGTTTTTGCTTGTGATCGCGTCGCCGGTGTTAGCGGAGACCCCGGGATCAGGAACCTTCAAGAAAGATAAAGAAATAGAAATCAACTTCGGAGTCCCGGTTGATGAGAGCTGGGCGAAAAACACCAACAACTACTCGGTTTTCGAGAAATCTGATCCTGATATAAAGATCCCGGTGGAATCTGTCGAGCTGGACCCGAGAAGGGTGACGGCCGGACTGAAATTCAAACAGAGCCTGAATCTGTCCAGCGAGCATGTTGTCGAGGCCAAAGACGTGTCTTCTGAAGGCAAGGTCCTGGGCACCAGGGAATTCTCTGTTAAGAAAGGTCAGTTCCAGATTCTTTTTGGGCTGTTGCTCGCAGCTATGTTGATCGAAAACTTCGTTTTTACGAAGTACCTTGGACTTTGCATATTCTTCGGTGTTTCCCAGAAGAAGGACACCGCAATTGGCATGGGAATCACATTTACGTTGGTCATGGTGTTGAGCGCAATCATCAGTTGGGCCTTGTACACTTATGTATTGAAAGCACTGCACCTGGATTTCCTGAAAATCATTGTGTTCATCGGAACTGTCGCTATTTTCGTGCAGGCAGTGGACACCATGCTGCGAAAGGTGAATCCCTATCTATTCAAGAAACTGGGCGTGTACCTGGTCCTGATCACAACCAACTGTATTATTCTTGCGGTTCCTTTGCTCAACACGGACAGAAATTACGGTCCTTTCGAGAGCCTCATCTTTGCTCTTGGCGCGGGCGTCGGTTTCGCTATTGCCATGTTCTTGATGGCTTCTGTTCGTGAGAAGCTGGAGTTGGCGCGAGTTCCGGCCACATTCAAAGGGCTTCCCATTGCGTTCGTCGTGACTGGACTCTTTGCTTTGGCTTTTCTCGGTTTTTCCGGTCTGTCGATTTTCTAGCGGGCCGAGTAGTTGGTCCCGTTGATTCTTGAGACTCGAAAGGCTATTATACATTAACGAGTTCCTGAGAAATCAGCGCAACCTATACTGTTCAAACAGAAAAATAAACATCGCTGCGGTAGAACTCCGCTGCGTGTGAGGTGCTACTTATGGAGAATGTCTGGAATATAGCGGTCTGGGGAATTGCATTCTTTGCCATCTTTGGTGTTGTCTGCGGAGTGGCTTTGGCTTATGCCGCGCAGCGTTTCGCGGTGAAAGTCGATCCCAAGATAGAGGCGGTGAGGGCGTGTTTGCCTGGCGCTAATTGCGGTGCGTGCGGATTCGCCGGATGCGAGAGCTATGCTGAGGCCGTTGTAAATGATCCTGCCTGCCCCACGGGAAAGTGTGCACCTGGCAAACAGGATGTCGCTGAAAAAGTCGCTGCAATAACAGGCAAGGCCGCTGGTGCTGCAAGTTCTGTGATTTCCTTTCTCCGTTGTTCCAGGAACGATGGAGAGGTAAAGAAGAAACACGCCTACGTCGGATTCGATACCTGCCAGGCTGCGTCAATAGCGTTCGGCGGTCCGTACGAGTGCGATTTCGCGTGCGTTGGATATGGTGACTGCGAGGCTGCCTGTCCGTTCCATGCCATACACATGAAAGACGGAATGCCCGTTATCGATCCGGAAGCCTGCACTGGTTGCGGAGTCTGCATTAAAACCTGTCCCAAGATGGTATTGCAGATGCTTCCCAAGGACGCAGTTGCATACGTGCCTTGTTCCAGCAAGGATTCCGGAAAGGCCGTCACGAACGTGTGCAATGCTGGCTGCATCCATTGTGGTGCGTGCACTCGCAAGGCCAAGGACGTGGTCAACATGGTCAACGACAAGATAGAGATCGACTACGAGAAATTTGACGAAGACATGGCCAAAGCATGTGTTGGCGCGTGCAACCGCCAGTTCATATTCCGGTACACAGATCCTGCACGTCAGGCCAAGGCTGTTGAAGAGATAAGGGCCGAACAGGCCGCAAAGAAAGCAGCAGCTGCCAAGAAAGCCAAAGAAGAAGGCGAAGCCAAGCAAGCGGCTGAAGCCTGATACAAAAAATTCTCCGGGAGAACGCCTTTGAAATGTGCGTATCCCGGAGAAATCCTGACCAATACTCTCCATTTTTTTGAGCTGCCATATCTTGTTTCCCATCCGATTTGAAGCGGCTTTCGAGAAATTCAAGCTCCCCTGTCGACCGGCACTACGATTGGAACTGAATGGATGGGAACAAGCAAAACCATATTTAAGCAAACCATATTATAGAATCGTAAGACCTGCACATGATGGCTTGGAAACCGTTTATTCTAATGTGATACATGGTCCTTATGTTAGAGACGCTAGGTACGCTCCGGATCGTCAAGAGCTATGGCGTGCGTACAAGCTCATCGAGAAAGACCTTCTTCGGCTTTTCGAATACATTGAGCCCAGAGATGACAATATTGCAGTTTATTCTCATAGGACTTATGAGTTGCTCTTGAGGGCTTCGACAGAGTTTGAGACGAACTGCAAGCGCATACTAGAGGTTAACGGCTATTCAAAAAGAGGTGATCTCAATATAAGAGAGGACTATTCCAGGATAAATAGATCTTCCAGGCTAGCCGAATACTCGGTATCACTCGTGGAGTGGTACCCCGAACCGATTGTCTTGAAGCCCTTCAACGAATGGTCGCGTGGATACCGACCATTAACATGGTACAGATCATACAACGACGTCAAGCATGACAGAAATTCTAATTTCAGGCGGGCCTCTTTGGATAACGTTCTGAACGCTATTGCTGGCTTGTATGTAGTTTTGTTTTCACAATTTTGTTGTCATAAGCGCCAGGATGAGACTGAGCATAGATACGAAATACGTGATGATCAACATATCATTTGGGCGACAGAAGACATCTTTGAAGTAATGCCACCACTTACTTGGACCGATAATGAATTATACGGTTTTTACGATCCAGACACCTTAGCAGATGATCCCTGTCCTTTCGCTAAATTTCCATTCTGATCAGAAGAATCGGGTCGCAGAGAAACCAGTCTGGATGAGGTTCCGTGCTTGACTTTCGACTGATGCCGGGTTGAAGAGAAATGTCTGAGTGAGGTAACATGGGGGAGTGCGAGTAGAATTTGACTCGCACTCCATTTTTTGGCACCCTAGCTAGATGCTGAAGAAAACCTTCTGCAGAACTTTCGGTGTGTAGCCAACCATATCCAGGTAAAGGGTTATGCCGCCGTTGAAGAACGGCCAGCCTGCGCCCATTATCATGGCGGTGTCCACGTCTTTTGGATCGGAAACGACTTTCTCCTTGAGGACAAGGTCGATCTCGTGGGTCAAGTTTGTCAGGAGTCGGTCAAGAATCTCTTCTTTAACGAACTCTTTATCGCCCTTGTCCGCCCAGATTTCAGCGACCTTCGGGTCGAGCTGCTTACCGGGCCCCATGCCTCTGAAAATCGCGGGAATTTTCGCTTCAACCATTTTCTTTAAGCGGTCATTTGTGGGGAATCTGTCCGGCCACGCCCTATGACAGGTCTCGCCCACATGGTAACCCACTGCAGGGCCCACAAGCCCGAGCAAATCGAAGGGCGCCATGGGCAAGCCAAGCGTCAAGGCAGCTTCGTCCACTTGCACAAAATCGGCTCCCTCATCCACCATCTGGAAGCAATCGCTCATAAGCTTGGTGAGCAGTCTGTTCACCAGGAACGCCGGTGAGTCCTTCACCAGAATCGCGGTCTTGCCGATTTTCTTTGCGGCCTCAAATGCAGTGGCCAAAGTCACATCGTCGGTCATGTCGCCCTTGATGATCTCAAGAAGCGGAAGTATCGCGACTGGATTAAAGAAATGGAACCCGACGACTCGCTCGGGATTGTTCAGCTTGGAAGCCATCTCACTAACGGAAAGACTGGACGTGTTGGTCGCCAGAATGCAAGTCGGCGAAATAACTGCTTCAGCCTGAGCGAACACTTCCTGCTTGATGTCCATTTCCTCGAAAACCGCTTCGATCACGAAATCGCAGTCCGCGAATTCATTCCAATCCAGAGTCCCGATGACGATATGGAACAGGTGATCCGCTTTGGCCTGAGTCATCTTGCCTTTGTTAACTATGGCCTGAAGCTCACCCTTGATGTAGCCGAGGCCTTTATCAAGGAACTCCTGCTTTATGTCTTTCATTACGACCGGGACACCGTAGCGTCGCAGGAACAACAAAGCAAACTGAGAAGCCATCAAGCCGGCGCCGATTATTCCAATTTTCTTTATTGCACGAGGCTTCACATCGGCAGGTTTGCCCGCAGGCTTCTTTGCTCGACGCTGAATCAGATCAAAGCTGTACACACCGGCCTTGCACTGGCGAGTCTTGATCAGATCACCCAGCGCTTTGTCTTCTTCCGCGAAGCATTCGTCGATGCTCTTTGTGAGGTCACAGGCGCCCTTTATAAGCTCTATCGCTCTGTAAGGAGCAGGAGCTGCGCCGTGAACTCTCATGTCCAGAAAATTCTTGGCTCCGTCAAGGTGCATCTGAAGTTTAGACATGTCCGGCGGGGTTCGGTCAATCTTTTCGGAACCATCGATGATCTTCTCCAGTAGTGCCAAGGATTCATCGAAAAATTCCACTGACTCAAAGAGCCTGTCCGCAATACCCATTTGGAACGCCTTGGTTCCATCGAGCATTCGGTTTTGATTCATAGGATTGTAAACGATAAGCTCAAGGGCCTTTTCCGGCCCTATCAGCCGAGGGATCAGGCTTGAGCCGCCCCAACCCGGGATCAGACCGAGAAAACACTCGGGGAATGCTATCGCAGGCACAGCCTTGGAAACGGTCCTGTAATCGCAATACAGTGAAATCTCGAGGCCACCGCCGAGGGCCGCACCGTTTATGGCAGCCAGAGTCGGTATCTTGAGATCCATGATTCTTTTCATGGCAGCGTGGCCTGCCGCGCCAATCTGGCGGCCTTGCTCGAACGTGTTAATAAACGGGACTTGCATAAGGTCTGCGCCGGCGGCGAAAATATAATGCTTGCCGCAGAGCATCATGCCTTTGTAGCCCTTTTCGGCCTCGATTTTGCTTATTGCTTGTTGCAGCGAGGCCAGCGCTTTATCATCAAAAGTATTGGGTTTTTTGTAATCTTCGCCGTTGTCCATCGTGACAATGGCGATCTTCCCGACGCGGGAATTATATGTAGTCACATGAAATAAAGTAGGTGCTTCAGCCATGACGATTCCTTTCGTTGCACTGGGCGTCGTATAAGTGTATTCGCAATAAACCGTTCCGGCAGATGGTCGGCTCGGTCACGACACCGCGGAGGCTACTCTTTCTTTTTCTTTTTTTCCTTGTCCCTGGGTTCCTCTTTTTCCTCGGTCTTGCCGTCTTTCTGGAGGTTCTTCCAGATTACGGTTCCTCCCTGGCCCAGCCCCACGCACATCGTGGTCAGTCCGTATTTGACCTCAGGATGCTCTGCAAATGCGTGCATCAAATGGCAGGAGAGCCTTATGCCCGAGGAAGCCAGAGGATGTCCGAAAGCTATGGCTCCACCGTAAATGTTGAGTCTTGGATCGTCGGGGAACTCCAGACCAAATTCTTTCATGAATGCAACGGCCTGAACCGCAAAGGCCTCGTTGAGCTCTACCAGCCCGATATCATCGATAGTGAGTCCGGCGACTTGCAGAGCCTTGTGAGTGGCCGGGATCGGACCGATGCCCATGATTTCAGGCTTGACACCTGCATATGCGAAGGATTTGAGCTCCATTTTAGGCTGAATGCCCAATTCCTCGGCCTTTTCTTTGGTCATAAGGATGCAGCCCGCCGCGCCGTCGTTCAATCCGGAGGAATTCCCTGCCGTGACTCTTCCCATTACCCTGAAAGGAGTCTTCAGCTTCGCCAGGCCTTCCATCGTAGTCTCTGGGCGGGGCTGCTCGTCTTTATCTGCAACCGCCCAGCCGCTCTTCGTATACACCGTCATGGGAACTATCATTTCGCCGATTTTCCCGGATGCGATCGCACGAGCGGCCTTTGCCTGGCAGAGGATTGAGTACTCGTCAGCCATTTCCTTGGTTATGTCCGGAAACATGTCATGGAGATTTTCGGCTGTCTCTCCCATGCTCATGGCGCTGGAGTCAACCAGTTTGTCAGTGAGGAAACGGGGATTCGGATCTGCTGTAGCCCCCATGGGATGATGGCCCATGTGCTCGACGCCGCCGGCTATCGCAACATCGCAGCTTCCTAGAGCCACTGCTGAAGCAGCTGTGGTTATTGCGCTCATGCCGCCTGCGCACATACGGTCGATGGAATAGCCCGCACAAGTGTCCGGTAAGCCTGCCAATATTACGGATGTTCTGCCTAGAGTGAGCCCTTGATCCTTTTCCTGGCAGAATACGCCCCACGCGTTTTCTTCTATCATTTCAGGCTTGATCTTCGGATTTCGCCGGAGAAGCTCCCGGATTACCTTGACCACCATGTCGTCGGCTCGGGTATTCCAGAATATTCCTTTTTCCCCGGCACGACCGAAGGGGGTCCTTATTGCATCCACCAAAACTACTTTTCTTGCTTTCATATTTTTCTAACTCCAATCAAGGCCTAGAATAGAGCAAAAGATTCTTCCGGAAGATCAATGGCCGACCGTTCGCCGCTCATTATCGCCCGAGCTTTGCCAGGCGCGAGCGAAAGGATTGAATTCGCGAAAAACTGTGCGGACGCGACCTTGCCTCTGTAGAAAGCAGCGCTCCTGTTGGTTTTGACCAACTCGGCTTTTTTCTCGGGAGTATCAGCCTTCGCATCGTCGTAAAGCTCCTGGAGCCTACGGTCCGCAATCACTGCCTGCCAAAGCAGCATGAAGCCAACTGCCACATCGCCGAAAAGCTCAAGGTAAGGAGTTGCATACAGAATGGGGGTCATAAAGTCTTCGGTGATGCTCTTCAATCCGAAGTAACGAGTTACCTCGATGAGCTGCTTACGAGCGACATCAAAAGGCTCCACTATGTCCTTGAGGCGATAATTCTTCTTCGCACTTTTCAACAGAAGGCCGGTTTCAGCTGTAATGCTTTTGAATAGCGCTCCCTGATGGTAGCTTAATTTACGGCCTACCAAATCGAGGGCCTGTATTCCGTTGGTCCCTTCATAGATTGATGTGATCTTGGCGTCCCGCATGTACTGTTCAACAGGATACTCTCTGCAGTAGCCGTATCCTCCGTGGATCTGGATCGCCATTTCGGTGACCCTGAAAGCCATGTCCGAGCTCCATGCCTTGCAGATGGGAATCAGGATATCGAGGAACCCCTGATATTTGGCTGCTTCTTCATCGTTTTTTGCTACTCTTACTCTGTCTTCGCAGTATCCTGCGTAATACAGTAGAGAACGAATGCCTTCAGTGACGCTCTTCATCCACATGAGCATTCTTCGGACGTCAGGATGATCAATAATCGGCACCTTGGGAGCATTAGGATCCTTCATGGTGCTAATTTCCGGCCCCTGCTGGCGCTCTTTTGCGTATCTTAGCGCCTGCATGTAAGCCGCACTGGCCTGCGACAGGCCCTGCATTCCCACCGAAAGACGGGCTTCATTCATCATGTTGAACATGATCTTCATGCCCTGATTCTCTCCGCCCAGCAAATAGCCAATACAATTGTCTTTCTCTCCGAAATTCAGAGCGGAAGTAGCTGAAGCGTGAATTCCCATTTTATGTTCGATTGACACACAATTCACGTCATTGGGCACGAACCCGTCGTTTTCTATCCTGTGCTTGGGGACTACAAATATACTTATGCCTTTAGTCCCAGCTGGAGCGCCTTCAATTCGAGCGAGCACCATATGTATTATGTTCTCGGAGAGGTCATGATCTCCGGCAGATATGAAAATCTTGCTGCCGCTGATTGAGTAGGTGCCGTCGGGTCTTTTTACGGCCTTGGTCCTTAGTGCGCCCACGTCGCTACCGGCCTGAGGCTCGGTAAGGCACATGGTTCCGCACCATTCCATTGAGTACATCTTGTCCATGTACGTGCGCTGCTGCTCTTCGGTCCCGTATATTTCGAGGAGCCGAGCCGCTCCGATGGTAAGGCCCGGGTACATCATCAAGGCCATGTTTGCCGAGCAAAACAGTTCCATTGTGGCGCAATACAGAGCAGTCGGGAATCCTTGGCCACCCATGTCCTGGTCGATGGGGAGAGCAGCCCATCCGCCTTCGCAATAGCGTGCGTACGCTGCATGGAAGGACTCTGGAACTCTCACCTGCCCGTTTTCCAGAATAAGCCCCTTCACGTCGCCATCGCTGTTTGTGGGCGCAAGTTCTTTCTCGGCGAGCTTTTGGGCTGCGTCGAGAACCATGTCGAACATTTCCTTCGAGAACTCGGAGAATTTTTCCGCCTCACAGAGTTCATCGACCTTGAGCTGCTCATAGAGCACGAATTTCTGATCGCGCTCATCTACGAGAAGATTTGGCATGAGAATGATTCCTCCTTGACTTTAGAGCGTCGTTATATTTCCTTATTCGGCTTTGAGTTAATGTTTCCAACGATCGTTGGAGAAAAGTATGTATAAACATATCCATTCCCACAAGAGGCTAATTCTTTTATAACCGATCCCCCCGGCTGAGTCCACCATTTTCTTAGATAGAACAACGAATTTCATCCAAATTGATTGAATTTCCATGTTGACTGGGACCCACAAAACTTTTTTATGCAATGCTTACAGCTCATTAAGGGAATAGAAGACACCGTGCATGAGAAGCGCGCTTGAGGAAAAAACAACGCCATGATCAAAATGAACGTGCGCAACCATCCTGCTGCGCGTTTGACAGACAATGCTCAAATGCGTACGTAACTCTTAGCTGTTGAATGGTTCAAGGAGTTTGCATCATGTGGGAAAAACTCAATAAGCAGGCTGTAGAGCAGTTCCAGAGCGGAAAATATCCGGAGGCCATGGAAACCGCGAAGAAGGCCTTGGAAGAAGCAGAAAAAGCCTTCGGCCCCGATGATCCGCGAGTGGCGAGATGCCTCAACAATCTTGCGGAGATGTACAGGGCAAAGGGAGGATACACAGACGCTGAACCTCTCTGGAAACGGGCCCTCGAAATAAGAATAAAGGCGCTCGGACAGAATCATCCTGATGTGGCCATGTCACTAAATAACATTGCTGGGGCATTCTTTGAGCAAGGGAAATATTCTGACGCTGACGATCTCTTCAAAAAGGCGACTGCAATATTGGAAAAGGCCCTTGGCCCAAATCATCCTGATGTGGCGACATCATTGCTGAATTTGGCTGCCGTAAATAGAGCATGGGGAAGACTCCCTGCCGCCAAACCTTTCTACGAAAGAGCCATAGCTATTCAAGCAGCGGCGCTCGGACCAGACAGCCCCGAGTTGGGAGAATCGCTTAACAATCTCGCAGGCATGTTTGAGTCCCAGAACCGGTTCCGAGACGCAGAGCCGCTTTACCGTCGGTCCCTGGCCATCGCGGAAAAGGCTTTCGGTCCTTTTCATCCGCATGTGGCTTCTTCTCTGAACAGTCTGGCGTCGTCCCTGATCGGCATGGGAAATTATGAAGAGGCCGAGACATTGATGAAAAGGGCGCAGGAAATAGTGGAAAAGAATTTCGGTGCTGATCATCCTATGACTGCAATGGCCCTCGAGAATCTAGTGGAGTTTTATGAGGGCGTAGGGAAGACTGAGGAAGCGAAGGCGGTCAGGGAACGTGCAGAACGGATCCGTTCCGGCGTGGGGTCTTGATATTCGAATGTGATGGCGGAAGATGGTGTTAGTAGCGGCCGGCGTCCCTGCCGGCCTGATTGCGCCAAAGTGCCAGCCGGATTCGCATGAAAATTTCCCATGTACAGCGGAAGACCTCCCCAACAGCTAACGATGCTACCCCCTCTGGCCGGCGGCAGGGACGTCGGCCGCCACGGGAACGGGTGCCACTGCTGGCTTGCCCAGCAGTGCTCCTTCCTGGCAACACTGGTCGTCTATCCAGTAGTGCCGCATATGGGGCTGCCATGTTAAGGTCGCTCTAGAAATCTGCGTGCTTGCACGTGAAATTTTAGTCCGATCAATTCCAAACACATCCTCGAGCGCGAAGTGTTTATAACAGACTGGGTTTGTTGCCATTTTGCTACTTCTTAAGATAGTGCCACCAAAGCGCAGCGGCTCTCGCTCCCAATGTTGAAATAGAAAAAATCCCGAGCATGCCGACAGCGCCTGCGAAGGCCATCTCATCTTGAGTCATTTGTGGGGCAATTCTTTTCATGAAAGAAACCCATGATATTCCGCCAAGTGATCCTACAATCGCTGGCCCAGCCAATAGAATGAACAGTTTCTTCGTCCCATGAACCTCCAAATATCACTACGACCCGATTTGCCCGCTCCACTAACCAATCCCCTTTAGGCACTGCCGTCTTCTTGAGTGATGACCCCAGACAAAATATTTTCAGGCTAGTTTAGGTTCGCTTGAAATGGCCGGATCGCCCGCCGCTTTTTTCCATGAGCCGCACTCCGGAAATCACCATGGCTCTATCAACGGCCTTGCACATATCGTAAATCGTGAGAGCTGCAACGGAAACCGCTGTGAGCGCTTCCATTTCCACTCCTGTTCTCGCGGTTACTTTCACCGTCGCCTCTATTTCGATAAGTGATCGTTTCTTATCAGGAAATAACTCGAGCTTGACCGAGGAAATCGGAAGAGGGTGGGCCAGAGGAATCAGATCCGGGGTCTTTTTTGCTGCCATAATACCGGCAAGCCTTGCCACGCCAAGCACGTCGCCCTTTTTTGCGCGGCCTTCCAGAATCAAATCCAATGTTTCCGGATTCATACTGATTTCGCCGCGGGCAACAGCCGTCCTAACCGTGACGTCCTTCTCGCCCACATCCACCATTAATGCTTGTCCTTTTGCGTCAAAATGCGTGAAATCCGCCATTTGTATTTCCTTTAAAGCGAGCTGCCGGGTTCAACGAGAAGCAAATAACCGGCAAGATGCCGGTCCTACTCCCGCGCCCAGGATAGCTGGTGCAAAATTAAGAGTTCTTGAAGAAGGCGCAGGGGGAAACCTCTTTCCTGAAGTTTCTCCCTGCTATTCTTCAGGATTTCTTCGCTTTTGCATCCTCTGCCAACCTGAAGCTCAGGGCTCCTGCGTGTGCAGCGAATCCCTCATATCGAGCCAAAGTCAGAGTCTTGGGAGCCAAATCTGCAAAGCCTTCCTCCGTTACAATCGAGTACAACATGCGGCGAGTGAAGTCCCTCACGGACAATGCCGATGCTGTTCTCGCAAAGCCGGATGTCGGTAAAATTGCATTCGGACCGATGGAGTAATTGGCCAGCGTCCCGGGCGTAAACGGCCCGAGAAGTGCTTCGCCCGCGTATTTTACATTTTCCAGAAACGGCTGACGGCTCACGAGTGAGTATCTGTAAGTGCTCTGGTGCGAACTGATTGATGAAATCCACTGCATCATCCATCTCTGAGGCAAGAATCACGCCGCCATTTGTCCTGAATACTTCCGAGCAGAAAGAGGCCCGTTCTTCGGGCAGAGCCGCCACCATTCGAGGAATCAGGTCCAGAGCCTTTGACGCCAGCTTCGCATCCGTGGTCACAAGATACGCGGATGAGTCGGGGCCATGCTCAGCCTCTATTAGAAGATCCGTTACAGCCATAATTGCATCCGCTGAATCGTCCGCCAGAATGATCGCCTCGCTTGGTCCTGCAGGGAGACCTGTATCGATTTCAGTGGAAAGGATCTGCTTTGCGGCCAGAACGTAACCAGAAACCCGGACCGACAATTTTGTCGACTTTAGGAATAGTCTGCGTCCCGAACGCAAGGGCGGCCACTGCCTGGACTCCGCCAAGAGCATATACCTCATTGATCCCGATCATTCGGGCTGCTGCCATTGTGGCGGGGTCGGCTTTTCCGTTACGATCCGGTGGCGTTATCACAGCGATGCGTTCGACCCCTGCAACTTTGGCCGGGACTCCGGACATCATCATCATGGAAGGAAACGATCCTTTGCCTCGCGGGACGTACAATCCCACCGATGGTATCGGCACAATGCGTTCGCCTGCGATTATTCCGGGACTGATGTCCATTTCCCAGGAGGGCTGCTCAACTTGGCGTTTGTGGAATTTGCGTATATTGGCTATGGAGATTTCCATAGCTTCCTTAAGATCGAGCGGCAGAGATTCGACCACGCGATCCATTTCGTCTTCAGACATCTTGAAGTCTTCGGGCCGCATTTCGGCTCCGTCGAATTGGCGAGTATATTCAATGACAGCATCATCCCCGCGCTTGCGGACATCCTCCAGAATCGGAGCAACCCTGACCATAAGCTCCTTGATATCCACTCCTGTGCGGCGGCAGAGTCTCTCGCGGTCTCTGGGGCTCATGCTGGCCAGTTCATAATAGTTTACTTTCATTGTTGACCTCTTCCGCTGCTGCGAGCGTAGACACGGAATGTATAGCGGGCTATTATACACATTGCTATTGATGATCACACCATTTGAATCGGGAAAACCAGGGAAGGATATGTTATGGCGGATTACAACAAGGCGGAAGCCGATTTTTTTATAGTGGCGCTCAAAGAGGAAGCACGTACGGTTTTGTGGAAGGTCGGCTCTAGCACCGACCCTGAGACGCTTTTGAAAGGCGTTATGGAGGAATTGCAGGCATTGGCTCGTCGTGATGACGGAACAGACGCGGAAGCCAAGAAGAAGTCTGGACGCAGGTGAAAGAACGCTTACTCCGGGCCGCATATGAAACCCGGCCTCATTGCATTCGCTGCGGAGAATGCTGCAACAACGGCAGCCCGACATTGCTAGCGGAAGACATGACACTGTTTCGGAACGACATTCTAAAACCTTCGGTACATAGTCACGATCAGATTCGGGGAGCCTGTCTACGTGAATCGGGACGAGAAGGCCGACGCCGCTCAAAGCGAAATGCTGAAGATCAGAGAAAAAGCCGGGGAAAAGACCTGCGTTTTTTATGAAACATGGGATAAGAGCTGCGGGATATATGAATCGCGTCCCCAGCAATGTCGAAAACAGGAGTGCTGGAATCCCAACGCATTTAACGAAATTGCAGACCGCTCCAAGCTTGATCGGAAAGTTTTGCTGGAAGCTGTGGAACCGCTCTGGGAGCTGATCAAACGCCACGAAGAACGCTGCTCGCATGACGAATTCGCCAGGATAATGGCTCGTCTTGGCGCAACCAAGGGCCAGACCGTGGAAGAAGTCCTGGAAATGCTCAGTTTCGACCGCCACGTGCGAGAATTCATAACCGAAAAATTCGGGCTCGAGCCTGAAACAATGGATTTCTTTCTCGGGAGGCCACTCAGTTCTTTCCTGGGATTTTATGGCCTGAAGCTGGAAGAAAAGGATGGAAGCTTTTTTCTGAGTCCAGTTGAGGGATAACCAAAATATGGCTCGGCTTGATACAAGTAAGGATGGCGGGGAAAATGCAAAGAGTAGGACCGGCATCTTGCCGGTCATTTTTCTTCTTTCATGCGCACGAGCGAGCCTGAGTCATCGTTGCCGGCGCAGCCCGTTGGTACTAAGCTATTTCTAGATTCCAACTCTTACCAGAAATTCGGTAATTCCCTGGAGCATTAGTCCCACTTGCTCCTTGCTGTACTCCTTGTCTTTTCCATGAGCGGCACTGTTCCTGAGATCGAGCCATGTGTCAACAGCTTTTTGATCCAACTTGTTGTAAACCTCCTTTCTTGCCAAGTCATCCTTCATCCGACCCGCTCTTTTCGGTACAGTTCTGCCGTTTGACCCGGTTTCAACGTCAATCCCATTCTTGATGCACAACTGCCTGAGATGCTCTTCCAATACGCTGCCAGCCATGACTGCAGCGGGAGTATGGTAGCCTTGATCAAGAAGGTACTGGGCCATCTCCAGAAAATCTGCAAAGATTTCTGCTGCTACAAGCCCCTTAACTGAGAATAGCCAGCCGCCCGAGATTTCATCCTTGATGGTTTCCGGAATGGCAATTCCTTCCTCGACACAGGAGGGGTACTTCGTTTGACACCCATTGACTGAACTCTTGGTAGTGCGAATGCTTCGCGCCGTATACTCGCTCAATAAAAGACAAAACACCTGAGCGAAAGCCCCGAAATTTTCCGGAGTCCACAAACTCACTCATCCGAGCTACTTTGTGCCTCGTGGCAAGAACGGCGTTGCCCAACTCTATCAGCTGATCGACTCGTTTGATCAGGTCGCTTATATTCATTTCGTTGTCCGTTGAGGCGTTCTAATTTGTTTCTTGCCGTTATGTCGCAGATTTCAGAGCGGCACGTTATCTGAAGCTACTAGATGAGTCAAGTTGAAATTGAAAGAATTCATGGCACTTAGTTGCGTGGGAAACGAGTTTGAACGTCGGATGTGACAATTAAAAGAAAAGCAACTTGAAGACGACCGGCAAGATGCCGGCCCTACCAAGGCAAAAACCCGAAAGATGCTTATTCCCCACTCGCTGCTTGGGCACCAACAAAGGATGGTGGGAAGACGCATGACAAAGAGTAGGACCGGCATCCTGCCGGTCATTGTGCCTTTTGAATGAACAGGGTCAAATTTTTGCGGCCGGCGCCATAGTCTCGGACGACCGGCAAGATGTCGGTCGCTACCAAAGCTGTCTTGAGAGCTGCCTCTCGGCCATCATTCCGTCTTGCCATTCCAAGAGTTGGAGCCAACTCCCACCCACGAGTATTTCTCTACAGATGGCCATCTCTTTAATGGATTGCCAAGAATGTACTCTGCCTTTTGTATCAACTCTTCTTCATTCCTCATCATTCGGTCGAAGTATTCACGCTGCCAAACAGGCGTCATCCTATCCGAGTCTTTTGCCAATCGCTTGGCCGAAAAGGACTTCCAGGAGTGGACAATCTGGTGAAGCTCTAGATCTTCAAGAATAGAAACAAGAAACATGCACATGATCATCCATTACGACATAAGAGGGGAGTTCATATCGGTGGTTTTCAAAATGCTTTATCACGTCCACAACAATGGTTCTCTCCTCAGGACGGAGAGGTGGCTGCTGCTTGGCTAGTCGCCATGTGACAAAATAGACTGCCCCTGGCATTCGCCAGTGCGGGAGTCTTCTCCGATAGATGGTGAGTTCGGGTGTTTTCATTTCTCGCTGCTGACATGGTGCCACAGAACAGAATGACCGGCAAGATGCACAATGACTCGATGTCAAATGATCAGCCGGAGTCAAATAGCTTGACACAATTACCTATCGGAAAAGCACGCCAAATAGTAGGACCGGCATCTTGCCGGTCATTCTTTGCCATCTGTCGTGTTTGAAAGAAAAATGACCGGCAAGATGCCGGTCCTACTGCGGGAAAAAAGGGAAGGGGAGCCTCTATACTGAGGCTCCCCTGAAGAATTGGCTAGTAGCTGTTATTTAGTGAGTTGCCGCGTTAGCCGCCCACACCGAATCATCAGTGCTGGGGATCTTCCTCAAAGCGGCCAGAGGCACGGCTTTTACTTTGCGGTAGACCTCTTTCGGGCTTTTCTTGACTCCGTCTACGGTCAGCAGATCATCTATCTTGATGCCGAAATGCTTCTCATTTTCCAGAAGATAAGGATGAATGAGGTCCCAATCAGCATCGGACAGTTCGTCCAAAGCGCCTCCGTTCAGCTGTTCCTCAACAATCATCTTGTTCGGATCACGCATATACAAGGCGCCACCGGAAGCGAGTGAAAAGAGATTTGAGCCCGGATAAGGACGTTCTCGGAAAATGATCTTGCCGTCCTCATTCATGGTTAGCCCGTTCACGATCACAAAGCCGCCGCCATTCAGGGGATCACCTGCCATGAAGCTCTCTGCCAGAAAGTCCAACGATGTGCCGTTGATGACGACTCGCGGATGACCTGCAGCGTTGATGAGCGGTCGACCGGCAGTGTTGCCCAATACGTAGACCGTGCCGCCTTTGGCTCCATACATAAAACACTGGCCCACATCACCGTGAATCACCAGCAGACCGTCCTTCATGATCTGGGCAATCTGGTCCTGAGCGTTGCCGTGGACGTGTATTTCCATACCGTCGATTCCACTGGCTTCGTAGTCGCCCGAAGAACCGTACAGGTCCATACGAACACCGGAGGTCATGGACCCGAAGCCACATCCGTGGAAGCGCTGCCCGCGGATATCGAACACAATGAAATTTCTCCAGCCAAGACGATAAGCATCAGCCATGAGCACGGAGTCGCATTCGTCTCCTTCCGGCTCAAAATCCTTGGCATCGATCACAAGGGCTCTCTCTACGGCTATGGGAGGACGCAACTCTTTTCGGTTGGCCGCGTCAATAAGACTATAGTAGCCTATGTTCAATGTGTCGGTGATTTTCGGTAAAGCTCTGAAAATCTCGTTAATCTCTTCATTTACGATTCCCACCAGGGCCGAACGCTTTTTGTCACCCAAGAGGAAAACGCCTGTCGATGATCAGGGTGAATGCCTCGATGATGGTATTCAGAAGCGGTTTTTGCTTGCGAGCTGTCCGGCCCAAATTAGCTACGACATATCTAAGGGTGTTGTAATCCCAACCGCCAGCGTTTGCGCAAAAGGAATCGAACAGCTTTGCGGCATTCTTTTCCTTGAGCGCCTCGTCGAAAAGGGTTTGAGTCTCTTTTTCGTAATTCTCAGGTTTAGCGACTGCCAGGGTGATGTCCAGCGGTATCCGACGCTCCACCTCGACCTGTCGCCCGAATTTATCATAGCAAGCAAGCGAGTTACCGCCGTTCCCGTCAGGAGTGATATTGAACATGAAAGCTCCACCGTCGGAACGAGAGCCGCCACGTGCATTCCAGTACTTGTCCGCGACAGGACTGAAACGAGGATCTTCCTCAGCGAGCGATCTCAAAGTCGCATCAATAGCTTGTTTTTCAGAGCAAACCAGGCCGATCTGGACCTCGCCGTCGTAAAGAGAGAACACCTGTGGTCTGAGCATCGAGGTATCAGTTATGCCGAGCAACTGGAGAGTGTTGGAGTCCGGGATGTTTCTCGCAATGATGAAGAACCACGGGCCGTCTGGCGACGCATGTATATGGGTCTGTTGGACAACATCGTACAGCGCCTGTTTTTCCGGCGGCAGAAGGTCGAAATCAAGCTCGCCCGTGGGAGCCAGAGCCTCGAGAATCACCTCAAGAGGATATCCATAAACCCGGTTCCAAAGGTCGAACAGCATAACGCTGACCTCAGTGTCGGTCATGAACTGAGGTTCGAGTCCTCTTTGTTTGAGATAATCGCACGTGGCGTGATAGTTCGCGAAGTCGCCGTTGTGAACCAGCGCCTCGTTGAGGCCAGTGAACGGATGAGCCCCGCCAGGATGCCATACTCGCCCCCTAGTGGGGTAGCGCTGATGAGCGATCCAAATGTGTGCCTGAAAATCATCCAACTTGTAATAGCGGACCACGTTTTCCGCATAACCTACTATCTTTAGTATCATCACGTTTCTGCCGTGGGACATGACAAACGCTTGCTTGTCACCCAGCGAAGCATAAAACATCTTGTTGAGGCGAACGGAATTACGGCTCACGAACTCGTCTTCCGCCCAGCGCTCAGTCATTCCCTGGAGCCTGTTCTCCTCGATAAAACGTTTAAGCACAGCGGGCTTGACTCTAACGAACGCTCGCCAAACATCGGGAGGCTGCACTTCCAGCCCTTCCAGTTCCCGCCAGTCGCGCATACGGTCAATTGTTTCTTCTTTCGCAATATCAAAGAACGGGGTGACGCAATTCTCTTTGAGAGTCTTCAGACAGCTGGGCTCCAGCAGAGCCACATTCAATATATAGTGCGAGTCCAGCACCTCGCGTGAGACTCCCAGCATGTCAGGGTTGAAGCCCACTGCGGCGATGCCGCCGCCTTTGCCGTTCCCACGGTTATGCATCCGAATCGAGGGCTCGAAGATGTGTTTTCCTGCGACAGGGATATTGCACGCGAAACCAGTTACTCCGCAACCGCCTTCGTCTGCAGCTTTGAGGTTCTTGGAGAAGTCAGCTCGCCCGAACTCCCTGATTCGGCCTGCGAGGATTTTTTCAGCAAAGGAACCGTCGTATTTCATCTCCAACCTCATCTGACCGGATTCCGGACGTCGTCGTCCGGAGCGTCCGAGTTATAGTCAAGGTGGGTCAGCAAGTCGGTTCTCCCCACCAGTTCTCTTATGCTTGACATACCGAAGCGGTAAAGTATTTCCTGCAATTGATCCCGCCAGCAATGCAGCATGTTGATGATGCGCTGAGTTCCCCAAGCGAGTTCCATTAGTCCCACCAATTCCAGATCCGTGGTAGCGATTCCTCTTGCGCATCCTCTTCCGCTTTCGCAGTTGTGACAGCGGATGCACTCAAGCGCCACGAGATCGGAAGTGCCGGTCACGACGCCATCAGCTCCCAGTGCTATGGCTTTTGCAATGTCGTACGCCGTCCTCAAGCCGCCTGACACTATCAGGGTAATTTTGTCCCGAACACCTTCGTCCACAAGGAAACTGTGGACTTTTGATATGGCGTACTCAATCGGCATCGCGATATTCTTCTTTGCCACGTCCGGGGCAGCTCCTGTGCCTCCGTAAGAGCCATCCAGATGCACTATATGAGCGCCGGCGTAGTAAGAACCAACCGCGACCATGTCAACATCTGAAGGAGTTGAAACCTTTACAGAAACGAGGCAGCGACTATTGATGGCCTTAATCCAATCAAGGTGCTTCTTGTGATCTTCAACCGAATAGACCGAATGGAACGGAAAAGGACTGAACAATGACGAGCCGGGAACTGTCTCACGGATTCTTGCCACAGCTTCTGTGACTTTGTCTCCAAGTAAGTGACCTCCAAGCCCGGGTTTTGCTCCCTGCGCGTACTTGAATTCGACGATCTTCACGCGCTGAATGGTTTCTTCCTTCACTCCGAACAAACCAGTGGCGACCTGAGTAATTATGTGATCGTCAAACGGGTAGAATGCTTCCGGGTAACCGCCTTCACCGGTGCAGGTAAAGGAACCCCAAGCGGCAAAAGCACGAATTCGGCTCAACATGGTGATCTGGCTTACAGAGCCAAATGACATGCCGCCACCATACACTGGTATGGGAATCCTGATTTTCAGACGGCTGTCATCACGCCTGTTCAGGTCGATGGAAGTATCGATCTTGGATCTGTCCAGATCAGGTTTGGGCAGTCGTTTGGGGAACACCAGTCGGATCTTGTCAAATCCGCCGTTCGAATCGCCAACACGATATTCAACGTCGTTCCTCGGTAGACGACCGGTTTCTGCCATGTACCACGTGCTCATCAGCAGATCCGGGGTCCATCTCAGGTCCCCGAGTGCGCGAGCACTCGGATTCAAGCCCACCCTTATGGCCGATACCGGACAAGTGCGGACACAACGATTGGATTTCTTGGAGCATTCAATTCCCAGACAGAGATGATCGTGGGGGAAAGAAGCCTGCCACCCTGAACTTCGAAAACCTTTTCAGGACAGACTGCCACACATTTCAGGCAGTCATTGCACGCTTCGGTAACCATCACAGTATATTTACCGATACGCGGCCGAATCTCGATGGAGTCGGGATCGGCAGGGCGGGAGGAACTTCGCTCCAGACGTTTCTGTAATGCATTGAGGACCGTTCCTTATTTCGAATTGCCGCCAAATAGTCGGCCGAAAGTTTCATTCTCAAGATTTTCCATAAACATCACACGGCCTTGCTCGCCTCGCAGGCGTCTGGCCTCGCGGATTCCCATGGCTCCCATCATCTCCAGGAGTTGATTGTGCCATGCGCCGATTAGATTAATTATCCGCTGTTTTCCCCAATCGGGGTTGATTTGGGAAATGCTTACAGGGCATTCGCCGCCTTCCCGGCAATTGCGACATACTCGACATTCAAGCGCTATCAGGAGCGGCACGTCTATGCTGACGAGGTTCGCACCGCATAACATTGCCTTGATCACATGCTCCGCCATGGCTATTCCGCCGGAAGCCATGAATGTCACCTGATCTCTGATTCCTTCTTGCAGCAGGGCTGCGTGCAACGCTTTTATCACGTCCTTCAGATGAAGCCCATTCTGTTCATGGGGCTCGTAGCCTCGTTCATCCGCGATGAAGTGGATCAGGTCGAATCCCGAGCGAGAATGCTCGATTACGCGGCTCAGGTTTTCCTGGGATGCGAGCGCAGGCAAGCGAATCGAAACTAGCAGTTCGGGATTTATAGCTTTGAGAGCTGCTTTCCGTTCCGCAGCGTTTTGCCCGTCTGGAATCTCCACCATCCGGAAGCTCTTTAACCAGGCCGGATCGAGGTCGTCCTCAGTGATGAACGGAACTAGAGTCTCTCCGAAATCGGTCAGTTCCCGAGCTTCCGCCTGGGGAACAATCGCCAGAGTCTGCAAAGTTGTCGCCGCAGCGGTGATAGCTTTCCATACTTCCGGAGACTGATCTCCGAAGGGGAGAAGGTCGAATACTATGGGCATAGGAATTCGAACGAACGGCAAAGTCTCTTTGAGCAGATTTCCGTCCGGTCCGAATTTGAGAAATCCGGGCCTGCGGCCGATGTCAATTACCGTGGAAATGTACTCGCGTCCGTGGATTCCGTCTCGCGTCGGACGAACGATTTCGCTCATGTCAGTCCACATTGAATCGAATCCCGGCCCAGAGAAAGATCCGCCGTATCCTGCGCCGGAAACGGGGATTTTTCCTGTGTGTGCCTGCTCCCATGTGGCGGCGATGATTTCTGGAGTGTAAACATCGTCACCAAGGGCTTCCCATTCGGGATTGATAGTCTTGTGAATCAGTCTCTTGGGGCAATCCTGAACGCAGCGGAAGCAACTCTTGCACAATTCGTCAATGGTGTCCGAAAGTATATCCGCTGAGAAGGAACGCGACTTGTACACACCATAGACGCAGCGCTGCTTCACGCAGGTTGCGCATTTCAGGCAGCCTTCGCCCCAATCCACAATCCCTGACCTGCCCACCACAGGATAGCGATTTTGCGTGGGATTGACGTGTATATGATACTTTTTAGGCATGTTTCTATTCTCTCTCGAGGAACAATCAATTCAGGTCGGTGCGCACCGCCGGTTTCGTTCCGATTCGGATCTAGACAGAAGGCCGCTTATCCAATCCTGCGGCTTCGAGAATTTCAGGGACCTTGTGCTCCCATTCGATGGCCATGAGATGAATGCCCGCGACGCCGGGAATTGCTCGAACCCTTTGAATAGTCTCCACAGCGATCTTGATTCCTTCGTCAGCCTGCTTTTCCTTGGGGATTCCGGCCAGCCGTTTGATCAGCTCATCAGGAACTTCCATTCCTGCGACCTTGTTCGCCATGTACTTCGCCATAGCCACGCCTTTCAGGGGAGTTATCCCCGCAAGGACGTACACTTTTTTCAGTGATCCCCATATCGTGAGCCTGCTTCATGAATTCCGCGAAACGGTCCACGTTGAAGATGCACTGAGTCTGAATGAAGTCCGCGCCGGCTGCCGCTTTTTTCCCAGTCGAACCACTCGCCAGCTCACAGGATCGGCAAAAGGATTTCCGCCGCGCCGATGAACATCTTCGGCGGCACCTGAATTCCTTCGCCCCCGATGATTTTGCCTTCATCACGCATATCCCTGACAGTTCTCAGCAACTGGATGGAATCAAGGTCAAAAACACCAACAGCCTCCTTCTGATTTCCAAAGGAATGGTGATCCCCAGTCAAGCACAAGACGTTGCGAATTCCGAGAGCATAAGCGCCGAACAAATCGCTCTGGAGTGCTATCCTGTTCCTGTCTCTGGTTACCATCTGCAAAATGGGCTCGTGTCCGAGACCTTTCAAAATAGAGGAAGCAGCCACTGAAGACATCCTGACTATGGCCGTCTGATTGTCGGTAACATTGACTGCGTCAACACGATTCAAAAGGTGTTTGCCTTTTTCATGGAGCACATTGGCATCAGAGCCTTTAGGCGGCCCGCATTCTGCCGTAACTGCAAACTGCCCTGAGGCAAGAACTTTTTCAGACGGCTTTCAGTCTTCACGGTTTTTGATCCTCCCTGACAACACGGCGTGGACCTCCAGAATGAGAGGTAGACCAATCAACAGGCGGCACGTATTCACTGAGCCTGTAAAGTTCCCCTAAAGCATCCAATCGCTTGACGATCATGTCCCAGCCGCAGCGTATCTCCGGGTTTACTTCGCATTTCCCGCCCTTGGAGCCGCCGCATGGGCCATTCATTAGCTTCTTTGGAACAACGCGTCACAGGGCAAACAGCACCGAAATGGCCGAGTTTACATTGACCGCACCCAAGACAGTTCTCCTGCCAGACACCTCTCATTTCGGTCTCGCCGATGAATAGTGTGTTCAGTGCAGGAAATATCGGTTTGTCGGTGTAGACTCTGGCTAAGGCCTGCACACCGGCTCCGCAGCCCAGCGAAAGGATAGCGTCGTGTTCCGGTACCAGATGAGCGATTCCTTCGATGAAATCGTCGACGCATTGCCGATCCAGGCACGCCTCGGTGATGATCGGGTCCAAATTGTCATTTTTATATGACAGCTTCAAAGCAGCGGCGAGCAGCATTGTCTCACGGTGGCCGCCGGCCGCGCATTCGGCCACGCAGGAATCACAACCGACAACCAGGATACTGGTATAGCGGTCAATCATGTTCCTGATCTCACGTATTTCTTTAAGCTCCGCAACAATCACGGATTTCCTCCTTTTGGCTGGACCGGCCGGTTTTCTCTTTTAGGGGAGTGTGCGGGCAGGAGCCAATTTATCTTGGAGTCGTATTCAACTCTGTCTGGGTCTTTGCGATGGGAGGAATGGTTCCGAAGGATTCCAATTCAGAGGCGAATTCCTTCAGAAGTGCATCCAGCGCCGCGACATCCATAGGCGGCAAATGAATGAACTTGAGCCTTTCAGGCTCGATTCCCAATTTCTGCAGCCAGGATTTGGCGTAATCCACTCTTTTTCTTGAGCGCTTTGAGCCTTCCAGGTACTGACAAGCCTTTTCAGCGCAAGCAAGTACTAGTACTCCCTGCGCGCCGCCTGCCATTGTCTTGAGCAAATGGTGAGCTTCCACCTTACCGGAGCAGGGAACAGCAACCAGACTTAAACCCGGCCTTTCCCTGACAAAACTTCTTTGATTCCCGTTGAGAAAGAGCCGCAGATTGGTACAGTGATACACTACTATTTTTATGGGATTCTTATCCATTTTCTTGAAGGGTGAAGCCTTTCAGTAGAATGCCGCAACTGTTAATTATCAGTTAACGGCCTCTGGCTTTCAAGTTCTTTTTTCGCATACCCAGAATTATTTTTCACCATGCGCTTGGGTGGAATCCTTAGCAGCGCCTTTTCAAAACCCCAAGAGCAAGCAATGGAGCCTCGTCAGAAGCCATGCCTAAGATAGTCGCGAAAATAAATAAGCACAGCTAATAAATGGAGTTACTTTTTAATGAAGATCAATAATGTTCACAGTTTTTATAATATTTATGAAAACCAGAAACCGTCAAGGCGCGCTGACAACAATGGATAAAAAAGATTTACAAAAAGGTATTTCTTTGCAAGGCCAGGATGAGTTTACGTCGGAGGATTCTAGGACTGTGGGGCAGGCTTTCCAGGCTGCCCCACAAAACTTGTCCTATTATTGAATGGTTAAGGAGTTCTTAAGCTTGGAAAAATGAATCGTTGATGATTCTTATGTCGAGCGCTTCCGGAGTTCCTCGGTCAAGATCTGGTTCACGACGCCGGGATTTCCCTTCCCCTTAGTCATCTTCATTACCTGGCCTACAAAGAACCCGAAAATCTTGGTCTTTCCTGATAGATACTTTGCTACTTCGCCTGCGTTATCGTCCAGCACTTTGCGGCAAATTTCGGTCAGTTCGTCAGTATCAGATACCTGCACCAGGCCCTTTTCTTTGATTATTTCATCGGGACTGCTTCCTGTGGAGAACATTTCCTCGAATACCGTCTTTGCGATCTTGCCTGAGATCGTGCCATTTTCGATCAACTTCAACAGATCGGCCAATTGCTCGGGACTGACAGAGCAGCATGTAATGTCTGCTTCTTCGCCTTTGAGTTCCCTCATGAGCTCCGTCATTATCCAGTTGCTGACCGCTTTCGGATTCGGAAACAGCTCAACCGTACGTTCGAAGTAATCTGCCAATTGCCGGGAAGCAGTGAGGACTCCCGCATCGTACACAGGAATTCCCATGTTTATGAAGCGCTCTTTCTTCTGAGCAGGGAGTTCGGGCAGTTCTCTGCGGACTTTTTCTACGAGCGCTGGTTCCACTCGAAGCGGAAGCAGGTCAGGATCTGGAAAATAACGATAATCGTGAGCTTGCTCTTTGCTGCGCATGGAGGACGTGGTCCCGGTCACGGGATCAAAGAGCAGGGTTTCCTGGACTATTCGGCCCCCATTCTTAAGCACCTCGTTTTGACGATCGATTTCGTACTGCAAGGCCCTCTGAACGTTTCGGAACGAGTTCATATTCTTGACTTCGGTCTTGACTCCGAGGCCGGTTGATCCCTTTGGCCGTAGGGACACGTTCGCGTCGCAGCGGAAGCTTCCTTCCTGCATGTTCCCGTCGCAAACTTCGAGGTAGACAAGGATGGAGCGTAGGGCCCTCAAATAGTCAGCCGCTTCCTCAGGGTCTCTGATTTCCGGTTCGGACACTATCTCGACGAGAGGAACGCCGGTGCGGTTCAGGTCGACATAAGATACTGGCTTCTTGTCGTCATGTATGAGTTTTCCCGCGTCTTCTTCCATATGTATTCTGGTGATCCCTATGCGCCTGACCTCACCGGCGGTTTCAACGTCGAGCCAGCCGTGTTCAGCCACCGGCAATTCGGTACTGGGAGATCTGATAATTCTTCGGGAGATCCGGATAGTAGTAATTTTTCCGTGCGAATCTACTGATTTCGTTAATCGCGCAGTTGCAGGCAATGGCCATTCTTACCGTGAATTCCAGCGCATTACGATTCAGAACCGGCAGCACTCCAGGCATTCCCTGACAAATGGGGCAGGTGTTCGTATTGGGCTCATTTCCGAAACGCGTTGTGCACGAGCAGAAAGCCTTTGAAGCTGTCAAAGTTGAGCGTGAACTTCTAGTCCGATTACGGCTTCGTATTCCATGATGGTAGCATCCTATAGAGGAGGTCTCTTCAAGTGATGATCGGTCGCCCTTTGGAACGCTGCGGACAACTGGATCAATACCGCCTCCTGGAAATGCGGAGCAATGAACTGAATCCCGACAGGTAGACCGTCTTTGGAAAACCTGCCTGGAACTACCATTCCCGGAAGTCCGGCCATGTTGACGGGAATGGTAAAAACGTCCGTCAGGTACATTTGAATCGGGTCATCGATCTTTTCCCGATCCTGAAAGGCGGTGAGGGCGCTGTGGGGCAGAGGATCGCGTCGCAGCTCTCAAATGCCTTCCGAAAATCTTTGGTAATGAGAGTCCGAACTTTGGCAGCCTTGAGGTAATAAGCATCGTAATACCCGGAGGACAGAGCGTACAGTGCCGAGCATAATGCGCCGCTTTACCTCCGGCCCGAAGCCTTCCGCCCGAGTTTTGCAATACATGTCGATTATGTTGGAGAATTCTCTGCCCTGTGGCCGTATTTCACGCCGTCGTACCTGGCGAGATTGGATGAAGCCTCACTGGGTGCAATAATATAGTACGCCGCGATTCCGTAATCCAGGTGCGGCAGAGATAGCTCCACGAATTTTACCTCGAGGTCCTCGAATACACGCCGCGCATCCGCTATCGCTCCAGCAACATCCTCGTTTTCAAGTTTACTGAAGAATTCCGTCGGAAGCCCTAAAGTCATTCCTTTAATCGGCTTATCCAGGAATGACGTGAAATCCGGGTGTTCTCTAGGCACTGACGTGGAATCCTGAGGATCGTGGCCGCAAATAAGATTGAGCATCAGAGCGATATCTTGCACATCTTTTGCCATAGGACCTATCTGATCCAGACTGGACGCGTAAGCAACCAGACCGTAGCGAGACACTGCGCCGTATGTAGGTTTGATCCCGGTCACGCTGCAGAACGCCGCAGGAAGGCGGATTGATCCTCCTGTATCTGAACCGAGACTTACCAATGGCTTCGCCTGCAGCCACAGCCGCCGCGGAACCTCCGCTGGAGCCGCCTGGAATCAGGTCCGTATTCCAGGGATTGCGAGTGGCGCCCCAGTAAGAGGTCTCGGTTGAGGAGCCCATGGCGAATTCGTCCATGTTCGCGCTCCCAGAATCACCATTCCCTCTTCTTTAATGCGTCTGACCACTGTCACGTTGTACGGCGGCTTGAAATTCTCCAGAATCCTTGAGCCGCAGGTCGCTTTTCTGCCTTTGACGCACATATTGTCTTTGACGGCTACTGGTATCCCCGTGAGAGGGCGTCCTTTGCCTGCTACCAAGGTTTTGTCTGCCTCTTTGGCCATTTGCAAGGCGGATTCAGGATCAACGGTCACGTACGAATGAATTTTGCCCTCAACCGCATCTATTCGTTCGAGCACTGACGTTGTTATTTCAACTGAAGTCGCCTCATTCGCCCTGAGTATTCGGGCCAGTTCAGCGGCGGTCATTTCGTGGAAATCTGCCACTTTCTATTCCTTTTGAGAATGAATGCGCTATGAGGGGAGACTCACACCTGGAGTCGCATGGTCGGCGGGTTCGACCTGATCGGCTCACATGCGCTATTCGATTACTTTCGGGACCCTGAAGGACGTGCCTACTTTAGCGGGAGCATTAGTAAGAGCCTCTTCTATGGGCAGAGAGTCCTTCACGACGTCTTCCCGCAACGGAGTGTAGAGTTCCACCGGACCGGCCATGGGCTCAACGTCATCGGTGGGTACTTCTGCAAGCATATCCATGTACTTCAGAATGTCGTCCAATTGAGCCTGATATTTTTGCTTTTCTTCCGGAGTCAGGTCCAATCGTCCTAGAAGAGCAACGTAATCCACCTGTTCCGACGTGATTTTCATAATGTCCTTCTTTTGCGAGGGGCCCATTTCGTGCCCTCGATCTAATTAAGCGATGAAGATTACCCCCGAGATCTTTGTATGTCAAGCCAACACCAGGAGATTCTCGTTACTCTTTCAAGTACCTTGTTAGAACTCGGCTTTGTGGCGATTCGACGGGGTCAAGAGCTTTGTAATTGTGGCCTGATCGAGCGGTCCTGCTCCGGGATGAGTGCTGAACTGAAAAGGAGTTCCCTTTTCATCGGTCAGGGCGTCCCAGATAAAGCTGTAGCCTGGGACGTTGGTTTCCGCCCTTGAAAGAGCTTGAAAGCCGGGTTTTTCGATTCCCCGCAAGCCCTCGCCAAGCCCAGCGGCTTTGGGATCGCCGTGACACTCGTGGCATGACCTGCCTTTGACGGAAATCGTGTGGGGCTCGTAAGGGTTAAAGATAAGAGCCGGAAATCCTCCGCCAGTGATGGGGACGTGACTATCGACAAGGACGTTGCCGTCCGCATCTACGTGCGAGATCACATATTGATGCATCGGCCTCATAATGGATACTCGCTTCTTGGAATCAAACCCCAGCGGCGGTCTGGACCATTTACGTTCGGTGTACGCTCTGAACCATGATCCGGGTCGCTTTTCTCCGTCGAGCCAGTCAAGCGTAGCAGGGGGTTCCCATTTTTCTTCAGGCTTCGGAGCAACAGAGCCTTCCGGTGGCGGCAATACCTCCGCGTAGGTTCCCACATTGCGATTCAATAATTCCTGCACCTGCGGATCATTCTGGCTCTGAGTGGGGGCCCATTTCCAGTAATCAGGTCGTTCTTCCAGCATAAGATGAAAGCCGTAGTCCTGAAAAGACCAGGCTGCGTGACACGCTGAACACCTGAGCTTCTGTTTGTGCGCTTCAATCTTATGGGGAACGGATTCCGGGTTCATGGCCGGAACGGGCCTACCCTCGCCACGAAGTAGGGTCATTGTCCCGTCATCCTGCTTGAGCACAGCTGGATGATCGCCGCGCACGTGACAGGCTTCGCAGGAGATCTTTACTTCGTTTACGGAAGAGGTTGGAATCTCACCGGTGCCGTGAACCTCGTCAAGAGTGTGACAATCCATACATGCCATGCTCGCCCGAAAGTGTACGTCGGACAAAAGACGATGCTGCTCAGATCCGTAGATGGTGGGAGCCAGTCGGCCTTGTACAAACGGTGACTTGAAACCCCTGTGGAAGTCTTTCTCGAAAAGACCTACGTAATCCGCTCCCACGTGATTCGCGTTGTGGCATTTCAAACATGCGGTGATCCCAACGTCCCGAACTATAGCGTGTTTCCTCGGCCTGCCGTCTTTGCTGTTGGGGTAAGCAATATGGCAGGCTGAACATCCAAGGCCGCGATGCTCTCCCCATCGGCTTGAGCCCTCTGTGTGGAGATGGCATCTCAAACACGACCGCCTGAGCAGATCGTCCCCCAGATTTCCTGACGAAGAAGGTTGGGGAACCTGTTTAATGTTTTCCATATCAACGGTAGCATGGCTTGCACTGGATTCCTTTTGATCACCGAAGGCAAATCTGGTGTGATTTATCATCCTTGGCGCAAGGGCCATAGCGGACCGCTGCACACGGCGGGTTTCTTCGGGATGGCACTGACCGCAGGTTTTGTCCGCCGTCTTCAGATCACCGGGATCTTTTATGAGTCCTGCATGCGCAGTGTCTTTATCTTCGGAACCGGCGTCGCCTTTGTGGCAACGCACACAAGGCAACGCGTGTGAGGCATCCATTTCAGCTGTCGATTCATGACAGGAGACGCACTTTCCCGCGTCTCTGCAAGCGACTGTGTTTTCCTGCTTTGGAGGTTTTTGCCACCATGTGGGATATAACGAAGCCGACTTGCCTTCGGTTTCAACAGGGGCAGGGATGAGTCTTGGTTCGGCCTGTGACTGGTCCTGGGCGGCGATTGTTGAAATCATCCCAAACAGCAACACAAAGCATGTCATTGACACGACTGAATGGTAGCGGCCGGCATCCCTGCCTGCCGAACAAAATTCATAGAAAGGAAGTGCGAACATACGGACCGCGAACATAATTTGTGCGGCCTTTTTCCGAACAGCACACAATACTAAAGGCCGTGACCTCATCTGAGTTGACGCAGGATGCGCTCCAGTTGAGCCGTTGGCAATCTGCCACCAGAAGGATTGGATCGGGCGAATTGGATGAGCACCTGCTCCACAGCCTTTAGCGCTGGTGTATACTGCGGATGCTGAGGAGGAATCCCATTAGCCCCAAGGATTTGGCCGGCAGCTTCGATTTCCTTTCCAGGGACCAAATTCAGAGGATTAGGCCATCGAAACTGAGGAGCAGCAGGCGGCTGCCTTTCCGCTACAGCCACTTCCCTTTCCGGAGGAACGGGGCGAGCAGCAGGAGCAGGCTGTGTCTGAGCAGGTGGAGCAGGGGCCTCTGCAGTTGGCTGTTTTTTCTGGTGTCCGACACAGTGATCATTATTTCGGAAGCACTTCAGTCTGCATTGCTCCAGGTAATACTCATCCAGGCCTTGGCCTTTGCAGCAATCGTGGCACTGTTCTTTGGTTTGGGCAGCTGTTCCTGGACTCGAAAAAAACGTCAAGTTCAGTATCGCTGTTACCGCAACAATCGTGGCAACGAGCTCAAGTCGTCGTAGAATGATTACGTTCAATGTTGACCTCCTTGCTGGGAGAAACATTCGTGGTAAAGGTTATCGAGTCACAATCCATGCTCTAGTGAGCTTCTGCCTATCATGAAATTCGTTCTTAGGGAATAGTGCCTTTCAGAGGCTTGCATTCTTTGCCGACGGTCAAAATCCTAAGATGTTCCTTTAATTGACTGACAGGTCTTTTTTCATCAGAGTCCTCATTTTCTTCAAATTTCTCATCTATTTCGTCCCAAGCCACTGCCTTGGTGGTGAAATGAGTACTGCAGCCCGATACATGTCTCAATCTGTAATCTTCCGTTATGGAGTCCTTGCACAGAAAAGCATGGCTGCAGTTAGACTCTTTATTTACCAGTTCCTTCGCTTTAGAACGCAATTGTTCTAGGTCCTTGGAGTGATCGAACTTCTTGAGAGGGCCCTCTGGCATAGTTGGGTCTTTCGAAGAGGGTTGAGCAGGCTCCTTTTTCGGTTCGGAAGCTTCAGCTACAGCGGGCTTGGCTACAGCTCCGCGAATCGCTTTTTCCCCCGTTTCTCGGCGGTCCGGTTCTTCTGAAGCTCGAGTAATTCTCTGAGAAGCTTGCCGAACGATTTTTTCCGTGGGAGGGCTACTCGCTTCGGGTTTCGGAGGTTCAATTTCCGAGATCTTTTCCCTATCTTTGGCGGAATTTTCGGCAACGCGAGGTTTTATGAGCTCATCCTTAGTGGCTTTCTTTGCATTACTCGAAGGATTACCGCTCCGATTGATCAGGCCGGGAACGCAAGCGGCAAGGAAGAGGCAAAGCAAAACAGCCACTGTTACTCTGAACGAAGCCGAACCCAAAACACTGTCCTTTTTAATCAAGCCGAGAGGTGACAAGTGAAGCCAGGAATTTTCTCGTGGTCATGGACCGTTCCTGACGATTGATTAGCATTCCTAGCCGGTTTACACAAAAAAGGCAACAGTGTAACGGGAAGACGTGCTTAACTTGGTTAGAATTGTAAAGATTTCGGAAAACAAGGGGCCATAGAGAAGAGCCTACCGGGTTGATCGCAACCACTGTCGGCAGGCTCTTGCAAACTGCTTCATTTAGGCGGGTTGAGAAAGTTTATTCGGGTTTCTTTTCCTCGGCTGGAGTCGAAACAACGGGCGCCGGTAACGGGGTCTTTTCTTTGATGCCTATCTTTTCGAAAAGGCCAAGCAGTATGCTTCCGAACCACTGATTCGGCAGAAGTTTTTCAGTGACCCACACCAGCACGAAAATTATTGCAGCGATAATTCCTGCAACAATTAAGAAAATCACCAAGGCCACGAGTCCGAACAACAGCAAAACGAAATAGATCGGAAAGAGGAATCCGTAAATAAACCCGCGTCCTACCCTCGCGGCTGTGTCTGATTCATCTTCCTTCCCCAGGATATCGTTGAAAATCTTCACATAGTAGTTCTTGTTGTAAAAGCTGAGAAGACCGCTCAGTATTCCCAGAACTATCATACCGATCAACTTCAGGATCATTGCCTCCTCCATTTGATAAGGTTCCGGATAAGAGTTCGTATCCGGGATT
Organism: uncultured delta proteobacterium; assembly: GCA_963700305.1. GTDB lineage: Bacteria > Desulfobacterota > Desulfomonilia > Desulfomonilales > Desulfomonilaceae > Desulfomonile. Next base: position 137,242 of record CAVOXB010000026.1, read on the forward strand.
CAACTCAAGGCAGCAGTCTTGTGGCCGAAGCCTATGCTATTTCTTTTTTGCTTTTTTCCGCGCTTGTCTTGCCTGTTTGCTCTTTTTCCGCTGTTTTTCGAGCGCCTTTTTGGAGACTATCTTTCCCGTCTTCACCTCAGGCAGGCCAAAAGGATTTTCGGGTCCTATGTTGGCCTCGTCAGTGCCGGCTCCCACGGGGAAACCGCCTCCGAACATTTTCTTCAAACCTTTCAGCCTCTTCCAGCGGCCGCGGATTTTGCCTCCCCCCATTGCAACCATGAGATCCCGCATGTCTTTGAATTTGTGCAGGAGGTCCTTGACCTCGGTCTCTTTGCGGCCTGAACCCTTAGCGATACGAGTTATCCTGCCCTCACTGATTATGTCGGGAACCTTGCGCTCTGTGGGAGTCATGGAATTTATGATGGACTCGATGCGCACCAACTCGTAGTCATCGACTTTAGCGGACGAAGGGAGTCCACCAGGGAAGAAAGGCAGTTTTTCCACCAGATCCTGCAGAGGCCCCATTTTCTTGATCGCCCGAATCTGGCTGAGGAAATCTCCAAGCCCGAATTCGCCGCGAAGCATGCGCATCGCGTCTTCTTCGGCTTTTTTTTCGTCCAAGACTTCTTCAAAATCTTTAACCAGTCCGACAACGTCCCCAAATCCTAGAATACGCGATGCAAGACCTTCGGGTCGGAATTCCTCCAACCTGTCAAGCCCCTCTCCCATACCTACGAATTTGATGGGGACCCCTGTGGCCTCTTTGATGGAGATCGCCGCTCCGCCACGCGCGTCGCCGTCGAGTTTGGTGAGGATGAAGCCGGTCAGTGGTATCCGTTCATTGAAGGATTTAGCTATATTGACGGATTCCTGGCCAATCATAGCATCGCACACCAAGATGACATTGTCAGGAGATGCCAATTCCTGAATTTTGTGAAGCTCTTCCATCAGAAGGTCGTCTATTGTAAGACGTCCGGCGGTGTCAAAAATGGCTATATCACTGTCCAGAAAAGGGGCTTCCTGTAGCGCTTTGAAACAAATTTCCGGAGGATTGGCGCCTCCATCGGAATAGACCGGAATGCCCAGATCAGACCCTAATTTCTTGAGCTGATCCACGGCAGCGGGGCGGTATATATCCGCAGCGACCAGCATCGGCTTGCGTCCTTGCTTCATGAGAAAGCGAGCAAGCTTGGCCGCGGTCGTTGTTTTACCGGAACCCTGAAGCCCCACCATCATAATGGAGCTCACCGGCTTCTTGCGCAGATCAAGAGACGAATCGGCAGGGCCCATGAGCCGCACCAGTTCGTCATGGCAGAGCTTTATAAAATGATCACCAGGCGAGACTTTGACTTTTCGTTCTTTGAACTTAACACTCACCTGGACCAATTCACCGAGAGCTTCTTCCTTCACGCGGTCCAGAAAAGAACGTGTGACCTGAAACTCGACGTCCGCCTCAAGCAGAGAGACGCGGATCATCTTGAGCGCTTCAGCGAGATTCTCCTCGTTAAGTGTGCGCATACCCTGAAGAAATTGCCGAACATCTCGGAATCCCCGGGTCAAAATTTCCAGCACGAGATAGCCTCCTGACGAAGTCGAATGTCCTGAAACCTACCTAATTATCATAACACCGGACCAAATGTAAGCACTTTCTTTTCTTGCCCACGCCAGGGTTTTCTGGTATAAACTCAAAGCTTTTCTGAGCTTCATTTTCCACCGAGGGCAGGCATGATTCAAAAATTGGGTAATTTCCAGATCAAAACCAGGATTGTATTCGGAAGAAGTGGCCTATCCAAACTCGGAGAACTTGCCAAGGAATCCGGCGCAAAAAAATTTCTGCTAATTGGAGATCCAGCGCTTGAAAGGCACGGTTTTATCCAAAAGGCACTGGCCTCTCTGAATGAAGCTGGTATGTCTGGCCAAGTTTTTCAAGGAGTAGAACCTGAGCCTTACCTGGACAACGTGGAGCAGGCCGCTGCCCTGGGCCGAAGTATAGAAGCTGATCTGATCGTCGGATTGGGAGGCGGATCAACAATGGATACCGCCAAAGCAGCCGCAGTGCTACTCACGAACGGTGGAAAAGCCGAGGACTACGTAGGACTTGACAAGGTAGGGCTTCCCGGCGCAGCCACTATTATGGTCCCAACCACCGCGGGCACTGGGGCGGAAGTCACGTTTACCGCAGTTTTCACCAACCGAGAAACAAAAGCTAAAGGCGGAATAAACAGTCCGTACTTATTTCCTAATATAGCGCTACTGGATCCCGAACTTACTCTGCCGCTGCCTCCGGGCGTGACTGCGCAGACTGGGATGGACGCTATGACCCATGCCGTGGAGTCTGTGTCAAGTCGTTCAAGCAGCATATTCACCGAAGCATTGGCTTTGACCGCTGTGCGCCTGATCGGGGACAACCTGCGAAGGGCTGTATTCCACGGAGAAGACATCGAAGCCAGAGAAAACATGCTCATGGGGAGCTTGTTCGCCGGATTGGCTCTTGCGGACGCAGGTGTGGGAGCAGCACATGCCCTGGCCTATCCTCTGGGCGGCTTTTATAGAATACCTCACGGTTTAGCCAATGCGATACTGATTCCGTACGTAATGGAATTCAATCTTCCGGCCGCTGAAAGATCATTTGCATTGATTGCCAGGGCAATGGGTGAGCCGGTTGATGGACTTCCTCCACGCAGGGCAGCTGATGCAGCTGTTGATTCGATCCGCACCCTTTGCGAAGATATCGGAATACCGTCGAGTCTGGCTGAAATCGGGGTCCCTGGGGACGATATTCCCAAACTCGTGGAGGGCGCCTTAAAGGTGACCCGCCCTGTGGAAAACAATCCGAGAAAACTTGAAAAAGAAGAGGCTCAATATATTTACGAAAGAGCGTTTTGTTGATATAAGCCCATCACTGCGATGCTGACATCGCAGTTTTAAGGGCTGCGCGAATGAAAAATCCCCGGAATTTTGAGAGGATAACCTTTCATCCCTCGTGAGTGCGAAATTATTCGTCAGGAGGTCTCATGCCCGGATATGAGTGGATAGGTGAATCGGAAAAAGAACAGATAAACGAAGTCCTGGAAACGGGGATTCTCTTTCGTTATGAATTCAAGAACGAGCGCAAAGGAATTTATAAGGTCAAAGAATTCGAGGACAGATTTGCCCAGTTTCTTGGGTCTGTTTATGCGCAAGCGGTCACATCGGGCACAGCCGCTCTGAAAGTTGCCTTGGCAGCGCTCGGTATAGGTCCGGGTGACGAGGTCATCACGCAGGGATTCACGTTTGTGGCTACATTCGAGGCCATCATCGAAGCTGGTGCAGTTCCGGTGCCGGCCGAGATCGACGAGACACTCAATCTGGACCCCGCCGATTTTGAAAGAAAGATCACCGATAAGACCAAAGCGGTCATTCCTGTTCATATGCTAGGCTCTCCTGCCAGAATTCAAGAGATCATAGATATCGCGCGAAAACATAATATCAAAGTGATTGAAGACACAGCCCAGGCTCTGGGCGCCGGCGTAGGCGGCAAGAAATTGGGGACGTGGGGCGATATGGGCACGTTCTCATTCGATTTTTATAAAACCGTGACCACTGGTGAAGGCGGCCTGGTCGTGACTAACGATCGGGAGCTTTATCAGAGAGCATCCGAATACGCAGACCATGGACATGACCATAACCCGGATGTGAGTAGGGCCCTGGAGGGCAGGAGTTTTCTTGGCTTCAACTACCGCATGAATGAGCTTCAGGGCGCGGTAGGATTGGCTCAACTGAGCAAGCTCGAGGATATGATCGATCGACAGCAACAGAATCAGGCCCTCATTCGTGAGACACTGGAAAGCTGCGAAGGCATAACCATGAGGCAGGTGCCTGAAAAGGGGAAAGACAGTTATTCGCACGTATGCTTTTTCCTCCCCTCCGCGGACAAGGCCGTGGCATTCCACAAGAACATTACAGGCAAAGGCTTGTCAGCGATTTATTTCAAAGAGAACTTATGGCACGTTCTTCCCAACTGGACCCATTTACTCGAAAAGAAGACCGTATGGCCTGGACCTCATCCTTTCGGCGGTCCGCTTTACGGAAAAGATATGACTTATACCAAGGATATGCTCCCTCAGACAATGTCCATCCTGGAAAAATTGGTGGTCATTCCTATTTTACTGCAAATGGATGAGGACCTTATCCGCCGTATGGTGGTGGAAATTCAGGCTGCTGCGGAAGAAATACTCTAACAAGCGCCCGGCGAAGGCCTCCCGGGAATCGCAATTACGACAATCATTTAAGAGAGATTGATGTGGGGCAGGCTTTCCAGCCTGCCGGTTTAGAATGCTGACAATGGCAGGCTGGAAAGCCTGCCCCGCAAAAGCCGTATGGAAGTGAATTCTCTTTCGTGTTGAAAACGATATGACAACCCCGTCCTGCAAGGTAATATGCTTCATTCCGGCGAGGGCGGAGTCTACGCGCTTTCCCGGAAAGCCGCTCGCTGACATCGAGGGCAAGCCCATGATTGTCCGAGTGCTGGAAAGAGCACTAGAATCCGATTTGCTGGACAGTGTGTATGTGGCTACCGATTCCGAAGAAATTCTCAAATCAGTGGAAGCCTTCGGAGGCAAAGCCATACTTACTGCGAGGGATCATCGCTCCGGGACTGACAGGATAGCTCAGGCTGCAAGGGATGTGGGGCTTCATGCAGACGATGTTGTAGTGAATGTTCAGGGAGATCAGCCTCTGTTTGAGCCTGAAATGATTGATGAGGTAATCGCTCCCCTCATCGCAGACACCTCGATTCCCATGAGCACTCTCATTTATAGAATAATAAGAGAAGAGGAAATACATCATCCCAATGCAGTGAAGACGGTCATGGACGTGAATGGATTCGCTCTTTATTTTTCCAGGGCAACGATCCCGTTTTACAGGAACGCGTCAAAGGCTTCGGTTTATTACAAGCATCATGGCATATACACGTACAGGAATAACTTTCTTCAGATCTTTTCGCGGTTGCCGCAGGGTTTCTTTGAGCGCTCTGAAGGTCTTGAACAGTTGCGAGCTTTGGAACAGGGTTTCCGCATAAAGGTTGTGATCACTGACAAGGACTCCATAGAGGTTGATACGCCTGAAGACTTGCAACGAGTTAGGGAAACTTATAGAAAGATGATTTGACAAGAAACAAAGGTGAATGATATTTCCTTGAAGGCATAGTACAAAGATTGCGAGTGGAAGAGTAACGGCGTGGTCGGCACGCAATTTCAAAGATAAGGAATAAGATGAGCAGAGACGATAATGTAAAAGTAGAAGGCACAGTTGTAAAAGTCCATTCAGGCGGAATGTATCAAGTCGAAACCGATGACGGGAGGAGCATCCGAACAAAATTGTCGGGCAGAATGTCTCGTTTTAGAATTAAGGTGCTTCTGGGCGACCGAGTTACAGTGGCTCTCTCGCCGTACGATCTCACCCACGGCCTGATTGTGTACAGGGGCAAGTAATCTTGGCTTCAGCGAGTCTCCGGCTGTTCTTTCGTAATCCCCCCAGACAACTCAACTGCTAGATCATTCCAGAGATGGATTCGCGCGACTTTTGCGTCTTGAACCTCTATCCTTGACATTGTTTCAATCTCTATCTCGTACTAATTGGCAAAGGCAGAACAAGCGTCGCCGTCAAGAGAGGCACAGAATAGTTGCCATGGAATCCAAAACAACGGTTTGGCTGAACGCAAGCTGGCAAGAAATGGAAGGTAGAGCTTTGGGGAACTTTGATAGTTCCTATACCGATTCTCGAAAGTAATGTCGGTTATCCTAAAGTGAAGACTGGAAGATTGTCATTGCGAGGAGCGAAGCGACGAAGCAATCTCCCCTGTTGTGCAGTCGCAATCAATGAGATTGCTTCGCTGCGCTCGCAATGACATGGTTAGACAGTTGTGACAGCGAACGAGAAAGAGTAGCGAATCTGACAGAATTTCCAAGACCTGCTGTTATCCATAGTCCCAGGCTTGCGAGAATACGTGAATCGCGGTATTCCTTCAAAATCCGATGACCCCACCGCCTTTTGGTGCAGAGGCTTCAAAGAGGGCGATTCCATGCAAATAGTGTTTTTGGGAACAGGCAGCGCCTGGTGTACGCCTGAGTATTCTTGCAGATGCGCTATATGTGCGAAAATGAGTGAATTAGGTGAAGAGCGTACGAGAACGTCCATATTGATCGAGGGCGAGGAGACCGTCCTCATGGATTGCGGCCCGGATCTTCGCCTCCAAATGAAGGCAAACCGAATGAACAGGCCGGATGCCATCCTGATTACACATGAACACGGCGATCACTATCTTGGAATGGATGATTTACTTGTTTTTCGCCGTTCCGTGCCTGTGGCCGAGTGGAACCCTATCCCGGTCTACGCCACAGACCAGGCATGGAAGACGATAGAGATGCGCTTCGGGTATCTTCTCGGCACACTGATCGAAAAGAGAATTGCAGTCCCCGGTGAATGCTTGCTGGGACTGCAGGCGAGAATTACACCTTTCAAGACTTTTCACGGACCCTCGGCTTCGGGTTCGGTTGGATACGTCTATGAGACAAATGTTTCCGGAAACGATTTCAAACTGGTCTACACTTCGGATTTCATGAATGTGGAGGATGAATTCCCCTTACTCATGGAACCGGACATCCTCATAATTCAGGCCAATTGGCTGAACGAGCCGGAATTCAACCGGCCGCATCACATGAGTTTTCAATCCGGAATGAACTACATCAAAAAATGGATGCCGCGCAAAGCCACTTATCTGGTACACGTCTCCGATATGGATTTCGTTCCCGGTGATCCGGGCAACGGCTTCATGAAAAAAATTCCACCAGCGTCACCGTTGAAGGATCCTGCTTCGGGGGAACCTTACCCGATTCCCAGGTGTCACGACGAATGGCAGCAGGTCGTAGATCTTCTTGCTACTGACTATGAGCTTGCCAGGCCTATATTTGTTGCTCGGGACGGCATGAAGGTGGTCTGCTGAAACCGTATCATTCTTGAATAGCTGGCTTATAATCAATGGAATAAGAAGTTTGAGGAGGTGAAGATGAACGAAGACACAAAGGAAAAAACCGCGAAAACGGCGAAACTCTATTTCGAGGGATATCCGGATGAGAGACCATTCGATCTGTGGAGGTCATTTGACAAAGGATTAGCAAGAGATCTCTCAATGTTTATAACTGGAAAGATGTACGCTCGAGAGCGCATTCCGCATCAAACGAGGCAATTGATAACCGTGGCTGCGCTGACTGTGTTGGAAAGAACAGAGGAATTGAAACTTCATATATACGCAGCCCTCAATGTTGGCTGCAACCCTCACGACGTGGCGGAAGTAATTTTTCAGTGTGGTATCTACGGCGGAATGCCTGTGGTCAACCAAGCCTTGAAGATTTTGAGAGAAGTCCTTCAGGAGAGAGGAAACTGGCCGTTAGAAACGCAAGAGGATTGATGCAGCCAGTTCGACCCGAATTCCTTCAGGATATCCGAGACTGCCTGAATTTCATTGCAGCTTCGCCATTTAGTCGTCGAGCGTAAATTCGAATTCTTCTCCTCCTTCTATGTCCAGTTCAGCTTCCTGTGGCTGGCCGGAGGTTGCTGCAGTATTGGCCGCCGCCGTTTTGTAGGCCGATGAAGAACCTGTGAAGAACTCGTCGAAATCCACCTCGGGTTGATCCAAATTCAGCCCGAGTTTTTTCCGCACTGAGCTGAGGTCTTTATTGCAGGACGGGCATATGAGGTTGAAATCGAAGCTTACGTAAGAGCATTTTTCACATTTCATGGCGAATCTCCAAAGGTCGAATATCAAGTATCCAGGAAATATTTAGCATGAACTACTTGATAAATCAAGCTATACACGACATTATGGGTAACATTTCGTATCCGCTGTGGACTGCTCTGTTGGGTCGGCTTTCCAGCCCGCTTGGACTGAAATGCCAATGATGGCAGGCGGTAAAGGCCTGCTTCGGGGTTTTTTTTCAACGCCCGAACCCAGCGCTTCTCGCGGGGTCACGAAATTCCTGGTATCATCAGAAATGGCTTAGAAGTTCTATAGAGATAATAGTCACGAGAGATTACTCTTGAAACAATTCAAGCGAATTATAACGAGTTTGGTCCTGATCTTATCAATTCTGGGTTGCGCCACGGTTCCGCATACCGGCCGTCGGCAGCTGAACATGGTCCCGGATCACCAGATGAATGCTCTGGCGCTAAAGGCATTCAACGAAGTCATTTCCAAGGAACAAGAGAGCAAAGACCAGCGGACAAACGAAATGGTGCGCCGTGTGTCGGACAGAGTAAGCAAGGCTGCTGAGGCACTGGATAAGCCGGGGTTCAAGTGGGATGTGAGGGTCATAGAAAAAGATGTGCCGAACGCCTTCTGCCTTCCTGGTGGGAAAATAGTGGTCTTCACAGGAATAATGCCCTATGTGAAAAATGAAGCTGGTCTAGCTGCAGTGATTGGCCACGAAGTCGCCCATGCTGTGGCGAGACACAGCGGAGAACGGATGAGCCAGCAACTGGCCGTGAAAGGCGCGGTCACTGCGGGTGGAGAGATCCTGAAAAAAGAAGATGGCAATCTGGACACCAAAACGCGCATGATCCTGAGCGCTATGGGAATGGGCGGAATGCTTGGCATAATTCTACCATACAGCCGCATTCATGAAGTGGAGGCGGACCGTATAGGCCAACTGTACATGGCTGCCGCAGGATATGATCCTTCTGAATGTGCTCGGCTCTGGGAGCGAATGACAAAGATCAATAAGCCGCCGGTTCCCGTCTGGCTGTCGACTCACCCGCCCGACGAAGAGCGAATTCGCAAACTAAATGAATCTCTTCCGGAAGCGCGCAATTTATACGAAAAGTGTCAGACCCGTTATGGGGTTGGCAGTTCGCTTTAGGCAGTGAACCTTAAATCGGTCAATGAGAAAGCTCGGTACGAAAATGCCGCAGAAAGACGATGAAATCAGGGTATTTTTTGCGATAGAATTGCCTGAGGAGATCAAGCTCTTCTTGAAACAAATTTCAGCTGAACTCAGACAGTACCGGCGGGGACGTGAGATGGGTAAATCCTGCAGGAATGCATCTTACGATAAAATTTCTTGGAGAAATCCGAAGCGATTTGGTGCAAATCATTGAACAGGAAGTCCGGCCTGTATTTACTTCCCAAAAACCATCAGTGCACGATTTAGCGAGAGTGGGAGTGTTCCCGGATCTTAAACGACCAAGGGTCGTTTGGGTGGGGTGCTCTGACGACTCGGCGGCTCTAGTGCCATTGGTTTCCAGGTTGGAGGAAGCTCTGGTGCGGCTGGGTTTTCCCAAGGAAAAAAGGGCGTTTCAACCCCATCTCTCTCTGGGCAGAATACGTTCCAACAAGGGCATATCCGGTCTGGTCGAGGGCGTTCGTGAAAGGATGGAGATTTCAGGACCTCAATTCAATGCGGATCATGCTGTCCTGTTCCAAAGTGTTCTAAAGCCATCCGGAGCCGAGTATTCCCGATTGCTTACATTTCAGTTTTCGGGCTGATTACGACGTTTCTCGCCGAACGATGTGTTGACATGGTATTTTTAGGATTATAAAACAAGCACTGTCAGACATCATTCGGAGATTTGCAGACGATGCATCGAACAGCCGCTTTGACAATTGCTGCGATATTACTGATAATACTAGTTAAAACTCCTGTAGTGTTTTCAGCCGTGGAAACCGAGTCCAGCCGCGGAAGTATGCCCGTTGACGGCAATGTGGCCCTTCCGGGTCCGGCTGATACGAGCACGACTTCAAGCCCTGAAACGCCTATTGCTCCTCCTCCGCCTGCTGTAGTTGTGGCTCCAAGTGATCCCTGCCTGCCGGGACTCTATACAAATTGGCAGGAATTCAGCCAGGATGATACGGATAAACAGCGCTCCGAGTTCAAATGGCTCCGCATTTACATAGACCGCCTCAATTTTGAACTGGTGCTGGATGGACTACGTAAAGATGATTCAATAGAAGAAATCTACAGGACACATGTGGCCCTGGGTGACGTGAATTCACCGACCCCTGAAGGGCGCTTCATTATCAATCATGTGTACTGTTATCCGGACGTGGTTTTCTTCGGCACGGAGCCGGAACCCATTCCAGGTCTTTACAACGGATTCTTCGCTCCACTGCAAATTTGTGATGAGCAAGGCCGATGCCAGCGCTTCCGGGAACTAGGAGTACATGGATTCCAGGCTTCTGCAATCCCCCCTGGTCGGCATATATCGCCTGATACGGTAGGGGCTGTCTCGGCAGGGTGCATAAGGGTTCCCGACCCCTGCAAATTCAAGAAGGCCCTTATCAAAGCTGCAGGTCTAAACGGCTTGAAGCAGAACGACCGAGGGGCTTACCACTGGTTCAAGAGACCTGTGGAGGTGATTATAGGCGATAGACATCCGGACTCGGATGAGCCCAACCTGGTTTCCATATTTGAACGGGGCGTGACTCAAGTGCAGGAAGGCTTGAAGAGTCTGCTGGACGTGTTCCGATGATACGGCAGCACCGTTGAACGGGAAAAGCCCCTGATGTGGATCGCGCGGCACGAAAATTAATGAAAAACTGCCTCAAGCCACCTAAGGAAAAATATTCCTCCGATCATAAAAAGCGCCATTACTATCCATGATAGTATTTGTTGCATGTTAAACTCCTCATCACTCGGAACACGCAAAATTTCTGTAAACCTTATTAAAATCTAGCATCACTCAGATTTCGTTACAAGATGCACTTTTTACTATTGGGAGTTCTGCAGAATACCTCTTGAGATGCGAAAAGTCCGTCATTCGCACTAATGCCAATTCGCTTTCAAACAGGGACATTCTGAGGCAAGCGCGGTGGGAGAGGGGGCCCGATTGCCAGAAATGACGGGAAAGATGCGCGTCCTATTCTTTCATTCTCACCAAATTGACTGTCATTGGCGCAACGCGAAAACGGCGGCCCATCAAAGGGTCGCCGCTTAAGTAGTAAATGGGCCTGAAAAAAAGCCCGATGATGAAAAGGACCTCTGTCCCTGAATGGGGGGGTTATGGGGGAGGGAGGGTGTCCATCCAGGGTAGAGGTCAAAAGCTGAGGGCCATCGACTTTCGCCGAATCACGCCCTCACAGCTCGGACTATAGGAGAAGCCCCTTTAAAAGTCAAGAAAATACTTTAAGAAATAGAAATAACACCTTGAAATAACAGATAATAACTACCGAATTATATGAAAAGGCAACGAAAAAAGAGCCCCCCGACTACGAAATAATTCCGGATCAGTCACATAAACCAATGCTTCGCGAATCTGTAAATGTGTGATGTTTACTTTTGCTCTTTGAAAACAGGAGCGATTCCACATAAAATAAGGATGTTCCAGATCATGCGGAGAGTTGAAATTGGCCGATTTCTTTGGGTATTCCGATGGAGCGCTCATCGAGCGATGCAACCAAGGGGACAGGTACGCATGGGAAGAACTTTATCAAAGGTATTTGCCGCTAGTGCGTCTGGCAGTGAAACGGTTCGTACGCCAAGACGAAAGCGAAGACCTTGCTCAAGAGGCTTTCATCCAGGTTTTCAAGGCCTTGAAGCAGTATGATTCAACAAGATCTCTTGAGGCATATATTATGGAAATAGCGCGGCGCGTGGCAATAGGTCACCTTAGAAAGGCATCTGCATCCAAACGAGGGGGGCTTTACCCTTCGGGACGCGTGAACGCGCATGACTGCGCTCAGGAGCAGGGATATGTATCAGTAGCCGCTCCTGGCAAGGATCAGGAGGCGAGCTTAATAAGAGCCGAGGAAAAAAGAATACTGAAGAACGCACTTCAGGCATTATCCGAGGCGTGCAGAAAGTTGCTTGGATTGCGCTACGATGATGGACTCAGTTACCTGGAAATTGGGGGCATCTTGAAGGTAAAGGAAGCCACTCTCCGAGTTCAGGTGGCAAGATGTCTGTCGGTTTTGGCCCGCCGTTGCGCGGAAGCAGGACTCCAGGAGCGCCACGCGAATGAATGATTCACGGAACATCTGTCCGAACGGATGGGAGCCTGCCCAAATCCTCGCTTACATAGAGGGGCATTTGGAACCGCAAGCTGAAAGTGACTTGGCGCGCCATCTTCAAGAGTGCAGTGTCTGCGCTCTGGAGTTCAAGTCTCTTAGCCGCTTGGATTCCATTTTGAGGACACATCCGGAAATATTTCATCCGGACGATGACGAGCTCTATGATTTCGCATCAGGTGTTTCCGATCCAGAGGGGCAAATCGCCCAACATCTGGAGTCTTGTTCCGAGTGCGCGGAGAATGTCCGGGTATTCAGGGAAATGACGGCGATGCGCCGCGTAGCTCCTTCAGCTTTGAAGATGCCGAAGACCGTCGAGAGGGAAATCGGACGGATTCACGATGCCGGGTCGGAATCTTATAAAAGGGGCCTTTTGGACTTTTTTTCAGGTTTATTGAAAAAGCCGTTTTCTATTCCTATTTTCGGACTTGCTTCTGCTGCGGCTGCCTTGATGCTTGCCGTACTGTTGCTCCCCATTTGGGAGGTGTTCAAACAACTCCCGCAACCGTCAACGGTTTCCGTTGCAGAAAAAGCCGCAGACTCGACAATGGATCAACGCGTTGAGTCGCAGGAGCTTAGAAGCAAAATAAACGGTTTCCGCGGGAGAGTGAAAACGGAATCTGGGTCCGGCAAAACCGCCGCTGTTCAAGCTCCCGGATCGTCCCCTGCCACACGTGATCCCGAGTCTGCACCTCTAGCTCCGGAATCCAAATCTGCTCTAGACGCGGCCCCAAGAGAGGAAAAGCCCGCTCGTCTTGAGGAATCGACTTCTGAGAGTGACAAAGAGGTTTCAGTCAGCCTGAAGGACGAGATAGTGAGTGACAGAGAGTTCTCTGCTCGCATGAAGGAGAAACGCCGCCGGGCCGAAGACGAATCAAACAGGAGGGAACAGGACCTCAGAAAGTCTGCCGAGGGCTTTGGGTATAGTCCTGCTGCCCCCGCTCCGCCATCGGCCCAGCCTGCTGCACCTGCTGCGAAGGTCCCATCCACAGCGAGTGAATCCAAGGCACCCCAACGGAGTGTCAAAGAACAGGGAGTGCCTACAACGGGATCAATTTCGGACAAGCGAAAAGAAGAGCTCTCCGGCTTGGTAGAGAGACGGCGCTTAGACCCCAAAGTTGACAGACAAGAGGAGCCAGCCAAGCAGCCCCGAATGGCATATATGAAGGAAAGCTACACAAAGTCTAAGCCTGCGCAGGATCCGGCTCCTCTTGCTTCGCCGCCGCCTGGCAAGGCGAGTCCGGGCACTCGACTGCCGGTTCGGGTTTTCATCACCGATCCTGAAGGCAGGCCTGTCCCGTGGCTCAATTTTGGCCCGGGACCTTCAACGAAAAACAGGGAGTCTGTTCACGGCATCCCCAGTAAGGGCGAGTCTCCAGCCGAGAAGAACTTTATTGGCTCAATGGAAGTGGGAGATCCGGCTTACGATCTAAGGATAAAAATAAGCGAATCCGAGGGCGCCTACGAAATCGAGGCCAAACTGTTCCACGCGGGCCAGGATCAAAACTCCAACCCTTTGAAAACTATCGTGGAGTCTAACGTTATCAAAGAGAATGTCGCCACACGGTTATATCAAATTGTTTCCTCAATGTCGGATACGCGAAAGTGATTCCCACAATTCGAAGATCTGGAGGAACACTGGAACTGATATCCGAATTAGGCATCATACGTAATAAGGTTGTTCAACAACGCGTGTTAGTGAAAAGGTGGTCACCATGATCGGAAACACGTTACGAATCGCAATAATAGCTGTGGCAGTTGTGTTAAGCCTGTCCTCTGGAGTTTTTGCCTCCAATGCAGACTTTATCAACCGAGGAGTCAGCGGTGCAGACGTGAACAGAGGCGTGGACGGCGGGGACATGAATCGGGACATTACCGGAGCCGACATGAACCGGCCCGATGTCGGTGCTGACGTCAATAGAGGAGTTGATGGTGCTGATATGAACCGACCCTCTATTGGGGCTGACGTTAATCGACCGTATTAGTGAGCAGAGGTGTGAATACAGGATAGACTGTCACTGAAGGGTGTATTCGCTCGCTCGTATGGACTGCTGAGTCTCGTGCCAAGACATTATTTTTAAGAATTCTGCGCCAGCTTTATTGTTGGTAGAATAGCGATCTTGTAAGCCTTCGAGGCGAAAAAGGATCAAAGTTCTTGCAGCGGTACAGGTGAATATCTCGAATCGCCTCTCCGTGATAGATCACTTGGAAGGCCGCGAGTTCTTCTACGCTTGCGAAATTCTCATAAATGGAGGTCAGGGAACTCGACGAGGGCCTGAGAGGGATAGGCGTCACGAACAGTATGTCATGCCCTTTTAGATTGTCGAACGAGGGTTCCCACACGTCGAACTGAGTGGGTCGCTTCCAAGGCGCGAGATATCGGACTTTTGGCTGCCCAGGGACATTGAATTCAAGTAATGCGCATAACTGATAACTATCCGCCGCAATGATTTCCTTGTCCACTCGAAATTTCTCTACATAGTTTCCCAGGTCCTTCCATCCCCTGGTTTCCCATATTATGCGGTCTTCTTTTGCGAATTTCTTCTCCAGGAATGCCGGTATCAGGCCGATATATGCGTGAATCACTACAATCAATACTGGGCCCACAGCCAAGATCACGCTCCATTTCAGATAATTCCTTGAAAAAAGTTTCCAAATGCCTTTGGGTTCGGATTGGCGAGCCTGAAGAATCGCTTCCACGGCCAGGATGGCGAGAGAAGGATAGGCCATAAATCCCCAGTTTGCTTCAACGTGGCCCTTGAAAGCCATTGCACCGAAAAGGATCGCAGGCATTCCGAAGCACAGCAGTAAAGTTTCTTCCGGCTTGGGCCTCCGAATATTGCGTGCCAAAGCAGCCACAGAGGCCACGATCAGCCCAAAATAAAATAAAGGGGACACAAGACCGAACTGAGCCAGATGGTAACCGAGACCGTCTGATATTCGTCTGCTTACAGCCGTGGCGCCGGAGCCGATAAAGAAAATATGTCCCACGGAAGCCCAATCATGGGAAAAACTCCACCACACTATGGGTAGTGTAAAGGCCAGCGCTATCAGGGCCCCAATCCAGGGCTCCTTCCTGAGCAGAAGCCTTCTATGTTGCGGGTTCCATAGCAGGAAAACTAAAACACACGGCAGAATCAGCACCCCCGTATACTTGCTGAGTATGGCCCCGCCCGCAGCAAAACCTATAAGGTAGAAGCATTTCACTTCATTTGTTTTCAAGTACTGGGCCGCGGCGTAGATCGCCAACAACCAGAAGAAGATCAGAGCATTATCATGAATGGCCGCTGCACCCCCCAAAAGGAAGGGAGGCGCAAGATTAAAGAATGTCGCACAGAGAAGTGCTCTCCCTCGGTTGTCGAATAAAAGTCGGCTGATTGTGTACACAAGATAAGTGGAGAGCGCTGACAGCACCAAAAATGGGACTCGTACTGAATAGGGTGTGGATTGGCCGAAGATCCCAGTGGAGAGCCTTATGAGATAGGCCACCATCCCGGAATTATCGAAATAAGACCAATCAAGCTGTCTTGACCAAGTCCAGTAGCTGCATTCATCCGGAATCAGATTGACCCACGCTGCGAATAACACTCGCCAGACGAAAACGCCACCAAGAACGGCGAGCAGCTCCAAGAAAGGGATTTTCGATTTCAGTGGAGAGATCGTAGTCGCTTTTTCTGCTTCGGCTGTCATCCGTTTGTGGGTAACACTCCTGCAACAAATATTATTGAGCGCACATCGCGTGCCTCAAGTTTTACATGCAGTCCCTTCCCGACACACCTGATATTCGTTTTCATCACGTATTTCGTGAGTGGCCTCGATCTGAATGGTAGTATGGGTTATCTTGAATTCTTCATCTAATAGCCCGTTCAAGCGTTTGAGCAGCTCAGTCCGATCCCACTCTGGGTCAGAAACGACCACATGCGCGCTGATGGCCCTTTGATCCGCACCTATAGTCCAAACGTGCAGATCGTAGAGGCAGCATACGCCGTCTTGATGAAGAATGGCCTGCTCAATGTCCTTTATATTTAGTCCTTTAGGGACTCCCTCCATGAGTATGTGCAGTGATTCGCGAATTAATGACCACGAAGAATAGATGATCAGGCCCCCCACGAGGATGCTAACAGCGGGGTCCACGCGGTTTTCGCCGGTTTGGAGAATTATTACCGCTGCGACAATTGCTCCCATTGAGCCGAGGGCATCGGAAACTATATGAACGAAAGCTCCTTTGATATTGAGGCTTTCTTTCCTGCTTGAGAAAAGGAGCAAAGCCATTACCGCATTTACTCCCAGCCCCACCGTCGCGATCAACAACATGCCACCTCCTTGCACAGGCTGTGGCGAATAGAATCTATGGCCGGCCTCAAGGAAGATCAACGCGACAATGGCCCAAAGTGCCAGACCATTGGCAAAGGCGGCAAGGATTTCTGTGCGTCTGAAGCCGAAAGTGTGGCGCTCAGTGGGAGACCTGTTTCCTATTTTGATTGCAGCGAGGGACAAGGCCAGGGCGACCACGTCTGAAAGCATGTGACCGGCATCAGCGAGCAATGCCAATGAATTGAAAATGAAACCGCCTGCCGCTTCCACAATCATGTAAACACCAGTGAGGACCAAAGCAATTAACAGACGGGATTCCCCGTGACCGCGATGGTTGTGCTGGTGAGCGCTGTTGTTATGATCGTGTGTGTGTTTCATATTCACGATGCCGCCGAATCAGTAGATTTCATCGTTACGCCATAATAGTCACTCAGAAAAATAAATCAAAGTACGGAGAGCCCATGGCATGCCGGCTTCCATGTTGACGGTATTTCGGCCGCTTGCTACATTGGCTCAATCGACGAGAGCTATTGGTGCACGAATTGGACACGTTCACTCTGATCGGAACTTCTATCGCGTTGGGAATGGATGCTTTTGCAGTGGCTGCTGCTGTTGCCGCTGGTTTACGCGCTTTGACGGCCAGGCATCTGTTTCGGTTGATCTGGCATTTCGGGCTGTTTCAATCTCTAATGACGATTGTCGGCTGGTTCGGTGGCGACCGTTTGTCTTCCGTAATAGGAGACGCGAGTGCATGGATTGCCTTCGGTCTATTGTTTTTGTTGGGGCTCAATATGATTCGCCAGTCAGCGCATCCTGAGGACCGCAGCGACGCTTTTGATCCGACGCGCGGGTGGAGTCTTGTGGGATTGTCTGTTGCCACCAGCATAGATGCACTGGCTGTGGGGCTTTCCTTGGGGCTTATCAACATTGACATATTAGCTCCCGCACTGGTCATCGGTTGTACTGCATCGCTCATGACCTTCGCTGGGATGCGTCTGGGCGACAAAGCAGGGTCTCGCATGGGACAATGGGCGGACCGGGTGGGGGGAATAGTCTTGATGGCGCTAGGTGCGAGAATCTTGCTGGAAAAGGTGGTTCTGTGAAAGCGTCTGCGCAAACAGATGATTAGAATGTTTTGAACTCAGCCTCTGCGTCGTTCGCTGTCGCTGTTAGATTAAAGAGAGGTGCTGATCGTGATACTTGATTTCCAGGCCAATCATCTGACGACTGTGGAAAATGTTGACAAGGGACTTTTCAGAGTTGTCTCCAGAGCCGATGATTCTCTTTTCTCCGCGGAGATCTCGCTGGATGTGAAACTTCCGGCACTGGATATTCGGAAGGCGGAGCTTACAATCAAGCGGGATGTGCTGGGATTGGTTCCGGACCTTTCAACGGCTGCGGAAAGACTGATAGGTGTTCGTGTAGGTCCCGGAATGACAAAGATTGTTCGGGGAATCCTCGGCGGGCCCGACGGATCAGAACGAGTCGCTGAAATGATCCTCGAGTCTATGGAGATGTTGATCAATGCGCTGACTGTTCCAGAGCTGAGAAAAGGGATGGAATTTGGGGGCGAGCCGGCCAGGCTTGACATAGACGGTCCTCGGATCTTCCTGAATAACGTGCTCATCGGTGAGTCTACAGTAAAGATCATGGCAGACAATCCGAGGCTCAAGGACAGTTGCGCGGCATTCCAGGATTTGTAAAACCGGCCAACAATATACGCATTCGGAGGTCTGATGCTTTCTTATTCACGGACGAAATCAATTGGTGTCCAAATGCATGGCCCTGAGAAACGGGTCGTGAGTGGAATTCTGGAAGATGAATTGTACGCCATGGAATGCCAAATCATTGTGAACTGGCCGGAGCTTGTAATCGAATCGATTCAATCCAGAATGAAGCGCTTCACTACAACGCGTTGCCCCAAAGCTCTGGACGTTTTTTCCCGTATTGAAGGTTGGAAACTGGATCACGAATTGGACGGGAAGATCAAGAAAGAAATAGGCCGCAACGGATGCCGGCATATGGCGATCCTCATGGTGGATTGTTGCCGAAGCCTCGCCAGGGCAGAGTTTGCTCGTGAGCTGCGATCAGCTATGGAAAAAGACCCAAGTCTGAACAAACACGAATTTACCATCGCTTTCTTCGAGCAATATCCGACTCTCAAAGATTATCTACGCCTTCAGTGAACCACAGGCATTTATTGACATGAAACTTGACCTTCACGTGCATACAACAGCTTATTCGGCTTGCAGCGTCATGTCGCCGGATGAAATGATGATCGCGGCCAAAGAAAACGGCTTGGATGGCATTTGCGTGACCGAGCACAACCGGATCTGGAGCGCCGAGGAGTCAAAAGCGCTCAGCAGCAAATACGGCCTTCCTGTATTCCGCGGCATGGAAATAACCACCACTGGAGGCGACATTCTTGTTTTCGGCCTGAAGGAGGAACCGCAAGAAATGTGGACTCCTGCAGTGCTGAAAGCCAAAGTGGACGCGGTGGGAGGAGTCGCAATAGCTGCGCATCCATTCCGCGGTTTTTTGCTCTTCGGTTTTGGCGAACTTCAAATGGACGTAAACGATGCGCTCGAAAACCCTACATTCTCACAAGTTCATGGACTTGAGGTGTGCAACAGTCTTGTCACAGATGCAGAAAATGCTCTCGCCAATGACGTGGCGGATGCCGCGGGCCTTTTGAAGCTCGGTGGCAGCGATGCACACAAAACATCATCAGTAGGCACTTGCGTCACGGATTTTCATGATATCGTCGAGAACGAACGCGACCTCGTGCAGGCAATACTCGGTTCCAGATTCACGATTCACCGGTTGAAATGATATTGATAAAGCCGGACAAGCGGAGAACAGGAAATGAATCCCGAAGAGATCAAATGGTCCGAATGGACCCGCAGCATGGAACGATTGTTGAGGCTAAAAACTTTTCCTGTTGGCCTCAAATTGTTGACTGATTCGGACAGCTTCGCCAACAATCCCTGGATTCGCAGACCTCCTGAAAAGCTCTCGCTCTGCCAACTCATCACTATTGTGAGGACCTTCGACTGGACCGTGGGTGGAACGGCCGAGGATCTGGCCACACCGGGTTGCGCAAGTATTCTGGGACTTTCCGAACTGCCGGAATTCGTCACCGACGGAACAATGCGGAACATAGTCTGGCTGGAAAAGAAAGAGGATGCTGCTATTTGTGAAGCGGTAATGCAGCGAATTCCTTACGGAAAATATCGGGCCTTTATGTTGGCGCCGATGGCTTATGATCCTTTTGTCCCGGATATCATTTTGATTTATGGCAATCCTGCCCAGATGTCGCTGATGGTCAATGCAATTCAGTACGACAAGTTCGAGCGCCTGGTGTTTTATTCCGTAGGGGAGTCTTCATGTTCGGATGTCATTGGCAGATGCTTTGTGGACCGGGTCGCTGCGCTTTCAATACCTTGTTACGGTGAGCGAAGATTCGGTCACGCTGCCGACGATGAGTTGGCTATAGGACTACCAGCCGAGGACTGCTGGAGAATCCTGACGAATCTTGAAATCCTTTATAAAAAGGGAATTCGTTACCCGATCTCACAGTACGGAGCCCAGGTGAGTCCTACGTCAGCTCTGAATGCGGTTTATAAGTTCACAGAATTGGAAAATAAAAATAAGCCCTGAAATTCACCGACGGAATTCATTGAATCTTATTGCTTCTTATCCTTGACGTCCTTCTTGCCTTCCTGTTCCTGTCTCGCCTGCATGTAGAGTTGTCGGATTTCATCGAGCCGATCAGGAGATACGTCGTACCTGTCACCTGTTCCTGGAGGGGGCTGGTTCATTTGATGGCTTACCCACGCGTCGGACGAGGATGTTCCACTCTGGTGCGCAACCTGAGCTTTGGCCGGGAAGACAGGCAACGCAAAAGCAATTATAATCAGCAGCCAGCCCAGCGTAATTATTAGTCTTATGTCGTTTTGTCGCATGGCTGTCTCCGAATTCGTAGATCATCCGCTCAGATTGTTTGGCGGTGAGATGCAGATAGCACAAAATATGGCGGAATTCAACCTCAGAGCTGGCCTACATGGTTCAGCTACATTGTTTAAGAGTTTTTTGCGAGGGTTATCGGGCATAGGCGTTAAAATAAGTACGGCACGGTATCTCTACCGTAGCGGCCGGCGTCCCTGCCGGCCATATGAGTGGCTCCGTCTGACCAGAGGGGGAGGGCTTTGATTTTTTTTGGCGGCATGGCTCGTGTGAATCCGGTTGCTTCTTCAGGCCGAGGCCGGCGAGACGCCGGCCGCTACGAAGACTGTGTTTCTGAAAGGTTGCTGCTGCCCGAGATTGTTTGCCGGCAATGTCTTCGCAGGGGTTATTTTAACGCCTTTGGGGGTATCGGGGAACCCCTTTTTGCAAAAAGGGGTTCCCCGACTCCTATCTGCGCTCCGTCAGCGGTTTTGGCTCCAGGTTCCGTATTTTTCTCTGAGTTTCCGGTGGAGTATTTTGCCTGTGCCGGTTCTGGGCATATCGTCATCTTCGATGAAATCAAGGGTCTTGGGGATCTTATACGCAGCGATCTTGTTTTTGGCGAATCTCTTGATTTCTTCCTTGAGACCATCTGTGGCTTCGTGCTCCTCGTAGAGAATCACTACAGCATGGACCGCCTCTCCCCATTTATCGTGAGGTATTCCGATAACTGCCACGTCTTTGACAGCGGGGTGTGCGCCCAGTGCATTCTCCACTTCCGAGGGAAAAACGTTCTCTCCTCCAGTTATTATCATGTTGGCCTTGCGATCCACTAGCACGTAAAAGCCGTCAGGATCGCGGTAGCACATATCGCCTGCTGTGAACCATTCACCAACAAAGACCTCTTTGGTCTTTTCTGGAAGATGCCAGTATTCCTTGAACAGCATTGGAGTGCGGGCATAGAGCTCGCCCACTTGTCCATCGGGAACTTCATTGCCTTCGTCATCCAGTACTTTGATTCTATCTACCCCGAAGATTTCCTGCCCGATGGTGCCCAGCTTGCGCAACTGATCCTGAGGCCTGCAGAGAGTCACCAGGCCAGCTTCGGTGGAGCCGTAGGCTTCCCAGAGTTCCGCATTCTTGAAGAAATCCAGAATAGCCACTTTGGTGTCTTTGCGAGCCGGTGCGGAAGAAATCAGCAATTGACGCATGCTGGAAACGTCAAATCCGTTCTTGATCTCCTTGGGCAGAGACAGAATCATGATGTAATGAGTCGGGACAAGGGACGTGAACGTAACTCTGTACTTCTGCACGGTTTCCAGGAAGTCTTCAGCGCTGAAGCTCGCTTCATTGTAAACGCACACAGGAGCGGTCACAAGGGTATAAGGGAACGAATAAAAGATTGAATTCACGTGGCACATTGGCATTACCATCATCACTTTGTCCGTAGGACGAATTCCCATATTGGCAATGTCAAGATAGTACATGGCCATGTAGCTCTCGTGAGTTTTTACGACGCCTTTCGGTTTCCCTGTGGTTCCGGACGTATACATGAATGTCCAAGGGTCTTCCGCGTCCACCATGATGTCCGGTTCATCAGGAGAGGACTTTGCCAGCCAATCTTCGTAACCGATGTAGCCTGTCGGGATCGTGTCGCCGGGATCGCCGAGGTAAATGTAATTTCCATCGGGAATCGGTAGCTTATCCTTTATGCTATCGACCAATGCTACGAAAGGCTTTTCGACAATGAACGCTTTGCATCCGGCATCATTCACTATGTATTCTATTTCAGGAGCAGCGAGCCTGAACATGAGCGGAACACAGATCTGGCCAGCTTTTGCGCATCCTGCGTACATTTCCATCCATTCCACGCGGTTATAGGCTATTACCGCAAAACGATCCCCATGACCGCAATCCATTTCAGCGAGACCGTTACCTAATCTACAGCTCCGATCGTTCCACTCTTTGAACGTAAAGTCTCGTTTCTTGTCCTGACAGCCCAGTTTGTCCGGGTAATGGGTCGCGTGGCGGCTGAGGACTGTTCCCATGTGGATCCACTTACTGATCGTCATAAAAAATCCTCCTAAACAACGATTAGTCTGCTAAATCGCCAACTTATGGCGGTGATATTGATAAGCGATTCTGCAAATGGCATTCGGAAATCGCTGTGGCCCCAAATGGTCGAGCGCCAGTAGGCAATTTAATGACCTGGGAATCATGCGGCTTCCAAAGTCGTAATGCACTGTTATCTCCATGTCTTTCGGCCATTC
Organism: uncultured delta proteobacterium; assembly: GCA_963700305.1. Taxonomy (GTDB): domain Bacteria; phylum Desulfobacterota; class Desulfomonilia; order Desulfomonilales; family Desulfomonilaceae; genus Desulfomonile. The sequence continues at coordinate 159,808 of CAVOXB010000026.1, forward strand.
ACTTACACGGAGAAGATGGTCATTGCGAGGAGCGAAGCGAAACGAAGCAATCTCCCGCTCGTGTGCATGCAACTAAACGAGATTGTGCGTGCAATGATACGTTGTAGAACCCCGAACAAAGAATGAGTACATGCGTTTCATTTGGAACCCTTGTGCAGGCTTTCCACCTCGATTATGGTCGCGGGCTCGAATTCCCAGGCAGTCACGATGCCAGTTTTCTTATTTTCTATGGCGTCGAGAATGCGCTCCGGCGTCAGGGGATAATGATTGAAATATATTCCCAACGCACTGCCGACTGCATTGCAGTATGCCTGAGCCGCTGACATGGCTACGGACATCCCAGCTTCCTTGGCTCCGTATGGACCGGCCGGGTCAATGCTCTCGACGATTATGGGTTTGATTTCAGGCATGTCCTTGATTGTGGGAATTTTGTATTCGAGCATGCTCGGGTTCAGCACGTGGCCGTTGTGCCATCGATGCTCCTCACCCAGCATTCCACCCTGGCCGCCCATAGCGACACCGCCCTCGAACTGGCCCTCTACCACCACCGGGTTCAAGGCGAACCCGCAGTCTTGAGCGCATGTGACCTCCAGGGCCTTGACCTGGCCCGTCTCAGTATCGACTTCGACCTCGGCCACGGTCGCCCCAAAGGAAAACGCCTGGGAGAGCTGGCCTTTCGGGTTGGTCACCCATTCTCGGCTTTGGTCCACCTGCGGAGAGAACGAGCCTTTCCCCATTATGGGCTTGCCCATGATCAGCGCCTTGCGAACGACATTTGCAATGGAAATCCCGGCATCTGGCGCCCCTTTGACGAATATCTTGCGATTCTTGGCAACCAGATCTTCGGGGTCTGCTTCCAGCAAGTCTGACGCTACCTGGAACAATTGAGCCTTCGCATCTTCTGCCGCGGATTTGACCGCATTGCCCCCTCCGAATGTGGAAATCATCGAGTAAGATCCGGCGTCCGTAGGCGTAACCTCTGTATCCGCTGATATCAATCTGATTTCCTCGGGTGGAAGGCCAAGCTCTTCAGCCGCGATCTGGACCAGCATGTTGTCATTTCCCTGCCCGTTGTCCACCACACCGGAGATTACCGTGGCTCCGCCATCCTCATGGAATTTGATGAAAGCCTGTGAACCACCCCTGATTCCTAGCGGAAATCCGGTCTGCACGGAATTAATCCCTATGCCGATGCCTCGTTTCGAGGAGGCGTTCTTGAATTTTTCCGAGAAACTACTTGCTTCCGCTGTTTTTTCTATGCATTCAATCAAACCGCAGCTTGAAACATGAGATCCGGTGGGCGTTGTCTCGCCAGCTCGCCGTGCATTTCGAAGACGTATGGCGACAGGGTCTATGCCCAATTCTTGGCCAATCATATCCAATTGAGTGTCTACCCCACACGCGAACGATCTGCCGTGGATACGGATCATGCCCCTCACGGGTTTGTTAGTGTAGATCCTGGTACCCGTGGAATCTGACGTTGTACAGTCTGTATGTCTGCTCGTGGCACAGGAAAGGCACGGAAGTGGCGATGGGGCCGGTGCTGGAATATGCTCCGCCATCCAACCAACTCACAATGTCTCGGGCGAGCACCACCCCGTCCTTGCTCACTCCCGTCTTGATGGTGGTGATCATCGCGTGTCCCATGCGGGTTGCGATGGAGTTTTCTTCACGGGTGTAGAGAAGCTTCACCGGGCGTTGACTCTGGATGCTGAGGAGGCAGGTAATGAACTCGGCCGGAAACACGTCCGATCGGCCACCGAATGCTCCGCCGATAGTGATTTTGCGGACATTCACCTTTGAGAGCGGCAGCTTAAGCGCGTTGGACAAAGCCTTGGCTTTGGTATGCGGAGATGCATTGGGCATCCAAACTTCAATTGAACCATCCGATCCGCTGTTTGCAACTACAGCGTAAGGTTCGGTCATAAAGTATGAGTCTTCTTCAGCCACAAATGTGTCTTCCCTGACCAATGCGCAGTCTTTGAACGCGGAATCGACGTCGCCTACATCAATCCTAACAGCCACGTTGATGTTTCGCGGATAGCCGTCATGTATCAGGGGAGCATCCGGAGTAATGGCTGAATGGCAATCGAAAACCGCAGGAAGCTCTTCGTATTCAACCTGGATGAGTTTGAGCGCTTCCAGGGCGGTGTCTTCGTCGACAGACGCCACAGCCGCTACTTCGTCGCCCACATAACGGACTTTATCAACACAGAGAAGCTGCTGATCGCGGGTGTACCTGAAAACACCCCATTTTTCACCAGCAGTGTCTTTTCCCGTTACCACGGCGTGAACACCCTTGAGCGCCCGAGCTTTGGAAGTATCAATGCTAACAATTTTCGCGTGAGGGTAGGGGCTTCGCAGTATTTTGCCAACCAACATCCGAGGAAGCTTCAGGTCAGCTGTGTATGTAGCTTCACCTGTGACTTTGGATCGAGCGTCCACCCTGGGAATGCTTTTTCCTACAACGCTATATTCTTCTCTGCCCAAGATAGTCACCTCCGGTTGATCAGCTTCACGCCGCGTAAAGCACGTAGTTGGAGAGGACCTTCTTGTAAGAAGGTCCTCCCCAAATCCCTCCCCAAATTCCTCCCCGAGAAACTTCCAGCCTTTGCCAGGGTCTTCATTTCTCGATAAAAAATGAAGACTCTGGCAAACGTCAGAATCCCTTGAAAACGGATTCAAGAGATCGATCTTTACGCAAACGTTCACCAGATCTCACTCCCCTGACAGCAAAATCCATACTGCATCCAAATACGGCTCTAACCCATTGTGGGGCGGGCTTTCCAGCCTGCCTTATCTTGAAATGTCTCGCTTGATTCCTCTCGAAGCGAGCGAACCGCGTCGAGAATCTTGGTATATCCGGTGCAGCGGCAGAAATTTCCTGCCAGTGCGTTCTTTATTTCGTCGTCCGTCGGATTTGGATTGTGATCCAGCAGCGCTTGTGCGGACAAAATCATTCCCGGAGTGCAGAAGCCGCATTGAACTGCTCCTCGATCCACGAATGCCTGCTGCATCGGATGCAACTGCCCGCCCGAAGCCAACCCCTCTATTGTGGTTATTGACGTACCGTCGGCTTCCAGAGCCAGAGTTAGGCACGAACGAACAGGTTGCCCGTCCATAAGCACCGTGCATGCACCACAAGCTCCTTCCGAACAGCCTTCTTTGACTCCAGCGTATCCTAGTTCATTCCTCAGAACTTCTAGAAGCGACGCGCTGGCCTCTACTGCCACTTCTATTGTCTCATTGTTCACGCTCATGCTCAAGAGTTGTTTTTTCATAACCGACCCTTCGTTGAAAGTAAACCGAAAAGAAGAAATCCCCCAAGCTCAGGCTTTCATGAAATACTCAATCCCAGAGCTTCCTCAGTGGCACGATATGCCACAACTCCAGCCATTTTTGTGCGGTATTCTTTGGACAGCGGAAGAGTTTTGCACAATGACTCCTTCCGCGGTTCTGACGGCAATTTCTCGAACCTTATGCAAAACGTCCGGATCGGGTGCAGTGACCCTTGATAAGGCTCTCCACGTCTTTCAAAATCACCGGAGCAGGGCCGGCCGCAGAGATTACCAGCCTGAAGCTTTCAACTTTGCCGTTTTCTTGGATTGCCGAGGCTGCTGCGTTGATCAGGGGAAAATCCACTGCAGACCTGAAGCTCAATCGTTGATAAGATCCCGAAATAGGTCCCCATGGCAGTGGTATGCGAATTTCCGTGAGAATTTCATCAGGCGCAAGTTTGAAAGGGGATTCTCCTTTGGCGGTGAAGAAGTCCGAAATGGGAATGGTGCGTTTTCCTCCGCTTCCCGAAATCGTCAACTGAGCGGAAAGAGCCACGAGAACGGGTACGGTGTCACCGGATATTGTAGATTGGCAAGATTCGGCGCCCGGCAAGGCCAGGCAATCTTTGCCGCCGGTGCGATGACATGCGGCCTTGCCGAATCGCCAGAACATCGACTGATTGTAAAGAATGCAGCGCGGCTGCAAGCAAAGGTTTCCTCCGATAGTGCCCCTGAATCGCTGGATGCCGATGGCTCCTATTGATTCTATGGCTTTGCTGAGCAGCGGGAAATGCTTGTTTACAGACTCGTTCCGTGAAACTTCATCGAGAGACGTGCCCGCCTTGATGATGAGCATGTCGCTTTTCGCTTCAATGCCCCGCATTTCCTCTATATTCTTAAGGCTTATCAAAGCCGCGGGTGAAAAAAGCCGGTGCTTGAGGTTCACTATCAAATCTGTTCCGCCAGCCAGCACCAGCGCCTGCGCACCGAGTTCACCTTTGACCTTCAGTGCTTTATCAAGGCTTTCAGGGGCATAGTATTCAAAGGAGGGCAAGCGCATTTAAGCTCCTCCAAATAGAGATCGGAATTGCGTGAAATCGACGCGTTGCACTAAGGGGTGGTCTAATCAGCTTGACAGAGTTATTCTCTTGAGATTAACTTGTTACAGAAATCGGATTCGTTAGCTCTAGGCACCCATCATAGGCACTCGCAAATTCTCTGTCAACATCATTGTCCTCAAGGGAAGGTGGGTCGGAATATGGATCTCTTCAGGAATATTACGATATTATCCCTGGAACACCCTGCCCGTTGTTGGGAAGCCTGTGGTGCCACATCCAAGGTTTGCGGCTGTTCCTTTGGTTTGATTCCATCTTTCTAACTGGGAGGCTCAAGATCGATAGAATAACCTTATTGAAGCGGTTATCCGAAGAGCGTTATGAGTATTTCGCCACAATGGGCTTGTCCCCGGTGAAATGCAGACAGCTCGTTGCTGAAAAACTTGAAGTATGGAGAAACATGCCTGTTGAAGAGCTTCAGCGGATTATGGACGAGGAGGACTTTGGAAGCTGATTAGTCTTCCGAGTCCGCCTTAACCATCTTCGGCTGAACTCAGCCGTGATTGGTCCGTAGCCGAAACCCCAGGTCCACATCTAGTCATGTATGTCATGAGAAGGGACAGAGGGCGGCGGTTGTGATCGCTCGGACAGTGTCGAAGTGAAGTAGATCCTCGCGTGCTCAATATTCCTTTTCAGGAAGGATAAGCGATCGTATTTTTCCAAGTATTTGTCGGACAATGATTGAACATCCATGAGAGGTGCATCGGCTACAGATGTCCCATTATCGGCGGTGACCTCGCCCAGGTATATCTCCCCACCTTGTTCTTTGAATGTGGCAAACCACCTGATATTAGGATCTTTCATTAAACGCAGCCAAAATCCTGATGCCGGACTCTTTTCAGACACGGCCTCCGATTCGATAATCACTCCGTCCGCCTTAAGCACCCCAGTTCGCTCATAAGCCTCTTTGATTTCAGTGAGTTCTTTCTTACCGCCTGGCCCAAGGCCTCTGCCCGCAATTCCAGTGACTGGAAAGAGATCCACAATTATGATCGGCATTCTATGTGGCCTTGCGTATTGAGCCACAGCCCCTCCTAGACCTTTCTCCCCCGCTCTTCGGGAGTCTACTGCGAGGAGAGTCTTGTCCGGTGCCAGAAGGTCCGGTCGACTGTCTATGAGATAGCAGGCTGCTGCCAAGACGCGTCGTCTTTCATCAGTCTTAAGTCCGAATCCCCAATCAGTGACTATTCCGATTTGGAATACTCCGAGGGCCACAATGATTGCCACAGCCGACTTGATTGGAATCCGGGAAAATAGTAATCCGCTGAAGACAGCCGCCGGCATGCCTAGGACAAACAAATACGTGCGGTGTCCACCGGCCCAGAAGACAATGATAGTAGCCCATATAAGCCAAAGCCCACAGGCGTCGAGAAAACCTACCGTTATTCTGTACGATGAAAGCCTCCATCGTCCTTTGAGCATGTAAACGGCCAATCCGCCGAAGGCAATCACCATCAATGGACCCCATCCCAAAACCTCATTGTTCCAGATCGTCTTCAAGCTAGTGATTGAAGCTCCCTGGGACGAAACTGTGAAGGATACAGGAATCTGGTGTGTCCAAGTCCCTCAATCCCAAATTTCATGTAAAGTAATACGTCCCACGCGAGCAATATGAGGAACGCGATCACTATTAGTATGTTATACCGGTTACGGAGCACAGCAACCATGTTGCCGCTCAACATGCAGAAAAGTGCCACGAAAAGAAAATATGAGGGCCAGTCCAGGCTTGAAAAGAGATACGTCGCCAACGCGAGCGGTGTCATGACGTGCCAAATGCGTGATTTTGGCTCGGCCATGAGTCTTACAAGAAAATAAGTCGTAGAAAAATTGAGTAACAAAGCCAACATATTAAAGTATTGGGTCAACCTGGTTACCGCAGCGAACCAAGGGGGGAGCACTAGCGCAATCACCGTAAAACAAGCCATTCGTCTATCGAACATTCTTCGAATCAACAAGAACGCAAAGACGGCGGCCATGATCCCCAGGACGGTATTTGGAAACTGCATAGTCGTGGGCGTAAGAGGGAATGAGTCTCCTATTCCCATGGCATAGAGATTCATGAGCACGAATTGAGTGGGTCCTTCCAGGTGCTTCATCGCCTCAACGACCAAGATCGGTGAACGGGACTCCTCGGTCAATCAAGACTGATACCAACAGGCAGGTGTCCCTCATGACCAAGGGGTCAAAGAAATCGTGTGCCAAGGGCATCCCGATCCTTCCCAGTAAGAACAGGTAGGCTGAGAGTAAGAGGAAAAAGGCTACAACGCGGTGACGAATTCTCATTTATTGCCATAGCAAGACAAGACCCTTTTGAGCTAATCACTTTCGGGACGGTGTGGAAGGGGAAGAAAACAGTCCATTCAACTCGTTTAATGTCCATAAATTAATAATTTAGCTGACCAGATTCGGTTAGTCAATGTCGAGAGGATTTCCGCAAGGATCACTTCGGAGGGTAAAGAAATCTCCATACTTGTCCGTCCACTTGGTGTTCATCCGTTGAATTCAGGCATGCACAGCTGACTCGATCTTCAATCTGCAATGGTTGGAGCGTATTTTCTCGTCGAATTCACGGAATAAGCTCCACCAGCCTCGTCAAGGTCGCAACAAATAATGCGCCAGGACTGCCGAGTTTCCTTGATTTACGGGCAGTCAGGTGATAATTGTTGCCATGCTGGGCGATACAGGGTGAGCGCAACCCTTATTTCCCGTCTCCCATTGCGGCGAATCCCGACCATTCGGGCGCCAGGAAGATGGGTCTGCAAAGAAGCCTTTACTTGGGCTCGCAAGCTGCCGCAAAATCTATTACTAATCATGCGAACGTGTCGGAACACACCCATTTGAGGAGGATCGAATGCATCATGTGGACAGGAATGCCGGAATTCTGAGCTCGGAGGAAAAGTTTTCCGCAAGTGAAAGACGCTCTTATCAGGAGGATTTCCTCCGAGAAATCGTTCGTCTGGCGTACGGGGCTGGGACCCCTCTGAAGGCTTCTATGAACGCCCTTGGGTTGACCCCTGATAGCGTTCGGACGATCGAGGATCTCCAGAAACTACCGGTAACCAAGAAAACCCACCTTGCCGAAGCTCAAAAGGCTAATCCTCCCTTCGGCGGCTATCTGACTGTTCCGCAAGCTGATCTGGTCAGAATTCACCAATCACCAGGCCCGATCTACGACCCTGTGGGCAAAGTTCCAGACTACTGGAGATGGAAGACAGCTCTGTATTCTGTGGGATTCAGACCTGGCGACCTGGTGGTTAACACTTTCGCATACCATTTGACTCCTGCCGGTCATATGTTTGAAGAAGGGATCTCTGAACTTGGTGCCACGATAATTCCCACAGGAGTTGGTAACACTGAGACTCAAGTGGAAATCATGAAGAAGCTGGGGGTTACGGGTTACATCGGCACACCGAGTTTTCTCATGGCCATTTTTAAGAAAGCGGAAGATATGGGCATCAACCCCGCCGCGGAACTCAAGCTGGAAATTTCCTTTCTTCTCGCCGAGATGTTGCCTGAATCCATGAGGAGACGATTCATGGATGAATATCACACCATCGGCCGGCAAGCTTACGGAACAGCGGACGTGGGATGTGTTTCGTACGAATGTCCGGAAGTATGCGGAATGCACGTCCATCATGATGTAATCGTGGAAATCTGCAATCCGGAAACCGGAGAAGTGCTTCCGAATGGAGAGCCCGGCGAAGTGGTAGTCACATGCAACAATAGAATTTATCCGCTGGTTCGGTTCGGGACCGGTGATCTTTCCAGCATGGTGGATGAGACCTGCAAGTGCGGTCGAACAAGCCCCCGCCTTACGCGCATCCTGGGCCGCGCTGATCAATTGACGAAAGTCAAAGGCATGTTTGTGCATCCATCTCAGGTGCAAAGAGTTATTGAAAGCCATCCCGAAATTCTTAAGGGAAGGCTTCTGGTGGAAAGACCCAAAGATCAGGACGTCATGACTCTGGAGGTGGAACTTAAATCTGCGGCGGGAGGAGGTCTTATCCCATCGATAGAACAGTCTTTGAAGGAAGTAATCAAGCTGAAGGGAGCTGTGCGTATTCTGCAACCCGGCACTCTGCCTGCAGAATTCAAGACAATCGAAGATGTACGAAAATGGGATTAGGGCTCAGGAAACGTTTCGTAGAGGATTCATAAATCGCCACATTTGAATGGTTCGTCGCCCCGGAGTTCTCCGGGGCTCTGCTATTACTTATGAAGCCACACACGGCGGCGAGGGATTAGTGTCAGCCCCCACCTCCGCCCTTGTGGGAGCTTGCGCATGATCCTGCCTGCCTCTCCAGCGCGTTGGAAGAGAACACAGACATGACCTTATAAGTCTGATGCGATCCGCAAATTGGACAGGTCACCGCATCGCTATCGGACGCAAAGACCAGCCGCTCGAAGTCCGCGCCACAACTCTCGCATTTGAACTCATAGATTGGCATGAATTCCTCCCTAGCAGCTGCAGCTTCCGCCCGAGCAATTCTCAAGTTCCGCCATGGGGCCGAACATGCCGGACTTTATATTAATGCCACCTGATTCACGGATAAGTTTGAGAGCGAAAGGATCCACTACAAGAGGGACGTCGTTGATTTCATAACTGGCGTCATCGTCACGCGGCTCATCCAGAGCCAGCCCCATGCTGGGGCCCCCTCAACCATAGCCTCCGAAAAACACCCGTATAACCTGCTTGTCTTTGAGTTTCTCTTTGAAAAACTCCTTTGATGCATCATCAATAGTAAACATGTTTTGATACCCCTTTGCGATTTTAGCGATCCGGCATCCCTGAATTTATTTATATATACCTATATAGTCAAGGCCCTCCCCGAAAGAATGCCGAAAAAATACGAGAGAATGCCCTCACCTCACCAGCGGACATACTGAACCCGGCGGACATTGGCCCGCGGGGTTCCCTTGGTCTATTTGCTGTCCGGATACCTTCCGGCACAGAGCTGTCAGTCATGTGCATGAACTAATCAATGCCAATGATAATACGGCTATAATAAAAAATCTCAAGCTCTTCATGTCATACTGTTCTTTCAATTGTTCCACAATTTCCTCGCTGTGCGTGCCTAGAAAACTTTGTCCAAGAGTCTCCTAACACGCCGCAATTCATCCCCTATAGGCGGAGGCCTGCCACCCCGTGAGCAGGACTCGCAAGGTTCATCATTTTTTTCAATTCCTTGGGATTTCCTCTTAGGTCCCACAGGACCTATATACGGCGAAGGGGACCCACCCCGGGCAGCAAGACTTCTTACTGCCTTTTCCAGTTTTTTTGCAATTTCTTGTTCACCAATAATAATCGAGTCTCCCAGCATTATCAGAGGCACCGCAAAATTTCCGGAACCATGAATCGCCTCCACAGTCTTGAAAACAGCATAGTCATTTCCCTTACTTGTATCGAATTGCCTCACTCGTACAGGATATCTCAGCCTGAGGACTTCTATCAAGTCTTTGACATTTTCACATTTCGAACAGTCGCGGGACGAAAAGAAAACCACCCATACCGTCTTCTTGGCCTTTTTCCCTGAAGCCTCAACATTCCCGGCAGAAAGAAGCAGGGCGGATGCAATTATTATCAAAACCCCGATCAAGTGCCTGTGTCTCGAAAACTTCATGGGTCTATCAGTTTCATCTTGCGCGGAATCGGATAGAATGCATTGACGTTTCGATGCTTCCTGAACCCACAGGCCTCCCTCTGAATCAAAAGCCATCTCAGGGCGTCCTCAGATTTTTCTACCAACATGTTGAATTCACGGATATGCGAGTTAACGGTATCCAAGTCAGGTTTTCTTACTTCAGATGAAGCTTGATAACTCTTAAGAAGGTTCTCCACAATGGACAGCGCGGTATTGGCCTTTTCGATCATTTCTTCTACTTTTAGTCCTTGGCCTCCGAGAGCTTCGGCCATCTCCTTCACAATATCTATTTCTTCAGATCCAGGTTCCCGGAACATGCCCATCCTTGAATCCTCCTTTTTGTAGTGATAACACATGGAGTAGGCACGGGCAAGGGCGTTGCTGGGCCTTCATTTGTTAAAACCTTTTGAAATTAAAGGTTACAGCAATTTACTTTGTAATTTACTTGACATTTTGGATGTAACCTACTATGTATAGGTCCACTTTATGTGACAGGACCTTCGGAGAGCCCGATGCGTCCAATTGATCAGAGAACCCTTACCCCCCCCAGTGAGGAGGTCCCCCATGTTCGGGAAGTACACCGTTTCAGCCTTGGTCATATCTATTTCGGCTACCCTCGTCGCCTTATATCTGACGGTCGCTCCGGCTCAAGCTTATCGCATTTGCACCTTCAAAGGGATGGTGATAGACAATGGCTGGCGCAACATGACGGTGAAATCAGGAAATCAATGCGCAGAGGTCAATGTGGGCTGGCGTACCAAATACATTCCGAACCGGCGCCCTTGCATAGGTGAAAATGTGGCTGTGGATTTCATTCTTGAAGACGGCTATATGAAGGCTACCAAGATTGTGAGTCTTTCTCCGCTGCCTCCGTCTGCCCAGTGTTATCCGCCTCCTCCTCCCAATACAGCGACTTGTCGCACGGTAGCAGAAGAGCCGGCTGTGACTACCGAAGGGTGCGTGCCTCCTCAGGCTGCTTGCACGACTCGTCCGCCCGCGCATGTTGCCGATCCGACCTGGAGTCCAGGAAAGAAAGAAGCCGTCCCCAAGCCTGCGATTAAGAAGCCGGCCGCTGAACGTAAGGAAGTGGAAAAGCCGGCCGTAAAGGCTCCTAAAGACAAAGAAGAGGGCAAAGAAGTTCCCCCCACTGACAAGTTCAAGACGTTGAGCGGTGAGGTAGTGGCATCTTCTCCAAAGAGCTTGTCCGTGAGAGTAGTGGATGAAGGTGAGGCTGCAGAAGTGGTCAACGTTAGAGTAGGGCTCAAGACTAAGTTCATACCCTTCAGAAGACCCGCGGTGGGCGAGAAGGTAAAAATAGAGTTCCGTCAGGAAAATGGAGATAAATTCGGATACACGGTCCAGGTTGTTCAATAAGTGACTTAATTATAGCGAACATCCCCAAAGGGAATTTCCTTACAGGATTTTCCCTTTGGCTTTTCAAGACCGGCCAATTCCATAAATTCAATTCCATTTGTTCCCTTTTGGTCCGTGCATGCCCCTTTCTGGTTAAGCTCCACGCGGATCAGCCTTCTTCAGTATCTTTCCTGAGGCCGAGATCTTTACGCAGCTTGTTCAGCAATAGCTTGTACAAACCTTCCAGCTCGGTTTCGCCCCTACACTCGGACTGCTCGGTTCCCCTCAGAAAATAATATATAGCCCTGTCGAAAAAAAGCGCGGTCCTGTTGTTCAGTGCGACAATGGATCGCACGTCAAAGGGTTGCCCTGCAAAATTGCTTTCTTGAAAGAAAATCCAGATATGACGTTTTAGAAGCACGATGGATCGCACCATCTCAGAGAAACTCACTCCGTCTAAGCAGCACTTAAGACCCAGTTCGATGTACTGATCTGCGATAGTTTCCAGCGATGTCCGTCGATCGATCATCACGGTGAATTCCCTAAGCACACTATCTGCCAGTTCTTCCAAAATATTGTGCCCGTGAGGATGATCGGAAAGTATTTCCCGTTTCTGAAAAGTATCCTCCAAAAAAGCCTCTTTGATCTGTTCATGGAAACGCTCAATGAATTTTGCGAATTCTAATTCAAAGGTTCTTGGTTCCACGTATGCCTCCTTGAGTTGGCTTCGCGCTGATAAGGGAGGTCCGACGAGAGAGACTCGAAAGAAAATTCTAATCCAGCCTGAGAGTAGCTTTCGGGAGTGGCATTGTCAACGCTTCAGGGCTTGAATATGGGCTTGCAGCAATTCGCATCCTTTAGTGCTCGGCGAGTCAGTGTCGTGGCATTGATGCTTAGAGGCTGCCAATCTGACCATTCCCCTCACTGGCCCGAAATATTCTAATCCCACTGAAACGGCTTTTCACTAAGGAAATCCGGAATTCCTGATACCTGCGATTCCAGATCCTGAATGAAGGCGTTCTCAAACCCCATATCCCAGGCAAGGTCCAAAACCCGGTCGTATTCGTCCTCTGTGATCGTGCGGTTTAACAGAGGATCTAGCGACGCCTGATGAAGCGGAACGTACTGCGCCATAATTGATATAGCGATCGATTGTGAAAAATTGTCTCGAATCCACAACAAGCTTTCTTTTGTGCCCGAGAGGTTTCCCGGGAGAATTAGGAGTCTCACGATAAGGCCGCGTATTGCTCTTCCGTCGTCATCCAAAAGGAGGTCACCTACTTGAGAATGCATTTTGATTATCGCTGACCGCGCTATTCCAACGTAACCCGCTGCGTCCGAATATCTCATAGCTTCTTCGTCTGACGCGTATTTCAAATCCGGAAGAAATACGTCCACTATTCCATCAAGGATTTCAAGGGCCTCGGGAGTTTCGTATCCGTTTGTGTTGTATACCACCGGACGACCCAACCCGCGCTCCGAAGCGATAGCCAGAGCGTCCAGCAAGCCCGGAAGGTGATGGGTCGGAGACACGGGTTCAATGTTGGAGCAACCAGCGGACTGGAGATCCATGATTTTCGACGCGAGTTCCTCCGCCGTGACAAGCGAGCCGACACCTGACTGGCTGATCTGATGATTCTGACAATAAACGCAACGGAGATTGCAGTGCGAAAAAAATATGGTCCCCGCGCCTCCTCCGAAGGAAAGAGGGGGCTCTTCCCCGAAATGAGGAATCGCAGAAGCCAACTGCGGGACCCGTCCTGCACCACAATAGCCGCGCTGATCCGCAGCCCTGTTCACTCCGCATTTGCGAGGACACAATTTGCACTCGGAGAAGAGTGTGTGCGCAGCTGCGGCTCGCTGTCGAATTTCGTCTGAACTGAGTCTCAACGTATTAATCCTTTGGATTATTAGGGAAAGCCTGAGATTCCTTGCCGTCTTCTTATTTTACCTGTATTCGAATAGTTTTCAATCGCATGAGGAGTGCCGCTGCCATACGAAAAATCGGTATACGATCCAGAAAGCGGAAATATCAAACAAAGCGGTTTCTAAACCGTTCTCCGACTATCCGAAAGACCCCTCAATCTGATATAAGCATTTTACTGATCGAAAATTTCCGATAACTGGTGAACAATTCAGCTCACGGTTGCGCCGAGGTGAAGCACTCCATGAAAATGTCTCGATTACTGGTCCCCACACTGAAGGAAGATCCCGCGGATGCGGAGGTTGTCAGCCATAAACTTATGTTGCGAGCCGGGATGATCCGGAAATTGACATCAGGAATTTACTCATATCTGCCTCTCGGCTATCGCTCCTTACGAAAGCTGGAGCAGATCGTCCGCGAGGAGATGGACGCTGCGGGAGCGCAGGAAGTCTTCCTCCCGATGGTCCAGCCTGCAGAACTCTGGATGGAATCCGGAAGGTGGAATGTCTACGGGAGCGAACTGCTCAGGTTCAAAGACAGGCACGGTCGCGAGTTTCTGTCTCGGCCCGACACACGAAGAAGTCATTACGGACCTGGTTAAGCGAGATGTGCGTTCCTATAGAGACCTTCCTCTGAATCTTTACCAGATACAGACAAAGTTTCGCGACGAGATTCGTCCACGTTTTGGCTTAATGCGCGGCCGCGAGTTCATGATGAAGGACGGGTATTCTTTCGATGCTTCTGAAGAAGGGGCAGAAGAATCTTATCGCCTCATGTGGGAAGCTTACAAGAGGGTCTTTACACGTTGCGGCCTTATGTTCAGGGCTGTGGAGGCGGACAGCGGTCCTATAGGCGGAAGCTTTTCTCATGAATTCATGGTGTTGGCCGACACGGGTGAGGACACGGTTGTCTCGTGCGATTCCTGCGACTATGCCGCGAACATGGAAAAGGCGGAAGTAAGACCCTGTGAGCCGCTGGAAACATCCACGCTCGGATCTCTCGGCAAAGTTGAGACCCCTGGCATGCGCACAATTGAAGAGGTCTCTCAATTTCTTGGAGTGAAGCCTGAAAACCTGATCAAGACCCTGATTCTTCAGAACGAGAAAGGCGCTGTGGCAGTTCTCATTCGTGGTGATCACGAGCTGAACGATGTGAAGGTGAAGAATTTTCTCAACGTAACGGACTTGGAACTCGCTCCGGAACGAGTAATCGAAGAAGTCACCGGAGGGCCTCTCGGGTTTTCAGGGCCTGTAGGTTTAGAGAACGTGAAAATTCTGGCCGATCACTCGATTCAATGCATGGATTCCGCGGTAGTAGGAGCGAATGAAAAAGACGCTCACCTTGTCAACGTGAACCCGCGTAAAGACTTTCGCGTGGATCGCTATGGGGATTTTCGTGCCGCTCAGGCAGGTGATCCATGCCCTAGATGCGGGGGCAAGCTGTTGTTGTCCAGAGGGATCGAAGTGGGACACGTATTTAAGCTCGGGACAAAGTACTCTGAGGCCATGAACGCCCGATTCCTTGATGCCGATGGCAAAGAGCAGCCAATGATAATGGGATGTTACGGCATTGGAGTGAGCCGTACGGTGGCCGCTGCAATCGAGCAAAACCACGACGAAGACGGGATTATTTTTCCACCTCCTATCGCTCCATTCAAGGTCATCGTGACGCCTGTGGGGGCAAAGAGCGCGGACGTCGACTCCGCTGCCCAGACCGTCTACGCGGACCTCTGGGCGAGCGGAATAGACACTTTGATTGATGATAGAGACGAGCGGCCCGGCGTGAAGTTCAAAGATGCGGACCTAATCGGGATTCCTTTCCGAGTCACTATAGGAAAAAAAGCCCTGGCAGATGGAAAAATTGAATTGAGAAATCGTAAGACCCGTCAAGTTCGTCTCGTGGACCTTTCCATGGTCGTGGATGCAGTCAAACAGGAATTGAACAACTGGTTCTTCGAGGAGAAGTAGTTCTACATCGTTGACCGAAGCTCTATTGACCATAATAATAGTAATAGGGATTTCCGGAGAAGCCTCCGTGGCCGCCTTGATAGTTGCCCCAGTTGCCATAGCCGTATCCTGAATAAGGGTACTGATTGCCATAACCGTACTGGTTATTGTACTGAGGCGGCGGAGGCGCGCTCGGATACCACTGTGAGGGATATTCGTTCATCGGCGCGGTCCATCTAATCGGCTCTGACTTCGTCACGACCGCTGACGACAGAACAAGCAGCAACACTGCCAGAATGATTGCATGTATCTTATTATTCATGATATTCTCCAAGTCTTGCGGCGTACTGCACCGGTTCAATGCAGCTCGTTGTACTTAAGATAGCTTTTTCAGTGCACTTGCTTCAACAACAAAAGCACGGAATCCTGAAACCTCGCGGCGTTTTTGATCAAAGGTCGGCTTTCACAGAGAAAGAAACTGCTCGCCAGGGCGCGCCGCTCAGAAAACCCTTTGCAAAAGGGTAGTACGAGTCGTCCACCAAAAAACAATCGGACAATAAAAGCGCAGATCAGTGTCAAGAAAAGGGGGTTGAAAATGAAACGTGTCGTATTAATGGCATGCATTCTTTTGATTGTTCTGGTCACTGCGGTGGCCCAAGCTGATGTAAAAATAGGAATGCTGGCCCAAAGGGGGCCGGAAACTGCTCTCCAGGAATGGGGACCGCTCGGAGAATACTTGAGCGAAAAGATTGGCGAAAAAGTAACCATCGTGCCTCTGAAATTCACTGAATTCATGGATTTTGTTGATCTGGAACCGTCGGGATTCATCTTTACGAACCCGTGGTTCTATGTGAGGGCCAAGGTGATCAAGAACGCTAAGGCCTTGGCTACAGTAAAGTATCGAGGATCCGGCGACATGATGGGAGGGGTAATTTTCGTTCGACGAGACAGCGGGATCAACTCGATTCAGGACATACGAGGCAAAGTTTTGATGTGCCCGAAACTGTCTTCCCCTGGGGGATGGCTTTTCGCAAAAGGAGAGATTGTAAAGAAAGGCATCATACCTGAGAAAGACCTAAAGCAGGTTCTCGAGACGCCGAAAGAATCTCACGATGAGGTGGTCTATGCTGTGAGAGATGGAAAAGCGGATGTTGGGACGGTAAGAAACAACATACTGGAAACAATGCAGCGTGAAGGTAAGATCAAGATACAGGATTTCTTGGTCTTGAATGAGATGAAGCATGACAACTTCTCCGATTTGTGCAGCACACCGCTTTATCCTGATTGGCCTGTTGCGGCTCTCCGGGAAACTCCCCCAGAACTTGTAGCAAAGATGAAACAGGCTTTAGTGTCCATCCCTGCAGGTGCGCCTGTCTTGGAGCGAGCGCGCCGAATCGAACAATTTGTGGATGCACTTGACTATGGACCCATGGAAGAGTTGTGCAGGTTTCTGCGCGTGCCTCCATTCCGAGCCTTCAAAGAATGATAGATCAAGCGAGATCGTGATATTATGGCAAAATGAATCAACTTAGTTGAGACAACCGCATGATAGGATTGGCAATGAGCATTCAAGACATTCTCAAAGAAAAACGAGAAGAGATCCTGGACTTGGCCGCAAAACACGGCGCCTCGAATGTTCGGGTCTTCGATTCTGTTGCCAGAGGAGAGGCAGGCCCGAGCAGTGACGTGGATTTATTAGTATCCTTGGAGCCAGGAACCACGCTGATGCGACATGCTGCTTTGGCGCGGAAGCTTCGAGGATTGCTCGGACGCGAGGTCCACGTTATCAGCGAAAGAGCGCTCAGAGAAAGAATCAAAGAGCGTGTCATTCAAGAGGCGGTTCCCTTATGAGAGGAGACGCCGAACGCTTGGCGGATATTGTGGAAGCCATTGAAAAAATAGAAAAATATGCTTCCAGAGGCCGAGAAGCGTATATTAGCGATGAGCTGATGCAGGTTTGGATGGTCAACCATATTCAAATAATCTGTGAGGCAGCGGCCAACTTGTCGCGGGAGATGCGCGACCGCCACCCTGACATTCCGTGGGGCGACATCATCGCAATGCGAAATGTCATGGTTCACCAATACTTCGGTATCGATTTGCAGGAGATCTGGGACACAGTGACTATTGATTTGCCGGTGCTAAAGGATGAAATTTATAAGATACTTAGGCAATTGGCGCCCTCATGAAGCCTGCAAAAAGAAGCAAAAAAGTCGATGAAAAAAGACGCGGTAAGCAGCGAAGCTCTCGTGCTGCAGCGCCAGTCCAGTCAAAAGCCGGTCGCTCGTTCATCAGGGATTTATTGCTTGGAATTTTGGTTTGCGCGGCCTTCTTCGCTTTTGTAGAAGGAATGCTTCGAATAGCCGGAATCCCTGCTCGGGATTTTTCCGACGATCCGTTCGTCGGGTTCTCAGGGATTCAACCGCTGTTCGCGATTAAGGACGGTGTAGCGTCCACCGCTCCATCCAAGCTCAAATATTTCAACGAAGCTTCTTTCAAAATTCCTAAGCCGCAGGGCACAGTAAGAGCGTTCTGCTTTGGGGGCTCCACGACTTACGGGCATCCGTTTGACGGCAGGACTTCATTTCCCAGATGGCTGCAGGATTTATTGAAAGCGTCATCTCCGGATAGTGATTTTGAGGTGATAAACGCCGGCGGTATTTCGTACGCGTCTTATCGGATCGTTCCCCTGATCAAGGAGACGCTGCAATATCAGCCGGACATGATGGTCATCTACACAGGCCATAACGAGTTTCTGGAAAGGCGCACCTACGCAGGCTTATTGGATCAAGGCCACGGCCTATTGGCCTTCAGAGCATGTCTGGAGGAATTGCACGCGTATCGAGCCCTCAGATCCTTGTTGCAACCGTTGTTGCCCAACCATCCCGCCAAAGATGTAGTTAAGAAAAACGATGCTGCGCCAGGATCGAGTCCAGATAAGCCGGTCCTTAAGGATGAAGTGACGGCCATCTTGGATAGAAGTGCGGGCCTGGATCTATATCATCGTGATGAGGAATTCACCAAAGGCGTAATCGAACATTTTGGACACAATCTTAGAGCAATGATTTCGTTATGTAAAAACGTGGGTATTCCGGTAATCGTCGTGGAGCCCGCGTCAAATTTGAAAGACTTCTCTCCGTTCAAGTCCGAACACGACTCCAATCTTTCTGCTCAAGAAAAGAAGGAGATCAAGGGATCGATCAATACCGCCACAAGATGTTTGGAAAACGGAGATTCTCTAGAAGCGGTTAAGATTGCCAGGGATGCAACGCGGAAGGACCGACTTTTCGCGGAATCGCATTATCTGGAAGGCCAAGCTCTGCTGAAAATAGGGCAAAATGCGGAAGCTAAGACAAGCTTCATCAGGGCGAAAGATCTGGATGTATGTCCTCTCAGGTGCATTTCAGCTTTGGAGGATCAGATCCCGTCGATAGTAAGGCAAGAAAACGCGATTTTCATTCCTTTCAGGCAGGCCCTGGAACGCGATAGCTCAGAATCAGGGGACAAATCAGGCATCCCAGGAAATGAAAGCTTTCTCGACCATCTCCATCCCACGATTGAGAAGCACCAGCTGCTCGCAGAAATGATTCTCGAAAAAATACGAACCGCTGGATTGATCAAACTCATTCCGACCTTGTCCCATGAAGATCGTCAAAGCGTTTTCAAAAAGGGCATGGATAATCTGGATCCAGCTTTTTTTGCGTTGAGAGATTTTAATCTTGCCAAGACTCTCAGATGGGCTGGGAAAAAGGAGGAGGCCAGGTTTGCTCTGGAAAAAGCTGCCGCGTTTTTGCCGGATAATGTGGAAGTTCACAAGATGCTGGGAAGTTATCTGCTGGAGGACGGAAATCACGAAAGGGCCATAGAAGAATACAAGACCGCAGCGCTTCTTTCCGGGGAAGATCCTGAGCTGGTTTTTGCCCTTGCTGTAGCGTATTATCGATCCGGCAGAAAAGCGGAAGCTGTTGCAGACTATAGGAATCTTACGCAACTGGAACAGCCGCTTCCTGAAGCTTTTGCAAATCTGGCTATGATTTATCTGGAAGCAGGCGAACTCCGTGAGGCCCTGGAATTGCTCCAGACCGGACTCAAGAGATGTGCCGATCCATCAGCATTGTGGTCCCCTTACGGACTTACCCTTGCCATGTCCGGGCGAATAACGGAAGCGATCCCCTGGATGACGCGGGCTGTTAATGCCGAACCGGGAAATCCGGGCCATTTATACAACTTGGCTGGAATGTACGCTCTTTTGTGAAGACAAATCTCAGGCATTGCGTCAACTGGAGCTTGCGGTGCAGAAAGGCTATTCGGACGCAAACAAGCTTGCACTTGATTCGGTCTTCGAGTCCATAAGAGATATGCCCGAATTCAAGAAAATATTGCGCAAGATTCAGTGACGTGAAACTCCTGGATTCTTGCTGAATTTGATTGATCCGAATTATTGAATTATGCTACGGTTCTTGGCGCGATTTTCTAATACCGATACACCTCCGACTGTGAACAGGCCTTTAACACTTGGTCAATAAAACACCCCGTGTCGGGCCGACGGATTTTACCGTTTGACGGTGGATTGGTGAAATGCGGCCACGTTCTATTCGGCTGGTTCATTAAAGAAATCAGTTGTTCAACACCCCCAGGAGGTCCCGTTAGATGTTTGAAATTCTCGCTAAAGAGCGGATCGGCCCCGGTGTTAACCGTGCCGTGATCTCCGCTCCTGACATTGCCCGGGCTCACAAACCGGGACAGTTCATCATTTTGAGAACACATGAGGATGGCGAAAGAATTCCGTTGACAGTAGCGGATAAAGATGCCGAGAAAGGCACCATAACGCTGGTCTGGCAAGAGGTGGGGGTAACCACCTATTACATGGGCACCATGTGTGTCGGTGACAAACTCAAGGATCTTTGCGGCCCACTTGGCAAGCCTACGCATGTTGAGAAATTGGGCACTGTTGTCGGAATCGGTGGTGGAATCGGTGTTGCGCCTCTATTCCCCATAACAAAAGGGATGCATGATGCAGGCAATCATGTGATTACCATTGTAGGTGCGAGAACCGAAGGCTTGCTGATAATGACTGAGGATATGAGAAAAGTCAGTGATGAACTTCTCATAGCCACGGATGACGGTTCTTTCGGAATTCACGGCTTCGTCACTCAGGTTTTGCAGGGTTTGATCGATAAGGGTACCAAGATCGATCTCTGCGTGGCTATTGGACCGGTTCCCATGATGAGAGCGGTCGTGAACGTCACGAAAGCCGCGAATCTTCCCACGGTGGTCAGCGTCAACCCGATTATGGTGGACGGCACAGGAATGTGCGGAGCCTGCCGAGTGGAAGTGGGCGGCAAAACGATGTTTGGGTGCGTGGACGGACCCGAATTCGATGGCCATCTGGTAGATTTCGATCTTCTGATGAAGAGGCTGGCCATGTACAAAGGCCCTGAACTCATTGCTCTGAATCAGTTTAGGGAAACGCCTCGTGGCTGCCAATGCGCGTTTCCGGGAGGTGCCTGATGGCTGAACAAGCAAAACCGACAAAAAAACCGAAGGTTCCCAGACAGAAGATGCCCGAGCAAGACCCGATCGTAAGGGCTCAGAATTTTTATGAAGTGGCCCTGGGTTACGACAATGACATTGCTCTGCTAGAAGCGAGCCGTTGTCTTCATTGCAAAAAGCCTTTCTGCATAGCGGGCTGTCCTGTGGAAGTGGACATTCCCGATTTCGTGGAAATGGTCAAAAAGGGCAATTACATTGACGCGGCTTGGAAAGTCAAAGAGAAGAACAGTCTTCCCAGGATCGCTGGAAGGGTATGTCCTCAGGAATCCCAGTGCGAAGCCAAGTGCGTGGTCGGCAAGAAAGGCGAACCGTGCGCAATCGGGCGTCTTGAAAGGTTCGTCGCCGATTACGCGGCAGTGCACGGTGAAGGCAAAATGCCTGAATTGGCCAAACCGACCGGACTGAAAGTTGGCGTCGTGGGTTCCGGGCCTGCGGGTCTTACGCTTGCAGGAGCGTTGATAAAGAAAGGCGTAGCAGTAACCGTCTTTGAAGCCCTTCACGAACTTGGGGGTGTTTTGGTTTACGGAATTCCTGAGTTCCGTTTGCCCAAAGCGATAGTGCGCTCAGAAGTGGATGAGCTTCGACGCATGGGCGTGGAGTTCAAGACCAACTGGGTAGTCGGCCGAATTGAAACCGTGGACGATCTTCTGGAAAAGAAGAAATTCGATGCGGTATTCATCGCGTCTGGAGCAGGGGCTCCCTTGTTCCTGAAAATTCCGGGGAAAACCTTAACGGCGTCTATTCCGCGAACGAGTTCTTAACCCGCTCCAACCTGATGAAAGCCTATCTCTTCCCTCAAAACGATACACCTATCGCCAAAGGGCGAAGAGTTGTCGTATTCGGCGGCGGTAACGTGGCCATGGATTCAGCGAGAAGCGCTTTGCGGCTTGGAGCACAAGAAGTAACCATAGTCTATCGAAGGACCATGGAAGAACTCCCCGCAAGGTCCGAGGAAGTCCATCACGCGGTAGAAGAGGGAATAAAATTCCAGCTTCTGACCGCTCCAATACACATAATCGGAAATGAGACCGGCTGGTCAACAGGGGTTCATTGCCAGAAGATGGTACTTGGCGAACCCGACGCTTCAGGCAGAAGACGTCCTATGCCAACTGACGAATACTTCGACATAGAGTGCGATACCGTTATCGTTTCCATAGGCAACGCGGCCAATCCCCTCGTTCCCTCCACAACGAAGGCTCTCGAGGTCAACAAGTGGGGAAACATAGTAGCGGACCTTGAAACCGGCAAGACCCCCAAAGACAGGGTCTGGGCAGGCGGCGATATCGTTACCGGCGCAGCGACTGTTATTTTGGCCATGGGAGCAGGACGTAAAGCCGCTCTCTCGATGCTGAGCACTTTTGGTATCAGCTAGACCCGTGAGAATTGCAGTCCCTGGTTGGAACCATTTCCAGGGACTGCAGACTCATGAGATTAATGATCTGTTCGAACGAAGGTGCTCTTGCCGGCAAAAATCGTACCAGCCGTTCTCATTATGTTACTGATCGCGTCCATGTCCGCAGCGGCTCCTATTCAGCAAATACAGGGAGTCATCGTGGATCTTGAGCACGATCATCTGTGGCTAAAACCGGACCGCCAATCCGAGACAGTCAAATTCTTGTTGAAATGGAATGTGCGATTCAATCCTCCACGGCTTCCCCTCAAAGGGGACAGAGTTCAGATTCTCTACAAGAACAAGGAAGAAGGCTCCGTAATATACGGATTGAATTACATTAAAGACTCTTCGAATTCTTCCGAACGACGCTCGGAATCCAATCTCGACAAATGAGGAAATCCCCGTTTGATAACGTTTGAGGGGTTATAGATATGAACGTGCTTTTACTCTTGAAAGCCGGTTTTTTGGGCTTTGCGTTGTCTTTAGGCTCACTCATGCTGGTGTTTTATGTGGTGGGAGGATTCCTGAGGATCACCGACCGAAATTTCATCCGAGTTTTCATGCTGGCCGGGATCGTTTCTTTCATAATGGCTTACGTTTTCTTGCAGTTCAAGATTAGTGCCTACCAGGAACAGGATGCGATGCTCTTCCTTGCAGGCTGCGTGGGTGGATGGCTTAGTGGAATAATTTCGGGCCTGACACACATGAAACGACTGCTATTGGGACTACGCAGATAAGAGCCGGCAACCTTAAGTTTTACAAGCTGACAGCTCTTGTGGGGCAGGCTTTCCAGCCTGCCTATCCTGAAATGCAATAATGGCAGGCTGGAAAGCCTGCCCCACGATTCCTGAATCGTTCAAGTAAACATGTTCCGTCCACTTAATGAATGCAGATGCGGGCTCTGGCCGGCAGGTCCCAGCTTGATTTCATTCTCCTGCTGCCGAAGGCTCCACAGCTTCTACCAAAACTCCGAAGAACTCTCTCAAACCAGACGTCTGCTTCACCAGATCATATTTCCATCCCAAATGATGAAAGCAGTTTCCGCAGATGAGAAATCGCCAACCGTATCCGGGAAACCACGAATGTTCCAGATAAAGGGCGTCTTGAACAATCACGTTTTCACAAGCTTGGAAGGTCATGAAATTACAGCGAATCCCTGCGGGGTTGACAAATGAGTGCCGGTCGGCGCCGTTTAGTTTAATCAAGGCTCCGGAATGACTGATAAAAATACCGCACCAGGCGCAGTGATAAGCAGTCTTGTTCTTGTCATCATGTTCGGTTTTTACGTATCCGAGCACCATTGCCGGTGAACCGCTAATTAGCCAGATAACCCTCTCGTGCGAGTAGTTGGCGCACTTTGGTTTCGGTTCCTTTGGGAACTCTGAGGGGGAAACCGGATGGGCTTCGTTTTTCAGGTTTGGGCAGGATCCCGGTTGACGGGTCGACTCCAGGGTTGAGTTCCCATATGGCTCTCGGGTTTGTGCCGCACCATTGGGCCACCAAATAAAGAGGCAGGTCCTTGGCGAGCTTCACGCGATCCATGAAATCGTAAGCCAATGGAGATAACGGCGGTACTTCCACACCATAGAATTCTCTATGAGTGTTGATCATCTTCAGCGCCACCAATCTGGGTACGAGCATCTCGGAGTACGGCGGCATCACCATATCCCAGTACGAAAACCCCGGGGATTTGCCTACTATCGAATCTATCTTGTCTGCCCCCTCCACAAATGCGCAGATTGCCAGAAGCCAGTCACTATTTTGGTTCCGCCGCACCAAGCCTTGCAGGAGGGTGCAGGCGATCCTTGTAGAAAGAACAGGATCTCTGCGGTCGTCCCAATCATTGGTAACCACCCAGGGAATCGAATCTTTCTTGTCCTTCATGGAGCCGAGCGCCCACCATCCGACTCCTCCTGACTTGTTCTTGGCGTTGGGAAGTAAATCACTCAGAAGAACAGGAAGATAAATCAGGTCAGGCGGAATATTCTCGTCTGAAAGTACCTTGCGAATGAAGGGACCGGATATGGCCATGCGGTCGAACCATTCCATCATGCCCGCTCTGCGATCCATCAGAAGATAATTTATCTGTTCGAAAATTCGGGACGATACTTCCTGCCGATCCAGCGGAATTCTGATGCCTGCAAAAGATATCCCGCTCTGCACAACGTCCGGTGGAAAAACGTAACTTGCTCGTGAATATGAGGTGGTTTCCGCGGGGAAGGCAGGATGCACGCAGACCAAAACGGCGAAGACAGTGGCTACAAACAGGAACTCAGGCCGCCTCACCGAACAGCTGCGGCTTGATTTTTCCTTGGGAGCTTGAGCTCGACCAGTGTTTAACGCGAGTCTCTCCATAAATTACCGATAGTACCCTTGATATCCGGGCCAGGGGCCTGAGGGTGAGTGCCCTCGGTAGCCTCTCCAGCGGTCATCCTGCGAGGCTTCCCGTTGCTCCGGTTCGTAACCCGAAGACCCGTTTGCGGAAACCGCAGCTTGTCCTTTGTATTGGTCGTATGCTTCATCCATGAGCAAATCCTGAAGCTGGGCCACTAGTCTGTCTCGTTCTCGTGACACCATTGCCGGAAAGGGGGGAGGCGAAGGACTTTTTCGCTGTTGGCTCGCTCCGCATCTGCGCCAAATGTCGTACGCGATCCTTTCTTTGGCTGCGGCCTCCTGGCAGAGACTTCCGATTTCAGCCATTCGATTGGCTCGTTCTCTCAGAGCCAACTGAATCGAGGCGGCCATGCTGTTTCTGGTTCCTATTGCCATGATTTCATTAATTTTGGGTGTGACCGACTCGTTCTTCACGCTGCTGTAATCGTCCATGGCTTTCTTCAAAGTATCGACAGCGTGGCCCCATTGGATACGTTCCCTTTCACAAGGCCCGTCTCCAATGGCAGAGCTAGTTGCACCTGAAAATACTAACAAGATCCCGACAACAATAATTGATCCCCTCATCATGAAGATTCCTTGCTGGCAAATTTAAGGAAAATGGCGAAGAAATCACTGGTGTAACTACGGTCATATCTATCGAGCGTATAACTTTTTTGGTCCGGAGACAATTTTGCTCTTTTAGTAATCGCCCCGCCTGACTCTGTATAATAGAGATTTCCGACAACATTATGAGGATTTGCGTCCCCGTGTATTGCTCTTTCGCATCCCGCCAAAACCAGCGCCTTGGCCAAATCCTTCGTGCTTATGTGATGACCTATGGCGAACACCAGGTTGCCGTCGCTTCGGATCCCGAAAGCGCTGCGTGTTGCAATGAACCAATCAGGCCCATAAGTAGGGGTTGGTGTCGGGCCGGCCCCATATCCACCCCACCACTGCTCTCCTGAAGGTTGCTCGTTTTCGGACAAAAGAAATCCCAGGCCAATTTCAGAATCGGCCTTCTTGCCTCCTTTGATCACTGAGTCCACAACTTTGCCGTCTTTCACGATCAAATGTCTGAGTTGCCGAGCATCCCGAACCATTGAAATCGGAATCCCATCGTTCCATTCCAGCACGTCCACGGAATCATCGTTGTAAACAACAATAGTGGCTACTCCAGGAGAAAGCGGTTTGAGAACATTTCCGCGGAAGACTGCGCCACCTTCACCAGAGTGCTTTTGTTTCCAGAGTGCATTGGTTACGGCCACCAGTTGGTGCTTAAGGTCTGGCTCAATAGAAGAAGAAGCCACGTTGGCCCATGGCTCTCCTGAGCCTATATAGAGACGCATGTTCAGCTGCTTCATGTCTAACAAGAGCATATGAACAACGGCGTTCGCGTATTCCACGCTCGGCCTGTAGCTGGTTCTGTAAATGATCGGTTGTCCGTCGACTCCGGTTGGCATGTTTTGAGAACTCCACACGCCCTCACCAGGCAAAGGTGGAGTGAGATAAAGAGGCGGAATCTTGTGCAAAGTAAGCTTTCGATATGGAGCAACGTAAGCGGAAGTGCCTGGATCCGCGGGAGTAATGAGAACTGTGGAATTCCTCGCGTCCGCAAACTGTGGCACGAGTCGACCACTGGCCGATTTCCCGGCTGAGTTGGTCGGAAGAGCAGCAGGACCCGAGGAAATAGTATTCGTGTGCTGTGGTTCGTAACCCTGCCGATCAATTAGAGTTATTGCCGCTGCTCCTCCGGTCAAGGAGGGAGACTTGGTCGAAGCCTTTACAGAAACGACTGGTTTTCCTCCCCAAAGAAGGCATTCCCATTCCGGAGGAGATTCATCAAAAGAATCCGCCAACACAGTCTGGGCGCACAGAATGAATGAAATCAGAAAAGCAGACACGATTGCTAGTAGAAAAAAAATCCTACACATACTCCCGAAATCCCTCTTCACTGGAAGCCGGTGACAAATGGTATCGATGTAGCAGATTGACAAGGACTTAGTCATCGGATATGCATACCCCAAATTCCAAAAATCGTACTAGAACAACGACAATGGATAAGCAACTAAGAAAAGATCCATTTCTCGGCCACAATACCCGTCAAGCACATATCCGCGGGCTTGAGTGTGTTACTTATGTTTCTAGCAATTCTATCATGTCACGTCAAGCCGGATGGCGTCAGACCGCAGTGGATCAACGGCAATCGGTTTTTCAAGGACAATGAAATGATCAGATCCGTAGTTCTAGCAATGATCATGTTGGTAGGAGCTTTTTGTCAGGCTCATGGCGCAGAATCAGCGGAAGGACTCTTCGATCGTGCAATAGCCGCATGTGAAGCAGGGGACTTGGATTCAGCCACTGAATTGTTCAATCGGGCTGAATCTTTGGATCCTGAAAACTCAGCAATTTACAACAATAGGGGCGTCGTGTACGCCAGGAAGAAGGAATTGGAAGCCGCTATTCAGGATTTCGACAAGTGCCTGGCACTGGACGCGAACAATGCCGGAGCCTACAACAACAGGGGAATGGTGTTGCAGGAACAAGGAAAGCATCGGGAAGGCATGCGAGACTACAATAAGGCTCTCCAGTTAGACCCTGAGAATGTCCCAGCGCTCCATAACCGTGCATCCTTGTTGTTGATCTCCGGCTATCAGAAGGAAGCGTTAGCTGACTTTGCTGAGATACTCCGGGTTGACCCTCGCCAGATCAAACCCCATATCATTATTGGTAAAACCTATATAGCAGAGGCTGCTGCTGACAAAGCCCTGAAGGAATTCGGCTCGGCACTTAAGAAGGACCCCAAGAACGTAGAAGCCCTTACAGGAATGGGAGACGCCAATTTTCTAAAGGGCAGATTCAAGAAGGCTGCGGATGACTATTCGGAAGCTCTGAAATATGAGCGCCATCCGGTTGTCTTGATCAACCGTTGTTCCGCTTACGCAAGATTGGGAGAATGGGAAAATGCTATAAAGGATTGTGAGGAGGGCTTGAAATCCGACCCTGGAAACCCAGAGGGTTACTACAATCTTGGAAATTGCTTCGCTGCAGCGGAAAAACACAGAGAGGCTGCGGAAGCTTTCTCCAAGTCGGTGGAGATCGATTCCAAGCGCTCTGATTACTATTACAATCGTGGAATATCTCTGAAAAAACTTAATGAAGACCTGTTAGCAATTAAGGATTTCGACCGTGTGTTGGAATTGGAACCTAACCACGCGGATGCGCTGAACAATAGGGGAGCTCTCTTCTGGGCCGCGGGAGACAAGCAAAAGGCCGCTGAGGATTTCGTGCGTGCAATTCGCATGCAGAATCAGCATCTTCAGGCGCACAAGAACCTCACTGCTGTGTACATATCCGAGAAACGAACGGATGATGCCATAGCCGTGCTTGAGAACGCTGCGAGATTCGCTCCGAAGGATTTTGATGTCCTGATTAATCTCGGCAATGCATGGACGGACAAGGAAAAATTCGACAAAGCAACCGCTCTCTACAAGAAAGCCCTGGAGAGGGCATCTTCGCCGGATCATAAGGCGAGAGTTCATTTACAGACGGGCGTGGCCCTAGAAAGATCCGGAAGTCCGGCCAAGGCCCTGCAAAGCTATACCAAGGGCCTGGAAGCTGCGGAAGATCCGGTGCTGAAGCAAGAACTGAACGATAAGATTAACTCTCTGAAACCAAGATAGAAATGAGGCATTCGCAATCAGGGCGTCCCACATTGGCCTCGAATGTAGGGATCCTCAGAAGTGATGTAGGCTATACTGCGCTGAAGACTGGGAGAATGTGATGGCGAGGGCGTAACCCAAAGCAGTCTCTTTGGTAGGACGGGCGGCTCGCCGGTCCTGCTAAGAGCTATACAAGCTGCCAAAATTCTTGCCCAATTTACGGGAATGGCAACCCGCCACCCCGGACCCAGGATCGTAGTCCGAGGCAGGCTTTGATCCGGGGGCCAGGTTCTGGATTCCTGCCTTCGCAGGAATGACGAGGAAACGGATTTTTTTTTGGCAACTGCCTGTAGGATTGCTTCGTCGCTTAACTCCTCGCAATGACATGGCTTGAACATTGTGAGTGCGGCGATAATGAATAGCTAATACAACACGATTTTCGAGAACAAGAGTAAGTAGATTGAAGAATCCTCGTATTTGTGAGGAAATTCCTTTCCTGTTCGCTCAGCTCTGAATGCGGCAAGAGGAGGCCGTTGCACGTGTACTTTGCTGATTTACATATACATTCCAAATATTCCATGGCCACTTCGCGAGATTGCAATCTTGTTGAACTTGCTCGTTGGGCTGCGCTCAAAGGCATACGCGTGCTTGCAACAGGAGATTTCACACATCCCCAATGGTCCTCGGAAATCGACGAGATGCTTGAAGAAAGCGAAGAGGGCCTGCTTCGCCTGAAGGACCAATATCTTGTCGACAATATTGAGCTTCCCGGCGGATTCGGGCCGCGGGATGTCCGCTTTGTTCTAAATGTAGAAATTAGTTCTATCTATAAAAAGAATGGGGCAACACGAAAGGTTCACAACCTAATTTTTGTGCCCGATCGGGAGTCCATGAGACGTCTCAACGCGAGACTGGACCGTATCGGAAATATTCGATCCGATGGACGGCCAATACTCGGCTTGGACAGCAAGAATCTTCTTGAAATCATGCTCGAGACAAATTCCGAGTCTTTTATGATTCCAGCTCATGTGTGGACCCCATGGTTTTCCATATTGGGTTCCAAGTCCGGGTTCGATTCGATCGAAGAATGCTTCGACGATCTTGCGCCCTATATCTTCGCGCTCGAAACGGGCTTGTCTTCTGATCCTGAAATGAACCGTCGGGTCAGTGCGTTGGATGGCTATGCTCTTATTTCTAATTCCGATACGCATTCACCTTCGAAGCTTGGGCGTGAAGTGAATATATTTGCAGGCAAACCTGGCTATCGAGAGATTCGGGAGGCAATTCGCGCCAGCGCTGGAGTCGCTCGGAATGCTGAAGAACAGGGCAGGGCTTCGAAGAACAAAGATGAAGCGTGTTTTATAGGAACAATAGAGTTTTTTCCTGAAGAGGGAAAATACCATCTGGACGGCCACAGGAAGTGTTCCGTCAGAATGGATCCGACAGAGACTGAAAATCTCGGAGGAAGATGTCCAGTATGCGGACATGGGGTAACTGTCGGGGTTGTGAATCGGGTCCTTGAGCTTGCAGACATGCAGTCCGGAAATAGGCCCGGTTTTGCACCTTTCTGGAGAATGCTGCCCTTGGTGGAGGTCGTAGCTCAGGCAATGGATGTGCGGCCTCAGGCAAAGAAGGTTGTTGCTGTTTACCACGAGCTCTTGAGCAAACTCGGTCCGGAACTTGAGATATTGTGCTCTATCGACTTGGATACCATTTCGGAGAAAGCATCACCTTTGATTGCCGAGGCTTTGCGCCGGGTTCGCAGCGGAGACGTCTCCATACAACCTGGGTTCGACGGTGAATACGGAACCGTCCAATTGTTCGGCGCAGGCGAACGCGAAAAATTCATGGGCCAAGAGAGTTTTCTGCCGGGCCAAAAGCCTCCCGCATCCAGGTCATTGACGAGCAAGTCAGCTCCCAAAAAACGAGTCAGAAGAAGCAAGAAGACCGAAGAGAGTGCTCCAAAGAACAGCGGAGACGACTTCAACGACCAGCAAGTGTCTGCGATCACCACATTTGATCGCCCTGTACTGGTGCAGGCAGGACCAGGGACAGGAAAGACCCGCACGCTTACGGGGAGGATCGCTCGCACAATCACGACGGCCATCGCCGAACCGGAACAAATAGTCGCCGTGACATTCACCCGCAAAGCTGCGAAGGAAGTCCAGGAACGGCTGGTATCGATGCTTCCTGCTGAAAAAGCCGAGAAGTGTTGGGTTGGGACCTTTCATCAGTTGGGGCTCAGGATATTGGATTTTTGTTCAAAAGAGGGATTGTTCGAGAGCGCTAAATGCGTGCTGGACAAGGATGAGGCCCTGAATCTTTTCAGGCAAGCATTGAAGTCGTCTGGCATGAAAAATAAGGAGGTCCATCAGCCGTCTTCGACAGAATCAGCCTTCTAAAACAAAACCTCGTAGGTTTGAACGAATGCGAAGACACAGACCTCGAGCGCGCGTATTCGATTTATCAAGAACAATTGCGCATCAGCGGAGCTTTGGATCTGGATGATTTGATTCTAAGACCGGTCGAGGTGCTGAGATCCAATCCTGATGCTTCTGACCAATTCCGTGGAATGTTCGCCCGGCAATTGCTGGTAGATGAGTTCCAGGATGTGAATCGTGCTCAATACGAATTGATCCGGCTTCTGGCCAACCGAGACGGCTCGAGCCTTTTCGTCATCGGAGACCCGGACCAGGCGATTTATGGCTTTCGAGGAGCGGACCGCAGATTTTTTCTAACATTTCAAGATGATTATCCATCAGCATTAAGAATCGGGCTGACAAAAAATTATCGATCTACTGGAACGATACTCAGGACTGCACGCCAGATCTTGGATGGCCAAAGCGAGTGTGAAGAGCTTATCCCCCAGAAATCGACAGACAGCACGATAAAAATAGTCAGGCTCCCGAATCAGGCCACGGAGGCAGAGTTCATTTCCCGGACCATTGATTCAGCCATTGGGGGAGCCTCGTTCTTCTCGCTGGATTCAGGTAAAGCTGGTACGGCCTATGGTAGTTACGGCTTTCGTGATTTTGCAGTCTTGTACCGGCTAAATGCCGTGGGTGATGCCCTGGAAGAGGCGCTCAAGTCTTCGGGCATACCGTTTCAGAGGGCAAACAAACAATCACCTGAAGAAGAAGCTGAAGCTTTCGATCCCAGAGCTGAAGCCGTTACCTTGATGACAATTCACGCTGCCAAGGGATTAGAATTCCAGGTGATTTTCATTGCAGGCTGTGAAGATGGCATCATCCCGCATGTCCCTGCGCACATTTCATCCATGCCGCCTGACCAAATGGATGAAGAACGTCGACTGCTATACGTGGCAATGACCAGGGCAGGGGACCAGCTGTTCATTACACACGCGGCTCACAGGAATCTTCATGGTCGTGCCTGCGAGTTTCCCCAATCTCACTTTCTTTCTTCGATAGACAAATCTTTGTGTCAATTTCAGGACCCATTGGCAAAAAGGAAACCGAAAGCCCCAAAACAGGGAAATCTTTTTGGTTGATCGGATCCCAACTTAGGGGCTGATGAAACTGCGATGTCTTATTAGCCCTGGGGCTTATTGTCTGAAATTTATATGAAATCAGGCAACAGCGTGCAGACAGAAGTCATCTCCACAAAGGCCATTTGCAAGCCTTGATTGGCACCACGGGAATCTGGGAAATTTTAGTCGCTCATGACTTGAAATTCCTAAGGAATTAGTTTGCTGGCAAAAAACCGATTGACATCAAATAAATATTTGGATATTTATATATATGATGTTTTACCCCGAAGGAGGATAGCTTGATAGGCCGGAAGACGTCCATTCTGTCGGCTGTGTGTGTGTTGGCGGTTTGTATTCCCCTTTTTGGGAACTCACAGCCGGTGCTCGGAGCAGGGGGGCCTGCAGGTGCAGATTTTCAAGTTTTTAAGAACCCGCCTGCTGCCAACAATTTTCAAATGGGCACCCTGGACGGAAAAGTGGTGAATCTTTCAGATTACAAAGGCAAAGTAGTCCTCCTGAATTTTTGGCGGAAAGACTGCCCCTATTGTGACATGGAGAAGAATCATCTGTCTGCCATGTTGAAATCCTTCAACAGTACCGATATTAGGGTGCTTTGCGCCAATCTATGGGATGATCCTTCGTGGGTCAAGTCGCACGCGACGCGGAATGCAGGACCTTTCACGATTGTTACGAGAGCGGACAAGCGGAAGCCTGTGGTAGAAAATGTCGTGAATGGTCGGACCATGGGATATTACGTAGTAAACGCGGCTAATGAAGCAATATATGAGGTGAAGGGTTTTCCTTCCACGTATGTCATAGATAAACAGGGCAGGGTGGTCGCTACGCATATGGGCTTGGCAAAATGGAGCGTGGCGCCAGTGATGCAATGGTTGGCCGGTCTATTGGCGGAACCGTCCGGAGCTTCTGTTGAACCCGACAGCGACCTTCCGGCATGGCTTCATCGCCTCCTAAGCGGCAACCTCAGAGGAAGAGACTTCGAACGTGTTGCTTCGTACGCTGTGGGACATTAAATCAATTAGATTTCGCGAGGAACATCATGGAATTACTTATTGTCGTCGGCTTGGTGATCGGATGGTTCGTAGTGAATCTGTGGGTGCTTCCCCGGGCCGGGGTGGCTACCTGAATGTCTCCCGCACAGCCTGCGGGGCAGGCCAAGAATGATTGCCGGAATAAGGGAAAAAAGACATCTTGTTAAATAAAAAAGGTTTTGAGAAATGAGAGCGCAAGTACAATCCGTAAGAGAAGATACCACTGACCTGGATGAACTCTTCCGTAGAGTAAAAAAGTTAGAGTTTTCCAAAGAAGCGGAAATCTTTAAGGCCCTTGGGCACCCCATACGATTAAAAATTGTTTATGGACTTCTGAAGGTGGGCGGCTGCAATGTGAAAAATATGCAGGAATGCCTGGGGCTTCACCAAGCTACTGTTTCACAGCACCTGATTCATCTCAAGAGCCGGGGAATCATAACTTCCACACGCCAGGGTTTGGAGATGATTTACAAAGTTACCGATCCCTGGGCAAAATGCATCGTTGATAATATTGAAAACAAATTGAATGAAGGAGAGACTTCAGACGAGGCTCAGTAGTAAGAACCTGCAATGCTAACTTCTGAAGCGTCTGATCCAGTGCCGAAAAAGCCCCTTATTATGGGGTTTTTTTGTTTGAGGCATTCCTTTGGCAATACCGCGCAGTTTGTGTATACTTTATACGGTTTGCTGAATGGACAATCTTCAATACTAATGAGCGTTCCGCTGAGTAACATTGAGATGCGCAAAGTCCGTAATTCCTGAAAACGCGGGAATCACAGATTCGCAGATGTTCAAGTTGGTCCTCCATCCCATGTTACTTGTTTGAACGCAACATCGTATTATTTGGTGGAGGCATCGCAATGGCGGATTTGGTCAGATTCGGGGTTTCTATACCCGATGACTTGCTTGAGAAGTTCGACGAGCTCATTTCACACAAAGGCTATACCAACCGATCAGAAGCTATCCGAGATCTAATCCGGGACCGACTCGTGGATAACGAATGGAGCGAGCCTCAGGGTGATGTGGTGAGTACCTGTTACCGTGGTTTACAATCACGAACAGAGCGACCTTGCCCAGAAGCTTACTGAAATTCAGCATAGAAAGCATGATTTGATCGTATCGGCCGTTCACGTTCACTTGGACCAGCACAACTGCCTGGAGGTCCTAATCATGAGGGGCGGCTCAGACGAAGTGAGAAAAGCTGGTGAACAGCTGATCTCCACCCGAGGGGTCAAGCACGGTAAAATCACTATGACCACCACGGGCAAAGAATTAGATTGATAGCTTCTAGCCGTATACTCTTGAATAATGAATAGGCCGGACATCCCCGGCATTCGGTGGGGGGACCAGCATCTGCAAATCAACATTCAACCACTGATAATCAGGATTGAGCTCCCGGACTTTTCCATCCTGCGGAGGGCGGGAATGCTCGTTATGAGAGTACATGACCAAAAAAATCCCCACACCGTACTCTGGTGTGCGATCTATGAAGTAGGCTGAAGCAAAATCGTTTTCCTTCATCTTCACGGTCTTGGCCAGTTCGGCTATATCTGGATTCGACACTCTTATGAGCGCATATTTCGATATCCCCTGCTCGGATGTCCGGATCAAAGTGCGCGCTTCAGATGAAGAAATGTAGACTGTGGAAATGAAATCATAGCGAGACAAATATCTGGCAGCAACCAGGCCGGCGGTTCTCCGGCCTCCTACCGTGTGATGAAATCCATAGTATTCGTACAATTTTTGTTGGAGCATTTCTCCAACTTTTTCGCCCTTTTCGTAGAGGTCCTTGGAAATATACCTCAAATACCGACCAAGGTCCTCAGCAGCAACAGCTATTGGCCAGTCGATGCGGACATGAAAATGGGTCAATCCGAACCTGTATCTTGCCTTGACGCTCGGGTCCCTCTGTATCAGAAGGGCGTAATCCGATTTCACCAATTTTTTCAAAAGACTGACGAATTCCGTGTCCTCGAAATAGCGCATGCGTTGATGGAAGACGTCCTGCAGATCGAAAATCGAAAGTGTCGCCAAATTTTCTTTGTTTATTTTGTTGGAATCAAAGAACCTGATGTGAATTTTTGCGTTCGAGGGAAGCATGTCTTCGTTAAAAATTATTATGAAATGTCTGTGGTCAGTAAACTCCGGCCCATGAACCTTTGCGCGTGGCTTGAGTTCTCGCATCTCAACGAATGGGTAGGCTATTTTTTTCTCTTTGAAAACTCTGTAAGATTCTATGAGACTTTCTGTGATAAGTACACTGTCTAGTTCGTCCCTCAAAAAGAAATAGAGGCATCGACGGAATCTTTCATTCCATCCTATTTCGTTCCGTCGCAAAGCTGGCATTTAGACTGAGACCTCCTTTGACAAGAAAAAGCAACTTCCAGTCGTCGCAACAGACAAAAACCTGTAGAGGGTATTTTGTTCCGACCGGCGCTGGCATGAATCAGCAAATATGGGCTCAATGAGAGCTTGGGAAGCCACCATACAATGTTGTAGGCGCCCAAACTGAGTGATTTTTCGGGTTGGATTCTCTGGGGTGGAGTTCCCCCTGCAATCTCTTTCCCAAGAATCGCTCCCCTGTCGGGCGCTGGACAATGATCCGTGAAGTGCGGAATTCATATGTTTTCTCTATATCTATTATCAGAAAACGTGGGCCTCTTGCAACCCACATTGAAAATAAGGTAACAAGAAGTTTCATTAAATGAAGAAAGGGATGTGCCATGCCAGATAATCAACCGGGAGAAACACCCGATTCCAAGCTCAAGGAGGACGAGCAAGAGGATTTCTCAACTCTTTTTGAAGCCAGCCAAAAGAGTCAAGATACCCGCATTCAAAGAGATAGCAAAATAGAAGGGACTGTTGTTTCCATAGGATCGGAATGGATCTTTGTGGATATCGGCGGCAAGACCGAAGGCGCGATTTCCCGTGAAGAAATGCTGAACGAAAACGATGAGCTCACAGTCAATGTCGGCGATGCCATCACGGCATATGTGGTAGAAACCAGAGCTGGTGAGGTCCTCCTGAGCAAGAAAATGACCGCGGCGGCTTCCGAGGACGCCATTCGAGGGGCCCATCGGAGTGGGGTGCCGGTAGAAGGATTTGTAACAGAAGAACGAAAGGGGGGGTATTCCGTCACTGTTTTGGGAAAACAAGCATTCTGCCCCTATTCTCAAATTGATCTTCAGTCCGGGGGGAACCCCGCGGATTATATTGAGAAACGTTTTTCGTTCCGAATAGTCGAATATTCTGAGCGAGGCCGGAACATAGTCATCTCTCGAAGGGCATTGCTGGAAGAAGAGCGCAGACAGAAAGCTGAGGAGCTTAAGAAAACGCTGAAACCGGGGGATGAGGTTCAAGGAACAGTCCAGAAGCTAGCGTCTTTCGGCGCGTTCGTAGACATTGGAGGAGTGGAAGGCTTGATCCCAATGTCCGAACTTGCGTGGTACAGGGTAAACGAGGCATCAGATGTTCTCAATCCTGGAGAGAACGTGACCGTACGGATCATGGATCTTGATTGGGCCAATAACAGGATTTCCTTAAGTCTCAAGCAGACCCTGGAAGATCCGTGGAGCACGGCAGCCCGGCGTTTTCCTGAGGAGACCGTGGTCCAAGGAACTGTAACCAAGCTGATGAATTTCGGGGCGTTCGTGCAATTGGAGCCCGGTGTAGAGGGATTAATTCATATTTCCAATCTCGGGGGCGGCCGTCGAATCAATCATCCGAAAGACGTAGTCTCTGCAGGAGACCACGTGGAAGTCAGGATTATCTCTGTAGATCAAGCGGCGCGGCGCATTGGCCTGGAATTGAGACACCCCGGACTAGAGGGCTCTGCCGAAGCCGTGGCACTTGTGGAAGGCGATGTGGTGTCAGGAGAAGTGGATTCAGTCAAGGAGTACGGGGTATTCGTAGCACTTCCCGGTGGAAAGTCAGGTCTCCTTCACATCTCGGAAATCGGCGATGGCAAATCTGGGGACCTCAGGAGCAGATTTCAGCTGGGTGCGACGATTCAGGTCCAGGTCATGGCTGTGGATGCGGAATCCGGGAAAATTTCCCTCAGCACGAAGAGCCTCAAACAGCGTGAGGAAAATTCTCAGTTCAAAGAATTTATTACCGGCCAGGAGAGCCGCTCGTCGTTTGGTACTCTCGGCCAGCTGTTGAAGGACAAGATTCAGAACGTGATTATTTGTAATCATTCAGCTATTCGGGGCAAACAGCTTTTGTGGGGCAGGCTTTCCAGCCTGCCTTGTCCTGAAAAGCCAATGATGGCAGGCTGGAAAGCCTGCCCCACAATTTTCTTGAATTGCCTGGGGTGAGCACATCCCTCACGTAACTGAATGATTACGATTGCTTGGACTATTTAGGTTCGTCTGCGTCGTTCCACGGTCGGGAAACGTGTTCTTATCAAGGAGGAATCGTCTCGGCAATAATCAGCATCAACGGATTGGTTAAGAAATTCGGTAGCGTGGCTGCCCTGAACGGCATCAGCCTGGAGATACAGAAGGGCGAACTATTCGGTTTATTGGGCCCGAACGGGGCAGGCAAGACTACTCTAATTTCGATACTTTCCACGATTCTCCACGCGACTTCAGGGAGCGCTTCTGTCTGCGGGCACGACGTCCGTCGGGAGCAGAGCTCTGTCCGCAAGTGCATTGGAATAGTGTTTCAGGACCCAAGTCTGGATGACGATCTCACCGGGGAAGAAAACCTGGATTTCCACGGTAGGCTGTACGGGCTGAAAAAAGCAGTTCGCAGGACGCAAATTGACGAAGTCTTGAAGCTCGTGGACCTGGAAAATCGCAGATACGACCTGGTGAAGACATATTCCGGGGGAATGCGCCGGCGTCTGGAGATTGCTCGTGGCCTGATGCATCGCCCGCAGGTACTCTTCCTGGATGAGCCCACGCTTGGTCTGGACCCACAAGCCCGCAGAAACATATGGAATTACATACGTGACTTGAAAGAATCCTTCGGGATGACCATTATTCTTACGACTCACTATATGGATGAAGCAGACCAACTTTGCTCCAGGATTGCTATAATAGATAAAGGGGAAATCGTTGCCCTGGATAGTCCTGATAACTTGAAAGCAGGACTGGGAGGAGATTTCCTAGAATTGGATGTCATCAAGTCTGACCAGGAATTCTCGAATAGATTGCTTGCCATGGAAGGCGTGCAGCATATAGGCTTCGAGGACCATCGAATGATTTTGAGAGTCAATCACGGCGAAGCCGTCATCCCTAAAGTGTTTGAGATTTCCCAGAGTTTGGGCGTAGTAATCAACTCTGTGTCAATGCGAAAGCCGAACCTCGAAGACGTATTCCTTGGGGTCACCGGCCGTGAAATGCGAGAAGATCTGGTCACAGAGCCTGCAGAGCGCATGCGCATTTTCATGCTGAGGCGAAAGCGATGAGCTCGACCATCTACACATTGTGGCTCAGGGAAATGAAGAAATTCATGAGAAACTGGAGCCGGCTCATTGGATCTATGGCGCTTCCCGTATTGTTTTTAGTTGTACTTGGTAGTGGTTTCAGTGGATTCTTTCAGTACAGGCAGGACGTCACTTACATGCAATTCTTAGGGCCCGGCATCGTGGGAATG
Source organism: uncultured delta proteobacterium (assembly GCA_963700305.1). Lineage (GTDB taxonomy): Bacteria > Desulfobacterota > Desulfomonilia > Desulfomonilales > Desulfomonilaceae > Desulfomonile. The sequence continues at coordinate 198,181 of CAVOXB010000026.1, forward strand.
ACTTTGCTGTTTTCGTCCATGTTCGGCGGCTTGAGCGTGCTGTGGGACAGGCAATTCGGCTTCCTGAAGGAAATCCTTGTGGCCCCCGTAAGTAGGGTTGCGATAATGGCCGGCAAGACGCTGGGGACGGTTACGACTTCAATGATCAAAGGAGTGGTGTTGCTTCTGGCGCTTGGAATAGGCGGATTAGTGAGATTGGATTTTTATGGTGTGGTGGTGACTTTGGCTTTCATGTTTGTCATTTCCGCAGCATTTGTGGCTCTGGGAATAGCGGCCGCCGCCCTGATGACAGATCCTCATGGATTTCAACTCATTATGAACTTCTTGATCATGCCGGTGTTTTTTCTTTCCGGCGCGTTGTTTCCGCTGGAAGGATTGCCCAAGTGGCTGGATATTCTAACTAAAATAAATCCTCTGACCTACGGCATAGACGGGATGAGGTACGCCCTCGGCGGGCCGTATGAGTTCTCGCCGCTGCTGGATTTTTTCGTTCTGTCTCTTTTCACGATAGTAGCCACGCTTGTAGGGGCCGTTTTGTTCAGGAGAATGCCCGCTTAATTGTCGAACGATCAACAAACGGAGTTTTAGATGAGAATTGCTTTTGATATAGATGGAGTGGTGCTTAAGTCTATTGACGTGATTTTGCAGCACATAAATGACGCGACAGGCAGGGACATCAAACCGGACGACCTGGCCGGGTGGGAGCTCGAGCCTTTGGGTTTGGACACCGAAACTTTGCGAGATGCCGTGCACTACATGTATTCTCAACCGAGCATAGAACCATATTCGGATGCGACTAAAGTGTTGAGCAAGATTTATCGTGAAAAGAAGAGCCCACTCCTGTTCATCACCGGGCGCTTCGACCCCAAAACGGCTTTGCGTCAGCTTGAAGCGCTTCCCTGGAATCCCACAATCCCGGAAATGGTGGTCACTGGCGGCAATCGGGACAAGCGCCTGTATCTGTCAGAGCAATCCGTTGATTTCATCATCGAAGACGATATCGCTTATTTGAAGGACTATCTGAAACTGGGGATAGGAGTCGGGCTAATGGTCCAGCCATGGAATCGATCTACGAAGATCCCTGTGACTAAAAGGTTTAACGGCTGGGGTGAGATAGAGAAATGGGTTCTGGAACACAGATGACGAGCAGTCGGACTTGCAACTGCATTCCGAGCCAGGTGGACCTCTGTCTGGCGCATGCGGCGAATCGAAAAAGGCAGATGGAAGCAGGTGTGGTGTCCACGGAATGCTGATCGGAATCAGCCGGAATGCCGCGATCCAGCCAAAAGCTCCCGGTCAAAGCGTCCAATATATTCGTGCGACCAACAGATAAATAACAATTATGGCTAGAGAAACGCCATGACTTAACCAGAAAGGCCAGTGTCTGGTCGGCTCATACCCTGTCCAGGACCGGGGTTCAGGGCCGCACGGATCTACCGCGGCAAGTTCGAGATTTGAAAGAACTTCTACCATTTGCACCCTTGTGGGCATACAATTCCGCATTCGCGATTCCGAATAGATTCCGCCGGGACATCCATATTGATTTCATCGGTGCTTCCCCGATTCCTAATGGAGTAAAGACTAAACCTAAGATAGGTCAAGTATCTTCCGTCTTGACTTATAGACGGTCCTCGATAGAATGCTCATCGTGGACAATTATGTGTTGATATCAACTCTTCCCCGTGCAGAGGAGCATCCAAATGGGTTTTTTCGGCAAACTGTGGGCCAGACTTCGTGGCATGTTCATCGGAGCGGGTGACGATCTTGTATCGTCCAGCCCTGAGGCCATTCGTGCAACATATGCTGCTGCCATAGATGACGCGAAGAGGCGCTATAAAGAAATGGAACAAGCTGTGGCGCTCCTGGCCAGAGAACACGAACAGAACGGAAATGACTCTCAAAGATCTGGAACGGGAGGAAGTGGAACTGCAGCGAAAACTGGAAGGGGCTTTGGCCTCGGCTGAGGCGGAGCCTGCTAATCCAGCTCATCGCGAGGCAGGCACTCGATATCTGGCACGTATAAAAGAGATAGGGGAAAAACAGGCCGCACTCATAGGTGCGCTGGATACTGAAAGGCGGAAGGTAGAAGACTACAAACTCAGGCTCCGTTCATTCACGGAAGAAATTGGTCGTCTCCAGAAGGAACAAGGCGAAATGGTGGCGGAATTTGTGTCCACTCAACAGGTGATTCAATTGGAGGACCGCCTGAAAGGTCTGGAGAAACCGCTGTGGATGAATCAATAGTCGCCATTCGGGAAAGAGTGGCAGCTATGCGCTCTCACGCAAAAATCGCCACTGAAATGAGTACATCCACAGTGCAGTCTCAGGACCGAGCTTACGAGCATGTGGGGACTGAGAAGGAAGCTGCATCAAAATTTGACGAATTGCTCAAGGCGAGGAGCAGCGTGAAGGCTGGAGTCTCTGACAAAGAGAGAGAGCTTGGCTGAGTCGTAGATTCCCGGTAGCAAAATAGATGGTAACTTAGCCTCCGCGGAGGAAAGGCCCCAGTAGGACCGGCATCTTGCCGGTCGCTTTTCGTCGGAATGACGCGTGGCTTTTGTGGGGCAGGCTTTCCAGCCTGCCTATCCAAAAATGCTAATAATGGCAGGCTGGAAAGCCTGCCCCACAAAATAGCTTCCGGAAAGATGGATGCTTGGCCTTCCATTTTCCCTCGTTCCCAGGCTCCGCCTGAGAATGCGTGACATGGAGGCTCTGCCTCCATTATCAAGTTGAAATAAAGTCGTTTTCCGGGCAGAGCCCGGAGGGTATGGATTCCCAGGCGGAGCCAGGGAACCAGATGAAATTTGCATCAGCGTCTCGAATTGGAATCAATGAACAATAACGGTCAGAATCCACCTGAGTTCGCCCAGAAAATAGTTGAGAAATACGTCTCCGCTCAATCCAATGCGTTCATCATCTACGGAAACACCAAAGACATATACCTGGTTTCGGAGAACAAATACGTTCCTCTCATAGATTTCCTGGTCGATGCACTCATAAGACCCGGCAAGCCCACTGCGCCGAGAATCGTGCTGCTCTATGACCCGGTAAACGGGATTTCTTTCCTTAATCCGATTGACAGGCAATTGATTTCACTAGAAATAGGAGAGTCGCGGCTGCAAAAAATGCTCGCTGCAGCACGCAGCGACATTGTGCTCGCGTGCGCCGCGTTGAGGGATTTTACCAACATCAACATAAACATCCCCGTTGAAGGACGCCCAGGGGAAAAAATAAGAAAAAACTTTGCAATAATAATTCGTTACGGTGAAGCTGTCGCTCCTCCATCCAGAGGAGAGATAGTGCTGGATTCGGACAGGTTAAAGACAATAACGTTGGAAAACTGGTTTTCCGACAGCTCATTCATTGCGTCTCCAGACATAGTCTTCATCACGGCAGAAACTCTCAACGGGATAAACGAACGAATAGTGGATCTTCCTTATTGCTCGGCAATCAGAATTGATCGCCCGAAAGAAGAGGAGCGCAGGCTTTACATCGAATACTTGCTGCAACAGGAACACGTGGAAAGCACTGTGCCGCCTTCACATCTTGCCTACAGCAGCGCTGGTTTGACTTTGCTGTCCATACGACAGATCTTCAGGCAGGCTTCATTCAAAGGCCTAGCGCTCACGCCGGAGCTGATTTTCGAGAAATCCAAGGAAATCATAGAAAAAGAGCTGGAAGGCCACATCGAATTTCCTGCCCTAAAATATGGCTTTGAGAAAGTGATCGGTGCGTCCAAGCTCTTGAAGAAGCTTAACGAGCTGAAAGCAACGCTAAAGGGCGATGATCCGGACCTAATGCCCGTAGGGATCCTCGTCCCCGGCGCGAACGGCGTGGGCAAGACATTCATATACAAAGCCTTTGCGAAAGAGTGCGGCTGGATAGCAGTAGCACTGAAGAATATACGGGGGCCTTACGTCGGGCAGACGGAAAAGAACTGGGAGCGCATACGGTCTATCCTGGAAGCTATGGGAAATGTGATGGTGATTTACGACGAAGCAGATACTGAAATCGGCGGTCGTAGCGCGCAGACCCATGAAGTTGACAGGCGGCTTTTTGGAAATATCCTTAAGATGATGTCCGATCCGGAAAATAGAGGCAAAATCGTGTGGGTCATAATAACGGCAAGGCCGGACAGGCTGGAACCGGACATTAAAAGATCAGGCAGAGCTGGAGAGCATCTCCCGGTATTTGCAAGTGACGGTGAGGAAAAGGAAGCTTTTGTGAAGCACGTGCTGTCTCAGGCTGACGTGGACCTTGTGTTCATTCTCTGAGGAGCATCGTAACGAATTCCTCAAGCTAACCGTCGACTATTTTCCAGCGGATTACGACCAGCTTCTGACTGAGTTGAAACGCAGAAGACTTCTGGAAAGAAAGCTCACTTCCGAAATGGTGCTTGAAGAAGCCAAGGATTTCATACCTTCCGACATCGCTCGTCAGCGTGAATATCAGGAGCTCCTCGCTGTCCTGGAGTGCACTTCCAGGGAAATCCTGCCGGATCGTTACGCGAGTCTGCCGAAAGAATTGGTACAGGAGCGCATGCAAACGATTAGAATGATGATTGGACAGAATTGATGCTGGTATTGGGAATTGAGAGTTCATGCGACGAAACCGCAGCAGCAGTGGTCCAGGATGGTAGACATATTCTCTCGGATGTGGTTCTGTCGCAAATCGACATTCACCGGGAATATGGCGGAAGTAGTACCTGAGCTTGCTTCCAGGAAGCACGTGGAAGCAATCTCTTTCGTGATCAAAGAAGCCTTATCCAGAGCGGGAGTAAAGCCGGAGCAGCTCGAAGGTATCGGGGTCACTCGAGGCCCTGGGTTAATCGGTTCGTTGCTGGTCGGTATAAGCGTGGCCAAAGGGATGGCTCTGGCCTTGGAAAAACCCTTGGCCGGGGTGAATCACCTTCACGGGCACCTTTTTGCCGTGTTTCTGGAGCGGGACGACATAGACTTTCCGTTTGTGGGGCTTGTGGTTTCTGGTGGCCACACGAGTCTTTATCATGTCCATTCTCCCATGGAGATCCGAGTGATTGGAAAGACCCGCGACGACGCGGCAGGCGAAGCATTCGATAAGGTAGCCAAGCTTCTGGGATTGAGCTATCCGGGAGGTGTAATTATCGAACGTCATGCCAGAGGCGTTGATTCGGGCAATTTACGGTTTCCAAGGGCGCTCATGGAAAAAGATAATCTCGATTTCTCTTTCTCCGGTCTGAAGACAGCGGTGCTTAGGCAGGCCGAAGAATTCTTCGGTTCGACAAGGCTTAATGACAAACCAGGCAGCTTTCACACTCTGGCTATTCCAGATCAAGGCAACTCTGTTCACGAAGGCATCAAGCTCATAGCTGCGGCATTTCAGGAAGCGGTCACGGATGTGCTTACAATAAAAGGTCTGAGGGCCGCAGAGATCTATAAATCCGAAAAGCTGATAGTATGCGGAGGCGTTGCGGCGAACAACGCTCTTCGAGAAAGAATGATTGAGCAAGGCCGTCGCAAAGGCATAGAAGCAATATTCCCTGCCATTTCACTGTGCACGGACAATGCTGCTATGATAGCGGCTCGCGGTGAACACCTGCTTTCTGCCGGTCTTGACGATGATTTGAATTTCGGAGCAAAGAGCCGATGGTGATATATTAGGGTCGTCGCGAGAATGCCGTTCTTTTCCGACCGGCATTCAAAGAGAAAGCCCGAGGAGTCAGTAATGCAACCGTTGAACAAAAGAGTGCTCTTTGACGCAAAGATAATTTCACAAAGGGTGGCGGAAATCGGCAAACAGATTTCCAAGAAATATCCGGAAGGTAACCTGCTGCTCATAGGAATTCTAAAGGGAGCTTTCATGTTCATGGCCGACCTGGTCAGGAACATAGATGTAGATTGCCAGGTGGATTTTGTCAGGATTTCCTCGGTACAAAGATGGGACTGTCACCAGTGGAAAACTCGACATACTCTTGGATGCGGGAATCCCTGTCGAAGGCAGGAACGTGATTCTTGTGGACGATATCGTCGATTCCGGACTGACTCTGAGCGAATATCGCAAGCGAATCGAACAGCAAGGCCCAAAAACCGTTGAAACAGCCGCCCTGGTGGACAAGACCGGAAGGCGCGAGAAGTTCGTGGAACTGGACTATTGTGGCTTCAGGATAGAGGACGGATTTATAGTTGGATATGGCCTGGATTGTAACGAACAGGACCGTTGTCATGGGTGTCTGTACGTGCTGGAATAGAGCGTGAAGTCCTGGCTTGAAAATGTTAGCCGTGAGGAACATCTAAATTTTGCGCGAATCTGCGGCCGAAGCAGAATCTCATCAGTCTAACGGAATGGATTTATGGCGTCTAAGAGCATAAGAAACGAACCAACCGTATTGTTCAGTTATCATAGTGCGTTGGTAAAGGCGCTGACGGGAATAGTCCTTATTCTAATAATTGGCACGCTCGGTTACAGATTCATCGAAGGATGGTCCTATCTGGACGGTTTTTACATGACCGTCATCACGATCACGGGCATTGGCTTCAAAGAGGTGCATGATCCCACCCTTTACGGGAAACTCTTCACACTCTTCATAATATTTTCCGGGGTCGGTGTCGTAGCTTATGCTGTGGTCACCGGAAGCCAAATGCTAATTGAAGGGGAGCTCACCAAGATACTCACGAGGCGGCGCTCTATGAAAGCAATCGAAAAACTCAGGGACCATTTTGTCATATGCGGATTCGGCCGCATGGGCTCTTTCATTTGTGACGAGCTGCATGCCAGGCAAATTCCTTTTGTCATTGTGGAAAGCAAACAAGAGACCCAGGACAAGATAATGCAAACCGGGTATTATCTCTCCCCCGGCGACGCTACCGAGGAAGAAGTGTTGGTTGCTGCTGGAATCAAGAATGCCAGGGGATTTGTTTCTGTGCTCGATTCTGACGCGGCAAACGTTTACGCTGTGCTCACCGCTCGAGAGCTGAACCAGGACCTGGAAATAATCGCAAGAGCCGGCGAGGAAGCAGCAGCAAAGAAGCTCCTGCGTGCGGGGGCCAATAGAGTGATAAGTCCTTACAAAATCGGGGGTATGCGACTTGTCATGAGCATTCTCAAGCCTGCGGTTATGAGTTTCCTGGAAGTGGCAATGGACCACAGACAATATGACATAGAAATCGAAGAAGTGAGACTTCATGAAAAGTCCTGCTATTGCGGCCAGAGACTCGTGGACACCGACATTCGCAGAGAGCTGAATCTCATAATTATTGCCATAAAGAAGAAGGACGGGCAGATGGTTTTCAATCCAGGACCGTACACCATCATTGAGGCGGAAGACACTTTGATCGCTATGGGAGAAAAAAAGACCCTGTCTATACTGGAGCGAGAGGCATCCGAAGAAGCCTTGAATAATAACTGCAAGCTTCACAATACGTCAGCGTCAAAGGCTAATATTTGACTATGTTTTATCATACTAATATGTTAAAATGATAGGATCATGAATAGAAAACTTTGTTTTATCTGGGTGATGGTACAGGTTTTGGCCGCGTCTGCAGTTTTTGCCGCAGGAGCAGGATATGATATTCGCGGCCAATGGGTTGGGAACGCTAAAGGGCCCATTTTCGGGGCAGAAGGAACTGTAACCATAATGCGCCAAGAGGGTGAAGACATTTATGGAATCGTTGAAGGCGGCAATTTTCTGGGCAAAGCAAAATTCGATATTTATGGGAAAATCCGTGGAAACACCATCTTCGGTGAGAAGGAAGGCCACACCTTCCACGGCAATCTTTATGCCGATGGCTCTATAAGAGGCCTTTTCCGAGACACGACCGGTGACTCTTACAAAGTTTTCCTCAGAAGACCGCAATCGCACTGGGGTGTTCCCTACGGCCAGGGTCAGTGGGGACAATATCAGTGGAGCCAGCCTGAATAGGGGCGCTTGACAGTCTTGTCTCACGAGAACCCTTTCACTGTGCGGCCGCTCTCATGAAACAACCGAGCGTCAAAGGATCGGGATTATTATTCACCAGTAAAAGGACCTTGATTGCGCTCACTTGTGTATTGATTGCGCTCGCATCAATAACCATCATGCTTTATCCCCGAGAAAAGACTTTGAAAGGTATGTTGGTCGACCTTGAGCTCAGAGGGCCTGATCCGGTTCGATATTCCGAACTGGTCGAGGTCTTGACTCGACGATTGCAGAGCGAGGTGCCCGCTGCGAAGAACATGTACGCATTGAGCTCCAATATATCCATTATCCTGAATTTACATCGGAACTGGTGAAAAAACAGCGTCCTGATTTCATCTTGCTCAGTCCCCAAAATACGCCTTGGTATATGTACCGCGAAGATGCAGGCGCAAAGCTCGAAGCTGCAAAGGCTGTGGTGAGGAACCTGACATTGAAAGAACGTCTTCCTGTGTTGGGAATTTGCGGAGGGCATCAGTTTCTGGCTATGGTTTTCGGGGGTACTATCGATTTCATCGATTCTCGTCTGGTTGGAGTTTTCCCGGAAAAATATCCAAAGGAGGCGGTGTCAGAAAGAGGGCTCGTTGATTTGGAGACTCTTGGCTCTGATCCGATCTTCACCGGGGTCACTACGCACCCTGGGAGATTCAAGGCAATGGAAAGTCACTATGAAGAGGTAAAGACAATTCCGGAGTTGTTCGTCAATCTTGCCAGGAGCCAAATGTCCGAAGTGCAACTTATCAGGATTCCGGGACTGATGGTTTACGGCATGGCTTTTCATCCGGAGCGCTCCGGAAATTTGCCGGGGAGCGAATGCAGCGACGGTAGAATCATGCTGGGAAATTTCATCAGGATGGTGGCCGAGGGCGGGCGTTGATGGCTAAGGCCGATCCCTTTATAGTAGTTCTCGAAAATTCTGTCGGATTAGCTGCTCATTCTCGTTCGCACTCTCGCGGTCTAACCCTGTCATTGCGAGAAGCGGAGCGACGAAGCAATCTCCATAACACGAAATCAAGATTGCCACGCTTCGCTCGCAATGACAATCTTCACGCCTTCACTTTAGAATAACCGACATTACTTTCGAGAATTCGTATAGAAAAACTGAACGGAGAAACATAATGGACGATATCGAAAAAAGCAAAGTTCGACTGAGTCATTGGATCAGCCATAACATCGAGCATGTGACAGGTTATCTCGAAGTTGCCGAATTGCTGGAAACCCAAGGACGCGGCGAGATAGCGGGCAGGATAAAGCTCGGAGTCGAGTTCGTTGAAAAAGCCAACAAGGAATTCGAGCAAGCGCTTTCAATGCTCGGCGGCGACTTGAAGTCCTCGGAAGCATCGCACTCCCATTCGCACAGTCACGAGCATTCACACGCTCACGAGCATTCTCACGGAGACGAAACGCATGAGCATTCGCATTCCCTCGGCCACTGCGGGCTGCACAAACACAAACCTGATCACGAACATGATTGATCAACCAAGGGCTTGATCCAAGTCCTCAATGATATCTTCCTCGTCCTCGATTCCAATGGAAAGTCTGACAAGGTCCGGGGACAACCCCGACGCAGACTGCTGCTCTGCGGAAAGCTGTGAATGCGTCGTGCTGGCAGGATGTATCGCCAGACTTTTTGCGTCACCTACGTTGGCGAGATGAGAGAAAAGCTTCAGCTTGTCAATGAAAGCCTCTGCTTGAGCAGCGCCACCTTTGTGCCCGAAGACTACCACCCCGCCGGCCATGCCTTTGTAGAAATACTTTTGACTCATCTCATAAGAAGGGTCACTCTCCAGACCGGGATATCTAACCCATGCCACTCTGGGATCTTTTTGCAGAAAATTCGCAACCGCTAGAGTGTTGGAGCAATGTCGCTCCATCCGAAGGAACAGCGTTTCCAGGCCCTGCAAGAACAGCCAGGAATTATCGGGACTTAGGCATGCCCCCAGATTTCTCAGAGGGACTGTCCTCATTCTTATTATGAAAGCCATAGGCTGGAGATCTCCAAGATCATGGCCAAAACGCAAGCCCGCGTATGAAGTCTCCGGCCTGCTGAACAACCCGAATTTCGGATCTGACCAGTCAAATTTCCCGCTGTCTACGACAATGCCGCCGATTCCTGTTCCGTGGCCTCCGATCCACTTTGTCAGGGAATGGATCACCACATCCGCACCATGTTCCAAAGGTCGGAAGAGGTAAGGAGTGGTAAAAGTCGAATCCACGATCAACGGAATATGCGCGTCTTGCGCGATTCTAGCTATGGCATCAAAATCAGGCACGCCCAGTTTGGGATTGCCTATGGTTTCAATGAAGATCGCCCGAGTCTTAGAATTGATAAGATCGCGCATTTTTTTGTGATCGCGGTAATCGACAAAACGCGCCTCAATTCCGAATCTGGGCAGTATGTCATTGAACATTGTGTACCGTACCTCCATACAGGTTGGAGGCAGATATGAATTCTTCGCCGAATTCCATTATATTGACTAGCGAATAAAAGATCGCTGACTTACCGGAGGCAACTGCCAGGGCTCCCACGCCGTTATCCAGTGCAGCCATACGTTTTTCAAGGATGTCTGACGTAGGGTTAGTGAGACGCGTGTAGATATAACCGAGTTCCTTCAGAGCGAACAGGTTGGAAGCATGTTTAGCGTCTTTGAAGACAAACGATGAAGTTCTGTACACCGGTACCCCGTGGGCCAGAGTTGCCGGGTCCGGTTCCTGGCCGCCGTGAACCGCTAATGTATTAAATCTGTATTTCTTTTCAGAAAAATTCAAGGTACCGCCTCCTCGTAATGAAAGCATCACACATTAAGGTACATTAAACATCTGAACTATGCAATCTGTTTCCTGGGGAAAAGCTGACTATTTTTCTAGGATGCAAAATCGTAACGGAATCAGTTTCGGGTTTTTTAAATAATCCGCTGAGTTAAGTGTGAAAAATGCTTGACAAGGCCCCAATTCCGCACTATAGACCACCTCGTAATTACGGCCTATTAGCCGTAACCAGCCATGATGACGGATATATTCTGTCTGAGTCTGGATTGTTTTTTCGTGATTATGTTCTTTTAATGAAATTGGGGGTGGCTTCAATGATTAAGAGAGAATCAGTTTGCCTGGATGCCGATTCCCGGATGAGGGACTCGGGCGCTCAATATGATCGGGTCAAGGCAATCATAGCCATAGCGAAAAAGAACGGCTGGGATATTGAGGAACTAGAGCTAATACCCAAAGATTTGCCAAATGAACCGCTAACTCTCACCAAAAAACAGATCCAGCAACGCAATAAGCTTGTCAAAGCAATACTGGAAAAATTTAGCAGAGCATTGACGCCTCCGGTGCCGCCAGATTTGGAAACATACATTCGTGGTAAAATGGACCATGACCGTCTTCCGTGGGAACAAGAGGCGCTGGAAAAAGTGGAAGATTGGCGCAAAAAAGTAGCCGAAATCAGACCGCAAATCCTCGGGGAACTACGCCGCGCGTTCGCAACACGCTGAAGCTGACGGGGGAAGCCGGGCGCTTCCTTTTTTGGTTGGGTTCCAGTCCGGAGAGAGGACCTAACTCTCTGACTGTCAGGCTTATGTCCTCTTCTCGTGCCGACATCTAAAGCTATCAATTAGTTGAACTATTCAATTGCAGAATGACCTGCATGATTATGATAGGTACCTTGTGCATGACGAATTTTGCGATTGTGTCAAATGAATGTCAAAAACGCTATGGTCCTGCATACCTCATGAAGTGGACGAATTTGCGTCGAGATCAATCCGCTGTCCGAATATGTTCTAAAGAGAGTACATGAAATCCGCTACTCCAGCTATTCTGGTGCTGTTCCGAGTTTCCCAGATCCGATTTATGTCCACGCTCTAATTACTTGACAAATAACGTAAAATCGAATAATTAGTCGCATATGTTTAACAAATTTATAAAAGAAATTGAAAAGCGCTCTCCGGTAGACACAATGCCACCTTTTCATGCTCTTTTTGAAAGAGATGCGGCCGGTCACGGAAAGTTTACTGATAAAGCCTTTTCCGGGTTGTTGGAGTTTTTGGAAGAGGGAGAAGCTTCGTATCAGAACCTCGCTGTGGAAGCAGGGGTACGATGGTCCACTGCCACTCAGAAAGTCACTCTTCGAAACGCAATTCTTAGCAGGGGATTTGTCACGCCTGCGTGTATGTGGGCGTACAGGCAACTCAGAGGGAACCCTGAAGAGCTTATGAAGGAGTATCCTTCGACCGATATGGGGTTCATGCAGATCGTTCTTCTCAAGGAATGCGACCCGACGACCGCTATACCTTTTCTCGTGGAAAATCTCTTATCTCGCCGAGACATTCCCGAAGAACTCAGGGCTGCATCGCGATTATGCATCCTGCGGCTTTTGGACTCCGGCATATCTCCGGAACTTCTTGCGTCATTGAAATCGCAGTACAAAAGCCTTGAAATACTTCATCAATGGCGTCCTTCTCTCCCTCGGAAAGTAGAAACCCGCAATCTTCCAAGCCCCGGCCAAATCGATTTCCATCAACTTCTGCGTTCTGTGCACGATATGAAGGAACTGTCATCACTGGCAAGAACACTGTACTTGTTGTCCCTCTTCCATATTCCGCTGACTGACAAAGAGTGGCGGTCCCTCTGGTTGAGTCACACAGACCAGCTGTTCTTTCAGCGCCTCAGACTCGCAAAGATCGTCGAAGCGTCCAACGGCGGGTCCTTCTTAACTACAGAGGGCTCCAAACAGCAGTTGGTCAATAAATTCCTTTTCGAATCATATTCCTTCGCGAAAGAATCGGTCCATCGCAACAGGGCGGAACGTCTCAGAGAAGAGCGCAAAAGACGGGTTCGTAATAGCGAGCTTGATAGACAGGCCCTGGAAATGGTTCCAGATGGGATTATTTGCGTGGACCGCACTGGGCTTTTGTATTATATGAACCCTTCCGCGGAGTCTATGCTCACCGAAAACAAGCATCTTCGGGAACTGCTTTTCGGCAGCGGATCCCTGGAAGAAGCACTAAAACGCTATTCGCGCGATGATGTCCTTTCCAGAATTACAGCTTTGGTACGCAAAAACCAGGAGGCCTGCGAGATCTTCGGCGATAGAGTAATCATCTATTCCGGAGGGAAACGGTTCGAGGTAGAGCTGCGACCTCAAGTCATCCTGCTGAGGGATACGACGGATCAGCACCTGATAGACAAAGAAATAGGAAGCCTTTATCGACACGAGTTAAAGGCCGCCCTGGACGTCATGGGCATAGGGTTGGACAGCGCCAAAGAACTTCTTTCCAGCGGAGAAATCGAAGAAGGGGTGCAGTTCCTGGATCAAGTGGAGAAAAAACGTGTCGAGCTTTTTTCCATGCTCGAGGAGCGCATGGATTTTATACGATTGCATTCAGACGCTTTCCAGATAAAGCCTTCCGCCGTAAACCTCAACCTGGTGGTGGACCGGTGTGTAGCTAATTATCGCGAAACAGCGGCCGGCAAAGGATTGACCATCAAGTCTGACCATCTTCATAAAACAGCCTATTGCGTCAGAGGAGAAGAGCGCTTCCTCGTCAGGGCACTGGATAATATCATCAGAAACGCTGTGAAATTCACCCAAAAAGGCGGTGAAATAACGATTTCTATAGGCTGCCAGAATGCGGACGCGTTCGTTAGAGTTCAAGACAATGGACCGGGCATTGCTCCAGAAAACTTGGGAAAGCTTTTCCAATTGGGGTTCACCACAAATGGGACAGGCCGAGGGCTATATTTGGCTCGCAGGATAGCGAATGCCCACAATGGAAGAATCGAGGTCAAAAGCCAGCATGGAAACGGCGCTTGTTTTACCCTGAAACTGCCTCTTCTTACGGAGCCCTAATGATGAACAGCGAGTTGCACCTTCTTATAGCAGACGACGAACCTATTATTCGTCGAAAGGTCTGCCTAATGCTGCAAGGCAAATTCCGCATCGATCAGGCAGATACAGCGCTTTCTGCGCGTGAAGCGGCAAAAAAATGTTATGACGCCATTCTTCTGGATATTGTGTTCCCTGATGGCAACGGGATAGAAATTTGCAAAGAAATAAAGGAACGGGACCCGCACAGCACAGTGCTGATAAGCTCCTCGATGGAAACGGTGGACGCTTGGAACGAGGCGTTTGCTGCAGGAGCGGACGGTTACCTGGAAAAACGCGAACTGCTGAGTTTGGATCCCCGTAAGATATCAGTAATGATAGAGAATCTGGTGGAAAGAAATCGTCTCAGGCGCCAAGCCGAAGAACTGAATCAACGACAAGCGGAGCTTTTGTCAATTCTTTCTCATGATGTGCGTGCTCCGTTTCAAGCGCTTTTGGGAACCATAGAACTGCTCAGACGAACGAACGAACCTTCTACCACCGCGGCAGGCATTGAGACCTTATATCAATGTGCAAAGGATCAGCTAGCTTTCATTAATTCCCTTCTGGAACTGTTGCGATTGGAATCGGGAACAGCCGGGCTGAGAGCTTTTCCTTTGGATGTCAATCTTCCCGTGAATCAATGCATGCAAGGGTTGCGGATACTCGCTTCCGCAAAAGAAATTTTATTGGACACTGATTTGGCACTAGATCTCCCAAAAGTGCGAGGTGACATAGGCAGAATTTCCCAGCTCGTGAACAATCTTGTAACGAACGCAATCAAGTTCACTCCGACTGGCGGCATGGTAAAGACAATCACGCAGGCAGCAATCAGGGATGGAGTGCCAGGGGTAGAAATCCGAGTGGAAGATACCGGCGTGGGGATAAAGTCTTCCGAGCGGGTCAGGATTTTTCAACGCTTTCACAGGGGGCGCGCCAAGGGAACTGATGGGGAAAGAGGAGCTGGTCTCGGTTTATCAATATGCAAGGAGATAATGCAGCTTCACGGAGGAGCGCTTGAAGTGGCCAGTGGAAACCCCCGTGGGACGATTATGATTGCGTGGTTCCCAATAAATGGGCCTACAATCGACGCAGACCTAACAGGCAGCGTCTGCCGGACCGAAGGCAGCCAAGCATCTTTGATGAATTGACTGCGGATGTTGTTTCGTGTCTAATTGAAGCACGTTATGAGGTCGGGTTTGGAGTCTCGTTCAATCAGTTTGGATTTGGAAGGTCTGAGTGGAGTTGTTCCGCGGTGAAGGCCTTCGGCGGCGACTTTGTCGTCAGGACTTAACATAAATATTGCCTGGAACACACGTTGAAAGGAGACGGCCCGATCTTTCATGGGCACCTGCAGAATATCTGAATCTGTAGGGGAGGTTAGCCGTGTCGGCTTGTCAAGGATAAGTCTTGCGCGTCTGGTGGGGATTTTTGCCCTCCTATCAGTGTATTTATCGGGGTGTCAGCTTGTCCCCAGCAAGCCGGATGCAGTCTTCATATTGTACAGGGATCGCATGAAGTCGGAGAATCTGACCCAAGCCCGGGAACTGCTCTCTGAAGAGTCCCGCGGTCTCGCACTGGAATTGTCATCACAATACAAGCTGGATCAGCCACCGGAATCTCTGGCGTTGCTTAACGCACTGGACCCGACGGCCGTCGCAACGATCATGCAGTCAGAAGATACTCTCGCTCTGTTACAGGTAAGAACGCTCAGGGGCGGATTGAGGATCATCAGGATAGTGCGTAAGGATTCTACGGCAGCCTGGAAGCTGGACATGAGCGAAGAGCTGAAATCGCTCAAGGCTTTTCTAGATGCTCGCAGCGCCCTGGAAATGATGAAGGACCAGGCCGGCGAATACGCAGCTTCTTGGAAGGCCTTCAATGATCAACTCAAGAGAATAAACCCCACCGAAATAGAACCGCAGAAGACCATCGCCCCGAAGCTGACCCCAAAGCTGGTCCCAGGTAAACCAGTGAAGAAGCAGAAGCCCAAGAAAAACGATTCCAAATAACCACCAGTTTTCGCGTTATTACCTTCTCTGGGGTATTTCGGTGCTATTACCGTAATTATATCTAGTTATATGTATTCTCAAAAGTAATGTCGGCCATACTAAGCTGGCGAGCGGAAGAGTGTCATCGCGAAGGCGTAGCCCGAAGCAATCTCCATTATCTGAAGCTGAGATTGCTTCGTCGTTTCACTCCTCGCAATGACATGATTGGACCATTGCGAGTGCGAGCGAGAATGCGTAGTCAGTCCTACAGAATTTTTGAGAAGTCCTATAATCTCGCAACCGCTGGAATTACTTGAGTGTATTCGTGACGAAGAAAGAGCCTGCGAGGCGGTGAAGCTGTCGCGAGGACTTGCGTGAAAAAGAAGCGGCTATCCCTTACAGGACAGCCGCGTAAACACCGTCCAAATATAAAATACGCGTATTCATACCAGATTGTACATGCCGGAGCGCAGGGCATAGGTGCGCACGGCGGTGGCCCGCATGGAATAGGAGCACACGTCTGAGGGACCTTGCACTTGCTGATTTTTGCCGGCATGAAAGCAGGACCGGGGTACGCCGAGGCGGAAATCGGAGGACAACCGGTCGGCATACATGCTCCACCGCTGAATCTTTCGATATTGCCCCGAGTTGCAGTATAGGCATGCCCAAAAGGCATTGCTGCCAGGACAATCACCATGACGCCCAGGATTATTACGGAGAACCTGAACATGCGAAACTCCTTCCAGTATGACTTAAAAACCTTATCAGTTCAAGCTGATAACTAGTGATATTTTTAAGTATTATATCAAACCGATAATTAAGTGTCAATGAACATTTCGACTAATCCAGCATAGCTCATGTTATAAATGTATTGATAAGATATGTTTCTGTAATTAAACAGTAAAACTACTGTAATAATCTGCCGGAATATGGCTTGACCATGCCTAAGCCGCGTGATATCGATATTCTCAAGGCGCTTCTAGACCACATTATTACTCAACCGCTTCCGGGTCCGCTGGGAGGGATCTATGTTCTCCAAAATGGTGAGCACTCAAGACGCAACTTGCCTCCTGGACGTTCAGGATCGCACAGTATTGGATCGAGCAGTCGAACAGGGACTATTGAAGCCGGCTCAATCCGGTGCAAAGGGTAATCGCTATAAAATCTCTGAAATAGTGCTGTTCAGACTGGCACAAGCCATCACACATGTCGGAGTGGAACCTCAAAAGGCCGGACGATATGCGGAAGCCATTTTAGGTTCCAGGCTTGAGGAGCATGAGAAAAATGCTCTGGAGTGGATTGAAAACGAGAGCCAGGAATTGTTCTGTCTCATAGCGGATGATCAACTGACGAGGATTTTTTTGAGGAACAAGGACGATTCTAAGGAAGAGATGTAGGCGCTGTGCGTCCTGCTTTGTTTCCTACCACAACGTGCGAGATCAACGTGTTCAGGGTCATAAGGCCGGTTGTATACAGGGCTCGCCATCTGCATCAATCTCAGGCGAATTCCGGATAGACATTAGACAGGGTTCGTGGCATGCGCTAGAGATCAAGAAAGGCCGGATTCCATGCGGGACCGGCCTTGTCATTATCCTGAAAAGTCCTCAGTCTTAGCTCAATTTATTACCGCATTCCTGGCAGAAGCGATCTGTCGGGGTTGCAGGCTGGCCGCACTGGGAGCACTTCAGCTGCTGGGCGCCACCGCATTCCGGACAGTATTTTGCCTCTGTTGAGATTGGTTTTCCGCACTGAGAACAGAATTTATGATTTTCAGGAGCAGCACCAGCCGGTGAGGCTTTCTGATGCTGAGGTTGAGAAAACGATCCGGCCATCTGGCTGGCCATCTGCTGACCCATGGCAATGCCGGCGCCCATTCCCAGAAATTCCCCGGCCCCTCCTGACTTCGCTGCCTCTGGTATAGCTTGGGCCGTCTGGAATTGAGTGAAACGTCCCATGTCTCCGACAATGCCCATTTGCGAGCGGGTGTCGAGCATTTTTTCCACCTCAGGCGGTACCGAGATATTCTCGATCACCAATCGAGTGAGTGAGAGCCCGTATTTCTGAAATTCAGGATCCATGGCCTGGCGTGCTTTGTCTCCCATGCTCTTGTAGTTGGCAGCAAGGTCCAGAGCGGCTATCCCCGATGTTCCGAGCATCTCCGCAAAAGTCGACACGAGCATGCTTCTGAGCTGACCCTCGATTTCTTCCGTGGTGAAG
Organism: uncultured delta proteobacterium; assembly: GCA_963700305.1. GTDB lineage: Bacteria > Desulfobacterota > Desulfomonilia > Desulfomonilales > Desulfomonilaceae > Desulfomonile. The sequence goes on from CAVOXB010000026.1 coordinate 216,179, forward strand.
CAGCCGTCCGTACCCACGATTTCTTTTATGACTGCGGCGGGATCCGTAATCCGAATCCCGTATGTACCGAAAGCCCTCAAACGCACAACACCGAAATCAGTGTCCCTCATCATCACCGGATTTTGGGTCCCCCATTTGAGGTCGAGGAAATTGCGGGTACTGACAAAGTATACCTCGGCCTTGAACGGCGATTCAAAACCATGTCTCCATGATCGGAGTGTGGTCATCACCGGCATATTTTGCGTAGTTAATGAATAGAGGCCTGGGCTGAATACATCCGCTATTTTGCCTTCATTTACGAATACTGCGGCCTGGCCCTCTCTGACGGTCAGCTTGGCCCCCATCTTGATCTCATTGTCCTGATCCGGAAAGCGCCAGACTAGGGTATCACCCGTATCGTCAAGCCATCCGATTACTTCTATGAGTTCGCCCTTGATGAAATCCAAGATACCCATTATTCGGTCCTCTCTTTCTGGTCGGACTGCGCCGAGTCTCTATATTACAGACCTGACGACAACGTGCAATATAAGAAAAAGGGATTCACATTATTAAAATTAGCATCTTGCATATGTGGTTTGCAAGTGAGGATATTGGAATTCAGTCGAGCAGCAAGGACTTGGAAAAAAACTGCAGGCGGCTGTGACAAAGCAGCCTGCAGTTTCTTCACATGAGGTATACAAGGAAGGTATTTCTCGTGTGTCTGGTCTTAGCGATCTCCCGGCGGACGCTGTAGATCAGTCCTCGATCGTGTATTTCTCTTTGTTATCCTTGTCGAAATCGACTTTGGCTTTCAAATACTTGGAATCAACCCCGCCCTTTTTCAAGACGTTGTATGCCATCTCTGCACGGGCCCCTGTTCCACAGTGAATATATATCTGCTTGTTTCTTCGGAATATCCGCCAAGCGCTTTTCCAAGTCATCGAGGGGAATATTAAGCGCGTTGGGAAGACTGCCAGCCGTGGCTTCAGAAACCGCCCTGACGTCAAGGATCACCGAATCTTTGGGATTGGCGAGAACATCCTTGAATACCGTCAACTCAACCTCTCCTGGAGCGAGCTTCCGGACATACGCGATCTTGGACTCAGCAGGACCTTTGACCACCTGCTTGCCGGCCTTTTCCCATGCCTGGAATCCCCCGGTCAAGATCGTCACGTTCTTGTAGCCCCAATCGGTGATTTTATTGTACGCGTCCTGAGCCTGGGCAGTATCGCCATTCTCGTTGTAAAGGACGACCGCAGCATTCTTGAATTTGGGAAATTGGTCTTTCAGTGCTTCAATCCCGGCATCCGGCAGCGCGATTGCTTTGGGCATGTGCCCTTGTTCAACCTGTGACTTGGGTCGGAGATCTATGAGTATGTACGAAAGGTCATTCTTGTCGTAATTCTCTATGGCAGCGGCATTGGAAACGACAATGTGATTTGCGCTTTTCCAAGCAGGCAATCCTGCATGGAACACCTTAACATTCTTGAATCCGAGCTTTTCCGCCTTCCTGGCGGCTAGTGGGCTCATTACTCAAGAGAATCCCGAACAATAATAGATCTGCAGAACGTCTTTGTCTTTCAGGAGCTTCTCCGCCAGCTTGTCGAATGCGAAGAAAGGCATGGGCAAAGCGGTTGGGATGTGTCCCTCATTGTACATATTCTCGGGACGGCTATCGAGAAGAACGTATTTGCCTTTTTCAGGGCCCAGAGCAACCAGCTTGGCGACTTCTTCCACGTCAGCCAGCTTGTCCTTCTGGACTTCCAAGCCCTTCTTGACTTCAATGAGTTTGGCAAGGCTTTTCCCGTCCTTTTTCACATACGAGATTCTAATAGACTCCTGTTTGGGAATTTCCTTGATACTCGGGGCATTCTGTAGGACAGTAGAATCATCAAAATAGATGATCTCCATATCCTTGTCGATCTGGAGCTGGATAGTATTAGCCTTGGTGGATACGTCGTAGAGCTTGCCTGCCAAAAGGTTCGGCTTTTTGTCATAGTCCGTATGACATTTCAGGCAGCTCGAGTCCGATTTCGACGGCAGTTTGTCTTCCTGAGCAATTGCGCCCGTAGGCCATGCCGAAGCGAACGCAACAACTGCGCTCACGATGATCAAGGTGAGCACTTTCCTCCGCATGGTTTACTCCTTTCATGCAAGGTCTTGAGTTTCAGTCCGTGTCACGATTCCATCCGGATCTGGAACCATGGCAGCACGTTTCAAGTCGAGAGGGTCTAATAATACTATCATAATATAGAAATAAATAAAGATCCATTTTTTGTAATATACGCGAACGATTTTATTTGATCTCGTGAAACGACGTGAGGAGAGGTAAAATACGATTCTGGTTGTATTTCCATGGAGGTGTAGGATGGATCTCAAGCAGTTGGCCGAATGGGTTGAGGCGATGATTTGCGCCCCGTGTAAAGAAGGTTATACGTGCGATAACTACGAGTGTGACCAGGCCAAGAGAATCGCTGATATGCTGAGGCGAATGGTGCCGTTCAAAGGAAAGGACGCGAACGGCAAGGATGTTTCAGGATGGCTGATACCCGACTAGGGCCTCGCTGTATCTCAAGCTGCTTCTTGTGGTGCGATCGCGGACCGATGTCGGAAGTGAATCGACAATATCTTACGTATCCTTCCGCTGGAATGAGTTTTGACTAGCGGATAGGAATTTGTGTAAATTGTCAACTAAAGAGAAGGATTTTTTTGCTATGGAAGCAATGTTAGCTACTGTGATGGTTCAGGCGACCTGCCTGCCTGAAGGCATTCGGGGAACGGCTTGTCTTTACTGGGATTGGGCGTTCTGGGTTGGTTTTTTCTTGGGATTAGTGGGCGCGATAGTCGGGTTTTTTATGAAACCTGAATCGATGAAGTAACAAAACGGTGAAGCGCAGGTTTGATCAAATCATATGGGACTTTTGGTCTGCTCTGAAGCTTATCGCGCGTTTCAAGCAGGTCAGCCAATGTTAGACCGATCGGGTTTCCGAGTTCTTGAATGGCTAACGAACGCAGGCTGCATATTCCGAGAGACATTCCCGAGGATTTTGCCAACGCAGTTGCTACGGTCCTGCTCCTCGGGATTGCAGGGGCGCAAGCTTGGGAAAAAATCTATGCACATCCTCCGGAAACATCGTTGGAGTGGGTTGAAAACATTCTGAAATCCAACGATTTAACCGGTCTTGTCCATTCGGATATCGAGTGGTGGGAGAATCAACTTCGTGGGCATTGATTAATAGTCGCTGAGCATAAGGATCGCACGGATTGTAATCATTCTGACATGCCGGGATGGAGGGCCCTTCAGAGCGCGTCATTGTGAGCGCAGCGAAGCAATTTCCTGAATGGCGAAAACTAAGACTGCTTCATCGTCTCACTTCTCTCACATATGAGCGTACAGTCCGAATGATCGCACCTCAATTCCTAAGCGTGACTGTACCACAGAACGCTGATTGCTTATTTCCGTGGCTTCACTGATGAATTCGGTGATATAATTTCCATACCGCTAATGGGGCCAAGGCTTGAAATTATGAAAGCTCTCTCGGCCGTGGCGAGCGGATTGACCGGAAGTTCCGGCGAACTTATCATTGTTTTGATTACTCTCCTGAAAAGTGGCTAGAGGAGCCAATGACGGTCAAGCTGGATATTCAGGAATTTGTGAGAGACTATTGCAATGGGGTCAAGGATAAGGATCTCTTGGCAAGACACCATGTGAATCCGAAGGAATTGATGGGAATAGTAAGAAAGCTCATCAATGACGGCTTCATCACAAAAGAACAGTATTTCGACCGAAATCGAGTGATCCACGAATTGGAAGCGCGTGAGGAAAAGAATTTCCTCAAATCCTTGTATCATTGCCCTGTCTGCAGCCACATTCATCCCTCGCCTTTCACAATTTGCCCAGCCTGCGGAGCGGACATAACGAAAGAACCGGAACAGGTCGAGAAGCCTCACCACGCCAAAACAGAGGATGTTGAGTCTCCAGCGCAAGCAATCGTCGATGCCAACGCACCCGCATCTGTTGCTCCCGTACCTGTTCCTCAGCCCCCGCCACAAGCGGCAGTTGCATTTGTGCCACCTTCGCACGCAGATGAGGAACAGCTACCTGACGAGCTTCAGGCGATAATTGAAGCACCCTTGGAGAGCGTTTCACCTATCGGAGAATCTATCGAGGAAATAGCCTCGGCAAGTTACGACATAGTTGAAGCAATGAGTCATAACCAGACTTCCTCCACGTTCAAGGCTCTGGACTCTTCCGGCCAGGGTCCAGACATCAGTGTCAAGCTTTTTCATCCCGATTCATTACCTGACGAATCTGTCCCGGAATTGCTGAGCAAAGTCTCAGCGTATCAATCGGCCATGCAAGACACTAACATTATCAAAATAATTGGATTGGCCGTGGTGGATGGCCGAGAAGTGCTCATTTACGAGCACATGCCAACCAACTTGGAAGCACTGCTTCGGGACCACCCGGGAGGACTACCACTTGAATTAGTGATGGAAGTCTTGCCCCAGATCCTCAATGCTGTTGGATATTCTCATATGCATCGCGGGACCGATGGCATAGCGCGCAGATTACCTCATATGGGCCTGCGACCTGAAGCGTTCCTCTTTGACCCTGGGTCTCGACTGGTAAAGCTCGATGAATGTGGTCTGTGGAAATCTCTCGTGGAAATTCGGGGACTCAAGCGCCACATTTGGGAGGAGCCCGCTGCAGACCCTGCTGTGCTGGCGCCTGAATGCTTCGTGCTTGACAGCAAGTCTGTGAACCCTTTTCTTGCGGATATTTATGCGTTGGGAGCCACTCTTTACAGGCTTGCCACTGGAAAAAGGCCTTTCCTGGGAACAACAACAGAGGATTACCAATTTGCCCATCTCCGGACATTCCCTGTGCCACCGAGGGTACACAGATGGCAAATTCCGGGGTGGCTCGATAGAATGATTCTCAAGTGCCTGGAAAAAGAGCCTGCGCATAGATGGAGAAGCGCCACTCAAATGGAATTGGCCATAGGAAAAGGTTTCAAATAATCCAATCCCACGTGTTTCCGGACAAACGCGGGGAGCATGATTCGATCCGAATCAGAGGTGCGAGAGAGTGGAATCTCAAGGTGAGAAGCAATGTCTCAAATGTGAAGCCAGTGTCGACCCCCACCATCCGTTCTGCTCACAATGCGGCGAACTGGCCCCGTTTGCCTTGAATGCCGGACCTTTTTCTGTCGAAATTCAGGAAGTGCCGTCAGAGGCGTTGCGAACCCAGGCGCTGTCTGTTCTCAAAAGCTGGTTTCCCGAGATGGAGCCAATCCGTGCTGACAGGATACTTCGCTCAGGGAGAAGCATTCTGGTAAACGGGGTGGATGAGGATTCCGCTGATAGGATCTTACGCGCTTTCAAGCCAATAAAAATCAGTGGCCGAATACTTGAATTCCGTGGGGGCGACTGGTGGAAGCTGATTTGGAATCCGGGTCTCATCCTGTCCGTGCCTGGCCTTGTGGCTACATGGACTCTCGGTGGAGTGGCTGCAATCCTGTCATTTATGGTCGCAGTCGCTGCTCCTGTTATTGGTGCAGTTTTGGAGCGCTCCAGAAGGGAGCCTCTTGTCAGACAAGAAACGCTGCACTACTTGTCCGGTGAATGGCGCCGACTGGCAAGGGAATATTCGGAGATAGTCAGGCTGCTCTCTCCGGAGGATTTAGCCGTTTTGAAAACGATCGCGGGAAGGGTCTTGGAATTGCAAAAGCGACTTGCCAGACGCTCGCTTTCAGCCGCTGCAGCTGGAGGGGAAAAGGGCGAGCTCTACAACCGGCTTGCGGATGCAATGCGAACGGCAGTACAAATAGGCCGACGAATAGCTGCCCAGGATACGAATGACAACGTCCATTTAAGAAAGGACTTGGTTTCCATTGATAAATTGCTGGAGGAAACCCAGATCTGGTACACGAATCTCGAGACTGAGGACGGCAAGCAGGTTCCTCAGTTGACAGCGGAACTCGGAGAGATTTCAGCTGGAATTGACAGAATAGTTAGCGAAGTGCGTCACGCGTCTGATCAGCGAGTCATCGCTGCTACACGTTCGCAGCTTATGGAATAGGTGATTATAGCAGTTGGCAAGAATAACGTCCGTTTCCTCGTCATTCCTGCGAGCCGGAATCCAGAATCTGGACCCCGGATCAAGTCCCATAGCGTTAGAATAACGCGGTCGAGATGATGGCGCTAACAGCCTTGAGAGCGTAGCGACTGGCGAAACATAGTTATTAGTAGCGGCCGGCGTCCCTGCCGGCCATCGTGGGCAAAGAAGTACCCGAATTCGCACGAAAACTTCAGATGTGTAGCGGAAGACTTCCCCAATGGCGAGCGGATGAAGGCAACCATCTGGCCGGCAGGGACGCCGGCCGCCACTATAGAGACCCCAGACGGCCTTATTTTAACGCTATGGGATCCAGTCCGGGGTGACGGGTCGCCGTTCTCGTAAATCTGACAATAATTTCGGCAAGTTGTATATATATCCGATAATCAAGCGAGCAAGGTTCTCCGGCCGGAAGCAAAGCAACATGATGCCGGGCGAAACAACAATTGCTGTCTCAACGGCATTGGGAATCGTCCTGCTAACAGCGGCGGTTCTGGTTTTCTGACCACAGCATAATGTGCGGATATTCGGACCAAAAAAAATTACATCGTCTTTTGACAGCAAACAACTCACAGGCCCCGCTCAAGTGAATACTCGTCATATTTGAGCTGATTTACTTGACTCCGTGGTAGTTCTGAATGTAAAATCGTGTGTTTTATAGGCACTCCATGAAGAGGTGATGCATGCCGTCCAAAAACATCGAAACTAGAAACGAACAGAAAGCCAGGTTTATAGAGCAATCGGAAGCGCGCGTGGCGCAGCTCAAGGCAAAAGGTATCTCAGATAAGGATATCGCAAAAGACCCCCAGGTAAAACGCTTCAAAGCCAAAATAAAACAGGTGAACGGAGCGGTGGCCCGGATAGGATTCCTGGACAACCAGACCGAAAAGCTTCGTGAAAAAAAGGAACAGCGGCTGGCTCAGGAAAAAGCCGAAAGAGCGGCAATGATCGCTGGTGAGATCAAGAAAGAAAAGAAAAAGGCCGAAGAGAAAGCCCCCGAACCCAAGAAAAAGGGTGCAGCAAAGGCCCCTGCCAAAGGAAAACCGGAACCCAAAAAGAAGGGCAAGTGACGAATAATCGAAAAACGGAGAGCATACCGTTTTTCGATTATTTGCAACGGAGCGCTCCCATAGTCAGAATTGAAACATATTCGGAGGGCTCCGCAGGATCGTGCGCGGCAGCACCTTAATAAGCCAAAAATATGGACTACATTTTTGCAGCTGTACAAAAGATCGCTCTGATGGCCCCCGGCTTTTTATTGGCCATCACAGTCCACGAATTCACACACGGATATGTCGCGTACAAATTGGGTGATCCCACAGCGAAGCTCGCCGGAAGGCTGACCTTCAATCCTATCAGCCACCTGGATGTCCTCGGAACCGTGTTCCTGGTGCTCACCCAATTTATAGGATGGGCAAAGCCCGTACCCGTGGATCCCAGATACCTGCGTAATCCGAAAAGAGACATGCTCTGGATTAGTCTGGGTGGCCCTGCGGCGAATCTGGTTGCTGCAGTTTTTTTAACACTAGTTCTTCACGCTCTGGCGTTCTTTGCCGGAGGATCGATTGGCTCTTTGGGTTCTTTTTTTCTCGGGCCCTTTTTTGGGATTCTCGTCTTCGGAATCCAGATAAACGTGATCCTTGCCCTGTTTAATATGATCCCGGTCCCGCCTCTTGACGGCTCTAAAATACTGGAAGGCCTTCTTCCCCGCAGATATGCCTACCAATACTCCCAACTGGAGCCGTACGGATTCATAATCCTCGTTCTCTTAATGTTTAGCGGCGCAATAAATTATGTCCTTGTCCCGCCGATACGATTCATACTGAGTTTGTTGCTGCCCGGCATGAGCTGACAATGGCTTACGAAATCAAACTGGAGATCTTTGAAGGCCCTCTGGATTTACTCCTGCATTTGATTTACCGCAACGAAGTAAGCATCACCGACATTCCGATAGCTCTCATTACTCAACAGTATCTTGACACAGTCGAGCTGATGAAATCTCTCAACCTGGATGTAGCTGGGGAATATCTTGTGATGGCCGCTTATCTTACCCACGTAAAATCCCAGATGCTTCTGCCACCTGACGAATCTACAGAAGACAACTCCGAGCTAACCTCAGATCCCAGAGACGAACTTGTGTCGCATCTGCTGGAATACATGAGATATAAGGAGGCGGCGGAATCACTCGCTTCGATGCCGTTGTTGGATAATGAGGTTTTTGCCAGGCAGGCTTCCGACGAATTTGCGGACATGCCGAGATCTCAGCAACCGCTCGAAATAGGATTGCCAGATCTGATCAGCGCTCTACGAGACCTCCTGGAACGGACGGCTCGGAGGGATTTGATCGAACTTGAGCCAGAAAGGCTGCTCGTTAAGGACAAGATCAATGAAATTATGGAACGGCTGAGTAAACGGGAATGGATCACGTTTGGTTCATTATTCGACCAGGACGATTCGCGGCTTGAATGTTCTGACCACCTTTCTCGCACTCCTAGAGGTGGTAAAGCTTCAGTTGGTGAGACTGTACCAGGAAAAGCCTTTCGGGACGATTCTAATTTCAAGACGAGTAAGCCAGGAGGATGCGGCTGGAGAAGAGGAAGAGAAGAACTCCGCCAAAGAGCACTAACGAGGGGACCGATGCCGGTCATTTCTATGACCGGCGCCAGGCCTTGCTTCAAATTTCTTTGATTATAATTGCTTCTTCGTTGCAAACTGACACGCAAGACTCGCAACCCAGACAATCAGCGGGATTGGCGACTTTGGTGACATTGCTGTCCGCGGTGAGAACGTCTGCTGGGCAGATGTCTACGCATTCTCCGCATTGTTTACATTTTTCCTCATTTATTTCCGGCACGAACATAGAACACCTCTTCTCGATTTTCTCAACACACGGGAGTGTTTGGGATCTAAATAAGGACAGGAGCCAAAAGAAGATACATGAAATGAGCTCTAGCAGCCACTGAGCCGTGGCTCAATCGTTCCTTCCGCTCGAAGCCTGCCTTAACTCGGACCAATTTTACACCAAACTGGGTCCAAGTCAATAAATGGGCACCCAGGATCCTCTTTGATAAAAAGGCCTGAACGCGAGCAGTCGCGACGGCGGCTTTCAATACATTGACAAAAGAAGAGTTCGGATGTTACCTTTTCTAAAAGAGGATAAATCGCGATCGTTTTTCCGCCTCTTGCGAGATCGAAGGTCAAGATGAAAAACGAAAAGAATTTCAAAGAAATGTCGATCATCGGAATAGCTTCCGATACCCGAAACATGCAACCAGTAGTAATATTGAAAGAAACAAACGGGGAAAGAGAACTGTACATCTGGATCGGCCCCGTAGAAGCAATGGCGCTCCAGAGAGCTATCAGCAAGGAGGTGTACCAACGCCCTCTCACCCATGAACTGTTGCGCAACATAATTGATAAGACCGGCGCGAATATAGAGCACATTGAAATAGATGATCTGCGGGATCATACCTATTACGCTACCATCTACCTGAAAAACTCTGACTCCAAGCTCGTTACAGTAGATGCTAGGCCGTCTGACTCACTGGTGCTGGCTACGTGGTTGGGTGTTCCGATTTTCGTCAGCGAGAAAGTCATAGAAGGCATGACTCAAGGAGAACAAGAAGAGGTGGCCAAGCAAAAGATCATCTTCACCCAGGAAGATATTGAGCAGACTGATGAGGAATTGACCAAAATCCTCGAAAGGATCAATCCCGACGATCTCGGAAACGCGTAGTCGCCAGGCAATACGGACAGAATTCCAAATGCCGGGGAATAGCATCTCCGGCATTTCTTGTTTCTATTTAGTGTTCCGCCGCGTATGCCGGTCACTCCCCTATTATTTTCACAAGCACGCGTTTTCTGCGACCGCCATCGAATTCACCATAAAAGATCTGTTCCCAGGGCCCAAAATCGAGCTTTCCGCTGGTAATGGCCACCACAACTTCTCTGCCCATGACCTGTCTCTTGAGATGCGCGTCTCCATTGTCTTCGCCGGTTCTATTATGAAGGTATCTGCTGATGGGCTCGTGGGGAGCAAGGGTCTCCAGCCATTTTTCGTAATCCTGATGAAGTCCGGATTCATCATCGTTAATGAATACTGAAGCGGTGATGTGCATAGCGTTTACCAGAGCGAGGCCTTCTTTTACGCCGCTCTCAGTTATGGCTTTCTGAACTTCCTGTGTAATATTTATGAATGCCCTTCTTTTCGGGACGTTAAACCAAAGCTCCTTGCGATAGCTTTTCATGATGTCCTCCGTTACTATAGGGAACGTGCTTTCTTTGGAAGTCAATTATCCCATTTGTGGAATTTGGACAACAAATTCCCTGAATATTTATGCACTTTTGGCAAAGGAGTGAACATGACCAAAGTAGCCGATATCATGACTCGCGAAGTAATCACAGTCACACCCGAGACCCCTATCCGGGACCTGGCCCGAATACTCTCGGAGCGGCGCATCAACGGTGTACCGGTAGTAGATGATGAAGGGACAGTCATAGGTGTGGTTTGTGAATCGGACCTGATTAACCAAGGTCAACCGCTGCACATCCCCACTGTGTTTGTGATTCTGGATTCGTTCATACCGCTTGAAAACCCCTGGCGTTTCCAAAAGGAATTCAAGCGGCTGTCCGCGACAAAGGTCGAAGACATTTATTCCAGGCCTGCGGTATGCATTTCAATGGAGGCGGATGCGTCAGAAGTAGCGCGGCTCATGAGCGAGCGCAAGCTTTACACCATTCCTGTGTTGGACAAGGGAAAGCTGGTCGGTGTTGTAGGAAAGGGCGACATCATAAAGTCTCTTGTATCATAAAAAACCATAAAGAACGCACTGTTAGGTATAATATCTAATGAATAGCTTGGAACTTTTGACTAAAAAATTAGAAACAACTTTAATTTTCCTTGACAACTATTTAGAATCATGGTTTAAGCCATTTCATACAGCGGGAGGCGTAGCCCGCTGCCAAAACATACCTTTTCCCCATGCGAAGCCCCGGTTCTAATCCTCCTTTCCGGGGCTTTCCTTTGTACATTGCTAGAGAGATCAATTTCTATTGGGTGCGAAGCCCTATTCCCAGGATTATAGCAGTTCTCGAAAGTAATCACGGATTGACTTCTGGGTGCCACTGCTGGCTTGCCCAGCAGTTCATTCTCATTCCGAAAGAACTTTTGAAAATAGCTATAAGTGGATCACAAGGGAAGGGGAAGGGCGAACTGACTTACGCCAAGGGCCATCATGCCTGAAGGGGGGACATTATTGTTCCCGAGCGTTGGGGCCACGCTTCCCTTTAGCCCCTCGATATGGATTCACGAAAACAACGAAGCAGTAAACGGAAAGAGCGAGAGCGAGGACACCTCCTACAAGGTTGTCTCTCTCCAATCGGAAAAACTGATTGAGCTCCGCAGGTATATCGCCCAACACGTACATAAAATAAAACAAATCCCAAGATTTCCCAAAAAACCACGCGCTTATTGCGGCCAGGACTACGGCGAAGTACAGGTTCGCCCATTTCCGCCCAATGATACTTTTTTGGGACCAGATAAAGCCTCGGATGGCCTGGATTAACAGGTATGGCGAAATCATTTTCAGCCACAAATCCAGAACATTCTCAGAGAACGTTCCCCCGGAAAACATCTGTCGTCGCAGAAATGCGACGCCAGAGCCCAAAGCATCGTTATGAAGGAGAAGCAGAATCACCGCGGCAGGAAACAGTGCCAGTGAAACGCAAAGTACAATACTTTCCCGAAAAATGATACGCCACATGCTGTAATTATAGCATTGCATCAGGCTGATTGCTCGGCAAATCATCAATTTTGAGCTAATGGATTGGCCTGTAGCTCGATTTCGCAATTCTGGGGTGAGTTCAATTATACATGATTGGGCGGCAGCTACAGGGCTTTTTTTTGTTGGGTATTACCACTTGATAGTGTAAAAAAGATCTGCTGGGCCGCTGATTATGGAATCGAGCTGCGCCCGAATCCGTCTGAGCATAGCCGCCAATACGGAACTGACACCTCTCGGAAGGGGAAGCAAACGGAATGCTTTTGTGACGAGTTCACGAAAGGTCTCGCAATCACTATGGATTGAATCTGCGCGCTCTCCAAACATTTCTGCTCCGACAAGAGTCAGCGTCCCGAGGGCGAGTGGTAATATTGAACAAATACGAAGGAGCGTCGCATGGAAAAGATTTGGCTCAAGTCTTACGCTTCGGGAGTCCCCCCGAAAATCGAATTTGAAAAGATCACACTTGGTGAGGCTCTCGCGAGAACTGCCAAGAAATACCCCAATAATCCTGCTCTATTGTTCCAGGGCACAACAGTCAATTTCAGCGAACTTGATGACATGGTATCGAGATTTGCTTCAGCCCTGGGAGCGCTGGGAGTTAAACCCGGGGATAAGGTATCGCTGCTGTTGCCGAATCTGGTTCAGACAGTGGTCGCAACGTATGGCGTTTTGCGTGCAGGCGCTGTTGCCGTACTGAATAACCCTCTCTATACGGATCGAGAGCTTGAACATCAATACAACGATTCAGATTCCAAGTTTCTGGTGTGTCTGGACGTGTTGTTACCGCGGATGATCAATCTTAGATCCAAGACCAAAATAGGCAAAATCGTCTCATGTCATATTCGAGATTTCCTGCCATTTATTAAGAAGCTGTTGTTTCCTTTCGTGAGAAAGGGCATGCACTTGAACACTCCGTCCGCTCCGGATCTGTTTGAGTTCATGGATCTTGTCAAGAAATACGAGCCGATTGCGAAGCCTCCTATTCCAAAATGGGACGAGACAGCGGTGTTAATTTACACTGGCGGGACCACAGGGGTGTCCAAAGGTGTCGAACTGACTCACGGAAATCTTTCCAGCAATGTGCAGCAGTGTTTGGCCTGGTTCCCAGGTTTTGAGCTTGGCAAGGAAATCGCAATTGGCTGCTTGCCGTTTTTCCACTCCTTCGGTTTGACCACGGCAATGAACATGTCGATTTTCAGCGGCTGGGCAAACGTTTTGATCCCGAAACCCGAGCCGAAAAGCATCCTTGAATCCATAAGCACTTACAAGGCTACGTACATGCCTGCTGTACCGACCCTGTACAACGGCATGATCAATTTTCCAGAGTTGAAAAGCTACGACATCACTTCCTTGACGGGCTGCTTCTCTGGAGGTGCTCCGCTGCCTCTGGAGACGATCAGGAATTTTGAGAAGCTGACCGGTGCCCAGATTTGCGAAGGTTACGGACTGACGGAGACCTCGCCGGTAACTCACATCAATCCTTTTGGGGCATCTACCAAGCCGGGCACTATCGGTCTGCCGCTTTCCAATACCGATGCGAAAATTGTGGACGTAGATGATTACACAAAAGAAGTAACTGAGCCGGGCCAGCCTGGAGAACTCTGCCTCAAAGGCCCTCAGATCATGAAGGGCTACATTAACCGGCCTGAAGAGACTGCAGCCACATTAAAGGATGGATGGCTCCTCACCGGCGACATAGCGATCGTAGATGAGCAAGGATATTTCAGCATAGTGGATCGCAAAAAGGACATGATTATATCCGGTGGCTTCAACGTTTATCCCAGAGACGTGGATGAAGTGCTCTTCACGCATCCCAAGGTACTCGAAGCTTGTGTCATCGGCGTGCCGGATGAATACTCAGGTGAGCGTATCAAGGCTTTTGTGGTGCTCAAGTCTGGAGAAGAAGTCACGCCAGACGAGATAATTGATTTCTGCAAGAAGAACCTCGTGAAATACAAGGTGCCCAAGTACGTGGAATTCGTGGAAGAACTTCCCAAGAGCGCTGTCGGGAAGATACTCCGCAAGGAGCTCCGCCGCATAGATCAGGAAAAAGCCGCGAAGCCCAGCGGTAAATAGAAGTAGTTCCAAGCCTAAGAGCTTCTGGGACAGTTGCCGGGGAGGAACTTTTTGCAAAAAGTTCCTCCCCGGACCCCTCCTCAAAAACTCCTAACTATTGCAACTACTTTTCAAGCCTCTGGATTCGTGTTACGAACAAGTCTGCTTGTTTGTGATGTTTGGGCGGATTTTGAACTTATCCCGCGGAAGGACCATTTCTCAGAAAACACGCGGTAGATTGCGGTGAGCGGCACCTGTGGGCCTGATATCGGTCGTCCCGCCGGGACTTGACGGAGTTAGTTCGCCACCCCGGCGATGAATCGCCGGGCTATTATGTTGTCGTCCTTCCAGTACTAACAGCCGGCTTGTATGTATTGTTCTCTGGTGATCAACTGTGCAACCGAAGTGACGTCAATCGTTGGGAAGCCCCATCTAATGTGGATGCGGCGACAAGTGCAGGCGTCTCAACGCTCACGTGTCACCAACCTCTTCTGCACGGCCTCGCCCGTCAATTCCCTCAAAGCGTCCGCAGCTATCCATTTTGCGGATCTGGAATCCATCTGCTTTATCTGTTCAGCGGTCGCTATTGCGGCACGGTTTAAGATTAGGTTCCGTTTCCCGATTTGCCGCAAGGCCCAGTTCACCGCCTTCTTTACGTAATTTCTACTGTCTGACGATTCTCTTTTAACTACCGGCAAGTATTCCAGGAATACCTCATCCGACGCTTCTTTGTCGTGGACGGAAAGACAGGCCATCAAAGTGAAGCCCGCACGTTTGACAAACTCCTCGTCCCGAGAACTCCATTCCATAGCCTTTTTATGCGCCACAGCCGCCTTGCGAAACAGATTGTTGCAACACTGGTCGCATACGTCCCAGGAATCAAAATCTTTCACCCAGGATTCCAACAGGCCCTCGGTTAATTCCCCTGAGACCGCAACCATGGAAGCGAGTATCTTCGCCTCGTGTATTCCCGAATCCCAGAGCATCTGCGCCAGAGCGTGGTTTCTTCCGGACTCACGGGCGATCTTCCTCAGATTTGGGATAGAGACCCCGTAAGTGTGCTCCGGGTTTATTCCGTAACGGGCCATCCCTGCGACCGCTTCCGGATTCCTGAGCGATTCGAGAGTCTGGACAATGTGCGCCATCAGGCGGGAAGTATCTTCTGATGATAAGGACTTTTGTTTTTTCGCCATTACCGATTCCTTCCGGGTTAGATCAAGAAGATCGCACGAAGCGTTTTTTGCGAAATCCCTTTTTAAGGCAGCAGCGCTTTTCTCGTTCCCAGGATCAACATCAGGAACGTGGACTCCAGAGACTTACCTCCCCTTAATAAATAGGGGCAGGGCATGGGCGTCAAGATAAGTCCGTCTGGGGTCCCTATAGTAGCGGCCGGCGTCCCTGCCGGCCAGATGGTGGCCATTATCCGCTCTCCTTCAAGGAAGTCTTCCTCTACGCAAGTGAATTTTTCGTGGGAATTCGGGTGCCCCTTTGCCCGCGATGGCCGGCAGGGACGCCGGCCGCTACTAATACTATGTTTAGCCATGTCGCTGCGTTCCCAAGGCTGTTAACGCCATCATCTCGACCACGTTATTTTAACGCATATGAGAGGGCAGGGGGGTTGGTCTAACTTATTGAAAATGAGTGTCTATTAAGGAATCATCATCACCCCGTTCCGGTACGGCGGGCACGCTGTGCACGGGTTGGCTTAGAATCCACAGTCGTCTGTTCCTGTTCATCGTCGCCGTCTAGAATGTTTTGAGCGACCGTGACAACTTTTTCGGGCTCGATAGAAAACGGTCGATAACCTGCCTCGTTTGTCAGTACCCTCTTTCAAATATAGCCCTGTATAAGAATCAGGCTTCCCTGCGACCTGCTCAGGAGTCCCTTCGGCAATTATTCTGCCGCCCTCGTCTCCACCCTCCGGTCCGAGGTCAATTATGTGGTCCGCAACCTTTATCACGTCCATGTTGTGCTCAATGACCACCACGGTATTCCCCGCGTCTACGAGACTCATAAGCACGTCCAGCAGTTTTCGCACGTCCGCGAAATGCAGGCCCGTGGTAGGTTCATCCAGTATGTAGAGCGTGCGGCCTGTGCTGCGTTTGGAAAGCTCGCGGGAAAGTTTTATACGCTGCGCCTCACCGCCGGACAAAGTTGTGGCCGACTGGCCCAGCTTTATGTAACCCAAACCCACTGCCTGTATAGTCTGAAGTTTATTGTATACGGATGGAATATTTGCCATGAATTCCGCCGCTTGGTTCACCGTCATATCAAGCACTTCCGCAATGTTCTTGCCCTTGTAGCGAATATCAAGAGTCTCGCGATTGTAACGTTCGCCCTTGCATACCTCGCATTTGACGTAAACATCCGGGAGGAAATGCATTTCGATCTTGATTATTCCGTCACCTCGACAGGCTTCGCATCTGCCGCCCTTGACATTGAAGCTGTAGCGGCCAGGCTTGTAACCTCTGACCCGGGATTCAGGCAAGTTTGCGAACAGTTCTCTTACGAAGGTGAAAACCCCGGTGTAAGTCGCGGGATTGGACCTGGGCGTGCGTCCGATTGGGCCCTGATCTATGTCTATTACTTTGTCGATGAATGAGATTCCTTCGATGGAATCTATTTCTCCGGACTTTTCCTTGCTTCTGTAGAGTCGTTGAGCCAGAGCGCGGTAAAGAATATCCATCACCAGCGTGCTCTTTCCGGAACCGGACACACCTGTAATACAATTGAATACGCCCAAAGGAATTGTAACATCTATGTTCTTGAGATTATTCGCCCTCGCACCCCTCACTACGAGCTTCTTCTTTCCCCTGGGCCGGCGTTTTCCGGGAACAGAGATATGTTCTCGGCCGGAGAGAAACTTGCCAGTGAGGGAAACTTCGGATTTGAGTATTTCCTCGGGTTTCCCTGTAAAGACTATTTCGCCGCCCATGCGCCCAGCGCCTGGCCCCATGTCTATAACGTAGTCCGCGCTAAGTATTGTTTCCGGATCGTGTTCCACCACAAGCACGGAATTCCCCTGATCTCGCAAATCCATAAGAGTGGAAAGCAAGCGCTGATTATCGCGCTGATGAAGTCCAATACTGGGTTCATCCAGAATATACAGCACGCCGACAAGCGAAGACCCGATCTGTGTTGCAAGTCTAATCCTCTGTGACTCGCCGCCGGAGAGGGTCGCCGAAGACCTATTGAGGGTAAGATATCCAAGTCCTACCCTATCAAGAAAGCCGAGCCTATCCTTGATCTCTTTAATGACTCTAAGCCCTATTTCCATACGGCGCTGATCGAGTTTAAGCTTTCCCAAGAATCTTATAGCTTCTCGCACTGAAAGAGCGGTCAACTGATGTATGGGCATGCCGCCCACGTACACATACCTGGCTTCTTTCTTGAGCCTCGCTCCATCGCAGGATGGACACGGGATCGAACTCATGTATTTGGTGAATTCATCATCAATGTCTTCGCTCTGTGAATCGCGGTACCGTCGCTCCATGTTGGGGATTACTCCCTCAAAAGTCTTACGGAAAAAGTGCTTTCTACCGTCCCTTTCATAGTAGAAATCAATTTCTTCATCTCCGGAGCCAAATAAGATGACCTGCTGCATGTTTGTCGGAAGCGCACTAAAAGGTTTTTCGGAATCAAAACCATAATGGCCTGCCAGTGCGTCAATCATTTGATAAAAGAAAACTGAATTCCGCTTCTCCCAGGGGGCAATAGCACCTCTGCGCAACGACAAATCCGGATTGGGAATCACCAGATCCGGGTCAAATCGAATCTTGACGCCGAGCCCTCCGCAGGTTTCGCACGCGCCAAAAGGATTATTGAAGGAAAATAACCTTGGCGACACTTCTCCCAGAGAGACGCCATGTTCCGGACAAGCGAATTTTTCACTGAACAGATGTATTGGCCCCCCAACTTCTTCCACCATTACCGTGCCCTGTCCCAATCGAGCAGCCTGTTCCATAGAGTCGGTAAGGCGTTTTTCTATGCCCTCTTTAACGACCAGGCGATCGACCACCACGTCAATGGAATGCTTCTTTTTCTTGTCCAGCTTGATTTCCTCTGAGAGGTCATGGAATTTCCCGTCAACTTTCACCCGTGCGTAACCTTCTCGTACAAGATTCAGGAATTCCTTCTGATATTCTCCTTTTCTTCCGGATATGATTGGGGCCAATAAATAGACGCGCGTGCCGGACGTGAGCTCCATGACTTGATCCACCATCTGCTGAATCGTCATGGAACTGATGGGGCGTCCGCATTCCCAACAATGAGGAATCCCTGTCCGCGCGGTACAATAGACGGAGATAATCATAAATCTCCGTGACAGTTCCAACAGTAGAACGCGGGTTCTTTGAGGTCGTTTTCTGTTCGATGCTTATTGCCGGCGAAAGTCCCTCAATGAGATCCACGTCAGGTTTGTCCATCATTTCGAGGAATTGCCGCGCATAGGAGGACAAAGACTCTACGTACCGCCTTTGACCCTCGGCGTAAATCGTATCGAAGGCCAGGGTGGACTTCCCGGAGCCAGACAGGCCCGTTATGACGACAAGCTTGTCACGCGGTATGTTCAGGTCGATGTTTTTAAGGTTATGTTCCCGAGCGCCCCTTATGATTATTTCTTTTGTTCCCACAAGTTGATACCGATCGAGTGCGGGATCCTGAAGTTCGGATCCCAGAGTGTTCGGGCTGTTGCAGCAATCACGCGCTGCGCGCCGAATAATGATTTATCAACCGGGGGGAAGGTTTTGCGCCCATAATCGCTCCCGGCACCTCACCTATAAGCCCAAGACTCGCGTCATTGTTCAGACGCTCGCTCGGGCCTGTTTCAAATTAGCAACATGAACAGCGCCATGTAAAGAGACCCGAAGGCTAACGCTGCAGACGGGCTCAGGCAGTGGATTGGAGTTACCCCTGATATATTTTTGCTTTTTCATCAGCAAGATATATAAAATTTGTAAACTATTGCTTGACTAACCCTGGGGGGCATGTTATCTCGCCAGTGTTTTCGAGAGTTGGCTCGTCGGACCGCTCTCGCGTTTCACCTTTCCTGCAGGAGGTATGGTTATGTTGTTTCCTTTTTCCAATCCGGCCGCTGGAGTTTCCGAACCTCCCGGTGACTTCAACAGCAATTACCGCAACCTGAAACGAATCATTAACAAGGCGCTCAAAGAGGGGACTTCACTGGAGGAACTGAAGCTCATCCCGAAAAACCGCTCTGGAACTCAGCCTCGCCAACTGTCACGAGAAGACCTACTCAATCTTCTTCACACCATAAGAAGGATCAAAAGCCGTTGCCAAAGACTTCTACAGTCGCCGGTGCCCAAGGAGCTGGTGCGGGACATCCTGGCCAAGTCACCGGAATCGCGACTTCCCTGGGAAGAGGAAGCTTTGGAAAAGGTCGATCAGTGGCGGAAAGACGTCGGAGCAGTGCGGTCGCAGGTCCGAAAGGAACTGAACGACCATCTCAACGGAGAGTTTTTCCGGGACCTCTAAAACGAATCGTACCTTCTGATGCCGGTTTCAGTCCGGATAAAGGTCGAAGAGCTTTCCCCATTTGCTGGTCTTTTTGAAGGCCTCCATTTGGGGTTTTGCTTTTAGGGGCCAATAAATGAAATCGTGATAGAAAAACGACCCGAACACGAAAAGATAAACCAGCGGTGTCCTGAAAAACAGGTTCTGGATAGATCTTAGCGGGCCGAACCAAATAAATTTTCCCACCAGGGAAGCCGTGTTATTGCCGACTGTAAACCCCCAATTTTCGGCGGAAACGTCTTCTCCAATGACTTCAATTTCGTCCATCCGTCCTTTTCCAAGGCCAGATTCATGAGCGATTCTTATGAACTTAAGGTTCATGGGCTCGAATCCCATGATTTTCGCTGCTACCGCGTCGATCGCCGTGCTATCCCCGGCAGCCAGAATAAGATCTTTTTCCACGGGAATCATCGTCCTCGGCCCCGGTCCGTTGCCACAAATTGTGCCGTCCATTACAGTAAACAGGCCCGCATGGATCTCCTTCTGGATGGCCAGTAGATCGTTCAGAGTTTCATGAATCACCGAATGCGTGTAATGCCTTCTCGTGGTTAGCAGTCCGCCGAAAGCGTTCTTCATCGATCCGGTCGTCCCGGTGTATATATGGCATTTCACGGTGGGGAGATGGACTATATTCTTTCCGATGAAATACTCTGGAATCCGTATCCCGTCCGGATAGATGTCGTTTAGCACGCGCATCTGGGCTTTGGGGGTATAATTTATCCACCGTATGTCGCTTTCTTTGAAATTGTATAGCACAGGAACATTGTATTTCTTGAATATCGGAACATATTTGTTCAAGTGTTCGCCCTTGAACGCGTTGGTGACTACGGTTTCATTTTGAACACAAACAATATCCTTGTACCCGGCGTCCTTCAAAGCGAGGATGACCCCCTCCAATTGCCAAGGAGTCGTATTGGCGCCTAGAAACGGAAAGTGCCAGGAAATATTATCTTTGAGTATAACGGGAGCGGACGGATCTAGAAAATCTTTGAACCGCGCCATCTCCATGGCGGTCTTGATGTCGTCCAGGACGGTTTTGGGGTTGGTTTTTTTTATCGCCACAACAGATTTGCTCATTAATGCCTCTCATTATCGACGTGTGAAAACTCCGGAGACCCAATCTATAAGGTCCAATGTCAGTCTGGCATCGGTCCCGTCCAAATTGTGCCCCCAATAATCGGAATTTGCTTGACCCGTGACTTGCATATTTTTGATTTTTTGTATCTTTTCTTCTGCCTTGAGCCTCTCCAATTCTTCGATTTTTGCTTTTTGGAGCCCTCCGCGTGCAATAAAATCAGTGATCTTCTCGATTTCTCCAGGATCGAACCAGATCCCGTGCCCCCTACAGGAATCGATTATCACGCCCGAAATTTTAGCGAAATTCGTTCTATTCATAATGTTGCGGCAAACGGGGCATCGGACGTAACGAACAGTAGCTTCAGGTTGGAGCACTCTTTTTCGGTCCACATCAGTCGGAAAAATGACGCGGTCTGACCTTTCTTGTATCATCTCGAACGTTTCGTGTGGAACGAACATTCCGCTGCATTTTTCACAAGCTATTACCGAAAAATCGCCAATCTTCTGGGCGCGCATGGGGAGGTCACAGCGGGGGCATAGACGGTCTTGCAGCAAGGCGCCTTCCTTGATCAAGCCTTGCACTGGTTTTGCGCAGCGCATACAGAATCGGCTGTCCGCTGGTGTCGATGCAAAGCAGTGAGGGCAATTAATTGTTTTTCCTTTGAGTGCAAAATCCAGGTGTGCCGAGCAGTATTCGCACTTGAGAGAGTCCCTTTTCACGGCAGCTCCGCAGGAGGGGCAGTGAAGCACGATCCCTGTATTTAGATCAACGGCCAGCTTGGATTCCGCGTCAGGGGGACCCTGAGGATTCCCGAACCTGATTTTGAGGTTCTGTTCCCTTTCAGTCGTTGTCTCGGGAGTCATTTCGCCTTTTTCTTTCATAACTCCAATCACACGGGCGAGCTGAGATTGGTCAATCGAGAATTTCTCGCGCAATTCCTTATCTGATGCTCCTCTGACGAAATCCTGTAGGAAACTCCTCACATTTATTCTTCTTCTGCCTTTTTCCTGTGACACGACGCTCTCCAATGGAATCAGGTGTTGTGGAACAATATATTCCAAGCGCGTAAGTTTTCAAGTTCAGCGAATAGAATAGAGCACTGAACGTAAAAGCAAAAGAGTTTTTGGACAGAAGGATTCCTCCGGACAGACAGGCCAACTGTTTGAAGCGTCCGTCAGGGTTTGGCTGAGTTCTTCATGCTTGTACCAATATGGAAAGTCTTTGAATTATGAGGAGAAATCGCTCGATACTTCAGGACAGGCTTGACAAACGCACAGCTTGTGGGTAAGTTCAGAAGTTCATGAGGGCCGTTAGCTCAACTGGTAGAGCAACTGACTCTTAATCAGTAGGTTTGGGGTTCGAGCCCCCGACGGCCCACCAGGAATTATTAAGGATTCAGGACAAACCCCGAATCCTTTTTTTGTTACAGGTAACCTAGCGGTAACCTGAGTGCGGAAAAGAGGTTTCCTTGAATACAGCCGCTGGGGGGATTGTGAACAGCTTTCTTTGGGGCAGTCCGGATCTTTTCCAGGGCTTGACGTGCTCTTTCCGCCAGCGGATCAGATCGATTCACATAGATCGGGCTGCCGTCTCGACCGAACCTGCGGAAGAGAACGGGATGCGATATCGCTGTTGGAAAGCTATTATGGAGTCCTAAGCGCTCTTTGCATTCATCACCGCTTCGGTATTCGCCTTTCAGTATTTGCTATAAGTTCCTTCCACTATCACCATGAAATCAGAAATCCGAGATGCTTTTGGCAGCTCTCGACTGAAAACATCGATTTCGCACACGGCTATTTGACTGTCCTGGTTCAAAAAATGGTAAATCCAGGCCCATCCCTCTGCAAAGAAAACAAGAGGTTAGCTCGATTCGAGTTGGCCTTTTTTATTGAGGGATAACTCAGGGATAATCCTAGTGCGGAGAAGGACTCAGATTTAGCTCTCAGCCGGGGGGCCTGCTAGACCACATTTTTTCTTTTGCAAAGAAGGTCCTCTCCGACTCATCCCCGTTTGAATGTGCGCCTGTATGAGATTTAGTTTCTAGGCCGCTAACGTCAGATGAGTGCTCCGAGAAAATGAGTCTCTGGGTGATAGCTTATCGGACTAGTGCATGCTAAGGTTTTTCCAGTCATTGTAGCGCATCATTGCAGCCAATATCCCAATCCCTCTTTCCAGGCTGGGAACTGTCAAGGCTCGACCGTGTCGCTCCAAAGTATTGACGGTTGCCTCAGGCTGTGAGCCGTACACCCATACCACCACTGGTTTGTCAAATTCTTCCGACAGTTCCTGGATAACTTCCTCAGCGCCCAGATGTTGTTGTTCCGCCTCTCCGAGTCCAAGAGCAAAGCAGATTACACCATCTACGTTGGGATCAGCCAACGCGTCTCCTAGGGCTCTACCATAAGCTCTTCGCATACCGTTCTTCATTACGGCAGGCCAGATGTCCATGGGATTACCGATCGGCATCCAATCTGGAGACAAGCCCTGAATACCGTCAGCGGTGCCGGGAGAAAATCTTGCCGGCTGAAGGCCATGTCTCTCCATGGCATCCAAGAGAATTATTCCACCCGCTCCGGTGAGGGTCACTACAGCAACTCTCGGCCCTTTCATCGCAGGCAGCCTAACGAAGCCGCGAACCAAATCGCCTTGATCTTGAGTCGCCTGCACCCGAACTACTCCGGCCTTCTGAAATGCAGCGCCGATTATTCTGTCGTCAGCCGCCATGGAACCACTGTGCGAAGCGGCCGCTTTGGCTCCTTCCTGAGACCGACCTGTTTTTAGAGCGATTATAGGAATTCGACGACCAACTTTTGCGGCAACTTCCAGGAAACGGCTTCCATCGTTGATTTCTTCCGCATGCAGAGCTATGACGCGGATTCTCTCGTCTTCACCCAGCCATTCGAGTGTGTCCACGATGTTCACATCGCAGGCGTTTCCCACATCTATGCCAATGCCCATTCCTCCGAGCAGTTGAGTTGCGCCCACAAAGAAAACGCCCGATTGGCAGACTACCCCGATAGGGGTTTCCTGTCGCACAAGCGGCATGAACGACGAATTGAACCGGTGAAATGCATTGTAAACTCCCAGGGTGTTGGGCCCGAGTATGCGGATTCCGAACTTGCGTGCCTCCAGGAGCATTTCTCTTTGCAGCTCTTTGCCTCTCAGGTCTGATTCAGCAAAACCTTGATTAGTAACAATCACAGCTTTGATGGACTTCTGGCCACATTCTCTTATGATTCCGGGGACGGTTTCTCTCGGCGTGGAGACAATGGCCAGATCGGTGTCAACATTCAATTCGGATACGGATGGCAGTACGGGAATGCCCGCTATTTCTTTTACGTAAGGATGGACAATCGAGACTTGGCCCTCGTAGCTCCAGTTCCTGAGATTATCTACAGGATTCAAGGCGCCTGGACCGCTCTTGCGAGGAACGCCAATGAAAACTACTGACCTCGGATATAGAAAAAGGGATTTCAATGGCCGCTGTTGCAACATAACCTCCAGAAACAGAATGAACCTTCAAGAATGCAAGTGAATCAAAATTGCGACAAGTGACGTTCCTCAGATTGGCACTAAAGGACTGGCATCTCAGTATCTTCACAGATCGCCGGCATTGGACAACACCAGCATGAGGCCGGGAAGTCTGCTTTCTCTTCTGATGGGGCATCCTCAGCATTGGACCTCACGAGTTGACTATAGACCTCGTGAGTCACCACAGGCATTTTGATGAGATTAGTAAGCTCAAATAGTCCGCCATCATGATCCTCGTGGCCGTGGGAGACAATTATGGAGCCGACATCTTGTCCGTGGAAGCCAGCGGATTCAATCATCTTAACCAGTTGCAGGCCTTTTCCTCTTCTTCCTGAATCAACCAGAAAGGGCCTTTTGGCTGTGACCAGGTAATTCCACTTCGGACCTATGTCCCAATCGCCGCCGTATACGTTTTCTGTGGCAAATCCATAGATCTGCCGTCCGGAAGAAAGCGTTATGCGAACGATCATATTGTTCCCTGAGCTATCACCTTGTTGCACAACATCAATTCCGTCTGCAAACATTATGGCCTCCTGCGGAAACAACCATTCGGAAGACTCTTATGTCTCCTCCGCATGGTCGGATTTTATCACAATGGGCGGCAGGGCTGCATACTCAAATCGCCATCGGGCTCTACAAAGGAATTCGGCTATAAGTGTCCTGCGAACGATTCTCCACGATTTTCTGGCGACGGGTATGCTGACTATAGTTTCGCGATTTCCGTCTGCTTGAAGTCATGCGTGCAGCGCGGCGTGTGGATTTTAGTCAATTCATTGATTTCTCTGGTCTCCTAAGAATTACATTTCCCAAAGATGGCGGACAGTTAGCCTGGATTCAGATCGTATTATCCACAAATTCTCTTGCCCAAGAAAGGCTATGGTGTCAATGTGATGGGGGCGTAAGGGACCTGAATTTCCTCTTAGAGGAGGATTGGTGAGGCATGGAGATCATCAGCGGCGTCGGCAACAATATCAAGGAGATTGCGTCGGCCGTGGCCATTATAGTCGCCATTGCCGGTGCGTTGGTCTGGCTATTCAAGTGGTACCGGGATAAGCGTGACAGTGACAAGGTTTACAAATTTCTTCGTAGATCGGAAAAAGAAAGGGGCTGGGCATTCCGAACAACGCATGCAATCTCATCGGCTACAAAGATTCCGAAAAACCGGGTTTCCGAGCTGTGCAGTCGAGACAAAAGAATTAAAAGAAATGAGAAAGAAAAAGAGTCCTGGAGGATCATTCTATAGGCTGGTACAGGTTTCTTGATCACTGATCTGAGACGAGCTCATCGTCTGCGAATCTTTCAAAAAAGCCAACCCAAGCATGGCATGGATAAACGAGTAGGGGACGCTCAGATTTTCAAGAAACTGAAGAAGGCGCTGGGGTGACCGCGCAGCATACAAGCGCCTAGCAGAGTCTTGTTCAGGGCAGCCATGGGTTTCGTCCGCAGATTCGGTTTGTGCTCATCGAATTCTCTCTAACGAACTGTCAGTTTTTTTCTCCGAGTGCGATTGATTAGACAGGTTCCGCAGAACCGGCCAGAAGGGGATCGTCAGCCCACACATCCGGTTCTGGCTCAGGACGATTCCCTCGTCCGAGCAACAACCTTGAGGAGAAGACGATGAAGAAAGCTGTTCGATTCATAGTTGTGATGGTGGCGCTACTGGCTTTTGCCTCAGCCACCGTAGCGATGGCGGTAACCGAATTCTACGTAGCCAAGGACTTGCAGGGCAAGGTGTCGATCGTGGATGAAACCGGCGGACGCAACCTCGATCGTCAAGGGTCCTTTCGCTACCAAGGCAGAGGCTGAGAAGGCTATGAAAAGTGCGGAGACAGCGAAGCCAGCCGCCCCGCCGTCAGGCAAGTGATGTCTTGACTGGCTGATGCACTGAAGTAGGGTTCGCCTGAGAATAAGCGGGGAAGTCACGCTTGTCTGAACAAAGAGGCGCTTCCCCGCTTTCTTCAGAGTCTCAGTGAGCCCCGATGGGCGTTAAAATAGGGCCGTGTTCGGGGTCTCTATAGTGGCGGCCGGCGTCCCTGCCGGCCAGATGGTGGTCTTCATCCACTCACAATTGAGGAAGTCTTTCGCTACACGGATGAAGTTTTCGTGTGAATTCGGGTGCTCCTTTGCCCACGAGTGGCCCGCAGGGACGCCGGCCGCCACTAATAGTATGTTTCGCCACGTCACTTGCGTTTCTCAAGGCTGTTAACGCCTTCATCTCGACAGCGTTATCTTAACGCCTTGCAGTGAGCCCCTATGAGGCCCTTGTCAATCAAAATGGACCACGTGACCGTTTAGCAAATCATAGGATGGTAGTGCGTTCCTATGAAAATCCTCGTTTGGGATAGTATCGCCAGACGGTAAGGAAGATTCCTATTCGTGGTCCCTGATGGGCCAACAATTTGTTGTGCCAGCTGGCGAGAGGGTCATGTTGCCAAACGCGCTCTTGGCTTCAGTTCGCTACCGACCTTGAGATGCTGAGGGTGAACGAGCTTACGAGAGCGGGAATATGGGTTCTTTTGGTACCAGTTCATAGCCGAGCAATGTTGCCTGCTTCTTGAGATATTTTATTTTGGCATTGCGGTTTCGGTTAAGAAGGTAATGCTCGCCAAGATCTTTGAAAGGCTGGCGGTATTTGATCACGTGGTAGATGGCCACGAGAATTCGGTGAGCGACGGCTACGATGGCTTTCTTAGGGCCTAGACGGGCTTTGAGGGCATAGTATTTGGACTTGAAATATGACCCCTTTTTCTTGACAGCAGGCCAAGCGATTTCGACCATAATTTCTTTGAGGTGATTCTTTCTTACTTGGTTTTTGCCGCTTCGTCTCTTGCCTGCGCTTTGATTGTTTCCGGGACATATTCCACACCATGAAGCCAACGCAGCAGGAGACTGAAAGGCTTCAAGGGTGGGACCGATTTCAGAGAGGACTGAAGAAGCGGCCACGTCAGAGATCCCGGGAATTTCTTTAAGTTGTTCCGTGAGGTCCTGATGGTCGGCCATGGCTTTTTGGATTGCGTCATCCAGGCGATCTATCTGATTCTCCAGATGCTCAATACTCTGCAGTAGCACTGATAGGAGGTATCGGTGGTGGTCGTCGAAGAAGCCTTTCAGCGCTTCATGAAGCTCGGTGGCCTTATTCTTAAGCTTTCCCATGAGGCATTGCTCCACCTGAGGGAGAGAAAGAGGCCCGGCGTTTTCGACCAACATCTTCATGAGCCTTCTGCCGGTTACGCCAAAGAGATTCGAGACCACTGAGTCGATCTTGATATTTGCGGACTGGAAGAGTTTATGGACGCGACGTTTGAAATCACCAAGGTTCCTGACATAGTTCTTCCTCATGCGAGTGAGATCCCGCCATTGTCGCTGAAATTTCGGTGGGATAAAGCCGCCTTTGAGAAGACCGTGTCGCAGCAGGCTGGCTATCCATTTGCTGTCGGAAGCATCAGTTTTACGACCGGGTACGTTTTTCATGTGTTTAGGATTGACCAAGAGAACACGAAAGTGATGCTCCAGGACATTGTGAACCGGAGTCCAGTATTGGCCGGTACTCTCCATGGCAACGATGGGGCACTCATGATCAAGCAGCCATTGCTTGAGATTGATGAGGTGAGAGGTGAAGGTACCGAATTCTGCCACATCTTGCCGCTCTCTTCCATAGGCATCCGACAGAGTAGGCAAGCGCAGATGGTATCTTTGTGAACGTCCAAACCACAACAAATGGGATGCACTACACTAATGGAACTGGTATCTTCCTTTTTGGGGGACATGACTGACTCCTCGGTGTGTTTTTTGGTTGAAACCTACAGCGAGTCTGGCATGTATCCCCTCCGTATGAAAAGCCCTGGATTCAACCCCACTGTCCGGGTAACGATGGGGGAGGTTTGGAGGGGGAGATGAGTCGCCCCCTCCAACAGAACAAAAGCAAAATGCTGTCGAAGCCCCTCTGTTACCCGAGGCGAAGCCACGGGCGGAGTTGCACAAGGATTTTCATGTTTCGTTGTAGCTCTCTAGCTATGGGGGTTGCAATTTGTGAGATGGTCATTTCAGTTATGCTGACGCAACTACTCGTCATCAACCTTTCCTCTTAACGATTTTACTCGCCCTCGTTTAGTTTTGTTCTCTAATCGCCTTTGCTGGGCGCCTTTCGTTGGTTTCGTCGCATGCCGCTTCTTGGGGGAAACGATTACGCTCCCGATAAGATCTCGGAGCCTGTCGAGCGCATCTTCCCTATTTTTCATTTGGCTACGATACCGTTGCGCCTTAATGATAACGACGCCTTCTTCCGAAATGCGACGATCCTTTAGCATCAACAGCCTTTCTTTATAAACATCCGGCAGTGATGATGCCTTGATATCAAAACGCAGATGGACAGCGGTGGACACTTTATTCACGTTCTGGCCACCGGATCCTTGAGCGCGGATAGCTTGGACGTCTATCTCCTCGCTTAGGACCGTTATTTCGTTTGATATTTGCAGCATGAAACAAGCGATCCCGTGAGACCGAAAGCTCTAATGGATAGCTCGGCAGCGGCACTCCGCCGGCAGAGCCTGAACAGCACTTCTATGCATGTGCGTTCCTTGTGCCACTTGGTCATGATCTTCAGAGCGAAGAATGTAGATTAATTCATCAAAATCATTGTGAGCTGACTGAAAGCAATTCATGACTCTCTCAGTTCCTCCTTGAAAGACTTTGCTGCAGAAGCCCGCTTCTTGCTCATGAGATTGGAATAAACCGTTGTGAAAACGACACCAGACACCAAGACAGAGAGTTCTACTCCACGAAAGAACCATTCGCCCAACTCTGCGCAATACGGTTTCGCCGCATTGACCATGGCGTTGGCCAAGAAGATCATCCCCCAAGCTCCCGTCACTGTGTAACAGCTCCGAATGAAGGCTGGAGAATCCCATAGCTCCTGCGGAACATGGTCGCGGGCGTAGCTCTCGGTGAATGGCTGACCCAGAAGTATCGACAGCATGGTAGCCACGAACAGAGTCCCACTAGCGAGTATTCCGAGGTGCTGGATCACCCATATGTTCTGGAGCACCGCCACGGAGACGAGAGCGAAAGCAAAGAAGACTACACCTGCCCAAAGGATGAGTCCACGGTGAAGTCTCATAATCCCCATGACGAGGACCAGTACCGCCGCCACACAAATTCCGATCTGCAGGCGTACCATCGAATGGCCTCCAGAGATGATCCAGAAGGCAATCCATGGCATGAAGGCCAGCAACAGCTTGAGAGCGTCCATCCTTCTTCCTCATAATGGACAGCGACAGATTTTCTGTCTCCGTCCTCACAGCAGATGTGCGTTATTTGAAATCTACGGCCAAAGGGATGCAGAGTTTTGCCGCAGCGATTCTGCCAGAAGACATTTTGAATGACCCGAGATCAGCGGGGCAGCCTCCCGCCGCTGCGTTGAGTGATCATGATCACTTGAAGTTTCCTTTTTCTCTCAATTCCTTTTGATAGGCTTTCCAGCCCGGACACCACCCGGTGTGCCATCGCCATATCCGGGCGAGCAGGGAATTCGGCTTTCGCTCCGCATACTCTCTCCACCTGCAACTAGCGCAATTGGATTTCACTATCGTATTCTCCTTTATGGTGCTCTGTGTAATCATTCAGTTATCTGAGGCGAACAGCTCTTGTAGGGCAGGCTTACCAGCCTGCATTGTGCTGAAAAGCCAATGATGGCAGGCTTGGAAACCCTCGAAGCGTTGTACATCTGGTTTCATGCAGCCCGGACCTTGTTTGGGTTCATCGATGGTTCCGGATCCACAATCTTGCGGATGTTCTATTTCGGGTCCTTTCCAACCGAAAACGCCTTGCCAAGAAACTGACCGAGTCCGTAATAGCCGCGGCCATAATCGGGCGACCACAGAAACGGTTTGATCTTGTCGATCTCGGGGCCCTTTTCCCCAACGACCGCCTCGTCTGCCTTTATGTCAAGGATTTCACCGATGAATTGAGTATGGAGGCCAATCTTGTGAGTCTGAATGACCTTGCACTCCAATACCAACGGAAATTCTCCGACATACGGAGCATTCACCAGCTCGCTTTTGACTGGAGTCAGTCCGGTCGCTGCAAACTTATCAACCTCCTTTCCTGAAGCAATCCCAATGAAATCAGCCTGCTTCACATAATTCTCCGAAGGAATGCTTATGGTGAAGGCTTTTTGCTCCATCAGGTTGCCGTAGGTATACGTAGCCTCGCGCACCGATATGGACGCACAAGGTGGAACCGAGCAACAAATCCCGCCCCAGGCAACGGTCATTACGTTGGGCTTACCGGCCTTATCGTATGTTCCCACGATCAGAACCGGCGTCGGGTATAGAATAGTTTTCGCACCAATGGATTTTTTCATGAGATTCCTCCAGATGATCGCATGACATGTGAATCGAGGTCAGTCATCCTCGATTAATCAGTCTGTCTCCAACCGTTTTCTCCAGAGATATTTTACCACACACCAGCCCTGACAACAGATTCTTTCCATGAGACCCTTAGATCGATTTTAGTAATTTTCCCAGGCGGGTACTTTGAGACTACCATCCACCACTCAACTCGTCCCACGGATCAGAGTGCGGGCATAACACTTGCGGGTAGAGTAGCATATGTTAAGAGATCACGCGTTTGCTCTCGTATCAAAAAAACTTGAAAAAGACTTTCTGCTTTTCGACTCCTCCAGTCAGGCGATATTTCAAGTAATTAGTCAAGCAGGCTGGCAGCACGTTCCAAAAGCAACTCTTTAAGAACGGACCGATGGCATCTGCTTTCATCTTCGCAGTAACACCCCAAGGACATGTTTGTCTGGTGAGAAATTGCAGCCAGCAAGTCCAGAACTTTGCTTGCCTCAGGCTTTTTCATTTCAGATCTGAATTTGCGTGCAAACACGGACCATGATTTGTCATCGGTCGACGCCTTGCCTTCCTTCAGCAGCTCTTCGCTGGGAGAGAGATTCGGAAGCCAAACGTCGTAGATGTTCCTCGTTGAGTATTCTGACTTTTGAACACCGCGAGGAGGTCTACGTACCGTACCAACGCGGAGCCCTTCTCCGGTTTCTCTAGGAGATCCGAGCCTAATTATGCGAATAGACATAGAGACTCCTTTCACTATGTGAGTCCGTTTCTCGTCTCTGGTAATGCGTATCCAACTCTCGATTCAATTACTGAAAATCACAGGCCGTCAAATCAGGATTACACAATCTTACTCACTTCAGAGACTGTTGTTATCGTCTGTATCAACCTTGTCCTGAACAGCGGACGTTACTCTTAACAGGTGCAGCAGAAATTCTCGGTTACCTTTGGGTCCTTTTATTGGGCTTTCAATTTCGTCAAGCACACGATAGCCGCAGGTCTCGGAAAAAGACCTTATCCCGCCCACAGCGTCTCTAATTTTTTGCTGATCCCGAACCACTCCGCCTTTGCCCACATCCGTCCGCCCCACCTCAAACTGCGGCTTAACCAAAGGGATCACCCAGCCGCCCGGTGCGACTATTTCTGCAAGCTTCGGTAAAATGAGCCGCAATGAAATAAAAGAAAGATCTGCCACAGCAGCGTCAACAGCGTAAGGGAGAGAGGCGCGGTCCAGGAATCGAATGTTGGTTCGTTCAATCAACGTGACTCTGCGATCTGAGCGGAGCCTCCAGTCAAATTGACCGTAACCGACGTCCACAGCAATCACTCGAGCCGCTCCCCGTTGCAGAAGACAATCCGTGAAGCCTCCTGTGGAGCATCCGGCATCGAGAACCGTCAATCCGACGGGGTCAATACTAAATGCGTCCAGAGCGGCTTCAAGCTTTAGGCCTCCTCTGCTGACGTAAGGGAGGTCCTCTCTGATGATGAGATCCGCGTCGATTGGCACTTCTTTTCCCGGTTTTTCCGCAACAATCCCATCCACAGTGACTTTGCCTGCCATAATGAGAGCTCTAGCCCTATGGCGTGAAGACGTAAATCCACGTTCCACTATCAAAGAATCCAGTCTATTTTTGGGGACTTTTTGCGTCACTTATGAGATGACTCCCAACAGGAAATTCATCGTAGGCTAGCAGCGATTCTAATTGGAAACGATCCGGAAACGAAGGTCAATTTGGAATTAATGCCAAATGCGTGTGTCGATCCGTGAATTGCGAGAACCAAGAAGGCGAAGCAACCCCTATAACTAACTTCCTGAGATTGCTTCGCGACGGTAGCAGGGACATTTTTTGCGGTTAGTTGCCGCTTGAAGTGACCAAAAGTCGTCCAATTTTGAAGAGCCCCTAAGAAATGAGCTCAATGAATTAAGAGATCATGCGGGCAAGAGCGATTCAGCGCCAAGAGATTCCAGTTCACGACGCAATTTGCGGAGCGCTCGCTGCTCAAGCTGGCGAA
The DNA here is from genome assembly GCA_963700305.1 of uncultured delta proteobacterium. Classification (GTDB taxonomy): domain Bacteria; phylum Desulfobacterota; class Desulfomonilia; order Desulfomonilales; family Desulfomonilaceae; genus Desulfomonile. Next base: position 248,621 of record CAVOXB010000026.1, read on the forward strand.
TTCTTTCGCGTGTGGTTCCGAAATGATCACCGAGTTTCTGGAGCGTCCAGGGCGACTCGTCAAGAAATCGTTTGTCTATGATGAAGCGTTCTCTGGGATCAAGTTTGCCCATAGCCTGTTGCGTGATCTCCGGCAAAGATGCTTCCGCCTCTTTTTGAATCATTAATTCTTCCTGATCCGGAGAAGTGTCTTTAAGAAATTCTATTGCTTCTTGGCCGTTCTCGCCTCCCACCATCTCGTTTAGCGACCATTCCCGCGCTCGGATGCGAGCCTCGATTTCTATGACATCATCCTCTTTTACTCTCAGTTGATCCGCCAGCTCTTTTATTCGTCCTTCTCTGGATTCGATGTCCAGGTGTTCGCCTATTTCTCCCATTCGGTAGAAGAGCTTTCTTTGAGCCTTGGTTGTTCCAAGTTTGACCAAGCTCCATGATTTAATAATAAGATTTCTCATGTACGCTTTTATCCACCAGATAGCGAAGGAAATCAGTCGGTAGCCCTTGTACGGATCGAACCTCTTCAGCGCCTTCATCAGCCCGATGCTTCCTTCCTGGACCAGATCCTGAACCGGAAGCAGATAATGTCTATACTGAAAAGCAACTTTCACTACGATCGGCAGATGAGGAAACCACCAGTTCGTGAGCGGCGTCACGATCCCCCGTTTTCTTGTACTTGACGGCGAGCTCGTATTCTCGCTCGGGCGATAACGGCCTAATGTGTCTTACTTGACTGAGAAAGCTGTCGAACCCGTTGACTGCGATCGGATAGTTCATCAGCCCCTCCTTTTTAGTTTGACTTTGCTCTGTTCTTTGATTCTTGGGAGCTCTTTATCATTTATATTGGCTATTGTGCGTTACAGTGGAGACTGTCAAGCCTAATCCACTGCAATAACATTTCCACCAATTTGATTCCTGAACGGCAAAAAAGTTTCATAATTTAGGGTAATGGAAACAATGTGAACAGCCTGTTTACAGTGGAAGCCCAATGTCATGGACGATAATCAATTACGACAAATACTGAATGCGTTTTACCTGTCCTGGGATAGTTACCGCAAGGTCCGGAAGAGCTCTAAAAAGCTATCGTTACAATGCGGAAGGGAGAGCAGATCGAGATACAGCAATCAGGCGTCGACAATCCTGCCCCTTATAATCCGGAAAAGTTTATTCGTGGTTCGACTTACGAACTCACGATCATGGGAAATGACGATGTAGCTGAGGTCTAGTCGGTTTAAGATATCTATTATTCGTTCGGTAGTCTCTTCGTCCAGTCCATTCGTGGGCTCGTCCAGGATCAGAATTTCTGGCTCCATAGCCAGCACCGTTGCCAATGAAACGAGCCGTTTCTCACCGCCAGACAATTTGTATGTGATGCGGTCCTCGAAGCCATTCAGCTGAAGCGCTGCCAGTGTGGTTGAAACGATTCTTTTGGCCTCTTCAGGCGTCTTCCCCATGTTAAGGGGGCCGAACGCGACGTCTTCCATTACTGTTGGGCAAAAGAGCTGGTCGTCCGCGTCTTGAAACAGGAACCCGATTCTGCCACGTATGTCAGCGAAATCAGGCTCCTTTATCCGTTTTTTCCCCAATATTTCGACTGTTCCGGATTCAGGAAAGGAAAGGCCCATGATTATGTGGCAAAGAGTGGTCTTTCCCGACCCATTAGGGCCGACCAGCCCCACGCGATCCCCACGGACCATGGAAAAGTTCAGTCCGTCCAGTACGTAACGAGCGTTATACCTGAATCGAATTTCCTGAAGTCGGATCATCTTACGATCAGCAAACAACATGAGAATAAGACACTGGACGCTGCCACAACGTAATCGCTGTTCTTCATCCTACAATCGTGGAGCATATAGAATCTGCCTTTGAATGCTCGGCATTTCATTGCAGCGAAAATTCGGCCCGACCTGTCGAAGCTTCGGACGAGCAGCATTCCCATCAAATAGGCATATGATCGATATGTATGTAGATTGGTGCGGGCTTTGAAGCCTCGTATTCGCATAGCGTTGGAAAGCCTATGATATTCTTCATGAATGACGTGAATGTAACGAAAACAGAAAAAAAACAAATGCACCAGCTTGTCCGATACTCCCATGCGGCTCAGGGCGTGAACGAGGCTGAACACCGAGGAAGTTCCCAGCAACGCAATGACCATAAGTATTACCGCATTTGACTTCAGTGCGATCAAGGCTGCGTAAATGAGGCCTTCCATGTGGACGTCCAAGGGTCCGATTGAATATATTATTCGGCCAGGATAAGTGAAAGGCAGGAAAAGACAAAGGAAAAGCACAAAAGTATTAACAACAGCTACTCGCCGCATTACCCGAGCCAGGTTGATCCTAGCAGCCACAATTAAAGCCAGGGGCAAAACCAAGGCCATAGCTGCAGTGTTGATGCTGTTGGTGAGCGCCACCACTACGGAGAAAACGAACGTCACTATGATCTTTACCCTCGGATCCAATGTGTGAATCAACGAGTTGCCCAAGGCAAATTCTTCAATCTGCATTTTTTGTCTTTCCTGCTACATGATCTGTTTTTCGCCAGTCTGTTTCTTAGGCTTGAAATAGGCCCACATGCCCACCATCCCGAATATCCATCCGATGCCGCCGATTACCTCTACGATAGTGGGGCCCTTATCTTTCTGTTCTGCCAGCAGCTTGCGGACTCTGGCATCCACAATGTCTTCCACGGTCTTTTTCAGCAAGATATGGTCCTGCATGGGTGATTGCGCAATTACATTTTGTTTGGGGTCTGAGGCGCGAGCGATTTCGGCAGGAGTCTCTGCTGCTGATTGATTCAGGTCTTGACTCTTGATGGTGAAATCCGCTTTGTGGCCATCGCTCGAACTGATTACTACTTTGACGTCCCCAGAGATTTTTGGCAGGTCTGCGATCTTTACTGAATAAATACCGTTCGAGTCAGTCTTACCCTCATGTATCTTTCCGCCGTTAGCATCGAAAAACTGGACCGCGCAGTCAATTGCTTTGGCTTTTCCACTGAAATAGCCTTCTGCGACTATCTTGTCATTTTCCACGTACGCAAAGACATTTGCCTTGTGAGCCCACGATTCAGGCGCGACAATCGCGAGCGCGGCCGCAGCTCCGATCAGCATCAGAAATCTGGAAGCATTTGCGTGCCGTGTGCCTGACCGCTGCAATTTGGTTCTCCGCGTGATTGTGATGATGTTATGAGACTACGTATTCGGATCATGTCATCTTTTGTTAATTGATAGCATCTCGGAAAGGGATTGTCAATTCTCATTTCTAAAACCGTTAATAATCGTCTGGCTTCCTAGATCGCGGGTCAAGAAAAGTAAAAAACCTCGTTGCCCCTGAGGTTTCAGGGGGATGAGAATGCTTTTACCACGAAGAATCTATCACCAACGAGGTGAAGCGAGTATGGCACAAGGTCTTCTTCCATTCCAGTATGAAATAGAAAAGAGAGACGGGGGGCTCACAGCGCTTGCGGGGCTGCCTGCATACGTGGAATTCGCTCATGCGATGGGTTTAGGGCGCCTCATATCCGAGCATGTGCGGGTTCGTCAGGGTAATCAGGGCTGGACGGACGAACAGATGGCGCTGCCGCTGATCTGGTTGAATGTTGCGGGAGGAGACTGCGTTGACGATGTCAGGGTACTGGAGAGTGACGAGGGGTTCTGTCGATTTCTTCGGGAGATTGAGGGCTATGGTCGAACGGGTTCGGAAAAGCGGGCGCTGAGAAGACGGTGGCGCAAAGCAAGGACCCGGACAGTGCCGTCTGAGACCATTATCCGTGAGTGGCTGGCGTGTTTTCACGATTTCGAGCAGGAGAAGCAAAAGGAGCCCCATAAGGCTTTCATTCACCGGCCCACGGAGCATCTGATGGGTTTGATCGAGTGCAATGCGGGCTTTGCGGCAGAGATGCAGAGGAAATCTCCGGAGACCACGGCTACCGTGGACATGGACGCAACCGTGTCACAGACGCACAAGAAGGAGGCGGAATATTGTTACCTGAAATACAAGGCGTATCAGCCGCTGAACTTTTATTGGGCCGAGCAGCGACTCATCCTGTTCAGCGAATTCCGAGACGGCAATGTTCCCGCCAATTATGATCTTCTCCGTGCATTCGAGCAAACGTTGGGGTTTGTGCCCTCTGGCGTGAAGACGGTGTATCTGCGTTCGGATGCGGCAGGATATCAAGAGGATCTCCTCAAATACTGCGCTGAGGGGAAAAATAAACGATTCGGGACCATAGGTTTCGCTGTGGGAGCGCCGGTGAACGAGGCATATCGGCAAGCAGTGGCAGATGTAGCGGACGAGGATTGGCAGCCTTTGTATCGAGAGTTGAAGGGGAAGCTGGTGGATACGTGCCAGGAGTATGCTGAAGTCTGTTTCGTGCCCACGTGGGCTGGGCGCAAGAAGCACGGTCCGGAGTATCGGTATCTTGCGATTCGTGAACCCCTCGAACAGCAGGCCCTCCCCGGCCTGGATGATCAGCTGAGTTTGCCGTTTCAGACCATGAATTGGGGGAGAGTGAAGTACAAGGTTACGGGCATTGTGACGAACCGAGACTGTGCGGCCGATGAACTCATCTGGTGGTATCGAGGCCGGTGCGGGAAGTCTGAAGAAGCGCATTCGATCATGAAGGAGGACCTGGCAGGAGGGAAGTTTCCTTCCGGTCTTTTTGGAGCCAATGCCGCATGGTGGCAGATCATGATTCTTGCGTTCAATCTGAATTCGGCCATGAAGCGCTTGGTATTGGGGGGAAGCTGGGTAAATCGTCGTCTCAAGGCGATTCGCTTCTGGCTGATCAAGGCGCCGGGACGTGTGCTCACACACTCTCGACACCTTATCGTTCGGCTGGTTGGGGGGCATGCGTCGAACGAGATACTTCTCGAAGCGCGAAGGAGGATGATGTGCCTGTGCGATTCGGGCTAAGACAAAGACGCGGGGGCAAAGTGGGGCTGGGAGGGGGCTGAGAAGAGCCGGGGGGAATAGTTTGCTCAGAAAACAGCCCGAATCAGGGGAAGGGACATACATTTTGAGCAGTCGCCCAGTCAGACCTCATCTATGGGCCTCACTGCCGACGTGAACTCATTCATTTGGTACTTCGGAACCAAATACCGGCGACATGACAAAACTAGACCGTGGATTATGGGCTTGACTTTCCGTTGAAAAAGTGAGCCTTTTCGACTAAAATCGGATGTTTTATTGATACCAAGAATTCCGACGGCAAGGGAAGGTGGAGCAATGTCGTTTCCAGATATCGATACCCAGATGACCATGATCATGCGAGGCGTGGAAGAAATCATTCACGAAGAGGAAATGCGCCAGAGAATCAAGTGGAGCACTGAAAAGAATATCCCGCTTAGGATAAAGCTCGGGGTGGATCCCACCGCTGCGGACATTCATTTAGGCCACATGGTCACAATCAGGAAGCTTAAGCATTTTCAAGATTTGGGCCATACGGCGATATTCCTTGTCGGTGATTTTACCACGCGCATTGGAGATCCCACGGAACGCAGCGAAGCCAGAATCAGGCTCACCAAGGAACAGGTCTGGGAGCACGCGAAGACATTCAGGCAGCAGGTGTTCAAGATTCTCAGCGAAGAGAAGACCGAGCTTCGCAGTAATGGCGAGTGGTTTGATTCCATGACTTTCGCAGACTGTCTGGATCTGGCCTACAGATCCACGGTTGCAAGAATGCTCGAGAGGAACGATTTCGAGAAGCGCTTCAAGGAAGGCAGCCCGATCAGCATAACTGAATTTTTGTATCCTCTGATGCAGGGCTACGATTCGGTGGCCTTGAAATGTGATGTGGAGTTGGGAGGCACGGATCAGAAATTCAATTTGTTGGCAGGCCGTGACATGCAAATACAACATAATCAACCTGCACAAATAGTGTTGATGACTCCGCTAATCGAAGGGCTCGACGGCGCTAAAAAGATGAGCAAGACCGAGCGCAACTACATTGCGGTAGATGATACTCCTGAAGATATGTTCGGGAAGACAATGTCCATTCAGGACAACCTTATTGTGAAATATTTCACACTGCTCACCGATGTGGATGAAAACGAAGTCCGCAAATACGGCCAGGCCCTTACGGAATTTGAAAGACACCAGGAGGCCGGTGATCCTTTCCATCCCATGAACATAAAGAAGGCTCTCGCTCGAGCGATAGTCACAGAGTACCACAACGCGGAAGGAGCGAAAGCCGGTGAAGATCATTTCGAGAAAGTGGTTCAGCGCAAAGAAACCCCGGATGATATGCCTCTACGATCTTTCACCAGCGACAAGGTCGGCGCGATTGAATTGGTGGCGAATCTGGCATCTGTTTCTGCTTCTGAGGCCAGGCGTCTGATAACCCAGGGCGGCGTCAAGGTGGAGGGCAACAAGATCTCCGACCCCGCCCAGGAAGTCGGCTTAACCTCGTCAGAGCAGGTGGTTCAGGTCGGGAAACGAAGGTTTTTTAGAGTACCGATATGTGTCTGAATAGCTTTTCATTTGCGCCTTTAGCTGGTAACGAGACACACGGGGGTTTCTAGTGGACGAAACTGTTCTTCAGGATCTCGTACGAACGTTGGAGGTCATGGCTGAAGCAGAAAAGACCGTGGGGGAGTTCTACGAGTCTTGCTCAGTATTTTTTCAACACGATGCCGACTTCTGGTCGAAGCTTGCCGACGAAGAAGCTATTCATGCGGATGTTCTGACAAGACTGAGCAAAATGGTAATGCGCAAACCGCATGAATATGAGCCTGGGAAATTGCCCTCTGTTGCTGCGTTAAGGACCTTCATCTCTCGACTGCATTCAGATCGCGAGCGACTGAAGAACGGCACTCTCACCATGCACGATGCTCTGTTGGCAGCCTATCTCACAGAAATGACAGTAATTGAATGTAACTATACCGAGGTAGTTCAAACGGCCAACTCGAAGTGTCTGGAAGCCCTGGAAAACCTCGCCACAGCCACTGTCCAGCACAGAGGCAGAATCAAAGATAAGATGCAGGATTTTCGGAAAATTGAGCCGGCCGGCCGAGTTCAGGGACGATAATCGTATGCCCCTTGGTGGCTGCTAATCGTATGAAGGCGCCTTTGCGGTCTTACCAGGATCGGCTGATCATTAGCTAAGCTTTGTGGTTTTCATCTATGAACAAATGCTCTCAACCATTGGGCTTGCTCTGGTGCCCTTCAATCAAAGACAATGCAATCCTCGTGGCTTCTTCAGTATAACCCCTGCATTTTTCAATAAGATTATTGGACTTGAAGTATTTCTGACCTTCGTCAGTCCCTAGATCGCAGCCGGTCAATTCCTTGCAATTCGTGGTACCGAATTCGGCCTTGAACCTATTCATAAGCATTCTGGCTGTATCGTAGGTTTGAATCACAGAATCCGTGGGTGATTTTCGGCCGGTAAATATGCTGATGGCCATGATCCCGCCACTTATGGCCCCACACGTTCCGCATGTCCTTGACATGCCGCCACAGAATCCAGTGGCGATCTGGGGAATCAAATCGGACTGAATGCCTTTAGTTTCCGCTATCACGAGCAGCACGGTTTCTGCTCAATAGTAGCCTGCTTGAAAAAGGTCGCTGATTCGTTGTGCTATGTTATCCATGAAATTTTTCCTTCCTCACACTAATTATTGGCAGGACTAATTGATCGGCACACTTGGGATAGGCCGAGACGGCAAAACTCGTATTAGTAGCGGCCGGCGTCCCTGCCGGCCATAGCGTGATCGTCACCCGACGAAAGCCGAAGCCCATAAGACATTGGAAAACCTGGATTCCGTCTTACGACGGAATGACGATAAGAGTTGCCCCTGAGGGATGACTGCTAAATCAACAGCGTTGCCCTGGATCCAGATGAAAACACATCCATGCTTTCCAGGGAAGTGGAAATTACCCAAATGGCAAAACATGGACCAAACATCGGGCCGGCAGGGACGCCGGCCGCCACCATAACATCCTCAATCCGCCTATGTTTGAGTCTCAGCCCTTCAATCCTTTGATCTTTTCTCCCAGCGCAGGGACTATCTCGTTAAGGTCGCCAACAATGCCATACTGAGCAACTCTGAAGATAGGTGCTTTGGCGTCTTTATTCACGGCAATGATCAGAGGGGAACCTTTGATTCCGCCAACGTGCTGGAACGCGCCACTTATGCCCAGCGCAAGGTAAACTCTTGGCTTCACCTCAACTCCGGAAGTCCCGACCTGATGGTATTTAGGCAATAGGCTCTTGTCCACTATCGGTCTCGAGCATGCGAGCACTCCACCCATAGCATCAGCCAAAGACTGGAACACGTCCATGTCGGGCTCTTCACCTATGCCCCTGCCGACTGAAACGATAATGTCAGCGGAAGCAATGTCCACATCACCCTTTTCAGCTTCGACATAACCAAGAAATCGCTTGCGGAGCGGTTCATCACCGAGTAGCGAAGCGATCTTGTCAATTGCTCCGGATTCTGCCCCGGACAATGTATAAGGGAAAGAACCGCCCCTGAGAGTAACCACAATTCGCTCGGAGTCTTTAAAGGAAACTACGGAGTTTACTTTGTAGCTATACCTCTGACGCAAAGCCAACGGTTTGCCGTCACGAATCTCAAATCCGACGCAGTCTGTGGCCAATGCCGCATCAAGCATAACCGACAATCCCGGCGCAAGATCGATTATGGAGTTGGAATTCCCCATCAGGAGCATGAAAGGTCCTCGGTCCTTCAACAGAGGAACCAGCGCTTTCATGAACGCCTCGGAATTGAATGGCTCGAATTTAGGATCGTCCACCGCGATTATTTTCGGGCATTCCTTGGCCAGCTTCCCGGCCATATCGTCCACGCCGTTGGCGAGGAGAATACAGGTTAGCTCGCCTCCAAGGTCCCCAGCCAGCTTGCGGCCTGCTGCGATAGCTTCCCAGGTGGTATCCCTCAACTGCTGTTTGCGATGTTCAGCTAGAACAAAGATATTCATCAGCCGATACCTCCCTTTTCCTTCAGGATCTCAGCCAGCCTCGCAGCCGCTTCTTCTGGTTTGCCTTTGATAATTTCAGCACCTTCGCCTTCAGGGGGCAGCGCCATGGATTCAATCTCTATTCTGGAGCCTTCGCTCCCGACCTGAGATTCTTCCAATCCAACATCACCCAATTCCAAAACCGGGATCTCCGCATTTGCGACCTTGCGTACGGCGCGAATGGACACGAACCGAGGCTCGTTAAGCCCTGTGGCAACAGCAATCACACAGGGAAGATCCATTTCGACACCTTCGTAAAGTCCGCCTTCCAACTCACGACGGAATTTGACTTTACCGTCCTGAGGCTCGATGGCCGAAACCAGTGTGGCACAAGGAATCCCCAGCATGGTGGCCAACATACCGGCGGTCTGGCCTGCGCAATCGTCATCCGCGAGGGTTCCTGTGAGTATCAGATCGTACGGCCGGCCTTGCACGAACTTGGCCAATGCCCGGGCCACAGCAAAGCCGTCAGAGCCTTCCATTGCCTCATCCCAGACATGGAATGCTTCGTCAGCGCCGCGAGCGAGGCTTTCCCGCAGCATTTCCTCTGCGTCCTCGGGCGCGACGGTCACCACAGTCACCTTGCCCTCGGTTTTTTCTTTGATCTGGACGGCTTCTTCGATGGCAAACCGATCCCAATCATTCACATCGTATTCCAGATCATCCTTTTTGATGTCCTTGCCTCCTCCGGCTATCGCCAGATCAGCCTCGGAGGTGTCAGGTGTCCATTTCATGCAAACTATGATGTCCATCGCTCCTCCCAATATTTCCCACGAATGTCAGGCCATAGACCGATCCACGAGTTCCACCAAATCGATCACTTCAATCTTGCCTTCATTTCCGGTGGTCTTTACCGCGTCTTCCAGATTGATGAGGCAGAAGGGACAGGCTGTGACAATCACCTGCGCCCCGATTTCCTGGGCCATGCGGACCCTTTTTTCGCCCATACGTTCTTTTTCGTGTTCATTTTCGTACCACAGCAATAGGCCGCCGCCGCTGCAGCAGAAGCTTCGAGACAAAGACCTGTTCATTTCTCTCAGCCACATTCCGGGAACTCTGCTCAGCACGTAGCGCGGATCGTCGTAAACGCAATTGTGGCGGCCCAGATAACAAGGGTCGTGATAGGTTACGATTCTTCCCTGAATGTAATCCTGAGAAAGCTGGAGTTTTCCGTCCTTGAGCATCCGAGCGAACAGCTGACCAGCATGAGAAATTGTGAATCTTTCGGGATAATCGTTTTTGATAACGTTGTAAGCATGAGGATCAAAAGTGATTATTTCCTTGAACTGACGTTGCTGGAAAGCTTCGATGTTCTTTTGCGCTACTTGCTCGAACAGACCTTCCTCACCAAGACGACGTATTTCATTGCCGGACTCGGTTTCGTCCTGTCCCATGATTCCGAAATCGCAAGATGCTTTTGAAAGGATTCGGGCGAATGACTTTGAGATTTCCTGAATCCTCGGATCAAAGGAAGCGCAACTGTCCACGAAAAATAGAAGGTCCGTGGAATCGCCTTTCTTGAGTTCCCTTACCTCCACATCTTCGAGTTCTTTGGCCCATGCGGCCCTTTTGGCTTTGTTGCCTCCGTACGCATTTCCTTTTTTCTTTACCTGCTGCATCGGCTTTTGAAGTGACTGAGGCAGACTTCCTTGATCCAGAAGGTATCTCCTCATGTCCACGATCTTGTCGATGTATTCGATGAAGATCGGGCATTCCTGCTCACACGCGCCGCAGGTGGTGCAGGACCAGATTTCGTTTTCTGTAATAACGTCTCCGACGAACTTGATGTCACCGGGATCAGGAGCTGAACCGAACACAGGGTGGTATTTGTAAGCATAATCTCGGGCCTTTATGCTTATCATCTTCGGGGAAAGCCCTCTACCGACTGCATTGGCCGGGCAGTTGTCCGAGCACCTCCCGCAGTCAGCGCAGGAATAGAAGTCGAGCACGTTCTTCCACGTGAATGCGCCGAAACGCCCAACACCGCACTCTTCAAGTGACATCCAGTCTTCGACGCCCCAACGGACCGGTTTTATTCCGCCTTTCTTGAGTCTGGCGAAATATACGTTAGGAAGGGCAGTAATAACGTGGAAGTGCTTAGAAATGGGAAGATAATTAAGTAGGCCGAAAAAAACCAAAATATGAGCCCAATAACCGCCTATGTGAAGCTTCTCCAGGGTCTCGGGATCAGCCCCGGACATGAACAAAGATGCCAGAGCGGCAGCAGGAAAATAGATCGGCGCTCCTTCCGGGTGAGCTTGATAAGAGCTGCCGTCATAGACCATGTCAGTGAGCATGAGGCCCGCGACTAGTCCCAGGATGATGTACGCTTCATATTCGTGTCCGCCTCCGCCCGGGTGGGAGTATCTCTCCGGATGGAAGACGGCCCTGCGCACCATGCATATTATGCAGACCGCCAACACAATGAGGACCGTATAATCTTTCACGGCCTCATAGAAAAAGGCAATCGATCCGGTCAGACCAGGCAAATGGAATTCAGATGAAAATCCACGGCCTATCAATGTGAGCGATCGTAAAGACAGGATAATAAAACCTGCAAAAAGCAGAATATGCAGAATGCCTGCTCCAAGATACCTGGGCTGCCTGAGCTGCCCGAATCCGTACACCACGAGCATGCGAACCCGCTCGCCAATATCGGAAAAGCGAAGGTCAGGCATGGCTTTTCGCAGAAGATCTATCCGCCTAAACATTACGTATGAGAAAAAGGATATCGCAGCGACAAGAATCACCGCGGCTACGGTCGGGGCAGAAATGCCGGCTAGAGGCACATTTGCCGGCTCAATCATCGTCATGGAAGAAACCTCGCTGGAACAATGTGATATGGTTTCGAGAAAGCAAGGAAAGCTGTTTTTTCCTGGTTACCAGGCTCCGCCTGGGAATCCATGTCTTCCGGGCTCTGCCCGGTAACTAGATGTATAGGGGTTGCCAAAAATTATGACTTTTATCCGATGGTCGAATTCCAAAGACCTTCGTAGGGGCCGGCGTCCCTGCCGGCCCACGGCGGGCACGGAGGCCCGCCGCTACGGATTATTCTTTGTGCAATCGGACATTAATTTTGGCAACTGCTATGATTCAGCGCGATAGTGGAGGCAGAGCCTCCAGGTTATGCGTTCCCAGGCGGAGCCTGGAAACGAGAAAACCATAAGAGCAAAACAATTTCTAACTTATCAGTACGGCCAAGATCTTTGCCGGTTTGTCACCGTGAGCCTTTACCAGATGCAAGGTGGTGGAGTCATAGTAGATCGCATCTCCAGGTTTGAGAACGTCTCTTGCATCGTTGACAAGCACCTCCATTTCGCCTTCAAGCACGTAAATGAACTCCTGCCCGTCATGGCTTGACGGCTCGTCCGCGGACGCCGGGTTCAGCGTTACGATGAAAGGCTCCATGAGTCGGTCTTTTTTATTCGGTGCAAGGGATTCATACTCGTACCCGTGACGTTCCTGTTTCGACTTGCCGAATCTGGCATGAGTGTGGCGTTGGCCGGCCCTGACTATGGTGAATGGTTCTTCTCCAGAAGAAATGACATCCGCCATTTTTAGAGAAAGGGCCTTGCTGAGTTTGATCAGCTGCCCGAGGGGAAGATAAGTCTCTCCCGCTTCCAGTTGACCCAAGACATCGGCGGGAATTTCTGTTTTGGAGGCCAGTTCTTCAAGAGTAAATCCACGTTGTTGCCTGGCAGCCATAAGTCTTTGGCCGTGAGTGACAGCTTCTTCGTGCTCCGTCTTTGCTCTTGACGAGGCCAATGCGTCCGGATCCGTCAGGAGGTCGTGGCCTTCTCTTTCCTCACCGTATTCCGAAACCGCTTCCCGAAAATCTTCGTAAGAGGTCAATTTTTTCTCTTCATCCATGGATTGAATCCTTTCAGACGCCGGTTACATGGATCTACCGGGCACACCGATTTGTCTGGCAATAACTATTCTCTGGACTTCAGACGTTCCTTCGCCGATATCGAGCAGCTTCTGGTTTCTGTAATGGCGCTCGGCAGGGTAGTCTTTCATGAGTCCATATCCGCCGTGCAGTTGAACTGCATGGTTCGCTGCTCTGTAGTAAGTTTCGGAGCATACCAGTTTGGCCATGGCCGCTATCTTGGGATTAAGCTTATTATTATCTATCAGCCAGCACGCCTTGTAAAGAAGCAGCCTGGCCATCTCTATTTCAGTCGCCATGTCCGCAAGCTTGAAGGCGTTGGTCTGGAAAGAGCCGATGGGTCTTCCGAACTGTTTTCTTTTCTTCGAGTAGTCCAGCGCCAGCTCGAATGCTCCTTGAGCTCCGCCGAGTCCCATAGAGCCTATAGATAGTCGACCGCCGTCAAGGGTCTTCAGCATCTGATGAAAACCTTCGCCCCTTTTACCGAGGAGATTCTCTTTGGGAACGCGGCAATCCTGGAACGTCAATTGTCCAGTATTAGAAGATCGCCAGCACATCTTGCCATGCATGGTCTCCGCTATAAAACCGCGGGTACCGTTTTCCACGAGGATGCAGCTAAGTTCCGGCTTCTTGGGGTCCGAGGAGTCAGTCACGCACTGGACCGTGCATATTGCGCTGATGTCGGTGGAAGAGTTCGTTATGAATATTTTGCTGCCGTTGATGACCCACTCGTTTCCATCAAGTACCGCCGTAGTCTGCGAAGCGGCAGCGTCGGAACCTGCATCCGACTCAGTGAGTCCGAACGAAGCGAGAATCTTTCCTTTGCACAAATCCGGCAGCCATTTTCGTTTCTGCTCTTCCGTCCCGAAGTAATAGATAGGGGCTATGCCCAGCGAATTTCCAGCAGCTATTGTGGCAGCCTGAGAACCGTCTATTCGGGCGATTTCCTCCACCGTTATGATGTAGTTCAGGTATCCTACATCACTACCGCCGTATTCCTCCGGAACGAAAGGACCGAAAAAGTCCAGTTCGCCCATTTTGCGCACGAGATCGTAGGAGAATTCTTCTTTATCATCCAGTTCCTGCGCGACAGGAGCGATTTCTTTTTCAGCGAATTCCCGGACGACCTTCCTGGTAAGTTCCGCATCCTTGGGAAGATCAAAATTTAAGGACATTCTTAAACCCCCTTGAGCCAGAATAGAAAGTTATGAAAGCTCCGGCCGCGGGGATGAAAATCCTCTTAACCGGATTCCGAACCTGGTCCGTGAGCAGGAAGCGCAGTGTTGTCCGACGGGGGACTTTTCCGTACACCGGATAACCACCTGAGAAACTTTAATTTTAGGATCTTACATTAGCCGAGTGGAAGAGAGAACGGACGTTCCAATCGCACTTCAATATCAGATAGAGCATTCCATTGTCAAGCCGAATACTGTGCTAAAAACTAGACTTAGCAGTCTAAAATAATGTTTCCTGTGTTTCGTTTTGCGGCAGGTTTCTTTGTGCGAACGCATAGCGAGCGGTATGCAGCTGAAGATTTCATTTCACTTGCAGAGGATTCCGTTTATTCTCGGCAAACTGAAATCAAAAAAGGAATACTTTTCCATATTGCAGGAGTATTTATTGATTTAAATTGACAAATATGGCTCTTTTACACTAGAATTCGTCAGCCCGCAGTGGCTAGAATTATATCGGACACTCGTCTTCGGTCCGGTTTCAAGTGCTTCCACAGCCAAAAGGAGTGCTCAAGATGCGGAAATTACTTTTGATAATGCTCTCCAGTCTCGCTTTGCTCGGTTGTGGTGAATCGGAGTTACAGCAGGCTAGAATACAGGACCAGAAGGCTATCTCAGACCTGAAGTCGCAGCTTTCGGAAGCCAAAGATTCGTTGGATGCGCGACTGAAAGAAAAAGAACAGCAAGTGCAACAGGTTCAGGAACTTACAAGCAAACTTAACCAAGTGGAAAAAGCCATCGCGGCGAAAGCGCAAGCAGAGAAGACAAAAGCCAAGGGCGACGAAAGCCGAGTGGAGCTGATGGGAGCAAAAGCCATTGCGGAATTCAAAGCCGAACAACTACACCGCCGCGTGGAAAAACTTACTCAGGATCTGTCCGTCAAAGAGCAAGAAGTAGCTTCGATCAGGCAAAACGCACAGCAACAAAGCGGGGAAGTAGAGCAACTCAGAGCAAGAGTGACGGAGCTCCAGAAAGCCGATCAGAGCCGCACCGCTGAACTTCAATCCAGGCTCGAGTCTATTGGAAAGGAACTCAAGGAGCGTTCGGCAGCTGCGGAACAATTCAAACGTGAATTGGACGAAAAGGCTGAGCTTCTGAATGCATTGAAGAACGCTGTTTCCGACGCAAGCAAACTGAAGAGCCACCGCAGAGACTGAGGCAGCAAAGGTTCGGGAAAACCTCGGCGAGGCGCTTAAAACAACTTGAGACCGCAAAAAATGAAGGCGAAGAAGTCCGCCAGGAAATGGCCAAGTATCAGGGTTACGGCCAACAACTCCAGCAGGGATTTGAACAATGGAGACAATACGCCGAGCAAATGAAACAAGAAGCTGAACGCCTCGGCCAACAATTAACCACCGCAAACTCCGAAATTGAGCAACTTCGTGAACAATTACAGGCTGCACAGGCGAAATTAGAGGAGCAAGCCCCCTCAACTGTAGACAGAATCATTGGAGGACCTGAGTCCAAGGGAGACGGCGCCCCCGGTCGATCATCAAGCCTCCGCTAAGAGGGAGCTTTGGAGTGGCTTCTTCAAGCTCACATTACTCTAACCGTTTATTCAACTCCATCGACCCCGCACAAATGCAAATGGCAGACAACAAGTCAGCTGCCACCGCCAGATGTAGGGCCGGCATCTTGCCGGTCATTCCTCCTGTGAATTTCGGCATCGATTGGGGTATCATTTGAGCCTTAACCAGGACAAATGCTTTTAGAGATTTTCCATGAAGACTATGCGCATTTCCGTGATCGCAAAGCTATGGCTGGCTGTTAATCTGGTTCTAGTGCTGCAGCCATGCGTTGGGACGGCAAAGGCCCCGGTTACTCTCGATGAGCATCTTATGAGAGCGGCAGAGAGCGGGGATATGTCCCAGATCAATGCGCTTCTGGAAAAAGGGACAGATGTCAACGCCCAGGACGCCGAAGGAGCCACTCCGCTTATGCATGCTGCGGGGGGAGGGCACGTTGACGCCGTGAAATTGTTTTTGGAAAAGGGCGCTGATGTCGAGGCTAAGGACAAAGAGGGCGAGACTGCTCTGATCGCTGCTGCGTGGGGAGGTCACACTGGAGTGGTGCGAGTCCTTCTGGACAAGGGTGCTGATATCAACGCGGGAAGGGGAGGCGAGGGGACAGCTCTGATGGGAGCTGCCTACGGGAACCACCTGGCGGTCGTAAACTTCCTTCTGGAAAGAGGCGCCGATGTCAACGCAAGCAATAAGGATGAGGGGACTGCTCTGTGGGATGCTTCCAGGAAAGGTGATGCCCAAATAGTAAAATTGCTTCTAGACAAAGGTGCGGGCGTCCATGCGGAGGTCAAGGACGGCGGGACGCCACTGTGGTGGCCTGTGAAGCAAGGCAACGCCGAAGTCGTGAAGCTGCTTTTGGACAAAGGCGCTGATGCAAATATCAAACTCCGCGATGGCGTTACGGCTCTTATGTTGGCTGCCGACCAGGGTGACCTCGAAGTGACCAAACTGCTTCTGAGAAACGGAGCTGATGTCAATGCAACGGACGATATAGGCCGAATGGCCCTCATATGGGCTGCCACAAAAGGTCGTACAGACGTAGCAAGAGTGCTTCTGGACAAGGACGCAGATGTCAAAGCAAAGGACAAAATTGGCTTGACGGCACTGAAAAGGGCTGAGAAGCACGGCCACAAGGAGACCGTAGATCTCCTGAGAGCATACGGTGCGAGGGATTAGAGCCGTGCAACAATTGGTGAATTTTCAGTAAGTAGTGTCACTATTCTATAGCTTCCAGAAAAATCAGCGAGCTGATTTCCCCGCCTCGAGTGTATCTCACAAAAGCAGACAATATCCTCCGAAGCTCTTCCAAGCCGTTCTTGTTTAGTCGCAAGCGCCGCGCGGCTTCGCTGCTCAATTCAAGACCTCGACGAACCACTGCCAGAGTGCCTGGTGAAACCGCAAGTTGTTGAAGCTCACTGGGCGGGATACACTGCCGATGACATACGCCTCCCAAGGCAGGCGAGAAAACCCCTTCGACCCCTCGCTCTAACGCTTTACCGCAACCTGTGCATACATCGAAACGAGGAGCATAGCCCAGGAGCCCCAGGAGCCGTATTTCGTCCAGCAGAAAGCTCAAGGCAGTTGGATTGGACGATTCCAGGGATTCCAGAAAGTCGTGGAGAAAATCGAAAAGAACCGGGTCTGGTGCGTCTTCCGGTAATAAGACTGAGGCCAACTCCAGGAAATAAGCAGCTCGCGCTACTTTGGCAATATTCGACCTGATGCCCAGATGCCCGTGAATCACCTGGGATTCGTCTATCCAGACGAGGTCGTCCTTTTTTCGCGGGCGCAAAGTGAGGTCTACCAGAGAAAATGGCTCTAAATGACCGCCGAAGCGCACTCGACTCTTTTTCGCATTCTTGGCTATACCTCGAAGCCATCCGAGTTCGCGGCTCAAGAACACCACTAGTTCGTCGGCTTCTCCGCGATCTTGTTTTTTCAGGATTAGGGATGCTACCAATTGGCTACGCTATTCCGATTATTTGAAGGCCTGAAGCGCTCCGAAAACTTTGTGGGTTTTAATCCATTCTTTCTGGAAATCTATAAATGATTTTGCCTTACCCGATGGATCTACAGAAAGCTGTTCCAGTATTTCCCCGGCTTTCTTCTGCATGACCGGATTGTTCAATATTACAATGCCTCCAGCCGCTTTGATTGCAGCCTGATTTGCGGGCGCGCCTTTCAGGGCCAAGATTGCGAGAGTGCTGATGCCCCAGGGTCTGAAGATGTTGTCGCTATTGCGATTTGCCGCGAATGTGGCTGCAGACAGTGGCTTGTAATCCTCCATGTCATCCAGACAACTCAAAGCAGTTTGAAGAAGGTCAAGCCGGCGAGTCGCACCATTCACAAGAGCAAGCGCGTTTTCCCGATCAGTGGATTTATCTGCAACACGGGTTAGCTCTTCTGCAGCCTGTTTCTGAAAACCCGTCCCCCACTGCAGGAACTGAATCCCGCCAGGCTCATCGAGAATTTGTCGCGAAAATGCGATCAGTCGCTTGTAAATGCCCTCCGCCGCTCTCTTATTGCCTTGTTTTTCCGCTGCCTTGGCTCTCTCTATGGCAGCTTGAAAATAGTCGTTCAGGATCTCCCAGGGCATAGGCCGGCGCTTATCGCCCGAACCCGCAGAGAAGTCTCCATGATAATATTCAAGAAAACCGCCTCGAGCGAAGCTTGCTGCTTTTAGAAAGGCCTGCACTCCTTCAGTTTTGGGATCAACCCCGTTTGGACCTCTTTCTTTGGCGTATAATCTTTCAATCTCTTGATAATGCTGCAGAGCCTTGCCAGCCGTGGGCTTACTCATTAGCTCCCGATCCTCATTGCCGGTCAGACCTATTTTATCTAATATTTCAACAGCGGTCTTGAAACGCAGGGCTGTTTCGTTTTGCGCAGCTGTGGGATATGGCTGAGTCCATTCCACCAAGTGATTCATTGAAAGAGGGCGCTCCAGCCACCATTTCCCTTCCTCCAGAACCCACAGCAGCTCGATCTTGAATTCAGAAGGGCTTGGATACTCAGGAGCGAGGACCGGCCCCCGAAACACGATGGTGGACTTGAATCTTTCGACAGATCCGTCCTCAGACAACATTTTTTCATCGACTCGGAAGTCCTTCAGAACCAGGGAATTGCAATGATACCCTTTCAAGAACTGGTCCAGGTCGTCGACCTTGATCTCTTTATCCGCAACAATTTCGGGGTACATCAATTGGAGCAATCCCGCTGCGTCCTGGGCATTGAACACACTGATAAACTTCTTCACAGCCGCATCCGGCTCTTCGGAAGGCATGAACATGGAGAGGACGCCGAACATCCCCAGGGCCGCAAGACACAAACAGTTGGAGCCAACAATCTTTCTGAGCATCTGTTTACCTTATTTTCCAAGAGCTCATCGCGGACTCGTCATAATAATCCACCGAGCTTAACGGATCGGGCTCTGTGTATCCTTTTCCAAAACCGAGTTCAAGATGATTCTGCTGGAGTGGCGAGGAAAATTCGGATCTTCAGGAAATTCAGGTGCTCTTAAGGGCGAGGATGACTTCTACAAACGACGTACAGCAGTTGCCAAAGGCAATGTCCGTTTCTTCGTCATTCCTGCGAAGGCAGGAATCCAGAATCTGGGCTCGGGTCAAGTCCCATGGGCGTTAAAATAACGCGGTCGAGATGATGGCGTTAACAGCCTTGAGAACGCATCGATATGGCGAAACATAGTATTAGTAGCGGCCGGCGTCCCTGCCGGCCATCCTGGGCAAAGGAGCACCCGAATTCGCACGAAAACTTCACCTGTGTAGCGGAAGACTTCCTCAATGGCGAGCGGATGAAGTCCACCATCTGGCCGGCAGGGACGCCGGCCGCCACTATAAAGACCCCAGACGGCCTTATTCTAAGCCCTATGAGTTCAAGTCAGGGTGAGGGGTTAACATTTCCGAAAATTCGACAAGAATTTGGCAATTTCATAAATAGTGCGTTCCAGCTTTGCAAATCGCGAGAATTCCGGTCCAATCGCGTCATGCGTCTGACCGGCCAACCAGCACGGATACTGCTCCGGGTTCAAATGAGAGCCAAACCTGTGATCCCAGGCGTAAATGCGGCAAGACCCGGGATTGAGCCGACAAGAGCACGCGAATAACTTCACCGGCAGCAATTTCTAATCTCACTAGCCCGTTTTCCGAATAGAGCCCGATGACAGCCCCAGCGTAGGCATTCTGACTGCCGGCAGGGGGTGCTTCCAAGGATACTTTGATGCGGCCAGGATCTATCGTTATCAGGTCTCCTTCTGAAACAGGGGTGGCAAGATTCACGAGGATGCGGCCGGTATAGAAGACTCGACCGGATTCGAGTAACTTTCCGCTGAAAAGATTGTCCGGAGCGGCAGGGATGATGCGACCTTTGACTATGTGCAGGACTCTATGCGCTATGATTTGGCTTTTCGTCGAGTGAGACGTCAGCACAACAGTCTTTTTCAATTTTGAATTGATTTCGAGGACAAGTTCCTCTGTGCGTCTCGTCGCTTCCCGGTCCATGTGATTGAAAGGCTCATCCAGCAACAGCACTTTAGGATCTAGGGCCAATGTCCGAGCCAGGGCAATCCTCTGGGTTTCTCCGCCGGACAATCGCCTTGCGTCTCTATGCTCAAACCCGGAGAGTCCAACCGTTTCCAGCGCATTCAACGCTCGTTCTCGGCATTCTTTTTTGGAAAGGCCCTTCAAGCGAAGCGCCCAGGTCAGATTAGCCAGAACCGTTTCACGAAAGAGATAAGGGTTTTGCAGCAGCAAACCGACGCTTCTCCGCAATTCCAGTAAGTTGCTTCTAGTAACTTCACGGCCGAAGAACTCAATGCTTCCGGAATC
This sequence comes from uncultured delta proteobacterium, assembly GCA_963700305.1. Classification (GTDB taxonomy): domain Bacteria; phylum Desulfobacterota; class Desulfomonilia; order Desulfomonilales; family Desulfomonilaceae; genus Desulfomonile. The sequence continues at coordinate 269,086 of CAVOXB010000026.1, forward strand.
CGGGGTCTCGATGAAAGCCAGCAGGTGAAGGAGTGTGGTCTTTCCGGAACCATTGGGACCGACCAGCGCTATGATTTCACCCTCAGGGTACTTCCAAGTCGGGGATTACGAGCGCTGGTGAACCGCCGTAAGAGAACTCAAGGCCCTTGATCCCATAAACAGACGTCACGCTTTGCTCCGCTGGATCAGGAAAAGCAGGGCATTCACGGCAAATGCAGCTGTCAGCAGAAACAATCCCAGCGCCAGGCCGAGCTCGAATTCCCCTTTGCTGGTCTCAAGTGCGATCGCTGTTGTCATCGTTCTCGTAAATCCTCTGATGTTGCCGCCCAACATCATGGCGATTCCGACTTCTGAAATTACTCTGCCAAACGCAACGACCACTGATGCCAAGACTCCGAAACGGCCCTCGTTGAGTATCTTTAGAGCTTGCTGAAGCGGCGTTGCCCCCAGAAGTTTACAAGTCAAGAGAAGTCGCTTGTCCAGACCTTGAACAGCGGACAGCGTGAGATTCACAATAGTGGGCAACGCAAGCACGAACAATCCCACGACAATTGCTGAAGGCGTGAACAACAGTCCCATGCTTCCGAGAGGCCCTCGGCGACTCAGCATCGCGTAAAAGAACAGTCCTATCACGACCGTAGGAAGCGCCATCAGCGTATTCAACACGACCTGCAGGGCTGACTTGCCGCGAAACGTGGTCAAAGCGATCAAGATGCCCAGCGGCACCCCCACCACAGATGCTAAGACGGTCGATGCCGCTGAGACTTTCAGAGAGGTCCAGACCACATAATAGACATCCTGGTCAAACTGAAAGATCAAGGTCAACGCTTCATATAATGAGTCGAGAAGGAATTTCAATCTCGTGAACTCTATTTTGCATCCGGAAAGAAGAGTTGCTTACCGTTCAGCTTGAAATTCGATATGACCTTCTGACCTTCCGGGCCTGTAACGTAGTCTATGAATTTTTTCGCCAAATTGTACTGGGCACTCGAATGCTTTTGAGGATTGACCGCGATGACCCCATACGGGTTGAACATAGCCTCATCGCCATCGAACAGAATGATGACATCAATCTTGTTCTCATGGGCAATGAACGTGCCTCGGTCAGCCAACGCGTAGGCTTTCTTTTCGTTCGCCATCTGGAGCACTGCACCCATCCCCTGACCGGCCTCAATGTACCATTTTCCTTGGGGCTTGATGCCAGCGGCTTTCCAGAGTGCCTTTTCCATCTGATGCGTGCCCGACTCATCAGCTCTCGAGATAAAGTCCGCCTTGCCAGCAATGCTGATACGCTCGAAAGCCTCAACAGCGGTTTTCGCTCCCTTTACGCCCGAAGGATCATCTTGGGGGCCGACCAAGACGTAATCGTTGTACATGACGTCTTTGCGATCCACGCCGTAACCATCAGCCACAAACTTGTCTTCGAGAGGCCTGGCATGCACGAAGACCACGTCTACGTCGCCGTTTTCTCCCAGTTTAAGTGCTTTTCCTGTCCCGACTGATATTACGTCCACTTTCACGTTGTTTGCTTTTTCAAACGGCGGGAGCAGGACCGATAGCAGGCCTGAACTTTCTGTGCTTGTTGTTGTGCTCATTCGCAGACGAGCCTGCGCGTGCGCTGAAGAAATTGCGGCCACTAGAACGGCCAACGCCAACGCAATACAAAAGACTCTTCTCATAGAAAACCCCTCTCACTATTATTTTACTGCGCGCTGCGGCAGAACCGTCTTTCCGCAGACGTGAGGTAGTGACTTGCCCAACTATTGGCAAGCCCCCCAGAACCAATTTTTGGAAGCCGATTGCAGAATAAGCCTAGCATCGTGCACGGCGGTATGTCAACAGCGACATATATCTGCCGAGACATCACCAATATATCTTTCCGTACTTGGAGAATGTGAGGCACCTGGGGATCAGTAATCTCAGATACACAAGAAACCAGGGATAATGGGTGACAGGTTAACCTCTGCAGACTTCACAGACGCCGTCCTGTGTCATTTTGCTGAAAAAAAAGGGCACGTGAACTCGTGCCCCGGCCATACTTTCGGTTGCTGAGAGCATTGTGCGTCAAACAGCGAATACCAATATCGCACCCAGGCTCGCCAGGAGAGCGAGCAACATTATCAGTTCTATCGCTTTATCAGACATGATGATTCCTCCAAACGGCTTTATCGACCCACCGCGGGCTCTGTAAGCTCCACGACTCTTCTTTGCATACATTATTTGTGCCAATGCTGATTGGCCAGCCCAATATGTAGAAATTCTTGATTAAGGTCCGGACAGGTTAAGGAAAGGAAATAAATCCCGGGTCTCAAGTGTTACAATTATGTAAGACCGGTTTCGTTTTTGCAGATACGGAAGGTTCCTCAGATCGAGAAGCTTCATGTTGATCGATTCTTCAACACGATTTCCATCGCGTCGGATAGAAAGGGAAGTAAATCAACGACGGAAGAAGCCGGTGATGGCGCCGCCAATAACCCGATAATACGATTAATTCGTGCCCCCAGTTCTGCAGATTCATTAACAGACCTACCGCTTTTCACCAATGCGGAGACAATTCCTGTCAGACTGTCGCCTGTGCCGCCTATGGGCTCCATGTTTTCCACGCAGGGCTCGGAGACTGTAGCGACAATTTCGCCCTTGCGCACCACATAGTCGGTTCGACCTTTAACCAATAAATGTTCAGCCGCGTTCTCTCCGCTATATGCGCGGCGAATTAATTCGGGCACGTTGTTTTCATCCTGGAGAAGAAATCCTCGAGTATAGAACGGGTGCGGCGCTGATTCATCAGCGAGAAAGGCGATCTCCCCTGCATCGGGGGTGAACAGGTCATAATAAGAAGCAAACCCGCTCATTTTCGCGACGTACATGTACCCTGCGTCAGCTATTAACAGGGGTTTTTGGTCAAGTTCCTGGAGCTTGCATAGAATTCGGTTGTGCCAATCCACATTGGGCTGAAGATAATGAAACACCATGATTTTCTGAAGATCGGTCTCAATGTTTTCCACGAGGTGCTTGTAGACCAACGTGCTGCCGGACCCTTTGCCTGTGTCGCCTGCAATTAGGGCCCTGGGTGTGGCGGTGCCCAGAACTTCCGCTGCGCGGCACGCAGTCGCCAACAATGCGGGATGACCCTTGAGCACGGGAATCTCAAATTCGCCGATTCTTAGTCTTCCGGAAGACAGACTGCACGCGGCATCCACGATGGGAAAGTCTTCATATGGTACGGTTCCAACGATCATCCAGGACATCTGCGCTTCAGCTCCTCGTACGCGATCTGCAGGGCGTATCCGCACAGCGTATGTCCGAGAGTCCTGGGCTCCGGAGCCTCGTGGAGCTTCTTGCCAACGAGTCTTTCCGCGAGAAAGGGCACATCAGGACATCCGCCGCCGGAGACATTGACTATCGTGAGATCATTTTTAGACACGGTGATCTTCATGTTGGCAGCTCTCACCATCAAGAATTCGCCGAAATCTTTAACGTTAAAAAGGCTGACAGGTTCCAGCAGTAGGTCCTGCAAAGGTAATACCTGAAGAGGCTGGATTCGTCGCTGAGAGAGCGCCTGAATAATGGCAAGCTCAGAAATCAACGGGAACTCCACAGCCATGTCGCAACCGGTTCGCACTTCGGGCGGCGGACCTTTTACCTGGACATCGAAACCGGCTTCTTTCAGCAGAGATTCCGCCTTTATGACTTCACTCGTGTGTTGAAAAATCAAGATCCCACGTGATGACAACCCTTGAGTTGCGCTTTCCGTCCGGCCCTTATGCACAAGTTTCGTCGCGAGGTTTCGGAAAAATTTCATTTTCGTTTCAGATTCAGCGTGTACTCGTCCGCATTATCACTAAAGTTTAGCACTTCCCAGCCGTATTTGCCGGCTGCACGTATGACATTTTCGCGGCTGACCTCATTGTCGACTATTACTTGGAGTTCGGTTACTTGGGCTTCCTGCATTTTTGAGACAGCGAGTAATACGGGTTGAGGGCAAGATAGTCCTCGTGCATCTACAGTTTCAGTCATTGATAATCTCCTCTCTAAGACCCCACGCGGTTCAGGTTCGTAAACCCGATGAACAAACACATGATAAGGCCTATCAACAAAGCAATTATGCTGTGAGGGCCTATGCCGGCCGGAGATGCCGCAATCCCAAAATTGTGGGCGATGCCCGCAGCCGTTATCATTCCCAAGACAAAAACAGCGGCATCTCCATCGCCTTCACCGGCCATAAAGAGCTGCCTCCCTGGGCAGCCGCCAGCCAATGCAAAAGAAAGGCCCGCCACAAGCATGCCGCCAAAATTCCAGAAGCTCTGGGTGTGCGCCACAGGTTGGCCTTCGAAACCGGCCTTAAACTGGCCGAGCGCCATATTGGAAACGAAGGCGGCTACGAAGAAAACTAATAATCCCAGGAACAAGTGCCCATGCCTGAACAGAATCATGTCCCTGAAGGCCCCCATTGTGCAGAAGCGGCTCCTTTGAGCAACAAAGCCCACGAACAGACCGGCCGCCACAGAGATGATCAACCCCGCGTGTTGAGAACCGGGGCCTTTTAGGCTGTAAAAAAGAACCCCTGCCTTGGGCTCTCCCGCGATAGGTGGAAAGACCACTCTCAATGCCAAGAGTCCAAGAATCAATATCACCATGAGCGAACCGATTCCTAAACTCTGCCTAAAGCTTCGTCCGAGCGAGTAACCGGATCTAAAGAACAAGGTACCTAGCCCTATACCGGTTGCAAGACCCAGTACACCGAAAATAGCGTTTCCATCGCCACCGGCCAGTCGCAAAATTGCGCGCCAGGGACACCCTAGGAACACTAGCGCCCCGAACATGGCGCTGATCCCAAGCATGAATCGCGCCAGGGGAGCCGAACCTGCCCTGGGCTTGAATTCCCCAAAAGCCAGCGAAGATAAGAAGGCTCCTAGTACGAAGCCCAGGATCTCCGGTCGCAAATACTGAACGAGGTCCGCTCTGTGAAGGCCAATAGAACCGGCTATGTCGCGTTCGAAACAGGCGACGCAAATGCCCATATTTCCGGGGTTCCCCAGCTTCTGCAGGCATGGGGCCAATATACCGATAATTGCGCCTGCAACTGCAATACCTGCGGTCGTGGCAAAGAAGTTGTTCTTGGCAGTCAATGGAACCTCCCTATAATCAACATGCACCCGACTTCTTGAGGTGATCGATGTTCAGACCTATAATCTATTGAACTCACAATCAATCTGAGTCTATTCCGTCTTGAGGAAATTATGATTAGCGGAATTGTGATAAATAGTCAATGGCCATGTGACCAATAGGGCAAATCAATGATATTCGGAACTGCCCCCTCTTGTGCGTCAGCAAACAGGTGAATTTTCTTCGCTTCGTCGCTATGATGCTTCGGACCGAGTTCCGCGTCAGTTAACTGACTATTTGGACGGCTATTTCTCAATGGTATTGCAAGCCTTCGCTTCTTCTTGATGCTTTCGTAATCATTCAATCATGGGTGGAGATGAGGCAATACGAATTATTTGACATTTACAGCAATGACGGCGCCGAGCAGGCGGTTTCCCCCGAATGACCGAATGCTTACATGTTTCCTATGTTCTTTCTCGCAGCGGGATCATCAATGTGTTATATTCGCGCATTGCGAACCATGTTTACCTTTTAAGTAAGACTTCGAAATGGTTGCGTGGCCTCTGTTTGCGCGGTAGGGAAGCAATGGCTGCGTGGCGCGAGACCAGCAAAAACGTCATGGCGAGGCGGCAGCATGGACTTCAAAAGGGAAATTGAAGCCAAGGATCTCATTTTCGATATTCGTGCAGGGATGACCGATTCACAACTGATGGAAAAATACAGGCTCACGTACAGGGGGCTCAAGAGCGCCCTTCAAAAATTGGTGAACGTGCAGGCCATTGATCCGGAAGAGTTGAATGACAAATTTCCTCTTTACGAGGTAATAACCGCGGACGACATGCGGCGACTCGTGAGGGCTCCTCTGCCTTTTCCTCTGCCTGTCTATGAATCCCACAGGCCTGACGACAAAGGCCAGGTCCGCAACATTTCTGAGCAGGGCATTGGAATAAAGGGAATCGAATCTCGTGTGAGTGAGACAAAACATTTTGTCGTTGACGCCACTGAGTTTGCAACAGTAGAACTGGTTTCTTTTTATGCCCAATGCAGATGGGTAAAGAGAAAAGATTCGGGGGAATATGTCGCAGGTTTTGAGATAACCAGGATTTCCAAAGAAGGTTTTGATGAACTTAAGAAGATGATCCAGTTGCTCTGCCGTAACCAATAAAACCTCGAGCGTGAGATTGTGCCTGTTGTGGCTGGAGTGCTGGGTTAGGTGGGTAAGCGAGTCACGCTCATCAGTCGTCCAGAATTTTTGTCAGACCAGAGCGTCACCACTAAGACGCCACGCTCCCGGACCTGATCCTCAGAAAGCTGGAGTGCATTGAAGCAGTGGAAAGCATTCCCATAATCCGTCCGACTTTGCCTTCCGTGGACAGGGTCACAAATATTTTCCGGGAGTCCTATGAATCCGGGCTCGTCACTTTGGGCCGTGTGGTATCGAGTTTTGAAAGACTCGCGTGCGAGTATACGGGCGCGCGCAATGCTGTAGCTGTTTCCAGCTGTACGTCAGGGCTCATCCTAGCCTATGCGGCCATGGGATTCCCTGAGGCTTCGGAGGTTATATTACCATCCTTCACATTCGCTGCCACCGTCCAAGCCGTGCTTTGGAATCGGCTCACTCCTGTGTATGTAGACTGTCTTCCTGGAACCATGACACTCGATCCTGATGAGGTTCAAAAAGCGATAAGCCGGCGAACCGCTGCAATTTGTCCTGTAACGATTTTCGGGTTGCCTCCGGAACTCGATGAATTGGAGCGCATTTCGGAACGGCACGGGATTCCGTTGATATGCGATTCTGCACAGGGGCTGGGATCAAGGTACAAGGGACGGTCTGTAGGAGGATTCGGGCTTTGTGAAGTGTTCTCTTTGAGTCCAACCAAAGTGATTACCGCCATAGAAGGGGGCCTCATAACCACTGATGACAGCGATTTAGCCGAAAAACTGATCAGACTGCGAGACTATGGGAAAGGACCGGACGGAGAAGACATGGTGCTGAATGGTCTTTCCGCAAGGATGAGCGAACTGCATGCTTCCGTGGGTTTGCTTAGCCTGGAAAACGCTGAAAATCTGGTGAGGTCACGAATGAGACTAATCGCGAAATACCGAGAGGCGACTGCTGATTTCTCGGGTTGCCGCGTTCAGGAATTCCCTGGAGATCGCTCCACAAGCGGCAATTATTTCACTCTGTTGATAGGCCCAACTGCGAAAGCTGATAGGGACACTGTTCGTATGAGATTGAAAGAGCACAATGTTGAAAGCAAGCGATACTTTCATCCTCCGGTGCATTGCCAAACAGCGTTTAGGGAGCTTCCTCATCGTATTGTGGGAGATTTGCCCAACACAATGGCGGCTGCGCGCGAATCGTTGGCATTGCCCCTGTTTTCCCATATGACTGAAGGGCAATTAGATAGAGTCTGCAATGTGCTGAAGGCTGTTCTGGCAGATCACTGAAAATTTCTGGTAATTCCAAAAGGCTAATAGGGAAGGGGAGGTCATTCATCGTGTACAACGCAAGGCAGCCCCTTGGCCACAACGTGAGGCGGCACATCGTTGATCACTACGGACCCTGCTCCGATCGTCGCATATTCACCGATCTTGACACCCGGCGTGACTATTGTCCCCGCACCTAAGAATGCGCCTTCACCAACAGTCACATTTCCGCACAAATGACAGCCAGGGGCTATGTGGACACCGTCGCTGATCAGGCAGTCGTGATCTACTGATGCAGCGGTGTTGATTATCACGCTCGCGCCGATTGTCGCGTCGGAGTTAATTATAGACCCTGCCATGACTACTGTATTTGGCCCCAAAGTAACCCCTCTGGCCAATTGCGAGGAGCAGTGTGCAGCGGTAATTAGCTCAAAGCTTTGGCCTAACATCCATTCGGCAACTTCTAAACGAGTTCGATTGTCTCCTATGGCAATTATGCATTTGGCCGCGGTCAGACTCTTACGGCCAAAGGCGATGTCTTTTCTTCCTCCAACCACTGGATAACCGTAGAATTCAGATACCCCTCAGGGATTCTTCGTCATCAAACAGAGACACGGTTTTGTAAATCCCCTGTTTTTCAATGACGTCCAGTACCACTTTCGCATGCCCACCAGCGCCGAACACGAATATATTTTCACGCATAACGCAGCTCCCGTATGACATCAATGTGCGTTCAAGCAATTAGTACAATTGACCTTTACGGCAAAGATTCCCCCGGAACAACCGGATGAATCATGAGCAAGCTTTTTCCATCAAATACTTGCGAAGATCGTACGGCAACTCGTTGCCAATTTCTTCCAATTCCAGCGAAGGAAATCCACCCCAGATAGCCGCAGCCCGGCAGATCACAGGATCTTTGCGAACCGAGGAGATATCCATTCTGTTATATGATTCGGAATTAATAAATGCACGAAGTCCCCAGATGTGCCAAACGAACCATCGGTTCACGGCGCTCGGACAACAGGAATACGAATCAAGCAATGGATGCCGAAAAAATGGAGGCGTGAGTTTCTCTTCATTCCAGAGCAGCCACCCCAGACCAACCATGTCATGAGCTAGTAAGGACTCCGAGCCAAACACCAGGCCGGGATCAGGTTCGGTCTTGTAGCCCCAGTCCGGTCCGAAAGTCGTTTGCACCTTTGTGGCTACCGTGAGCGTCAGCCTGATCTTGTCTCTCAAGATTGCAGCATCGCTGATCTCAGCGATCTTGTCGTAAAAGGTCCACGCGTCTCGATGAAGCTCCAGGCGGCTGTCGTCCCGAAGCCAGCCAACAGCAGACTTGATGCCCAACGAGGAGCCCACCAGGCAGTGGCGACTCGCCCGAGGGAGATTTACGATGTGATCGACTTGACGCAAGATGTTCGGGAGGAGGAGCTCGCCTTTCCAATGATTCGCACTCACGGGCCGCGTCGCAAAATACGCGACATAACCTGCTTCATCGAAATAATGCATCTCTGCGCCGGACTCTACCGCAGCAGTATGGAGGCCGTTTTTCACAAGACATTTCCGACTAGAACCTTTTACTCGGTCCCTCGTATGGTAAACCCATTCAACTCCGGGCTTGTCTGCCACAATAACTCTGCCCGCGCCTTTTTCTGTGAGCAATCCGACAATTGCTCGCACGGCGGTAGGCGAAGTGGTGGATGGGTAGACTTTAGGTGAATTGGACGCTAGCTTCAGAAGGACCGTATCGCCACACGACAGCCAGGAAAAATCACTTGAGGCTTCCGCCACTGTCTTAACGGCTTCCATCACTTCAGCATCGCCGGAGCCCTTGGGAACAGCTCGCAGAGCGACACGTGCGGGCCCGCTATAATACTCCGGAATGAGCATATTCCACCTCCGGTTCTAAAATAGGACATATTACATTCATCATTTTGATTACTCGTAGATTGAGTGAGAGCCTCCAGATGATATGCGCAGTATATTCAATTACTATTATTACTTCTGGTCGTGAATTGATCTAAGGCAATCGTAAAGAATGCTCTGAATGCGCAGTTCCCGTGAATGCCTTTCATGAGCCGTTTCTTTTGGATTTGAACCCAGCGAGGGCCAGCAATGAGACAATTTCTGGACACCGCACAAGGAAAGCCGATACAGCAAAAACCGCTAATCCACCGAATACGCAGGCTGCCAGAACTAATCCATTGGTTGCAGTTAATCCCTGTTCCCAGATTCCGTAAGTTCGCCCATAAGCCAACGCTATGCCCATTATGGTGGACGCAGCACAGACTTTTCCGATGGATGCAATGAAATGCCGAGCGGGAAAACTACCAAGTCGCTTCACAAGGATGACAAACAGAAGCAATAGATTAAAGACGGCTGCCAAAGAAGTTGCCAGCGCAAGCCCTCCCTGCGACATTGACCCCATTAGCAGCAAGCCCCCAACAAGATTCACTATTACCGCGCCTATGGAAACCCACAGCGGCGTGCGAGTATCCTTAAGGGAGAAGAATGCCTGGAGCACTACTTTCAAGCCTGAAAAAGCCCAAAGACCGGCGGTGTACCAGCGCAAAGCGTACGCCGTCTGGGTCGTGTCTGCCGCTGTGAAAGCGCCTCTTTGAAAAAGTATGGATATTATGGGTACGTCAAGCAAAATGAGCGCTACTGATGCCGGTATGGTAAAGAAAGCTATCAACCTGAGCCCAAAGGCCACCGAGTGAGTCAAACCGGACAGGTCTCCGTTGCTCGCCTGCCTTGACATTGAGGGAAGAATAGCAGTTCCCATGGCAATAGCGAAGATGCCTAAGGGAAGCTCCACTATCCGATCTGCATACCAGAGCCACGAAACCGCACCTGGTATCAAGGACGCCAGGATGGACCCAACAAGTACATTTAGTTGGTACACAGCGCCTGCAAGTGCCGCAGGAACGAACAATCTACCGATCTTTTTCAGCGACGGATGCCGGAAATGAAAATTCGGAGCGATCTTAACCCCGAAGTCGATGATAAATGGGACCTGCAAGCATAACTGTAGTATTCCGCCGATCACCACTCCCCAGGCAAGCGCGTAGTACGGAGCTACTCCGAAAAACGTGGCGAACACCCCCACAACGGTTATCATTGTAATGTTCAACACAACAGGAGCAGCCGCCGGAGCAGCGAAATGGCCCATTGAATTCAAGATCCCTGAAGCTAGAGCCACGAGTGAAATAAAGAAGATGTACGGAAACATGATCCGGGTCAGTTTCACGGTGAGCTCGAACTTCGAAGCGTCTTCGAAAAATCCAGGAGCGGTCAGGTGAACGATCCATGGACTGAGAGCTATCCCGATGACCGTAACCAGGGCCAGAACTATTGTGGCAAAAGTGAACACTATTCGGGCAAGTCGCTCTGCGTCTGTTCGTCCCTCGCGATGGAGCGTGTCCACATAGGTAGGAATAAACGCTGCTGAAAGAGCGCCTTCGGCAAAAAGCCTCCTCAACAGGTTAGGGATTCGAAAGGCTATAAAAAAAGCTTCTGCCCCAGGGCCGGCTCCCAGGAAATAAGCCGTAACCATGTCTCTCACGAATCCAAGAACTCTGCTCAACGTAGTCCAAATTCCGACTACGCCCGCCACGCGTGTCGTGGCCTTCTTTTCCGACACAGTTTCTTTGCTCTCCTCAGTCAAAAGGGCTTGACTTGAAATCGGTTTTTCTGCCATAAAGGGAATTTCCATAAAGGATTAATAATCCCGGGTGGGACGTGCCGCGTACACCAGGGATTATTTATGGTATAATAACTCAGTTATCCAAAAGATTACTCAAGGAGCTGTTTATGGCAAATCATGCATCAGCACTCAAAAGAATGCGCCAGAGCGAAAAGAGGCGCGTCAGAAATATGTCTTACAGATCCAAGGTGAAGACCGCTATCAAGAAATACCTTCATTCCGTTGGAGAAAAGAACGTAGATGCTTCCGGACTTTTGAGTGAGGCCACTTCTCTTCTCCACAAAGGTGTAAGCAAAGGTATTTTCCATCAGAATACTGCAGCAAGGACTATCGCAAGGCTCAGCAGAAAGCTTATTGCAGCCTAGATTCTCGCGGCTGTCGGACAGCCGCATGATCTTGCCCCAAGCTTCTGTCATTCCCGTCTCATTCTTGTCACGAGTCCGGATCTCCCGTAAGTATCCATCCCGTCCAGGCTGGAGGCCTTCCGCTGAAGGAGGCGTCCAGACCTGCTGGTATTTCCTTGGTATATCCACTCAGAGCCTGCAAGGCAGGCGCTTTTTGAGCCGCCTTCTTCAAGATTGACAGTAGGAAGGGCTCATCGGTCCCCCAATTTGGATCGGCATAGTTCAGCATCCCCATTCTTACGCCCGAATAAATCAAAGCGATATTGAAAAGCAGTGGACCCTCGCCAAGAGCGGACTCCTTGTCTGGAACGTCAAACCACGACACTGGAATAATCACGAGCTTCGAACCCAGAGGTATTGAGAATAAGTCGCGAATTTCCATTTGACGCCTGCCTTTTTTATCCGGAGAAAAAAACAAGCAGGGTTGACGATCTGGCGATACGCCGTCGGTCATAGCTACTGGAACTGCTACGACTGCCACGTCATCCCCTCTTTCTTTGTACTCTCTAAAACGGTCCATAGTGGCTGTAGCGCCAACACACACGTCAAATTTCGCGAACATTTTTTGAATATTGATCACTATCTCTGACGGCTTGGGGTACACGGGATTTGTCAATATGAGCTGTTCTATCCTTGCTTCTTCAGTCATTTTTTGGACGACTTTTTTTCTGGCTCCGTGCCCACCAGCCGGGGGCTCTTTCATGTCTTCTTCAGCTATCCAGGGAATCGACTCGAAGAGCAGAAGCTCGCCGTTAAAACCCGCATTCTTGGTTTTGGATGCCGAGGCCCGCACGAATTTCAGCATGTCCGCGGAAGGAATTAAAGACACAATCCGTTCCATGCCAAATGGGCGATCCTCTGCATCAAGCATCACGGAGAACGGCAGATACCATAACGAGCGATCTGGGATTACAAACACCAGATTTTTGTCTGACGGTAACGACGGAATTTTGCCTAAGAGGGTCCTGTGGATTCTTCTCCCTGCCTCTTTCCAGGCATGCCCCATGAATGTCGAACGGCTGCCCAGATTGAATTCCTTAAGTTTTTCCTGAAGATAAAATACGCCCTTGTCTATTTCCACTCTGTTCGTAGGTACCTGGTGGTATATGGCCCGCTCTGACGTGATGACTCCGATCACTATTCGATCGGAAAAAAGGCTAAAATCCAAAATCATCTCATTTTTTCGCAGCAGGTCCTTTCTCAGATCTCCTAACGACAGTGGAATGCCGCGTCTCAGAGCCGCATAACGAGGTGAACTCTTCTGCAAAGTTTTTCTGATGTCAGAGAGGCTGGATTTCAGGGCTGCTTCTGCTTGGCGATTGGCGTGCGTAGGCCCTTCATTCTTGAGTTGCAGAATCCTTAAAAGCACATCGGATTCGTCCTTCACAAGGCTGTTCGCCGCGTCGAAAAACTGAAGGTGGCCTGCCTTTTTCAAGGTAAGATTGCGACGACAGATCCTTCGCCTCTCAATAATGTGAAAGATACCCCCTGCCAGCTCTTCCTGGGGCTCTACATGCATGGGGCCCAGCATTTTTGTGGCAAGTTCATCGAAAATGACGAACCGCTGCTCCATCTCATTCAGCAGACCATGTCCAGGTGGAATGTCTTCCAGGATGGTTTCAAACTGGTCCACTGCATTGCGATACTTCAAAATGGCATTATCGGTTTCGCCTGAGAGATAGAGTCTCCTGGCGAGCTTGATTTCACGATCCAGTTGCTCGAGATAAGTTGAGCTCTCCACGTCGGAGGGGGGAAGTTCCGGTGCTTTCTGTCGGAATAACCACTGATACTTTCTCTGGCGGGTTTCGGAGTCACCGCTCGATTCCTCTCCAGGCGCGGACACTTCTTGATCCTCGGTCACAATTTCCGGAGTCTGGTCTTCCGCACGGAGATAGGAAGCGCTGAACAAAACGACCAACATCAGCAGCCAGAATCCGATAAACCTGTTGAGTCGGTTCACTTGCAGTATTCCTTCAGACGATGGCCTACTTTTCGCCCCTGTCCAGTTTGTCTGCATGGACCCACCATTCGTCTTCTTTTTCCTTGAACCACCATGCAGCGAAGTCCGTATTAAGGATGCTTCGCGCCAGCTTTTTCCCGTCATCTGTTTTGAGCCTTTTCACAGCGGCATTTATCCAGTCTCCGGCATATCTGTTGCCAAGATCTCCCAGTTCTTTCAACTGGAGGATCATTTCAAGCTGGTCCGCATCGTTGGCCGATTCTGCTTCAGGCGTGGAGCATGCTTCGAATTCTTCAGCGAGTTGCCGTATTTCTTCGCCAAAGAACAGGTTAGCCGTCATGTCCCGTACAGCGGATTTTTCGTCAGCTTTAACGTACCTTTTATTTACATAATTGAGGTCACCGGTGCGGGCTTCTACCAGATCGTGAAAAAGGCACATCAACACGATCCGATCAGTCGAGAGTTTCCCGGACATTCGGGCAAGAGTAAAACCAATTATCGCCGTCCGAAGACTGTGTTCCGCTACGGTTTCCTGCCCTGTTCCAAGGAATTGAAATCCCGATCGAGGAGTTCGCTTCAGCATTCCAACCTCGAATAGGAAATCTGCGATTGATTTTAGATCCACTTTAATCCTCGCTTGCTTTAGAGGGTCCCGGCTTGAGTATCATGATTTCGGCTTGGTATCAAAGGTACGCTTGGCGCTTCGGAGTCTGAGCAAGTAGTCCGTCATTAAGCCGCATAAGCCAGGAATGTTTATGAGGCCACGCTTTGTTTGCACAATCGCCCGACTTGTTTATAATCGTCCGAAGTATGGAACCTCTATCTGCTAAAGAAACCATTTCTTGCGATATGTGCGAATCCCTTGTGCACGAGCTGCTATTCGTTAAAGAAGGATTTCGTCACGTGAGGTGCAAGAGCTGCGGTCTGGTATTCGTGAATCCAAGATTAAGTGATCACCTTGATATCCAGACCCGTACAGGGACCGGCAGCATGGGCGAGGACCGACTGACATCTGCCCAGGTGCGGCGATTGCGGAGAGAGCTGACCCGACTCGAACAATTTCGATATCTCAATCGAATATTGGAAGTGGGCTCAGGTCGAGGCTGGTTCCTGACCGAGGCATCGAAAGCCGGCTGGGAAACATGGGCAGTGGAAATCAACTCAGATGCCCTGCAGAGTCTCCGGAGCAAAGGTATTGGCAATATCATAACGCAACCAGCCGAAGATCTGCAGGTTCCGGATAATTCCGTGGACGTGATAAGAATGTGGGATGTGATAGAGCACCTCAGATCTCCTCGAAAAGCAGTGAAGGCAATCTATAACGCTCTCAGACCTGGCGGATTGTTTACTCTTTCCACGACTAATTTTGCTTCTCTTTCACGTCGGGTCAACGGACCCGAGTGGGTTTACCTGAATGGCGCAGACCACATCTTCCTTTTCGAGCCAGCAACTATCAAACGTCTCCTGACAGAGACCGGTTTCTCCGACGTAGGAATCCGAACGAGATCATTCAATCTCAGGAGAAAGCTTTATCACCCCGAGAAGGAATTACCTCCCAAGTTCTTGATTCTGCGGCCTTTCAGGAAACTGATTGATGAAACATTACGTTTCACGTTGCTCGGTCATCAAATGCTTGTGAGGGCCGTCAAGCCTAAATCTGAGATCCAGAGCGCTTAACGTGGCCTCCTAACCATTTCCAATTTTCTCTTTTGGCATCGAGCGTCAGTAGCGACCGGCGTCTTGCCGGTCCATAGAAAAAAACCGGCGAGATGCCCCGGTCCTACCATTGCTTTTGCCATGCCGTTTTGGAATTTCCGTCAATAACCAAAACAAAGGTAAGCCCCCGGCTTTGCCGGGGGGCATTTAACTGGTGCGTTGTACCTCTTCTGAAAATGACCCTTGGAAAGCATCGAAAACAGTGATAACATAACTTCCTTTGGCAAGAAGTGCCTTCACGCGAAACCGCCTTGACTTAATTATAATTTTACCCTAATTTGCAGGCGGTTGAGTTAAAAGCTTAAAGTGAGTTGGAATCATGGAAGCAGCGTTTTTCGAAAACCTGCCACCCGAACAAAGAGCCGAAATACTAGCAGAAGCGCTACCTTACATTCGGTCTTTTCGAGGAAAGCGCATCGTCATCAAATACGGCGGGAGCGCCATGACTGACGAGCGCCTCAAGAAATATTTCGCTGAAGATATAGCCCTGATGAGCTTTATCGGTATGAAACCGGTAATCGTTCATGGCGGAGGTCCTCAAATCGGTGCTCTGCTCAAGAAGATAGGTAAAGAAAGCCGGTTTATCAGCGGGTTACGTGTCACGGATGCTGAAACCATGGACGTTGTAGAGATGGTTCTCGTGGCCAAAGTCAACAAGGACGTAGTATCGCTGATAAATTCTTACGGTGGAAGGGCAGTGGGAATTTCCGGTCGCGACGGGGGCCTGATTAAGGCAAAGAAAGCTAAGCGACTGGCTGGCGTGGATGAAGACCTGGGCTTGGTTGGTGATGTGGAAAAGATAAATCCGGAAATAATATCGTGCTTGGAATCAGGCGGATTTGTGCCGGTTGTGGCTCCTGTAGGCGCTGGCCCTGACGAAAAGCCCTTCAACATTAATGCCGATACCGCGGCTGGGGCATTATCAGCAGCGCTAAAGGCGGAAAAATTCCTGCTGTTGACTGATGTCCCCGGAGTCTTGGATCAAGAGAAGGCGGTCATTTCGAGCCTTTCCGAATTTCAGGCCGAGGAATTACTCAAGTTTGGAATCGCGTCCGGGGGTATGATCCCGAAGATCCGCTGCTGTTTGAGCGCGCTCAGAGGAGGAGTCCCCAAAGCGCACATCATAGACGGTAGAGTGCCTCATGCGCTCCTTTTGGAAATGCTCACCGACGAAGGAATGGGTACTGAAATTGTTCGGGAAAGGGCCCCAGGAATTTAGAACCATTACCCAACCGAACTAGCCGGGTCGAGCTGCTCAACAAAAGGTTCCAATCCGGACCAATTACCATTTTGGAATAAGAAAGGAAGGCTATGGGATCCGAAGATTTCATCGGCCAGAATAAGGAATACGTTTTTAACACTTACGGCCGCACTCCCATCATGCTGGTTGAAGGGGCAGGGTGTACGGTGAAGGACAACAACGGCTGCGAGTACCTTGATTTTATAGCGGGGTTGGCTGCTTGTCCGTTGGGACACGGTCACAGGGGACTTGCGGAAACCCTGTATAATCAGGCTCTCAGACTGATACACGTATCCAATCTGTTCCATATCGAGCCCCAAATCCAATTGGCCAAGATCCTGACCGAGAATTCCTTCGCTGACAAAGTGTTCTTCTGCAATTCCGGAGCTGAAGCCAATGAAGGCGCCATCAAACTCGCCAGGAAGTTTTTTCACGACCGTGGAGAGCACGACCGCTATCACATCATCACGATGGAAGGTTCGTTTCACGGGCGGACGCTTGCAACCTTGGCGGCTACAGGCCAAACCAAGTTCCGGAAAGGGTTCGAGCCCCAGGTCGAAGGGTTCGTGCATGTGCCCTTCGGAGATGTAAAGGCCCTTGAGGCGGCAGTTTCTGCTCAGACCGCTGCCATCCTTTTCGAGCCCATCCAGGGCGAGGGCGGCGTAAACATGCCCCCTGAGGGATTTCTGCGTGAAGTCCGGGAACTCTGCGATGGTGCTGGCTGTTTGCTTATGCTGGATGAGGTACAGACCGGCATGGGGCGGACCGGAAAGCTCTTTGCATATGAAAATTTCGGAATTGTGCCCGATATTATGACGCTTGCAAAAGGCATCGCGGGCGGTGTCCCTATGGGCGCTCTGCTCGCGACCGACAATGTGGCGCGCTCGTTTGTTCCCGGCACGCATGCGTCCACATTCGGAGGAAATCCCCTGGCCGCGTCGGCAGGCCTCTATGTGATGCAGCAGATCCTTTCAGACGGATTCTTGGCTCGTGTGAAAACAGTAGGAGATTACCTGAGATCCGGGCTGGAGGCATTGGGCGCAAAACATGAGACAATCCGAGAAGTGAGAGGAATAGGTCTCATGCAGGCGATTGATCTTACCATACCTGGTGCGGCTCTGGTCGCTGCGTTGAGAGATAAGGGCATGCTGGTAAACTGCACTGCCGATACAGTCCTGAGATTCCTGCCGCCTTTGATAGTTACAAGCGAGGAAATCGACAGACTATTGGAAGTCCTTGACAAAATTTTGACCGATACCGGAGGTGCCTGATGGCCGCTCTCAGGCATTTTCTCACGTTTCAACAATATTCTCGCGAAGAGATCCTATCTTTGTTGGATAGGTCCCGCGAAATGAAAACGCAGATTCGGAAAAAAGGGGCTCCCCGCCCACTTGAGGGCCGGGTTGTGGGAATGATATTCGAAAAGCCCTCTACCCGCACGCGCGTGTCTTTTGAGGTGGGTGTTCACCAATTGGGAGGCCATGCTGTGTTCCTCAGCCCCAGGGACATTCAGATCGGCCGTGGTGAACCCATACGCGATACAGCCAGGGTGCTGTCAAGGTATCTGGACGCACTTGTCATACGGTGTTACGGTCATGAAGTTCTGGAAGAATTCGTAAAATGGTCCAGTGTTCCCGTAGTAAACGGGCTTTCGGACTTGCATCATCCTTGCCAGATTTTGGGTGATCTGCTCACGCTCCAGGAAGTAGGGTTGGACATCTGTTCGATGAAGGCTTCTTGGGTCGGAGACGGGAACAACGTGGCGAATTCCTGGATCGATGCTGCCTTGAAATTGGGTTTCTCGCTGAGACTGGCATGCCCTGAGGGATACTATCCTCAAATTGCATTCGATTCCAGTGATATCTCACTCATGAGGGACCCGGTTCAGGCGATTGCCGACTGTGATGTGGTGTCCACCGACGTTTGGGCTTCAATGGGCCAGGAGGACGAAGTCGACGTTCGCCAGAAAGTTTTCAAGAAATATCAGGTGAATTTCGAGCTTCTAAAGCACGCTGCCGATCCGGCTTATATTCTTCACTGTCTCCCTGCACATCGAGGAGAAGAGATTACTGATGAAGTTATGGAGTCCCGGAACTCGTTGGTTTGGGAACAAGCTGAAAACAGGCTTCATGCCCAAAAGGCAATTCTCGAGATGCTGCTCAATGGGCTTTGACGAGAAAGAACATTCAAGAAGAAACCGCCTACACTAGAGAGGACGTGCGTAAGCCGCTGGTGGCCAGAGAAGGCGGAGCCTGTTGTTAAGTATTCCGGCGTGGCAGTGCCTCGGACCGAGTAAAGATTCACTTTTTCACAGCAATCTATCGGAGGTCTCGTGAAGCAGAAAGTAAACAAAATAGTGCTGGCCTACTCAGGTGGTCTAGACACTTCCGTGATACTTCGGTGGCTCATTGAAACATATGAATGTCCAGTGATCGCTTTTGCGGCGGACTTGGGACAGGGAGAAGAACTGGACCCGCTTGTGGATAAAGCCAAAGCCACGGGCGCAGAATCCATTGAAATTAGGGACCTGCGAGAGGAATTCGTAGAAGATTTCGTTTTCCCTATGCTGCGTGCGAATGCTGTGTACGAGGGGACGTCCCTTCTCGGAACCTCGATTGCCAGGCCCTGCATCGCAAAATCGCAGATGGAGCTGGCAGCCAGGTCCGGTGCCGATGCTGTGAGCCACGGTGCCACAGGAAAGGGAAATGACCAGGTTCGCTTCGAACTGACTTACCTCGCCATGAACCCTGAGATCATGATAATCGCTCCCTGGCGAACGTGGAACATGCGATCACGAAGCGACCTGATCGAATTCGCAAAGAAATACGGCATACCGATTACATCCACTGCGGAAAAACCCTACAGCATGGATCGTAACATTCTGCATCTGAGCTTTGAGGGCGGAATACTGGAAGACCCCTGGGCAGAGCCGCCGTCGGATATGTTCATTCTAACTGTGGATCCAGAACAGCGCCGGATGTTCCTGAAGAAATTATCATTTCCTTCAAGGCCGGCGATCCTGTAGCGATTGACGGGAAGGCCATGTCTCCGGCACAGCTGCTGGCCGCTCTCAACACTATCGCGGGTCGGAACGGGGTAGGCAGAGTGGACATGGTGGAGAATCGCTATGTTGGTATGAAAAGCCGTGGAGTGTACGAGACTCCCGGCGGAACGGTGCTGCACTCAGCAAGACACGCTCTGGAATCCATCACGCTGGATCGTGAGGTTATGCACCTCAAGGATGACTGGATTCCTCGCTATGCCTCACTCGTTTACAATGGATACTGGTTTGCTCCAGAGAGGCAGATCCTTCAGGCTGCAATTGACGAAGCTGCCTCCGCAGTAAACGGAGACGTCAGGCTGAAGCTTTACAAAGGCAACGTGACAGTGATTGGCCGCAGGTCCGATCAATCGCTTTACGATAACCGCTTCGCCACTTTCGAAGAAGATCAGGTTTATTCTCAAGCGGATGCGGAAGGTTTTATAAGACTTAATGCCTTGAGGCTGCGGATACGGTCAATGATGGAAAAGCGATCGAAATAGAGAGTGTTAGGCAGGCTTTCCAACCCTGCCGTGATTGATATTTTGTTCACAGACAAGTGGGGAAGCGAATGCTGTTGAATTGAGGAGAATCCCGCTGACGCAAGTCGTCACCCCGACGAAAGTCGGGGTCCAGTTTTCGCGTTTCGCTGCATTGAAAAAACTGGATTCCGTCTTTCGACGGAATGACGACAGGCAGTTGTGCATTCGTGGAGCTAACGGCTTAGACCAACAACTTTGGGCTGGAAGCTCCCAAGGAATATATCTCAACCTCGACCTGTATTCGCTGTTCACATCGATTAAATTGGAAATCGAGCATGGCAGGACGTACAAAAAGATAAAGCGAAAATCGTAGCCGATGAAGCCGCTGGCATCAGGAAAGGCCGTTTTGAAGATCGAATGGACCCGTTTTTCGCGCGGTTTAACGCGTCTGTCTCTTTCGATAAAAAGCTTTTCGAGCAGGATATTCAAGGAAGCATAGCCCATGTAAAGATGTTGGCTGCTCAAGGGATAATTCCCCAAGCTGACGCCATCGAAATTGAGAGAGGTTTGCACGAGGTTTTTTCAGACTACCTCAGAGGCGATTTCGTTTTCCGGGAAGAACTGGAAGATGTCCACATAAACATCGAGGAAGCCCTAAAGGCTAAGATTGGTGATGTCGCAGGCAAACTGCACACAGCGAGGAGTCGAAACGATCAGGTTGTGCTGGATCTGCGGCTATGTGTGAGGCAAGAAAACGTTCTTGTACGAGCGGATCTTGCTGCTTTGATGTCAGCCATAGTGGAAAAGGCCGAAGAGAACATCGATCTGATCGTTCCGGGCTACACTCATCTGCAAAGGGCCCAACCTGTCCGGTTGGCTCACCACTTAATGGCCTATTATCAGATGCTTATGCGAGACTTGGATCGGTTCTGGGGCTCTTTTTGTCGCAGTGATGAAATGCCTCTCGGGTCAGCCGCTCTGGCGGGGACGACTTTTCCCATAGACAGAGACCACGTCGCTGATCTACTTGGCTTTTCCAGGCCTAGCACTAATTCCATGGATTCTGTATCTGACAGGGATTTTGTTCTGGAATTTCTTTTCAACTCATCAATGGTGATGATGCATTTGTCTAGGTTCAGCGAGGAACTTATTCTGTGGTCTTCTTCTGAATTCGGATTTTGCTCGTTGCCTGACGCTTATTGCTCAGGATCAAGCATCATGCCGCAGAAGAAGAAACCCGGACGCATGCGAACTCGTCCGCGGTAAGACCGGCCGGGTCTATGGCGACCTTGTGGCGCTTCTGACCACGTTGAAGGCTCTGCCGCTAACCTATAACAAGGATTTGCAGGAAGACAAAGAACCGTTTTTCGATGCTGTGGAGACTGTCCGAGGATGTTTGAAGATTATGGCCGGGTTGGTTCCTGGAATAGAATTCAATGCGAAACGTATGTTGGACTCGGCGTCCGACCCATCCCTTGCCGCTACCGATCTTGCGGACAAGTTGACACGCGAGGGCGTTCCCTTCAGAGAAGCCCATGCTCGCATAGGTGCTATGATTCGTTCGGAATCCGGACGCCAGAAGGGAAAAACGCCCAAGGACTTTCCCAATCCCGAAGAAATGGTGGAGGCACGCAATCATATCGGAGGCACGGCCCGGGATCGCGTAATGGAGCAGATCAACGCGGCAAAAATATTTCTGAAATCTTTGAATGAGCCTTCCGAAAAGCCGAAAACCAGTGGAAAGAGGAAAGGTTGAGGGGAATCTGCCGTGCATTTGTTTTCATCATAATGACGTCGTGCCTTATTGCTGGATGTGGATACAAGACAAATCCTCGCCCGGCTGCCGCGACGGTGCCTGGTGAAATCGGCCCAGTGGACGCATTCGCTTATCCGGATCGGATAGCCCTCCGCTGGGATGTGCCTCTGGCGAATGTTGACGGTTCCTCGCTGAAGGACATATCCGGTTTCAAAGTTTACAGGGCCTTGCGCAAAATAGGGGAAGAATGCGAAAAATGCCAGTACGATAGAAAACCTCATGCGAATGTGGATTTTCAGAATCCTACAAACGCGGAAATCGTTGACGGTAAGGTACTCTACACTGATAAAGACATCGCCTCGGGAAACGCTTATACTTACTCGGTGAATGTGTACAATCTCAAGGGTCGGGAAGGACATGCCAGCCCGGATGTCACGGTGGCTTTCGACGAACCACCGAAAAACCCTGAAAATCTGTCCGCAGATGTGACCTCTGCTGGCGTAGTGTTGGAATGGACCACTCCCGCCGAGAAAGAAGGGATTCAAGGCTATCGGGTTTACAGAGGATCAACCGGAAAACTGGAAGACATGAAACCTCTCGGCACCACGAAGGCTGATGAAGCTTTATTCGTCGACAGAACTGTGGAAAAGGAAAAAACCTATTACTATGTGGTAAGATCTCTGAAAATGAACAATTTCGTTTCCATGGAATCCCGGCCATCACCGGTAGCAAGGACAATTGTTCCCCTGGAGCACATTGATCCCCCTGCAAATGCCAAAGTCGAGCGAACTCGGGCTGGAATGCGAGTCTACTGGGATAGGGTGACCATTCCTGGAAAAGAGATTCGGTATAATGTTTATCGCTCCGAAACGAACAAGCCGTTCGAGAAGATTATTGAGATACCTGTTCGTGAGTCCTCGATTGTGGATAGGAAAATCCGAAAAGGCCTCACATACAGGTACACTGTAACCGCTTTTCCCGAAGGGAAACCAGAATACGAATCCAGCCGATCCGGAACTGCGGCTGTGAGATATTGATCTCTAACCGGTATATATCATGCACCATTTTCGATATGTAAATGACGAACTCTATTGTGAGGACGTTCCAGTTCAACAGATTTGTGAAAAAGTTGGAACCCCGGTCTTTGTCTACAGCCGGGGTACACTGGAGAGACACTTCAAGATCTTTGAAGAGCCTTTTTCCTCTGTGGATCATCTGGTCTGCTATTCCATGAAGGCATGCTCTAACATGGCGATCCTGAGGATTTTCGCCAACTTGGGCTCCGGGATAGACATCGTATCTGGTGGAGAGCTTTTCAGGGCAATGCAGGCCGGGGTTGATCCGTCTCGAATCGTTTATTCGGGTGTGGGAAAAAAAGCGTCGGAAATGGACGAGGCATTGGCCGCCGGGATCCTCATGTTCAACGTGGAGTCAGAGGAAGAACTTACGCTCCTGGATCAAAGGGCGACGACTCTCGGGAAGAGGGCCCCCATTGCTCTTAGAGTGAATCCTGATGTGGATCCTTTGACGCATCCATATATATCTACAGGTTTGAAGAAGAACAAGTTTGGGATAGATGTAGAACGATCTCTTAATCTTTACAGAAGAGCCAAACAGATGAAGGGCGTAGAGGTAATCGGCGTTGATTGTCACATCGGCAGTCAGCTCACCGAACTTTCTCCATTTCTCGAGGCCGCGGATCGTTTGAAGAGTCTGACAGCTACCCTACGTTCCGAGGGTTTGGAAATACGGTATCTAGACATAGGTGGAGGCCTTGGCATCCCTTACGATGCGGAGGAACCTCCGTTGCCTTCGGCCTACGGCGAGGCAATCGTTGATCGCATACGCGATATGAATGTTAAACTGATCCTGGAGCCTGGAAGGCTGTTGGTAGGAAACGCCGGCATCCTGGTCTCTCGGGTTCTGTATCAGAAACAAGGCACGGAAAAGAATTTCGTGATCGCCGATGCAGCGATGAACGATCTGATCCGTCCCAGCTTGTACAAGGCCCACCATGCTGTTTGGAAAGTGCATCGCCAGAGTACCGACGCGACGGAAGGCAGAATCACCGCAGATCTGGTGGGCCCAATATGTGAATCCGGAGATTTTCTTGCGCAATCCAGGGATATGGAGGCAGTCCAGTCCGGAGATTTGCTGGCGCTAATGAGCGCGGGAGCTTACGGGTTTTCTATGTCGTCAAATTACTGCTCTCGTCCCAGAGCCCCAGAGGTCCTGGTGGACGGAGACAAGTATTCGATAATTCGTGAACGGGAGACATACGAGGATCTCACTCGAGGAGAGCGCATTCCTCCCGATATTCTCCAAGTCAATTAAAGGAGCAGATGATGTTTTCAGGAGCTTTTACCGCAATCGTCACCCCCTTCAAAGATGGCCGCGTGGATGAAGACGGACTTAGGCGACTGATCCGGTTAGGTATTGACGGAGGGGTTAGCGGATTCGTCCCCTGCGGTACAACCGGCGAATCGCCTACCTTGAGCCACGAAGAACACAATCGAGTGGTAGAACTGACGGTCAAGGAAGTTGCCGGTCAGGTGAAGGTAATAGCCGGAACCGGATCAAACAGCACGGAAGAAGCCATCGGAATGTCCAAACACGCCAAAGCGGTTGGAGCGGATGGATGTCTGCTGGTGTCGCCCTATTACAACAAGCCAACCCAGGAAGGCCTGTACAGGCATTATAAGACTTTGGCCGAAGCTGTAGACATCCCTCTGGTGGTTTACAACATTCAAGCGAGAACCGCAGTAAATATCGAAAACCAGACAATGGAACGTCTCTCTAAGATACCAAATATCGTTGGTGTAAAAGAGGCTTCTGGCAACATACTTCAAATGAGTGAGGTGCTTCGGCTTTGTGGTCCTGATTTCGACGTGCTTTCCGGCGATGATCAGATGACGTTCCCTCTAATGGCAATGGGTGGCAAGGGTGTGATTTCCGTTGTCACCAACATAGTCCCTCGGAAGATGGCGGACCTTGCCAAGAGTATGATCGATGGCAATATTGATGCGGCGCGAACAATACATTTTGAGGTATTCGAACTGTGCCAGGCGATGTTCATCGAGACCAACCCGATTCCTGTGAAAGCTGCATTGGCGCTTATGGGGAAGATTGAGATGGAGTTTCGTTTGCCGCTGTGTCCTCCTTCCGAGACAAACCTGGGTAAGCTCAGAAGCGTCCTCGAGAAATACGGAATCCTTTGAGAAAGGTGGGGCCTCATATGAAGATTGCCGTTTGCGGCGCAGCAGGCCGAATGGGAAAAAGGATAATTGCTCTGGCCCACGAGCATCCGGAACTGGAGATCTCAGGGGCGGTTGAATCACCTACTAGCCCGGCTCAAGGGAGCGATGCCGGAGAACTCGCGGGAATAGGTAAGCTGGGGGTTCCGATAACGTCCGACGTTAGCGATGTCCTGAAGAAATGCGACGTTTTGGTGGATTTTTCTTCGCCGGCAGTTTCTGTCGCGAATATAAAAGCCGCTGCGTCATCGGGCAAGGCGATAGTAGTAGGGACCACCGGTTTTTCTGAGGAGCAAAAGAAGCAGATCGGCGAATACGCGCAACAAACTCGATGTCTGGTGGCCCCTAACATGAGTGTGGGCGTGAATCTGCTGTTCAACATCGCGGCGATTGTGGCAGGGGCTCTTGGCGACAGCTATGACGTGGAAATTATAGAAGCTCACCACAAGCTCAAGAAGGACGCACCCAGCGGTACTGCCGATAAATTGGCCCAGATTATTGCCAAGGCTCTAGATAGGGACCTTGGCGAAGTGGGAGTGTACGGCCGCAAAGGAATAGTAGGCGAGAGAACCCCAAAAGAGATAGGGGTAATGGCAGTACACGGGGGAGACATCGTCGGCGATCACACTGTGATGTTTATTACAGGCGGCGAGCGGATCGAGCTGACACATAGGGCCCACAGCAGGGACGCGTTAGCCAAAGGTGCGGTGCAGGCGGCCTTGTGGCTGTATTCTCAGCCTCCAGGACTGTACGATATGCAGGACGTACTGGGTTTAGGGGCAAGATAATGAAATTTCTTCGATTCGAGGCGGAAGACAAGATTTTCGCGGGGCGTTTGGAAGGCGATCGTATTTTTCCTCTGGGAGACGACACTTTCCCCAAGGAATTCAAGCTGAACGAAGTGCGACTCTTGCCGCCTTGTGTGCCGAGCAAGGTGGTAGCGGTGGGGCTGAATTACAGAGACCACGCAGAAGAACTCAATCTACAACTCCCCGAAGAGCCCCTGCTTTTCATGAAACCCACTTCGAGCGTGGTCGGCCACGGAGATCCGATCATCTTGCCGGCTCAGAGTTCCCGTATTGACTTTGAGGCCGAACTGGCTGTCGTGATAGGCAAGATGGCAAGGCATGTGTCTCGCGAAAGGGCCGGGGATTACATTATCGGCTACACGTGCTTGAATGACGTGACCGCGCGAGATCTTCAGACCAAAGACGGTCAGTGGACCCGAGCCAAGAGTTTCGACACGTTTTGTCCCATAGGGCCTTGGATAGAAACCGAAATAGATCCGAGCGATTTACCCATTGAGCTTCGTCTGAACGGCGAAATCAAACAAGAATCACGGACTTCAAATCTGATTTTCAGCCCGGCGGTTCTGGTGGAGTTTATTTCCGGAGTAATGACGCTTCTTCCCGGAGACATAATAGCCACAGGCACCACGTCGGGAATAGGTCCCATGAAGGCTGGAGACATCGTGGAAGTTCGCATTGAAGGAATCGGATCGCTGACAAATCCTGTCGAGAACCATAATGTCGGTTAATACAGTATACATAGGCTTTGGCTCGAACATGGGAAATCGTGAATTTAAGTTCGAGGAGGTTCTGCGAGAATTCGGCCGTTCAGGCGACATATCCATAACCAAGCGTTCCAGGCTATACGAGACCGACCCTATTGGGCTTTCAGATGACGGCGCACCGTTCGTCAACGCCGTGCTTGAGGTTCAAACGGATCTCTCCCCCAAAGCGCTGATGGCAAGGCTCAGGGAAATGGAACTGCGACTGGGAAAATCGCCGAGCCATCGGAGCGATCTCTCCCGCACGGTTGATCTTGATTTACTGCTGTATGGAGAGCTTGAATTCAAAGATAAGGATTTGGAAATACCGCATCCAAGAATGCACACCCGTGGATTCGTATTGGTTCCGCTGGCGGATGTAGCTTCGGAAACGGTTCATCTGGTTTTGGGTTGCACTGTGGGGGAACTACTCAAACGAATTCCATCTAAGGAACTCCTCGGTGTCCGTCCGCTAGCGGTGGAAGTCGGTCACGAGATTTGAAATGTGGGCAAAGTTTTTATTGTTTGGGATTGCAGTTTATGCCGGGGTCCGTGCATTCCGACTTTTGACTCGCTTCCTCCAGTCGGACCCATCTGAAAAAACGGTCAGTGCAGTGGAGGAAGAACCCGGTACTTAACGAAATGGTAAGAGATCCGATTTGCGGCCTTTACATAAGTTCTAATGATGCATTAAGCGAAATTCGGCGAGGGAGCCGAATCTGGTTTTGCTCCGAGGAATGTAGGCTCAAGTTCCTTCAGAAAGAAGGATAATTAAATGCCTGGGGAGATTTATCAGGCAAAGGTGTTGATCGCTGACGACTCGGAAATCCTGAACAACATGCTCAAGGACGTTTTTGAGGAACACGGATACGAGGTGTTTCAAGCCCTTGACGGTTTCGAGACAAAGAGCGTCTTCCTGCGAAATCAGCCGGATGTAGCGCTAATAGACCTGCAGATGCCCAGACTCGGTGGCCTGGAAGTGCTCCGTTATATAAAAGAAAAGGCCCCTCGCACCATAGTAATAGTGATGACCGGAGTCGGCAGTCAGGAAACCGCAGTACAAGCAATGAAATTGGGAGCGGATGATTACCTGACCAAACCGTTTGGCATGAACGAGGTGGCTGCTCTATCAGAAAAGCTCCTGGCGGGACGAAAGGCGCTCGAAGAGAATGTTAAACTCAAGAACAAGGTTCGCAGGAGCGAAAAGTATCTAGCCCAACTCGCAGATATAATAAACGAAGCGCTTATTACCACCGATTCCCATGGACGAATACAATTCGTGAACCGGGCAGTGTCTCAGATATGGGGTTATTCCAGGCAGGAGCTCAAAGATCAGGATATTCATTTTCTGATTCGCGCAGAAGCTAGGGCTCTTCTTCATCGCGATATCATCAAGGATACGATCAGAGATGGAAAAGCCGAGGGAGAATTCCTATTCAGAAAGAAGGATAAAGAGTACTTTTCCTGGTTATCTTTCCACGTCTCTGATAAAGGACAACGAGCGTATTCGCGGCATCGTGATTGTGGTTGCAGATCTGACCCGGTTATCTGAAATAGAAAGGCGCCTGAAGCAGACCGAAAAGCTGGCTTCTCTTGGCAAGGTGGTTGAGGGTGTGGCTCACGAGGTGCGGAACTGCCTCACTTCTCTCGGGGGATTTTCCCTGAGGCTGAGGAGAATAACGGCGGACAATCCTACCTGCGCCGAATATACGCGAATAATTCTCGATGACGTGGCCCGTTTGGAAAAGATGGTCAAAGACATTGAGGAGTATGTTGAATTCTCCAAATTCCATACGTATAGCTTCAACAAGGTAGACCTTCTGGAAACAATAGGCCGCGCCAGGGATCGCGTAGCGAAGAAGATGTCTCCTGAAGTGATCCGGTCAGTCGCTTTCGTATTGAATGCGGAAAAGACTATTCCTGAAATAAATGGGGATCCGGAAGCGCTCGAGGAAGTGTTTTATAATTTGATGCTGAATGCCTATGAAGCGATGCCAAAAGGCGGACGACTGAAAGTAGACGTGAAAAGCCTAAAGTCGGCCGTAAGCGTTTCGATCTCGGATACTGGGTTGGGCATAAGAAACGAAGATATTTCGGAAATATTCAATCCCTTTGTAAGTTCAAAAACGAGCGGCGCTGGAATGGGATTGAGCAAGGCGTATCTTCTTGTGGAAGAGCACAGAGGCACTTTGAGTGTAACATCTCAGCCAAATAAGGGCTCAGTGTTCGAAGTTGTTCTTCCGGTTGACAGGTTTGTTGGTGGAATGGCGTTTCGGGCATAGGTGCTGAAATTGTCGCGGCGTACAAATTCGATGCTTTGAGAAATCCTTCTTATCTCTGTCTTCTGAAAAGAAAGCAAGAGTTCGGTTTGCCCGCTTTTTAACAGCGGCCTGGGAAGATTTTCGAGAGGGACAAGACCTATTCTGGCGGTTAACGGCCGTTTCGTTTTGCCAGAGTGTCTCAGGGGGCGCCTTCCGATGAGAGAATTCTGGCATTTATGATATGGCGTCAACTTTTCCGGTTAGATTTTTTGTGCCGGAGGAAAAGATGAATTTGCGGATTTGGCTATTCCTGCCTTTGCTCGTGGTCAGTTGTCTTGGGATGCCTTACGAGGTGAGGGCAGATGTTTATATGAGGACTCATAAAGATGGATTCAAGGAATTTACCAATTGCCCCTCGGGTCCCGGTTGGATCTTTCACATGAGTGAATCGGGCGAGGAGCCGGTAATACACTTTTCGAAAGCCGGTAAACCCAAGGATATAGATGAAATAATCTCTGAAATAGCAACGAAATTCAGTATCGAGTCCAGTCTTGTGAAGGCGATAATACTTGCGGAATCCAACTGCAACCCATTGGCCGTGTCTCGCAAAGGTGCCCAAGGGCTGATGCAGTTGATGCCATCCACAGCAAAGGACATGAATGTCACCAATGCGTTCGATCCCAGGGAGAACATCCTCGGGGGTGTAAAGTACATCAAGGGTCTTCTAGCGTCGTATGGCGATTTGAAGCTGGCGCTGGCCGCGTACAACGCGGGGCCCGGAGCGGTACAGAAGTATGCAGGCATACCCCCTTATCGGGAGACGATCAACTATGTGGAAAGAGTCATTGGATATTATTATAAATTCAAGAGCAATCCGACACTTAAAGTGTCCGGTGATTGATCTCGGGATCTCAGTAAATGAAAAAACACTTACCTAATTTCTTAACACTTGGAAGATTAATACTCGTTCCGCCGATAGTCATTTTGTTGTTTTTTCCGGGAAGAGCTCCTTCGGCCGCTGCGGGTTTGATCTTCCTGGTTGCTTCTTTGACCGATTTTTTTGACGGCTTCATAGCCAGACGGTTTTCCTTGGAATCGTCGTTCGGCCGTTTCTTGGACCCTATAGCGGACAAGGTCCTAGTCACTTCAGCGCTTATCATGTTGATCGCCCTGGGCCGCGTTCCTGCATGGGCTGTGATGCTCATTATCACCAGGGAAGTAGGTGTCAGCGCACTCAGGGCCATAACCAAGACGTGGGATACCACTTTGCAGCCGAGTCCCATCGGTAAATTAAAAGCAGTATTTCAGTTCGCCGCCATAGTGCCGCTAATAGTTCATTACGAGGTACAAGCTGTTCATACCTATTGATTTTCATCTTGTCGGGACTATCTTGCTCTATATCGCTCTATTTCTAACAATTTGGTCTGGTATTGATTATTTTGTGCGATTTTACAGAGAATACTACGTCAGAGAGGATAGCGATGTCTTTTGACGTGGCGGAGGGAGAGGGATTCGAACCCTGGTTCCCGCAAAAAAAAGAACTGTTATTTCAGTGGTTTGTAAGGTAATTTTTCCGAATACTGACGATTTACTGACAACGCAGTCACGGAGCCTCTCCGCTGCACCTGACGCATGGGATTCGTTTCCAGGTGCGCATATCTTTGGGATGTCTTTTTGTCGTTGTGCCCCAGGAACTTCGCAATCATGTAGATAGAGACTCCCCTGTTTGCCGCCTGACTCGCAAGACTATGCCGCGTCCCGGCATACAGCGTGAGTCCATGCACTCCGGCGGCATCGCACGCCTCACGCCAGCTCCGCCACATCCATTTCGTTGAATAGGGTTTCCCCTTCCTGTTTGTGAACACGAAGCCGCTGGGATCAATAGCTCTGGGACGCGATAGATAGATTTCCCGCCAAACTGGGTCAAGAGGAAGGGTCCGGTGCAGAGAACATCCGATAACGAGACCGACCTCTTCGACGATGCATTGAAGATTGGGGCCGGTAACTAATTCCTTGAGGAATGTTTCAGGCATCAGGAGTCCTCCGCTGATCGGCGGATCGCTCGTTTGATACGCTCGTATGTACCGCACCGACATAACACTCCGGACATCCAAGCGCCTATTTCGTCCTCAGTCGGCCTTGGGAACCTGAGAAGGAGTCCGGCGGCAGTCATGATCTGCCCTGGTTGACAATAACCGCATTGGGGAACGTCCTCTTCAATCCACATCTGCTTCAGGCGCTCTGCTACAGCTCCTTCAAGTCCCTCGATGGTAATGACCTCCCGGTCGTCTACTTCTCCGACCGGTAGCTAAGAAGAGCGCGTTGGCGCCCCTCCAACATGAACCGTACAAGCTCCGCAAGAGCCTATTCCGCAACCGAATTTGCTACCAGTCAGTTTCAAGCTCTCCCTGACGACCCAGAGAAGCGGAGTATCCTAATCAATATCGAGTACATAGAGCTTACGGTTGACTTTGAGGTCCATGAGTCATCACTCCGAGTCCAAAATGATTCACCCATTTTCGATGATACTGTGGGTTTCCGGTTGAATTGCTTCTTGAGAACTCACTGGGCATTGCTCCTAGGTCGCTGCGTCGCGGTACATGAACACGTATTCCTCGTCATTGATATCCACTGTGAGTGAGGCTCCCCGAGTCGCAGCGTACTTCACCCAACTGGGCGTATCTCCCTCTCCTCAGCAGATGGCAGGGGAATGTGTCCAAGATCCTCTGTCGAACCAAGCCAATAGAAAGGGGGTCTCGAGCTCTTCTCTTGCGCTGCTTTCCGCGATTTGCCGGGCTCTGGCGAGATCGAGTTCCGCTATCAGGTACGCGAATTTCAACTAGGCCGACGAGCATGTCCTTCTTAACCGGCCTTGGGTCCATCATGACCGTCTTCCCTTTCCTCCAATTCTTCTCCTGATAACGTCCTTCACTTCCCTGAGAACTCCCGAATGATGGCATCCATCCGTCTTCGGTTAACTCCGAAATCATAATACCCCAGACGAGAAGCTGACCGAAAATGGATGAGCTTCGCTACATCGTCGAATTCGAATTCCACGTCGTCAACGAACGAGAAGATGGCCGAACGGACTTCCAGTTTCAGGTAATTGCCGCTATTCTCAACCACGGTCACGCGTGGAAAGGTCTGGACGATATTCAGGAGTCTTTGCCGGGCATTCTCCATAGAACCTTGGAATCGGATAGGATCAATACTTCTAGGACCTTCTGGAGCCCGTGAGGAAACACAGTTCGGTTTATTCGAGCATGGAAGAGTAACTGATTTTGGGGACTCCGATCCCTCTGCCGAGGCACCGGCGACCATTATCACAACCAAGACAAAACCGAGCACTACAAGGGGAAGGGTCACAGTGCGTCTCCCTAAAAACCGGCTTCTGATCCCTAGATCGTATGCGGCATTATTTTGACCAGGGAGGTTATCCAGGCCAAGCGCAGCAATCCTATCGTTCCGTTCACGGCTATGATAGCATGCGGCTAGGAAATACGACAGACGCTTCGGTCGAGCAAGGGAGAGTATGAACACAGTTCCGCTCGATCCCTCGCCCTGATCAATCTCAGGAGATGAAGAGACCGTTTCTCGGTCCTGGGAGCTGGCGTGGTCGTGAAGGGAGCCAAATCTCTGCGCGGAGTCTGGTAAGGGAATCAGATGACGCCCCTTTACTCGCCCCCCCGTGGCTGATGATTCTGGAGGATAATCAACTGCTCGGAATAAGGGGCTGCCAGGAGACCCCAAGGAAAACTCTAGGGAGGTAAATCATGAATCTTGGCGACTACTTTGACAACACAAAGGGTTACGGTGTGCTGGCCACGGCAGATTCTTCCGGCAAGGTTGATGCCGCTGTGTATGCCAGACCACATTTTTTTGACGAAAACACTATCGCGTTCATCATGAGGGAACGGCTGACCTACGCGAACCTCCAGACCAACCCTCATGCTACCTACCTTTTCATCCAGTCCGGACCGGGATACTCGGGCAAGAGGCTGTACCTCACCAAGCTGCGGGAAGAGACCAACGACGAGTTGATAGCCAGCATTTGCAGGCGTTGCGACTATTCCATGTTCACGGAGCAGCTCACACGGCACGTCGTGTTCTTCACCATCGACAAGGTCTTACCCCTGATCGGCAGTGGCAGTTGACGATAAAGCAAAAGACCCTGGAGCCTTTCATGGATTCTTGGCGGTGGTTCGTTTCGGGAACGTGACATCAGGGAAGGTCAAAACGGCTGACGTGAAAAAAGGCGGGGAGCGGTATGGCACAATCCTATGATTACGACGTGATTGTGATAGGGGCCGGCATCGCGGGCATGGTGTCCGCGGTAACGGCCAATGGTCTGGGAAAACGTGTGGCGGTCGTTGAGAAACGGAAAGTGGGCGGGAACTGCACCAATTTCACCTGTATCCCCAGCAAGACGCTCATTCGGTTGAGCCATACGAACCGTGAGATTTCCCGACTTGTCTCTCTCGGCCTGCTCTCGGGTGACGCCACAGCCGTGGACGGCCGCAACGTGATGGCTCACATACGGTCTGTGGTGAAAAGGGCCTATGAGAAGGATGTTCCAGAAACCTTTGAGCACATTGGAATCACGATGCTTTCCGGGGCCGCGGCGTTCATCGATCGACACCATATCGAGGTGAACGGCCAAACCATCTCGGCCTCAGCTTTCATCATAGCCGTCGGAACCCGTCCGCTTATTCCACCTATTTCCGGGATCAGCGACATAGACTACCTGACGAACGAAACGCTCTACGAGCTGGACGACCTCCCGAAATCGCTCATCATCTTGGGTGGAGGCGTAGATGGTCTCGAGTATGGGTCAGCCTTCGGGCGGCTCGGCGTGGAAACCACCGTTGTGGAAATGGGATCAAGACTGCTCCCTGGAGCAGACCGAGAGCTGGTAAATCACTTGCTGCGGGCCTTACAAGCAGACGGAATCCGCTTGATGCCGGGGACGAAGGCATCGAGCTTGAGGAACAACCAAGGCAAGGTTGTCCTGGCTTATGAGCAGGGAAAGGGGGACCTCGGTGAGGTCCAGGCGGACCGGGTTCTCGTGGCTCTCGGGAGGAGGCCTGATCTTGAGGAGCTTGCCCTGGACAAGGCAGGCGTCAATTGCAGTCCCCGAGGTATTATTGCAGACAAGACCCTCCGGACATCCGCTCCCAACATCTACGCCTGCGGGGACATCGTTGGTCCTGACCAGTTGGCCTCCATGGCCGAGTATCAAGGAATCGTCGCAGCAACTAACGCCATTCTCCCCATGAAACAAAAGGTCGACTACCGAAACAGCGTGTACGTGATATTCACAGAGCCAACTTTGGCTTTCCTGGGACTTACGGAAGCACAAGCACACGCGAAGCATGGACACAAGCTCAAGGTGTACCGGTTTGATTACGCAAGCATGCGCCGGGCATTGATAGACGGAACCACAACAGGGTTGGCGAAATTCCTCTGCGATGGCAGGGGGCGGCTCATCGGAGCCCACATCCTGGGCGAAGCCGCGGCGGAAGTCATTCACGAGGCTCAAGTGATCAGGGCTTTGAAAAAGCCGCTTCAAAAGCTGAATCTTGTCACTCATGCGTACCCGACTTATGCCCAGGCTCTCGTGGGCCGAGCTAGCCAGTTGGCCTTTCTCGACAAGATGAGTAGCAATTTCTTTGTCAATACAGCGCTTCGTTTCTTCCCGGGATTGGAAAACAAGCTGAATCTGGCAAGAGATCGGCTGGCCGAAAAGCATCCACAACGGGCAGAGAATAAGACGGCAAGCATACATGTGGTCGTCGAGACCGAGGCTAAGCCCTCCGAACAAATTCAGATGAAAGCGGTTTACCTGAATGAAATGGCCTGCGTCATCGATCTGCCGCGAAGACCTCATGGACCACGATGAGCGGCCCATGGTAGCTGCTTATGCCTGGAATGGGTCTACGGATCCCAAACACGTAACTCTGAACTGTGCCCAGGTTCGCAGCATCAACGGCCTGGGCGCCAGTATGCTGGTGAAGCTATCGGCTCGCGCCAAAAACAATGGACAGCGACTTTCAGCGTTCGCAGTCAGCCAAGACCTTCGTCAAATTTTCAGGGTTACGGAGCTCGATCAGGCAATCCAGGTCCACGCGAGTGAAACTGATGCGCTCTCGGCTGCAGGTGTTTCGGGAGAGCAATCGTCGGTTCAAGATACGGAGGAATCCGGCGTCCTGGTGAATTTGACAAGCTGGGCCAAATCTGTTTCCGAGTTGTTTGTGCCCGAAATGCCCAAGGAAGCGAGAAATCTGAACGTAAATGGTCTGCGAGCCGTCGGTCCGGTCAATGGGTTCGGCCCGCTCTGCCAGAAGATTTTTCGTCTTCATATCGAGGATCCCACAGTATCACCTGAACAGGCGATTGAGGCGCTCAAGAAGAATTTCCCCAGCTTCCAGCCGTCTTTCAACCGCTTCTACCCTTCTCCTGGAGGCATCCAGGCGGGAGAGATAGTCCTCATCGATTCCTCAACCCCTGGGGGGCCAGTATCCACCGGTGTCATGATCCTCTATGCAGATGAGCGTTCATTCACGTTCAATACGCCGCAAGGACATCCGGAATGCGGATTCGTCAGTTTCAGCGCCCATGAAGGGAGTGAGGGCACGATCGTACAGATAGTGGGATTGGCCCGGGCAAGCGATCCGGTCTATGAGGCAGCGTTTCGATTGGTAGGATCCAAGATCCAAACGAGAATATGGACCCATGTGCTCACATCGCTTGCGGTGCATCTTGGAGTTCCTGCCGACATTACCTTTGAACAAGATTGCCTGGATACGAGCCTGCGGTGGTCCCAGATCGGAAATGTCTACTACAATGCCCAGATCCGAACGCTGATCCACGAACCCAAGAGATGGTTCCGGAAGAAGTGAGAGAAAGTCCCCGAGGTTAGCTGCATGCCGTCTCGATTAGAATACGATGCCGTGGTTGTGGGCTCTGGTCCCAATGGCTTGGCAGCGGCAATAACCATCGCGCAGGCAGGGCGGTCCGTCCTTCTCCTTGAGGCCAAGGGAACCATCGGTGGCGGAACGCGGACGGAAGAACTTACGCTGCCCGGTTTTCGCCATGACGTATGCTCGGCTATACATCCTCTTGCGCTGACTTCACCGTTCTTCCGCTCACTCGATCTTGAAGCCCAGCGGCCTTGAGTGGGTCCATCCACCGGTCCCCCTGGCGCACCCTTTGGATGACGGATCTGCCGTGCTTCTCGAAAGATCGCTGGAAGCAACAGCAGAAGGCCTCGGTCAGGACGCGGACCGCTATCGTCGACTCATCGGCCCTGCCGTTCGGGAATGGGACGAGCTTATCCCCGAGCTGCTCAAACCTCTTGGCATTCCCCGCAATCCATTCCCGCTTCTTCGGTTTCGGCCCCCGTGCCATGCGGTCCGCGGTGGGCTTGGCGCGGTCTTGGTTCAAAGGAGGCAGGGCTCAAGCCCTTTTTGCAGGAAATTCCGCTCACGCGATCTTTCCCTTGCAGCACCCTTCCAGCGCGGGTTTCGGGCTCATGCTTTCCATGTCGGCCCATGCCGTTGGATGGCCAATCGCCCGTGGTGGTTCGCAGGCAATTGCAGACGCTCTTGCCTCGTACCTCCTGTCTCTGGGGGGAACGATCAAAGTTGGCGCACCGGTCTCGTCCATGACTGATCTGCCCACGGCGCGGGCTGTTCTTTTCGACGTTACACCGAGGCAACTGGCTCGGATCGCAGGCTCAATAATTCCTTCCGATTATCTGGAGCGGCTCCAGAGACACCGCTACGGCTCAGGGGTCTTCAAGGTCGATTGGGCGCTAGATGGTCCAATTCCATGGAGAGATCCCCGTTGCTCGCAGGCAGGGACGCTCCACCTCGGTGGAACTCTTGAGGAAATCGCCGCTGCCGAACTGGATGTCTGGCGGGGAGTTCTTCCCGAAAAGCCATTCGTGCTCCTGTCACAACCCAGCCTTTTCGATTCGAGCCGCGCGCCCGAACGGGCTTCACACGGCCTGGGGATATTGCCATGTTCCCAATGGGTGCGCGGTCGACATGACCCAGCGAATTGAAGAACAGGTGGAGCGCTTTGCCCCTGGATTCAAAAGCCTAGTGCTGGCGAGACACACCATGTCGCCGTCCGAGATGGAGGCATACAACCCCAACTACATCGGCGGAGACATTGCAGGTGGTGTGCAGAGTTTCTGGGAGCTGTTTGTCCGGCCTTTGGGACGCTGGAGTGCATATTCCACTCCGGTAAAGGGCCTTTACATTTGCTCCTCATCAATGCCCCCCGGTGGCGGAGTACATGGAATGTGCGGACACCTTGCAGCAAAGCTGGCTCTCAAGGACGTGCTCTCTTGATCTGGAGCCTTACGGTCACCCGATGATTACGATGCCGAGGAAGCCATCAACGGTGACCGTGTCGCCAGTACGGATGACTTCGGTAGCTGCGGGAACTCCGGTTACGCATGGGATTCCGTACTCCCGGGCAATAATTGCCCCGTGAATGAGCATGCCTCCTCGACGTTCGACGATTCCTGCGGCAAGCGGCACCACGAAAGTCATGTTCGGGTCGATCGCGTCGCATACCAGAATCTCTCGTGCACGGAACTCGAACAGATCTGCCGGCTGGCGGATTACTCTTGCTTTACCGGTGGCCAAGCCCGCGCCCGCGGGCTGCCCAACGACCTGTCGTGCCTGAGTGTTGAATATCGGATCATGAGAGGCAATCAGTAACGGTTGGAGATGTTGGGACAAGGGGTCGGAATCTTCCCGGCATGGCAACGCTACGGCCACCCCTTGGCCGCCGCATAGACGTTCTGGCTCCAGGATTCCGCGACGGCGTGCATCTTCTCCTGCATCGACAGCTCTACGCCTGATTTTCTCTACATAAATGTTGTCGTCGTCCCTCAAGCGATAACTTGCACGGGCCAGGTCGAGAAGGGTTGAGGCGTAATCCTTCCTATGATCCGGGAAAGAAGCGAAGAATCGGGAAGCAAGACCCTCCGCTGTCTTGGCCTCCAGGGGTTGGCCTTCGGGACCCATTTCAATGTAGCTCCGCATCAGGGTCGCCATCTGGCTCGAATCGTTGAAGAGAGTCACTGAACCCCAGGACAGGTCACCAAATGCATCTCGGAATTCTCGTATGACCTTCAGAACACTCTCGCCGCATTCGTCAACATGGTCATGGTACAAACACTGGAGTGATTCAGGGTCTTCCTGCAGCATCAAAGCAAGCTCCTGGAGCATGGTATTTCGTTTGATGCTCAGAATGTCCCTTGCACCGAGAAGGTCCATGAACTCGAAGGGATCATCCGGACGCACTTGATCGTTATAGACCTCGGCGAATAGGCGCATGCCATGTGCGAATGGAATACACTTTTCCTTATACGTTTGCTCCCAGTAATCGAGGATACCCTTCCGCCGCTCAATCTCATGCGTCAGGTCTTCGTCTGATAGGATCGCGAGGTCCATAGCTGCCAACTCGGACGCGTCCCTTTGCATCGCAGGAAGCAACGTGCTCTCCATCTCCTTTCTCAGCTCCAACAGGTTTTCATAAGTCCTCCGAAGCGTTAAATACCACCGGCGTTCGTCTCCAGGAATGGCTTCGCCGGAAGTGATGGGCCGCGACTGGAGGGCAAAGAGAGTGTTCCCTCGATATGTCCATTCCACATCCTGAGGGGATCCAAACAGGTTCTCTGTGCGACGAGAAAGATCGAACACCTCCATCACTTGGTTTTGATCGAGGGGCGGGGTGATGATTGCCGCGGGAGCCGAGGATTGACCCTGCTCTTCCTCACCAGTCGATCCGATTTCTCCCGGAACGCGGAACGAAATGATCTTGCCCGTGTTCCTATTGACAATCCAGCGGTGAGGCTCAACCGCACCGTCAACTAGGTCTTGATTCAATCCATGAACTGCCTCTAAAACAGCCTGATCCGGATCTGTTGGACTCATGCCGAAGACAACTCCTGAACTCTCCCCGTCTATCATTTCCTGAATGACGACGGCCATGGAACTGTTGCGGGGATCCAGTTTCAGTTCCTGCCGATAGAGGAGCGCCCTGTCTGAGAATAGCGATGCCCACACAAGACGAACATGGTCCAAAATGCCTTCGATGCCGGACACATGGAGGTACGACTCGTGAAGGCCGGCAAACGAGATCCGGGAGGAGTCTTCTCCGGGAGCCGAAGATCTTACAGCAACAGAACTATCAGTGAAAACCGCCTCGATTAGCTCAACGAGCGTTCGTTGGAGTTCCAAGGGAATGGGTGTGGTGAGAAAAAGGTTCCGTAATCGAAGGGAGCTATCCCACAGCTCTTCCCATCGCATCTCGCTGAAAGCCTTGCGCTCAATCTCCAGGAGAATCTTATCGCTCAAACCCGTGCGGGTCACGAAGCTTCGATACGCTTCGGTGGTCACGCAGATCGCACAGGGAACCCTGATTCCGGCTTTGTACATCTTGGCCAGGGACGCCGCCTTTCCTCCGACAAGAAAGGTCTCGGCGCCGGCCAGTTGATCGAGTGAGAGCACAAGGGTCATGATTTTGGATTCAGTATGGTCACGTTCTGAAAACGGCTGACGAGGATGTAGGATTCTACGTCAACCATGATCAAGGCTGTCGACGGGGAGGACAAGAACTCCTTCATATGAAGTTGCTTTTCGAGATAGACCCGATCCAGTTGATCCCTAAGCGACCCGGAGACTTCGCATGCGGTCCCGAGGACCGTCACGGCCACCGCCTCGCGGATGTCCGCTACCTCGTTAGACCGGTTGTCTACAAGCAATGCCACGCCCGACTTGGACGCAATGTTCCCGTACTTTCTCGTAGCCCTCGTGGTGGCAAAAAGGATCGTTCGGAGGTCGCTGGTCTCAGCGAACGCCACCAGGTTCATATA
The DNA here is from genome assembly GCA_963700305.1 of uncultured delta proteobacterium. Lineage (GTDB taxonomy): Bacteria > Desulfobacterota > Desulfomonilia > Desulfomonilales > Desulfomonilaceae > Desulfomonile. The sequence continues at coordinate 308,887 of CAVOXB010000026.1, forward strand.
CGGGTGATCTTTTTCCTGGGTCGACAGGGCGGCGAATCTTTGCGACGCTAGGAGAGTTCTCACGTCCGTTTCGAGTTTGATTGCTTCGTTCACGATTGCCGGGCCTCCTTGCAGAAACGACGGGCGTATTGCCCGAAAGATCAAAGATGCACATGATTGTCGAGGGCTTTCCCCTGCTCTCTGAGCGCTCACGGAGTTCGCTTCTTGCAAAACTCCGGTGGACTACAGACTGCCGGCTTCATGTTTGCTCAGGGCGGAACGTGCGTGGATCAATTTTCGGAACTTCTCAGCGAGCTTGGCTAAATCACCCTTGGAGAGCTCCTTCAGCATGTCGCCCTCAAGTTCGGCCACCTCAAGCCTCGAGTAATAGTCAAGGGTTTCTTTAAGATGTGCCAGCACGATCTTTCCGGTCAGCAAGGGGTGGTTGTTCGTCACGTTCGCATCCGGGAACTGCAGCCCGTGCTCCAGTTCAACTTCCAGGCCACGGCAGAACTCATCTGCAGTGATTTGAGTCGCCTCCGCTCCGACGGCGGCCTGAATGATTTGTGCCTCTTCAACCGGGACATTGGCATCTGTAAGCGATGTCCAGTCCCGAATGCCGAGCTCTCGGCACACGCGCCGTACTTCCTCGGTCGTAATATACTGTGGCAGTTTCATGCGATCCTCCTCTCGTGAATCGAGCCGAACAGCTCTGAAAGGGTTGGCTGTTGGTCAGTCTGACTTGCCCAAAACTTTCTTGGCCTCCGGAACCGTATTTTCCGGCTTGATTTTATACCAGGCTCCTATGATTTTGCCAGCCTTATCGATGAGAAAAGATGACCGTACGATACCCATGAAGGATTTTCCGTACATTTTCTTTTCACCCCAGGCGCCGTACAGTTCCGCCACCTTGTGATCGGGGTCCGAAAGGAGAGGGAAAGACAAGGAATTCTTCGTGTCGAACTTCTTCTGTATATCCACTCCGTCGGGGCTTACACCCAACGCTACAACTCCCAGTTCATGAAGATCGTTCAGCGCATCACGTACGCTGCTGGCCTGCTTCGTTCATCCCGATGTGTTCGCTTTGGGATAGAAGTATAAGAGCACCTTTTTCCCGCTGAAATCAGAGAGTTTCACTTCTTTACCGTCTTGGTCCAACAAGCTGAAAGAAGGTGCTTGATCGCCTTTCTTGAGTGTTGCCATCTTTGAGTGCTCCTTGTTCTAACAACAGGCATGGGCCTAGTCCTGACATAGGACGTTAGTGTATGCCACTTGTTATGAAATTCTCAATACTCTTTGGTGTATGACACAGAGAACTCTGCAGGAATTGGTCGGGTATATTAAGGACAGGGCCATCGCTTCTTGCTAACAAAGGAAAGAAACTCAATTCCTGAACAGATCCTTGATGCTCTGCGGCAACTGACTGTCGTCGATCTGCTCTATCTCCGAAGCTTTTCTGAAGGCATCGCTAGGGGTTTCGTCGACCTGCCGCTCCGGATCACCTTCCTCTGAGAGTTTGTCCTCTGTTTCGTCTTGCTTCATTGCCATTCCCCCAGTCTTGGATTGGACGTCCTAAGTTTTTGATGGTCAGATTAAGGTTCAGGGAAGCATCATTCAGTGACGAGCCTCCCTGAATCGCAGTGATAGCACATTGGTAGTTGCTGAAAGACTTGATGATCAGTTGCCCGGATCGTAGGCCGCGGAACCGGAATCAATGCATTTGGCAAGTTCTTCCTTTGAGGCCTTCTTGGGATCCTTCAACTGGCTGAGGTGGCAGATAAACTCATTTCCTTCCTTGTCTTTGAGCCAAACCAAGGGATCAGAGGGTTTTGTCGGTTCTGTCATGATACTTACTCCTTTGTGTGTTGGATCTCCCGTAAAACCGGGGAGGCTGAGGCTGCAAGCTAATTGCAAGCGCTGTTTAGTAATGGTGCGGCCGGCATGCCGGAAATTCCATTTGTGACTTGATAATTCTGCGGGACTCTTGCCTCAGGAACTAATTAGCCTCGATGCGACTCGCTGTTAATGTGCGCAGGATTATTTCAATTCCTTAGATCTTGATTCGGTGGAGACGAACCGCGTGGATTCTTCTAGCGCATGATCTTCTACCACGGTATATTGGCTGAGACCTCGTCCCACCTGGATTGAATCTTGCCGAGGACCCCATCAACTTCCTTTTTTTGCGGATCCCATTCAATAGGGCACTCTGTCTTGAGTTTAGCGATTCGATCGTTTAGGGATTCCAGGATCATGTGAATGTCGTTCAAATACGGGAGTACTTTCTCCTTGTCTCCGCTTGACAACGTATCGAGCTTTCTCATGACGTCGTACATCCTAGCCTTCCATTCTATGAGCTCGGAAGAAACGTTATCGCAATAGTCTCGGTACATGCATGGCCTTACCTCCTCATCTGCTCCGTAATGATTCGCAGTAACTGTCATCGCCCGGGGGGTTACTTGATTCTGGAATGAGTCTAGCAGGGCCCTCTCTGGCCCATAAGACCGCCGTATTGTATTATAACCGCACCCTCGGGGCTCCGATTGCCAAAATCAATTTGACAAATATGAGGTTTACGGTCGCTTTCAGTATAACTGGCTGGTCCCATTTAAGTCAATCCTATTTACTTGCCGGCCCCTACTCTGAAGACGAGACCATTTTCTAAGCCGGAAGGAAATCCAAGGTCTTGGAACAAAAAGGGTACTGCAGGAAACGAGAAGCGAGGCCTTGCCCACCCTGGTGACTCCTAATCCGAGTCAGCGCCCGGCAAGCAGCTTATGAAAGTCCTTAACAACACGAGCTCTCCAATACGAGATGCGTCGAAGTCTTCCCATAGACTCTCTCCGAATTTTTGAAGCTCCAGGAAGTTCCGCCAGCCGAGATCTTCCCACGGATCCACGCCGGAAAAACCTTGCCAACGCCCCCAGGACTTGTGGGCAGCTTTGAGATCCCCACTGAGAAGATCTTTTGCCCACTGGCCTCTCAAGAATACGTAATCGACATCTTCTACACTATTGGTAGCAGCGGTGGCCGATGCCTTCTTCGCCAGCTCCAGGTCACACCATTCGCCCTTGATCCCGTCTGGCAAATACAGTAATTGGGTTGCCATGTTGTTGGCCTCCAGGTGGACACAATGTCAATCAATGAGGGCCCTAAATGCTTTTTGGTCCTTTCTGCATCGATAGGTTCGTGGGTTAACAGGTTAACGCTATGGTTCAGAAATTAGGTTCTTGATAACCCATACTTCTCGCCACTCTTGTCAGGCGCTTGCAATCACGTGGTCGCCCTCCGGGCGGAAAATTTCAACTTTACGGCATTCCTGCACTAGGAGTATCTAGCGCTCGCCTACTTCCCGCATAAAATGCCTTCTCGAACGCTAGATTATTACATCGAGGTAGGCTTCCGAATTCCTCTTATTCATCTCCTTCCGGGCAGGAGATACACAATCCTCCGGGATCGACCTGCTTCAAGAGTCCTCGTCGGATAGCTTCGGTGCCCGCGGTGCCGAGTGCCGGCTCCGCCTCCTCTTCATCGGGCGGCCGATCATTAGTGGAAGGGCTTTCCGCTTCCCACCACTCTTGGACGCACTCGTCTGCCTGTCTCACGAGTGCCTGCTCTTCGCTGTCGTAATCCGATTGGCACTTCATGGCTCTGTCCTTTCGACACTGCGTTATTATGGCACGTGTCTTGAAATTGCTTACCGCGGATTCTGAAACCGGCCGATTTTCGCACGACGATCTTCACAGCTCTTCTGATTCTGATGCAGACTTGAAGGAAAAAGATTCGGTGCAATTGACACCGAAAAGCTCCGGTATCATTTTCACGTAATGGTTCACCGCGATCCCCCTGGAGTGAGTGGATCCTTGGGCTTAGAGAGATTTTGGATCCTCCTAGTCGCGCGATATCGCGCACGTTTTTCACATCCTATTGACAAGATCTTAGGAATGAGTTTTGGCTCTTCCCCATGACCAGGGAAGAAGCCGCAGCACTGGTATATGGGAATCCAGAAGCAGCCATTGATCTGATCCTCCAGCTTGTGGCACCGTGGAGCGCCTGATGGCGCGAGTCCAAGAGTTGGAGCGCAAAGTAGCTTTGCTCACACGGGACTCGTCCAATTCCTCGAAGCCTCCTTCATCTGATGGACCCGCTGCCAAACCCAGGCCAAGGCGTCCGATGAAATCCAAGAAGCGCAAACCCGGCGGCCAACCTGGCCACAAAGGGACCAATAGGAATTTGATACCCGTTGAAGACGTCGATCGGGTCATCCCCGTCTTTCCCTATACCTGCAACCACTGTGGAGCGGTCCTCACGCCGGAGCCGGACGAAAGATCCGGCAAATATTGGCGTCACTAGGTCATGGATATTCCCGAACCCAAACCGGAAGTCGTCGAATACCATCTTCATTGCATCCGGTGTTCGTGCGGAGCGGAAAATTGGGGAAAAACTCCTCAAACGGCTGGGTCAGGTTTCGGAATCCCCAGTTTTCCTTATACAAAGCCGAACCGCTCAAAGCCAGCATGATGGTTCCTGGGACACGTCCGAGACCGCATACGATGATAAAGGTCGAGAAGGCCATGGGACTGAGGCCCAGCAAGTATTAGAGGATGTCCTTTGGAAAACCAGGAAATGCGAAGAGGACCAATGTCCCGACAGCACCGCGACGTTCCGCCAAAAAATGGAACTTTTCTAGAGTGTCCGGTTTTACAATCAGTTTCACCAGCGGTAGCCCCATGATTCGGGCGGCGGAAAATGCGACCGCCGAGCCTAGGGCTAGCCCGAGAGTTGAATAGGCAGCTCCCTGAATGGTCCCAAACACAAAACCCCCGATAAAACCGGTAACCTCTCCGGGAATCGGAGCGACAACAACCTGAAGGGCTTGCATCGAAATGAACACAATAGGGGCCCAAACACCCCAGCTTTCCAGGTAGTCCCTGATTTCGTCTCAGTTGCCCCAGTGTTCTATGAGCCTCCACGTTGCTTGAGGCAGTCGGCCTTAGAAGACCATCCACAAAGTGACAGCCAATACCAATCCCAGGAGGAAGGCTCCGACGAACAGTTTCACCCATTCAGCTCGGGAAGACGGCAGCATCACGGAACCTCTTCACAAGCATCTGCTGAAAGGAAAACCGGCTGGTGTTTCCCGTGAAGGCGAAAACACATGATGGCCCTCAGAAAAAATCCAGGTCCCATCCCTGGGCTATCTATGGAACGTCCCGAAACCAATGCCTCTACTTAGACAAAGCAATGATAAGCCTCAGCTCATTCGGTTCCAGAATCCGATGAAGATCCTAGAATCCTGATTCTCCATGAAGATTCTGACGCAACGCCTCTCTTAGGCAAGAATAAAAATGCTCCCATTTTAGGGAGCATTTTTATCTTCCATCCACATTGTCAATAAGGTCCGAGCTGTTAACTACTTTTCCAGGCTTTGCCTATAGGCTTCACCAGAACAGGCTAGCACCCTTACTATTCCTTGGCGGCGTTCAAAGCTTCCTGCAGTTTAGCCTCGTCATCGTGAGAAAGAGAAGTCTTGAGGACTTTGCCTCCCGTTCCTTTGATCTCTTCAAGAACCTTATCAGGGGTCCCACGACGAACCAGGATAAATAGTACCGAACTCCCCGGATGCATGGCCTCAGCCAAGTCCTTCATGAACTTGTCATCGATTCCGACATCGGTGAGTGCACCAGATACGGCACCTGCAGCCGCACCCACGGCGAGGCCTAAAAGCGGATTGAGAAAGATTAACCCGATCAGAGCTCCCCAGAATCCACCGCTCGCTGCTCTCCTGCTGCGGTCAGGTTTAAGGCTTGGTGCAGTTTCACCTTTCCCTTTTCATCCTTCACTGCTACGACCGCATCCTCCAAGTCGATGAGATATTCCTTCTGCATCTTCCAAAGCTTCAGGCGAACCTCTTCGGCTTTGAATTGATCATCGTAGCCGATCACAACCAGATTGCTCATGGTCGACACCTTCTGTGCGGGGAATTGACAATCGGGAACTGCAACTCTTTGCTAAGCCGACTTGAACCTCGCAAGAACCTGATACTATTAACAAATCAGAGTTTCTTGCGCGAGGTTTATTGCCTTTCGTTGGCTGATTCCTTTGAACCGGAAAGGCCTAGTCCGGAAACCATCGTCGGAAACCTCTCGGAAACTGCGTCGTCGAGGCTCACGCCAAGGTCGGAGACAGAGATGCTCGCTTCACTTTAGGAAAGGCCTTCCGGTTGCCGGAACTTCCAGAAACATCAATGAGGAAGCCTCCAAGAAAAACTAATCCGGGACTCGGATAACCGTCTTGTTCGCGAGCAATTCTTGGAGCTCCGCGAGGAGCTTCTTCTCTTGGGAATCGATAACAAGATCTGCCTCAGCTATGGCCAAGATCTTTTCATATTCGGTATTCGTGAGCCTGCCGTCTTCGATGGCCTTCTTAATCATCTTCCCAATTTTTTCACCTGATTCACCTGACTTCATACGTACCTCCTAATTTCTAGATAGTGGCCGGAATTGCCGGCTACCATGGCATCCATGAGCCCATATATACAATGTTGACGGTTCAAGGGATAGCCCATCTTAGCTGGAAATGTTTCTGGGCATGGTTGCAGCAAAACCCGACACGGTCGGCGATTTCCCCACGGTGCTCAGAAATGCTTCTGCTAAAGCTTTGATACTACTCGACGACCTTCAAATAGTCAACGCAGGTTTCTTGACCATAATCCACGGTCTAGTTTTGTCATGTCGCCGGTATTTGGTTCCGAAGTACCAAATGAATGAGTTCACGTCGGCAGTGAGGCCCATAGATGAGGTCTGACTGGGCGACTGCGCAAAATGTATGTCCCTTCCCCTGATTCGGGCTGTTTTCTGAGCAAACTATTCCCCCCGGCTCTTCTCAGCCCCCTCCCAGCGCCACTTTGCCCCCGCGCTTTGTCTTAGCCCGAATCGCACAGGCACATCATCCTCCTTCGCGCTTCGAGAAGTATCTCGTTCGACGCATGCCCCCCAACCAGCCGAACGATAAGGTGTCGAGAGTGTGTGAGCACACGTCCCGGCGCCTTGATCAGCCAGAAGCGAATCGCCTTGAGACGACGATTTACCCAGCTTCCCCCCAATACCAAGCGCTTCATGGCCGAATTCAGATTGAACGCAAGAATCATGATCTGCCACCATGCGGCATTGGCTCCAAAAAGACCGGAAGGAAACTTCCCTCCTGCCAGGTCCTCCTTCATGATCGAATGCGCTTCTTCAGACTTCCCGCACCGGCCTCGATACCACCAGATGAGTTCATCGGCCGCACAGTCTCGGTTCGTCACAATGCCCGTAACCTTGTACTTCACTCTCCCCCAATTCATGGTCTGAAACGGCAAACTCAGCTGATCATCCAGGCCGGGGAGGGCCTGCTGTTCGAGGGGTTCACGAATCGCAAGATACCGATACTCCGGACCGTGCTTCTTGCGCCCAGCCCACGTGGGCACGAAACAGACTTCAGCATACTCCTGGCACGTATCCACCAGCTTCCCCTTCAACTCTCGATACAAAGGCTGCCAATCCTCGTCCGCTACATCTGCCACTGCTTGCCGATATGCCTCGTTCACCGGCGCTCCCACAGCGAAACCTATGGTCCCGAATCGTTTATTTTTCCCCTCAGCGCAGTATTTGAGGAGATCCTCTTGATATCCTGCCGCATCCGAACGCAGATACACCGTCTTCACGCCAGAGGGCACAAACCCCAACGTTTGCTCGAATGCACGGAGAAGATCATAATTGGCGGGAACATTGCCGTCTCGGAATTCGCTGAACAGGATGAGTCGCTGCTCGGCCCAATAAAAGTTCAGCGGCTGATACGCCTTGTATTTCAGGTAACAATATTCCGCCTCCTTCTTGTGCGTCTGTGACACGGTTGCGTCCATGTCCACGGTAGCCGTGGTCTCCGGAGATTTCCTCTGCATCTCTGCCGCAAAGCCCGCATTGCACTCGATCAAACCCATCAGATGCTCCGTGGGCCGGTGAATGAAAGCCTTATGGGGCTCCTTTTGCTTCTCCTGCTCGAAATCGTGAAAACACGCCAGCCACTCACGGATAATGGTCTCAGACGGCACTGTCCGGGTCCTTGCTTTGCGCCACCGTCTTCTCAGCGCCCGCTTTTCCGAACCCGTTCGACCATAGCCCTCAATCTCCCGAAGAAATCGACAGAACCCCTCGTCACTCTCCAGTACCCTGACATCGTCAACGCAGTCTCCTCCCGCAACATTCAACCAGATCAGCGGCAGCGCCATCTGTTCGTCCGTCCAGCCCTGATTACCCTGACGAACCCGCACATGCTCGGATATGAGGCGCCCTAAACCCATCGCATGAGCGAATTCCACGTATGCAGGCAGCCCCGCAAGCGCTGTGAGCCCCCCGTCTCTCTTTTCTATTTCATACTGGAATGGAAGAAGACCTTGTGCCATACTCGCTTCACCTCGTTGGTGATAGATTCTTCGTGGTAAAAGCATTCTATCCCCCTGAAACCTCAGGGGCAACGAGGTTTTTTACTTTTCTTGACCCGCGATCTAGGTTGACCTAATATTCTGGGCAAAGTACAGTTGACTGATGTAAGTCTCGTATCTTTTCCCCGGCCCATCAAGAGTAGAAGGGGACCCGAGATCAACGAATGGGAGGAAATCTGTGAAAAAGGTGTCTCTTTTGGCCCTCAGCCTATTTCTCTTGATAACGCAAATAGCTTTCGCTGGCGACATCAAAGACTCAGAGTCGGCTACCCACGAATCGGATTCATCCACTTACAAGATCGTTGACACGTATTCCTTCCCCGGCTTCAAGGTCATCCAGTTCACACTGCCCGTTCTGTCGGTGTACTCATACCTTCTGGTCAGCGACGGGGAGGCTCTTCTGGTGGACCCAGTCCGGGACATTTCATTTTTTCTGGAAACCGCCCAGAAAGACGGGGCAAAAATCAAGGGCGTCTATCTGACTCATTCCCATGCGGATTTCATAGCCGGGCATACGGAAGTCAAGAAAGCTATGAATGTTCCCATTTACCAAAGCCATAAATCGGGCGGAAAATATCCTATTGAAGCGGTTGATGAGAAGTCTTCCGTCAAAATTGGCGGCGTGACGCTTAAATTCATGGATACTCCAGGGCACACGCCTGACGGCCAGTGCTGCGCCGTTTTCTCTCAAGACGATTCGAAAACTCCCAAACTTCTCTTCACGGGTGACGTGCTCTTCGTGGGAAGCGTGGGTAGGCCGGATCTCATGGAGGGAACGATATCTGCCGCCTGGCTCGCTTCGGCGATGTATGATTCGTGGACTCAGAAGCTGTCCAAGCTCCCTGACAGCGTCATGATCTTTCCTGCCCACGGCGCAGGCTCACTTTGTGGGGCTCATCTCAGCGACGAACCAAAATCGACTATTGGTAAGGAAAGGGCCTCGAACCCTTACTTCAAGGCTAAGGGAAGGGGCGAGTTCATCGCGCTCGTTCTGCAAGGCCTTCCCGAGGCGCCTCAGTATTTTCAGTATAATGCAAAGATGAACCGCGAAGGGCCTCCACCGGTAGACTGGGACTCAGCCATGCCGAAGGAAGTCACTCCCACCCTTGAGCTGACCCAACCAGAAAAATATTACGTCGTGGACCTCAGGGAGGCTGAATCATATGCCTCCGGTCACATCCCCAATTCGGTCAACATAGCCGCACGAGGAAGACTCGAGACGTGGGTGGGGACGATGGTGCCGTGGGGCTCCAAGCTTGTCCTTGCAGGGGACAAGGACCTTCTCAAGGAGGCTAGGCACAGACTCTACCGAGTAGGATACCAGGGGGACATCATTACTCTGGAATCATGGAAGAACGCGAAATCTCCCCGTCAAGAAAGGGAGCCCCATCTCACCGCGAGACCTCTATGCCCTTATGCAAAAAGGAGAAGCGCCGCTCGTGATTGACGTGCGGCTTCCAACGGAGTGGATGGCCCTCCGCATAGGCACAGTGCTGAATCTTCCTTTGAGCCATTTGGCCGAGCTGTCTTCTAAGCTGGATCATGAGCAGCCGGTCGTGGTGGTCTGCAATTCTGCGTATCGCTCCAGCATGGGAGCTGGAATACTGGAACGCAAGGGGATCAAGAACGCCCGAAACCTTGAAGGCGGGAGTCAGGCTTGGATGAAGGCTGGTTTCCCAGTGTACGAGGGGGAGAAGACAGCCGAGGCCGGGCTGGTACCGAGCAAGGCGGTACCAAAAGCTGCGCCGTCGGCAGAGCAGAAGGAGAAGGCAGCAAGGCCAAGGCCTGCGCCAAAACCCAAAATCCCTGATGTGGGCTGTTGAGACGACCTCACCGTGTTAGGGGATAAGCGGGGATTGTGCTGCTAATTCCGAGGTCCCACCGAACGACAGTGAAATTCGTCATCTATTGTGAAAATTCAAGCAGGAGGGCTCGATCGATTCGCAGAATCAGGCTGCGCCGGCTTTCACGCTTGGATTTTCACACTTGCATTTAAGATGGTTGGCTGTTTGAGCCCGTCTGGTTCTGATGTCCCACCGGTCCACTTCTCATAAGCTGGCGCAGAGGTGGTAACCCTTGGTGGCTACCGCAGCTCAGGCTTTTATCGTGGCTACGTCATATCCACAATCCGTGCAGGAAGGGAAATCGATCAGGATTTGGCCGGATGGCTCTTTCGCCTCGATGACTATCCGGTCAACGTCGTCCGCACTGGCTTGATCGCATTTTCTGAGAGTTTGTAGATTGAGAAGCGCAGAGCCCTTAGTTACGTAGATGATTGAAAAACAAAGCCGACCAGACAACATTCAGGCTCAGCTGGGCCCCAAAGACCGTCAAAGCCCGAAGAAGGGTTTCATCCCAAGATTTGAACCACTCGAGCCAAGCCGCCGCAGCCATCATAGCACATAAGAAAGTCCAGACAGTTTCTTTCAGCGAGCCGGAAGGAGTCCAGGAGAGGCTCTTGAAGCCTAGGTACCTGTCAATGACCGAAAGGTGGTTAGAAATTTCCATAGGCCGGCTGTTCCAAGACATCCAGACACGAAGAGGAGCAATATCAGGAACGAAATCCGTCTATTCGTCAGTTTAATCGGTTCGGTCTCTTAGGCTATTCACCGTGCAATCGTTTTCTAAATAAGGCTTTCTCTTACCCTACGCCCCAGTTCTTGGCCGGTCAGAAACTCCTCGTTTACCGGTTCGGAGGCTCCGGCTCTTTCCAATTCTGCCACAAAGTGACCGAGCCGAGCCCTCGCGAAGACCTTGACATCGGGCGCCAATGATCGTACCTGACGTACCACATCCAAGGAGGCCTTATGGTCGGGAACCGTCACCACGACCACCTTGGATTCTTCCACATGCACATGATCGAGAATCTCCGCATGTGTGGCGTCGCCCACTTGCGCCCTCATGCAAGATTCAGCGCCTTCATCGAGGATGCAACTCTCCTTAGCTCGCGCAACGAGAGAAGGGTTGAGATCAACGACGATTACCTGAATACCCTCTTCCCTCAATATTCTGGTTACTTCTTGACCTGCTGGCCCGAACCCCACCACAATCGCATGTTCTTTAGCGACGAAGTCCTCTCCGCCGCCTGTTTCGGAAGTTGACTGCGGGACTAATCGCGGAAAGAGTCTGTTGGAAAGGGTCCCAATCCTAGATGCGTTTTTCACTAGAAAGGGGGTGGCAAACAAAGAGATTATCGTCGCCGATATCAGAAGCTGAGACAGTTCTTCGTCCAGCAAACCTTGAGAAAAGGCCAAGTGCCCCAGTACGAAGGAGAACTCGCCGACCTGGGCCAGAGTGACTCCCGAAGCAACTGCGTGCCTGCGTGAGACTTTGAATAGGGCTAGCACCAACCAGACGACAAAACCCTTCACCACGATGAGGATTCCCGTCAAGGCGATAATCGAAACCCAGTTTCGCATCATCCAGCTCACGTCGGCCATCATCCCGACAGAGCAGAAGAATATTGTCGCAAACAGGGCTCTGAATGGGGCTACGTCCGACCTGATTTGAGCGGCAAACGGGCACTCGGCCAAGAACACGCCGGCGGCAAAGGCACCTAGCGAGGGTGACAGGCCGACACCATGTGCTGCCCATGCTGAACCTGCACAGACTACTGTCGAGAGTAGCATGAAGAGCTCGCGATTACGTGTGGAAGCTATTGCACTCAGAAAACGCGGGAAAACAAAGTCAACTATGAGGAAAAGGCCTCCGAATAGGATAACTGCGAAGAATGCCTTTTTCCCGAGCTCCAATAGGATCTCCGATCCTATTCCCGAGCCGGCGAGCGCCGTAACAAGTATTACGAGAGGGGCTAGTGCCGCATCCTGGAGCAATAGGATCCCAAGGGCGTGACGACCGTGAACACTGTCAAGCTCGGAACGGTCTCGAAGCAAACGAATGACCACAGCCGTGCTACTTGGAGCTACCACCAAACCCACCACCAGGGATACTTTCGGTGGCAACCCAACTAGATAGCAGCCTATGGAAACGCCCACAGCCGTAAGTGCTATTTGTAGGGATCCCCCACCAAGGCTCGTTCTTCCGAGGCTCCTCAATCTCTTGACAGAGAACTCCAACCCAATACTGAATAGCAGGAGCGTTACGCCAAGTTCGGCTAAGCTGTCAATCAAGGAGCGACTGGTCACCAAATTGGCTACCCCCGGACCAATGATGGTTCCGGCAACGAGATAACCAGATATGGAGTTTTGGCCGAGACGTTCAAAGAGAATTCCGAGAATCATTGCCGCGCCTACCAAAACAACTAATTCCAAAAGGATGAACCAGAAATCCATGACACAGTCTCCAAGGGATGGGTTTGAAAGAATTGTGTATCACCGTGTTCCACAACTGACAACAGATCTCTATATTGCAGGCCCGGCTAGATTGCAGTCGAGACAGAAAGGTGATGGAAAAAGCGGAAGAACCTTGCCTGAAGTTAGTCATCCCTCCCCCAAGTCCTCAAAATCCGGGATTTTCGTTGATGACTGACCAGAGTTCCTTCGAGTCATTCTTTTGAGACTTTTCTATCCAGAGGCTGGTCTATTAGATTGCTTGAGTATATTTACGAACAAGAAGCCGGCTATGTTCATCAACGACAAGTTGGAGCCCACGCCTGTGATGTGGTATCTTACGGGGTTTCTTAGAACGAGGAGGTGATACGATGCGACCTTCGAAAGCGAAAGCAGTCAACGTCGTCATCGGAGGTGAGGCAGGGCAAGGTCTGATTACTGTTGGGGACATTCTCACCAGGACGCTGGTCCGTGCCGGCTACTCGGTCGTCGTCACCCAGAGCTATCAGTCTCGGATTAGGGGAGGACACAATACCTTCACTGTCCGAGTGGGGTCAGAGGAGCTCCTGGCGCCACAGGAGCCGATCGACGTCCTTGTAGCCCTGAATATGGATGCCGTGCACTTTCACCAGCACGAACTTTCGCCACGAGGCACTGTCTTGGTGGACGAAAAATGGGGTTTGGAAGGTAATGCGATCTTTGCTGTTCCTTATGAGGAGCTTGGATCTCAGAAATTCTCTGGTATCTTGGCTCTTGGCATAGTGGGAGCCATGCTGGGGCTGGAGGAGGAAAGGTTCTCCGGTGCATTAAAACAATTTCTTGGCAAGCGAGGGGATCAGGTGCTCCGGGAGAACCTCGCATCTCTCAAGAGCGGCTTTTCGTGGATGTCCTCACGGTCTGGGCCGATGCACAAGCTTTCACCTCCGAGATACGCTGGAACCCGGTTGACGCTCAACGGTAACGATGCGATAGCCCTGGGGGCTCTGGCGGCAGGAATGAAATGGTGTTCGTTCTACCCCATGACCCCAGCGACGTCGATTGCCGAAACCCTTGCGATCCATTCACAAGCCATGGGAATTGTCGTGGAACAGGCCGAAGACGAGATAGCTGCTATCAATATGGCCCTCGGGGCTTCTTTCGCCGGTGCACCCGCGATGGTGGCCACCTCTGGAGGCGGTTTTGCTCTGATGACAGAGGCGGTGAGCCTTGCGGGGATGATAGAGACTCCGGTCGTGATCGTGGTCGCCCAGCGTCCCGGCCCATCCACAGGTCTTCCCACGCGAACGGAACAGTCTGATCTCGAGTTTGTGCTGCACAGCGGCCATGGTGAATTTCCACGCGCCATCCTCGCTCCGGGGAGCGTTGAGCAATGCTTTCACACGACAAGGCAGGCCTTCGAGCTGGCCGAAGCCATCCATGGACCGGTATTTGTTCTGACCGATCAGTTTCTGGCTGATTCTTACCGATCTCTAGAGCCGTTCGATCTCGAGCAATTATCCCCGGTAAGACCGTGCAAGGTCTTGGGAGATGACAGCTCCTCATCACGCTTACGCAATTACTCAAAGCGGCATTTCGCCTCGATTATTTCCTGGTCTGTCGGCACAGTGTGTCGCCGCATACAGTTCGGAGCGGCTCGCCATTGCCGACAGCGATGAACACGATGAGTACGGGCACTTGACCGAGGATCTCTCGATAAGAAAACGAATGGTCGAAAAGCGACTGAGTAAAATGGACGAAATCTTGGCTCGAACAATCCCGCCCGAGGTAGCCGGGGACGAGGCTGCAGACCTGCTGCTCCTTTGCTGGGGATCGACCCGAGGGGCCGTGTGGGAAGCGGCTGATACCCTTCGGAGCCAAGGCCTCAGAGTAGCCAACATGCACCTATCTCAAGTTTGGCCCATAGTGCCGGAAACCGTTCTGGGCCACTTGCAAGAAAGCTCGAGAGGTGATCTGCATAGAGAGCAACGCTACTGGACAGATGGCCAAGCTAATTCGTCGGGAAACTGGATTCCACATTTCTAAGAAAATTCTCAGGTACGACGGATTGCCATTGACCCCCGAGTTCGTTTTGCGCCAGATCGCTAAGGGGTGAGGACGAGAGCTATGGTATCAATCGAAGACTATGGAACGTACGAGACCGCGTGGTGTCCGGGATGCGGTAACCACTCCATACTTCAGGCAGTAAAAAAAGCGCTGGTGGCCCTGGATCTGCAGCCGTCGCAAGTACTGCTCGTGTCCGGAATCGGTCAGGCGGCCAAGGCTCCACATTACCTGAATGCCAATGTGTTCAACGGACTTCATGGGAGATCTCTCCCCGTGGCCACAGCGGCCAAGACGGTCAACCGAGATCTTACCGTCATCGTCGAGAGTGGAGACGGTTGCACGTACGGCGAAGGCGGCAATCACTTGCTTGCAGCAATACGACGTAACATAGACGTGACCGTCATCGTACACAACAACCAGGTCTACGGGCTCACCAAAGGCCAGGCATCGCCCACCTCGGGCGAGGGTTTCGTTACCAAGGCCTATCCGCAAGGTGTGTTTTCGAGCCCTTTCAAGGCACCACTTCTCGCAGTGGCAATGAGAGCTGGGCTTTGTTGCACGAGGGTTCTCCGGACGAATCGATCATCTCGCTCAATTGATTCAAGAAGGGGTTAGGCATAGAGGCTTCTCGCTGGTCGAGGTGCTTCAGCCATGCGTATCATTCAATCGTGTCAACACCTTTTCCTGGTATAATCAGCGCTGTTACGAGCTTCCTCTCACCCACGACCCGAAAAACTGGGAAAATGCCATTGCAGTTGCTGACCAATGGGGAGATCGAATTCCCATTGGCGTCATCTACAGGAACGACCGTCCGGCATTTGACGAAAACTTAGTTCAATTGGGAGAAGGCGCCTCTGGTCAGCCAGGAGGTTCGAATGGAGCAGTTGAAGAAGATTATGGATTCGTACTATTGATATGCGAACGAGTGAAGTAAGGCTTGGCTTGCTTGCCGATTAGGGACGATTATGCCTCGGTCACATGCGGGTGCCCCGACCAAGCCGTGCATCTCCAGACCTTCCGGGCGTCACTGGCAAAACTGACATAGCTTCACCACTTGGTTAAGCCGACAACCAATGAGTGACCCACTCATTCATAGAGAGTGTAGAGTATGAAAGATGTGTGGATTGCGTTCGGACTGACTGTATTCGCGGGAATGGCAACCGGAATTGGTAGCGTAATTGCCTTCTCAGCGCTAGAAGAACAAACTATCGGTTTCTTTCTGTCGCAACGGGGTTCTCTGCCGGGGTGATGCTCTACGTTTCGTTCGTGGAGATCTTCTCAAAGGGACTCGAATCGCTCATTCCTCGATATGGTGACTATTGGGGGCACTGGATAAATGCTGCGTCATTTTTCGGTGGAATGCTGCTGATCGGCCTGATTGACAACTTGATTCCCGCTGCTGAAAATCCGCATGAGACGCATTCGGAATCAGAGTGCATGCCGCTACACAATCCTTCCGCACCGCTCCCGGATTTCACCAAGTGCGCAGCAAGCGTATCGCAATAAACCCGAAGGCTTCCACGACCACCGTGCCATCACGTGAAAGCTAATGAGAATGGGTTTGTTCACGGCGCTGGCCATAGGCATTCACAATTTTCCTGAGGGGTTGGCTACGTTCCTCGCAGCTCTGCAGGATCCAAGCCTCGGCATTGCCATTGCCGTGGCGGTTGCGCTGCACAATATTCCCGAGGGAATCAGCGTATCCGTCCCCATCTTCTACGCCACGGGAAATCGCAAAAAGGCTTTTCTGTACTCGCTGTTGAGCGGATTGTCCGAGCCTGTGGGGGCGGGAATTGCCTATCTTGCGCTCCTGTTCTTCGTTGGGCCTGATGGGGGAGTAATTCCACCCGAAGTGATCGGCATACTTTTTGGGGGCGTGGCCGGTATTATGGTGTACATCAGTCTCGATCAATTGTTGCCGACAAGCAGGGCCTATGGAAGAGGGCACGACAGTCTCATTGGGCTGATCAGCGGGGATGCTGATTATGGCTTTAAGCCTATTGATGATGAAGTGACCGGGAAACTCAGACTGCGCTGGCTCGGAATTGAAGGGTTGAACCATTCAGGAACGGCACTGGCACAATTCAAGTGAAGGGTGAAAAATTGTCCCGAGATGCCTGATACGCAGTCCAGTCTAGCTGTGCGGCCACTTCGTTCTACTACATGTCCAATGAATAGCTCAATCAGAAATGCCAATAAGATGATTCTTCTCATAACTCCTAGGGAAAGCCAGCCTGGCCTGCGGCGTCCACCGATGAACAGTTTCACCTGAATGACTTAGCCATCTGTCATGTACGAGGCGGTCACCCCGAAACGCCATCTAGCACAGTCGGTTTAGTGTCAATAAAGTCCCCGCAATCCCCCACGAACAAGGAAACCGGATGATCAGTCATCCCACTGATAAGCAAGTATCCGAACATTTCACCCCAAACGTGCCCCGCTCCATATTCGTCGGCAAACTAAAATGCTCCGCTCCTTATCGCGCTCCACGCTTTTCCAACACTTCTTGAATCCGCTTGTGCCCCATTATCTTGGCCAGATAGAGAGCCGTATAATCGAACTTGTCACGCGCATCTATGTTCGCGGCTCGATCCAGTAGGAGCTCGACTACGTCCAGTCGGTTGTTGACGGCTGCTCCCATCAGTGGGGTTGAACCGTCATTGTTTGGATTATCGATCTTAG
Organism: uncultured delta proteobacterium; assembly: GCA_963700305.1. GTDB lineage: Bacteria > Desulfobacterota > Desulfomonilia > Desulfomonilales > Desulfomonilaceae > Desulfomonile. The sequence goes on from CAVOXB010000026.1 coordinate 326,359, forward strand.
CTCCCTTATCCAGTAACACTTGAACCACCTTAGTATGACCGAACACGGATGCAACAGCGAGGGCTGACAGTCCATCGAGAGTAAGTGAATTGACGTCCGCAGATTGAGCGAGCAAAGAATGTACGTCGTCGAGACGTCCTTCCGCGCACGCCTGGCCGAACAATTCGAGACTTCCCCGACCTGGGTCGCTGAAGCAGTTCTGTGGCCACATCGAGCCGCTGGGCGTAGCAAGCGCCGATGAGGGCGGTCCACCCGAATCTGTTACTCGCGTACATGTCCGCACCTCGGTCCAACAGGAGTTTCACGACCGGAAGGTGTCCGTTGTAGGCCGCCATCATGAGCGCGGTTCCCATGATATCGACTTCTGCATTGACCGAAGCACCGCCGTCGAGGAGAAGTTTCACGACCTTCATGTGCCCTTTGTCTGAAGCCGACATGAGGGGCGTCCGTCCTTGTGAATCACGGGCATTAACGTCGGTGCCGCGTTCGATCGAGGCTTTCACCTCTTCATATCTACCTTGGCTGGCAAACTCCATCAAATCCATGATCGCATCTCTCGCGAAAGACGGTTGCGGCGAAGCGTAACCAAAAAACATTAAAGCACAAATCGGCATAATTACGGTTGCCCTGCTCATCAATTTCCTCTTCATCGGCAAATATTGCGTTATCTGGCAAATGCCGGCCGTCTTGGGCCACAAACCACCTGTTCGACTTATTTGGCGCCCCGAAGCGGCGTCGCCGCGCCTTCGTATATACTCCATTGACCACAGTTCCGACCTTGATCCCAGATCAGTGGCTCTTTTTTTTTCAATTTGAGCGTACAATACCTATGGTTCCACCGTCAAGGCAGTCTTGAGCGAGCTGACTTGATTAAGCGCAAAAGGGGATAGGCCGTTTTCGAGCAAGGTCAGTGCGGAAACCAGCCCTTGACAAGGGCCACACCCTGAATTATTCTTAGTGACATGAAATTATAGGTTTTTTCGGTAGAGCAAGATCGGTGTCGTGCTTGGCGGTTGTCTAGGAACGAAATACCAGACCCCCTGCAGCACCAGCGGTTTATGCATAAGGACTTCATCCATAGAGGCTTAAGTAGTGAAACTTTCAATCCGCATCATGCTTGCAGCATCGGTCGTAATCTTTGGAGCCCTAGAGGTCATGGCAGTTGAAGAGCCGTCGTACAAGGTTTTGAAAAAAGAAAACAATTTTGAGATCCGCGACTATGCGCCCCACATCCTCGCCGAAACAGTCGTGGAAGGCGACCTTGAACAGGCTGGAAATAAGGCGTTCGGAAGTCTATTTCGCTATATTTCTGGCGAGAACCGTACAGGCTGCCAAAGTTGCGATGACTGCCCCCGTATCTCAAGAGCCCAAGGGAGAGAAGATCGAGATGACGGCTCCCGTAGGCCAGCAGCGTGTTCAGGAAGGAAGGTGGTCCGTAAGTTTCACGATGCCTTCCTCGTACACTCTGGATACCCTTCCAGAGCCAAAGGACCCCAAGGTCACGTTGCGTCAGGTACCAGCTCGTCGGATCGCCGCAGTACCGCTACTCCGGTTTCTGGAGCGAGAAAGGCTACCTTCGATACAAATCGGAACTGGAGTCCTGGATTCACGAAAAGGGCCTCACTATTGTAGGAGATCCGATATGGGCCCGCTACAACCCGCCGTGGATGCCATGGTTCTTGCGGCGGAACGAGATTCTGATTCCGGTAGATGGAGGCCCTGACTAAGAAGAAGTCCAAAATCGGGTTTGGCAGCGCTTCGTGGCCTTGGATCCTCGAGCCGCTGATTGGCTGTATGAGGTAGTCATTTCCAATCTTGACGCCAGGTGGCTCTAACAGCTAGGAGCCCAGTCTAAAGGTTATCGGCGACTTACTTTCAGAGGAATTTCGTAAGATTCGCTCTCAGTAAATCTCGGTATGTTACCATGCAGGAAGACCTTTTCAAAGTTACCGAAACCTAGATATCCCCGCCGGAGTCAAAACGACCCAACGTGCGGCATGGCAACCAAGTTTAGAGATGAATACCCCACAGAAGCCTGCAGAGGAGAATCGAATAAAGTATCATAAGAAATCCGATGCCCCCAGTGCTGCCCTAAAACTCCAGAACAGTTCCGTGTGACCCAGCAAAGCGGCAACGAGAAACCAGGAACGGGCGAGCATCTCAATAATAATGAGCCGGGCATGTATGTGGGTGTCGTGTCAGGCGGACCACTGTTCGTGTCGTCAGACAAGTTTGATTCGGGGTGCGGATGGCCCCAGGGATCGCGGTGGTTTGCGTTACTACATCAACTCTACTGGCCTCCCCTTCATCCATCGATATGACATTAAAGCATTGGGATATGGCGAATACCTTGATCAAGTGGAGGACAAGTAATGGCACATGAACGAGCTGTTCTGGCGGGCGGCTGCTTTTGGGGCATGCAAGATCTGATTCGAAAGTTGCCGGGGATTCAGGCCACCCGGGTGGGTTACACCGGCGGAGATGTACCCAACGCCACCTACCACAACCACGGCACGCACGCCGAAGCAATAGAGATTCTGTTCGATCCGGACAGGATTTCTTATCGCCGCATTTTGGAATTCTTTTTCCAGATACACGACCCCACAAGCATCAACCGGCAAGGTAATGACCGGGGTCCGTCTTATCGCTCGGCAATCTTTTATTTTAGCGAGGAGCAGAAGCAAGTCGCGCTTGACACCATCGCCGATGTAAACGCCTCGGGCTTATGGCCGGGCAAGGTGGTAACGGAACTCGAACCTGTAGGCGATTTCTGGGAGGCAGAGCCCGAACATCAGGACTATCTTCAGCGCTTTCCCAAAGGCTACACCTGCCATTACCCCCGGCAGGACTGGATTCTACCACAGAGCGCACGTGAGTGAGCGGTTTTTTGGCTCTTCTGCATCAACATGAGGTCGGTTGTGCCTTGGACAGGTCGTGTGGACTCCATGCGGCGCTCCTTAAGCGTCAGGAGAGGCACACTTCTTCCCCTCGACGGTGCCGAGACCGTAAAAGTGGCAAGACTGCCGCATAATTCCGCTTAAGAGGGCCGCTGATTTCATGTCTTCCGTGAATTCGGGCAGCAAGAACAATATCAGGTACGAGGTCGTGGGCCGGAGGGAGACTGAAAGGAGTGGAAAGGAGCTTTTAATGGAAATGCTGATGAAGGTAAAAGGGAAACGTTATTGGATATTGATCACATCCGCAGCCGTCCTTATTTCGGTGTTGCATTTCCATCTGTTTACGAGGCATTTACCTCTTGTTGTTTTTGAGGAACTCTATTATATCCCGCTTTTCCTCGGAGCCTTCTGGTTCGGTTTTAGAGGCGCTCTTGCGGTGTATGTTCTTGTCTCTTTGTTGTATCTCCCCTTCTTCTTTGGTGATGGAACGAATTCGGTATTAAGCCTGGCAGATAAAGTGCTTCATCTAGTTTTTTCAGGAGTATTTACCTTCACTACCGCTCTCTTTGTTGACCATGAAAGGAAAAGAAGACAAGAGGCGGAAAGAGAAAAATATCTCGCCGGGATCGGACAGGCTGCCACGACCATCGTGCATGATCTGAAGAATCCTCTCATTGCAATCCTGGGACTTGGGCAGCGTATTCAGGAGGGAAAAGTAAACATCGATGCCGCTGCTCAGGTGATTATGAATTCCGCGTGGAGCATGGAACGGATCGTCAATGATGTGCTCGATTTCGCCAGGCCGATTCGGTTGGAATTAAAGGAAGAAGACGTCCGGGCCATCGTCAGCCGCGTTTATGATTTGAGTGCGACAAAGGCTGAGGAGAAGGGTGTATTCTTGCCTCTTGAGCTTCCCGCGGAGTCGGTGCCCGTCGTCATGGACGGCGAGCAGATGCAGCGGGCGCTTATTAATCTTTTCAACAATGCCATCGAAGCCTCAGACCCCGGCCAGAAGGTCGTCCTCACCGTGACAGATGCGAAAAGTCATCTGAATATAAGGATCAAGGATCACGGCTCCGGCATGGACAAAGAAGCGCTCGAAAAGATCTTCACCCCGTTCTTCACCACGAAGAAAGGCGGGACCGGCCTCGGACTCCCCATAGTAAAGAAGATTATTGAGGCGCACAAGGGAACGATACGAGTGGAGAGCGAACAGGGAACGGGCACAGAGGTAAGAATAGAATTGCCGCATAAGGACGGTAGGCAAATATAAGGAGAGGCGGGTGCGTCCTTATAGCCGTAAAGGGGGTGGCGGTCATGTCCGCCATCTGGTTCAAGGCAGGCAAGAGAAGCATGGTGGCCGGTTGTGAGCCCTCATCCCGACACGCGAGAACGGCCTGATTCCAGATTTTCGCGTTGAATTGCCATCGCGTTGTCAAACTCCTGCCAAGACGCCTGAACATCAGGAATCTCGCGATGCCATGCCAGGCGAGTCTCCACATAAGGTCTGAAGTCGGTACTGTAGACGCTCTCGATCTGGCCCTTTAAGCAAGTCCAGACTGAGATATGCAGTACTTATTGCTTTGGCCTCTTCGGAACTCGGATGTCTCCGGTGGTCAAACCTGGAAGCAGCTCCCGAAAAAGGGAACGCGGTAAGTAAACCGAGGAGGGCAGAGAACCGCTCCCTCCACAGTGCTCAATGAAACACGTACGCCTTCCGGTTCCCTGGAAATCCGAGGAATTCCCATCCGTCGCCCCACTTCCGAGAAGAGTAAGAGAAGAACAAATAGTCCCACACAGTATGAAATAAGATATATTGCTCATGAAGTGAAGCTTCTGAAAATCGAATAGATTTGTAAGACCTTGCGTCTATCCTTTACTGTTGTCCAAGTCCTCGATAGGTCTCGAACACCACTTCAACGACGTAGGCTACGAGACAGCAGAAAAGGACTGGCGCCAGAGCCCGCCCCCGAATAGGTAAACTCCCGCCGCAGTCACAGGGCCAGAGGCCGATGAGCATGGCTCTCATCGGTCGCTGGGCTCTAATAACGTAACTTAATATCCTTCACGATTCTCGTGACCTCGAAGTGCAGGCGAAATGATGCTGACTCGATGCAACTGCGTCTTCAAGCGTGCGCCAGGTAATCAACGGTCCTACCTCGATTCAAACAAATTCTATTCAACCCTGACAGGACTAACGAATCCTTGGGGCTTCTCCGTGAGCATTGAGCACTTGAGCTCAAGAAGGACTTCCTCAGCGGTGCTACCGATAAGATATCCGGCGAAGCTCAGATTCGTTATGGTACCCATGACAACCAGGTTTACCCTGTGGCGAGATGCCAACTGAGGGATAAGGGTTCCGGGTTCTCCTCGGACAAAATGGATTCGGTGGTTCAGGTGATCGAACGAATAGCCCCCGAGGAATTCCTCGAACCGGTCTTTATGAGCCTTTTCGGTCGATCGAAGGTATTCGCGAACCACATCTCTCGGGATTCTCGTCCTGCCGCTTGTCAAGAGCGTCCCCCCGTAAGGTTGCCAGGCGTGAAGAAGATGCAATTCGCTGCCTTCCAACTTCGCCAATGAAAGTGCTATCTCCATTATCTTGGCGTTAACGGTGTTTGCCGATTCATCCCCCGGTCGGACATCGATGGGAACCAGAATACGAGTGAACAGCAGACGACGCTTTGGTTGCACAACCAGGACCGGGCATGGGCATTTACGCATGAGGTGTAATGCCGTGCTTCCGAGTAACCTCTCTCTGATGCCGCCTCCTCCACTAGCCGTCTTAACAACAAGATCGCAGTTTCGTCGTATCACGGTCCGGATGATTTCAGCGAAAGGTTTTCCGAAGAGCACTTCAGCAGTCGCATCTACTCCACTTTCCCGCGCAGATGCGACCAAACGCTCCAGACGTCTTTTGGCCATGGATTCAGCTATCGCTCGAGCCTCCACATGTGCTGAGGACTGAAATATCCGCTGGATGACAGATGGTGATAAATCAACCACGTCGACTATGGTGAGTTTGGCCTTGAACGAGTGCGCCAACTCGAGAACTTTCGCGAACGTTGGGGTCGATCCCTTTTCTCCACGCGAATAGAGAAGAATGTTTCGAAAAGCGCTCATTTTTGTACCTCCTGTACATTCCCATCTCACACACACTTCAGAACTACAACAGCCATTCGTAAATTCTTTGATTTCTCGGTCATGGCTCTGTTTTAGGTGGTGCGGAATGGCTCTGACCAGCTTTCTTGATCAGGTAGTAGGCGATAGCGAGAGCCAGGATTACTCCTCCCACATCCAGGAATGTAAAACTTGAAAGCGTCTTGTAATCCAGGATGATCACCTTGCGTGAAACGGCGATAATGGCCACGGTAACCACTACTTCCAATCGAATAACTCTCTCAAAGTAGTAAGTTTGAATCGTCTCAAAAAGCTCCACTCCGATAAGAACCAGCAAGAAAAGTCCGAATAGCTCCAGTAATTGTTCGATTTCAAGAATCAAAATTGGTGGGCCTATAATGTCTTTTATCAAAACCCAGCCCAATTCCACTGTGGCAAGGAAGACCACGATCCCCATCATCACCATCAGCGACGCAATAACGATGTGCTCGAATTTCTTTATCAGGCTACCCGGAACCATTTCTTGCCTCCATACCTCAAATTGCGACCAGAACTGTGTGTTTCCGCCATCCCTCGACTTGCCTGGACTTCAAGTTGTTCAAATTCTTCTGCCTTCCTGCCATGATCAAGATGTCGCCTGTCCTTATTCGGAATTTTGCGGTGGACCTGCCATCTCGACCATTTTGGAACCCGCAAGAGGTGGGGGGATGGCTCCACCGACCTCCAAGAGCTGTGTGCAGAGTGTCCGACGGGACTCAGAGGACAAAACACCGCCGTAGTATCAACTAAAAACCCTTTTTTTATCGTGTCTCTGAACGTATCCCACCCTCCGGCACTCCGTCAAAGGATTTTTCCGGAGTCCTTGTCGGCTGAACACAGTGAGGTCGAGGGCAAGTGTCTCATCAAACGACCGTTTTTTGAGACCACATTTCCGGGCATCCTTATTGCATGTTTCCCCTGTGATTTTGGTCTCGTTTTGCCGTGGATGGGCTCGAAAAGTTTGGCCCTAAAGATAGACAGATCGGAATCGGAGGCGAGAGAGCTACTCCGGCTTCACCGAGAAACTTACTCAGGCTTCTGGAAATGGTCAAACGCAGTCTGCGACTATGCCGTGCTGCGCAAAAAGCTTTGGACGGTCTTCGGATGGGAAATTCACATCAACGGGAATGATTTAAGGGAGAGTAGCATTAGAAACTTTCCCATGCAGGCCAATGGCGCGGAGATGTTGAGGTTAGCCTGCATTCTGGCCATCAAACTGGGAGTGAAAGTCATTGCTCCTGTCCATGATGCCATTTTGATTGAATTCCCGCTCGACCAGGCTGTCGACCATATTGAAGCCGCCCAGAACGCAATGGCCCGAGCGTCACAAATTGTACTGAGCGGATTCGAGTTGAAGACGGATGTCCAGGAGTTCCTGTATCCCGCCCGATTTGTCGACGAACGCGGTCGAGCGATGTGGGATCTCGTATGGGAAATCATTGACGCGGGCGATAACTACTGAACCACGGACTCCGTGGGCAGACCACCCCTTCCATGATGTACCGGCTACCTCGGACACCATGGGCACCCCGTCCAGTACTATATATGTACTGTACGAAAATATAAAAATATATGAGTGGTAGCCGGATGTCGGATGATTTTGACATAGCCGAATTTCAAATTGGGAATCGCAGGTCCCCAAGAATTCACAAGGCTCCAAGGTTTCAAAAGACGAAAAGGCCTGACCGAGCCCCCTTCAAACCTTTCATTAAGGCCACCCCACTCGAATGGGAAGCAGCGGCGGCAAGGCTGCCCGGCAAGAGTCTCCATGTAGCAAGAGCCCTCTGGTACATATCGGGTCTGTCAAAGACGAGCACCGGGATCAAGATGCAGTCAAAGGTGCTGGGTCTTTTGGGGGTATCCCACAAGGCTTACAATAGATGTCTGAGGCTCCTGCAAACGGCGGGTTTAGTTAGAGTGCAAAGATCCCCTGGCCAGACACCTGTTATTTCCATCTTAGAGGAATAGTGGTCATTGGTGGAGTCCGTGAAAGCAGCTCCTCGCAGCGCCATCGCTAAACGCGCGACTCATGAGAATTACTCAAATTTTATAAGAATTACGAAAGGATTCAAAAATGAAAACCGAAATTGATGGGAAGACTTTTATCATTTTCAACCGAGATACGGTGCATGGAGATTTTCATCACAAGGGCAAAGGGCGCTGGCACTGGGGGCTAGAAGATCCAGACCGTAATCTCAGGGTCTCCAGGTGGGGATTTGAAACTGAAAGGAATGCCATGAATATGATGGATGCGTATAGTTGGGCTATTATGTATGATCACGGGCTGATAGAGCAGCTTGACAGCCTATTGACGCTATTGCCGGAAGATACCGCGGTTGATGCGAAAATTCGAGTCCTCTTTCAATGCCAGCCGCCGAATGAGGGTTTCCGCCAATCCTCATCTTATACCAGCGCAAATCGGGAATTTGTAGAGTCTACATCAAAGAACCTCGGCTTGTCCAAATGATGCTCTTTGATCAAGGAGGACCCGATTCTGAAGATGGTGCCCCGAGTTGCGTTTTTTTTGCCTGAAAGGGGTAGACGCCCCGGATGCCCGGTTAATAAAATATCATCAAAGGAGGTCCTGATAGAAACGGAATGTCATTGAGTACGCTGATTGTACAAAGTAGATTCTCAGTATTACCAGTAACCAAAGGCACCTAGACAATTACTAGCCAGTTTCACTTCTATACAAACTTCATTATCAACTAGTTATCTAGTAAACATCAGTTAATTTACATAGTTACACATTCAAGTATCATTAAGTATTGAGTTTAGCGTCTCTCAGCTCAGCCGAGCATGACGCTACATTTGGTTAATGCCGTAATATTAATTTTTTTGTTCAAGATAATCAACTGATATTAAAATAATGGCTGTAATGTATTAGAATGAGCCATAACATATGCTTGATATTCACGCAAGAGGGGAAGCGATAAGAGCTGAAGGGCTCCAAGGGATCGCACTCCCCTTTCGCAGTCTGATTGTGGCTGCCAAAACTAAAGAATCCATGAGTTTCAAGGTCGGTACGCAAAAAGATCTCCCCAGCGTAATGGAAGATCTTTTCATAGCGTTACCCTCTACCTGGATCATCCTTGGGTTGTTAGACTTATCCAACCCTGATGATCCTATTGTCGGTGATAGCGACGGCTTATTGGGGGTTTTGTGGAAGCAAGTTCACTCAAAGAAGTTCCTGGACGACCTGTGGCTGTTACTCCGGTCATTTTATGAGTACCAGGTGACCCGCCGCCCAGAATTTCCAGAACTTTGTAGGGATACCATCAATTATCTTGCTTACATACAGATGTTGAGGAAACCCCCAGATGGACATTGCTGAGTTCGGGAAGATCAAACACAGAAAGCTAGGCAGGAATTAGGCCTGATAACGGTCAGTCGAACGCTCGGCATCCGGCCGAGCGCTCATCCTCCGGTGCGTGGTGGGTGACCTCCACTCTCTGAGAATGATTGGGTGAAGACTATCGGTTCGACTGCCGAACCTGTTCACTGTCGCTGTCCCGCGCTCCGGAACACTGGACTCGAATTCGGTCCGTTATGTCTCAGCACGCGCTCAGGTTAGCCCCAGTCTTATAAGTTTGGCAATCTTTCATCAGAAGCCGATTTAACACGGACGCCTCGGTCAAATTTATTTAATGATGATCTACTGTTATTGGAATGGCAGTGGCAATTCAATGAAGATTGGGATGCTTACAGATTTACTGACAACTCTTTGAGGGGGCGACCTTAATGATTCCAATAGGTTAGTGGCGGAGGGAGAGGGATTCGAACCCCCGGACCTTTCGGTCAACGGTTTTCAAGACCGCCGCCTTAAACCGCTCGGCCATCCCTCCAGCATGTCAAATGCTACCCAAGGAACCTTATCCTGTCAAGCCGCATGTGCGGAACTCCAAGCCTTCATGCCTGCACTTTATCAACAAATATAATAGGTTAGCGCAACCTTGACCTGCAACTTGTGCGATTCGGTGTCCATTTGTAATGGCACACCTATCGGAAGGGTCAGATTTGGCAGGCGATGGCCGTGTGGAAATCTCGATATCATGGGCACGGGATGGTCCAGCGTGAGTTGTAGAATCATCTCTTCTACTTGCTCCACCAAATCTGCTTGTTCCGGACTGATAAAATGCCCCAGCACCAAGCCTGTTATTTTTCCCAGAGCCCCGGACAACTTCAATTGACTCAGCATGCGGTCTATTCTGTATAGTGGCTCGTTTACGTCCTCCAAAATTAGGATTTTGGCGTTGAAATCGGGCAAGTGCTTTGTTCCGAGGAGAGCGGTGATCAAAGAAAGACAACCTCCCATTAATTCTCCCGACGACTTCCCCGGCCGAAGTATTCTGATCGCCAATGCTTCCTCAGGCCAGAGATTTCGGTTCTCAATGGGATCCATCATTGCGTTGATGAGCCATTCCTCAGAAGTTGCGTCCAGACTTGCAGCCACCTGAACTGCGACCATAGGTCCGGCGAATGTGACTAGATTGCATTTTCTCAAAAGAGACAATTGGAGCGCAGTCACATCGCTCATTCCAACGAGGATTTTAGGGTCCGCTAGGATCGCTTTATAATCTATAGATTCCAAAAGCCGCATCATGCCATAGCCGCCTCTGGCAAACACGATGGCCCTAATTTCTGGATCTCTGAGCATCGAGTTCAAATCGCTGCTTCTCTGTTTGTCGTTCCCTGCCAGATAGTCGTTGCATTCCAGGAGATGCTGTCCAAGCACCATTTCGAAATCCCTTGTTCCTGAGAAATGTCAGGCCAGCCTCAACGAGATCGGGATTCACCGGGCCCGATGCTGCTATCACCCCCACGCAATCGCCTTGCTTGAGGGGAGTTGGAATCAGTAGAGGTTTGATCTTTCCCGGCTTCATTGTCACGGTCACCATGTTCGCAATCGGAATCTTCGACTGCCGCTTTTATCATGTGGAATGCGCTTTGTAAATTGTTATGCCTGATGGTGAATGCTCTTGAACCCCCAGCATGATTGAATGAATGCCCAGTTGGCAATGGCAGCCCTCATACTCTGATGCACTCGGTTGCAATTGCCTATGCCTTAACCAGATGTTAGAATCTGAGTAACGGAGGCCCGCAATGAGCACCATCCTTCATGTGGAAGATGAGAATTCGGTAAGGATTCTTTACAAGGAAGTCTTTGAGGAATTAGGTTACAGAATGATTCAGGTCTCGAGCGGGGAGGATGCCCTGAAGCTGCTCAAGGGAAATAGGCCTGACCTGATCATCCTCGATTTGAAAATGCCCGGCATGGGCGGAAGGGCCTTTCTCGAAAAATTCCACAAGATGAAATTGAAGATACCGGTGGTCATAAGCACGGCGTACCGGTACTTGCAGAGAGATGCGTCCACTCTGAGGGCTGACGCCTACGTGGTCAAATCCGGAGACATGACAGAATTGCTGGAAAAAGTGAATAGTCTTGTCAATGAATCTTCGCGGCACGGCAAATAGAGGTTTCCGAGATTCCTTCCAGATCCTTCTTTTTTTGCTACTGAGCGGGCAATTCACCTATTTGTCTCAAAGCCTCATAAACCACAATACCGGCTGCCGTTGACAAATTAAGGCTTCGGACTTTTTTCAAGTCTATAGGAATACGAGCAATTCTGGAAGGAAAGAGATTGAACATCTCCACGGACAGGCCCGTGGTCTCCGGTCCGAATAGTATGTGATCTTCCGGCTTATAGGTAATCTTGTGGTAAAGTTCTCCACGTTTGCTGCCGGTTAGAACGATTTGCAGGGTGTTCACGGAAGCCAGATAAGCATCCAGATCGTTCCACACTTCGAGATCCAGTTTGTTCCAGTAATCCAGGCCGGCTCGTTTCAAATATCGGTCGTCCAAACTGAACCCCAGCGGTTGTATAAGGTGCAGTCCGCGCTCCCACGGCACAACACAGTCGTCCTATATTGCCGGTGTTCGGAGGAATTTCTGGGTTTACCAAAACAACGTTCAGCATTTGGAAAGACCGCTCCAAAGATTGAGACTGAACATTAAATCGAGTTGGTTCACTTCAGCACGTCAATGATCAAAGCCGCAGGATCTTTGATAGTAGCGTCCTGAAGCCTTTCACTCAAGGATCTATCGTTCACCATGAGGAAAGCATCATCATGAGTATGCATTCCGCTGAATATGTCTTTCATGGTAGCGGATGAGGCATTTAACGCTGCCTTAACATCGAACCAGCGACGCGGCTTCACCACAAGATCGGGCGCCATTGGAAGGCAGTTCCCTTCATAAATTTCTTGACCCTCGAGAACGCCATCGAACAGGAGCTCGTCGGCACTTCCAAGTCCGTCGGATTCTCGGATTCCGATATCCGCCAGCCGCAGATTCTCCAGTCGACTCTTCAGGCGGGCTTTCAATTCATTCGATTCACTGGTGCCCAGGAATCCTCTTCTGAATCTGTCTCGACTGTTGAGGTATATCCTGGTGGGGTCGAGCGCGAATGCTTCTGACTCCGGATGAATATCCTCCAAGCCGCTGGGGTCCGGTCGCTTGAAAAACAGGAGGCCTTCAGATTTCAGAATATGATTCAGGTACACCTGTATCTTAAGATTCGTGAATCCGTGATCTGAAAGCGCAATCAGTCTCGTGTCAGGCCCCAACTTCTGAAGGAGTCGCCCGAAAAAGGTATCGATAGTGCGGTAATAATCAATAAAATCCTTATGAAACGGGTGTCCTGGATCAGAGTGGGCATCGAAGAAGAAATGATGCAGCCTGTCTGTTCCGGTGATCACGCCTATGAACAGGTCCCACGGTTCGTGCGTGATCAGGTCTTCCATTACCTGAGAGTGTATCTTGAGCGTATCGAACAGATCATTCATCAGGAAGTGGCGATCATGGCGTCCTCTTACTGCATCAACGTCAATGCGGTAATTCGCCGCTGCCAGACTTCTAATCAGAGACCCTGGATACACTGCGCGTTCGAATATCGGAGAGACAAAACCCGCTATGAGGGTTCCATTGAGAGGCCGGGCCGGATAGGTAAAAGGAAGGTTCACGATGATCGAGCGCCGATTGGGGAGCTTATGCCAAATTACCGGACAGCGAATGTCGTCGAATGATGGCAAGTGGAGGGCAATTTCTCCAGGCTTCAGGTCAGTAAATCCAAAAATACCGTGCTCGCCTGGGCCCGCGCCGGTCATGAAAGAAGTCCAGGCCACCGAAGATATAGCAGGCAATTCAGTGCCGCATTTGAACGAATGTCCCGCCCGTAGCTGCCTGAGCCATATTGGGCATCACGCCCGAATCGAAGAGTCTCTTCAGCAGAGTGAACGGTACACCATCCAGACCTAAAACAGCTACTCTACGCTGTGAACCTACTCCCATACCGGATTTCACCTTGATTCACGACCGGAATAGGAATGAGCCGTTTTGGAGGAATTGCATTCCGACTCTCGGAGAGAAAGCCTTTCTTTGAGTGACTCAAGGAGTGAGTAGGGGAGCTGCTGTTGTCCAGGAAAATGGCCCAATTTTATTTCGGGCTTGTTGGCACCGTGAAAGTCGGTTCCTCCGGTCACAGCCAGATTGAATCTGAAAGCCAGGTCGAGAAAAAGTCTTGTCTGTTCGGGCGAATGCCTGGGATAATAAGACTCTATTCCTTGAAGTCCTTTGTCCACAAGGAATTGGAGCATTGTCGGCAATTCGTAAGATCTCTCCATGTTGAGAGAATGTGGGTGCGCGAGTACCGGAATTCCTCCGGCTCCGGAGATAAGCCGAATTGCCTCGGTAGGAGACAATTTGGTCTTTTCCACATACGCAGGCGCCCCGCGTCTCAGGAACCTGTCAAATGCTTCCTGCACGGTTCTAACAGTCCCGTTGTGGACCATGACTTGTGCCACATGAGGTCGGCCCGGGACACCTCCCACAGCCTCATTATTGACATCCTCAAGAGCTACCCGGACGTTGTTGTCCGCCAATTTGGCGATTATGCGGGGTATTCGTTCTTTGCGGCCTGTATTGAGATAACTAAGAGTGTCAAGCAGTCTGTTGTCATCTAAACGTATAAAATAACCAAGCACATGCAGTATGCCCCTGGACCAATCGGTGCTTATTTCCACTCCAGGCACAATTTCTACGCCTCTGGACTTGCCTTCTTCACAAGCCTCAATAATTCCAGCAATGGTATCGTGGTCGGTGATTGCAATCGCCTTGAGTCCAAGCTCCGCTGAGCGGATGACCACCTCTTTTGGGGAGAGGGTCCCATCGGACATATGGGTGTGGACGTGCAGGTCTATCAAATTCAACCTTCTTCTTGCAGCGTCGACAGCATGTTGAATATCAAGAATGTCCCTACGTTTAATATCCTGTGACGGCATGCCGGGTCAAGAGGTTGGCCGAATGAGATTTCTCACACCCATCTCGAGAATACGACATTTGACAAAAGCCTGCCCCTCGGGGTGAGGGACAACATATTTCCCTTGATTTCACAGAGGCCGGCAGGCTGCAAGTCTCCGATGGTTTGGAGCACGAAATCCTTAACATCCACCCCGTAACAGTCACTCATTATATCCATATCAATGCCGTTTACCAATCGCAGCCCCATTATCATCGCATCCTTGAAGCGCACCTCAGGGACAATCTCGCTGACCATCAATACCGGCAAAGATCCATTGCTGAGAGCACGTTCGTACAAATCGAGATCTTCCAGATTAGCGTACCTTTGGTGGCCGGTCATTCCGTGGGCCCCTGGACCAAACCCGAGATAAACCCGATCAGTCCAATATTTCATGTTGTGCCCGGAAAAACGACCGGGCAGGGCAAAGTTCGAAATTTCATAATGTTCGTAACCTGCTTGCAGAGTCATTACACAGATCGCGTCATACATGTCTGCAACCACATCATCATCCGGCGTAGAGAATTGCTTGCTTTCAATCATCTCCGCCAGCCTGGTGCCGTCCTTTACTTCCAGAAGGTAAGCCGATAAATGCTCCGGCCTGAGGCCCAAGATCAGCTTCAGACTATGACAAACGGAATCAACTGTCTGGCCGGGAAAGCCTGCTATCAAGTCGATGGACACGTTGTCGAATCCTGCTCGCCTCATATCCAAATAAGCTGAAATTGCTTGCGCAGAATCGTGAAGTCTGCCCATGGCCACGAGTTCGGTGTCTACAAAGGATTGGATTCCAAGACTGGCCCTGTTTACACCGACGCTGCGAAATCCGGAAAGCACTCGTAGGTCAATCGTGCCAGGGTTCATTTCCATCGTTATTTCGGCACAATCCGAAATAGCAAAATACTCTCTGCAGACATGAATTAATGCGTCAATTTCTTCCGGAAGAAGAAGTGAAGGCGTTCCACCCCCAAAATAAATTGTATCGCACTCCAATGACGAACCGCTTGCCACGCAGTCTCGAGCCCTCAGCTCGATTTCTTTGGCAACTGAACGCAGATATAGGGCCTTGAGCTCCGAACCGTGAATGTTCGACACGAAACCGCAGTAAGAGCATCTCGCGACGCAGAACGGCACGTGAATGTATAGGCCGGCGGAAGCTTCGTCTCTGGAGAACGTCGGACTGAATGTCATGTGGGCGAACGATCAATCTCGGAAAAGTCGACCTGAGCCGCATTTTTCACTGTAATAAATTGTCTCAATACCAAGAATAGAATGCGGTTGCAGCGCGAGTCAAGTGTCTGACTGTCCTTCTCAGGAACCTACAAGACTCATCGCTTCAGAAACAGCCAAGTATGAGATGTGTTTTCAAGAGGATAACTATAGTATGAATGACTCCCTGTATTCGTCAAACGGTCTCAGCCGGGAATTGTCGGACCAATGTTCAGAATACCGATCTGATCTAGTGGCCGCAGCGTCTTTCCCTCATGCTGCGCACGTTTTCTTCTGTGGCAATTTCACGGACTTTTTGGACAATTCTCGATGGGTTGTCGAATATGTCTGACCCAGGCATGGGTACCAATATCCACCCCTGCCTGTGGAGGAACGCGTGCTTATCGCTCTTTTTCTCTGGATTCAAATGCTCCTCATCTGTTGAGCACTCGATAGCAATCTTGTGGCACCCTGGGCCACTTGACCGCGGCCCAAAATAGTGCGAAGTCCACTGAGTATTCGACCTTTGATTCGCCATCCTTAACGCGAAATCGGGGAATCAATCGACAGCACTGGCTGGTTGCCTCATTGTCGAACACCTTCGAATGCGCCCACCATTCCAGCCAAGTCAAGGCGGCAACAGTGACGGCCTGATGAGTGTCCTTCGAAACCGCCCCTCTTGTGACAAGGTCGACAGAGGAAGTATCGCCTCGATCCACGAATTCTATTGGATTGGAACTGTCATTGGGCAAAGTTATCTGAGCGCCCGGAAGGCGCATGAATTCCAGCAGCAGCAGTTTTTCCTGAGGGGATTCGCAAGATTCTAGACAAGATCTCATTTGCCCTTCGAGATCGCTTATGAGATTTCGCAGTCTCGCCTCTACTGTCTCTTCGCACATGTCGACCTCCGCTCAAGCCCTTCAGAATCAATCACCATGACCGGTTGGCAACTATCGCTGATTTCAGACCATTCGACTTATCAGTAGATCTACCTCTTTCGGAGATCTGAATATGAGGAACCGCCTTGATTAACCTGATTGAAGCCAAACCTGTCATAGGCTGTATGTCAGTGTGACTAATTGACATACCATCAAGAATAGTGACACTAACTGACAAAGTCAAGCATAGTTTTGCTGACAATTAGATTGAGACCATTCGTTCGCGCTGGAATCCTGTTTCAGGAAGGAGACGATGCTAAATGCGATTCCGTCCGAGAATTTTGAGATGAAAACGTTCGTTATTCCTGCGCAGACGGAAAACAGGTCTAACTAGCTGTAACCATGCTTGATTACAGTATGAGCGAAAGTGGAAGGTTGGCGGATTTCAGAGCTTCTTTGACCCTGCGTTCCATGTTTGAACGCACGCTGCTACAATGTGTTTCGCTTGCGTGTGCTCAGATATAGTTCGAAAATGTGCAGGTCTGGGGTAACACGAATGAGGAGAGCTTGTTATGCGACAGATCTGTCGATATCCATTAATCGATCTGGATCAAGGAGAAAGGATTATGTCTGAGGTAATGATCAAATGCTCTCATTGTCTTGGAGAAAAACCAGCGTTTGCGACAGTCTGCATGCACTGCGGACGTGACAAAAAGGGTTTCGGGCCGCGGTTGAGCATACGTTCAGGCACTAGGGTTGGGATAGGCATTTTCATCCTCTTGCCTCTATGGATTATAGGGGCGACTATTCTGTTGCTGATTACTATTGCCTTGGTAAGAGGCATTACGGGTGGAAAAATGGGTAATATTAATGATGTGAAGCTTTCGGTCTACACCATGAACATGCCTGTGCACGACCGGATGAACGGACTGTTCGATCATTTGATTTTCTAAGGCGTCTACGAATCGAGAATTGACCCAACTATTGTGGATATTGCGTCGACAGCACCTTCGACAACAGTATCGCCAATTTGGGCAGCAGCACTGCTAAGATCTGCCACGTTTTCGAGCAATCCATCAGCGAGTGCTTCGGTAGCTCCATCGAAACCATCTCCCGCAGCCAAAGCCGTATCAGCCGCGGTCCACTCGCTGGATTGGCGTTCGTCTACCTCTTCACTGACTTGGTCATTCGCGCCAACTTTTGCCAAATCTTCCTCTCCGGGACCGGCCATCTTTTCCCTCCTACATGCAGTACAAGGATTGTAACCTGAGCCTGTTCAGCCGCCAGCACTTTTGTTGGATCGCAATGCGGCAGTGAGGTCCGTTACCGAACGAGATTCTCCGGGTTATTTTTGCGGAAAGACGGCGAAATGTGTGATGAAATGAATCTATGAGGGGCATCAATGCAGGTCGGCAAATCCGGGGCTCGTAACCCTGAGACGATTGATAAGTGCAGAAATGATTGTAATGTTTACAATGACATGATGAATGGGGAACAGAGAGTGACAAGAGATTACTGTTTGGTTTCGTCAGGGGTGCTCTTGAGAGAAATTACCGACAAGCTTTCTCCGCACCCTGGACAAACAGTGACTTCTTGCTTGTACAGTCGGGCTCCCTTTTTTGCCGTCGTACCACATCATCAGCTCGAGCCTGTGCACGGACCTCGGAATTACGCGGATGAGAGGATAACCGCAGACATGTTGGTTTGACGGCATGATCCAAGCCTCAGCCCCAGCTATTGTGGGTTCCGTGGCTCCTATAGCCTCACGCTCGAGAAGTCTGGACTTCTTGCGCATGAGGAACCACATATTAGTCTATCTTCAAGGAATCGGTCAGAAGTCCAGAAAGAGTGGTTGGCTGGGGGACGAGGATTCGAACCTCGGTCAACGGGGCCAGAACCCGCCGTCCTGCCGCTAGACGATCCCCCAACGCGTCGACAATCATAATTGCTCAGGCCGAGTGTGTCAAGACGATTCGCTCAGCGCCCTCCCGGATTACCCGAAGTTGTCCGTTCTCAAAATCTATCACGGTTGATGGTTTCCCTCCCGGTGTAGGCCCAAGGTCCACCACCAGATCCGCAGCAGCGATTACCTTTGGAGAGATCATTTGAACAGTGTCCGGATTGGGTTCGCCTGAAAGATTTGCGCTTGTGGCTGTGATTAAACCTCCTGCCATTTCAGCGAGAGATCTGGCCGCACAATGGGGCGGTACACGCACCCCTATTTTTCCCGCCTTGCCTGTCAGCAATTCGGACAGAGGGGCTTCGGTCTTCACAAGTATTGTCACACTGCCGGGCCAGTACAGGTCCATTAGTCCTGATATTGCATCAGACAGGTTTGTGGCCAGCCGTCTAACCACCGTGGCATCTGACGCTATCAGAGGAAGCGGTTTTGTGTGAGGGCGTGACTTGATCTGAAAAACCCTCAGCACAGCTGCTTGATTAAAAGGGTCCACCGCGATGCCATAGAAGGTCTCCGTAGGAATTATGACAATTCCGCCGGACAGAATTGCGTCACGAGCCTGCGTCAGTTTTTTACGAAAATCTGTCATGGAAAGTCACTACTCAGAAGCCTACACCAGTGACGAATTTCATTTGAAGAGCATTTGTGCTCTGCAAATAAGTTATGTCCTGGCAACGGGAAGTTCCAGAATGAATTTGGCTCCACCTCCGGGATTATCTTTTACTCTAATAAAGCCGTTATGGTCGGAGATGATAGTGCTGACTATTGTCAATCCAAGCCCTGTCCCGCCAGATTTTCTGGAGAAGTAGGGCTCGAAGAGGCGATCCCGGTCGCGGGGGTTCACTCCTGTCCCGTTATCGGTAACTTCGATGGAAGCTATGGAAAGATCCTTATCGTAGCCTGTAGCTATCGTGACTAAACCATTTTTCTCGATGGCAGCCATAGCATTGTCTAGAAGATTCACCATGGCGCGTTTCATCTGTTCCTTATCCAGATTGAAAACAGGCACTGAGGAATCCTGTTCAAAGGTAAATTTGACCCGGTCATTGCCTTGCACATAGAGGTCGACCACTTCGCGGATCACTGAGTTCAGGTCGTTTGGCACAGGATTGGCTGCAGGCATTCGAGCAAATTGCGAAAATTCATTGACCATGTTCTTGAGTTGTTCCACCTGGTCTATTATGGCTCGCGTGCATTGATCCAGAACTGCGCCGTCTTCAGCAAGGGTCGACATATATTTCCGCCTCAGCCGCTGGGCATTGAGCTGAATAGGTGTGAGCGGATTTTTTATCTCGTGCGCTATGCGCCGTGCTACTTCGCGCCATGCTGCCATACGTTGCGCTTTTATGAGATAGGTCATGTCTTCGAATACGAGCACTGTTCCAAGATCATGTCCATCTTCGTCATTCAGACTGTTTGCGAAACAGAGCAGAGAAATCACCTTTTCAGGGAACGACAGAGTTATCTGATGTTCAAGAGCCTCGGTCTCGGAATTGGAAACATCCTTCAGTATTTCAGAGATCGGTCCGGCCGAAGCCTCTGGAAGCAGCTCAATCAGAGGACTCCCCAATATGTTCTTTTCCGTTATCCCCAGAAAGCTTAGGCCAGAATCATTTGCAGTGGTCACTTTTCCGTCCGAATCCAAGGAAATGACTCCTGCGGCGATATTCTTGAGAACGGCCTCCATGTACTTTCGGCGGCTCTCAAGATCAGTATTGACTCGCACCAGTTCATCCCGCCCTTTGCGCAGATCTGCAGTCATCTTGTTGAAGGAACGAACCAGCACGCCCAATTCGTCATCAGCCGAAGGTTCTATATAGACATCCAGATTGCCTTGGGCAATTTTTTCTGTGCCCTCAGACAAATCGAGTAAGGGGTCCGTGATGTCTCTCGCCATAGTGGCTCCGAACCAAAAGCCGATCAATATTGCCAACAGAGCCACCATGAGCAGGATCAGTACGTATATGGTTTTTACTGGGCCTTTCATTCTCTTGGCTTCCTGGTAATCTCTGAATGCACTCGATATTGAGAACAATCGGCCTGCAAGAGAATGTGGAATGTAATAATCAACAATTAATGCTGCTTCGATATTTTGGTCATCTTTGTCTCGTACTGGCGTAATGCCGCGGATCAAATCGCTGCCTCCATCGAGGGGCATAATCTCTGAAGAGCTTTCTCCTCGAAAAGCGATTTTCAGAAAACTGGGGAAGGGGGGCGGGAACGACACATCCTTCAGCGCCGGGTCCTTTATCAGGAATGAACTTGTTCCGTCCCGGTTATACAGCTGAATAGAACTCACACCTTCAGCGGCCCGCCAGGATTCAGCGGTTTTAATAATGCGCTCTCTGGCCGAAGCGTCCAGCGGTCCGCCTGTTTGGATGAGCACAGAAAGCCTTTGCCCTGCATTCGAGACCTTTTCGGATGCATTCTGATAGAAAGCTTGGGCCACTACTAATGACGATTGCAGAGACTCTTCGACTTGCGCCTTGAACCAGCTTTCGATAGTCGTGTGAAGCACTCCAGCGCTCGCTATGAATAAAACTACTGTTGGTACTAGCGTCAACGCGACAAATGCGGAAGTCAGTCGGGTCTTCAGATGGGAGCCCAGGACTTTGCGTCGTCGCTCGAAGAGGAGTTTGAAAAGATTCCGTATCAAGAAAAAAATTATCAGGATCAACAGGAGCAGTACTACTGATAAAAGGCCAAAGAGCAGAAGATGACCAGCAAAGGGGATGTCTTCCGCTGATCGCGCAATATGAGATTCCATGAAGAAAATCAACCCGAGCAGCAAAGCCGCGAAGAGGGCCACATACAATTCTCTGCGTCTTTTTCTGTTTTCCTGTTCGACCGGGATGGATTGCTTCACTCTTCAGCCCCTGTCATGCGTTCGAGTTCATCATCGTCGAAACCAAAATGGTGTCCTATCTCGTGAAGCAGCACGTCTCTTATGGTTTCTACCACGTGCTGCGGAGCGCCGGCCACCCTGAGGATGGGGCGTCGGTAAAGGTATATCCGTTCAGGAAGGACATTCAGGCTGAATACGCTCTGGTGAGTTATCGGAACACCTACATAGAGACCCAATAGACCCCATCTGGACGGTATTTCAAGGGATTCCATCGTTTCATGGTCCGGGAAATCCTCTACGATTACCTCCACGTTTTCCATTTTTTCCTGGAATTCTTCTGGGAGTTCTTCTAGTGCTTTTGAAACTGCCCTGGCGAACAAATCCGTGTTCACAGTGGACTCAAAATTGCGAGGGTATTGAGTTCGCGAAATGCCGAACTTGACAGTGGTCGACAATTGCGCGCATAAAATGACTTGTACCAGAAAACAGGAGCAATTGGAAGGCGCCTTGCCTGCGTCAAAACATATTGTCATATTTGGCCTCGGTAATCCGGGGAGCGCATATTCACTACAGAGACACAATCTGGGGTTCATGGTTGTAGACGAACTCGCCCGGCAAACACGGGGATCTTGGAAGAAAGAGTTGAAGACTTCCGAGACGTGCCGAACGCAAATCGAAGGTTCACCTGTGACTCTCGTAAAACCTCAAACTTTTATGAACCTTAGCGGAAAGGCTGTGGCCCCCCTCCTGAACAAGCTCCATTGTGACCCTGCAGTGGGCCTCATAGTAATCCATGACGATATGGATATAGCTTTCGGCAGGGTGAGGATAAAGGTCGGAGGAGGAGCCGGAGGACATAAGGGAGTCCGTTCCACGATGGATTCTTTGAGATTCTCTGATTTCATTCGAGTGCGTATGGGAGTTGGTCGACCGCCAGCTCATATCCCACCGGAAGTGTTTGTCTTAAGCGGTTTTAGTCCCGAAGAAAAGCCGATCGTATCGATTCTTGTTGAGGCGGGGTGCAGAGCCGTAAGGTTCATAGTGGGGCATGGGGTGGAACGGGCTCAAAACCTACTGCATTCTGAAAAAGATGAGAATGGAAGTAAGGCTGTGGTCTCTTGAGCTGGGGGTTTTCCCCTTGCGCATTTGAATGGACTATAATAAAGTGGCGTGTCTTTTTGGAACAGATAATAATTCTTACCCAGGGGGTATGTAAATGAGTCAGACAATAGTGAGTGAGGATCATGCTCCATTTCGCCGGCTTCTTCGCCCCGTAATAAGAGCCCTCAGGACTGCTTACATTCAGGGCACTTCCGTGGTGAAACTGATGCCGTCGGAGCGTGCCATCCAACTCTACTACAAGTATCGCCGCAAGAGCTACGATCTGCAGTGGTCCATGGATCCCGGTTACAGAAAGGGACTCAAGCGCCTGATGGAGCTGTGCGTGGAAGAAAACGACACAGTTCTCGACGTGGGCTGCGGTACGGCTTCGGCCACAGTCCTTGCGGCTGTAAAAGCTAAAGAAGTTGTAGGTATAGACCTTTCGCCCGACATGATCGAGTTGGCCGAAGGAAAAGTAAAGAAGAAGGGCATTGATAACACTTGCCTCATTACGACGTCCGTAGAGGATTACACCCCTGAAGTGCCGTTCGATAAGGTAATAAGTTCATTTATGATTCCGCATGTTAAGCCCAGCCTGCGTCCTGCCATTTATTCTTGTATGTTCAATTTCTTGAAGCCCGGTGGGACTGTAGGCCTGTTCGGTTCGCGGGGGGAAGTCTGTGACGTATACGAAACAACGGAAGTAATTGAAAAGAACCTGACAAGAGCCGGATTCGAAGAACATAGTACTTTACGACGTTTACGACATCTACAGAATTGCAGTGGCACGACGTCCGGTCGACAAATAGATATAACGAAATCACATCTCGGCTCCCCGTTGGGCGAGGTGTCACACCACAGTCCTACACGCGATAAAGGGCACGGAATCCGTGCCCTTTTCACTGCATATTCCTGAGTCTAATGTGTTCTCTAGAAATCTGGGGTAAGAACGATACGTTTTGTCAGTACGCCGCTGTGCGCCTCTTCAAATGCTTTCGCAATCGTCGACATGGGACGGGTCTCCAGCAGCGGATCGATTTGAATCTTGCCACTCTGAACCATTTCCAAAACCTTGGGATAGTATTTCGGCAGGCAACCCCAAGTTCCGATCACGTCCGCATCAAAGGCCATCAGTCTACTCATGCTGTAAGAGTTTCTTCTGCATTCCGAAACCTACAATAATCAGTTTGCCTATGAATCCCAGCAAACCAAGACCGATGTCCTGAGCAGCGCCGACGCCGGTGCATTCCGAAGATCTTCCAACCCACGTTAGCTTTTATTCCTGCTTGCTTCGCTATGCCCCTGAATTCTTCCTGAATCGCTTTGAAATCTTTGCCCTTGCTGTTGATTACATAATCCGCACCAAGTTCCAGGGCTCTCTTGAGCTTCTCCTCGCTCCTGGCTATCCCCACAATGGGCTTTGCGCCGAAGGCTTTGGCTACTTGAGCCATATAGACTCCCACTCCACCGGTGATTCCCATTATGAGCACCGGATCGCCGGCCTGGAGTTCAGCCCTCATGGCCGCCTGATAAGGAGTTGTGGCAGCATCGGCTATGACCGCGTAATTCTCAAGTGGACGACCCTTAAGATCTTCAATAATGCAAAGGTCTCCGGCTGGGACAGGGATATGACTGGAAAAACCGCCGTAGATCCCCAATGAGTTTCCCGGCATCTTTTGCGCTAGACAGCGATTGTTCCGTCCCTTGGCACAAATATCACAACCATTACAGGGCATTACTGCAGGAACGATAACGTTCTTGCCAATCAACGATTCTGAGCCTGGGCCTGCGGCAACCACGGTCCCGGATATTTCATGCCCTAGCGTAAGGGGCGGTTTGGTAACTGTGGGAACACCGTCATAAAAATAGGACATATCCGTGTGGCACACACCGCAACCTGCGATTTTCACGAGTACTTCGCCCTGGGCGAGTTCGGGAACAGGGATTTCGGTCCGCTCCAATACTCCAGGGGCCGTAACTTTACCAGCCTCCTTATCGTAGGTCGGTCCTTTTACCATTTGCCAAGTTTGGATTTTGTCTGGAATACTCACCACTTTTCCTCCTGTTGATGGCTGGAAGCATCATTCAGCCCAGATGGGAGAATTGCCTCTTAATTGGGAAATGTTTCAAGTCAACGGACAAGAATATACACTTTGAGAATATTGCGGTATTCAACCTTCTGTCAAGAGAAATTGTGATTCATCATCCAAAGACGAGTCTAGCCATAGATAAATAATTTTATGAGAAAAATTTGGATACAGTCTCCAATTGAGATCCTAAGCGAGTTCATTATACGGAAACCAGTGAACTCTAGAGACCTCGCACATCTTGCTGAGACTCCTTTGCTTCGTTTGTTTTTTCAAACTTCCGCTAACCAGCTTTGAATTTGGAAATATACTCTTCCACCATATCTGCAATTTTCAACGTCACGGGCCCCGGCTTGCCCGAACCGACAACTTTATCGTCGATCCGAGTTACAGGAAGCACGTTGCGGGTTGTTGAAACCATGAAAGACTCGCTGAATTGAGAAAGCTCGTCCAGGTGCACATCTTGTTCCAGGATTTTGATATCCTTGTGTCTGTTGATGACCTCGAACACGACTCGTCTCGTGACGCTGTCCAGAATCCTCCCATCCAACGGGGGCGTAACGAGCTCCCCTCTGGAGTTCACAAAAAAGACGGTAAAAGTAGTGCCTTCCAGTATGGTCCTACCATCCGGGGGGTAAATGAAGATTACATCGTACGCGTTGTGAAGCGGCACAACCGTCTGATGTGCCATGATCGCTCCCATGTAATTGAGTAACTTCACATCGGGGTACATCCTCATGTGCGCAAAAGTGGCAAGCGCCACGCCTTTTTCGTAGCATTCCCGAGACGGAGGTACCATTTCCTGAACAGCTATGTAGAGATGCGCCCCACGGCCGGATTGCCTCATGGAGTTGCCCTCGAGCCCGCCGCTGAAGATCACATCCACGAGCAGATCGCAATTGACTCCCTGTTGAAGATTCCGATCGATCAATTCCTGCAGCAGGATTCTGAGCTCTTCCCGTCCCATGGGAGGCTTCATGTGTATGGAAGCAGCAGAATTGTACAGCCTGTCCAGGTGATCTTCGAGCCTGAAGATCTTTCCGCCGACTGTCCTGCAGGCGGTGAATATTCTATATCCTCGAATTGTCCCGCTAACGTCGTCGAGGAAGGGAAGGCACAGTTCTTCTGTCTTCACAAATCGGTCACGTTGATAGGAGATAATGGCTAACACCTCCAACATTGGAATCCATTCCCCGGCCGGGAACGGTAGCGCTTGGGGCCCCAGAATCGTCCAAGAAAAAACCGAGCGTTGTTGAGGCAGAACCCTCCGGTACGAATGCCAAACGAAGCCTGGGACTAGAAAACTAGAAGAATCAAGTTCCTTGCGGGGGAACTATGGAATCGCAGTCCTGGTCACCAATCACGCAGCTTTTCCGCAGCATTTCTTGTATTTTTTTCCAGAGCCGCATGGGCACGGATCGTTTCGCCCAACTTTTTCCGTCTGGCGTCTGACTGTTTTGGGCTTAGAATCTCCGCCGGACGCTGAATCCCCACGGGATAAGACCATTTCCTGCTCGCGCTGCGGTACGATTTCTTCCAGTTCCTCTCCCGAGGCTATCTTGACCAGAAACAGATTCCTGACGGTCTCTTCCTTGATGCGCTGGCTCATGTCGATAAACATCTCGTACCCTTCTCTTTGGTATTCCTTGAGAGGATCTCTTTGACCGTAGCCTCGCAGCCCGATGCCGTCTTTCAGGTGGTCCATGCTAAGCAAGTGGTCTTTCCATTGATTGTCCACAGCCTGAAGCATGATAAATTTTTCCAATTGCTTCATTATATCCGGGGAGATCTCCTGGGTTTTGCGCTCGTAAGCCTGCAAAGCCACTTCCACCACCTTATCCTTTATGGATGAAGGAGTAGGAGAGTCCTGTCCGTCGAAATTGACACGAATCCCGAACTGTCCCCAGAGGCCCTCAGCCAGAGCCTGCAGATCCCAGTCCTCGAAATGGACCTTAGGGTCTGTGAAACGGTCCACAAGGTCTTCTGCTATGTCCTCGATCATGTCCTGGATCGTCTCCCTCAGATCCTCGCCACCTAGAATAAAGCGACGCTGAGAATAGATCACCTCGCGCTGCTTATTCATAACATCGTCGAATTCAAGAAGGTGCTTACGTATATCGAAATTGTGAGCTTCCACCTTCTTCTGGGCATTTTCTATGGCTTTTGTGGTGTATCTGTGCTCAATTGGCTCGCCTTCCTCCAGCCCGACCCGTTCCATTATCATTTTGACCCTATCTCCGCCGAAAATTCGCATAAGGTCATCTTCTAAGCTGAGATAGAATCTGCTGGAGCCAGGATCACCTTGTCTTCCGGATCGGCCTCGTAGCTGATTATCAATACGTCGTGATTCATGGCGTTCAGTCCCGAGAATGTGCAGTCCTCCCTGTTCAATCACATTCTTTTTTTCGTCTTCGCATTGGTGTTTGAATTCCTCCAGAGCTCTGGCAAATTCTTCCGAATCCTCGGCCTTCTTGACCTTTGCAAGAGCCAGGAAAATGGGATTGCCTCCCAGAATGATATCAGTGCCGCGACCCGCCATATTCGTGGAGATAGTAACCGCTTTGTACCGTCCTGCCTGCGCAACTATTTCCGCCTCGAGGGCATGGTTTTTGGCATTCAGCACATTGTGAGCAATCCCGAGCTTCTTCATCCTGCGAGCGAGGTATTCGGATTTTTCAATGGAAATCGTGCCCACAAGAACCGGCTGGCCACGTTGATAAAGGTCTTTTATTTCTTCCACGACCGCGTCGAATTTTTCCTGCTCATTCTTGTAAATCAAATCCGAATTGTCATTTCTTACCATTGGAAGATTAGTGGGAATTACAACTACTTCCAGGTTGTATATCTTCTTGAATTCAGCGGCTTCGGTATCGGCTGTTCCCGTCATGCCCGCGAGCTTATCGTACATGCGGAAATAGTTCTGAAACGTGATGGTTGCCAACGTCTGGTTTTCGTTTTCGATCTTGACGTCTTCCTTGGCTTCGAGGGCCTGATGCAATCCGTCGGAATAACGCCTGCCTGGCATGAGACGTCCGGTGAACTCGTCAACAATTATGACCTGACCGTCCTTGACTATGTAGTCCACATCCTTCTTGAAAAGCGTGTGAGCTTTCAACGCCTGGTTCACGTGATGCAGAATTTCCATTTGGGACGGATCATAAAGGTTGGATACTGATAAGGATTTTTCGACTCTGGCTACGCCTTCTTCAGTAAGTACAACGCTTCTTGCTTTCTCATCGATAGTATAGTGCTGTTCCTTCTGCAAAGCGGGGATAATACGGTTTATTTTGTAGTATCTATCGGTATTTTCGTGGGTGGGGCCGGATATGATGAGGGGAGTTCGAGCTTCGTCCACGAGAATACTGTCGACTTCATCTACGATAGCGTAGTGGAGATCTCGCTGTGCATAGTCCTCCAGAGCGAATTTCATGTTGTCACGGAGATAATCAAACCCGAATTCGTTGTTCGTGCCGTAGGTGACGTCGCTGCCGTAAGCTATTCTACGTTCATCGTCGCTCAGATCATGAACGATAACCCCTACCGATAATCCCAAGAATTTGTATACGGCCCCCATCCATTCCGCATCACGTCTGGCCAAGTAATCGTTCACGGTTACGACATGGACGCCCTTTCCAGTAAGGGCGTTGAGGTAGACTGGAAGCGTCGCTGCAAGGGTCTTGCCTTCACCTGTCTTCATTTCGGCAATTTTCCCCTGGTGAAGAACAATCCCGCCTATCAATTGAACATCAAAATGCCGCATTCCTAGGGTTCTGATTGACGCTTCTCGAACCAGTGCGAAGGCCTCGGGCAAAAGTTCGTCGAGTTCCTCGCCCTTTTCTAGTCTTTCCCGGAACTCGACTGTCTTCTCTTTCATTTCCTCGTTAGAGAGCGCTCTCGTTTTGGGTTCGCATTCATTGATTGCACGAACCAGAGGCTCCAATTTCTTCAGGTCGCGTTCGTTCTTGCTGCCGAACAGCTTTCTTGCGATTGCGCCAAACATGTTGCTTCCTCTCACATATGGGACACGAGACAATAATTCTGTGTTGTATCGGGGATTCTAAAATACCTCGGAAAATATCTCACCGATAAAGACAAGAGATTTGTTATTGGGTTCTCAACATTTTCGGAAAGAAACCGCCTCACTTGACTTGGAATCTGCGTCCCGGTTGGGGACAGTACTTGAGCCCTTTACCGGTGAAATCTCTAGCACAGGGCGCCTTGGGTGTCAACTTGGGGCACTTTCATTGTGATTCAAGAAATTCCGTAAATAGGATAGTAATTTCAGAAAAGCCTGATACTGAATCGTTTATTAGTTTGCTTTATAAGCACCATGGCTGCTCTTTAAAAACTTTACAATCATCTTTTACATTTAATAGACTGTAAATCCTTGCGTTTAATTTATGATCTGGTATTATAAAAGGCAAAACGTAATTGGGAGGTTTCCACATGAGCCCCCACCGGATGGCCTCATTATTGTTGATAATTCTTGCTTGCGTTCTTTTGGTAGGTTGCTCGGACGATACCGCTGGACTGGTCCAAAAAATCGCCGACATGGAAAAAAGGGTGCAAAAGCAGGAAAAGGACTTGAAGGACTTCGCCGGTAAATTCTCTCCACCCAAGGATTTCAGCGCTGATATTCAGCGGATAGAAGACCAGCAGGATAAAATACAGCAGACTCTCAAAACGAAAGTCGAACCAGTAAACAACAAATTGGAAGAATTTAAGACTGGGCCCAGGAAGCGCAGAAAGACCGCGAAGACGTGGGTAAGAAACTCAAGTCTCTTGAGTCTTCAGTTGCTGAAGTCAACAAGAAAATTGAAGCCGAAATCAGGCACGGAGCTGCAAGTAAGGACCTTCCTCTGCTGAAAAAGAATATGGCAGGTTTCAGCAAGAGTGTCGAGGATCTCACCAAAGGGCTAGCCGATGTTCGCAAGGAGATCCAGGAAAACAATGCCAAGCTGGTGAATGCGGTCAAGAAGACGCTCCCCAAGGTGAAAGATGCTGCAGTGGCTGAATTAAAAGATCAACTCGCTCCTATTGAACAGGGTCTTTCGAGTTTGAAGAGCGGCGTGGAGACCGATCGTCAGGCAATAGCGGCGATGAAGGGCCAGTCTCAGTCTCAGCCTCAGCCGCAAGCTCAGCCCCAGGCGCAGCCGCCGGTAGAATCCCCAAAAGATACCCAGGCTGTGAACAAACAAATCAAAGAATTAGAAGAGATACTTACTTCACACAAGACATATCTCCTGGAATTGGGCTCAAAGGTCCATGAGCTGGAGCTTCAACTGAAACGACTGAATTGACAGGGCATAATAGAAACTCTTGATAATGAATGTAGTATGTTGGATCAGGAGTAGGCCGGCATCTTGCCGGTCTTTCCTTTTCTGGCGCTTAAACGAAAAACCGGGAAGACTGTCTCATTCAAGAATCTTCCCGGCTGAATGCCGATCGGATAAATAACTCAAATAGGAGGCATCAAATCTCTTTGATGGCTTCCTGGAATCCCTTTAATGACCCCTCTATGGTCTCATCGGAGACGCAATATGCGATCCTAAAATACCCAGGCCCTCCGAAACCGGTTCCAGGAACGGTAAGTATAAGCTTTTTCTGAAGAATAGCCACAAACTGCACGTCGTCGGCTATAGGGCACTTTGGAAACAGGTAAAAGGCCCCTTCAGGTTTTACGCATTGATAGCCGAAGCTGGTTAGCGCTCCATACAGTCTGTCTCTACGTCTCTTATACACCGAGACGTCTACTATCTCTCTCAAGCCATCCTTTACCGCACGCTGCATCAACGAAGGTGCGTTGACAAACCCCAGTATTCGATTGGACATTACAAGGCCGTTCATTGTCTGGGCCGCTTCCTCCATTCGAGGGTTCATTGCGACATAGCCGAGGCGCTCTCCCGGGAGCGACAGGTCTTTAGAAAATGAAGTAACCACGATGCTATTCGCGTACGCCCCAAGTATACTGGGCACTTTTACACCATCGTAGATGATGCCCCTGTACGGTTCGTCGGAGATAAGTACGATCGCTCTACCTATTTCCTTGCTCTTCTTTTCGAGCAGTTCGGCCAGTCCTCGAATCTGTCCTTCGGGGAAGACTTTCCCTGTAGGATTATTGGGGGAATTGATCAGGACAGCCGCAGTTTTTGGATTGATTGCTTGTTCTATAGCTGAAAGATCTAGTGAGAAATCCCCAAGCGTGGGCACAAAAACTGTCTTCCCACAGTGATTGTCAATGTAAAATACGTATTCCACAAAAAAAGGTTTGGGAACTATTACTTCGTCATCCGGATTGAGTATAGTCTTCAGGATCACATTTAATCCGCCGCCTGCGCCAACACTCATCACTATACAGTTCTCATCAATTTCGACGCCCTCGTCTTCGCGGATCTTTGTTGCTACAGCAGCTCGAACTGCAGGAAGACCAGCATTCGGCATATAGGCATGTATGCCCGGTGTGGAATCGCTCGCGGCCTCAATGATCTTTTCTTTGATTTTCTTAACTGGATCAAGATTGGGGTTCCCGAGGCTGAAATCGAACACGTTCTGAGCTCCATGTTCCTTTTTCAAACGGGCTCCTTCTTCGAACATCTTTCTTATCCAGGATGCTCTTTGCATGAATTCGACTATTTTTGCGGATGCCGGCATGCTCAACCTCCTTCCCAGCCATACAGTACAAAACGAAAGCCCGGCGTATCAAATCTGAATCCAGGTGACTTGCCGGGCTCTCGACCTTGCATCAGCCCTGTTGTTCTTCAGGGTTATTTATCATAACATACCAAAAACGGAAAAGTCAATTAAATATCCGCATGTTCGGCAGGAATTACACAGTCCTCTGGTAGATGCGACGCGTTTATGATAAAATGCAAATCTTGGTTATGCGACAGTTACAACTATCGGATTTTTCATGATTTGCAAGACCATACTTTGCCGCCTGTATTTCAAGCGCTTTCTGACAATTTCGCTCACAGGCTTAATCTTTAACATAATTATGGGCTCTGCTTTTGCCGCATCCAATGATTTTGAAAGAGGGCTAGCCGCGGCTCGTTCCGGTCAGTTGGACATGGCGATAACGCTATGGACGAAAATGATCGAGCGGTACCCAAAATCTTATGCTGCGTATGTAAATCGCGGGCAGGCTTACAGATCCGTGGGAAGAGTCTTCGAGGGTGTCGCAGACTGGCACAAGGCCAAGGAATTGGCCCCGATTTTTGCATACGCGACATACTCGGGCGATTTCATTGTTGAGACTCCTAAGAACAATCTCTTGAGCTTTGCAGCGCCTCTGGAGCTCGATCCAGACTATGTGCCATCGGTAGTCATGACCGCGGTCACGTATCTTGACGTGGGCCGGACGGACATGGCGGTTCAGCTTTATCGCAAATCGCTTGACCTTACCACGAACCCGCTTTTGAAGAGCTATTTCGATCACTGGGCCGCATCCGTGGAATCCGACCCAAGGGAATAGAACTTCGATAAATATTTATAGTTTTGCAGTTAAGTGGCGAGAGCGCACACAGGCGATAGCAAGCTTTACTGGAAAATAAGGATGCTTTCGTTGCACTTGAAATGCCATTTTCCTCGACTGACCTTTTCTTTGCATGAGGGAAATGGCAGGCGTGTGCCGTAACCATTCACTTATGGGTAAAGATGAGGCAATCCGGAGACATGTCATTGCGAGCGCGGCGAAGCAATCTCATCTTGTCGCTCTGCAGATTGCTTCGTCGCTCCGCTCCTCGCAATGACAGGGCCGAGCAGTCGGTTTCCCCAGAATTACTGAATGCTTGCCATGTGGCGTTTTTTCTATTGACAGGGCTTCTGTTGCAGTTTAACCTGTGACTTTGCCTAATTATACCAGGGAGAAAAGAAGTGAAAGGCCGCATCATAATCGACATGGAGCGGTGCAAAGGCTGCGGTCTGTGCATCATAGTCTGCCCGAAAAAGCAGATAGAAGTCTCCGATCAACTCAACAAGAAGGGATATTATCCCGCGTCATTCAAAGAGGAATCGGCAGAAGACCTGGAAAAGGTCAAATGCACAGGGTGCGCCCTTTGCGCAATCACATGCCCGGATGTCTCCATCGAAGTCTATCGTCAGGCCAAAGACGAAGAAAAAGACGAATCAGAGGAAGAATAAAATGGATGGCAAAGTCCTCATGCGCGGGACCCACGTGCTGGGTGAGGCCGCAATCCGTGCGGGTTGCCGCGCTTATTTCGGT
Source organism: uncultured delta proteobacterium (assembly GCA_963700305.1). GTDB lineage: Bacteria > Desulfobacterota > Desulfomonilia > Desulfomonilales > Desulfomonilaceae > Desulfomonile. Next base: position 359,073 of record CAVOXB010000026.1, read on the forward strand.
TATCCCATCACGCCTCAAAACGAATTACCCGAGTATATGGCAGCAGCCTTCGCAAAAATGGAGGGCGCCGTATTCCTTCAGGCTGAAAGCGAGCTAGCCGCTATCAACATGGTCATGGGAGCCAGCATCGCGGGAGCGAGAGTCATGACCTCGTCCTCCAGCCCCGGTATCAGCCTTAAACAGGAAGGCATCTCCTATCTGGCGGCTATGGAATTGCCGGCAGTGATCGTGAACATGATGAGAGGCGGGCCGGGCCTAGGTAATATTGCGCCTGCTCAGGGCGATTACTTCCAGGCCACCAAAGGAGGAGGGCACGGCGACTACAGGGTAATCGTCCTGGCTCCCGCGTACGGCCAGGAAATTGCCGACATGACCAGGGCCGCGTTTGACATGGCGGACAAGTACAGAACCCCGGTGATGATTCTTGGGGATGGCATGATGGGGCAGATGATGGAGCCCGTAGTGTTTCCTGAACCCCTGTCCCCTACATCTCTCCCAAAGAAGGACTACGTCCTGAATGGGTGCGAAGGCAGACCGAGCCGCATTGTTCGATCCCTCTGGCTGGACACCAGCCTGGAAGAGGAACTGAATTGGCGTCTTGTCCGCAAGTACGAAATCATATCCGAGGAACTGCCTGATCAAGAAATGTATCTTGTGGATGACGCCGAAGTGATAATGGTCGCGTACGGCACGGCAGCTAGAATCGCAAAAGGAGGAGTCCACAGAGCGAGGGAAGCCGGTCAGAAGGTTGGGCTGTTCCGCCCCAAGACGCTATGGCCTTTCCCGTCCGAACCTTTGGCAAGGCTCAGCCGCAAAATTGACCACATAGTGGTGTTCGAGATGAGCACCGGTCAGATGGTAGAGGACGTGCGACTGGCAGTCGAAGGAAGGTGCGACGTATCGTTTTACGGCCGTCCCGGGTGGAGTTGTGGCCACTCCTGAAGAAATAGCCAGAGTCCTTTCAGGCACTTATCATAGACTGGACCACGGACGAGGAGCTGTCGCCGAATCGAGCCACAAGCTCAGGTCCGTTAGTTCCGCATAGGCAGACCGAGTCCAAAAACTCATCCGAGAATACTCAACGGAGCGCGGTCGGAAGTGCATAATCCATTTTGCTGACGGCCGGCTTCGCACAGTTCCTAAAGAGGAGCGTCGAAAGTGAAGAAAGTATTTACCAGACCCAGGTCTCTCAAAGAGACCCCCTTTCACTATTGCCCCGGTTGCGGCCACAGCATTATTCACCGGCTCGTTGCAGAAGTGATAGATGAATTGGGAATCCGGGAGAACACAATCGGAGTGCCGCCCGCGGGATGCGCTGTCCTCGCCTACAACTACTTCGACGTCGATATGGCGGAAGCGCCCCACGGCCGAGCTGCTGCAGTTGCTACGGGGATTAAACGCGTGCTTCCCGACAAGCTGGTGTTTACTTATCAGGGAGACGGCGATATAGCGGCCATCGGGACTGCTGAGACAATTCACGCGGCAAACAGAGGCGAACGTATTACCGCGATCTTTGTCAACAATGCGGTCTACGGCATGACAGGCGGTCAGATGGCGCCCACTACAATAGCCGGTCAAGTCACGACAACATCTCCCGGGGGGAGAGTCCCTTTGCGAGATGGTTATCCCCTGGATCTCAGTGAAATGCTGGGGATAGCGGCCGGCAGCGTGTACATCGAGCGTACATCAGTAACCACTCCCAAGGGGATCATGAGAACTCGCAAAGCACTGAAGAAGGCTTTCATGGTCCAGATGGAGGACAAGGGGTTTTCCCTGGTGGAGATATTGTCTCCTTGCCCGACCAACTGGAAAATGAGTCCTGTTCAAGCTATCCGCTGGGTTGACGAAGTGATGACCAAAACATTCCCGCTTAAGGTGATAAAGGATGTTGCTTAAGATCATATTTTCCGGGTTCGGAGGACAAGGCGTCCTCATGATGGGTTATGTGCTGGCAGTTGCGGGAATGAACGAGGACAAACACGTCACGTTCTGGCCCGCGTACGGAGCCGAAGTGCGAGGCGGGACCGCAAATTGCACGGTCGTGGTTTCCGATAGCGAAATAGCGTCTCCCATTGCGTCGTCCCCCGAATATGTGGTGGCGATGAATTACCCCTCCATGATGAAATACTTGAATATGGTCAAGTCAGGCGGGACCATGTTCCTCAATAGCGACCTCATCTCAGAGCAACCAGCGAGAGAAGACCTGAAGACCGTGAGCGTGCCGGCGAATTCGCTGGCCCACGGCATGGGAAACGACCGGGTATTGAATATGGTCATGCTGGGAGCTGTGAATGCCATAGCAGGCATCGTCTCGGAGAAAGCCTTGGTAGAGGCTGTTGAGACCGTCCTGAAAGGCAAGAAAAGGCCTTTGATCGACGTCAATCAGCAGGCTCTGGGAAAGGGCTCGGAATATATGTGTTCCGCGTGTGGCTCGTAGATATTCTTCGTCCCATGCAATGTAATGTCTTGCAGAAGTTGATTGTCTGGAGGTTTTGATGAAGACAGTGAAAGAGATCGCCGTGAAGCTTGAAAACAAGCCCGGCGTATTGTCTGAAATAAGCGAGCTTCTTGGAGCCAACGGAATAAATATTATTGCTCTCACCGTGCGAACCGATGGACCTATTGGAACACTGAGTTTCGTAGCCACGGACCCGACCAGGGTCCTGAATATACTCGAGAGCGCGGGCTATGCTCCCACGCTCCAGGAAATCATCGCTGCAGAAACGCCTCATCATCCTGGTGGACTGAACGCTCTCCTGAAACCCTTGAAACTCGCTGGGGTCAACGTGGAGTATCTGTATGCATGCATCGGTCTTCATGGAGCTGGTGACAGGACAGTCCTTCTGTTGGGCGTGGATAACCTGCACGCGGCGTACCGATGCGCTTTCCAAGGAATGGATCAAATTATACGGCGAAGAGCTTTACGATTTCTGATTTTGTCCTCATATAAGCTTTCCCGGAGCTTGCACGCTCCGGGAACTCACTTTCCGTATACCAATAACAGACCCCCATGCTTTTATTCTCGATAGAATCATTGCTATGCACGCATTAACATGGTTCCTCTCAATTCCGCTGGAAATAAGTAAGGTGTCCCCTGAATAAGGTGTCCCCTGAATAGGCCTGAATAGGAAGAATTTTGTTGACAGATCAATGGTTTTACAATTTAATAAGTCCATTCTCTGTGCCATTTTTGCGTTGTTTGTTTTTCAGAACCTATACCCCGGGAGCATTGTTTCGGGGGGGTGTTTCTGTCTTGTCGAGCGGCAAAGTCTGAGAGACTCGTCACTCGTGTCTCACGAGTAGCTGTGATTGGTTTGGGAGGTTCTCGTGTTGTTGTCCCGTCGCTGTCTACCTCTGTTCATTCTTGCTCTATCATTCTTGCTGATCACCTTACTCTTCACGTCATCAGGGGCTCAGGGCCTTCAGACATCCCCATACCGTGCGCCCGATGAAGTCAGGCGAGGACTTTCTCCGGGGCGGCCCGATCTGGCTCCCTCCAATCCTCTCGGGTTACCGGGCGGTTCTCTCTTAGGGCCGAGGGGATCTGATACGATTCCGATTTCCAGTGGACTGTTTCAGGGACTTCTCCCGAGAATTCCGAACCTGGAACTGGGTTACGTCTACAGTTTTGGTCCAGACGTGCACGCCGGCCGCGCCACTTTTGATTACTTACTGCCCATTAGTCTTGGCAGTGACTCAACTATCTTCGGGGAAGCGCACTCCGAATTCCAGAGTTTCTGGCAAGCCCGATCAGGGGGAACGGACAATCGTGTTGATCTTTCGTTCGGAGGCGGCTACCGAACGATTCTCCGTGACACCACCCTTGTAGGTATGAATGGCTTTTACGACACCTCTCGGCTCTTCGGTTCCTGGCACTCCTCCGGCGGCCTTGGACTTGAGATGGCTGCGCTCACCTCATCTGATGGAGCCATTGATCTCAACGTCAACTGGTACGGGAATCTCTTCACTCGTGACGGGCTGATCAATGCTTTCCGGAACAAGGGTGGGAGTTACGACATTGAGGCAGGTTACTCTAATGCGCTGTTTAACCAAGCGCTCGACCTCCGGTTGAAACTCACGGGGTACCAGTTCGACATCGGCAACAACGTGTACGGATGGCGGACAGGTGCGGATGTAACGACGCGGGATGGCGTGTTCACGATACGGTATGAGTACGGCCACGACAGGGTGAACGGGCCTTACAATTCCATTGGCGGCTTCGTCAACGTGGGATTCCAACCGGAAAACATTTTGCAGGGCCAAAACCCATTCATAAGCCCCCAACCGGTGTTTCAAAGCCCTCGCAATTTGAGGCGCATGCTGACCCAAAAGGTGAAGAGGGATTGGCATCAGCCTGCATCGGTTGTCCTTGCCAAATCTGCTCCTGCCGGTAGTTCGAGCCGTCCGTGGTTTCGTTTTACGCTTTCAAATCCCTTGGGGGGCACTGTCATCAGAAGCCACTCGTGGACGGAGAATGAAACATACATATACGTAACACCGGGGGATCCGTGTCCAATCGTTTTTCGCACAGCCGCCTTCACAATAAAGATCGAGGGATATGAGTCCCATGGCCCAACAATTGTCAGGATGAGTATTACAAGCAATAGCATTGCGCCGGGCGGCTGCAGGAATGTGATATTGTATACTACTGGCGGCAATATATGTTCAGACGGCGTTGGTTGTAACTAGTGGTCTGGGTCCGATTACTCTCACCATACCGGCCGGGGGCTCCCTGACCGATGGACCCTTCGGCGGCCATTACGCAGTCCCCTGTGGCTGCGGCGCTACTATTACTCCCAATGCTGAGGCGGGCACCTTCCTGTTGGAAGATGTTGCAGGCATTGTCCCATCTCAGACGATACACATCATTACCGTGCCTTAACAGCGACACTATTTATGTCCATATTCGCCCCCCAATCACCATTCCGGGGACACCATACTTAATTCATCGAGCCATTTTTGGACCTCTTCGGACCAGGTTTCCGGGGCCGCACGGATCTGCCCAGGGTAAGCTCAGAAGTCTCTGACCGCAAATATGCTTCCAGAGCTCCATTTTCAGGCGCACGCTTCCCGACCCCTGCTACGGCATGCCTTCCGTGCTGTCTTGGCGAGGGGGTAGGGCTGTACCAGAACCTCGGCGGGAAGACCAAGCTTCTCGCTCAATTTCTGAACCATCGGCAGCGTCAAGTGTCTTTTACGGTTGAGAACTTCTGAGATTCTTCCCTTTGATCCGATAACGGATTCGAGGTCTTTTCTGTCAAGCCCCAGGTCCGCCATTCGGATTTTGATTGCCTCTATCGGGTCCGGTGGTCCAATGGAGTAGTTCCTTCTTTCGTATGTCTCCACGAGAGAGGCGAGAATTTCCAGTTCATCACCTTCGGGGCTGTCCGGCTCCGCATCAAAAAGTTCTTCGATTCGGGCAAGGGCTGCTTCATACTCTTCGTCCGTGCGGATCGGTTTGATTTCCATTCTGATTCTCCTTGCCTTTTCTCTACCTGAGTCAGACGGTGTTGGCGTCTATTCTGTCGTACCGCGAATGTGTCCCGACGAAACGGATAAACACCTTCTGAAGCTTGTCATTCACCTTTATGACTAACCGATAGTCAGTGCCTTCTAGCCTTTTGAATACTAACCTGTTGTCTCTGATCGGAACGACCCCAGGGTACAAAGCTCTGACATCTTCCTGATTTCGCCATCTTGCTTTTTCGACAACGCTTACCCAGGTTCTTAAGGGTTGCTCAACATCAGGATATTCTACCCAGAAATCTCGAAGCGTTTTCACCTTGATGACGTGCATATACCGTCGTTACTGCGTTCTCACTTTGGGAACAAGAGATTTTTCAAAAGTCAGAGGCATGGAGTACCAGAAGTCAGACGAGCGGCAACCATAATTTCTTGATATGACTCGGTTCACCGTGATGGCTGCCTGGAATCCATTAGAAAACAAATGGGCAAGAGGGTAAACCGATTTTCATTGACATGAACGCTGAGATTGCGTAGGCTGTTACTTGATTAATTGGAGTAGGTAATGAAACGCATCACCTTTGCAGTCAAGAAAGAAGCCGAGTCAGAAACCCAGTTTGGGCCTGTTTTCGGCTTTTTTGCATATTTCTGGTTTTTTAGTCTGGATCCACCTGGGTGATACGGTCATATGGTCGCATTGAAAACCCCGGGTGGATCCCAGATCCTCCCGGGGTTTGTAATTTGGAACCCCGAGGATAGTCTCCTTGGGGTTTTTTAATGTTGCGGAGAAAAGCGTCTCAAAATACAAGGAGAATATTATGATATTGGTCCTGCGCAAAGGAATTACGGAAAGGGAGATCGTGGAACTCAAGAAGGTCCTTCGCTCGGATGATTATCTCATCAAAGAAATCAAGGGAGTGGAAGAAACCGTCCTGGGTATTGTGGGAACGGTAAGAGAGGATTTGCGACATTTTGAATTGTTCCCGGGCGTCGCCAAGGCCGTACCAATTTCTAAGCCGTACAAGCTTGTCAGCCGAGAACTTCATCCGGAACCTTCGATAATCCAGGTGGGGCCTGTAGCCATCGGCGGAGACCGTTTGGCCGTTATTGCCGGCCCATGTGCAGTGGAAGAGCGCAAACGAACCCTCGAGATCGCCAGATTGGTGCGTCAATGCGGAGCAGTATTGTTCCGCGGCGGCGCTTTCAAACCCAGAACGTCGCCTTATTCCTTCCAGGGGCTTGGGGAAGAGGGTCTTAAGATATTAGCAGAAGTCAGAGAGGAAACAGGATTGGGCATTGTCACGGAAATGACTTCTGCGGACCAGGCTGATCTGATGGCAAAATATGTGGACGTGGTCCAGATCGGCGCGCGCAACATGCAGAATTTTGAACTGCTGAAATCCGTCGGGCGCATGAGAAAACCGGTGCTTCTCAAGCGCGGATTGTCTGCCACCATTGAAGAGTGGCTCATGTCTGCGGAATACATCCTATCAGAAGGAAATGACCAGGTTATCTTGTGTGAGCGCGGAATTCGCACTTTTGAACGGTTCACTCGCAATACTCTGGATTTGACCGCAGTGCCGGTAATCAAGTCTTTGACTCACTTGCCCATCATCATAGATCCCAGCCACGCCACCGGGATCAGGGAGAAGGTGAGTCCCATGGCCCGCGCATCCATTGCGGCCGGCGCTGACGGCCTGATAGTGGAAGTGCACTCCGAACCGGATAAGGCATTATCAGACGGCCCTCAAAGCCTCTATCCCGAACAATTCAAGCAGCTCATGCGAGATCTTCACGTAATCGCCCCGGTCATAGGTAAGCAACTGGATTTCAGGTATCTGGAAAAGGCCAAGAAGACGGGAAACCGTTCGGATCCAGGAACCAAGCCTCAGAAAGTGGTCTATGCAGGAGTACCTGGGTCATTCAGCCATAAGGCCTGCAGGCAATTCTTCGGAACTGAAATCTCTCATCAGAACCTTCCTTTGTTCAGGGACGTATTCGAGGCTGTTCATAACGGAGATGCTACTTTAGGAATAGTGCCTGTAGAAAACTCTCTCACCGGAAGTATTCACGAAAATTACGATCTTCTTCTCGAATATGATCTCCGTGTTGTCGGGGAACTGACCTTGAGGATTGACCATAATCTTGTCGGTCATCAGGGCACACGTCTCGACAAAATCAAACGTGTCTATTCGCATCCGCAGGTGTTCAGACAGTGCAAGGAGTTTCTGGCCGCTTACCCTCAGTGGGATCTCGTGGCTTGCAAAGACACCGCGTCAGCGGTCCGGAGAGTCAAAGAGAGCAACAATCAAAAGGAAGCCGCCATCGCCGGCAAAGAGGCCGCGAAAATCTACGGCGTGAAAATACTGCGAGAAGGGCTTGAGAGTAGCCCTAGGAATTTCACCCGTTTCGTAGTTCTTTCAGCGGGCGAGTTCCTCGATGGCACCAAAAACAAATCCTCGTTGATCTACTCTGTGAGCGATCAGCCCGGAAGTCTATACGAAACCTTGAAGCTCTTTGCCGAAAAACGGGTTAATCTGGTGAAGCTGGAATCACGACCGATCCATGGCAAACCTTGGGAGTACCTCTTCTACGCCGACATCGAGCTGGATATAAGCGATCCGCAGTACAGACCCTTGTTTGAGGAATTGCAAGACAAGACCGAATTTCTCAAGATTCTGGGAAGCTATGCCAAAGGGTTTGACGACGTGGACAAGACAGAGGCTGGCGAGACACCGGATTAAACTCGGCGGACGTCTGTCTGCCTACGACTCGGGGTAGCATTCGCGTTTTGTATGGCTATTTGCAGATTTTTCAAAAAAGACAAGGCTTTGCAGGCACACGACAGTTCTCATGGCATTTAGCCGGTACTAGCGGCTGCCAAAATGTTTATCCGATTCGCTGAATGGCACCGTCCAGTACCCGTCACCCCGACGAAAGTCGGGGCCCAGGAACTGTTTTCGCGGGATTGAAAAACCTGTATTCCGTCTTTCGACGGAATGACGGCAAGAGTTGCATAGAGTGGATTCACGGCTTAAATCAACGGCATGGGACTTGATCCGGCCGCCAGACTAGCGGACAAGACGCCAGTCACAATAAGCCTTCCGCATTCTTCAGTTCGGATGCCTAAATGGACATTATTTTTAGCAACTGATCCAGATGTTCGGTCAGCCCTAGTTGAATTTTCGCACCTCTTGTATTGCTTCCAGTGTTTTTTGGATGGATTCCTCGACTGCTCCCAGAGCTTTCATAGAATTCGTCAAGTCGAGGCGAAGGGTTTGCAGCAACATCGAGAGTGCCTTGAGATACAAATCAATGTCCACAAGCGTTTCGATCTCGATTTTGATTTCGTCTTTGTATGACATGCGGAGTTCCTTTGACACGTCCCTCTATTGGTTATTGTGGGGTGAATCCTTTCATGTTACGTTTGCCCGCATCTGATCGATCTCCCGAGCCTTCAAAAGCCTTGCGTCGGAACAAAAATGAAACAGACGCTTTCGACTCGGAGCCAAATGTCAGTCCTTTTCGATCAAGATCAGCTTCTACTGTGGCCGGCCTTCTTAATCTTGCGGCAAGAACGGCCGCATGAATCCTCGCAATCCCTTGTGCAGAGATTCTTTCACTCCCTGCGCGGCTGTCGAATGGGCGCAGATGACAAAATCGACACGTACAGGCTTAAAGCGCCAGCTCCTGAAGAAGACGCTATTGTTTGGCTTCAAAGCGTCTGGCGAAGATTGGAATCTGCGAAAAACTGTGATTTATCCAAAAAACGCCATTCAATATTGGCCGAGATTCTGGAGTGCGTCCTATCAGCGGAAGACCAGACTGGTCTCGTCACCGCCCTCGACTACCTGTTCCGTTTATCGTCAGCCCGACGAGCAACTCAATCAGACCGCGGACTTGCAAAGATCACAATTCCGCGAACTCGTTGTCCTTCTATGCAAGCGGCATACCGTAAGCTCGCTGGATTTGCTGCGACGGATCTCCCCATTTGGTTTGCAGGTGAAAAAGGCAGTGAGTTCGATTCGATGGCACGCCTGACGCATAACTTGAGAGGACTTCCGGATTCCACCTTGCACGTGAGGAACTTTGACGGCGAGCTTCCGGGGCAGAATTCCTTTGCGGCCAGCCGCCTGGAAGATATATTTCCGGGCGATCCTGAAATCACAGCCTTCCTCCAAGGCGTGGACAAGTCACCACTTGAGATTCAGAGAGTTCTTTATGACCGACTGTTGTCTGACATGCGCGGAGCGCCCTCCTGTAGAATCATTGTGTCCACCGGCCCGTGGAGTCTCAACGATGATCCGCCGAAGATGATTCTTCACGACCTGTTTGCATTCCTGGCCGCCACGAGAGTGTGCATTCCTCCGCTGCGTCATAGAATTGAGGATCTGCCTGATTTGATAGACTCATTCGCCGGCAAGTTCGGCGACAAACACATCAGTGAGCGGCTCAACGAGGATGCCGCCAGGGTGCTGAATGAATATCATTGGCCGGGAAATGTTGACGAATTGAGTGTAGTCCTCTCGTTTGTCATCAAGAAAAGACCTGCAGGTATTATCAGGCCGGAAGATTTTCCGGAGACACTGCCATCTTCCACTCATTTTGAAGCGAATTTTCAGCAGGCTCTCGAGCAAATCGTGGAAGTACAGGGATTTCGGGCTATTCGCAATCTTGATGGTCAAAAAAACTTGGCTGAGTTTCTTTCAGATCCCGGCAATGAGTTATTTTCCGCCGCTGACGTTCAGACTGTGCTTCGGTTGGGGAGAGAGACCGCGAGGAGATTCCTTCGTTCGCTTGAGGCAGCCGGTTTGATTGAAGGAATCAAGGGGAGCGGCGGAATAAGAACCACACGTTACAGGTCGCTTGCTCGCCGACCAGAAAAATAGGGCTTATTTCTTGGTAAGACGTTCGTTATTGGCCTTATTTGTCGCTATTGCCGCAAAAGCTGCCTGTTGACGGATATCCGTAGTGGGCAGTTGACTTGATTCCGCGTATCCAGTCATCGTCAACAGGGACCACGGGCCATGCCGAACCGCCACGCACTGATCACTCTTTGTCCTTTAAATTCAGTGCGTTCTTTACCAATTCCTTTTCGTGATCGAACTTCACTATTCTCTGCAACATTATCTTCTGAGCCATTACTGGCCCGGCTCCGTGCCAGGTGCCGACTCCGTGTTGTCCGGCGGTCCAGTGTTGGAGCAGTTTGTGGACCTTCAAAATATTCTCGGTCGGCTCATCGGAGCCGAAACTGAAGAATTCTTCCACATACGCCTTTGTCTCCGGATTTTTTAACTCTTTGAGAGAAGGCATGGTGACGATCAACCCACCGCCTATGTCCCCAGCCAGGGCCATTGTTCTCCAGAAGGCATTGCAGATATTCAATTTTGCAACATTTCCCATAACCTCGTCGGGAAGAAATACACCCGAACCAGCGGGATCCTCGGAACCCATATGAGCCGCAGCCAATCCGCAGGCGCGCCCTGTTTCTCTAAGCACTACCATTTCGGTGATTTGCTCGTTAACGTGAGCTATGTTTTCCAGGCCTTTGTATTCCTGGATGAGTTTACACGCGCCAATGATCTGATTCATGAAGCCAACTTTACAGGTTCCACCGCAGGTCATGCGATGCGTGCGCGCGAATCGACCGACTATCTTGCCGGAATAGTTGTATTCGCCGCAGTGGAAGACTCTCTCCCATGGGACGAAAACATTGTCGAACACAACCATGGACGTTTCACGCTGCCCAAACACGGGATTTCCAAGTTCGTAAATGTCGTCAGCCTGATCGCGTTCAGCGGAATAGGGAGAATATTGGCAGATGTAAGTTATGCCTTTGGTATCGACAGGAACGGCAAAGGCCACGGCGTAATCCTCTTCACCTTCACTGTGCGAAGATTGGGGCAATACCACCAGCTCATGACTCGCGAATGCACCCGAAATGTTTATTTTGGCTCCCCGCACCACTATGCCTTCTTTGTTCCTGTCCACTATTTTCAATGACAAAAAAGGGTCCGGCCAATCGAGGGTTTTCTTCTTGCGGCTTCCTCTCGGCTCAGTGAGAGCACCGGCCACTGACAGATCCTTTTTTTGGACCGTCTTCAGATATTCTGTGAAACGAGGATAGTATTCTGTCCCTATTTTCTGGTCCATTTCCCAAGTGGTTGCGGCGAGAGCGTGGAACGAGTCATAGCCGACGCAACGATAAATGCATGTACCCAACATTTCAGCTGTAAACGTTCCAGCTTTTGCCTTGGCAATGAGATCGTCCACGCTCTCACTCACGTGGGTGTACCGATTCACAGTTTCGCCTATTAGTGGGGAATGGCACGTCATTGTCTCTTGATATTTGGGATCCAGAGCCCAGCGGTAGCTCGCCTTGTTCGCTTCGACCACGGTTCTGGTGTTCGGGTTTTCCAGCACGCTGTTCACCCTCTTTCCATTCATGAACACAACGGGCTTGGAATTTTTCAGACTTTCCTCGAATTGTTCCGGCGTCATCAAAGCCATAACAGTCTCCTATCGAATTTCTCGTCTGTCGATTGCCTGCAATCTAACCGATTATGCGCTTGCAAGGCAGTTCCTACCTCTGGTCGTTGTCCCTCGGAGATGTGAGTGCAAGCACCAGCGCATCGATCCTGGCGGCTCCTGCTCTTTTGATTACTCGTGCAGCTTCACTAATAGTTGAGCCGGTTGTAGCCACGTCATCCACCAGTAACACCCTTCTATTCTTTATAGCACCCGGGCGAGTCACCCGAAAAGAGCCGCGCAGATTCCTGAGCCTTTCCTGTCTTGTCAGACTGGCTTGCGGAGCCGTGTTGACGAATTTTGTCAAGCATGTCCTGTCCATAGGTATCCCGACGTGTCTGGAAAGATTCTCAGCCAGGACGATCACCTGGTTGAAACCGCGTTCCCTCAGTTTCTTGCGATGAATCGGAACCGGTAATATCAGGTCAAATTCATCAGGTTTGTAGTGCTTATGAAATGTGTCGATCAGAAGGTCCGACAATGCATTTGTCGCGAATAGCGCTCCACCATATTTGAATCTCTTGAGCCCTTCTCTGAACGCTCCTTTGTACCTGACCCCATATCTCGCTTCGTGGTAAGCCGGAGAAGCGAGAAGGCATTGACCACAAAAAAGAGCACCAGCAACATGGTTCTCCGGAAGTGGCAAACCGCATTGCAAGCAGAAAGGCTCTTCGATTTTGTGAATGGATTCAACGCAGTCAGAAACAAAGGCCTCCTCCGGAATCCACATCCGGGGAATCGCAAAATGGACAGATCGGTGGAAAGAACAAATCCGAGAGAGCATCCTTGAAACTCGAAAAGCCTTCTTTTAGGATCGTTGGGATCTCCATCAGCTTTCCGATCTGGGGCTTAACAGTTGTTTGGATTCAACGAGGGTTTTCTTTCAATTGAGACACTTAATCAAGTATGATCGTGCATGTCAACGCGAATCGCCGCCACCGTCGATCAAACGGGAGGATCCGGTTTGACATCGGTGATTACATTCACCACTGATTTCGGCACGAAGGACGGATATGTCGCTCAGATGAAAGGCGTTATCTTGAGCATCTGTCCGGACGCGCACCTGATTGACGTCACTCACGACATAAACTCGTTTTGCATTCTTGAAGGTGCCCTGGTGCTAAAGGGCATAAGCCGCTATTTTCCTGAAGGCACAATCCACGTGGCCGTTGTGGACCCTGGTGTGGGCAGCGCAAGGCGAGGGATTGTCCTTAAGGCGGGGAACCGTTTCTACATTGGACCCGACAATGGCTTGTTCTCTTTGACTCTTGAATCGTCGGAGCCATGGGAGGCAAGAGAAATTGCGAATCCGGATTACATGCTGCCCGACCCTCATCCCACCTTCCACGGCAGAGATGTTTTCGCTCCAACTGCTGCCTGCCTTTGCTCGGGCAGGCCTTTCGAATTGGTGGGGCCGCTCATTCAGGAGCCCATTCGATTGGACTTGCCCGAACCTTCTCAAACGCTGGAGGGAATTCGAGGGCAAATAATATACGTTGACCGCTTCGGCAATCTTACGTCAAATGTCTCAGCGGTGATGTTGACTCGAAAAGTGCGATATATTGAGGTGGGCAACCTGAGGATTCCCGGGATTCGCAGCTTCTTTGGCGAGGCAAATGAGGGCGAACCGCTGGCGTTGATCAACAGTTTCGGATTCTTGGAAATTGCTGTGAATATGATGGATGCATCCGAAAAACTGGGGATAGGGATAGGTGCTGAGGTGCGACTTTTGTGGTAATACGGACTACTATGGCGAAGATGCGAGACGCAGAGCTCGAAAAAGTATAGCCGGCATCTTGCAGGTTCATTAAGTGAGTTCATGGAAATTCGCTTTCAATCCAGTGAGGTTGAAGAAACGTCTTGCAGGAAGATCCTCCGCGATTCTTCCTTATTGAAAGACTGCTGTAAATGACCGAACACGCAATTGAGAACCAGCTGAAAAGGAAGACAAAAAAACCGAAACTGCTGGTACTCACCACTTCTTATCCGTCGGATGACGCGGACCCATCGGGAATATTCATCGCAAAGCTGCTCTCAGCCCTCAAGCGAAGAGGTTATCCGGTCAAAGTGGTTGCCCCTTCGAATGGAGCTTTCTACGGCAGAAGAGCGCTTGATGGAATTGAAACAGTAAGGTTTGCGTATTTTCTCCCGAGATCGCTGGAAAGGCTGTGCGCAGGAGCGGGCGGTATCCCCGAAAACATGGCAAAGAGCTTCCTTGCGCGGCTGCAGGTATTTCCTATGATGGTCGCGTTTCTCTGCAAAACGCTTTCAGAATCCCGCGGATGCGACTTGATTTATGCCAATTGGTTGGGGGCGGGGATAATCGGTGCTTTGGCAAATTTAATTACACGCAAACCGCTGATAGTTTCTTTCCGTGGCGATGATGGCTACTTGGCGAGGGACCGCGCGTTCTGGAGATTCTTGACGAGATTTGTCACGAGGCGATCCTCCTTAGTCGCGCCTGTCAGCGGAGAACTCCTGGACATCATGCTCGATCTGGGAATCCCCGAGAGCAAGTGTCGGCTCCCCAGGTTCGGAGTTGATATAGAGATGTTCCATCCGCCCCCAGACCCCAAACCCGGGCGGGATCACGTACGCCTTCTATTTGTGGGAAGTCTGATCGCTCGGAAGGGACTTCACGATCTTCTGGACGCCTTATCAGATCCTGGTCTTGGGAATGTCCACCTGATAGTAGTAGGTGACGGACCTAATGCAGCGGAATTGAGGCAGCAATGTGAACGCTTGGGGCTTGCAGACCGCACTGAATGGAAAGGGCTTCTTGCTCCGGATGAAGTAGCTCGTTTGATGCGAGATGTCGATTTACTGTGCCTGCCGAGCTACATGGAAGGCAGACCCAACGTGGTGAACGAGGCAATGGCTTCAGGGCTCCCGGTGATTTCCACCCGAATCGGCGGGATTCCTGACATGGTAAGGGAAGGGGAGACAGCCTTTTTGGTAGAGCCCGGCGATGTAGCTGCTCTTCGGGACTGCCTCTGCGAGCTGGCCCCGAATCCTGTATTGAGAGCCAAAATGGGTGCTGCCGGTCATGACTTCCTCATCAAATCCGGCGTGAGCTGGGATTCTACTGCCGAAGAATTCGACTCGTTTTTCCTTCAGATCTGGGCGGGCGAGCATGCCTCTGTTGAGAAAAGTTGATTTGTTTTCGGTGCCGTTTACGCGATTGTTCGGGCCTCTTCTTGGTGCAGGTACGGCGACGCCAAATCTTCCACTGCTCAAAACTCTC
Source organism: uncultured delta proteobacterium (assembly GCA_963700305.1). Classification (GTDB taxonomy): domain Bacteria; phylum Desulfobacterota; class Desulfomonilia; order Desulfomonilales; family Desulfomonilaceae; genus Desulfomonile. Next base: position 374,308 of record CAVOXB010000026.1, read on the forward strand.
TTTTTTTGTCTCGCTCCAGGACCCCGTCTGGGGAAGGGTATCCCGGCGGCTCTGCCTCGCATTCATAGCCAAGCCCCAACCCTTCCAACATGGTCAACTTACTACGATGATTTCAATCTCTCATTCGGTTTTCCGATCCGAAAACCCCTTGACAAAACAGGGATAATCGGACATTTTTATCTGTAAGACGATTCAACGCTTTATTATTTCAAGTTGAAGAACTTGTGGTCATCAGGGCATATTGCAGCACTGGTATCGTGCCATGCAGAATACTCACCCTGAGCGAAATTCCTCCGCTTGTGTTTGGCTTTCCTGGAACCAAGTATTTCAGACGTGGCTGACTTTACTTGCGTTGAGAAGACAACCACTGAAAAATGCAAAAACGGTGGCTATTCTATAAAATAATAAAAGTATCGCCATGTTGACATACATAGACGGAGGCGAAGCCTGTCTTGTTTAAGCAAAGGCCGCTGTCTATGGAACAAAAGTAATGCACAAGAAAAACGACAAAACCCTGACAAACGATTGCTTACCCGCTTCCATACGATTGAGAAATGCCGAACATCAAGACAAGGAGCAGGTCTTTCAATGGCGCAATGATCCCTGGCTTATCTCTGAGAGCCCCGGCCTTGGAAACGTGGATTGGGAAGATCATGTGCGCTGGTTCGCTGAAGTGCTGGACGCTGGCTCTCATCTGCTCTTCATTGTCGAATCCGAAGACGGAACTGGAATGGGCACAGTGCGTTTGGACAAGGCTGGAAAAGACCGGGCGATCATTACAATTCATCTTCTTCAACCGTACGTGGGACAAGGTTTCGGGGCGATTGCAATCAGAGAAGCATGCAACGCAGGTTTTGGACGATGGCTTTGGATGAAGTCGATCCACGCATATATACGAAAAGACAATCTGCACTCTCTTAGAGCTTTTGGAAAGGCAAGATTCACAATAATCCACCGGAAAGATGATGCAATCTTCATCCTCACGGAGATGGTCCTGCGCAGAGCGGCCCGTCTTGGAGGATCCCGCAATGTGTAAAGAAGTCCCCGAGTTTTTCCCATTTGAATGCGAAACCGTATTCGTCAACTAAGTCGACCTAACCATGAGTAATCCAGATAAATTGCTTGCATACTTCGGGTCGGATCTCGCCCTGAGGAATAGTTCCCGATATTTGGGCAAGGCGCATGCAGCGGGGTATACTTTACTCGCTCTTGATTCTCCTGCAATGGCACTAGCCACAAGGGCAGGAGTTCCGTATACATTGCTCGATGACTGGTTCGATCCTGAAATAATAGTGGACGGCATAAAAGTGGCCCGCGAATGTGGCTACAAATGGTTTGAGCCTGCAAGAGACGAGTTCACCGTTGATGGAATCTGTTTGCCTCAAGCGGACATATACGCAATGGACAGGTTTTGGCAGGATGCAATCTTGTCTCTGAAATTAGCATCCCATCTGAAATCAGCCGGAATATCCGAGTTCAAATTCTTTGGCAATCTTTTTCCACGTGCGGGAGTGTGGCACTCGGCTTCGGACGCGTGCAGCAGGATTTGGCAAGCCAAGCTCGGGCGAGCAGCGTCTCGTTCCACAATTCTGGGGCCGTTTGATCCATCAGGGATTTTCTTCACTCTGCAAAAGGTGCTGGGGAAATTAAAACTCGGGGCAGCAGCAGGGCAGAATACTGAGAATTTCGATCAAACATTCTCGAAAGGCAGCATCGTAATAGTGCTGCGCTATGATGAGGATGTTCGTTTCAGTCATGTGGTCAGGGAGCTTCAAGAGCATTTTCCCGGGAAAGTGGCGGCCGTAATAGGTAGCCACCTTTCCGAAAAATCCGAAAATGTGTTCAGTAAATGGGGTGTGCCGGTTTCTTTCAGCGCCAGATGGCCACTGACGTCCTGGGTGGCTGCCTTGCCTTCACGGCTTTTGCCTTCGGTTGATCCTGGCCTCCAGCGACGGTTTCTAGCTGGTTATGAAAAGGCCTTGGATGCGTCTATAGGCCAGCCATGGCATGAGCCAATGAAGATCTTGGGGTTCCATTTCCGGTACTATTGCCGATACAGATGGCCCGCCCTTTACAGGAATAATTTCGAATTCTGGCAGCAATTATGGGAACTAACCAAACCTAGAGCGGTATTGGTCACAGGTGTGACAGAGTCAATTTTCTTGTTGGCTTCCGAAGCTGCAGAGCGATCAGGCATTCCTACTTTCGTAATACCTCACGCATGCGGCGCAGGAAGACTTTTGTTGAAAAATCTGTTCAAGAGCACCATGCTTATAAATAGCCGTCTCCAAGAGAGACATCTTGAACGGTCCGGTATCAGTCCCACGATATTGCACGGTTGTGCCAGGCTGGCGGCAAAAGACGAGTACTCCGTGGTCCCGGTGAAAGCGTTTTCCGGTGACTCCAAATGCCACATTCTGGCCTTGACCGAATCTGTAGGCGAAGGACCGCACCTGAATTTTTACACCAGCCCCAGCGCTCAGTTGACTGTATTGAGGTCCGTGACTGATCCGCCGCCTGATCTGAGAGAAAAGATTGATGTAAAAGTGAAAGTTCATCCGTATATTTCGGATCTCGAGATGATAGAGGCCGCAGGGTCTCAAGTTGTGGAAAGGCTTATGCCCCCTGCATCAGAGTTGGAATCCGCTCTGAAGGAGACGGACCTTGTCATCGCTGTAAACTATCGAGGCGGGGCAATGGTGCATGCCCTGAAAATGGCCAAGCCGATCATATATTTTCTTGCGGAAAAGGAAGCCATGCTGAAAAGAGTGGATTTTCCTTACGACACTTTTCAGGATGGGACTGTCTTGGCCCGGACTCCTGAAGAATTCTGGGGCTTGGTTAGAAGATTCATCTCTGATCCCGATTTTGGTGCGGACATGAGATCAAAGGCCGCGACTTTTGCACGCGACAACTTGACTGATGACTCGTATCCCGGCCTTGCCGAATTCATCCTGAATTCAGGACGGTCTGACGATAACGCCTGAAAAATACAATTCTAGTTCCTGTGCAATGAGAATGGCGAGATTGAAAAGGCGCATACTTCACGTGCTCGACAGCATGGAGCGTGGTGGGATCGCAGCATGGCTCATGACTGTGCTGCGGAACGTGCCGAGAGATAGATTTCAAATGGATTTTCTGGTCCACACAAATAGAGCCTGCGCCTACGATGAGGAAGCTCGAGCCCTGGGTGCAAGAATAATAGCGTGCCCCGACCACACGAATCTTTTGTCGTACGCTGTCAGGTTTTCTCGTGTCCTTCGCCAAAGCAGCCCATATGATGTGTTGCACGGTCACTGCCATAGATTCACGGGTTTGAATCTTCTGCTGGCCAGCAGAGCTGGAATCCCTATACGAGTAGCTCACAGTCACAGCGACCCTCGATCCGCAGAGCTCGATTTGGGAATGGGTAGACGCTGCTACTATGGCCTGATGGACGTACTGATTAACCGTTATGCCACAGTTGGTTTGGCGGCAAGCAGAATGGCGGCAGCAGATCTGTTCGGGAGCGACTGGAAATCGGATCCCCGATGGAGGATACTTTTCTGCGGCATTGATTTCACACCATTCCGAAAAAACCATGACCGGCTAACAATAAGGACCGAGTTGGGATTAGATCCTGACTCTAAAGTTGTTGTGCACGTTGGAAGATTCACTCACCCAAAAAACTTCCCGTTCATTCTGGAAGTATTCTCTCTGGCGATGAGAAAAGACCCCCGCTTACGGCTGGTTTTTGTTGGAGATGGTCCTCTTGAAGATACTGTCAAAGAGCAGGTAGCTCGCCGAAGCCTGGTGAAGAAGGTTGTATTTCTGGGCTCGCGGCCGGATGTGCCGAGATTATTGCTCGGAACTGCGGATTTATTCCTGTTCCCATCCTTATACGAAGGCTTAGGGCTGGCGCTTGTGGAAGCGCAGGCCGCTGGAGTGCAGTGCCTTATCTCGGACAATATTCCCGAAGAGGCGGATGTCGTTCCGGGGCTGATAAGGCGACTTCCTCTTTCGCTGTCCGCTTCGGAGTGGGCTGATGAAGCACTGGCATTGTTGAAACGGGACAGCCCGGTTTCCAGTTTGGAAGCCCTTGGCCTGGTTGAAAGAAGCCCTATTAACATAGAGAATTCCTTGAAGCAATTGGAAGCGGTCTATTGCAATGCATGATTCGGCATTGAGGACTAACGTCAAATCGGATGGAGTCTATAGACCCATACGTGTGCTGCATCTTGTCTACGCTTTCTACAGAGGCGGCCTGGAAAGCTGGTTGCTCAGGATGCTGGCCGAAATCCCTAGAGATGTTGCCGCAATGGACGTGTGCTGCATGGGTGTCGATACCGGACCATGGGCGGAACAGGCCGAGAAATTAGGAGCGAGAGTATTTCTCTGTCCTCTCAAGCCCGATCACATCGGTTTTATGAGAGGCCTGGTCCGGATACTGGATCAAAACAATTATCATTTGATCCATAACCATCTTGGAGTATACAGCGGTTTCCCTGTCTGGATAGCGAGGCGAGAACACGTACCTGTGATCACGACATTTCACAACACTGATTTCAGCATGGCCTCACTTTGGTGGTTGCGACTCCCGCTGATCCGAGACCTGAGACGGTTATACGCGCGTCTAAGCATCGCGTACGCCGCACGAAACACCGATCTCCTTTCAGGTGTGTCTGAGGCCGTGTTGGAAGACATTATCTCCGGCCGAGATGAGCTTCGTCCCAAATCGAGAGTTTTGTATCTGGGCGTATTTGTGCCTGAAATTCCAACTGAAGCTGAAAAGATCGCCTTCAGAGAATCTCTTGGACTAGACGGATGCTCGCGACTGATCATTCATGTAGGCAGATTCATAGAGCAGAAGAACCATTTTGGACTCATTGACATATTCCAAAGAGTACTTCTTACATGCCCTGATGCGAGACTGCTGCTCATTGGAGAAGGCCCTTTGCGCTCCGCTGTCGAACAGGTTGTCAAGACCCGCAACATAGGAGAATTAGTCAGATTCTTAGGCTTCAATGATGACGCTCCAAGACTGATTGGCCAGTGCGATTTATTCCTGCTTCCGTCGATTCATGAAGGTCTCCCGATAGTGGCTCTAGAGTCACAGGCTGCTGGAATCCCGTTGGTTGGCTCTCTGGTCCCTGGCTTGACGGAGGCTGTTGAGCAGGGCTTAACTGCAATCTTGCACCCTGTCGAAGACATTCAAGGGATGGCTGATTCGGCCATTAGAATACTTACAGATCGAGAATTTGCGGCCGAGCTCGGCAACGCCGGTCGGAAACGAATAGAGGATTTCTTTTCCGCGAAGACAGCGGTAGATCGTCTGCTTGCAATGTACGCCGAACTAGTGGACGAACCAGAGGAAACACAGAGTTGAGTAGAGAAGTTTTTTTCGGACCGTTTGATACAGTATGTCAGTGAGAACCTGTGACAATGTTTCGTAGTTTTTTCTGCACATTCATGATTTCCTTGAGAGTGTAACGCAATGTATGACTGGAGCCTCGCTGACATTCTTATCACTTTTGCTTTGATGATGTGCGTTCCTCCGATTGTGAACTACAATCTGAAGTTAGCGCTGTTCACAGGCAAGTTTAGGCGGAATGTCATTCTTCTGGGAATCCTATGGCTGTCGTATGCTTGGATTAGTGAGAATTACGCATACTATCTTCTCGGCTTGTCGAGAATGGATGCAGGTGTGCACTGGCAGCGGGCCCTGGATATGTCAGCAGACATAGCGAGAGGCTATTCACCATTTAGTGGGTCATTTCCACTGTCCAATGATGCTTATGTTGCTTATCTAGCGTGGCTGAACTATTTGACCGGAGCCACATCGACGTCCGCAGTTGTCATAAACGCTTTTTTCGGTTTCATGGGAGGCCTGACCCTGGCCAGGGTTTTCGTAGCCGGTTTTATTCATGTCCGAGGGATAGAAAAGTGGCTTTACCTAGTGATATTTTTTCCCTCGACAGTCTTTTGGACGACCAGCAATATGAAAGAAGGATTCATGTACTGGGGCGTTTGTCAGATTCTTTCATTTATGCCAGCCATATCCCGAAACGAAATCAAGTCGGTTCGATTATCATCCATTGCAGGCGTGGCTCTTGCCGGGACACTTCGTCCGCACGTTTGTGCTGCATGGTTGATGTCGTGCGGTGTGGTGGAACTGCTCCAGAGAGGCAAAAGGACGTTGGTGATCGTGCTTCTGGCTGTAGCTATTCCCACAACTCTGGGTGGGCTCGAGCGATTAACAGGAGCAAAAGTGACGTCACCCGAATTGGTTGTGCAACGCTTGTCCGAGAGAGCAGCCGGGCTTGCGGATTCCAGGCAGGGATCTAATATAGATTACGGACCCGAAGGATCAATCTTCTTCGTGTCAGGTTTTACTGCGGTTTTCTTCAGACCTTTTCCTTGGGAAATCAGGTCGACTCGGGTATTCATCAGTTCTGTAGAAACGTGGGTTTTGACTGTCTTGATATTTGTGGGTTGGCTAAAAGCCGGGCGGGTACAGCGAAAATGGCTTATACGCATGCCAACTGTCAGGGCAAGTGTGTTTGCAATTGTGGCGTTTTCCGTGATTTTTTCCTATCTCCCCAACGAGGGATTACTCGTCAGGCAACGCATTCAAGTTGTTCCAGCTTTACTAGCACTGGCTTTTTTTCCATTCATCACCGCTAACTATTTGCGATATCGTGAATGGATCCAATACGAAAAGATAGCAAGAGATCAAGAGAGATACGCGGGGCAGCATTCATGGCCCTAATATCCATAGTGTTGCCAACGTTCAACGGGCAAAAATATATAAGAGAGTGTGTTGATTCCTGCTTGAATCAAACATTCCGTAATCTGGAACTCATCGTCGTGCTGGACGGTAGCACTGATGACACTGAGGAGATACTCAGCGAATACAAAGATCCGCGACTCAAGAAGATTAGGACCGAAAACATGGGGCAGGCTCAAGCTATGAACACAGGCTTTGAAATCGCCGTCGGCAAATATTGGAGCTGGACCTCAGACGACAACATCTATATGCCGGATGCTTTCGAAACCATGTCTGATTATCTGGATAGGCACCCAGAGAAAGTTGGAGTCAGTGCTGACGGTCTAGTCATTGATCATGCGGGCAACATAACCAACTATGAAGAATTTGTTTGGCAATGTTTTCTATACAGAGCGGAAGCAGCTAGAAGAATAGGTCCACATAGAAGAGAAGCTCGAATCCTTGAGGACATGGACTTCTTTATCAGGTTGCGACACTATGGCGGGCCAATAGGCAGGATATCCAAGCCTTACATAAAATATCGCTTTCACGACAATATGATTAGCTGCACGAAGATCAAGGAACGTCCCCTGACATCTGTGAAACTCAATTTTGAATATATTTCAAAAGGTATGATAGACGCGGATCTGAAGGGTATGTTCTTGCAGAAGCTATCGCAGTGCGCATTACACAGTGCATACGATACCATGGACCAAGTCCTTGAATTTGCCAGGGAAAAACAGGTGCCTTTCATTAGCATGCTGGAAAAAAGGAGCAATTATCTCAGAAATCCGTTGGGATGGCTTCTAAATAGATTGGGAATCGCATTTGTGAGTAATGTTCGGAAAGTGCGAGACCGGATCAAGCTTCTGACGTATTTGATATTAAAGGCTATTTAGTCACGATGTCTCAACCTGCTGTGCTCGTAATTTCGTGTGACAAATACTCGGACATTTGGAATCCCTTTTTTCGGCTCTTTTGGAGACGATGGCCCGACTGCCCTTATCCAGTATTTCTGGGTACCAATTACAAAAGCTTTGAATTTGAGGGCGTAATCTCGATTCCAATAGGGGAAGACAGAAACCTGGACTGAAAATCTGGGCCTCATGCTCGACGCGATTGATTCTTCTCGGATCATAATGTTCCTCGAAGACTTTCTGATGATTCAGGATGTAAACACGAATCTGGTCCGCAATATGGTGGAGCTTGCCGAGCATAATGAGGTGGGATGCCTCAGGTTGTACCCACATCCTCCCCCAACAAAAGAGCTTAAAGATTTTCCCGGAATTGGCGTTATTCAGCGTGGAGACGACTACCGCGTTTCTACACAGACAGCGATATGGGATGTAAAACTGCTTCGGTCCTTGGCTTGGCCCGGATTGTCTGCATGGGAGTTTGAGACGATCTGCAGCCTCGTGAGCGACACCATGCCAGATACCTTTTGGAGCGTTTATGAGCCTGCAATAGACTATCGAAACGGCGTTGTCTTGGGCAGATGGATGCCAGAAGGGCTCGATGTCTGTCGCCGAGCCGGAGTAGAGGTGGACCTCTGCACCCGGACCACCATTAGTGACTATGAACTGAAACCCAGGCAGATGCCGAGGAGTCTTGTGGAACTGATGGGCGCGATCCTTCCCAATTCAATGCAGCGCACCATCATACGCTGGCTCAGGCTAAGACGGAGGGAGCTCTATTTGAACCGGCTTTTGAAACAGGCCGGTCTTCGGCGACCGGACACTGTAGAATGATGTCAAGCGGCCTGTTCAAGCGGAAAGCACAGCCGGACAGTGCTATCTTCATCGTTTCCATCGATACTGAGCTGGCATGGGGTTCTTTTGACAAGGGAGGACTTAGGAATTTTCGCGGGAATTACGTACGAGAACGCGAGATCGTCGGAAGACTGCTCAACTTATTGGAACATTACGGAGTAAGCGCAACTTGGGCAGTCGTGGGTCATTTGTTTCTTGATGGCTGTTCCAAAGAAGGCCCGAACAACCATAATCATGTCTTGCAGCCCGAATATAGTTGGTATCCGCAAGGCTGGCTGAGCCACGATCCTTTTTCTACTGCGGAATCTGCGCCTTTCTTTTACGCACCGGACATAGTGAACTCCATTCTGAAGTCACCTCAAACAAACGAGATAGCGTCTCACACATTTACCCACGCGATATTAGGGGATCCGGAATGCACCAGCGAAGTCGCAAACTCCCAACTTGCTGAATGTTGCAGCGTTGCAGAACGAAAGGGTTTAGAACTCCTTTCATTGGTCTTCCCTCGGAATTCTGTCGGACACCTAGACGCATTGTGTGAGCAAGGATTTATTTCTTTTCGAGGTGTGGAGCGGAACTGGTACCATGGTCTAGGCCTTTCTCGTAGGCTCAACAGAGTTTGCCATTTCATTGACAGATTTTTGGCAATTTGCCCGCCGGTGTATGACGAGGTGGACTGCTACTCATGCGAATCCCGTGGCCGATGGCTCGTGGATCTGCCTGCTTCCATGTTTTACGTCCCGTTTGGAGGTTTTTGGAGCATGGTAAGCATTTCCAGACGGGTACGCCAGGCGAGGAAGGGCTTGGCTGAGGCTGTCAGAAAGAAAGCCGTTTTTCATCTGTGGTTTCATCCTGTCAATCTGACCACTTCTCCTTTGCTTCTTGAAGGGCTTGAGGAGATATTTTTCCACGTCAATGATCAGATGAAGCAGGGTAATCTGGCCTCCATGACAATGGGGCAAGCGGCATCTCATGTCATTGCAAAACTACAGAACGACAAATCCTAGCGGCAGCTGGCATTCGGAGTCCAGCAAGCAAGGATAGCTGGATACCAGGCTATTTCAATCGCACACCCGTTTAGAAAGCCTCAATTGAAATCAAGATCGTCCGACAATGCCGCGGCCGCAGTTCTGGTGATGGCGTCCTGCGGAATAGAACAGTACACGTTAACAAATTCGCTGGCACGAAAGTGCTACGTCAGAGGAATAGTGCTCGAATCTCGCGGGGCCGTACTCGGAAAAGTCTTTCTGAATCGTCTCAGGAGAATTGGACCTTTGATGGTCCTCAATCAACTGATTTTTAAGATTCTGGATATTCTTGTATTTCAGCCCAATGCGGCGTCAAGGGCTCGGGAGATTCTGGGCGAAGACGTGTCGTTCGATTCGGCAAAATTTGAAGCTGCTGAAATAGTCCGAACGCACTCTGTGAATTCAGCGGAAGTTTTGAATCTTGTCAGAAGAGTGAGACCGGAAGTGGTAGTTGTTTCAGGCGTCTCGATCCTGGGGAATGATCTCCTTGACCTGTTGCACGATGTACCCTATCATCAACATCCATTGCGGAATTACGCCAAGGTACAGAGGCGCTCACGGCGCCTTCTGGGCAGTAGTGAACGGAGATTGGGACAACATCGGTGTGACTATCCATTTCATTGACAAGGGCGTGGACACTGGGGAGATAATCCTTCAAGAGAATATTCAACTCGACCCCAACGATAATCCACGAACGCTTGCCTCAAAGCGGAACGCGGCGGGCATCCGCCTTGTCTGTCAGGCGATTTCTGACATCAAAGCCGGGAAAACCTTAACAATGCGGCGATCCGATCTGGATAGCCGGGTTTATTCATCTCCCACCCTGACTGCTTATCTTCATTACAGAAATAGAATTAAAGAGCGCTTTTCGCTGTGACATCGCCATCCCATTCACCTAAACCGAGACTGCTTCACGTATGCACTGTGCCTATAACTCTGAAGCTGTTTATGGCCGGCCAAATTGACTATGTGAAGAATAGGGGTTTCGAAGTTGCGGCAGCAGCCTCTCCCGAGCCTGAACTTGATGAGGTCGCCCAGCGTGACAGCATTCAAGTCTATGCGGTGCCCTTTGCCAGGCGGCCATCACCGGTGCGGGACGCTATTTCTTTGGTGCGCCTTTTCCTGTTGTTTCTTAGAGTGAAACCGACGATTGTGCACTCTTCCACGAGCAAAGCCGGGCCCTTGGCAATGGCTGCCGCTTGTCTGGCCAGAGTCCCAATAAGGATTTATACGCTCAGGGGCGTGATGACTGACCGAAGAACCGGACCAATGAAAGCGTTGCTGAAGGCATTGGAATGGATGGCTTGTCGGTGCGCCCATCGGGTTATCGCTGTGAGTCCGTCAGTGTCCGAAGTTGTGGTATCGGCAGGATTCTGTCCCGCTCGCAAGATAAAAGTGCTTGCGAATGCTAGCAGCAACGGGGTAGACGCGATAAATCGGTTCAATCCGAATCTCGTGGCTGATGCTAGCACCAGTGAGTTGCGGCGAACGCTCGGGCTGAGTGAATCCGTCAAAGTTATTGGGTACATCGGACGATTGGTGGCAGGGAAGGGGATCGCTGATTTGGCTTCCGCGTGGCAAAAGATCAGGCGTGAGCGACAAGAAGCGGTATTGCTGATGATCGGCCACGAAGAGGAGCAGGCGCCAGTTCCACGGCACATAATGAAAGCATTCAAGACTGATCCTCATGTAATAATGACCGACTTCGTCAAAAACGAAGATCTGCCCGTGTACTACAGTCTTATTGACGTGATAGCATTTCCCACCGAATCCGAAGGCTTTCCTAACGTGCCTTTGGAGGCCGCTGGTATGGAAGTTCCGGTCGTAGCCACCAGCGTGACTGGGTGTGTGGATGCGATCGTTGACGGAATAACCGGGACTCTTGTTCCGCCCGGCGATGCTCAATCTCTGGCTGAAGCAGTAATGCGTTATCTGGAAGATCCCGAGCTAGGCTCCAGCCACGGCAGAGCAGCAAGGAAAAGGGTTCTTGATGATTTCCGACCTGAATTGATCTGGCGCTCATTGTGTGACGAATATATTCAGCTTCTTCGAGAAAAGGGAATGCCCTTCCCTGAATTGAGCTCAGTCTCGCCTGGCACTAAGAGCTGATTTTGAAACTCCACAGCATGAACGGCATTTTTCATAATCCGCAACCGATCCAGGTTGATCCTGGGCTAAACGTTTTGTCCGTTGATCTGGAATGCTGGGAGCAACTCGTTTGTAGAAAACTCACCAGCGAGTTAATCCCTTGTTCGGAATCGATGCTTGAAACCACAGGTTTTCTGCTCGATTTGTTCCGGGCAAAGCATGTCAAGGCAACCTTTTTCGTAGTCGGATATGTTGCCGAGGCCTTCCCTGAACTCATCAGGCGAATTCATCTAGAAGGCCACGAAATAGCTAGCCATGGGTTCAGCCATTGCACGCTGCATACGTTGTCGCCGGAGCAATTTCGTAACGAAATTAGCCGTTCAATGGCATTGTTGGACTCTTTGACAGGTGCTCGAGTCCGGGGGTTTAGAGCGCCGGAATTCTCCATCGATCGGGACACGTGTTGGGCAATGGAGATACTTGCCCAGGAAGGCATAGAATACGACAGCAGCATTGTCCCGCGGTCCGCCAGCAAGAACAGCATGCCCGGGTTTTCTCGGGGACCGGTTCGATTGACTGCAGGTTCTTATTCAATTCTGGAGGCGCCACCTTCCACAATTACTCTTTTCGGCAGAAGCCAGCTTGCGGCAGGCGGCAGCTATTTCAGGGTGCTCCCATATTTCTTGATAAAGCGGATCGTGGAGCGGGTCAATCGTGACGGCTTTCCTTTCGTGCTGTACTGTCACCCGTACGAATTCTCTTCGGAAATACTTGCCCTGCACGGAAACGCAAAAAGCGGATCGAGTTTGGCCGCGATCAGGATGGAATTCAAATACAACCTGTTCAGGGAAACGATGCGGCATAAGATGTCTAGGTTACTTGATGAATTCAGATTTGCGCCCTTCAGAGAGGTGTTGGCTCATGCACTCAGGAAATGAGGGCGCCCGGACTTACTTCGATCATGTTCCCAGGCAGTGGGATGCGATATATTCGCATGAAAATCGCATGATGTACGCTCTCAATCGATTACTGCGCAAAGGGATCTTCGAGCGGCACGAGCTGACATTCAGCAAGTGTGGTGAGATCTCCGGGGCCAGTGTCCTGGACCTGGGTTGCGGCACGGGCCGCTACAGTGTGGAGTTCGCAAAACGAGGGGCAGGCAAAGTGCTGGGAGTGGATTTTGCCCCTTCCATGATCGCCTTTAGCCGAAAGATGGCTGAAGAAATGGGAGTTGCGGATCGGTGCGAGTTCGTTTGCGGAGACGTTTTCACTGCTTCGATGGATCAAACCTTTGAAATTGTGGCAGCCCTGGGATTGTTCGACTATCTGGCTGATCCTGAGCAGGTCATAAAGCGAGCTTCCAGCCTGACATCGAGAGTATTTTTGGCGTCATTTCCAAATTATGGGTTGCTGGGAAGGCTTCAGCGGCGTGTCCGCTATGGGTGGATAAGGCGGTGCGCCATCTATCACTATACTCGAGATCAGCTCCAGGAATTGTTCTCACCGCATTTCTCGAACTTTGAGATTATTTCCATCACTTCCGGTTATTTTGTCACGGCCCAAAAAATGATGAATCAGGACAGGCAATTATACACTTGAGTACCCTGGAAGTCATATGTGCGGGATAGTAGGCGGCTGGGTGCCCAGAGGCATCATCAGGCGAGCCATTGAAAAATCGCTGGATGCAATAAAGCATCGGGGCCCTGATGATTCTGGAGTATTTCAGGAAGGGCCGATCTTTCTCGGCAACCGGCGCCTTTCGATTATCGACCTCACAGGAGGCAAGCAACCGATTGCAAACGAAGACAGTTCAATATGGGTCGTCTTCAACGGAGAAATATACAATTATTTGGAGCTCATGGCAGACCTTCAATCCAGGGGGCACACCTTCGTAACCCGAAGCGATACAGGAAACCCTAGTGCATTTGTATGAAGAGTATGGCGTTAGCATGTCCGAAAAGCTCAGGGGAATGTTTGCATTTGCTATCTGGGACGCACAAAATCGGCTTCTATACGTCTCTCGAGATCGTTTCGGCAAGAAACCTCTTTATTATACATGGGATTCCGGACAACTGCTGTTTGCATCCGAATTAAAGGCCTTGAGGCCTCTCGCTCAAAAGATCGGCCAGAATTGGAGCGTCAGAGATCAGGCTATATTCGATTATCTTTCTCTTGGGTTCGTTCCCCAACCTGCAACAGTCTTTGAGAATGTCTTTTCTTTAGGCGCCGGGGAATGGATGGTTTTTGACGGTGAGCACCTCAAGATCGAAAAATACTGGAGCTTGCAGTATGTCCCAAAGACTGATGAGAGCTACAAATCGGTCTTGGAGCGGACCCGCAGTCTTGTGGCCGAATCCGTCAGGCTGCGCCTACGAAGCGATGTTCCGCTTGGAGTATTTTTGTCCGGCGGAGTAGATTCCTCCGTGATCGCCTACGAGGCATGCCGGGAAGTTGGCGGGTCATTGAACGCTTTTACGGTGAAGATGCCCGAAGCAGCCCTCGATGAGTCCGATGTGGCGCATCGTACCTGCAGGCACTTAAATATCAGCCACACTGTGTTAGAGCTTGAGCTGGAGCCGCTGACGGACATCCAGGAAATAGTGCGAGTTTACGATCAGCCCTTTGCAGACCCCAGCGCAATCCCATCGCTGAGGATTTCAAGCCTCGCAGCTGAACATGTGAAGGTGATCCTAAATGGTGACGGTGGCGACGAGATTTTTGCCGGTTACCGTCGCTATTTCGCGGCGCGATACGGATATCTTCTGGACTGGTTGCCGTCCGCTGCACTGGGGCGGATAGGCCGCATTCTGCAGGGGGCTTCGTATCGCCGTTCAATCGTTGGATTTGCTGCAAGAGTCCTCAGAGGATTGGCCTCCGATAGGCCCGCGCAGTACTTCACCTGGACTTTGGACATGCTGAGACAAGCGGACAAGCATGAAATCTGGCTTCGGTCTTCCGTGAGGCCGACAGAACAATGGATAGATGCTGCTCTTCCGAAAGGACTTTCACGCCTTGATACATTACTGTGCGGGGATGTCCGAATAATATTGCTCAGCGATTTGCTGGTAAAAATGGATATGGCCACAATGGCTGCGTCCATTGAGGCTCGATCTCCGCTGATGGATCATAAATTAGGGGAATTTGCTGCCGCGTTGCCGGATTCTTATAAGATAAGCCGCGGAGTTACCAAATCAGTCCTGCGGGATGCATATGCAGATGTCTTGCCTCAGGAAGTCATCCGAGGACCAAAACGTGGTTTTGAACCGCCATTGTCGAAATGGTTGCGCAATGAGCTGAGGCCACTGCTCATGGATACGCTGGGATCCAATTCATCCGAGGTAAGTAACTATCTCGATCGCTCATTCGTTGACGGCTTGTTACGCGGACAGCGCCTTGCTGCATGCGAATACTTCGACCTTGCTGTATGCTCTGCTGGTCCTTGAATTATGGCTGAGGTCTTTCAAGGATGCAGACAAAACGCAAGACCGAAAACTCTGACCTCGAACCTTCAGGATTAGCTGAGGCACTTAGGGAAAACCGGTTTAACCGGTTTTTTTATTTTCAGCCACTCAACACCTCGAACCTCGTGCAAAAGATCAATGGTGCGGAACCGAATTGCATAGTCCTCGCACCTCGAACCTAATCGAATCAGCGCCAACCGAGGGCCAATGGCAGCGGCGACATGAATGCCGGCGCAGGGAGCCCCGGAATTGCTGTCAATGGAACCTGAATTTGCGGTACAGAAACCCGGGTTGCGGCAAATTCGGTATCGAGCCTATCGTTGACTGCGGCAACGGGATCGGCGTCAAAGGAGACGGGCCGAGCGCGCCGGGAAATTGGGACAACTGGAAAGTAGACAACTCCGGGTAAGCCGGAACTGACGAATACAACTGGCTGCCTGGCGCAAATTCTTCACGAGCAAGCAGTTCACTAAAGTCGCCAAGAGGTAACGTGGCAAGCGGCGCATTCGCTGCGGTTGACCTCGTCCCCAGAGAAGAGAAGCTGATTGCGCCCTCAGATTGCAGAAGCGATTGAGATTTATTTTCGCGCCTGACGGAAGTTATGGCTAATTTGTTGCGTTCTTCTCGCAAAGGAAGACTGCCAAATGAATTTCCGAATTGCGCGAGACTTTGCAATGCTGACTGGGCTTCTGCCGTGCTGCTGTACGGTCCTCCCACCACTGGATCAGAGTAGGACGGTCGACTGTCCACGACCACCAGTCTTCCTCCGGCTTTCTGCAATATGAAGAATGGGAAAGCGTGAGCAGAGCTTAACGCCCCGAACACCCCTAAGACTACGAGTACCATTATTTGCTTAATTCTCATTGTTAACTCACCTTAATTGCGGCAATCACAACTTGTCCACGATTGAGCGACATTCACCCAAAAAACAAATTTACTTTTACTAAGAATAATCACCCCGTATATCGGGTCAATTGCATAGCCGAATGGCTAGGTATCTTGGCCGGTTTAAGTTACGCGAACAATGATTGATTGTTTAGAAATGGCACGCGAGAGCCGTAACTTATGCCAATCGATCCAGGAACGGGCAAATGCGGCCTTGTTTATAAGGTTTTGAATGCTTAGTCTTTTAAGAAGAGTAAATGAATTACCGAAGGAGCCGTAAATCATGCAGAAAACCGTAATGATAGTATTGGCGATAGTACTGGCGGCTTTCAGCGCGATTTGCATTTCTGTAGGGAATGCCGCGGGAGTATCTTCAGTTCCCGACAGCAGCTACGTGCCAGACAAGCAAGTTATCCCAGGAGATAAAGCAGCTCCGGACCGATCCCCGGGAGATGGAACACTTAAACCGGAGTGCGTAATGGATTCGAGTTTTTTGGACGGCCGCACCCCTCAGCCGCCTCAACCGGACGAAATAAGCGTTGGAAGCTTCCAATGTCAAGTCTAGAAACAGAGAGGAAACTCTTCGAGGGGTTTCCTCCCGCTTCATTCATTATCCTCTTGTCCCTTCTGATCACCAGCCCTGCTGACCTGCCGACTCTCCTTAAAGTTACAATTATGCAATCTGTGTGTTCGTAATTGTAAATCGGTTATTTCAATTTTGTAGACTTTTTTGACCGAACTCAATCATCCCCCCGCACAACTGCCAGCAATTATATACAATATAAATCAATAGTTACCGACGATATGGGAAATGCCTGTGTCTCATGGCATGCCCATTGCTTTAGTCCGCCGTAAAGTTCAAACGGAAGGCTACGCAAAATGAGAAAAATGGCAATTTACGGCAAAGGCGGCATTGGGAAATCAACCACCACGCAGAATACTGTTGCTGGTCTGTCAGAGATGGGCCGCAGAGTCATGGTGGTCGGATGCGACCCAAAAGCGGACTCCACACGGCTCTTGTTGGGAGGTCTTTCCCAGAAGACTGTGCTCGATACTCTCCGGGCGGAAGGTGAAGACGTAGAACTGGAGGACATTCGGAAGGCAGGTTTCAACGGCACCATCTGCGTCGAATCAGGCGGACCGGAACCTGGAGTGGGCTGCGCAGGAAGAGGCATCATCACTTCCATCAACCTGCTGGAACAACTTGGAGCGTACGCAGAAAGTGAGAAGCTCGATTATGCTTTTTACGACGTTTTGGGTGACGTCGTTTGCGGTGGCTTCGCAATGCCAATTCGTGAAGGCAAAGCCAAGGAGATCTACATTGTGGTTTCCGGTGAAATGATGGCCATGTACGCGGCCAACAACATCTGCAAAGGTATCGTCAAGTTTGCTGAAGCAGGCGGGGTGCGACTGGGCGGACTCATCTGCAACAGCCGCAAGGTGGATAACGAACAGGAGATGATCGAAGCATTCGCAAGACAGCTCGGGCACCCAGATGATCCATTTCGTGCCCCGTGACAACATGGTGCAGAGAGCGGAAATCAACAGAAAGACAGTCATCGAGTTTGATCCGGCCCATGCTCAAGCAGACGAATACCGGACTTTGGCGAAGAAGATCGAAGAGAACGAAATGCATGTTATCCCTAATCCCATGAGCCACGGATGATCTCGAAAAGCTTTTGATCAAGCATGGTCTGGCGGATTAAACGGCAAACTGAACAAAATCTTAATAAAATGAGGTGACAGATATGTTGATGATCAGATCCATCGTAAGGCCCACAAAGGTGGACGACGTCCTTGGCAGCGTTGATGGAAGCCGGGTTTCCGGCGGTGACAAAGATATCTGTGGTCGGCCGCGGCAAGCAGCGCGGCATCAAAGATCGGCGAAATCACCTATGACGAGATCCCCAAGGAACTGCTCATCACCGTGGTGCCGGATACGGACAAGGATTTTGTCGTCAAGACAGTGATCAAAGCGGCACGTACCGGAGACAAAGGCGCTTACGGTGACGGCAAGATCTTTGTGAGCCCGGTGGACGAGGTCTACACCATCAGTTCGGGCATCAAGGAAACGGCTTCCGGCGAGACCGAAGAGGTGAAGATATGAAAGAAGTCATGGCAATCGTCCGCATGAACATGATGAACAAGACCAAGAAGGCGCTTTCCGATGCGGGCATCCCCTCCATGACCGCCAAGGAAGTCCTTGGAAGAGGCAAAGGCTTGGTGGATTACCAGTCTACTGGAAGGCGCTGAAAAGGGTTACGAGGAAGCCATAGCGCAGCTCGGCCAGAGCCAGCGACTCATTCCGAAGCGCCTGCTGGTCATAGTCGTGCCGGAGAAGCTCGTACCGAAGACAGTGAAAACCATCATCAGTGTCAACAAAACCGGCAAGTCCGGCGATGGCAAGATCTTCGTCATGCCGGTTGAGCGGTTCCGTCAGCGTGCGACACCGGTGAAGACGGCGACAGCAGCCCTGGACGAAGTGTGATCGCAGGCACAAGCGTCTGGCCGTCGAAGCGAATACGCGTTGTGTTAACGGGAGAACACATGAAATGAGTCAAAGACGAAACTATCAACCTGGGAGCCGAACCTCATCGATCCCCGCGAAGTAAAGCAAGAACTTTGAGAAAAGTACCGACAAAAGTGGCTCGTAAAAGGGCCAAACAAATCATCGTCAACGAACGAGCGGCTGAAGAAGCGGAAATGCCGGAAATCGCCGCCAACACACGCACCATTCCCGGAATCATAACTCAGCGAGGCTGCACGTACGCAGGCTGCAAAGGCGTCATCCTGGGGCCCACTCGAGACATAGTGAACATCACCCACGGTCCTATCGGGTGCGGTTTCTACAGCTGGCTCACTCGGCGCAATCAGACGCGCACGCCTGGCCGGACGCTGAAAACTTCATGACTTACTGCTTTTCCACGGACATGCAGGAAGAAGACATAGTGTTCGGCGGCGAGAAGAAACTCCGGGCTGCGATCCAGGAAGCCTACGATTTGTTCAAACCCAAGGCAATCAGCATTTTCGCCACTTGCCCGGTGGGACTCATCGGCGACGACGTGCACGCCGTGGCCCGAGAGATGAAAGAACAGCTCGGGATCAATGTTTTCGGGTTCAGCTGCGAAGGGTTACAAGGGTGTAAGCCAGTCAGCCGGGCACCACATCGCCAACAACGGTATCTTCACCCACGTCGTCGGGCTTAACGACAACGTCAAGGAAGGCAAATACAAGATCAACCTGCTCGGCGAATACAACATCGGCGGTGATGCCTTCGAACTCGACCGCATCCTGGACGAGTGCGGCATAACCGTGGTGTCAACCTTCAGCGGAAATTCCACTTACGACCAGTTTGCCAATGCTCACACAGCGGATCTCAACACCATCATGTGCCACCGCTCCATCAACTATGTGGCGGAAATGATGGAGACCAAGTACGGTATCCCATGGATAAAGATCAATTTCATCGGCGCGGAAGCTGCGGCAAAGTCGCTGCGCAAGATCGCCAGCTATTTTGAAGATCCGGAACTGATAGAGCGCGTCGAAGAGGTAATTGCTCGGGAAATGCCGGAAGTTGATCAAGGTGCGTGATGAAGTGCGGCAGCGCTGTGAAGGAAAGTTGGCCATGCTTTTCGTGGGTGGTTCCCGTGCTCACCATTACCAGGAGCTTTTCCTGAAATCGGCATGAAAACAATATCCGCCGGCTACGAATTCGCTCATCGCGACGATTACGAGGGCCGCAAGGTATTGCCTTTCCTGAAGGTCGATGCAGACAGCCGTAACATCGAGGAATTGGAAATTCATCCGGATCCTGAGAAATTTCGCCCACGTAAAACAGCTGAGGAACTGGAGCGCCTCAAAGAGAAGGGATTCCGCTTCAAAGACTACGACGGAATGATGCTTGAGATGCCGTCGAGGCACTCTGGTAATCGACGATATCAGCCAGTACGAAACCGAACGGCTCATCGACATCTACAAACCGGCCATTTTCTGTGCAGGAATCAAGGAAAAGTTCGCTATACAGAAAAAGGGAATCCCCATGAAACAGCTCCACAGCTACGATTCCGGCGGCCCATACGCCGGCTTCAGGGGAGCCATCAATTTCTACAGAGAGATTGACCGTATGGTCAACAGCCAAGTCTGGAAGTATCTCAAAGCGCCCTGGCAGGAAAACCCCGAACTGGCGGCCAAATACGCCTGCGATTGAGCTCTTGAGGAAGGAACGATTCATGTTACTGCGACATACCCCTACAGAAATCAACGAACGCAAGGCGTTGACCATAAACCCGGCAAAGACCTGCCAGCCCATAGGCGCCATGTACGCGGCTCTGGGCATTCACTCCTGCCTGCCGCACAGTCATGGCTCGCAGGGTTGCTGCGCCTATCATCGCAGCACCCTCACACGCCATTACAAAGAACCGGTAATGGCAGCAACCAGCTCCTTCACCGAAGGGGCGTCGGTGTTCGGCGGGCAGGCCAATCTCGTGCAGGCGATAGACAACATTTTCACCATTATACGAACCGGACGTGATCGCAGTGCACACCACATGTCTGTCTGAGACAATCGGCGACGATATTCCTCAGATCGCTCGAAAGCCGAAGCTGAGGGCAAAATCCCAAGCGGCAAATATGTGATCCATGTAAATACGCCCAGCTATGTAGGAACACACGTGACAGGATTTTCCGGCATGACCAAGGCCATGGTGGATTACTTTTCGCAATCCAACGGGAAGAAGCTCGACCAGATCAACATCATCCCCGGCTACGTCGAACCATCCGACATGGAGGAAATCAAGCGTATCGCAGAAGTTATGGGAGTTCGCACAGTCATGTTCCCCGACACTTCGCGGGTCCTCAACCGGCCGCAAACAGGCAAATACGAGATGTTCCCCAAAGGGGGAGTGACCGTGCAGGCCCTGATGAGCACCGGCGACAGCATGGCGACAATAGCTTTGGGTAGATTGGCTTCCGGAGCAGCCGCACGGGCTCTGGACACCAAATGCAAGGTGCCCTGCGAAATCCTCGACCTGCCCATTGGATTCAAGGCCACTGACCGATTTGTAGACACACTCAGGAAGACCGCAGGAATCAACGTGCCAGACAGCATCTCACGAGGAACGCGGCCAATTCTTGGACATCGTCACCGACATGCACCAGTACTTCTACGGGAAAAAAGTGGCGCTGGCCGGCGATCCCGATCAACTCATCTCGCTCACGGAATTTCTGGTCTCCATCGACATGTGGCCGATCCACATCGTGACCGGCACGTCGGGCAAGGGATTCGAGGCTCACATCCAGGAGATCATACGGGATGTACCTCACTCTGTGAACGTGAGTTCACCTGGCGACATGTTCCTGCTGCATCAGTGGATCAAGAATGAACCTGTGGATCTGCTCATGGGCAATACCTACATGAAGTACATCGCCCGCGATGAAGACATCCCGCTGGTACGCTTCGGTTTCCCCATTTTGGATCGT
Organism: uncultured delta proteobacterium; assembly: GCA_963700305.1. GTDB lineage: Bacteria > Desulfobacterota > Desulfomonilia > Desulfomonilales > Desulfomonilaceae > Desulfomonile. The sequence continues at coordinate 395,762 of CAVOXB010000026.1, forward strand.
ATCGGCCACAGCTATTTTCCGACGGTCGGTTATCGAGGCGGAATGCGCCTGCTCGAAAAGATCCTGGAAGCTATCCTTGATCGGCAGGATCGAGATTCTTTGGAAGAGAGTTTTGAGCTTGTAATGTAGCGAATGACTCCGATCAGTATATCAAGCACCTTTCTCGGGGGCTCTCTATATAAGGAATAGGAAAAGAGCAATGCAAAAGCCGGATCATCATATTTTAGTGTGCGCCAGTTTTCGTGGGACGGAAGCCAAAGGAAAGTGCATCAAGAAGGAATCCCTCTCACTTATACCCTATTTGGAAGAAGAACTGGCAGACCGCGGCATGAATGCGATGGTGTCCAGTACAGGCTGCCTGAAACTCTGCGAGGAGGGCCCCATCATGGTTGTCTATCCCCAAGGAAACTGGTACCGCGGCATCGAGAGCGAAGGCGCTGTGGACGAGATACTGGATGCCCTTGAAAACGGCGGGATTGCCGAAAAATACTTGCTGGCGTGACGCGGATACCAAGCAGGGGCAAAACATCAGGTCATTTTAACCGGAAACAAGCTGCAGGCCTTTAGGTGTGGGGTGCACAAGCACAGTGCGTCCTGAATCGGAAATCCTCGCTGCAGCGCTATCAAACGATTCTCTTGTTGGATCGGACAATGACAACAGCAATTTTCTCCGAAAGAAAAGACCAGGTACATCGAAAAGGCGAACAGCATTTTCAGATGGCCTGTGATCGTGACAGTCTGGCAGGTGCAGTGAGCCAGCGTGCATGCGTATTCTGCGGCTCCAGGGTAGTGCTGTATCCTATAGCGGATGCCTTGCACCTGGTTCACGGCCCCATCGGTTGCGCTTCTTACACCTGGGATATTCGCGGAGCTCTGTCTTCCGGACCGGCGCTGCACAGGCTCAGCTTCTCCACGGATCTGCAGGAGAAGGATGTGATTTTCGGCGGAGAAGACAAGCTATACCAGGCTTTAATAGAGCTTATCGACCGGCACGAGCCAAAAGCTGCATTCGTTTACTCAACCTGTATCGTCGGAATCATAGGCGATGATCTTGAGGCTGTGTGCCGACGTGTGGCCGACGAAAAGGGCATCCCGGTTATTCCTGTTCAGTCGGAAGGATTCAAGGGGAACAAACGTGCAGGGTACAATGCCGCTTGTAAGGCCATGTTTCGGCTCGTCGGTACGGGAGATACATCAGACATCTCGCCCTTGAGCGTAAACATCCTGGGAGATTTCAACCTCGCAGGCGAGATTTGGATAATTCGGAAGTACTTCGAGCGAATGGGACTGGAGACTGTAGCTAATATTACAGGCGACGGCCGGGTAGGGGACATTCGACGAGCCCATGGAGCCGCTCTGAATTTGGTGCAATGCTCAGGGTCCACAATGGATCTTGCTAAGATGATGCAGGAAGAATACGAAACCCCATTTATGCGAGTGTCTTACTTCGGTGTGGAAGACATGGCCGAGTCGCTTTACAGCGTCGCCCGCTTCTTCGCAGATAAGGACCCGGAAATAATCAATCGCACCCGTACTTTGGTCAAAGAGGAGCTTGAGGAACTGTATCCTCAATTGGCGAAGTTCCGGGCATCTCTCACCGGGAAAAAAGCTGCGATCTACGTGGGCGGAGCATTCAAGGCATTCTCTTTGGTGAAAGCTTTCAGATTGCTGGGAATGCAAGTGGTGCTGGTTGGTTCGCAGACAGGCACTGAGGAAGACTACCGCGAACTCTACGAGGTCACGGACGAAGGGACGATCATAGTGGATGATTCCAATCCGTTGGAGCTTTCAGCGTTTCTGCAGGAAAAGGACGTGGATATTTTCGTCGGCGGTGTAAAGGAAAGGCCCATTGCCTACAAGCTGGGAGTTGGCTTCTGTGATCACAATCACGAGCGTAAAGAAGCTCTTGAGGGATTCGTCGGTATGTTGAATTTTGCTCGGGAAGTCTATTCCACAGTAATGAGCCCGGTTTGGAGATTCGTGCCCCGAAGAGAGCTGAAGAAGTCTCAAACTGCGATAACCGATCCGGTATTGGAGCCGTCGATTGCGGCCTGCTCGTAGGCCGAGAGGAGCAATAGCCATGAAAGCGAAGCCGCAAACATACGTGTCTACCACCAACGCCTGCAAAATGTGTATGCCGTTGGGTGCTTGCCTGGCATTTCGAGGCATCGAGGGAGCTGTCCCGTTTCTTCATGGCTCTCAGGGCTGCGCTACTTATATGAGGCGCTACATTATTAGTCATTTCAGAGAACCCATGGATATCGCTTCATCTTCGCTGGGCGAGAAAGACGCGGTATACGGGGGCGGTCCGAACCTGAAATTGGGCCTCACGAACGTTATGTCCAAATACGAGGCCCGAATGATAGGCATCGCGTCCACGTGCCTAACTGAAACCATAGGCGATAACGTGCCTATGCTGGTTCGTGAATTCCGGAATGAGTTTTCCGATCTCACGCTCCAGGACGGGGCTCCTGCTCTGGTGAACGTGTCAACCCCGAGCTTCTCGGGTACTCACATGGACGGTTTTCATGCCGCTGTCAAAGCGACGGTAGAACAGCTTGCTGAGGATGTTCCTAGTCACGATGGGGTGGCCCTGATTCCGGGATTCGTATCTCCTGCAGACATCAGGTATTTGAAAGAGGTGATGGAAGGCTTTCGGATTGACGCAACGGTTCTTCCCGACATATCGCTTACCCTGGATGCTCCAGCGCTTCTAGATTACGAGAAGCTACCTTCTGGCGGCACGCCGATATCGGAAATCAAAAGACTCGGAGGCTCCAGGTCGGTCATCGAGTTCGGCCGCGCCATTGCCGGAAGCTCAACTGCCGGGAAGTTCCTCGAAGATCGGTTTTCGATTCCACATTATCGCCTTGGGGCGCCCATCGGCCTCAGGGAGACAGACAGTTTTTTCCAAACGCTGGAAGAAATATCGGGAAAACAGACCCCATTATCCCACACACTGGAAAGAGGCCGACTCATAGACGCTTATGTCGATGGACACAAGTACCTCTTTGACCAAAGGGCCGTGGTCTACGGCGAAGAGGACCTCGTAATAGGGCTCACAGCGTTTCTCGCTGAAATCGGGGTAAAGCCCGTGCTGTGCGCATCAGGGGGCCGCAGCCGCCGAATGGAACAGACCATCCGCGAGATGACGGAAGGTTTGCTCCCTGAACCGCCGATAGTCATGGAGGGGGTAGATTTCTACCAGATAGCGGAATACGCAGAATCGCTGAATCCCCAGATACTTATTGGAAACAGCAAGGGGTATCAGCTTTCTCGGAAATGGAAGATACCTCTGATACGAGTCGGATTTCCTATCCATGATCGTTTTGGTGGTCACAGAATTCTGCACCTGGGTTACAGAGGGGCCCAGATGCTGCTCGACGGAATCGTAAATGCCGTCATCGAGGCTAAACAGGAAAACTCGTGCGTTGGCTACAGCTACATGTGAGAGATCTCGAGTGGCCAGCTAGGTCACGTGCGAAAGCTAACAATATATAAGGAATGGATCAATGAGCGCCGGTCTGGATATAAGTCGACATCCCTGTTTCAACGTTGAAGCCAAAGGAAAATGCGGTCGAGTTCATCTTCCGGTCGCTCCGGACTGCAACATAAAATGCAACTACTGCAACCGCAAATACGATTGTGTGAACGAGAGCAGGCCCGGAGTAACCAGTTGCGTGCTCATCCCAAAGCAGGCGATACGATACCTTGAGCGGGTGCTGGAGAAGGCTCCCAACATAACGGTTGCAGGAATTGCCGGTCCTGGAGACGCATTTGCGAAACCAGACCTCGCATTAGAATCCCTGCGGCTGATCCGAGAACGCTTTCCGGAAATGCTTCTCTGTCTTGCCAGTAACGGGCTGAATCTTACCCCGTACGTGGAAGCGCTAGCCGAACTCAAAGTGTCGCACGTGACTGTGACAGTGAACGCTGTCGATCCCGAAATTGGTGCCCGCATATACAGTTGGGTGCGCGACCGAAAGGTTATCTATAGAGGGAGAGCAGCGGCAGAACTCCTTCTCAGCCGCCAATTGGAAGCGATCGCCGCTCTGAAGGCTCACGGGATCACAGTGAAGGTGAACACAATCGTAATTCCCGGAATCAACGATTCCCACGTGGGGGAAGTCGCCAAAAAGATGGCTGAAATGGGTGTGGACATGCTGAACTGCATGACTATGTACCCCAACAGCGAGACACCTTTTGCAGATATACCCGAACCGTCAGAGCAGCTGATGTCTGCCATTCGGACCGAGGCAGAAGAATTCTTGCCCCAGATGAGGCATTGCACTCGCTGCAGAGCCGATGCGGTAGGCCTCTTGGAAAATGACATGTCCGCGGAATTCAGGGGCTGCATGACCAGTTGCGCAACCGGTGCAGATTTGGACGTTCAGGAAAAACCGTATGTTGCAGCTGCAACATTTGAGGGCGTGCTTGTTAATCAGCATCTTGGCGAAGCTGAGTCATTGCAGATCTGGGGAAAATCGGACTCCGGGTACGTGCTCATTGATGAGCGAAAAGCTCCACAAAAGGGAACAGGAATTCAAAGATGGCTGGAATTGGCAGAAATTCTGAAAGATTGCAGAGCAGTGCTGGTCAACGGAATAGGTGAGACGCCTCATCAGGCACTCATTGAAAATGACATTGTTCCCGTGGAGATGAGCGGATTCATCGTTGAAGGTCTGGACGCTGTATATAACGGCCGCAACGTTGCATCACTGAAAGGCAGGCGAGTCGGGTGCTCCCACGGGAGAGCGTGCTCCGGCGGAGGAGCCGGCTGCGGTTAGGAAGAAAAGAATTGGGGAGGACCTTCTTGTAAGAAGGTCCTCCCCAAACCCCTCTCCAAGAACTTCTATCAATTTGCAGCGATTCCCATTTCTCAGAGCGAAATAGTAATCGCTGCAAGTGTTAGGGTTCTTTTGGAAAAATCAACGAGAGACATCTGCAGCAGGACCGGCAACTTGCCGGTCTTTCATTGTGAACCGCAGTACGCCTGGTCCTACCGTAGCGGCCGGCCTCCGCGCCGGCCTAGATATTCAAACGGGGGCGGAAAGAAACGCCTATTACGGGTGCCACCCGGCGAGAAATAGGAATCGTTACGAATATTAGACTTCTTTGGAAGAGTTAGCGAGAGACCTCTGCACCGGTAGGGCCGGCATCTTGCCGGTCATTGTCGTGAACCGCCGTACGTTACCCTACCGATACGCGCTAAAATAAGGCTATCTGGGCCTTTACAGTGGCGGCCGGCCTCCGTGCCGGCCAAATTGGGTTTAGACAAGTGATCTGGTGTTACAAGTGAGGAAGGAAATATGGGCCTATCCAGCTGCGGATTCTAATCCCCATGTTCGGGGCTTCAGCCCCTTTGTCAAGAAAGTCTCAGCGCGAGTGAGTTGTGCATCTGTCAGATCCGCGCCCGTAAGATCTGCCCTGGTTAGGAATGCGCCTGTCAAATTCGCGGAGACTAATTTGGCATCACGCAGGTTGGCGCCGATAAGGTCCACGCTGTGGAGGTTCGCCCCAGTAAGGTCTGCTCCGATTAGGACAGCTCGATGCAAATTCGCTGAAGGAAGGTTGGCTCCTCTGAGGTTCGCAGCGCTAAGGTCCGCTTTGGAGATTTTCGCGTCTGAAAGGTTCGCATTTTCCAGTATCGCACCGGCTAAATTGGCACCGAATAGATAAATCCTTGTCATTTTGGCATTTCTTAGGTTGGCGCCAGCGAGATCAGCTCCCATGAGGTTTGCTTCAGCAAGATTCCTGCCTTTCTCCACAGCAAGCTCTACTAATTCTTTTATAGAATTGGCTTCGCCCGCGAAGACATGTTCAAATGTGAACCTGTTGACTATATCAAACCACATTGGCACCTCAAATGGTCAAGCTATATTAGTGATTTTACAATTCGTAGAATCTTGAATAATCCGCACCCATAATATCAGAACGATCAATTTTATTCAAGAATTAGCGGTTGTTGTGGGCGCCAAATGACACGGAATGTCATGCTTTGCTATATTCTGTTCTGAGGCCGACACAATATTAGGCTGAAGCGATTCACGTTTTAGAGCGGTTCAAGACGCCACCCCTCAGCAACAATTTAGTGTGGTGTCCCCGGAATCGCCCGAGCGGTTCGAAACCCCAGCCCGGAGCAACAATTAAGTATGGTGTCCCCGGAATTGTTGGGAATTGTGCGGAATTGTGTCCCCGGAATTAAATGTCCCCGGAATTATAAGATTTGGGTGAAATGCCCTGGCATTTTGTGGTATCAAGAGGGAATGGTCTGCCGTAAGACACCACGGTGATGTTTTATCAGTGTGTTTTGAAAAAAGGTCGACCAAATGCCTTTTGGGCGTAAAGTCCAGGAAGATGCCCTCGTCAAATCTGCGAGGCGTTGTTGTGTCTGTCACGTGTTCACAGGCAGAGAAGCCGAAGTACAACACATTACACCGGAATCCGAAAATGGCCCTAACGCGATTGACAACGCCATTGTTCTTTGTCAGAGATGCCATGGAGAAGCGGGGCACTATGATACACAACATCCTAGGGGAAACAAATACAGCAGAGAAGAATTAAGAAGGCACAGGGATCTGTGGTGGGGCACTTGTGAACGCGCGTCTGGGTTTTCGGTCCCAGAGGATCCCATATCCATTAGTCCACCCACAATAACGCTGATTGACTCTCATAGACAGACTCAGGGGGAATTTGCTGTTTCCAACCGCTCTAATGACCCATATTGGCAGGTGTGGCTCCGCCTCACTTTTCGACCTGACCCAATCAATCTGGCGGATATGGAAATTGCCATCACCGAACGCAGTCCGCAGGGGGCCAGGGCCAAGCGAGCGGGCGATTTATCCGTGCAAGGTCTCCACGTGATCACTCACGACAAGTCAGGAAATCAATTAAGGTTTTTTATGATTGACCGCCTGCGCCCAGGTCAGTATGTCTATTTGATTGCCAGATTACCCATCGAGACCCGACCAATTAAAAATCTTCAATTATGCCTTGATTTGTGGAGTTTTGGCAGTAGTCCGTTAGCATTGAGTTTCGGAGAAGGTTCGGCTACTTTGCCGATAGAATTTCCGGTACCACTATGGCGATGGCGAGAGAGTAAGGTCTGGTTTGAATTTAGCTATCCGTTGGAGGATTCATGAAGCGACGCAAGGAAAATTCAGGGGAAATTCAGGGGACGGGGAAATTCACAGGAAATTCAGGACCAGAAATTCACAGAAATTCAGGGACAAAATTCAGGGGACACCATACTTAATTCACCTAACCTTTTCGAACCGTTCGGAGTTGTGAACCAATCAGCGAGTTAATAGAGCGTAAGCGTACGGCACTGCAAATTCCGGAAATTCCGCATAATTCCCATAATTCAGGGGACACCATACTTGATTCCATAGCTTTACAGTGACTCAACAAGTGGTGCATATTAATTGCGATGATCATTCAGTTACGGCCTGGATGTACCCACACTAGCCGGTTCCAGGAAATTGTTGGGCAGGCTTTCCAGTATGACATTATTGGCTTTTCAGGACTAGGCAGGCTGGAAAGCCCCACAAAAGCTGTTCGCCTCGGATGACTGGATGATAACTAATTGCGAACGACTTATTTGCGGAGGGCTTTAGCCATGGACAAAACCAAGATCGGCGAGTTTCTGGACATCTTGGGCATGAGAGAACAGCCTTTCGGGATCTACTATTCAGATACAGCGCCTGAGGGGGCTATCTCGCCCAAGCCTAGCCCTCTCCCTTCTATTGAGATGGAAGCAAAAGGGCAAGTTGATTGGAAATCCGTTTACGAGAACTGGTCTTGCGTGATCGGCGTTTTGTGGCGGGCCCGAGCAAAAGGGGTGGCAGCCTGTTTTGACAGAGAGCACTTCGGCTGCTTGGGCGGTGCGTTCTATCTGGGATATTTGAAGCCTCAACTTGAAGCCATCGTATACTATGTATCCACAGGGGCTCCCGGTCAAAGGGAAGGCGAGCGCTATTTCGAATCTCCGGAAATAACCCGCAAATTTTTCGAGACCATGGATCCTCGTCCTGCTCCTGGCCGGTACTGCATTTTCAAGCCGATCAATATGTTTTCGGAAGGGGAACGTCCGGAGCTTGTAGTGTTTTTCGCTCGTGCGGAAACAATAGCCGGTCTGAACCAATTGGCCACTTTTGTGACGAATGATTTTGAGGCTGTTCGCTCACCTTTCGGTGCCGGGTGCACCAACATTATTACATGGCCGTTGAAATACCTCGCTCAAGGTGAACTCAAGGCGGTAATCGGCGGCTGGGACCCATCGGATCGCAAGTTCATGAAACCCGACGAGCTGACGTTCTCGGTTCCCATGGAAATGTTTGAGCGTATGGTGAACAGATGTAAGGAGTCGTTTCTGACGACTGATACATGGGCCCATGTGAGGAAAAGGATCGAGAGAAGCAGAAAAGCATGGGGAGAAGAATAATCCTCAACCGCAGTGAGGGAAGATGACGTCTGAAATGCCTAAACTGATTTTATTCGATATTGACGGAACGCTCATAGACTCTGCTGGAGCCGGTATCGCGGCTCTGAATCAGGCTCTGGAAGATCTGGCCGGCGTAAAGGACGGATTCAACGACATAGATTGCGCTGGTAAAACCGATATTCAAATAATAAAGGAAGCCTGCGAAAAATTCGATCTTAAGGCCGACAATGGTTTAATTCCCAGATTTGTGGAGCGTTATCTGCCACATCTGAAGTCTAATGTGAAGGTTCGCAACGGTGGGCACGTAAAAGCCGGGATTTACGCTCTGCTGCATGGCCTTCAATGGAGAGGGAACCATGCACTCGGATTGCTCACCGGGAACATACAAGAAGGAGGGAGGTTGAAACTCCAGCCTCATTCCCTGAATGAGTTCTTCACTTTCGGAGCCTTTGGAGATGATCACGAGGATCGGAATCAACTTCTTCCGATTGCAGTCAGACGCTATTCCGAGCAGACAGGCTGTGCTGTGGATTTTTCCCGCTGCCTCATCGTGGGTGACACTCCTCGAGACGTGGAATGCGCCCGAATCCACGGCGCACGGTGTTTGGCAGTGGCCACGGGCAGGAGGCATTCGGTTGACGATTTGGAACGCTCCGGTGCTGACCTTACACTTCCCGATCTTTCAGAAACAGAATTTGTGCTGAAATGGATTGAACAGATTTGATTGAGTGGGTTCAGGTGAAGGGATTGTGGAGCGGGAGCTGTTCCCGCTCCGCCATATTTCGAATAATCTTCATCCTTTTCCTCCCGCCTAATTAATACGAGGGCCGCAAGTTCTCTTGATTAATCATCGTCAAGATCTCGCGTCTTT
>CAVOXB010000027.1:0-460418 GCA_963700305.1 uncultured delta proteobacterium
GTTCGACAGCCTGTTCCGTGTTCGTCGGCTCCAGTGGCGCTTTGGAATGATTGTCGCTGCTTTGGTGCTTCTTTTTGCCCATGGCAACTCTGTTTATCTCAAAAGAGCGCCCAGGGCAAGAGGGCCGAAAGCACAGATCTCCCGAAGCAGAGAAAATTACGGGGACTTTTCTAATTGAGACCTTCGACAAGATCCTGAGTAACAATCTGTTTGTGCTTTATGAAATCGATCAAGAGGTCGCTCACTTGTTCAGCATAATTATAGCAGTTCCACCCATTCTCTTTGAGAATGGAATACCCGTCGCCTCCTGATGCAAGAAAGTCATTGGTAGCGACGGAGTATGTTGAGGCAGGATCGAAGCTTTTTCCTCGAATAGAGTCGATGATCACCTTGCCGTTTTTCAAAGAGTATGCAATCCCAAAGGTTTGAAGTTTTCCGCCGCTCCCCGGCTCCAGATCCTGGCTGAATTGAAGCACCTTCCGAAGATCTTCGCCAGCGAGGTCCATTTTCACGACGACATTCGAGAAAGGCAAGACTGTGAAGACATCGCTCATCGTGATGTCGCCTTCCCTGATGCTTTCCCGGATTCCCCCTCCGTTGATTACCGCCACATCTGCTTTTGCGTAATCAGCCATCAAAAAAGTGAGAAGCCGACCAAGATTGGTGTCCCTACCAGATCTGATGGCAGATCTACCGCCGTCGAGAAACACGTTCGTCTTGCCAATAACCTTTCCCAGCTCCGGGCCCATTTCAGACTTATACTTTTCGATCACCGCAGCTATTTGCGGATCTTCCTTCACTTCAGGTCCGAGATGGATTAATTCCCCTTGGTGCTTAACAATTCTGCCGTCCACCGCCTCCAAATCAAGCCTTCCAACATATTTGGCGTACGCGTCGGCCTGGCAGAATGATGGTATTTACGACCTTTATTGGCGGATCGATCTTGGTATGTGTGTGCCCTCCTATTATTACATCGATCTTGGGGCATGCTTCCGCCAGCATTTTGTCGTCGTGGATGCCGATATGAGTGAGGGCGATCACGAGATCCTCGTCTTTAGCATCCTTAAGCAGCTCTATCGCTGTGGATGTAGGATCCTCGAAAACCAATCCTTTGATGTTGTTGGGATGCGTGGTAATTGGAGTCTCTTGGGTGGTGAGCCCGAAGATAATTACCCGGGTTCCGGAACTCGGATATTTCTTTTCGATCAGAGACTCGAAAACATTTGCACCGGTGGACGTCCTGGTGTTTGCGCTCAAGAGAGGGAATTGCATCAGCGGCTTGAGAGCTTTGAAGAGATTATCCTGGCCATAGTCGAATTCATGATTGCCCACGACCATGGCATGGAATCCCATCTTGTTCATCAAATCCACGCCCATCTTGCCTTTGAACACCATTGAAAAAGGGGTGCCTGAGAGCAGGTCGCCTGCCATCAGAATCAGAGTCTCTCTGCCCTCCGCGGAATTGCGTGCAGAGACCTCTTTGAGAATCGTTTGAGCTTTGCCAAAACCACTGATTGGGCCGAGTTTGTCTTCTTGCGCGGCATAGTGGCCATGGGGATCGTTCATGTGCAGAATGGAGAGCTTAAGGGATTCCGCAGCAAAAGCCAGACTGCCCACAAACGAGCAGAGCAAAAGCAGAATCACTGAAATTAGTATTCGCAGCCAGCCGGCTGTGCTTAGTCTCATGATGTTCACCTGGATATTTCTGAAGAATTTTTCAGGGGACGCCCCATTTTGGCGCCGGGCGGTCATTCCGTGGGAAGTCGGATGCATGGTCGGGGTGGCCGGATTCGAACCGGCGGCCTCGTGCTCCCAAGGCACGCGCGCTAACCAGGCTGCGCTACACCCCGCATCGGGCTTTTATATATTGGGTTGTGAAAAATCGCAATAGATAGCAAATGCCATAATCCACGGTCTAGTTTTGTCATGTCGCCGGTATTTGGTTCCGAGGTACCAAATGAATGAGTTCACGTCGGCAGTGAGGCCCATAGATGAGGTCTGACTGGGCGACTGCGCAAAATGTATGTCCCTTCCCCTGATTCGGGCTGTTTTCTGAGCAAACTATTCCCCCCGGCTCTTCTCAGCCCCCTCCCAGCGCCACTTTGCCCCCGCGCTTTGTCTTAGCCCGAATCGCACAGGCACATCATCCTCCTTCGCGCTTCGAGAAGTATCTCGTTCGACGCATGCCCCCCAACCAGCCGAACGATAAGGTGTCGAGAGTGTGTGAGCACACGTCCCGGCGCCTTGATCAGCCAGAAGCGAATCGCCTTGAGACGACGATTTACCCAGCTTCCCCCCAATACCAAGCGCTTCATGGCCGAATTCAGATTGAACGCAAGAATCATGATCTGCCACCATGCGGCATTGGCTCCAAAAAGACCGGAAGGAAACTTCCCTCCTGCCAGGTCCTCCTTCATGATCGAATGCGCTTCTTCAGACTTCCCGCACCGGCCTCGATACCACCAGATGAGTTCATCGGCCGCACAGTCTCGGTTCGTCACAATGCCCGTAACCTTGGCACTTCACTCTCCCCCAATTCATGGTCTGAAACGGCAAACTCAGCTGATCATCCAGGCCGGGGAGGGCCTGCTGTTCGAGGGGTTCACGAATCGCAAGATACCGATACTCCGGACCGTGCTTCTTGCGCCCAGCCCACGTGGGCACGAAACAGACTTCAGCATACTCCTGGCACGTATCCACCAGCTTCCCCTTCAACTCTCGATACAAAGGCTGCCAATCCTCGTCCGCTACATCTGCCACTGCTTGCCGATATGCCTCGTTCACCGGCGCTCCCACAGCGAAACCTATGGTCCCGAATCGTTTATTTTTCCCCTCAGCGCAGTATTTGAGGAGATCCTCTTGATATCCTGCCGCATCCGAACGCAGATACACCGTCTTCACGCCAGAGGGCACAAACCCCAACGTTTGCTCGAATGCACGGAGAAGATCATAATTGGCGGGAACATTGCCGTCTCGGAATTCGCTGAACAGGATGAGTCGCTGCTCGGCCCAATAAAAGTTCAGCGGCTGATACGCCTTGTATTTCAGGTAACAATATTCCGCCTCCTTCTTGTGCGTCTGTGACACGGTTGCGTCCATGTCCACGGTAGCCGTGGTCTCCGGAGATTTCCTCTGCATCTCTGCCGCAAAGCCCGCATTGCACTCGATCAAACCCATCAGATGCTCCGTGGGCCGGTGAATGAAAGCCTTATGGGGCTCCTTTTGCTTCTCCTGCTCGAAATCGTGAAAACACGCCAGCCACTCACGGATAATGGTCTCAGACGGCACTGTCCGGGTCCTTGCTTTGCGCCACCGTCTTCTCAGCGCCCGCTTTTCCGAACCCGTTCGACCATAGCCCTCAATCTCCCGAAGAAATCGACAGAACCCCTCGTCACTCTCCAGTACCCTGACATCGTCAACGCAGTCTCCTCCCGCAACATTCAACCAGATCAGCGGCAGCGCCATCTGTTCGTCCGTCCAGCCCTGATTACCCTGACGAACCCGCACATGCTCGGATATGAGGCGCCCTAAACCCATCGCATGAGCGAATTCCACGTATGCAGGCAGCCCCGCAAGCGCTGTGAGCCCCCCGTCTCTCTTTTCTATTTCATACTGGAATGGAAGAAGACCTTGTGCCATACTCGCTTCACCTCGTTGGTGATAGATTCTTCGTGGTAAAAGCATTCTATCCCCCTGAAACCTCAGGGGCAACGAGGTTTTTTACTTTTCTTGACCCACGATCTAGGAATGTCAAAAGGTAACCATTCAGGTAGAAGTGGGATTGGAGAATTTGGGCAAACCTCGGCCAGGCTTTTTCCAGCCTGCCGATGTTTGAGCGCGGTTTATGGCAGTCTGGAAAGCCTAGCCCACAGAAGCTATTCGGTCTCCGGACAACCGAATGTGTTACTGTCAATGCTGAGTCATTGATGGAGGTGTTCCGAAAATTGCCGCAACGCCATCCCGCGATGGCTTACCAAGTTTTTGGACTGTCTATCCATTTCTGCGAAAGTCAATCCTTCTTCCTCGTACAAGAAAATCGGATCGTACCCGAAGCCCTGGCTTCCCTTCAATTCACGGATTATCCGGCCTTCACAGGCTCCTCTGAATATTCTTTCCTCACCGTTCGGGTCAACGAGTGCAAGTACGCACACGAATCTTGCTGTTCGCTCTGAATCAGGCACTTCCAGCATTTCTTCGAGAATGCTGATGCATTTTTCCTCATCGGACGCGGCCTCGCCGCGTATCTCGCGGAAAGCACGCCTGGCCTGCCGTTCAAGGCGTCGATGCAAAGGCCGGAGTCATCGGCCAAAGTCACAAGTCCAGTGGCTAGAGCCAGGGTGCGCGCCTTTTTCATGGCGTTTTCCTCGAACGTTTCCCCGTCTTCTTCTACGTCGGCAGCGTCAGGAAATTCGGTCATTGAAAGAAACTCGATAGGAAAGTCTTTTACCAGATCTCTGAGCTCTCTTACTTTCCCCTGGTTTCTTGTGGCTATGAGGATCTTCTGCGGCAAAGATGACATGAAGCTATTCGCTTACCGGGGAATTGTTCGGTTTCATGGAAAGGGCTCCACTAGGCTTGCACTTGAACACTACGGGATTGAATCCGCTTTTGCGGATCTCGGCTGTTTGGACAGGCTCGCACGATGCGCGTCCCGTGAGCCATGCTGATGTCTGATCTTTATAGTGAGTGGAGAAGAAGTGAGCGGAACTGCCCATGGGGCTTACACATGAAAGTTCAGGTGGTTGAGTCATGTCGGAGATCTGCCTCAACGAAACTCCGTCCTGAATTTTGAAAGCATGCGTCTGCGACCATCCGGCGAAGTTTATCGAGTCTCTTGAACCCGCCAGAGAGATCGGCCCCACATCATACAGAGCTTCCAAAAATCTGGAACGCACAGCGAGAGGATGCCGGAACTCCGTTTTGTGAATTTCGCCCCATTGCCATTTCTTCGGATCTGCAGTCATCAGGCTCTTGCCCAGAGAAACGCCTTTGTGAAAACTTCTGCACAGCAGTTCCTCAGGATCGGTTTTCCCGATCCATTTCTGGTTCTTGTTGACGAATATTTCTCTTACCAGTCTCGCAGGCAACGCTGAATGGGCTGTGAAAGCCTCGTACAATTCTTCCCCAAGTTGAGACAAAAGCAATTCTTCAACCAAGGCCTGGTAAAAAAGACCAAAAATAGCCGCGGCCGCAGAGTCCCGATTCATTTGAAAATCCCATGAACTCAGAATTCGTGCGGCTTCGCTGTCAGTCTGATTATTGAGTCCTTTCGCTGCTATGGCGTTCAGAATTATTGGAGACATTTCTTTTGCCAGTGGTGACACAGTGTCAGTCTGCAGCGATTGAAAACTGTCTTTGCTGTGTTCGGGTATGCTTGCCAACAGTTCCTTGATCCGGTTTGATCTCCCTTCATTGTCCCAGTAGCAGCTTACAAGCACAGGGTTATTGTAGCCACCCGGACGACCATCCGCTGCAACTGAAAAACCATCCCGAGGATTCATCACGGAAGGCAGGTCCTCGAAAGGGAAAAATCCTCCCCAATCGTGAACTCCAGTCCAGGCAGGCATAGGAATCTTGCCGTCGCTTCCGGATGCACGAACCGGAACATGGCCAGCCCATTGAATCCCGCAATTGCCGTCCCCCTCAGCCCAGGCGATATTCATACACGGCGCCACCACGAACCTAGCCGCTGCTTCGACCTCTTTTCCGCCCTTAGCCCGGTTAAGAGCATACAGCGCCGGGAACAGCCCCGTTCCATCGCGACCGGTCCATTTCAGTGACAATGCGGAGTCTTTATGAGCCTCCGACATGATCGGCCCCGTTTCAGTGAGAGATATCGTCCTCGATACTGCAGATCCACTCTTAGTGCGATAAGTCTCCTGAATTTCGTCCATCTTGCGCCAGCGATCTATACGCCAATAATTCTTCCGTTCTGGATCGAGTTTCTCAATGAAGAGGTCCGCGTCGTCTGCCGGTGCTGGTATGCATCCCCAACTCACTTTGTTGTTGCTCCCCGCTATTGCCGCAGGAACCCCAGGAATGAATGATCCTGAAATATTGAAATCTCCGGCAACAAGCCGGGCCCTGTACCAGAATCCGGGAGCCGTAAGAGTCTGATATAAGATGCTACTGGCGAGAGGTTTTCCACTGCGCGTTTTCTTACCTGCGGCTATCCAGGCGCATCCGCCCTGGAGCGCCGGCAACGAGTGCTTTATGGAAGCGCCTGAAAAGAATATTCCTTTCGGCTCCCAGCCAACTAGCTCAGAAGCCACAAACGGGGAAGGCGCAGCAGGATCATCAGGCATGAGCCCAAAGGCTCGGTCCTTGCCCAAGCGACCCAGAAGCCTGCACATGATCGGGTCCATCCTCACGGCTACGGAACTTTCCCATGCTATTCCGTGCAGTGTTGAAAGCACATCTTCAGAGGTGAATGGGGCAGGTCGATACTCCAAAAGGGAAAATTCCACCGGCAACTTGCCTGTATGGTCGCTTATATATCTGTTGATCCCCTGGACGAACTTCTCAATCCAGGTTCGCTCTCGCTGGCCGAGATTTCCGGGGTATTCAGGAGATTTTCGACGTGCGACGGACATCCTGGCAAGATGGTCTCGCTCCAGATACTCCGATCCCATAATTTCGGCTAATCGGCCCTGTCCGGCGCGGCGAAGGTAATCCATTTGCCAGAGCCGGTCTTCAGCCATTACATAACCCAATACGAACGCTACGTCTTCTTCCCGTTCCCCTATGATTCCAGGAATTCCATTAAGATCCCGGACCACCCTCACGTCTGCGGTAATACCACTAGTCTCCACGAGGGACTTATTTTCAGGTAACAGAGATAGCGCGAAAAAATAAATCCACAGGATTCCAAAGCCCGCGATCAATATCAAGACCGTAGGGATGGCCGTGAAGATCCGCAGGAGCCACACCTGATCAATGTCGATTTTCTGAAGGGCCTTAAGCCAGTTCAACCTGTTTAGCCTCCCAGGAGCTTCTTCAACAAGTCACTAGTGACCCCGTAAGGATCCTTTTCCCTGTTCACGATTTCTTTGACGAAACCGTCCAAACCTTCGAGTCCGCCCACGCGTTGAAAGGCGGTCTCCAAAAGGCCTTCCTTCAACAGGTCCATTAATTGATTTCTTACCCGAAGTTCTTCTCTTCTGATGAATTCGTCCCGGCAACACTCAAGCAAGTGTTCCCGATGCTGGTTTATCGTTTTGTAAAGGTTGTCTATGCCCTCGTTCAATGACGCAATCGTGTCGATCACGGGCGGGACCCATCCCGAGGCTGTGTATCTTTCAGAAGACATGTGCAGCATAAAATTCAATTCGCGGATGGTCTTTCCGGCGCCTTCTCTGTCTGCCTTGTTCACCACGAAAATATCGCCTATTTCCATTAGGCCGGCCTTGATGGCCTGAATATCGTCGCCCATTCCCGGTACGGTAACAAGCACTGTAGTGTGCGCGCTGTTGGCTATATCAACCTCATCCTGGCCCACGCCGACGGTCTCGACCACGATCACGTCTTTGCCCATTGCATCCAGCACCACTATAGCATCGGCTGTTGAGCGAGTCAGCCCGCCGAACTTCCCACGAGTCGCCATAGATCTAATGAAGACTCCTTCATCGAGAAAATGCTTTTGCATGCGGATGCGGTCGCCGAGGATGGCGCCACCAGTGAAAGGGCTGGTCGGATCTATTGCTAGAACTCCTACGGTTTTGCCGTTTTCGCGGTATTTTGTGACCACTTTGTCTACCAGCGTGGATTTACCGACTCCAGGAGATCCCGTAAATCCTACGATGTGAGCCCTGCCCGAATGCTTGTACAATATGGCAAGATCGCTGAACACGTCCCGATCGCCGTCGTCTATCCGTCGAATCAGTTGGGCTGTGGCGCGCACATCCCCTCGTATCACTTTTTGAGCCAGAGAGTTTTTCATTTGGAGATCTATTTGCGTTTTCCAAGGATATTTCTTGCGATTACAAGCCTTTGTATTTCGTTTGTGCCTTCATATATCTGAGTAATTTTGGCGTCCCGCATGTGGCGTTCCATTGGATAGTCTCTGCAATAGCCATAACCGCCCAGCACTTGCACGCCTTCTATTGAAGCGCTCATCGCTGTGTCTGACGCAAAGAGCTTTGCCATCGCCGCCTCTTTCTCGAAGGGCATCCCATGATCCTCGAGCCACGCGGCACGCCAGATCAGGAGTTCGGCCGCGTCAAGCTGAGTAGCCATGTCCGCGAGTTTCCACTGGATGGCCTGAAATTCAGCTATGGGCTTACCGAACTGCGTCCGCTCGCGAGCGTATGCCGCAGCCTCTTCCAGGACGGCTCTTCCTATTCCCAGGGCTTGTGCCGCGATGCTTATTCGTCCGCTGTCCAGAGTTTCCAGCATCTGACGCAAACCGCTGCCAGGTTCCCCGAGAATATTTTCCTTGGGGACGCGGGCGTCCTCGAATATCAGTTCCGCTGTTCCTGACGCGTTGATACCGAGTTTTTCTTCCACCCTGCCTACCTTGAACCCTGGAGTCTCACGGACGTCGCAGACGAACTGGGTAATTCCCTTGTAGCCCTTGGATCTGTCCGTAATAGCGGCAAACACACAGTAGTCGGAAATATTTCCACTCGTGATAAATTTCTTTTCGCCGTTGATTACCCACGAGTCGCCATCCAATCGTGCGGTGGTTCGCATTGATGCGGGATCGCTTCCCGCGTCGGCTTCAGTCAAGGCATAGCATCCCACTGACTCGCCTGATGCGCATGGCGTGAGGAATCTCTGCTTTTGTTCTTCGTTACCAAATTTCAGGAGTGGATAACAATACAGGGAATTATGCGCTGCAACTATGGTTCCCGTGCCCCCGCATCCTCGAGAAATTTCCGAAACTATCATTGCATAGGACACATAATCCATTCCTCCCCCCCCGTACTCTATGGGAACGGCGACCCCCATCACGCCCATTTCACCGAGAGCTTTCATCACCTCGGGGGAGTGGGTGTGCTCGCGGTCCAGCCGGTCGGCAATAGGCTTAAGTTCGTTATCAGCGAATTTCCTGGCCATATCTCTGGCCATTTTTTGTTCTTCAGTGAGGAGGTAATCCATTTGAAGCTCCTGTATTGATGACAGGCTTTTGGAGAAATATTCTTCTCCCATCATAATCCGGTCATATTGGTAGAAGTCAGGCGTTTGATTGTCAATAGTAAATAGGTCTTTATCGTCGAGTTTTGTGATTCGGCATTAAATTGAGCGCTCGGCTGGACCGCATATTCAACCGTTCGACTGAATGCTTGACAGTTGCGCTTGCGAAATCTGGACCTGTGACGAAGTTTTTTATATGATCACAATTCGCAATTTACGAAAGGAGACCTAATGGGCAATTTTTATCAGCAATTCCTCGGGTCTAAACCTGGAATCCTGGTGGAGCTTGTGGATGATTCCAGTTCCCCGTTTACCGTTCGAACTGAGACAGGATTCGAATTCTTTGTAAGTGCTGAAGATTTTCGAAATTATTATAAAGAGAAAGACGATCCCACCCCGTCGCGATGGCGTCATCTGGTCACGGATCCGAGCACCGGGATGGTGGATGCGCGCAAGATAGCGCTCGTTATGGAGCTTATCCATTCTTTCGAGGAGACACTTCAGGATTTTGACAAGGCTCGATCAGTGATCCGTCAGTTGGCCAAATTTATGGGCGAAAATCCGACCGCGCATGCGGATGAGTTGCTCCTCAAGCTGGAAAAGTCCGGATTGGATCGAGGTGGACTCACCAAGACTGACATGGAACGATTGATCAAAGCCCCTCGGGACATTAGAGATCTGCTGATAAGCGATGAATGCGCCGAGGTGCAAGTGGCTGAATTGCCTGAAGCAGTCCTTTCCCATGAATCCTCTCGAGTCAAACCTGCGGCAGACAAAAGAGTAGGGGAAGGAGAAAAGAAACGACCTCAAAAGACTCCAGTGAAATCACGGGCTGCAGGTATGAAGAATGTGGTCATGGAAGTCGACGGAGACAGTCTGAGAATAGAGATCGATTTATCAAAGGATTTCGGACCATCCAAATCGGGTAAAACTACGATAGTAGCTTCCACAGAAGGTAACAAATCGGTTCTCGGCCGTCCGGAAAAGATAGGTCTGAATGTGTACAAAAAAGAAGGAAAGAAAAGCGCCACAGGTAGAAAAAGTTCCTTCAAAAATATGGACATGGACCTCAAGGGCCGCATGCTGACCATAAACGTGGACCTCTCAAAGGAATTCGGGCCGTCCAAATCCGGCAAGACCATAATCATAGCGTCCAGTGAAGGGAATCAACTCGTTTACGGGTCCGAAGAAAAGATCGGTCTCAATGTGTACAGAAAAATTGAGTAGACCCGCAAGCATTAGGTTTGTCGCCGGCTATCATCTTTTGTTGGGAAGGCTTTCCAGTCTGCCTGCCCAAAAATGCCAATAATGGCAGGCCGGAAAGCCTGCCCCATGACTTTATGAAATCGTGTGGAAAAGGAGGCTTTTATGTTTGTTTTTGGGACCGCTGACGACGTTTTCACCATGGCAGTACGCATAGAAGAAAACGGAAACCTTTTCTATATCGGCGCAGCAAAAAAGGCTGAGAATCCGAAAGTGAAAAAGCTTTTCGAGGACCTGGCCTTAATGGAAGAAGGCCACATAAAGGAATTCAAAGACTTAAGGAGCAAACTTCCATCCTCCTTTCCTGCGGATGCAGTATGGGACCCGGAAGGTTTGGCTGAAAGTTATCTTCAAGCCACGGCAGACACTCATATTTTCACGCTGGAAGCCGCAAACACTAGGCTTGCTGCTGTGAAAGGTCCAGTTGAAGCTTTGAACATGGCCCTTCAGTTCAAAAGGATTCGGTGGCTTTTTTTCTGGGAATGAAAGAAATACTACCGGACGCTACGGGAAAAGGCCAAATAGACAAGCTCATCATGGCGGAGATGGATCACATCAGGATGCTTTCCACTGCCAGGAATCAACTCCTGGCGTCAGGAGGGGCAGCCATTTCGTGAGATCGGATTCTCACTGAAGAACCGGTACCGAATGTATTGCGGGGAACTCTATTTCCATGAGTAGAGTTCCCTTTTCCATCATCGATCTTTTTTTCTTCCCCATCCGGCAAGCATTATTGCCATAAAACCTACGCCCACAGCTATCGCGAACCACAGCGTGCACAAGCGAATCAGCAGCACGGATGGCAAGCCTTCGGTGTACGAAATTCCCATGAATTTCAGCAAACCGATCATTCCCGCTTCTGTGCCCCCGATCCCGCCGGGTAGCATAGAAAAGCGCGCCCACCAACGTGGAAATACAATAAACAAAGTTTGCCTGCAGAAGCGTGGACTGAAGTTCGAATCCTCGCAGTATAATGTACAGAGAAACTGATTCCATTCCCCATGCGATTGTGGAAACCACAACACCTACCGCAAGAATCCTACCTGTAACCAGGCTGCGAGCTGTTTCCAGGATCCCCAAAACCTTTTCCGAGATTTTAGAGAGCATTCGGAATTTGCCAAACCACTCCAAGACCGGTCGATAAAGGCTTTCCATGCACAAGAACGCTGCGCCCACGATAATGAGGCCAGCACATGCCAGGAAGATCTTTTCCCATCCCTTAAAGAGTAAGACAGAAAAGGAAGCCAGGAGCAGCACACCTGCAAGATCCATCAAGCGCTCCATCATTACTATTCCGACGACACGCGTAACGGACACGCCGTAGTCCTGTTTCAAGAAAACCCCCTTAACTGCCTCCCCAAGCTTGCCTGGAGTGCTGGTCAAGGCGAATCCCGCGAGGAAAGAAGAAATGGAATAGCCCAGCGGGACAGCCGCTCCGTTGCTTCGCAAATAGTAGTAGAAGCGCCATCCTCTCAGAAGCCAACCCACAACCACCAGAAGCAACACCAGAGCCAGCGTTTCCAGAGGGAAGTTCATCAAAGCGTGGGAAATAGCGTGATAGTCCCCCGCAAAAGTCGCAGCGCCGTACAGAATCACCCCGACAACGGTTGATATCAACACTGATTTGATTATACGAGGATAGCCAATGGACTTTTCTGATTTGGATCCTTCCGAGTGGGCTGAGGAATCAATCTGTATGGCATCACGGGCGATTTGTTCTTCAATCATGGAGACTCTTTCGATGGAAACACTATCTGCGGCTAGGGAAATAGACGCACCGACTACTGAAGTTTTGCCATGCCGCGTCCACTTGATTCTTCAGGCTTTGCATATAATAGCTCATCTGCGCGTATTGAGGATCTCGAGGGTTCATCATCTGCGCACGCTGGTATTCCTGCGCGTAGCGCTGCCAGAGCATTTTCCAGGTCTTTTCCAGTTGCAGGCATTCGCCGTATTGCGGGTTGGTCAAGTCCGGACGAAACGCATATTCCGCTGGTGACTGCTGATTCTGTTGAGCAGGCGGGGGCGCCAGCATCGGAGGTGGAGCCTGAAACTGAGCCAAGCCCGCGGCGGGCGCAGTCACTACCAGCAGGACAGCAAACGTAATTTGTAAAAGTCTTTTCTCAATCATGGCACTGCTCTATGAGTTCTTATCCCGACCGGAGTCTTCTCCATCCTAGTTAAGAATCCTGGAATCAGTCAAGTCAGATTGCTTGGTTGCACTGGTGGCCGATTACTTGCTGTGTTCCCATTGACAACATTCGCCGGCGTCATCAAGCTTTTTATATAAGTAATTAAGAATTTCTGGCTGCTCCAGCCATCGCAAAGGAGTGAGCTAAATGACCCTGGATCTCAGCACGTTGGAAAAACTTGATGCACTTTACGATGTCGGTAGAGACATGGTCGAAAGGGCACAGGTGCACGGATTAACAGTGGAATACGAATTCGACCTCTGCAGGTTCGATAAATGGAGGAAATCGGTCAATGACCTGTTGTTCGAACTGGGAGGCTGTGAGGACATATATTACCAGCGTTTCCGTAAGAACGCGTCTCAGCCTACAGTTAGAGACCTTGAGGAGGGACTGCGGATCCTTTCCTCTGTGAGGGATGACGTGGAGGGGGGCATGATCGCCCGTGGAGAGCTGAAGAAAACCCGTGGACGACCGAGCATTTCGTATTCAATTTCAAATTATTAAACCCAGCGCCGGGGTTTACCCGGCGCTCAAGTCTCAGCCTATTTCTTGTGAACGATGAGTGTGTCCCGTTCAGAAATGCGGAAAACAATGTAATATAATGTGGCTACGAGTGCCAAAACCAGCACCCCGGACCAGAGCACGTCCGTTGGGAAATGGCCACCCTGAGCGATTCTCGCTACGCCCATGATCATTCCGTAAGACACGCCCGCGACCAGGGCTCCGGTGGCCATCGCGGGGTGGAAGGGAAAAAAGGCTGCCGCTGACGCCACGGAGAAAGCCATGGAGCAATGTCCGCACGGGAACGATTTGCCTCTGCCGGGAATTCCGGGGTCCCACGCCTTTCGGTATTCCCATTCGCCGCCGAATCGAGAGATCTCCACCGGCCTGGGGCGTCCCCAGTAGCTCTTTAATATTCCGTTGACCAACAATCCTGGTCCGAGCACAACGGTCAAAATCACCACCAGGCACGGTTTGGCATATTCTAGGCTGATCTTACCTTTGGCTGATGCGACGAAAAAGACAATAGCCGCGGCCGTCATGGCCAAGCCCAGAAATTCCCCGTAGTCGTAGAGGAGGCCCCACGGGAAGTCCCTGCCGTGCGCCCATCCTCCGCGCTCGGCCTCCAGACGAGTAGAAATGGCCGGTCCAATTGAGATCAGCGTCAATGAGATCCAGAAACACTGTGCTCACTGCGCCGATGATGAACAAAGCGCATATTATTGCAATGCCTTTTGCTCGTGGTGTTTTCCAAAACATGAAGAACTCTACCGCCGGCTTTCGGGCGCTAATCGTGAATAGTGAAAAGCTCTCGGATGATGCCACTGAGCGACTGTTTTATCAATAGGTTGAAGCCATTTTCCGCAATAAATGATATTATTGCCAGCCAGATCGACCCAAAAGATATCCCCGGAGCGCACAATGGTACTTCGCATCCGAATGGTACAAATCAGGAATTATAAAAGCTTGGCATCCGTTGCTGTCGAGCTGGAGCCATTTACCATTTTCGTAGGCCCAAACGGTTCCGGAAAAAGCAATTTCATGGAAGCATTAGCCTTCCTGCAGGAATCAGCGTCAGAATCAATGGAGCTCGCCATAAAGCGAAGAGGCGGTATTTCGCAAATTGTCAGTGTCTTGGAGAATTATCGCGAAACGCTCAAGGCTATTCCTGTGCATGTTTCTGAAAAAGAAAGAAAGCAGATTCTTGAACGAGCCGTTGATTCGGTCCAAAACTTCGGTATTCGGCTTGTATTGGATATTCACGAGGGTCTAAGAGCCGATTATTCGGTCCTCGTATTGAGGACCGAATGGGGCGGCTTTGTGATAGGTCGGGAACGCTGTGTGGTTGAAGATGCTGAGAAAGGGCAATATGGTTTCGAAACTGAGAGCTGGGGAGTTCATACAGGAGATAGAGGGCGTACAGCCGATAGTATTTCACGACCGTATGTCTTTATATGCAGCATCTGCGACACCTAAATTTAGGCCAGTGTATGATTTCATAGCGAAAATGCGATTTTATTCGATCGTGCCGGATGTTCTTCGCAACCTCCAGGAACCTGACATAGGCTATTATCTCAAGCGTGATGGAAGTAATGCTGCGTATGTACTAAAGAATTTTTTGATGTACGAACAAGACCCCGAAAAAAAGGAAAAATTGAAACAATTGCTGGGATATGTCACAGAAGGAGTGTCATGGGTTGAACCATGGGACGTTGGTTCAAAACAGACGCTTCTTTTTGGGCAAGATGTCGGTTTGGGGAACGCGACCAGTTTCACTGCCCAAAACATGTCGGATGGCACTCTGAGGGCATTCGGCTTGCTATTGGCGCTCTATCAACTAGGAAAACCGCCCGTCGTAGGGATTGAAGAACCAGAGGCCACGGTTCACCCTGCATTGTCTGAGATGATGTTTCAAGTCCTCATGGATGCCGCTAACGAGAGGCAGGTCATCGTGACCACACATAGCGCCGATATCCTTGATCGGAAGGAATTGACCGATAGCCAAATTAGGGTCCTTCACTGGGAAAAGGGGAAAAGTGTTATCGCTCCCGTGTCCAATGCGAGTCGAGAAGCCATAAGGGAACGACTGTACACTGCAGGTGAACTTTTGAGGGTAGATGAGCTTAGCGCAGATGTTGAGAAAGCAACGAAAGCTTCTGAGTCTGTCGACCTATTTGGCACCCCGTTCCCGGACGGGATTTGATACCATGAATAAGGCGATAATCCCAATCGTCGAGGGACATTCCGAGGTCGTGTCCGTTCCGTTGCTGCTAAGGCGCATAATGCACGAAATAATGTATATTTATAATGTTGAAATAGCGAAGCCGTTTCTAGTTAAACGAAACAAAGTCGTAAAGGAAGAGGAACTTGAGAGAGCCATAAAACAGGCTTTGCGGGCCAGGCAAGGCGAAGGGTTCAACCCTGGGGCTGTCATTGTTCTGCTTGACACTGATCCGGATTCTTGTCCTGTCGATTTGGCTGAAAAGCTTAAGCAGAGGGCTCAGTCGGTAACAAGTCTACCAGTTGGGGTTGTATTGCCGCAAATGGAATTCGAAGCCTGGTTTCTGGCGGTGAAAGATTCCCTCAGGGGGCAATGTGGTATACGTGATGATGCCGACCCGCCCGAGAATCCGGAGGATATTCGAGCGGCAAAAGGGGCCTTGAGTCGTAATATGGTTCAAGGCAGGAGATATCTTGAGATCCAGGATCAGCCGACGCTTGTTCAAAGAATGGACCTCGTCGCGTGTCGGGAAAGGAGCCCTTCCTTCGACAAATTGGTCCAAGAATTGAGATATCTGATCGATGAGATTAAACCGATCGAGCAAAGTTGATAGCTGAAAGCGATGGCTCAAGCGCTTCGCAGCTGGAGATGCAGTTGAAAAGAGCAGTAACCATAATAATAGTCTTGATAGCTTTCGTTGCGCTGTATTTTCTTTGCGGCAGTGTGGCCAAAGAAGAACCCGAAATCACATACATAACTGTTCCCGTAGAAAAGGGCACCCTCAGGGCGGAAATAAGCTCCAGTGGCACTCTGAAGCCGCTGGTGGAAGTCCTAGTTGGCAGTCAGGTTTCCGGAACCATAAAGAAATTATACGCTGATTATGAGTCGGTAGTAAAAAAAGGCGATTTAATAGCACTCATTGACCCAGATATGTATGCGGCAAAAGCCGAACAGGCACGAGCTGATCTGGAAGCTGCAAAGGCCAGTCTCGCAAAGTCTGAGGTAACCCTTGAAGACGAGGATAGAACCTCGCAACGCAAGGAAGGGCTCGTCGGAAAGAGTTCCATCAGCCAGCAGGAATACGATTCGGCAAAAACAAAGGCTGATGCTGCGAGAGCCCAAGTAGTGGTGGATAAAGCAAGAGTGGCGCAGGCAGAAGCTAAGCTCAAGGAAGCTGACTTGCAGCTCCAATATTGCCGGATTGAAGCGCCCGTCGACGGTGTGGTCGAGGCAAGAAACATGGACGTGGGCCAGACCGTCACGGCGAGCTTTCAGACACCTGTGCTGTTCAAAATCGCTGAGGATCTCACCAGAATGCAGGTCCATACGAATGTGGACGAAGCAGATGTCGGGAGGGTTATAGTCGGTCAGAAAGCGACATTTACTGTTCCGGCCTTTCCGGACAATGAGTTTATGGCTGCTGTCAACCAAATCCGCAACGATCCCAAAATCGAGCAAAATGTGGTCACCTACAATGTCATACTGGACGTAAACAACAGCGAGCTCAAACTCAGGCCGGGCATGACGGCCAATGTCAGGATAAAGCTGGACGAAGTCAAGGACGCCATGATGGTGCCGGATCAGGCACTGCGCTTCAATCCACCCGAATCCATCGTGGGCACCCTGGCTTTGTCGGAACTGAAACCCGGAGAGAGAAGGCTCTGGAAGTTAGAGAGTGGAAATACCGTCAAACCCATCGTCGCGAGAGTAGGGATTTCGGGAACAGAAAGAATTCAGATTTTCTCGGACGAACTCAAGGTCGACGACCGAGTGGTCGTGGAAGCCATCAGCAAAAAGAAGCAGGATCAGAAGGCGCCCGCCATAAGGTTCAGGTTCTAAAGCAATTTGACAACAACGGGGTCCTCAAGCGAGTAAGAAGGAATGCTGCCGCGATCCGAGTAGGGCCGGCATCTTGCCGGTCACCAAATAGAATCCGGTCCTACTCATATTGCGGCTTTGAAGCTCCTGGTGTTATAACAATTATTATTTGAATTGGAGATTTCACAAAGGGGAAGCTGAATTGCGGCGTCCAAAAAGAATTCACGGCTACGATGGTATGCCTAATGGTTTGATCTCTCGCCATAACGCAGCATCCACAACAGGGGCGAAACATGAGTGAACACTTCCACTGCGAGGGGAGCGTAAACCGCTGCAACACCGCTGTAAACGTTGTTTACTCAACTGATCCGGCGGATTTTCATTACATAAGCGTGAATGTCCCCTGTCAAAGCGCATGTCCGGCTCAAACCAATGTTCCTGCCTATATTCGTGCCCTGTACGAGGGACTGTATGGCGATTCATACGACTTGAACCGCATAGTCAACCTCATGCCAGGAGTGCTCGGCCGAATATGCTCCCGACCGTGCGAGCTGAAATGCAGGCATGGAGACTTCGGGCTGGGCAGACCAGTCAACATATGTCACGTCAAAAGGGCCGCAGCGGACCACAAAAACGCGAACCACATTCTAGAAGAGCAGCTCTTCCCTAGAATGCAAAAGAGAGTTTGCGTCGTAGGCTCAGGTCCGGCCGGGCTTGCGGCAGCCCACGATCTTTCCGCAATGGGTGCCCATGTAACACTTTTGGACGCCATGGATGAGCCAGGGGGCATGCTCAGGTACGGGATTCCGGAGTTTAGACTTCCAAGGGACATTCTTACAGCAGAAATAAATTCCATCCTCAGGCTCGGAATAAATCTCCGAACAGGTACCAGGGTGGGGCGAGACATATCGCTCGACCAGCTTCTGTCCGACTATGATGCTGTCCTCATAGCCGCAGGATGTTACACCTCGAAACAATTGGAGATTCCTGGCGAACAACTGCCCGGAGTGCTTTCTGGGTTGGACTTCGTAATGAAAATAGCGTCCGGGCATCCTGTTGAAGTAGGAAAGCGTGTTCTTGTTTTAGGAGCGGGATTCACAGCTTTTGACTGCGCCAGGTCGGCTCTTAGACTGGGTGCAGAAGACGTTTCCATTTGCCTGCGAGCCACTGAGCACGAACTGAAGGTCACTGAGGAAGAAATCCTCGAGACCAAGCGCGAAGGGATCAAAATTAGAGGGCTAATGGCCTCCAATCGCGTTGTCGGTCAGCTAAGGGCCGAAGGAGTGGAGTTCGTGCGCACTGAACCGGGCGAGATTCTTCCCTCGGGAAGGCGTCGGATCATTCCTATACCCGGCAGTGAATTCATCGAGCCAGCGGATACAGTTATTGTGGCCATAGGTCAGGGTGCAGAACCCATTCCCTCACCCGGCGAAAAAAACGAAAGAGGTGTAATCAAAGGCGATCCGAAAACGTTCAGGACTTCAGTTCCACGGCTTTACGCCGCAGGCGATTTCATGACCGGCCCGACGACTGTTATCGAGTCTATCGCAGCGGGCCGGAAGGCCGCGGAAAAGATTGCTGATGATCTGACCGGAAAGAAATACCGGCAATGGTCGATTCGTATACAGGATGCAGAAATTACGGATCGCGATCGAAGCTGGGACTTCATCCCCAGACAGGAAATGCCTTCAATTCCGATGGAAAATCGCTTGAATCCCAATCCAGGCATCGAAGTTGAAGAGGGATTTGGGAGTGAACAGGCCCTTGAAGAGTCAAAACGCTGCTACTTGTGTTATCTGCACTATGAAATAGACATAAGCAGGTGCATCTATTGTAGGCTATGCATAGATTCAGCGCCTCGAGATTGCATAAAGCTGGTAAATGAAGTGTTAATCAACAAAGACGGTGCGATCCAAGAACTGGTGGAAACTCAGGAATGGCGAAAAGTTAACGCTATTGTTATCGATAACTCCAGGTGCATACGCTGTGGGGAATGCGTGCGGGTATGCCCGGTAGATTGCATTTCAGTTTCCAAAGTGGAACTCGTGGAACAAGCGCTCCCGGGTGGCGGTGAATCATGACCCTTAAACATGTGGTAATTATAGGCAATGGTCCTGCGGCGAACGAGGCTGCGACCGCTTTGAGGAAGCAGGCTCCGGACGTCCGAATCACCATGATCAGTAAGGAACCGATCGGATATTATAAACCTCACCTTTTGCCGGATTTTGTAGCTGGAAAGGTTTCGGAGCCGGACATCTACGTCAATCGTCTGGAATTCTATAAAGAAAACAATATAAAGCTGCGATTGGGGCAGAAAGTTGTCCATGTGAGTTTTGCCGCTAATGAAGTCGTGATGGAGCACAAAGAGGTGATCCGATATGACGGCCTCATCATCGCGACCGGAGGAAGACAGCGGATCCCTGAACCTTTGCAGGTTTTCGAGGATCTGATGTTGTCCCTCAAGACTCTTTCGGACGCCAAAGTCTGGAAAGAAAAACTGAAGTGGATTGACTCAGTGTTGATTGTGGGTGGAGATCTGACTTCACTGTCCTTTACAAAGGCGCTCCTGTCGCTGAGGAAGAAAGTCTATTTCATACTTCACGGTGACTCTTTCTGGCCGGTGCGCTTCAACAAAGACCTCGCTTCAGAGGTCACGCAAAAGCTGTCGGATCGAGGGGTGGAGGTCATCAGTTGCCGAAAAATCCTTGGTATCGTCAGCGCTTCGAAAGACGCTTTGGAAGTGGAAACTGACGGCCGGAAACTTAGCGTAGGCGCTATGGGCTCGTTCTTCGGATTGGTGCCTGATGTGAAATTCCTTGCTCGGAGCGGGCTGGCAATTGAGCGTGGAATTATTGTGGATGAGTTTTTGAGGACTCCCTTCGAAGGAGTCTACGCCGCAGGTGATTGCGCTCAAGTGTATCATCCTGCCATCAAAGACTACTGGGTTTCCATAGGTTACAAAAATGCCCGGAATCTTGGCAGAATTGCAGCGT
Organism: uncultured delta proteobacterium; assembly: GCA_963700305.1. Lineage (GTDB taxonomy): Bacteria > Desulfobacterota > Desulfomonilia > Desulfomonilales > Desulfomonilaceae > Desulfomonile. Next base: position 20,124 of record CAVOXB010000027.1, read on the forward strand.
TGAACCTGCTGGGCCGTCAGGAAAGCGCTGAAACGGCCCCATCTGGGATTTTTCAATTGGATGGTGTGTCTGTGAATACTTCCTGGTGGACGGAGTTCTAAATGCCCAAGGTGGATATCACGGTTGAAGTCTGCGGCATGGCCGGTGACGGTACCATTGCTGCAGGCGGTTTGATCAATGAAGCCATGTCCCTGGGCGGGTTTTCGGTTTTGGGGTTCGATTCCTATCCTGCCGAAATTAGAGGATTCGGCCGTTGTGTGACCCGTTCCAGAATCGGCAGCAATGAGATAGTCGCTCTTGCCGACAAAACTCACGTCTTGATTTCTTTGGATGACCAACAATCCAAGTCGAGAGTTCCGTTTCTGGAGGAATATTCGGCATTACTGTTCGATAGCAAGCCGGCTACTCTTCTAGAGGAGGATCAGTCTCTGACCGCCGCGCTTGAGCCCGGAACGGCCCTCTTCGGCATACCGTTCACCGAGCTTGCCACCAGCGCAGCCGGGACTTCCAGGGGCCGAAATCTTACGGCTCTTGGCGGATTTGCGGCCATATTCGGAGCATCACCCGAATGGTTCCGGCAGGTAATCGCCAAGAAATTTCAGGCAAAAGGCGAAAAGGTTCTCGAAATCAATCTTAAGAGCTTCGATGCTGGATATGACTATGCACTGAAAGAATTCGCGGATCGCATGTGGCCGCCATTTGCAGCTTCCGATGTTGTTCACGGCCCGAAAAAGGTCATGCTGTCGGGGAACGAGGCAATCGGGCAAGCCGCTCTGGATGCTGATATTAGGCTCTATTTCGGATATCCCATTACACCTGCAACCCCAATAATGGAGTACCTCGCAAAATATCTCCCCGCTAAGGGAGGCCGCGTGGTCCAGATGGAGGACGAGATAGCATCAATAGGAGCTGTTCTCGGAGCGTTCTACGCTGGAACCAGGGCGATGACCGCAACATCCGGTCCCGGGTTCGCCCTCATGACGGAATTAATCACACACGGCGTGATGGCGGAGATTCCGGCGGTAATTCTCAACGCGCAGAGGGGCGGGCCATCAACCGGCCTCCCGACCAAAACGGAGCAATCGGACCTGCACGCGGCCGTGTTCGGAGGTCCTGGTGACTCCAGTCGAATAGTGATAGCGCCGTCCACGGTGGCGGAATGCTACTCGTTTACTTTGAAAAGCTTCCAATTTGCTGAAAAGTATCAAACTCCTGTGATCGTGCTGTCGGATTTCTACCTGGATAATCGAGTGGAAAACGTGGTCATGCCGGTAGCATCAGAAGAAGATAGAGCAGACGGGAACCTCTACCCGGACGAATCACTCCAGGATAACTACCAACGCTATTCAGACACGGAATCAGGCGTTTCTCCTAGGTCATTACCCGGGATGGAAGGTTTCGCGTACGTAGCCACCGGATTAGAACACACCGAACGAGGCCAGCCAGATTATACTCCGGAAGTCCATATGCAAATGACTCGGAAAAGGCATCGTAAGTTAGGGTACGCGCTCGACGACCTTCCCGCTCCTGTGGAATATTCAGCCGGAGGAGACCTTGATATGGGCATAATCGGATGGGGATCTACTTTCGGTTCCATCCGGGAGGCTGTCGCCCTGGCGCAGGAACACGGCTGGAAAGTTGGCGCCCTTAAGATTGCTTCCATCTTTCCATATCATGAGAAGCAAATACGATTATTTATGGATAGATGCGACGAGATACTTATAGTCGAGCTGAACTTTGAAGGGCAATTGGCAAATCTTATCGGTCATCTTCACAGAAAAGATGTCCGTAGGCTTAATATGGTCACAGGAGTCCCTTTTTCGCCGATGACGATTTTCTCTAAAATAGAGGCTCTTATCGAGGCAGGTGTTTAATGAAGACAGCCGCCACCGCGCTGGCAGAACAAATACGACATATCAAAGAAGCCAAGAAGTTTGATGTTCGCTCCGGAGCTTTGCCTACATGGTGTCCGGGATGCGGTTATTTCGGAATCCACCAAGGGCTGAACGCCTGTATTCAGAGAACTAGGGCTTGAGCATCAAGAAGTCGTCACAGTCTCCGGAATAGGTTGTGCAGGAAGATATCCATTTTTCGCCAGCAATTACGGTCTGCACACAGTTCACGGCCGTACTTTACCTGTTGCACAGGGCGTGAAACTTGCCAATCCCGAGTTGACAGTTTACGCAATAGGAGGGGATGGAGACGGCCTGGCAATCGGTGGCGGACATTTTCCTCATGCAGCTCGGAGAAATGTGAATATAAACTATCTTATGTTCGATAATTCCATCTATGGATTAACCAAGGGACAGCCTTCACCTAGTTCGCCAGTAGGCATGAAAAGTAAAGCGAGTCCATTCGGGACCGTAGACAAGCCATTGAACCCAACACTTATGGCGCTCACATACGGAGCGTCTTTCGTGGCGAGGCTTTTCGCAGGCGATCCAAAAGGCATTACCGAAGCCCTTAAAGAGGGCACTTTGCACGACGGGTTTGCGTTTTTCCACATTTACAGTACCTTGCCTGACATTCGACAAAGCGTTCAAAACGTGGGCCAATTTGAAGAAATGGGTACACCCGATTCCCGACGATCACGATCCTTGCGATCTGCGCAAAGCCTTTGATCTGGTACTCGACAATGATTTCTCAACGGGGGTTATTTATAGAAGAGCGTAATTGGAGCAATCCGCAACAGATCCTGTAATGAGGGCGAATGGAATAACATGAAATATCGAAAAGAATACGACAGTATGGGGGAAGTTCCTGTCCCTGAAGACGCATATTACGGCGCTCAGACGCAAAGGGCCCTGGAGAATTTCACGGTGAGCGGTCTTACGTTTCCCGCATCTTTCATAAGAGCCATAGGCATGATCAAGAAGCACGCTGCTAGGGTGAATTGTGATCTGGGCCTTCTGCCTGTGGATCTGTGCAGCGCGATCATACAAGCTGCGAAGGAGACTGCCGAAGGTAAGTTTGACGATCAATTCGTTTTGGACGTGTTTCAAACTGGCAGCGGAACGTCAACGAATATGAATGCAAATGAGGTGATCGCGGGTCGATCCAACGAAATACTCACAGGAAAAAGAGGCGGTAAATCTCCCGTGCACCCCAATGATCACGTTAACAAATGCCAATCCAGCAATGACGTCATCCCTACGGCCATTCACATAGCCGCTCTACTTTCGATAAGAACCAGGCTGATTCCCGAAATGGATTCCCTGAGAGATGCACTGGCAGCCAAGGCACGGGAATTCGCAAGCATAAGCAAGATTGGAAGGACTCACCTTCAGGATGCGGTTCCCATCAGGCTGGGTGACGAATTCAGCGGATACGCTCGGCAAGTCGAACTGGGAATTGCCAGAATCCGCGGTGTCGAGCAATCTCTCTCGGAACTTGCCCTGGGAGGCACTGCCGTTGGAAGCGGCCTTCAGGCGCATCCTGATTTTGCGCCGAAAGTAATAGGCTTGATCTCCGAAGAGACAGGCTGTCCGTTTCGAGAGGCGGTCAATCACTTCGAGGCTCAAGCAGCGCAGGATGCGGCCATAGAAACGAGCGGCGCGCTGAAAACCTTCGCAGTGAGTCTGACCAAAATTGCAAATGATATTCGTTGGCTAGCATCGGGCCCCAGATGCGGAATTGGTGAGATCAACATTCCTTCCCTTCAGCCGGGCTCTTCCATAATGCCAGGAAAGGTGAATCCAGTCATTCCCGAGATGGCGATTCAGGTTGCCGCGCAGGTAATTGCCAATGACACGGCCATAACGCTTGGGGGACAATGGGGCACGTTTGAATTGAACACAATGCTCCCCTTAATCGCATATAATCTGCTGCATTCCATAAATTTGCTGGAAGCAGCAGTTCAACGATTTACTCTGACGTGCGTACGCGGAATAACGGCGAATCCGGAAAAATGCAGGCAGAATATAAACAAAGCCTGGCAATGGCCACTGCGCTGAATCCCGCGCTCGGCTACGAAAAAGCCACTGCCATCGCGCAAAGAGCGTACAAAGAAGGCAAGACTATTCGCGAAATCGCGCTCGCCGAACAAACCATTCCTGAAGACGAAATAAACAGATTGCTGGATGATGCTATCGGTGAGATCAGCTAGCAAGGATAATGTCTACTTGGCCATCTGAACTAAAGAACCAGGAAGGCTCAACGTGACTTGAGTCTTGTCCGTCATTCCCGCGCAGGGGGGATGACACCGCCAGGGGCCCTCCGTGGCACACACACCGAGGCCCACCTGTCTCCAATCAAGAAATCCCATTGAGATAAGTAGAAAATCGCTCCGAGATTCACTATTTACACGCCCCCGATTGATTTGGCCTCCCCTCCCAATTGTGCCGGTCAGGGGGGATTTGTTTCGCGACGGGCAGACTCTTCATGGTACCGGAAGCCTCTGATGCGGTCCGACGACTCGCTAAGAACCATGCGCGCTCATGTCGCGCCGCGAAAAAATACCTTCAGTTAATCGCGATTTAGTAAGATAAGTTAATGTATACTCGCGGAATGGACAACTCTAAAGTTACAATGTTCGCGCTTCAGATATAATAATTTCTTGACTCCCCACGAACGTGGTGATAGGAGCCCTCCCCATGCAGAGGAGATTCAAACACACAGTGATCTCCTGGTTTGGTTGGAGTGTGTGGATATCGATTCGACATTAAATCTCGGCCAGCAATCACTACATATAGAAATATAAATAATTCAAAGGTAAAGGAGTGCCTTATGACTCAAAGCGCGTCACATGCCTCCTCCGGGAATTTCCTGGATGGGTACGATTTCAGCCGGAACTACTCATATCTGAAAAAGCTTATTGAGGAACTGAAGACGGAAGATACACGCGTCTGTTCGCAAGGAGCTCTTCGGCGAGGATGAGCCAAGTCGCACGCTGACCAAGAAACAGATGAAGCAAGTCTTCAAATTCTTGCGCAAAATTGAGCATCACTACGAGGAATGTTGCACCCCGCCCATACCGGAAGAACTGGAAAAGAACATCAGGAAGAGAGACACTGCCGATTGGCTTCCCTGGGAGTCGGAAGCCATCGAAAAGGTAGACGCCTGGAGAGCTGCACTCCAGGGCAGGAAACAAAGCGCGAGAGAAATGTTTAACAAAGCGCTGGATACGATACGAAACGGCGAAATGCCTTAATGCCTCGCAGATTAACGGAAAGACCATAAAAGTTCCGTAGATCGATGCTGTCTGCGGCACCTAATTAATTGGTACATACCCCACTGTTACAGGGAGTTATCGCAGTCAATCGGGGCGGGTTAGACTCGCCCCAGGGACGTATCCAGGTTGATCGGACGCCCTGCCGAAAAAGATTTCTTCTGCAATTCTTTCAATTCCGGCTGCCTTTTTGAATCACATCCCAGATATTTCTGTTGACGCTTATTTCAATTCAATCGAGTATAGTTCAATTTGAAAATGTTGTGTTTTCGGACGGGAAAATTCGCCTGCACACGAGTCTCGTTCAGCGACAAAATGACAATTTCAATTGTTTCTAAGCGTACATCGAAGCACAACATGTTTGATTTTCAACCGGTCATGAACTATATAGAAACTCATAAGCTCAGTTCGGGAGGCATAATGGATCAATTCAGGCCGAGGGAAGACCCCAACCCGGTTCGCGAAATTCAGCGCGGGGTGGAAGATATAACGGATTTTATGTCCCGTTTTTTCAAGGGCCGCGGTGTTTTCATTATTCTATTAATTATTCTAGCCCTGTACCTGGCTTCGGGGATCTACAAGGTCGATCCTGGAGAAAAAGGGGTGGTATTGCTTTTCGGGAAGGTCCATTCTCTAACCGATCCTGGGCTGCGGTATCGCCTACCCAAGCCATTCATGTCCCATGCCGTCGTGGATATGCAGAAAGTGCGCAGGGCTGAAGTTGGGTTCCGGTCGGAAACCAGACGCACCCGGTCGGTGCCGGCTGAGTCCCTCATGCTTACAGGTGATGAAAACATAGTGGATGTGCAGCTCTTCGTCCAATTCATGGTGCAAGATCCTGTCAAGTTCCTTTTTGGATGCGGACAACCATATACAGATAGAGACAGAACAGATTCTCCGGAGAGCGCGCTCAAGGTGTCCGCTGAAGTAGCTTTGAGAGGTGTAGTTGGGGAAAATACTATAGACTACACGATGACAAAAGGCAGGACGGAAATTCAGCAGAAGGTGGAAGTGTACCTTCAGAAACTCTTGAATAATTACAACACAGGCCTGCTTGTGACAGAGGCCCGACTCTTGGTTGTCGATCCACCCGCCCAGGTCCAGGATGCGTTCCATGACGTCGTTCGCGCGTGGGAGGACAGGGAGCGCTTGATAACAGAGGCTGAGGGCGTAAGGGAAGATGTCGTCCCTAAAGCCAGAGGACAAGCCCAACAGGAAATACGTGAAGCAGAGGCGTTCAAAGCCCAGAGAGTGATCCGCGCCAGAGGAGACGGCGAACGCTTCAGCACCATACTATCGGAATACTTGAAGTCCCCGAGAGTCACGAGAGAACGACTGTACTCGAAAGCGTGGAACATTTCCTGCCACCTACCAGAAAGTACATAATGGAGGGCGGGAACTCCCGAGTTTTGCCCTTACTGCCGCTCACGGGTCCGTTTCCTGGAGGCTCTAGCCAGGCTGCGCCTGCCGGACAAGAACAACCCGCAGATAAGAAAGGCAACTGAATCGCATGATTAGAATAGCTGTAATAGTAATTGTCGCCTTAGCGATTGTGGTTCAGCAATCCGCGTTCATAATATCGGAAGGCGAACAGGGGATCGTACTCCAGTTCGGCAAATCCGTACGCACTATCAAGGAGCCTGGCCTCTATTTCAAATATCCCATCATTCAGGATCTTACCGTATTCAATAAGCGTATTTTGGTTGCAGAAGCCCGGCCCGCCGAGTACATCACACTCGACAAGAAAAGACTAATTGTGGACACGGTCTCCAGGTGGAAGATCGACGACCCTCTTATATTCTACCAAACAGTGCAGAACGAACACGGAGCAATTGCGCGACTTAACGACAACATCTTCGCGCGATTGCGTGAAGAAATCGCCAATCATTACTTCAAAGATTTCATTCGAGAAGACCGCGAGCGTATCATGAACCAGGTCACCAAAGGAACGGCAGAGATGGCCGGCAGGTTCGGGATCACGGTGATCGACGTGCGCATAAGACGGCTGGATCTTCCCGAAGAAGTCCAGAACAGCGTTTTCGCCAGGATGAAAGCCGAGCGTGAGCGTATAGCGAAACGGTACAGGGCCGAAGGCGAAGAGAAGGCGCGGGAAATCAGAGCAAATGCCAACAAGGAAAAAGAAATCATCCTCGCTGAAGCTTACAGGCAATCGGAAGTCTTAAGAGGAGAGGGGGATGCGGAGGCCACTGCCATTTACGCAGGGGCATATGGAAAGAATGAAGACTTTTATTCTTTTGTCAGGCACCTGGAAGTGTATAAAAAGATTTTCGGAGCTGAGACTTCTTTCATGCTGCGCCCTGATTCCGAACTGCTGAAATTCTTGGACTCCCCGGGCGGCATTTCCAAGCAAGTTCCAGGCCCTGCGTCCAAATGATTATTTGATTGACCAAATAGAATCCAGGTGCAACCGTTCAGTTACGGGCAGGATGTGCTCGCTCCGGGCAATTTCAGAAAATTGTGGGGCAGGCTTTCCAGCCTGCCCCACAAAAGCTGTTTGCCCCGGACAACTGAATGATTACATCCGGGTGACTGATTTCTTAAGGAAATCACCGTGTCTCCATGGTTTGTAAGAACTACATGGCTGCAAATTTTGTTAAGCGTTTACTAAAGCCACTTGACGATACGTCACAGGTGGCATAGACTTACTCATCCAGTCAGTTTGTCATGAATTGAGGTAGGTAGCATGAAAGCACTATTAGTATATCCAGAGATACCCGATACATTCTGGAGCTTTAAACACATATTGAAATTTATCCGAAAAAGGGCTGCTCACGTGCCGCTCGGCTTGATTACCATTGCGTCAATGCTCCCGAAGGATTGGGAATTGAAGCTCGTTGATATGAACGTGGAACACCTTTCTGACGAGCAGATAAAATGGGCTGACCTGGTGCTTATCGGTGCTATGGTGATTCAAAAAGAATCCGTCAAAGAAGTGGTGGCTCGTTCAAAAGCAGCTGAGAAGACCGTAGTTGCGGGAGGGCCCCTGTTCCCCAGCATGTGGCAGGAGTTTCCGGACATAGATCATTTTGTGTTGAACGAGGCGGAAATAACCCTTCCCCTTTTCTTGAAAGACTTCAATGCCGGTAAAGCTGAGCACGTATACGACACTAATGAAAAGCCGGATATAACCAAGACTCCTCTGCCTAAATGGGAACTCATCAAAATGGATATGTATGCATCCATGTCGATCCAGTATTCCCGAGGCTGCCCTTTTGACTGCGAGTTTTGCGATATAGTCAACCTGAACGGCCGTAGGCCGCGGGTAAAATCCAGCGAACAGATGATCCGAGAATTCGAGATTCTCTACAAGCTCGGGTGGCGAGGCAGACTGTTCATAGTTGATGACAACTTCATCGGAAACCGAGTGAAAGTAAAAACTACCCTGAGGGAACTGGCGAAATGGCAGGAGAAAAAGGATTACCCATTTTCGCTATTTACCGAGGCATCTGTGAATCTCGCTTCGGACGATGAACTGATGCGACTCATGACTGCAGCGGGTTTTGACAGTGTTTTCCTCGGTCTTGAGACTCCTGCCGAAGAAAGCCTCAGGGAATGCGGTAAACACCAGAATACATCCGTAGACCTACTGGAGGCTGTGAAAACCATACAGCAACACGGCATGGAGGTTATGGGCGGATTTATTATCGGATTCGACAACGACCCCCCGAATATTTTTGAGCGCCAGATCAAATTCATTCAGAACAGCGGCGTAGTGAAAGCTATGATAGGCCTCCTGAATGCTATTCCCGGAACTCGGCTTCATCAGCGGCTCCAGGCCGAAGGCAGGCTCATGGACGACTGCACCGGCGATAACTGTGACGGATCACTGAATTTTATACCCAAAATGGACGCACAGGCCTTGAGAGATGGGTATCAGGCAGTACTCAATTATATTTACTCTCCCAAAGAATACTATGCGCGTGTGTTGCAGTTCCTGGACAACTACCAACCGATTCGAAGAAAGCGCATAGACCGGCTCGAAGTAAGGGCATTTTTCAGGTCTATTCTCTACCTCGGTATTCTGGATAAGGGAATGAGCAAAATTTACTATTGGAAATTACTTCTTAATGCGTTCATTTTTCATCGCAAGTCTTTTGGGGAAGCAGTATCCAGCGCGATTTTCGGATATCATTTCAGGAAATTGTTGCAAAAATAGAATGAAATAGGCTTACCTTGCGAAGACAAAAGGGCGCGAATTTTCGTGCCCTTTTGAATTTTGTCTATAGCGACAAGAATTTCGGTGCCAGGGTGACCAAAACATCGTCTCCCTTTCGTTTGAATATTTCACCATCTAATTGCATGGTCCAGTCGCCGTTTTCAGAGTGTGGCGGTCGATCTACGTGCCAGCTCATTGATATGCCCAGCATCCCAATGGTCAGTTTATCTCCCGATATTTTCACTGCGCCTCCTCGTACGTGCGAATGCCTGCTCTGGAAATCTCCTCTGCCGTCGGGATTAATTCTTATATAAGTTCCTTTGTTGCCATGCCACTCTCCGATATACATAAATTCTTCGGTTCTTAGAGGCTCGGAAATAATTACATCGGTCAGAGCGCCCAGATTACCCCGTAAAACAAATGCTATCGCAAATATTGCAGCTACAAACAGGATGGCTCCAATTATCCCTAGAGCCTTACCGACTTTCAACAGTCCGATTTTTCGTGAAGAAACGGTTCCTGCCCGAATTCTTTTGAAGTCGGAATTGGCTATGATCCATGCAATTGGTCCAAGCGGGCCACACATAAACAGCGACAAGATCCCCAGGATCAAGACCAGGTCGGAACGGCTCTCCTTAACTGGTGGTGCGGGAGGCATTTTTGGGGGAAGCGTTTGGCCGGTATTGGCAGAAAAGCTTGAACCACGTGAAATAGGAGTCCTATCTTCATTCATTTAGGTCGTCCGTGCGAATGCTTTCCTCTTGCAAGGGCTAAATGCCAGCATAGCACAAATATGTTCTTGTACCAGTGGGTGAAGTTATCATATAGGATTTTTGGAAAAAAGAAGCCCGACGGTCAAGACAAAAGGGTATGGCTCCAAACAAGGAGGATACGGTCGTTCCGCCGGGCGAATTTCAAGGCTAGCAGCATTAGCATAACTGGTATCAATCAAAAATGTCAACAAATAAATGCTATTTCTCGCGAGCATTCAGTCATTCGGGGAAACCGACTACTCGACGTTGTCATTGCGAGGAGCGGAGCGACGAAGCAATCTCCCGAGCTGATAAGATTGCTTCGCTGCGATCGCAATGACCTGTCTCCGGATTGCCTCATCTCCACCATGACTGAATGGTTACTATTTCTAATCTCTGCGCACAATTTTACTTTGCTGCTCTGGCCAAAGTTCCTTCGACGTCGTCAGGCTGCAGACATTTAATCCGCTGAAAACATGATTCCCTGATGATTCGAACCAGCACAGGATGCAGCATTTCTATTGAAGATTTGAATCTTTTCAGGAATGCTCGCCTATGCAATTTCGCAACAATTGTCTGAGGCAGTTTTCGCGGGGTTTTCCATTGGATCTTTACCGACCGCAAGTCAGGCAACGGAGCTGAAAACAAATCGTCCGAAATTACTCGGAGAGATGTGAAAGGTATGTCAAGCCTCAAAGCTTCAAGACCAAGAGCATGGCTCTCCATATCCACGGCAAAGGCCCCGGTCAACTGATGCAGCTTGTGGCGGTCTTCTCGAGAAAATACTGCATCCCGCACTGTCACGAGCCGTGCAATTTTGTGTCGAAAAGTTTCCTTTTGACAAGCGCTAGAAACAGCTTCGACAAGATGCTTCGGACATTCCACTGAACGTTCCGGGTGATCTCCGTATAGCGTTTCCGAGGAAATCACCAGGTCGCATATTCTTAAATCCGGCACAAGACCGCCGGCGGTGCCGACGCTCAGAATCGCGGCGGGCTTCTCGTCGAGCTTTCTCAACGCAGCGGCCGCCTTTTCAGGGCCTATGCCTGAACGTACCACCAACACAGTGCGGCCTTCAAAAAAAGCTTCTCTGAATATGGCATTGCCGCTTTTCCAGCGTCTCTTGACCTCCACGCGATGCAGGAAAGGGTCACTGCTCCATACCCATGGGAAAGACCAGACACAACCGACCACTATTTTCTTTGTTTTCGGGCAGCATTAGAGTGTATAGTAGATTAATTGCCTAAAGGATACCAGAGATTATGCCCCAAATGGAATTGGACGCTACTGACAAGAAAATTTTGGTCGCACTGCAAGGGGACCTTGACGATTCCCCTGAACCCTACGAAAAAATGGCAGCGGAACTGGGCGTCTCGGAAGACGAAGTCATCCGCAGAATAAAGCGGCTCTTGGATGAAGGAGTAATCCGAAGAATCGGAGCTATGATTCGTCATATAGAGGCCGGGATCGGCTTTAACGGAATGGTGGTCTGGAACGTCGATCCGGATCGGGTTGAAGAGGTCGGCAACAAGCTGGCTGGTTTTCGCGAGGTGACGCACTGCTATGAGAGACCGGCTTTCGGAGAAAAAGGAGGCGTTCTCTTTACCATGGTTCATGCCGCGTCCAAGGAAGGCTGTCTGGATATAGTGAGAAGAATGTCCGAGGAGGCAGGAGTGAGAGATCATGAAATCCTCTTCAGCGAACGAGAGCTGAAAAAAGTTAGCATGACCTATTTCGACGAAGAAGACTCCTGATAATCACTTTTCACGATGAACTGATCAATATAGGGTGACTGTATGATAATTAGCACGATTTCAGAAAACCTTTTTCGTGAAGCGATGGAGGTCATTCCTGGGGGAGTGAATTCCCCCGTGAGGGCGTTCAAATCAGTAGGATTGCCACCCAGATTTATAAAATCCGGAAAAGGATCCAGGATCATAGACGAAGACGGTAATGAATTCATAGACTACGTCGGCTCGTGGGGACCGCTCATTCTGGGACACGCACATCCCGAAGTTTTGGATGCCCTTGAAATAACCATGAAAAACGGCACTTCCTTCGGTGCCCCCACGAAACTGGAAGTGGAATTGGCTCGCACCATAGTAGAAATGGTACCTTCCATTGAGATGGTGAGGCTGGTGAGCTCCGGTACCTGAAGCGGTTATGAGCGCGATCCGTCTGGCGCGGGGTGTCACGGGCAGAGACAAGATCATAAAATTTTCCGGGTGCTATCATGGACATAGCGACAGTCTCCTGGCAAAAGCCGGTTCCGGAGCGGCAACCTTTGCGATCCCGGATTCTTTGGGAGTTCCTGCAAATGTGGTGCAACACACCACGGTGGTACCCTTCAACGATCTGGACGCCGTAAGGACAGAGATAGAAGAGAATCCTAATAGACTGGCAGCTGTGGTTGTCGAACCGATTGCAGGAAATATGGGAGTGGTGCTCCCGGAAACCGGGATTCCTGGAGGGTCTGAGAGATCTATGCAGCCGTGACGGTGCGCTCCTCATTTTCGATGAGGTAATCACTGGTTTTCGGGTCGGCCTCGGGGGCGCTCAGGAGCTGTATGGGATAAATCCCGATATTACTTGCCTGGGAAAAATCATAGGTGGCGGACTGCCTGTAGGCGCATTCGGTGGCCGGAGAGAGATTATGGAAAATCTGGCCCCTGCGGGCGGGGTGTATCAAGCAGGAACGCTTTCCGGCAATCCCCTCGCAGTTGCAGTAGGCCTTACAGTATTGAGGATTTTGAAACGAGATAATCCCTATCCTGATCTGGAAAAAAAGGCTGCGGCCCTAACTGATGGCTTAGCAGATATTTTGACTCAAAAGCGAATTAGATACACACTCAATCGATTGGGATCGATGTTTTCCCTGTTCTTTCATCCTGGACCTGTGACTTGCTACGAGGAGGCGCTGAAAGCGGATCGAAATGCTTTCGTGAGCTTCTTCGCAAAGATGTTGAATCGGGGTATTTACCTTGCGCCGTCACCTTTTGAGGCATGGTTCATGGGCGCCGCACATACGGACAGGGATATAGATCTGTACATTAGAAGCGGCCCGTGAGAGCCTTCAGGCGTGAGACGATGAAAAACCTTTGTTAAAGGGGGTTGTCGTAGCACAGCCGACAAAGACGTAGCACCATAGAATTGCTTAATAATTCGGCTTGATTTTCGTAATGTTCTACAGTACATTTACAAGCTGTGCAGGGTTGTAGAAATAATTTTATGCCTCTATCAGTATCTGAATCACAATTTGGTCAACAGTTAGGCGCATGGGTTTCGAGCTTCGGACGGGGGGCTCGTTTGTCTTGAGACCCGACGCCAAGCAGGGCAGGGATAATTCAAACAGTCCATGTAAGGAGGTTAACGATGGACAATTTTATTGATGTTCCCGAAAGGTTGGCACGTAAGGGCGTTTCCCGTAGGGATTTTGTGAAGTTCTGTGGAATGATGGCCACGATGCTGGGCCTTCCCATGTCATTCATGCCAAGGATAGCCCACGCCATTGCGAAGCGGCCCACCGTGGTTTGGTTGCACTTCGCTGAATGCACAGGTTGCACGGAGTCTTTTATTCGATCGACTTATCCTTGGGCGGCAGACATCATATTGGACACTATAGACTTGGCTTATCATGAGACAGTCATGGCTGCTGCCGGCGATCAGGCCGAAGAAATTCTCGAAAAAACCGTAAAGGACAACAAAGGAAAGTTCATCTGTATAGCGGAAGGTGGAATTCCTACGAAGGACAATGGCGTATACGGCAAGGTCCATGGTAAAACCTTCCTGGAGATCGCCAATCACGTCTGCAAGAGTGCTATGGCTACGATCTGCGTCGGCAACTGCGCTTGCACTGGTGGAGTACAGGCAGCCAAACCGAACCCCACCGAGGCAAAAGGCGTAGGTGAGGCAATCGGTATCAAGACTGTTAATATCCAGGGTTGCCCGCCCAACGCGGACAACATGGTCGCCACGATCGTGCATTTTCTGCTCCTGGGCAAACTGCCAGCGTTGGATGACCAAGGTCGGCCTCTGTTTGCCTACGGTTACCTCATTCATGATAACTGCGAGAGAAGAGGGCATTTCGAAAACGACGAATTTGTTAAAGAATTCGGAGACGAAGGTGCTGCAAAAGGCTGGTGTTTGGCCAAGGTCGGTTGCGCTGGTCCTAAGACGTACAACAATTGCCCCAAAATTAAATGGAACCAGGGAATTAACTGGCCCGTCGGAGCAGGGCATCCGTGCATCGGATGCAGCGAGGCGAATTTCTGGGACGAAATGGCCCCGCTCTACGTGGCAAAAATATAACACAGACTTGTGTTCCAGCACCCCTCTAGCAATGAGGTAAGCTTTTAAAAAGGAGCAAAACAATGGCAAGAGTCGTCGTTGACCCGATTCCAAGAATTGAGGGTCACCTGCGCATAGAGGTTGAAGTGGAGAATGGAAAGGTGAAAGACGCCTGGAGCACGGGAACGCTCTTTAGGGGCATAGAAATCATTCTCCAGGGCAGAGATCCCAGAGATGCCCACCTTATTACTCAGAGATCCTGCGGCGTCTGCACACTCACGCACTCATTGGCATCAGTGAGGGCGGTTGAGGACGCACTGAAGATCAAAATTCCGCCCAACGCGAGAATGGTCAGAAATCTGACTCACGCTGCTCAGAATATGCATGATCACCCGGTGCACTTCTATCAATTGTGCGCACTGGACTGGGTGGATGTAGTGTCTGCATTGTCCGCAGACGCGGCCAAAACCGCTGACCTATCTGGCGCTGTCAGCGGCAGGCCTCAGTCGAAGAAGTATTATGAAGGCCTCAAAGGCAAGCTCAAGGCTTTTGTTGACTCCGGGCAGCTTGGGCCCTTTGCTAATGCTTACTGGGGCCATCCCGCTTATAAGCTCCCTCCCGAAGCCAACCTGATGGCCGTGGGCCATTACCTTGACAACCTCCGTCAGCAGGTCCATGCGGCACGGATGACCGCCATCTGGGGTGCGAAAAACCCGCATCTCCAGGGCCATCTTCCCGGCGGCGTCACCGTGGTGGAACAGCTCAATGCGGACATGATCGCCAAATACCTGTTCATGCTCAAAGAGCAGATCAAGTTCATCGAAGAAGTCTACATTCCGGATCTTCTGGCTGTGGCATCCTTCTACAAGGATTGGTCAAAGATTGGTGGAAACAAGAACTTCTTGGCCTATGGCGATTTCCCGCAGGCTGATGTTGAGCCGGACAGCTTCTACTTCCCGCGTGGCGTGATCATGAATGGTGAGCTTAAGCTCCAAAAGGTGGACCCCGCGAAGATCACAGAAGACGTTACCAGGGCCTGGTATGAAGGTGACAAGCCCCTTCATCCGTCGGTAGGAGAGACCAAGCCGATTATGGGTGAGAAACTCAAGGGCGCTGTTCCTGACACCCAGTCCAAAGACGGCAAATACACCTGGCTCAAGGCCCCCAGATACGATGGCCAGCCCATGGAAGTCGGTCCTCTGGCTCAGTGCCTGGTTTCGTACGCTGGCGGAAACAAAGAGATCAAAGACACTGTGGACACGGTGCTCAAGAAACTGGAAGTCGGTCCCGAGGCACTCTTCTCCACACTTGGTCGATTGCTGCCCGCGGCATACAAGTGCCTGGTAAATGCCAAGAGCAGCAGAAAAATGGACCATGGATCTCATCGAGAATATTAAGAAGGGCGATACCAAGACCTTCACACTCCTACAAACTCGATGAGACAGTCAACGGTCAGGGCGCTGGTCTCAACGACGTTGCTCGTGGCTCATTGGGCCATTGGATCAACATCGAGAAGGGCAAGATCAAGAATTACCAGCAAGTGGTTCCATCTACCTGGAACCTTGGTCCTGCAGACGCCAAGGGCGTAGAAAGGACCTATGGAGAATGCTCTTATCGGCACTCCTGTTGCGGATCCCAAAAAGCCCCTTGAGATTCTACGCACAGTTCACTCCTTCGACCCCTGCATAGCTTGCGCTGTGCACGTGATCGATCCGAAAACCAACGAGGTCTATAAGTTCAGAGTATCCTAGCAGGACTCTCGCTGTGCCAAAAGGCGGCCTTAGGGCCGCCTTTTGTTTTTTGAAGTCTTCATCACAAGCTTCTTGGCTGATATACGAATTGCAAAACTCTTGTCCAATTTACGGGAACTACACCCGTCCTCCTGGACTTGATTCTGGATTCCTGGCCTCCTAGGAATGGCAAGGAAACGGGCATGACTTTTGGCAACTGATATAGTTTTGATATTTTGCCTGACTAAATTCTGGAACTAATAATATACTTTAATGTCTTAAGTTATAAAACTGAAAACTGAGTATTTTATACCTCAGGAGAAAGTTATGACTACGATATTCAAAGAATTCGCCGGTACTTACGAACAATTCAAAATGCAATTCCCAAAGCATCCATTGGTAGAGGAGTTGAGAAGCCGGATCACAAGAGGAAAATTTCCTAACGATGAGTGGTTAAAAAGCAAGACAAAGGTCATGAGGGATCTGATGATACCGGCTTGGACCAGATCCACGCCCGCTGAATCCCAAAATCCACCTGATGAGTTGGATGTCGCCTGAGTGCCCCGCCATTGTTCACTCTCAAAGACCGGCATCTTGCCGGTGATTTCTGCTTCTCTTACCTTTTGAATGAGACCCGCAGTGGCGGGTCTCATGCTATAGCAATTTCCCGCGGTCGGGCTCAGTGCAGCAGGCCGTTCGGATTGTGTACCTCGAGGCTTTGCCCGTTTCCATAAGGCAATCGCTTACTATTCTGATGAATCGTTCCAGAAGCTCCGGTCGTCTCTGGGAGGCTTCGAGCACTTCCAGATCAATTCTGTAAATTGAATCGTTTTCAAGCAAATAATCCGGGTCTTCGATTCTAGGATCGTTCATGAAGGCAGCCATTACACGGTCCGCAGTCTTGGCGATTTTGGCTGGGAACGTGGAACATTCGGTCATTACTTTCAAGAGAGGCTTCTCCGTAGCTTTCCCGAGACCTTGAAGCGCTCTGAAAAACGGATGCTCAATGGAATTTTTTGCAGAATCGTTGACAATGAAATGAACAGCGGCCTCAAACAGAATGTGACGGTTCTTTAAGTAATTTGTTTGCTTTTGGATGAATCCCTTTGGATCTCGGCTGGTCACAAGGCGCTTCGTTAGTGGTGCCAGCGGCGGAGGGAATGGTGTCGAGTGATAAGGCTGGGTCAAGTCCTGCAAATAGTGCATTGCCCAAGCAGTAAATCGCCATCCCCAGTACTCAACGCCATGAGAAAATGCTGCCCACGCGAGCGTGAAAAATACTCGTATTCGCTCTTCCATGAAGCTGCGGCGCAGGTCTGGAACGATCCTTGTCAGGATAAAATTTTCGTGCAGGAAGGCCATGTGGAAAGGCGCTTGAGAACTTTTTCCCGTTTCCTTTCCGAAGGGAGCCGGACCGTAGCCGTATTCACTTATTGGGTAAAGGTCCTGGTCCATTCCCCAATCCGGTTCGTCGGAAAATGTTATGAGGATTTCGCGGCCCGCGATTCTTTCCCCTGTACCGCTGGAAATGTACATTCCTCCGGGTGGGCCTTTTCGAGACGGATCGTGGAAACTCTCAGGAGACACTTCATCCAACGAAATTACTCTGACATAATGGATCTCGAATAAAGGATTCAGCTTCAATGCCTTCAGAAAATGATTTGACTCGCGGGGTCTGCTGGGAAGATGCGTGCCTGCCCGAAGGCTGATTCTCCAGTTATATTCATTTATTATTTCTGTAAATTCAGAATTTGCTCGCGAAAGAAACTCGTCGATGCCTACGATTTCAACAGGGGTGTCCAGACGCGGTTCAACCACGGACTTCAGAGCAGCCCTCGTGAGCAGCGCATGTGTGTTCCAGGATCGAGCAGAATTCTCAGATGTCATTTTTGTAGTCACAGATTACCGAGCATCCTAGAGTCCAGATATGAAGTCAGGTCGGTGTCCGAATCCATGCGGATGCCCAGACCCTCTTTCCAAACGTGAGGTGATTCCATACACAGATAAACTCGAGCTTGAGGGGCACGCGCCCTTATTTTATCGATCATATGTCTGTAGATTGCTATTCTACGGTCCACATGCAGACGGCTCTTGCCATCCATTCCCCTGAGGAATGCGTCGTGAAAATAAGGGATTCTGCCGAATCTTGCTGCAGCGATTTCTTTGAGCGCTGGCACGAATCTCAGCACGCCCATTGACATCCAGGCAACGGAAGAGTGATCCACGGCATTGAAAATGTCATTTATCACGGCAGAGTATGATTCTTGCCAGCCTGGGACCGGAATGATGGGATCAAAGTGAAACGCAATTCTATAGCCCCGTTTTTCGGCCCGGGCGGCTGCGGCCAGTCTCTTTGAGAGGCACAGCTCGTATTTCGTCTCTCTTCGTCACTTCAGGGGAATTTACAGAAAAACCAATTACCACCCGGCCTCGAGGGTCGATATCCAGGAGCGGATCTATGAAATCGGTTTTTGACTTTATCTCCAGAGATGCGTTGGTTGTATGCGAAAAGAATTCCACCAGTTTTGATGCCAAACCGGTCAAGGGGTCCAAGGCTAATGAATCAGTGAACTCTCCTGTGCAAATACGGTGAAACCTGCTGACTTCCGTCTCCAGATGGTTTTCCAGGGAAGAGAAGAGGTCTCCCATGTTCACAAACACCTCAAGGAACGGCCTGTTGAAATAGACCTGCAGGGCGCAATAGCGGCAGTCCATAGGACAACCCTGACCAATGTGAAGTATTTCAAGGCCGCAGCAAACATATTCCGAAGTTCCAGGGCAGGGTTTTACAAATGCGCCTTTGTTTTTCGTAAGACGCAATATTCGTTTGCCACGGTAGAAAGGATCAGGCTCCAGCTCAAGTGCACGGCATTGTTCCTCTATTTCATCTTTGCAGAGAATGCGTGCAGCTGGCAATTTGCGCAATATTGCCCTGGTCAAGGGCTCGTCCTTGACTTCGTCGTCGATCCAAACCTGTTCAATTGGGAATTTCACTGTCTAAGGTTCCAGGTATTGTTTGAGGATGCCGACAATGCGCTGCGCTTCGTCTGCAGAGGCAGCCTTGATCTCTATTGCACATCCGGGGTCCTCGAATGCTGGGGTCGGTCTGAGTGACACCCTGGCCGGCCGAGATAGTTGCCTTGTCCATTCTCTAAATTTGTTTTCCCTTGCCGCCAATTCGGGAAATTTCCATGAGCGTACCATCTCGCGAAAATCGTTCAGCCCGCTCAGGAACGGACATCTCTGGGTCCGAAATTGTCCTCAGCGCTTCTTCGTCAGCCAGCAGTTCGGGGATTCGTTTTGACTTCAAAACCGAGAGATCAAAAAGCCAGCTGACGATTTCAGCGCTCTTGTTGGCATTCAGACGAAGTGTTTCTGTTAGCTTCATCAGGCCCAGGCGCGTCTCAGAATCGATTTCGCAAAGAATCGCCGCGGTCTTCTCGTGTATGTGTCCTTCGGAAAGAGCTTCCAGAATAGAGTGTTCCAATCCACCTATTGATCTGAGGCGTTCCAGCCTTGGACCTTTTGGGGCAATTCCCAGGTCCTGGCAGAAAATCTCTGGCAACGATATCTCTCGGGAATAATTCAAGCAGCCGTCTTACAATAAACGCCGCTGCGGCAGTGTCGAATACGCGATGCGATGCATTGTCCCAGAATGCCAGAGTAAATCCATCCGCGACCGGCATATCCTTCTGGAGAACCTTCACGCTGACTTGATCTAACCCCAGTATGGCAGCGCATTGCAGTCTTCTGCGACCGGCCACGGGAATCATTCGACCATCAGCGAGCCGTTGAACCAGTGGAACATTCAATATTCCCAGCTTCTCAATGGATTTCGTGAGGGGCCAGAGATCGGAAAAGCTGGGGATAAGATAAGAGCTATCCTCGAGATCCACGGAGTGAGGATCAATTATCTCCGGTTTGGTATGATTCAGCCAATTCAAGATATGCCTGCGCCTCTGTTCTTTTTCCTTTTTCATGCAACCTATTGAAACGATTTTGCATTTACGGATCAGCTCGCCAACTGCGGCCTTCCGGTAATCCTCATTCAACCTGGGATCTTCCAGGATCTTCAATATAGCTCTAATTCTGTAAGTATCAATGGCCGGTGTCGTCATGGACAGCTGATCCGGATTTCCTCCGTGCTTTACGACAAGTGGTTGAGGCACGAAATCCACTTCATGAAAGGCAGTGATCCTAAGCCATAGATCGTAATCTTCTGCAGCAACAAGTTCCGTATCAAACAGTCCCACTTCATCCAGCAGACTTCTAGAAATCATAACCGACGACGGGCTGATCAGGCAGCGCTCCAGAGCACGTTCGAAGAATCTCCCGCCTTGCTTTCGGTGAATCTCTTTTTGAGGGACTATTTTGCCTCCGCGCATCCATATCTCGTCAGTGTGGCAGATGAAGCGCTTTTTAGCATCAGCCAAGGCCACCTGGCATTCCAGCTTTTTCGGGAGCCATTCATCGTCCGAATCGAGAAATGCCAGAAGCTCGCCGTTCGCATGCTCGATTCCCGTGTTGCGAGCTGCGGATACTCCTCTGTGTTCCTGAAACACGCACTTGATCGCATTTCCAAAGCAATCCAAAGCCTCGGCTGTTGAGTCGTTGGACCCGTCATCCACAACGATCAGCTCAAAATCTTTGAAATTCTGATTTAGCACGGATCTGATCGCCCGAGAGACTAGATGTGCTCGATTGTATGTAGGAATTATTACGGTAATCAAAGGCATGGTAATTGGTAAACCATTCAAGACCTCGTGGTCAATACCGACATGCCCCAGAATAAGTGCTTCAGCGAAGTTTCTAGCATCGGATTCGGTGTCAAACGAATCGTTTACTTTTTTTCCGTGCGATGGAAACAGTCACAGCGCTGCACCGATTTAGGCAAGCGAAACGATCCATCTTCGGGATTTAGAATGGACTCAAAGAAACACTCGTCTCCAGCATGGATATTTCCTTTGCATTCACCCACAACCGGAGGCAGTTCCTTTCCCAGTATGCTATGCCTGTAGATCCAGCGGGTCTTTCCTCCGTTCGGCGCGCTGCCGTTTCTCGCGCAGGCTCGCAGCTCTTGGCATAAGCTTTCCAAGCAAGCTGCCAACTGTCTCAGGTCCCTGCGAGCTGTTTCATCGTATTTCTTCGCTTTGGTGGGCAGATAATGAAAACAGTATAGGCAGAGGGTGATTATCCCAACCCACAGCACAAGAATATATGGCACGTGAGTGATTTTTGGTTTTAACCGCCCGCCTCGCATTGGTCCTACAAAGCACATTGCATACGCAAACAAATATTCGCAGCAAGTTCGAAAGCAAATCACACGGCAAATTAATTAATGACTTCCCGCAACTTGAGCATACAGCGGCATTACCTGTTGATCAATGATGATCTTCGGACCTCTGGACCGGAATTAAAAGAGGGTGTGATCAGATCTTGATCCGAACACAGGTATACGCTAGAATGACCATGCGGTCATTGACCGGGTGGTCATGATTGAATTATCCTCTCAGGAAGCCTTTATGGACGAATCGCTCAACGCTGGAACCGACTTGTTCCGAAATCTATCGCCCGAAAAGCAAGAAAAGGTGTTTCAGGCTGCAGTAAGCGAATTCGCGTCAAAGGGCTATAGAAATGCTTCCATGAACAGTCTCGTCAAGACTGCCGGAATAAGCAAAGGGAGCATTTTTCAGTATTTCAGGAGCAAACGCAACCTCTTTGACGCTGTGCTGGAAATAGCTGTTCAACAGGTAAAGCGACACCTCAAACAGGTGCGCGGTTCAACCGAGGACCTGTCTTTTCCCGAACGCCTGGAAAAGCTTCTGAGATCCGGCTTTCAGTTCATAGACAAGCATCCGTTACTCACAGCCGTGTACTTTCAGCTATTACAATCAGGAGATGCTCCGTTCGGGTCCGAGAGAATAGTTGAGCTGCGCCGGCAAGGGACCGAATTTCTGACTGAACTCATCGAAATGGCTGTATCAAAGGGAGAATTAAGAGCCGATATTGATATTCAACGGGTCGGCTTTCTCGTCAACTCTCTGCTTGAGACCCTGTTAAGGGCCTATTATACGGAATTTCTCGATTCAGGGCTGGGCCTTTACAAGGGCGATTCCCAGGAACTGGACCTCTGGATCAAAACCAGCGTGGATCTGATTTTTTCAGGTATCAAGGGCAATCCTGAATAGTGATTGGAGGTGTCAATGCGCTCGCGTCTTATCGCTACGATAATTGCTGTTGTCAGTATCGCCGTCAGCGGCTGGGTACAGGCTGAGGACGCGGTCAAGATTCGCTTCGGAGTATTGCCCGTGCTGCAGGCGCTTCCTTTGTTCGTCGCCCAGGATAAAGGAATTTTTGCCAAGCACGGCGCGAATGTAGAGCTGATCCCGTTCAATACCGCCGCGGAGAAAGACATCGCGCTCGCCACAGGGAGCATAGACGGCTATTTCGGCGACCTCTTGACGGCTATAGTGCTCAAGGCGAATGGCCGGAATGTGACCGTAGTTGCCACCAATTACGATACCCGCAAAGACAAACGCATGTTCGTTGTGTTGGGAAAACCCGGAGGCAAATATAAGTCTGCTGCGGATCTCGCTGACGTTCCTGTTGCTATTTCGTCTAGTTCGGTGATCGATTACGTGACCTCCAAGCTGCTTACATCCAAAGGAGTGCCTGAGGACAAAGTCGTTTCCATAGAGGCCAAGAATATCGGTCTGCGGATGCAGATGCTCCTTTCGGGACAAGTGGAGGCCGCAACTCTTCCGGAGCCACTGGCAACGGCGGCGATTTCTCAAGGGGCTGTCCTACTCGCGGATGATTCCGGACTTCGGAGAGAGCCAGACCGTTCTGGTATTTTCCGGACCTTTCATGAAGAAGCATGCAAACGGGGTGAAGGCGTTTCTAGTCGCTCAAAATGAGGCCAGCAAGCTTATCGGCTCGGATCCGGATTCAGTCCGGGCCGTCATGGTAGAGCACGTGCGACTACCAGAGCCTCTCAAGGCCAAGTATCCAGTTCCGCGCTTCCCGGAGCTGTTGGCACCGGATAAGGATGCTGTGCAGGCCATAGTCAATTGGCTCCAAAAGCGTGGGGTGATTACTCCAGCGCTGACATACGAACAGGTAGTTGATGCAGGACTCCTCAAATGAACTTATTCGCTGCATCGCGGTAGCAAAGACCTACAGAGCTGACAACGGCCCGATTCCCGCGTTGAGCGCTACGGACGTTTGCCTGTCTCCGGGCGAAACTCTGGCCATGGTTGGGCCTTCCGGCTGCGGCAAATCTACCCTGCTGCTTATGATGGCCGGTCTCGAGCCGCCCACCACTGGCCGGGTAGAATTCAAAGGCGAGCATCTGGTCCGACCGCACAGGGAAATCTCTCTGGTTCTGCAGGATTATGGTCTTTTTCCCTGGAAGACGGTCCGCGACAATGTGGAACTGGGGTTGAGGATTCGCCGGGAACCTGTGAATCGAACTCGCATCGACGAGCTGCTGACAGAATTGGACATCAGCGACAAAGGCGAAGTGTATCCGCAGCAACTTTCAGGGGGGCAAAAACAGACGCGTTGCTCTCGCGAGGGCTCTGATTTTGGATCCGGCTCTGTTGTTGCTGGACGAGCCTTTTGCAGCCTTGGATACGTTGACTCGCGAGCGCCTGCAGGATTTGGTCGCGGAATCCTGGCGCAGGCGAAAATTCGGCATGACACTGGTTACCCATAATATTCAGGAAGCGGTCCGACTCGGACAGCGCATTCTGGTCATGGGGAAGTCCCCCGGCGAGGTGCTGGACGTGGTGGATAATCCGTCGGCTTGCGGTCCGGATTATAGAGGCACTCAGGAATTCTATGAACTCTACGGCCGTGTGCGCGGCCGGTTGGAGCAAACCCTATGAGCAGTAGGCATGCAGAAATCGGGGAGGAACGTCTTGTACGAAGCTCCTCCCCGAACCCCTCAAGAACATCTAGGGTTGCCAGTAATTATGACGTTTATCCGATGGGCGAATCCCAAAGATTTCGTAGGGGTCGTCGTCCCTGCCGACCCACTACGGGCACGGAGTCCTGCCGCTACGCACTATTCTTTGCGCAATCGGACATTAATTTTGGCAACTGCTATAACAAATGCCGGAATCCGCTACCTCTAAGGCGAGCACTAATCCGTCATTCCGACGAAAGTCGGAATCCAGTCTTTTCGCTCCTGCGAAACGCCAGACTGGACCCCGACTTTCGTCGGGTGACGATCACGCCTGCGTAGTGAACGGAGGGATTCTTGTGAATAGTTCCCGCAGCGGTTATTTCTGGGGAGTTCTGCTGCTCCTGGCCGTGTGGCAGGTCGCCGCGTGGTGGGCTGGTGAATCTGTGCTTGCGGGACCGATGACGGTTTTGACGAAGCTCGTTTCAGAAGGCGCGAACCCCAAAATTCTGGCATCATGTGGGCAGCTCTTCTATTCGAGTGTTTGCCGCTCTGGTTGTATCCTTCGTCGAGCGCGGTGCCTTTGGGGCTCTTTCTGGGATCGAACGCCAAAGCAGATCGACTAGCCAGGCCTCTGATTTATCTAACGTATCCTGTCCCGAAAATAGTACTCTTGCCGCTGGTGCTTCTCATTTTCGGTCTGGGAGATCTTGGCAAAATTGCGATGCTTTCGCTGATACTTTTTTTTCAACTGCTAATCACAACCCGGGATGCTGCTCGTGCAGTGCCTCGTTCTGCTCGGTACGCGCTTTTCAGCCTCGGCGGCACCAAGCGGCATCTTTTTGCGCACGTAATCTGGCCTTCAACGTTGCCTGCGGTCTTCACTGCATTGAGAATAGCCACCGGAACAGTGGTAGCTGTGTTATTCTTCGTGGAGTCCATAGGCACTCGTTACGGCATGGGGTTCTACATTTTGGACGCATGGGGCCGTGCTGACGTGCCACAGATATTTGTGGGTATAGTGGTGCTTGCGCTTATGGGAGTAATCCTTTACGAAACGTTTGATATCCTTGAAAGAGTTTTTTGCAAATGGAACCAGCTATAAACGACAAACCATTAAAAGAGTGGACTGACAAAGAACGAATAACAGCGGTCAAGGGCATTTTTAACGCGATAAGCCCGCGTTACGACCTCCTAAACAGGATAATGTCCGGTCGTCAGGATGTGAGATGGCGGCGATTCGCAGTATCGCGGTTGCCCGGGAACGCGACAACGGCCTTGGACGTGGCTACAGGGACGGGCGACTTGGCCATTGATGTTGCGGCCGGGGAGCGAATCGAGGTAGTCGGTGTGGATTTCGTCGAAAAAATGATGCGATTCGCGGTGGAAAAGACTGAGGCTCGGAAGCTCAAAGGGAGAATTACATATGCTGCTGCGGACGCTCTAAATCTGCCTTTTCCGGATAACAGCTTCGATGTGGCCACCATGGCCTTTGGGATACGAAACATGCCCGACAGGCTCTCCGCGCTCGAGGAGATGGCGCGGGTTGTCAAACCCGGAGGGAAAATTCTGGTGCTTGAAATGACTTTTCCCCGCAACTTGAGGTTGAGGCGTTTTTTCACATGGTATCTGAGCAATGTGATACCGGTTGTAGGGGGAATAATCTCAGGCAACAGAAGCGCTTATAAGTATCTGCCTGACTCCATAAAGGATTTTCTGCATCCTGATGACCTGGTTATTTTATTCGAGAAAGCTGGTCTCAAATCTATAAAGGCGTTCCCATTGACCTTCGGCCTGACTTATCTCCACGAAGGCTACGTGTCGTGAGCAAATCGCGATTAAGGGCCTGGGTTCAAGCAAGCCGCGCGCCTTTTTTCGTGGCCACGTTGATCCCTCTCATTTTGGGCGGAGTTATCGCGTCAACGGAGGGAGCTTGGGACGCTTGTCGCTGGTTCATGGTTCTCCTGGCATCTTTTCTGGTGCATTTGTGCACCAATCTAGCCAACGACTATTTCGATCATGCTGCTGGCGCTGATTCGGGCGAATCTATCGGAGGAAGCAGAGTCATCCAGGAAGGCAAGATATCTCCACGGGAAATCCGAAATACCCTGATTATTTTATATGCCATGGCATTTGTTTGCGGCGTGTGGATATTGTGGGTGTCGCGAGTCTGGTGGCTGGCGGGAGTGATGGTTTTTTCCTTCTTTTCCAGCCTGTTCTACACTGCGCCACCGATCCGTTACGGTTATTTTGGTTTGGGCGAGATCTTTGTCGGCCTGAATATGGGCCCTTTGATGGTAGTCGGGACTGCAGCGGCGCTTACCGGCCGTTTTGTGCCTGCCGCTCTATGGGTGTCAATACCTATAGGCGTTATGGTTGCGATGATACTCTATTATCAGTCCTTGCCGGACATAGAAGAAGACAAGAGAGTCGGGAAACGAACCATATCGGTTCGATTGGGAAATCCTGCGGCAATATGGGGTTTCCGATTTTTCGTAGTCAGTGCCCTGACTTCCATAGTTTTGCTGGTTTTTTTCCGCATATTGAGCCCACTGGCTCTAGTTTCGGTGTTCACCGTTATTCCTGCTTACGGAATTGACAGGATGATCCGGAGCACTGGGGACTGGAAAGAGCTTCACGATCGCGGGGGCCGCGTGAGGTCTTTCTACATCATAAACGGCATCATACTGATCATTGCTACTCTGTGATGAATCCGCTTATTTGGTGAGCAAATGCGAGGGCGCCATGCCGTACATCCTCACCCAGAGCTTCTGGCGTGGTCGTAAGAGGTATTATCAGACTGCCCAGATGATCACATTTCAGATAATCCACGAACCTCTTGAACATTTCTTCCATCAAATCCGTGTTGTTTTCGGCAGCGTCCTCGCAGGTGACAACAAGCCCCAATCCTTTGCCTTCCAGAAATGACTTCCATTGGGGTGTTCCAAAACCCTTTACGAGGCAGCAATGGCGGTCAATCAGGGTTTTCATCTGCGAAGTCGGTCCCCAGAAATAAATGGGTGATCCATAGAGAATTATGTCAGAGGCTATTAGACGGTTGATGATCTCGACAGCGTCGTCTTTCTGCGGACAGCCAGGCTTGTCAGTGAATTTTTTGCAGGTAAAGCACCCTTTGCATCCTCTCACCTTGTGATCACTGGTGTTGATGCGATTAACCTCGTGACCTTGCGCCTGAAGAGCGTCTTCTATCCATTGCAGGACCCTGTTTGTATTTCCCTTTTTCCGAGGGCTCCCCAAAATGCTCGCTATTTTCATGTCTGCCTTGTCGTCCCAAATCCCATTCCGAAGGAAATTATGAGATGCAGAAAAATAGCCATTCCCTCGGACGCGAAAATCTATAGCGGTTCTCGAAAGTAATCACGGATTGACTTCCGGTTGCCACTGCTGGCTTGCCCACCAGTGCCGGCCCAGAAAGCACTGCTGGGCAAGCCCGAGCAGCGGCACCCAAAACACTCGTAATTTGGCGCACTTGATTGCAGAACGTCAGAAATTATGAGAACCACCATAGAAGGGTTGCAACCACCAAGACTGGATTCCCGCCTGCGCGGGAATGACAGGAGCGGACTTTACTGCGTCCTCGCCCCTGTATCGCTCGTAGGAACATCATCGGTTGAGCTTCTTTAATGAAACGGCTTCCCCGGCCCAGCCTCGCTTGAATCAGGCGGGTATCAGAGGTTACCTTCTTTTCCCCACAATTCGTATCGCTGTTTTTGGCGATCATCCCATTTTTGTCGAGCCTCGTTCGGAGGGGGGATGAATTCCGAGAGCTTTTTAAAACCAGGAACGTTCCTCGAAGCCCATCCTTCCTCTTGGGCTTCAAATCCTGCTTTCACAGGACTCCCCAAACGCAGGCCGGAACATGAGGTCAGCAACGGCATCGCGAAAAATGCCGCGGCCATCACAAACGAAGTCAATTTCATAAAATTCCCCTGTTCACAAAGGGTTGATGCAAGGCGACCCACCGGGGATGAGCTTATAACGCTTATTGTTTATCTACACAATACTTTTTACGTAGCAAGGCCAATTTTTTTGTAGATTATGCGACAAACGTAGAAAAGTCTAAAGTGGATCAAAGTAATCTCACGAATCTCTCTATTATAATAGTGATAAGACAACCTCAATACGAGTCGTTAACATCGAACTTGACCAGGATTGTGAGCCCCAATGAACCGTGACAACAATCCCAAGCACGCGTAAATGGTCGCGGCCAACGCCAACAACACGTTAAATCCGAATGCCATAGCAAACATGACTGCCGCGGATGCTGATACCACAGAGGCAAACCCGTTTATTGCCCATGCAAGGGGGACCGCTCGGGCTGCCGTGTCGTGAACTTCCGACAATCCCCACGGGAACGGCACGCCCATAAGAAAAGCCAGAGGAGCCATGATCCCAATGCCCAGGACATATTTCCAAAATTCAGAAATAGAGGCCGCAACCGTGAAAATAGCGGCAAATAGAACTGAATCGATTACCACCAGAAACGCTATCCCTGCAGCAATACTCAGCACGCCTCCAGGAATTCGCCGCACAAGAAAAGGGGAATTCATGCTGCCCAAACCGGCGAATAACAGAAAAGTCCCCACAACCATAGCTGCGGCAATAACAGGATCTCCAAAAAAGCGAGTAAAAATCTGAATAAAGCTCATCTCGAGGAACATGAAAGCTGTGCCCAATCCTGAAAAATACGCTGCCAGCACCAGGATGAACCTCCCTGCTGGAGCTTCAGGGCCTCGTCTAAGCTGCACGACAGGCCCAGGAAGCAGGACTGCGGCAAAAGCTACCGTCCAAGCCAGCGCCACAAGGAGGAGCAAGAAACCCATTTCAGATCTGGCCGGCCACAGAGGTCCGAATGCATTGGCCAGTCTGGAGATGGATCGCCATTTGAAAAAATCATAGAAAAACGGACTGTTGTCCGTCGCTGGCCGAACACTGCAGATCCATTGTTTATAGAATTCTTCCCGTTCCGGAGAAAGCAGTTTCCTGAGAGCATGGTGATACCATGAGATATTCGTGCCTTCCGGCCCGGGCAGGACGTGAATTTTGTTGGTATCTGAGGGCCTTAGGCCTGGGAACCATTCCACGTCCCAGGACATTTCAGCAGCGGTTTTGCGGAAGATCGCGGTGGTCTCCGCATCGAACTCGGATTTGCCCGCGAGCGTTACAAGAGAAAGCTCGTCCCTCGCCAAAAGAAGATGATTTCCGGGATTACTTGCCCCCGCCTTCTCCAGGGCTTCTATCCACATGGCTACAATTTTGAGGTTGTCTCTCTCCGGGTCCTGTATTCCACGTACCACGCATACAATTCCGTTGTGAGACAGGCGGGCCAGACATCTGCCAAAGCCTTCAACTGTTGCAAGGTAGTTTTCCCTGAGGCCCCCGATGCCTCCAGAGCCTGGGGAGAATCCTTCCAGTTCGGCAAGCTGAATGACGTCGAAATTCTCCCCCGTCTTGTCGAGGAAAGCACGGGGTTCCTCCTCCACGATTACTATTCGTTGATCATGAAGCACTCCGCTTTTATGTTGTGCCAAGATTTTGACGATGTTGGAGTCAGGTTGAACGACATCAATTTCTCGGGCAGAAGCGAGGCGTGCGGCCCAAACGTGGAGTCCGTCTGCTTCTCCCAGGATGAGGATGCGATCAGGTGTAGCAAGCAGCTTGTAGGGAAGGGCGGAAAGGGTGCCTTCCAGGAATCGGGCCTCATAAGGACTTCCGATGGAAAGTACAGATCCCGCCTGGAATCCGTCCGCCAGAAGCATGTCCATAGGGGGAGGGGCCTTTGGGGAACTCAACGAGAGAAGGGAATGAAAAAAGGAGCTTGAATAAAGATCAATTCTCCCTCTTGGCCCGGAACGGGAGGCAATATGGTCTGCGCTGCCTTGAGCTTTCAGTCTTTCGACATAAGCCAAGGGTTTGTACTGATCTACGTTCAAAGGGAAGATTTTGTTGACATCAAATTGGAACGCTACAAGAGCGAGAAGGCCGCCAAGACTCAAGCAGACTGTATAAAATAATCGTTCAGTCATCCAGGGATCGAATGGCTTCCGTGGGGCAGGCTTTCCAGCCTGCCGTCTAGAAATAGCCCATAATGTCGGGCTGGAAAGCCTGCCCCACCGGTTGCTCAAATCCTTCGACCCCACCTCTATGGTTGCTGTGTGAAGCGCATCCTTCTTAATAGAGGCAAAGACCAGAAAAAAACCGGAGAGAATAACCAGGGCCGACAGCACAATTACCAGCGCATTAGCAGGAACAAACCCCAGAAGCGCTATTGATCCCAACGCTCCTGCTGCGCTTCCCGTGAGGTTCGACGCATAGATCGTCGGCACATCTTCCTTGGAGGACATCAGCGCCAGTCCAATAAGCATGCCCGCAAGAAAGAATGGAACGCAATGAATGATCCAGAAAAGAAACCACCATGCCAGTGTGGAACCAAGAGCAGCGGGAGCAAAATACACGCTCAAAGGCAACAGCTCACCCAGCCGAAAACAAGCAGGTAGAGAAACCGCAAATGCAATGATTCCCCACCTGAAAACAAGGTCATGCCATTTTGTCAGCCAAGGGCCCACCAGTGCGAGCACTGTGCCCCCGGCCCCGAATCCCAGGAGAGCGCAACTGATGACAAGGAATGAAAAGTGATGATACCGGGAAATCAGAAGGCAGCGCATCAGACCTATTTGCCAGCCGATTGCCGCAAAAGAAATAAAGAAAACCGCAGGAAGAATCATCCTGCCATGCCTGGACAGCATTTACTGAGCGCCTCGAATAAGGGGTACGAACCTTACGAGTTCCAGGGTTTTCGATGTACGGCCGCCTTTTTCGTCCTTGGCTACCAGGAGTAAACGCTGCGTCTCAAAGCTCCCCCCAACGGGAATAACCATTTTCCCGCCGGGCTTGAGTTGTTCAAACAAAGGAGGCGGCACGTGTAGCGCCGCACATGTGACAATGATCCGATCGAACGGCGCAAATTCCGACAAACCGTAATAGCCGTCGCCCTTACGAACGACCACGGTGTTGTAACCAATATTCCCGAGCCTTTTTGCCGCTGTTTCGCACAGTTGGTTGACAATCTCAATCGTGTAAACGCTCGGCGTAATCTCTGCCAAAATGGCCGCCTGGTACCCGGAGCCTGTTCCTATTTCGAGCACACTCATTCCGGCGGTTAGTTCAAGGGCCTGCGTCATCAGCGCTACGACATACGGCTGGGAGATTGTCTGGCCGAAACCGATGGGTAGAGGTGAGTCCTGGTAAGCAGCATCTTTCTGAGCATCAGGCACGAAGTAATGTCTCGGAACCTTGAGCATCGCCCTCAACACTGAATGATCGCTAATCGTGGTCCTGCCCAAACCTTTTAGCTGGGTTTCAACCATATGAGTTCGCTCAGGCTGTCTTTCAGAGAAGGCTCGCGAATCGGAGTGAGATATGGTCGGTGCGGTAGTCAAGACAGCGGCTAGTAAGGCCGCACAAGTAATCGTGGCGACACTAAACCTCGAAAGGAGACCCCTGGTTATTTCAGAATGTGTCTTTTGCCTTGTCATTGGAGTTTTGCGATTCGTCGGAGATCGGAGATTCTGATACCTCCGAGTTTCCAAGCCATTTTTCCATGACGAGTGCGTCGTCTTCCACTGCTGCGTAGTACTTCTTCCTGAACCCTATGGAATTGAACCCGCATTTCTTGTAAAGGCTTCTGGCCGCATTGTTCCGCCTTGCTACTTCCAGGATAATCCGCTTGAGGCCATCCTGCAAGGAGACCTTCTCGAGATAATCCATCATATACTTTCCCCAGCCGTGGCCTCTTCGTTCAGGATGGACCGCAATATTGAGAAGGTGTGCTTCGTCCAAGACCTCCCAGAAACACATATAGCCCGCAAGTTCGCCTTGGGATCTGAAGATTGTCATTCTGGAATGCCTCTGACTCATCTCTTCCAGAAACATGTTTCTGGACCACGGAGCAGGAAATGATGCGTTTTCGATTTCCAGGACCGAGTCGAGGTCTTCTGGTTTCATAGGTTCTGCTAGGATGGGTTCATTATGTTCGGTCATGGATGCTGTCTTTTGGATGGTCAAAATCCTATAAACAATCCAATGCCAAGCGACAGAAGAAAACCTGCTGCAAATAACATGATGAGCCTTTTTTCCTGCAATCCTCTGACAAGCTCCGCAACTCCCACAAGTGGCACGACATAATAGCTTAATTCAAATGATCTTACGGCGGCAACCGAACATTGTTCAATCAATAAGCTCACCAGAATACCACCAATTAGAATCGCCGGGAAAAGGACAAGAAAAGAACATCCAAAACCAAGAATGAGACCTCCAGCAAAATATTTGGAGACTGGAATTTCGCTGCCGTTCAGGAGGGCTTCCTCCGCGGTACGGGCAAGTTTTCCCAGTCCGGTTCGGACAAAAAAGTCCAGCCGGGCCCCAACAAATGAAAGGGGAAACAAGAACAGAAAACTCACAAAAACCACGGCAGTAAGTGGAGCGGAAGAATCGGCTCTGGCAAGTGCAGAAACTGCTGCTGTTGCAACAGATGCAAGCGTGCTGTCAGGAGGTATATATCCGCCAATGGGTGGTCTCTCCAGCCATAGGACTTGGTACAAAAGGCCTGCCGCAAACCCCGAGGCCAGATCCCCTAAGGCCCAACCGACTACCGGCGCCACGATCATCGGTCTGGAGAGCATCAACTGGAAGATCTGAAACCTATCCAGCCAAAATAGACCTCCTAGCACTCCGGCTAATAAAGCCTCATAAACCATTTGCTACCCGCAACAAAGGGCACTGAAACGTTTGGAAATCAACAATTTGGAATTATAGGTTTCTTGAAGATCCATCTCTACTACGGGAAACAGATGCTGGCTTCCTTCCTGAAATTCTGCTCATCCTTCTATTTTTCCCAGTCAGAAATTCTTCCTAACGATGGAAAAAACAGAAGATTGACTAGCTTAAGTATGGGCGTTTTTTTTGGATTAGAAGCGTGTCAGCCCGGGTTCCTTTCCGTCCGCCAAGCCGATGGCAGTGCGGAGCAGGCTAAGTATTCTTGGATGCGCAGCTACAAACGTCGCAGAAATCGACCGGTTTTTCAAAGGGAACGCTCTGTATGTTCACACGCACGCCTTCCTCGAGTATATTGAGCAGGGCCTGCAAGCTGTCATCGCCCACCGCTACAGACCGACTGAGACAAGCTGTTGCCTGGCCGGCAGTCAGATTCCCCAAATTCAAAAGATCAAAATCCACACCGGCTCTCTTGAGTCTCAGGGCATCGAGGGGATTGTCTACCAGAACCATTGTTCTGACTTCTCGGTCACTTTCTTCCATAAGAATGGAAGCTACACGCTCCACACTATCGATTACTACATTTACCGAAAACGGAACAGCGGACAGTAAAATCTCCTTTTGAAGCAAATCCTCGGCCAGCTCGTCGTTCGCGATGAACAACTCCTGGGCTCTTGTTGAAGGGAGCCACCCTTCCAGGACCTGCCCGTGAATGAGCCGTTCATCAACGCGTACCAAGACTATTGTCATTTATGTACCCCGACCAGCTTCCTACTTTTCTCCGGCATTTCTTTTCGACAGCCTTTGCCGTAGAAATTCTCCAGCCAAATAAATGTTTTCTTTTCCAGCCTCCGCTGCCAACTTGGCCAGCGTTCTTAAGTCGCTGTCATTTCTGGAGTTAACCGCTTTTATGATCATGGGAAGATTGAGGCCCGTCACCACCTCGACCTTTCCATCCTCCAGGAAAGACAAGGAAAGGTTCGTAGGCGTACCGCCGAATAGATCCGTGAGTATCAAGACGCCGTCGCCCCGGTTGACTTTCTTGATAGATTGAGCCACCTGCTCTCTGAGGAGTTCCGGCGGCTGGCCCGGATCTATGCTCAGGGCAAATAACGACGTTTCCGAGTTCAACCCTATCAGGCGAGCGGTGTCTATGAACTGTTGCCCGAGTCCGCCGTGGGTCAGTATAAGTATTCCTATCATGCTGGGTTCCCGGCCGTCTTGACGCTCATCAATCGGCCAACTCTCTATGTTTGACTTCTACTCGCGTATAATCGTTCTTTATCAGCAGCCTTGCAATATGTTCGGCAATCAAAACGGATCTATGACGCCCTCCAGTACAACCGATCGAGATCGTAAGGTACTGCTTCCCTTCGCGTATGTAAAGCGGTAAAAGAAAAACCATCAGATCTTCCAATTTTTCCAGGAACTTGCGAGTCACCTCATGAGTTAGCATCCAACTGGCCACCTCTGGGTCTCGCCCGGTCTTGGCCTTGAGTTCTTCCACGAAATATGGATTCGGAAGAAAACGAACGTCCAGAACAATGTCCGATTCCATGGGGAGGCCCTTTCCGAACCCAAAAGACATCACCTCTATTTTCAGGTAATCGCTGCGATAGCCCTCAAATGTTTTTCTGATTTCTGCACGTAGTTGATGGACTGTCATGTCCGACGAATCGATGACCCAGTCAGCTCTTTCTTTGATTTCTTTGAGTTCTTCTCTTTCCAGCCGAATTCCGTCCAATAGATTGCCGGTAGGAGCAAGGGGATGTTGACGCCGCGTCTCACTGTAGCGCCTTACCAGCACATCGTCTCTCGCGTCCACAAAGAGAACCTCAAGACTGATCCCAGCTGATTCCAGTGAGTTTATGATGATGGAATACCTGGGAAAAAACTTCCTCTGCCTGAGGTCTATAACTAAGGCGAGCCGAGAAATCTCCCCGCCCATTGTGTCAGCTAGCTCAACCAATTTTGGAAGTAGATCGACCGGAAGATTGTCAACGCAGAAAAAACCCACGTCTTCCAGCGTGCGTGCCACTGTGGATTTTCCCGAACCGGACATGCCGGTGACTATCACGATTTTTCTTTTCATTACGGCTTCACAGTTCCGGATTCACTAAAACGCAGTGCCAGGATCTCGATTAAGAGAGCCGGGTCCATTCCTACAGCCAGAGGCACACGTACCAGCGAGGATATTCCTATCTAGAAGCTGGGTGTCCCGAGCTTCAGGCTCTATTCGTCCTGAATCACGCAATGGATCGTACGAGTCCAGATCCGCAATGAAATCAATGCGAGATGACTGAGCAACACCTCCACGGAACAGCGTTCTGGCCGTGAAGACTCCAAGCCCTCGCACTTCCACACGAACATCTTCCTCTACAGGTTTACCCATCAGGGGGCCCCCCACGTCGGCAACGATTTCTACCAAATCGTCTGCCACGAGGTAGTGCCCTCGACGCATGAGAGAGATGGCTGTCAGAGACTTTCCCGCTCCCGAGCGCCCTCGAAGCAATATACCTATCCCGTGGACCTGGACGAGACATCCTCGTATTTTGTCTGAAATCATGTCCCCATTAAATACCACGGCTTGTTCTGACGATCAATTTTTTGCCGCAACGATTAGCAACCATTCATGGGTGGAGATGAGGCAATCCGGAGACATGTCAATTGCGAGCGCAGCGAAGCAATCTCATCTTGTCGTTCGGGAGATTGCTTCGTCGCTCCGCTCCTCGCAATGACAGCGCCGAGTGGTCGGTTTCCCCCGAATGACTGAATGCTCACAATGATTATGTTTGAACCGGAAAGCGGTCAACGTCCGAGGAAATGCATTCGCACAATAGCGACCAATCTGCGGCCTGGGGAGCGCCGCTAAGAAATCTACAAGTAGGGACAGAATTGCAGAAGTCTCGCACGTGCACGCGCGAGATCAAGTTGCCAGTTAATCCGGGCTTCCCCACTGTCTCGCAACGGATCAATTCTCGATGCCCAGTCGATCTTGTTGATCCAGGACCTGAATTCATTTGCAGCCGTTTCCAGGCTGAAGGTTTGAGCTAAACATTCGGGACTTCTTTGTTGCTTGCGAATGATAATGTCTACTGGCTGCCAAGCTCTTTCCAAGTTGTTTCTCAAGTCTCCGTCGACATCTGCTCGTGCCATCAGCGAGGTGGATTCCGCAGCAAACGTTCTAATGGCCAGACACAAGTTGGGTGAGGAAATAGCGTTGCATGTGGGATTGAAATCTGTCGCCTGCGCAGAGGCAATAGGTATAAATGCTATACAAATTCCTATTGCAATGACACGGAGTGACTTTCTCATGAGTCTCATCCAGGGTGGTCTTTGATCAGAGCTTAATGACGCAGAAATCAAAGCGCAAGGTCTGATAATTACATATTCTGGCGCATGCTTTGAATGCTGGATGCCAAACAAGATGACACGATGGTTAACGGATGCCGCGAAAAAAGGTGTGGCGTCGGATATGCGATTAGGATAGAGATTCTGCCCGTCGGTGCGAGGAGTAAACGACGAAGCAATCTCGAGTCTCATATGCATTGGATTGCTTCGCTTCGTTCGCGATGACTCGTGCAGAAAGACTATCCTCATTTGCGGGATAAGAAATGGTCGCCAACGAGATACAGGCTCTCAATGGAACAGTGTATTATGCGGCCGCTTGAAAAAGTGTTGACAGGGCGGCCGGAATAGATTAATAACCATATTCATATAATTCAATTAATGAAAGGATTTGTAATGCCGAAACGCTTTCTTCCAAAAATCCTGCTGACCACAGCCCTTTTTGCCATAGCACTCGCAAATGTAACCAATGCCGCAGCGTCCGATTTGACGACTGCTGCCAATATTTTTCTTTTGCCTAAACCGTTCCCGGTTTCAGATCTCGTCCTCAAGAGTGCTTCGGGTCAGATGGTATCTTTGAAGGATTTCAAAGGTAAGGTGGTGTTGCTGCACTTCTGGTCAATCAAATGCCCGGCCTGCAGGATAGAGGAGCCTTTACTTCAACAGCTCAAGAAATCTTTCGGCGCTTCCGGGCTGGAAATCCTGGGTGTCAATCTGGTCGATTCACCTCCGGAAATTATCGGGCACGCAGCGACTCACGCGATCCCATTCCCAGTCCTCTATGACGGCGGTAAAGGCTTTAATTTGAAGGTTGTGGACATGGGTGGCAGGAGCACGGCATTTCTGGTGAACCCTCTTCAGGAGGCAATCCTAGAAGTTCCTGGATTTCCGACTACATATATACTTGATTGTCGCGGAAGTGTGATCGGCTATAGCGTGGGAGCGGCACGCTGGAATAATCAAGCTGCGTTAAATCTGATCCAGTCTCTCCTGGCGGAAAGCAAGACCTGTGTCTTAGGCAAGAAATACTCTATGACCACAGATCGCTAGACAGCTCTCGTCTTGCATCGCGATCATACACTGTGCAGAACTGCGCACGGCGATTTGCTGGGGCTGAATGCTCTGGCAGTTTTCCCTTGACAACTAGGGCTTACATTGTTAGCGTTTTTCACGGAATGCAGGCGCGTAGCTCAGGGGGAGAGCATCACCTTGACGCGGTGAGGGTCTGGGGTTCAAATCCCCACGCGCCTACCAGGACAGGCAAAAGGAACTTGCTTCAGTCCAAGAATCCAAGAATAGGAGTGATAATTAATCAGATGAATATAACAACGGGTTGCTGGAACCCACGTGTTTCAAAGTGTATTTGTTCAAAGCATGAAGCCCTCCATAGATATTCAAATCCAAGGCAAAAATAAGATCCTTCGCTGCTGGTGTTACCCCTGGAAGAAATACTCAAGGATATTGCCAAAGAGAATGGTCGTGACACGTGTCGCGGCTGAATTCAATGGCGTAGCCGTCGACTTGACTCGCACCGTTGACCGAGTCCGGGAAATTGGACTTCATCAGCACGAAGACGCCCAGATGGGTCTGGACATTCTTAGTCATTCCACCTCCCACGTGATGGCCCAGGCAGTAAAAGAACTATTTCCGGAGGCTCAAGGTGACAATCGGCCCGTCCATAGAGGAAGGATTTTATTACGATTTTGATACTCCACGTCCTTTCACTCCCGAAGACCTTGAAAAAATAGAAGACTCGCATGAGCGAGATCGTGAAAAGCAACTCGCTCTTTCGGAGAATATTACTGCCAAAAGAAGAAGCAATCCGTTTTTCCGAGGAAAAAGGTGAACGTACAAGATGGAATTGCTTCATGAAATTGATGCCGCTGATGTAAGCCTTTACTCCCAGGGAGAATTTACCGATTTTGCCGAGGCCCACATATTCCGGATTCAGGTTTCATAAAAGCATTCAAGCTCACGAAAGTGGCTGGTGCTTACTGGAGAGGCGATGAACGCAACGCCATGCTCCAACGCATTTATGGAACAGCGATTGCCTCCAAAGAAGATCTCAAGAATTATCTGCATCTGATCGAAGAAGCAAAGAAACGTGATCATCGGAAGCTCGGAAAGAACTGGATCTATTCTCAATTGTTGATGACGCCGGGCCAGGTTTGGTCATCTGGCACCCAAAAGGCGCGATGCTCCGCTATCTGATTGAAGAATTCGAACGGACCGAGCACCTCAAGCGCGGATATCAGATGGTTGTTGGCCTCAGATTCTCAAACGGGAACTCTGGGAAAAATCAGGACATTTCGATAATTACCGCGACAACATGTATTTCACGAAGGTAGACGACATCGATTATGGCATCAAGCCTATGAATTGCCTTTCCCATATGGTGATTTACAGATCCAAGATCCGGTCTTATCAGAGATCTTCCATTGCGATTTTTCGAACTGGGCACTGTTCATAGGCACGAAAAAAGCGGAGTTCTGCACGGATTGCTCCGAGTCAGGCAGTTCACTCAGGATGATGCTCACATACTCTGCACTCCCGAGCAATTGAATGATGAGATTCTGGGGATAATTAATTTTGTTCGGGAAGTGATGGCAATATTTGGATTCGAGTACACGATGGAACTGAGCACGCGACCGGAAAAATCCATCGGCGTCTGACGAAGATTGGGAACGAGCTACAGAGGCTTTGAGAAAACGCCGTTAAAGGCACTCGACGCGTCATATGACATGAACGAAGGGGACGGGGCATTCTATGGCCCGAAAATAGACATAAAGATTAAAGATGCTCTGTCACGCTCATGGCAATGCGCTACAATTCAATGTGATTTCACATTACCCGAGCGATTTGATCTGACTTACGTGGACTCGGACGGGGACGCAAAAGACCCGTAATGATCCATCGGGTGGTATTGGGCGCGATAGAGCGATTTATAGGAGTGCTGATCGAACACTATGCGGGGGCTTTCCCTCTATGGATTGCACCCGTCCAGGCGGTTATTCATGACTATTACCGATCAGCAGCGCCCTATGCCAAAGAAATCGGCTCAAATGATGAGAAGCGAGGGGGTCAGAGTCGAGGCAGATTTGCGTAATGAGAAGATTGGGTTCAAAATTACGAGAGGCCCGAAATCAGAAAATCCCATTTATGATTGTCATTGGCGATAAAGAAATGGAAAGTAGCACCCTTGCCGTCCGACGGAGGGGTGAGGAATCCACAAAGGCTTTTTCTGCCGACGAGTTTTTGTCGCTGTTCCGAGAGGAGGTCCAGAGACGGATATGATGGCAGGAAAATGCTCGGCAACAAACTCTGATCCGTTACTTTCCAGGGGGCTTTTTGCATGAAAGGAAGGCCAAGGGGGCCAGTGGTCGCAGAGCCTAAGGTTCGAGTGAACCAGAGGATTCGCGCTCCGAAAGTTCGAGTGATTTCTCCGGAAGGCGAACAATTAGGCATACTGGATGCGTCCGATGCGCTTCGACGAGCCGAGGAATACGGGCTCGATCTTGTCGAAGTGGCACCCGGTGCGGATCCGCCTGTATGCAAAATCATGGACTACGGCAAATTCCGCTACGAAGAAAGCAAGAAAGAACACGAGCGAAAGAAGAAACAGGCCACTGTAGTCATCAAAGAGATCAAGCTCAGGCCGAAAACTGAAGAGCACGACCTTGATTACAAAGTGAAAAGACTCAAGCGATTCATTACTGAAGACTGCAAGGTAAAAGTCACAATCATGTTCAGGGGACGCGAAATAACGCATCCCGAACAAGCCCGAATGTTGCTGGACAAGATGCTGGAACTGGTAGGAGATGACGCTCAAGTGGAACAACCAGCAAAATTTGAAGGGCGGAACATGACAATGATTCTTGCTCCTAAGTAATTTCGAGGCATGTGCTTGTGAAGAAGTCGCGGAATGGGGTCTGATCCTATATCACGGAACATTCCATTTTTTGGATGCGCGAAGAAGCATGCAAAGAAGAAACGTGGCTTGAGTGACAATGTGTTGCGAAGTGGTGCGCCTGTTTTGCCTGTGGAACAAGCGCCGTAATATAAGCAATTAAGAAATGGCAAACGAGGAAAAACGAAAATTCACCCGCGTTCTCTTTTCCACGCGGGTAAGAATAGTGGCTGGATCCAAGAGCATTGCTTCCGAGCAGATGAAGGACATCAGTCTTGGGGGCGCTTACTTTTACGTGGATGAAATCCTGCCTGAGAAGACCTCTTGCACCGTGAATATCGAACTGTTAGGCCCGGCAAGTCATTTATCCATAGAAATAGACGCTGACGTAACACGGGTCGATGCAAAAGGAATGGCCGTGGAATTTACCAGAATTGATCTGGACAGCCTGATTCATCTTCGTCATTTGATAAGAGTTCATGCAATGGATTCCGAAATGATGGACGAGGAATTTGATAGGGACCTGCTGGATTTGTAGCCCCCACAAAGAGACAGTAATCTTCAAATCTATATTCGTTTTGCTGCTAGAGATTGCCACCCAACTAACTCTTTCATGTAACCCCTTTTTGAACTGTTGTGTCAGCAGCAACTCCTTTTGACTCTCTCCGAACACGTTTGTTCATTTCCTTGTATGAGATTTACTAAGTCAATAGCCTACAAAAATGGTTGACAACAAATTATCATCTTTATTAAGTTGATAATATACACACAGTCTTAACATTATTTCGCCAATGAACCAGGGAGGGAGAAATATGGCACAAACTAGCTGTTGGGAGTTCATGAAGTGCCCCACGAGGGAAAAATGTCCGGCATTTCCAGATAAGGGTCGCAGTTGCTGGGACGTGGCCGGGACTCTATGCAGAGGAGAAAAGCAAGGCACAGCGGAAGAGAAAAGACAGGATTGCGTAACTCTGTGCAAGTTCATGGAAGGTGTTCTAGGCGGGACCATATCCTGACCACGGGTGAAGTGGGTCAAGTATAGGGATTGCCAAAATTTATGACGTTTATCCGATGGCCGAATCCCAAAGACTTCGTAGGGGTCGGCGTCCCTGCCGACCCACGGCGGGCACGGAGGCCCGCCGCTACGCATCATTCTTTGCGCAATCGGACAGAAATGCTGTCACACACTATAATGTCCAATTGCCGGCCGAATGCCGTGTGACAGCTAACTCGGTGCCACTGCTGGCTTGTCCAGCAGTGTTTCTTGGACGCATTGCTGGGTGAGCCAGCGGTGGTAACCAGCAACTACCAAACGGGACGTAATACCACGTCGCTTTTATGAACTCAATTTGGCCGGCACGGAGGTCGGCCACCACTGGCCGCTAGCGCGGTCAATCAAAGAAAACGCCAACCCCATCTAATGGCTGTGCATTCTGAGCCCGTACGCTAAAGTTCGAGTGATCATGTCAAATGATCTAGGGATAAATGCGATCCATTAACCTTGGGAAAGCTATTGTCTCTCTCACGTGGTGAATGCCTGAGATCCAGGTGACAGCGCGCTCGATTCCCAAACCGAAGCCTGCATGGGGCACCGAACCGTAACGCCTCAGGTCCAGGTACCATTCCAAGGGTTCGCGAGGAAGACCGTGTTCGTCGATTCTTTCTTCGAGTAATTCGAGAGAATCCTCGCGCTGACCTCCGCCGATGATC
Organism: uncultured delta proteobacterium; assembly: GCA_963700305.1. GTDB lineage: Bacteria > Desulfobacterota > Desulfomonilia > Desulfomonilales > Desulfomonilaceae > Desulfomonile. The sequence goes on from CAVOXB010000027.1 coordinate 61,901, forward strand.
TCACCGTATCCCTCCGGCGCAAGCAGATCAACAGCGAGAGCGAGCGACGGGTTCTCCGGATCTCGTTTCATGTAGAATGCCTTGATATTGGCCGGATAGTGGGTGACGAAAACTGGTTTATCGAAAGTTTGGGACAGCACGGATTCTTCGTCCGCGCCGAAATCGTCGCCCCAATTGAATTCCACTCCTTTTTCCTTAAGGATTTCTGTGGCGCGTGAATAGGTTATTCTTGGGAAAGGCGGTACCACCTTTTCCAAAGAGCTCGTGTCTCTTTCGAGAATTTCTAGTTGAGCCGAACATTTCTCGAGGACGACTTCCACAATTCTACACATCATTCTTTCCGCAAGATCTATGGTTTCTGGCAAGGTCCAGAAGGCCATTTCCGGCTCTATCATCCAGAATTCAGTCAAATGCCTGCGAGTTTTAGATTTTTCTGCTCTGAAGGTCGGACCGTACACATATATTTGTCCCATGGCCATGGCAGCTGCTTCGCCGTAAAGCTGGCCGGATTGGGTCAGATAGGCGGACCTGTCGAAGTATGCAACCTCAAAGAGTGATGTCGTTCCCTCGCATGCAGTGGGAGTGAGAATCGGCGCTTCCACTGATACGAATCCGAGTTCATCAAAAAAAGACCTCGCCGCGTTGGTTATAACCGACCGCAATTTCAGAAGTGCATTCTGTTTGGAGGACCTGATCCAAAGATGGCGGTTATCCATAAGGAATCCCACGCCATGCTCTTTCTTGGATATGGGGTATTCGGATGCCGCCTCCGCTATGAGCTCGACCTCAGTCACGCTGATCTCGTAGCCCAAAGGAGATCTCGGCTCTTTCTTAACAATGCCGCGTACGATGACTGAAGACTCGTAAGGGATTCTATCCGAAAGCTCAAAGGCTTCCTGGGACACCTGATTTGCCATGACAACGCATTGAATGACACCATGACCGTCTCTGAGATGTAGGAAGCGGATCTTGCCGGACGATCTCCTGTTCGATATCCACCCTCTCAATTCAACTTCTTGATCTTCATATTGGGAAATATTATCTACGGTCACCCAGATCATTAGCGCCTCCTCTTGATAGGCCTGCAAAAACTGTCAAGTATTGTGCATCACGGGAAACCGAGGGTCAAGAAGGCCGGTATGTTGTTGCTGCGAATGAAGGATCTCCATTGCATCCTGCTGGAGCCTCTGGTAGAAAGATCCCCCATGAACTCACTGTATGCTTGTCGAAATACGAAGAACAATCTGGGCCCGCGGGCGGCCCTGTTATTTGTGCTGGTGGTTTCCGTGTACGTCCTCGGGGGGAGTATGAACGCTGTGGCTGCAGAGGCCGCTGTCAATCCGCTCGAAATACAAGAGACACTGACCAAAAAAGGAAAGAACGTCTCCGCGCTCAAAGCGGTGATGAATATCACCAGCCAATACGACAACGGGAAATCTCGTCAGGACGTCAAAGGTTTTCTGCTTTACAGGCGGCCCAATGATTTCAGATTTCAGGGCATTGCCCCTGGCGGAAATTCTCTTTTCGAGCTTATCATTAAGGCGAATCTGTTCGAACTCTTCATCCCGTCTGAAAGCAAGATAATAAAGGGCGGAAAAGAATGCTTCAGTCGCAAATTTCCGGATGTGGCGGAAATCGAAGCTTTGATTCCTCTTATACTGCTGCAATGGAAGGATGTTCGTTCAGATAGACTATTGTCCAAGGACAATGAAAAGATTGTTCTCAGGATGAGCTTTCAAGGCAGGATATGGGCCGCCACGCTGGACCCTCAAAGCCTGCATTTGAAACGTCTTGTGCGAATCAATCCCGGTGGAGAGATAGATTTGACAGCGGATTTCTCCGAGTTCAAGACAGGGGACGACGGTTGGATGCCGAGGCGCTTTGAAATTCAGTCGGTTCCAGGCGGATGGAAGACGGTCGTCAAAATTAACCAATTGGAGCAGAACCCTTTTCTCGTGGAAAAAAACTTCAAGTTGGAAACCACTTATTCGCCCAAGATTGAAGACTGCCGATAATCATATTCAGTAGAACCGGCAACCTGCCGGTTCGCAGGGACGACCGGCAAGATGTCCCGCCCTACCAATGCTTTGATAGTGGCCGCTCCAGTGAGGTCCAGCGAATTCCAGAACTCCAATATAACCATTCAACCTTGGGTGAGATGAGGCAATCCAGCGATATGTCATTGCGAGCGCTGCGAAGCAATCTCATCTTGTCGCTGGAGAGATTGCTTCGTCGCTCCGCTCCTCGCAATGACAACATCGAGCAGTCGGTTTTCTACGAATGACTGAATGCTTACACTCCAATAAGGATTAATCCTCCAATACATAATGAGTTTGTTTGCCTACAACCTATTCCTCCACACAGTTGCCGCTCCTGTTCTAGCTGCATATTACCTGCCTCAAATACTATTCAGGGGAAAATATCGCAATTCGCTGATGGGAAAGCTTGGCAGGCTTTCTTCGGATTTCGCCCCGGAATCGCTTTCCACACCAAGGATATGGTTCCACGCCGTATCTGTAGGGGAAGTCGTCGCACTTGGGCCGCTGATAAAAGCCATTAAGGAGCGAATTCCAGACGCATCAGTCATTGTTTCAACCGGGACCGAAACAGGTCAGCAAAAGGCCAGAGAGCTGATCGTCGAAGCAGATGGTTTTCTCTACCTGCCTCTTGATTTTCCGGGATTCCTGAAGCCAATCGTCAGCAGAATCAAACCGGACCTGTTCGTGCTTATGGAGACTGAGCTTTGGCCGAACCTGATTCACATTCTCAAGGAAAATGGTGCTACGATTGCGCTTGCAAATGGCCGAATTTCTGACAGGTCATTTCCGAGGTACAAGCGACTAAAACGCTTCTTTTTTTCTACCCTCGAAAAAATAGATCTTTTCCTGATGTCTTCCGGAATTGACGGATCGCGTATCGCCGAGATGGGTGCGGCTGTGGATCGGATCCGAGTCACTGGCAATACAAAATTCGATGCGGCTCTAGGGAAACTGCCTGTTGATACAGAGAACGGGATTCGTGAAGCCCTCGGACTGGACGGCTCTGAAATGGTGTTGGTTGCAGGCAGTGTGCATCCCGGCGAGTATGAGATAGTCTTGGACACATACAATGTTTTGGTTAAGCGATTCCCCGAGCTTATCCTTATCCTTGTTCCCAGGCATATTGAGCGAACACCTCAAATCCTCTCTGCTATGAAAGATCGAGGCATGGAGCTACCGTTTCTAAGGAGCTCTGCTGACGCGGGTGAAAAAAGAGACAACAGACCGGTCATTGTGGTGGATCGAATCGGCGAATTGTTCCAGATTTTTTCGTTGGCGTCAGTAGTATTCATGGGCGGATCATTGGTTCCGAGAGGTGGCCAGAACATTCTTGAACCAGCAGCCTGGGGCAAAGTAGTGCTCTTCGGCCCATCAATGGAGGATTTTCGTGATGCACGCGACGTGCTTATGGCAGCCGGCGCGGGGATTAAGGTCAACGGAGCCGACGACATTGTACGATGGTGCGCGGAAATGCTCTCCAACCCCGATGATGCTCGCACACGCGGGAAGCGTGGCCGTGATCAAATATTGAAAAATGTAGGAAGTGCGAGAAAAGACGCGGAACTCTTGGTTCAGTTGTTGCACCGGCAGGCTGGAAAGCCTGCCCAACAATAAGAGGGCATAGGACAACTCCAAACGATGGTTGGATCGCACTGTGAAACCAGATGATAAACTGCAAGAAATTCGGGAGTGGGTGAGGTCTAGGCATGTGGGGCAGGCTTTCCAGCCTGCCATTAAGGGTTTCATATTGGATTACAGGAAAGGTGTCACATCACCTTTGCCTTCGCGTAGCACCACAGGAGCCTCGTCCACAAGGCTGATCACGGATGACGGTTCGGGCATGAACGTTCCGGCGTCAATCACGAGTTCCACCTGGCCCTTGTAAATCTTTTCGATTTCCTTTGGGTCCCACAAAAGCTCTTCATCGGGAAGCCTGACAGATGAACTGAGAATGGGGTTCCCAAGCTCTGAGACCAAAGCCTGACAGACCTTGTTATCCGGGATTCGAATTCCCACCTCATTTCGTTTGGTCAACACTATTCTGGGGACTAACCTGGTGGCTTTCAACACGAAGGTGTAAGGTCCGGGAAGGTATCTACGCAAGACTTTGTAATCGCTGTCCTCCACCTGTGCGTACTGGGAGATGGATTTGAGGTCCGCGAAGACAAACGACAAAGGCCTTTTATCGTCCATCTTTTTTATCCTGCGCACCTTGTCGAGGGCTTTTTTGCTGTGGATATCGCACCCGAGTCCGTAGACCGTGTCAGTGGGGTAGATTATTACGCCGTCGGAGCGGAGGATCTGAACAACTTTAGCTATTTGCCGCGGCTGAGGGTGAGTCTCGTTAATCTGCAAAATCATAGAGCAATTCCTGAAGCTATTTCTGGCTCAATCGAAGGCCCGGCGCAGGATAGCTTACTTTCCCATCCAATAGAAGGTCCGGGCCGATTCGAAACGCTTTCACATCAACTAGTCTAGGCGCTTCTTCCAATCGGCTGATGCCCATGCCTTCGACGCCGGACGGCGCATTCGATCCACCTATAATAATTGGAGCATAAAAGAAAAGACAACGATCGACAACCCCGGCCTCAAGCGCACCCCAGGCAAGACCGGCCCCACCTTCAATCAATAATGAAGTGATTCCGATCTGATATAGCCTGTTGAGCATGTCTCTGAGGTCCACCCTTTCCGAACCGGAGGTCCGAAGTATTTTAGCCCCTCGTGATTCGAGCTTGTACTTTTTGTCTAACGGAGGGTCCTTTCTGCTTGCGATAATTACTCCAGCGGTACTGGACGGATTGAAAATAAAGGAGTCCGAAGGTGTCCTCAAATTGGAGTCCGCTACTATCCTGATCGGGTCTCTTCCTTGCCCCTGAGGCAGTCTCGTGGTGAGCAAAGGGTTATCCGTGATGATCGTCTCTACACCCACCATGATTGCTGAAACGCGGTCCCTCAGCCTGTGAACTTTGCGGCGGGAAGCTTCTGAAGTTATCCACTGGGAATGACCCGTGCGAGTGGCAATGCGACCGTCGAGGCTCATTGCAAGTTTCAGATATACGAAAGGCCGTTTCTGAGTGATATTGAGCAAGTAAATTTCATTGAGCTTTCGGCAGCGTTTCTCGAACACATGCCCCACTGCTTCGACTCCGGCATCTCGGAGCCTTTTGGCGCCTCCTCCTCTCACGCCTGGGTTTGGATCCTCCATGCCGTACCAGACTTTTGCAATTCCCGCTTCCAGTATGGCTTCAACACAGGGTGGAGTGCGGCCGTGATGATTGCACGGCTCCAGGGTGACGTAAAGTTCAGCGCCCCGAGCCTCGGATCCTGCAGCGCGTATGGCTTCCACCTCGGCGTGGGGTTCACCAGCCGCTCGATGATAGCCTTTTCCTACCAGCTTCCCATTTCTTACGATCACAGCGCCGACGGCCGGGTTAGGGGAGGTGCGACCCAAGCCGCGTCTGGCAAGTTTGAGTGCGAGCGACATGAAGCGCCGTGCTTCAATGGGAATCTTGGATTGTTCGGTTTTCTTCCGGGAGTTCGTCTCGAGCGCTGCGTTGCTCCCGGGCTTCCTTGAGTTCATACAATTCCTTTATTTCTTTCATGAATTCTTCTATATCCCGGAAAGAGCGATAAACAGATGCAAACCTTACATAAGCCACGTCGTCCAGAAGTTGAAGTTCCTGCATGACGCGTTCGCCTATGTACTGGACGCTTATCTCCTTTTCCGGCCGTTCCATGAGCTCTTGTTCGATCGCGTCCGCTACTGCATCGATTTTGTCGATGCTGACGGGTCGCTTCTCGCATGCGCGGCGCATGCCTTCCACTATTTTGCGGCGGTCGAAAGATTCTCGGCTTCCGTCTTTTTTGATGACGTACGGCAGAATCTCTTCAATTCTTTCGTAGGTTGTGAACCTTTTCTTGCAGTTCAAACACTGACGTCTTCGCCGGATTACGGTATTCTCTTTACCGAGGCGGGAGTCGATTACTCTGTCGTCTATGGTGCCGCAGGTAGGGCATTTCATTATAACCGCCTTATACCCGATGGTCAGTCGACGGATTTCGCCTAACGATATTTATACCGAAATCCCGCCATGATGCAAGGAAAATAAAGAATTTTGTGTAACCCTTCACTCACACGGGACAGGCGACCGCACTGAACGTGTCATTGAGAGCCAACGGAAGCAATCTCATTGGGGTGAGTTGCACAGGCAATGCCGTTGAATTAGGATTAGTTCCCCGGATCACGCCGTAGGCGCGATCGTCACCCCGACGAAAGTCGGGGTCCAGTATTAGCGTTCCGCTGCATTGAAAAACCTGGATTCCGGCTTCCGCCGGAATGACGGCGGAGGGCCTGCGTTCATGGTCGACGGATTAAGTCGACGGCATCGGGACGGAGTCCGGGGTGACGTGCCCTAATCCCGTAAACTGCGACAGGAATTTTGGCAATTCGCATGAGTGGAAGAAAACGATTTCTTTTGTAATCCAATCGCGCACAGATTGAGGCTGCTTCTCCGGCGCACCAATCATTGCAAAAAAGAGATGTTACCCTTAGAATTCATCGACAAATGAAGCCGAAATTCCATACCACTACCTTAGATAAGATCTTGATTGGATTTCTTTCTGCCCTGACTGTTGCCTCGTTCCTTGTCGTTCCGCGTTGGGTCCTATCAGCCGCTACAGATGTGGAAATACGGTCTGGTGAGAAAATAGTGGGAAGATACTCCCTCAATAACGATCGCATAATAGAAGTGACTGGCCCGCGAGGCATCACGTTGGTGGAGATAAAGGCCGGGATGGTGCACATAAAATCCTCTCCCTGTCCTAATAAAACCTGCGTTCAAATGGGCGACTTCGGAAAGGAAGGGGGATGCCTGATCTGTCTCCCCAATGAACTGATCGTCGGGGTTGGGAAAGAGGTCTACAATGGCCTGGACGCGGTGAGCAGATGACAGACGGCATTCAAAGAATTGCCAGATTGTCGCTATTGCTTGCCCTTGCTACAGTGATTCACACTGTCGAATCGTTTCTCCCCCTGACATTCGTGTGGTTCAGGTTCGGCTTTGCCAATATAATCGGGCTCTCCACGCTGTACCTGTTCGGGTTCCAGGATGCGCTCCTTGTAACTATCGGCAGGATTTTTCTGGGTTCTCTTGCTTCTGGTCTTTTTGGCTCTCCAGCTTTTCTGCTGTCCTTATCCGGGGGAATACTTGCGATCCTTACCATGGGGTTCGCTTACAGATACGCAAATAGAGCGTTTTCTGAAGTAGGAATAAGTCTGATGGGAGCTGTGGCGCACAATCTGGCTCAACTAGCGGTTGCGGTACTTGGTATTGATTTCGAAATGAAGGGGTTTTCCTCTTGCTTCCGCTGATGCTTACGACTGCTGTGGTAACCGGAATTCTAAACGGTCTTGCAGCAAGATTTTTCATCGATACTTTTCGCAGGACTCTTGGACAAGTAGCTGAAGAAAGCCAATAAATAGACACATACTCTCCGTTCAGTCATGGGAAAAATCGGCTAATCGCTTTTGTCGTGGAGCGGAGCAAAGATAGGCGAAGCCCAGCGAAATGAGATTACTTCGCTGCGCTCGCAATAACCTGTTGCCGAAGTTCTATGGTCCTCCTCCTTGAAATTCGCGGGACACCTCCACGATACCTCAATGGTATTAGACTTCAAAATGTCATTGCGAGGAGTGGAACGACGAAGCAATCTCCCAAAGTTTCGGCTTGGGAGATTGCCACGGGCTGACGCCCTCGCAATGACATCTTTGAAGCTTCGTACGGTTCGAGAACTGCCACAATTTTCATCGCGGAGCACTATAGCATCCTCCGGTAATCGAATGGGTTATTCACTCCTCATTTTTTCTTGACAAGACTGACCGGGGCAGTTAGTTTGTACACGAAAGGATTATCATGAGGCTCTATGAGGACTGCGTAGTCTACTTGCTGGCCAAAGCTTATCAATACGCACATGGTGTCGTTAAGCTACGACTGGTGAATTACGGCTTGACCCCGATCCAGCAACTCGTCCTGGGCGCATTGTATCAAGACGAGGGAATATCTGCCGGGGATTTGGGGAAAAGATTGTTGCTGGACCCGGCTACTCTTTCAGGCATCATGGACCGGATGGTTGAAGCTGGATGGATCGTAAAGGAGACTGATCCGGCAGATAAGAGGCTCCTGAGAATCTACGTCACGGAAAAGGCCAAAATGCTCACCGAGACATTGACGGAAGAAAGGGATAAAGCCAATGAGGAGATCCTCCGGAATCTATCCCTTGAGGAGAAGGTGCTTCTGAAAAGGCTCCTGAAAGACTTGAGGGACTAATATTTTTTTGGCTCAATAGTTAGTACACAAACTAATCGGTTGACAGTCAGCTCTCAGCTGAAATCTGCAGGGCGAAGTGATGGGAGGATGAAATGTCGTCGTGGCAAAAAACAAGCTGTATGTGCTGTGCCCAAAACTGTGGCCTCGAAGTGATGGTCGAAGAGAACCGGATAGTGAAGGTTCGTGCTGACAAAGAAAACCCTCGTAGCGAAGGGTACTGTTGTCGCAAGGGATTGAAAATAGCTCATTATCAGCACCACCAAGATAGGTTGAAAACTCCCCTCAAACGGATAGGCAAGGAGTTCAAAGAGATATCCTGGGACAAGGCACTCGACGAGATTTCGGAAAAACTCAAATCCACTGTGGAGAATTACGGGCCTCGTTCTTTTGCATACATGGGTGGAGGCGGCCAAGGATGCCATTTTGAGGCTGCGTTCGGCGTGCGACTTCTCCGGGGATTGGGATCTCACTATCATTACAACCCGCTTGCCCAAGAGTTGACAGGCTACTTCTGGGTAAACGGAAGGGGTCTGGGCAGACAGTACATGGGGACCCTCCCTGATCACGACAATACGGACATGCTGGTAGCGATCGGCTGGAACGGCTGGATGAGCCATCAGATTCCGCAGGCGAGACGACATTTGAAGAGAATTTCCGAAGACCCCGACAAGCTGCTCGTGGTGATCGATCCTAGACGGTCGGAGACAGCCCAGAGAGCTGACATACACCTGGCGGTTCGTCCTGGGGCGGACGCTCTGCTACTTCGATCTATGATAAGTATCATTCTTCAGGAGGGTTGGCAAAAGAACGACTATATTGCAGCCCATGTGAGCGGCTTTGAGGCCATTCGGCCATGGTTCCTTGACTTCGACCCTCGTCCGGCTATCCGCCTCTGTCAGCTGGACTATGATCAGGTCCACGAGCTATGTCGGCTTCTCGCTACTCGGAAGTGGTCATGTCACTCGGATCTCGGGATTCTTATGGGGAGGCACAGCACTGTCTCATCCTACCTGGAACTGATCCTGTTAGCCATTTGCGGCCGCATAGGAGCCCCTGGTGGAAACCTCATACCAGGCCATATCATGCCGATAGGCGCTCATTCCGACGAACGCGATCCCAAAACCTGGCGCACGGTGGCTACGGATTTCCCTGCAATCATGGGCTATTTTCCGCCCAACGTAATGCCTGAGGAGATAATGTCCGATCGACCGGATCGACTGCGGGCAGTCTTCGTGAGCGCCTCAAATCCGTTGAGATCCTATGCCGACACAACGGCTTATGAACAGGCGTTCAGAAACCCTAGATCTGTTGGTGGCCGTGGAAGTGGCTTTTACAGAGACCGCCAGGCTTGCTCATTATGTGCTTCCGGCTAGATCTGCTTACGAAAAATGGGATGGAACGTTTTTCGCTTGGAACTTTCCCGAAATATTTTTCCAGATGAGGCGTCCGCTAATCGAGGCTGAAGGGGAATGCCTTGAAGAAGGGGAAATTCATATACGACTCGCGGACCGCTTGGGTTTGCTCCCGGAAATTCCTCAAACGCTGTACGACGCGGCGTTCGGAGACCGAATGAACTTTGGCATGCAGCTACTTTCCTTTGCCCAGCAGGAGCCTCTTGCGATGAAATTCATGCCCTTCATTCTCGGTAAGACACTCGGGAAGGCTCTTGGCTCAGTAAACCTTTCTGCACTATGGGGTATGATGCAGGTGGCTCCCAAGTCATTCCGAGAGAACGCTGCCCGCGCTGGCTTCAATCCCGGACCGTTCATGGGAGAGGAACTCTTCAAAGCTGTTCTTGAACATCCCGAAGGACTTTGGATCGGCAAATGCGACCCATCGAAGCCGTTGAATGAACTCCGAACCGAGGACAAGCGCGTAAACATTCTGATTCCGGAACTGGCGGAAGCTGTCAAGGGCATCGATGTTAAAAGCGAAGAGACTAGCCTGTGCATGAATCATGACTACCCGCTCATACTCGCTGCGGGTCGGCACTGGGATTACAACGCCAACACCATCATGAGGGACCCGGTCTGGAACGAGGGAAAGAGCAGAACCTGCACGCTGATGATTCACGCTGACGATGCTGCAGCCCTGGGTCTTGCGGACGGCCAGATGGTCAGGGTAACGACTGAAGCAGGATCGGAGGATATCGAACTGGAAATCACTGACACAGCTAGACCAGGCCAGGTAGTCATCCCTCATGGATTCGGGCTGGTCCACACGGGCCGAAAGCATGGCGCCAACGTAAATCGCCTGACAAAAAACAGCAACAGGGACCCAATCGCAGCGACTCCGCTGCACAGATTCGTTCCTTGCAGGGTGACGGCGGTGTGATGCCAAGAAGCGCGATTTGCCATACGATTGCTAGTTGCCACAAACATGGCCCTGCGAGATCAGGGGCCCACATCTCGTCATACAGGAGGACAAGATGATTGCAAAAGTTTACAACGATCTGCGTGAACAATTGGATCAGTACTCAATGGGATTTCCTGCAACTGAGTCCGGAGTTGAGCTGAAGATCCTGAAGAAACTCTTCTCTGAAGAGGAAGCCGAACTGTACCTTAATCTCAGCATGATGCTGGAAACGCCTGAAGCTATAGCGAAAAGAACGGGCCGTGCGCCTGAAGCTGTGGCCTCCTTGCTGGAACGCATGGTGGACAACGGGCTAATTTTCCGAACGAAAAAGGCAAATGAGGCAAAATACGGAGCTGTACCATTTGTCGTAGGCTCCTTCGAATATCAAGCAAAAGACATGGACCGGGAATTCGCAGAGCTATTCGAACAATATTTTCTGGAAGCCCTTGGCAAAAAGGGAATAGCTAAGATGTCGCCCTTGCGAACTATTCCTGTCCACAAGTCAATTGATCATTTGTGGCCTGTGACACCGTACGAAGACGTGAAGAAAATCTTTGAAACTAAGGACAAGATCGCTGTTGCAAACTGCATATGCAGATTGCAGCAGGGTCTCTTGGAAAAGGCGTGCGACAAGCCGCAGGAGGTCTGCTTCCAGTTTGGAAGCCACGCTCAGTTTTACGTAGACAAAGGAATGGCCCGCTTTATTACGCAAGAAGAAGCCCTTCGCATAATCGAGAAGTGTGATGAAGAAGGCCTCGTCCCGCAACCCTTCATTGCTCAAGACGCCGGCGGAATGTGCAACTGTTGCGGGGATTGCTGCGGAATTCTTCGAGCCATCAAAATGGACCCAAAGCCGGCTGAAAAGGTAATTACCAATTACTTCGCGGCAGTTGATGCAAGCGCCTGCTCGGCTTGCGAGACCTGCGTGAGCCGCTGCCAGATGGAAGCCATCAAAGTTGGCGATGATGAGGTGGCCGAAGTGGACCGTGACAGGTGCATAGGTTGCGGTTTGTGCGTCACTACCTGTCCCAGCGAAGCGCTCTCTTTGCAATCAAAGCCCGACTCGGACCGCAAAGAACCTCCGGCAACCGGAAGAGACTATATTATGCAATTGGCTTCATTAAGGGGCACATCCCTCATTCCGCTTTCTGTAACAAAAAAGTAGCGAACATGAGGACGCGATCTCCTGGAAATCCAGAACCAGCCCCTGACGAGGGCTGTATAGATCATATCGTGAGGTCCCCAACAAATTGCAGCTATGAGTCGATTTCGTGAAGGCGGGGAAGCCCGCCTTCACGGAGAGACGTCACCACGACCCTGCGTACGGCCGGTAATTGTAACGATAAGGATATGCCCTGTAGGAATATCGGTAATTGGGATATGAGTAACTGTAGTAATATGGATAGTAGCCATAACTATAAGAATACGGGTAATATCCATACGAGTACCGATACCTTCGTCTGTGTACCTGCACCGCTGGCACAGTGGATGGTGACAGTGTTACGACATTATCCGCTGAAGCGATATTTGTGCTCGGGATGGTATACGGTTTGGAGGTCTCGGCCTGACCGGCTCCTATCTGCACAGCGAACACTGAAATCGCTAACAACATCAATATGGTGCCAATATATGCTCTCATCTTGATACCCCTTGCTGATCAATTTGTCGTCCACTCAGCCTTCCACCTCTTCTCTTTAAAATATTCACTGATGTAGCGACGGCAAGATAGCGTTCATTCACCAGCCCCAGGAAACCCGGGAATCTCACCCCTCATTTCTAGGACCTAACATCCATGCTGAAGCTGCTTGAGAATAACCGCCCTGCGATTTGTCCGTTGATCTTGCAAAGACAAATTGCAGGACTTTTTGCAATCGTAAGTACATGATTACTTTCGATGCGATTTTTTTTCTTTGAGATTCGCTAAATGCGTAATATTATTCCCGGTCGGTAATGGACTCTTGAGATCCATGCCATGAATGTCTTAACAGTCACGTTTCCAGAACAACAAATCGATTTGATCAGGAGCGTCAAATGACTAATATCATTGGGCAATTAGTTGGACTCACCGGTAAGCTCGTCAGCAATCTTCTTGATTGGCCTTTTCTCGGGTTCATATTTCTTGTGTGGATGGTTAGTCGCTACAGAAAGGAGATAGGTTCCTTTCTCGACAGGCGAGGAGCAGTTCCTGCAGGGGATATATCTAAAGTGGTCAAGCAGAATCTGGAACCGATCTCCGGCGATTTGGCGCACTTGAGGGCGGCAATCTTGGAGATGCGACATCAATTGACAAGAATTGATGCGCTCGAATCGGAGAACCCTCGATCAAAAATGTTGGAGCCCGTGAATATGAGGATCTCCCTGATGGAAGAGGCGATGTCCAAACTGGGAGTGCGTATCGAGGGCATCAACCATAATGAGTTGCCTGAGCTTCTGACAAGAGGCCTTCAGCCAGTCAGAAATGACCTGAACCGCGTAAAGGAAGATTTCGAAGTTGTTCGGGCTGAACTTGGCTCTTTTGCTTCGAGTCAAGCTGTAGTGCAATTGGAATCAGCCACGGAGAAGCTGAACAAAGATTTGAGCGTACTCAAGCAAGTTCTAGGCGAGATTACGCCAAAGTTGGAATCAGTGGCCTCCGTCGATTCGCTCAAGGAGCTCGAAGCCGGCATTGCGCCTATTCACGCTGAAATTGCGGCATTGGGCAAAAAATTGGCCCTGCTGCAGACCGACATTGGCTCCTTGGACGGTAATCTGAGCGCTCTGCAATCCGCTAGCAAGACATTTGCGTCTGTGGAAAAAATGAGTCGACTTGAATCGGACTTGGAGAATCTCAAGTCTTCAATGGCTGGTCTCAGCTCTCTGGTGCAATCGATTCCTGCGGATCTCTCAGGAAGATTGGTCGGCGAAATGGAATCAATCGACAAGAAGGTGGAAACGCTGAAACTCTCGGTTGAGCAGCTGAAGTCACTACCGGAAGAAACAGCCCCCCCCGTGTCACAAGTTCAAGCGCAGCCAAAGCCAAAAGATGGCGGTAAGAAAAAAGCCAAGTCCAAAGGCACGGTGCGATAACCGGTTCCGTGTTGACATGACAAAGTGAACGGAGACCCTTTACGGGCTGCGCGCCAATTTGTGCCCGACAGAGCGCCTGACATCCCTCTGCTACCCTCCTTTGAAAAAGGGAGGCCAGAGGGATCTTGATTTGCGGCACTGAAAATAGTTCTAAAGATCCCCTCATAAAAAAGACCCTTTACGAAACCATTTCCCACCCGACAACTTTTATGAAGCAATAAACTAGCAAAATTAAGTTGTTCATCTTTTTTGTTAACCAAACATACTCAAAAATGATATAATTATCTGGAATCATGTCATGGAGGTCCTCTGCATGCCCGATCACCCAAGAGCGGAAGATGTGTTGAATGATATTCGGTCAGACATGATCGACTCCGAGATCATGCGAAAATACCAGATTTCTGCAAAGGAACTCAGAGGCGTGTATCGCGAACTGTTCGAGACCAAAGCGGTAGACATAGCCGAACTCTATTGTAGGCCGGTTTACTGGGATAACAATGTAGATGTAGAGGCGCGTCGTGAATTCCCCAGATTGTTGCTGGCGTTTATTCTGCCGGTTCACGATTTGAAAAATCCCCAGATGAAGGGGATTGTGGCCGACGTCACGGAGAAGGGCATGAAACTCGAGGGGATGGAAGCCAGCGTCGGAGAAAAAAGAAATCTGGTGGTAAATCCTTCAAGATTTGGAGACTTGGACCCAATCGAATTTGAAGCGGAGTGTCGGTGGTGCACAACGGATGAATCGGACAATAGACCCGTCGCAGGGTTCCAAATAACCCAGATTTCCGAGGCTGCCCTGCAGGAGCTCCGGAGGTTCATTCGCTTCGTTACTACCGGCCGCACGGGAAGATCGGGACAAAGCGCCGTAGAAGTCGAGGGAGAAAAAATCATAGTTCAGGCGCTCTACGAACCGACCGTACAATCAAGTGAAGACGACACGGCACCTCCGGACGAGGAAAAAGAGGCCAAAGAACCTGTTCCCCCTCCCGCAAAGAAAGAGATGAGGTTTAATGTCTCCTTTAATGTAAATAGTCCCGAAGCCTTCAAAGAGAAGATCGGCGATTTCATTAGTCGAGACTTGGAAATTCTGGCGGACGTTGCAATTACTGATCAGAGAAAATCTGCATTCCATATAGCTATTTTCGCGGTCGAAGGCGACGCTCGTCTCTTCTGCTCGGTTGCAATTACACGTACAATTTGGACAGATGTAGAATTCTGTATGCGCCGTGCGCTACTCGACATGTGGGAGAGAATTTCCGACAAGCCGAAAGAAGGCCTGCTCTACAGGGGCTCTGTCATCAATGAGGTCCTCAGGCGTGTCGGTACGGACAATTCGCTCAAAGGCATCCAGGACCACTGGCCTATGGTGGTGGCGCACGATGCCCTTGACAAAGCATGCGAAAAAATAGTGAGTTACCTGGATTCAAAATTTCTTGAACCCGGAAGACGCAGGCGCAAACAGTAAGGAATTCCGAAACATATTCAAACCTGGACAGATGGGAGCGAACCGTCCTGCGAACTCCATTATGAGGGAATCCACGAATCACAAGCCGAATCTTTGCGCGGCTTCAGTCCGCTTTGGTCTAATCGGTTTGAGCTGACCAATCAAAACAACTAGTACATGGCAATTCATGTGCCAACGATCGCAAGGGGGGAGTGGCACGCGGTTTCTCTGACCAGCGTGCGACGTTGTGTCGATAGGTCCGACCAAAATGTTGATGGATCGGCAAAAAAACCTCCATTATGTAAGATATCCAAAGCGCTCTAACTTGATGATGCGAAACACATCTTATGATGATGAAAAGGTAGTCGCCAAATCGCTAAGGCCCTAAATATCTTGACTGTGAAAGCAGCTTGGAATATACAATGTACAAGCTTAACCTGTGTTACTCCAGTAGACCTCAAATCGGGATCACGGGCGTATACAAGGATTAAGACAGTCAGGACATAGGAGCCCGTGCCGAGGATTGCCACCCTGTTTTACCAGTCGGTCTATCCCCGTTCACCAAGAGCCCTTGTTCGTAATTCCCGACGTGCTCCGGGAAAGTTTAGAGTGCCAATAGTAAAAGGAGCCAGAGAATGAGTATCAACATTTATGTCGGAAATCTGTCCTTCGACTCAAACGAGGGCGAACTCAAAGAGCTTTTCGAGCGTTTTGGGTCGGTTGAATCAGCGAAGATCATTTCCGACCAGTTCACAGGCCGATCCAGAGGTTTCGGATTTGTGGAAATGGCTAATCGTGAAGAAGGCCTTAGAGCTATTCAAGAGTTGGACTCCACGGACTTCAACGGACGCAGCCTTAAGGTGAACGAGGCTCGCCCGAAGAAAAGCGGCGGCGGCGGCGGTGGCGGTGGTGGACGTCGCGACGGTGGTGGCGGTGGTGGCGGCGGCAGATCCCGCTGGTAATCCCACGAATTAGTGACCGTGTAAACATTACAAGAGCCCGGATATCCGGGCTCTTGCTGTTTCCGGATCATTTTCGAGATGTCAATCCTCCTTCCAATGAAAGCCGCAGAACCTCAGAGATGTGAGACACTTGCCATGTCTGAGCAAATTTCTGGGTAGAGTACTTCAGTTGCATGTAGCACCCGGGATTTGACGTTATCACTCGCTGTGCACCTGTTTTCGAGATGGCACTTACTTTTGCCTCAAGAATCTTCATAGAGCGGTCGCGGTGAGTTATGTTGTAGATCCCCGCAGATCCACAGCACTGGCCGTCGTCAGGAATTTCTCTGTAAATCAATTCCGGAATCGTTCGGAGCAGCTCCCGCTGAGGCAATACCAGTTTTTGTCCATGGCGAAGGTGGCATGGGTCATGGAAACATACCACTTCCCTGATCGGACCTAGCTTCATTTCTACACTCGCCGCTGAGGCCAAGAATTCCGAGATATCCCTGACTTTAGACGAGAACGCTTCCGCTTGCTTAGAGATCGCCGTTCTTTTCGATAGAGTCTCACGATATGCCTTCAGCTCGCTTCCGCACGCAGCGCAATCCGTGACTATGGCATCAATGTTCTTGCCTTGAAACAGACTGATATTATGTTCAGCCATTTGCCTATAAACGCGACGCTCTCCCTCTGCAATGTTTGGGGTGCCGCAACACTGTTGATTTCTTGGAACCACAACAGTGTAGCCCGATCGCGTAAGTACATCGATTGTGTCGCGGCTGATGTCCGCGAATACCAGATTCATTGCACAGCCAAGGAAGAAACCTACTCGGCCTTTCTCCTTTCCTACTGCGGGAATCTCCTCGGGGATAGTGTGGCTCAGTGGTCGCTGCGGCAGCTCCGGAAGTAGCGACTCCATAAATTCCAGATCAGAAGAAATATGTTTCAGGATCTCCGATTTTCTAACGAGGCGCTGAATGCCAAGATTCTGATACAACCGCATGGGGGAGAGAAGACGTGAAAGCTTATCCTGATCGCAAATCGCGTAATTCAGCATGAAGCGCTTCAGCAAAGGCTGGGGAACGTGTTCTTCAATCCTGTGCCGGGCTTCCAACACGAGTTCGCCAACCTTGACTCCCGCTGGACAGACAGTCTGGCAATTACGGCAATCCAGGCAATGATACATGTGCTCCACAAATTCTTCCGAAGCAGTCAAGCGGCCGTCGATCACCGCTTTGATCATTGCCACCCGCCCCCGAGGGGATTGGGTCTCTATGCAATCAGTCCGATAAGTGGGGCAGGTGGGGAGGCATGTACCGCATCGCATGCACTGGAGCACATCGCCATATTCATGAATATCAAGTGTGGCCAATGCCTTTGAGATCTTGCCGGAATCAATATGTTTTCCCATTTGTCTGTTCCGAGGTTTCTTGGAATATTTTGCCGGGGTTAAGAAGACCCTGAGGATCGAAAGCCTTCTTGATACGCTTCATCATCTCTATAGCTTTAGGCCCTATCATTTTGGGCAAGTATTTCGCTTTTGTGATGCCTGTGCCGTGCTCCCCGGAAATAGTCCCGCCAAGGCTGATTGCTTTTGCGAAAATTACTTCATAGGCTTGTTCAACTCTGTGGATCTCTTCTTTGTTGCGCTCGTCGGTGAGGCATGTAGGATGGAGATTGCCATCACCCGCGTGTCCGAAGGTGCCGATTCTGATATTGTATTTTTGCGCGGCTTCCCTGATGGTGGCCATCATTTCCGGAATGGCTGGTCTGGGCACCGTAACATCTTCAAGAATGGTGGTTGGCTTAACTCTGGCTAAAGAGGTCAGAGCGTTCCTGCGAGCCGTGAATAGCTCATCTGACTCCTTCAAGTCCTTTGCAACGCGTAAGGTGCGCGCTTTGTTCGCAAGGCAAGCCTGTTCAATTACTGCAGCTTCCTCGCGAACCACTTCAGGGTGTCCATCCGTTTCAATGAGCAAAAGTGCGTCCACGTCGCGCTGGCAAGCCAATATTCACGTGATCTTCAACGCATCCGATTGTCACGGAATCCATGAGCTCCAAAGTGGAAGGAATCACTTTCATCGAAATTATTGCGGAGACAGTGCGGGCCGCATCGATAATGTCATCGTATAGAGCGAGAAAGGTCTTCTTCGTCTGAGGCTTGGGAATCAGTTTCAAGGTGATCTTTGAAAATATTCCTATGGTGCCTTCTGTTCCGGCCAGGAATTTGGTCAGGTTATAGCCAGCGACATCCTTCACACATTTTGTGCCGTAATGCACTTTGGACCCGTCAATCAGATATGTATCCAGAGCCAAAAGATAATCGCCTGTTATTCCGTATTTCAAGCCTCGAAGACCGCCGGCGTTTTCCGCTACGTTCCCACCTATGGTCGAGATCTTCATGCTGCCTGGGTCCGGCGGATAAAACAGTCCTTTTGCCTCCACAGCCGCATGAATGTTCGCAGTGATTACTCCCGGTTCCACCACTACCGAAAGGTCATTTTCGTCTATCTCGACGATTCGATCCATCCCCGTGGTAAGCAACACAATTCCTGCTTTGAGAGGCACGGAACCTCCGCTCAAACCAGTGCCGCTGCCTCTGGGAGTCACAGGAACGCCTTCTTGTGAGGCGAATTCCATTACACGGCGTATGTCTTCTTCCGAAGCGACACGAACGACAACGTCAGGCGCGTGCGAAACCAGGGGAGTGGAATCATATGAATAACAAAGCAGTTCCGCCTCGGAAGACAAAACTTTACCCTTGCCCACTAATTCTTGCAGTTTCGAGACTAAAGAATTATTCATGGAGTGGCCTTTGGTAAATGGATATTGGTATTACCATACTACCAAATAACGAGTTGTCAAGTTGCATGTTTGTCCAAAACTTAAACACTTAAGCAGGAGGTTGCATGAAAGTATTTGATCTGAATAAACTCGCTCACCGCGAAGGAGGCGAATACGTGCTGGGCATGAAAGACTTGCACTCTCAGGCATGTTACCTCATATACGGTCTTCTTGCGGCGAAGGAAGGCGAGAGGCTGATCCGGCCAGGAGAAGGCTATGAAGAAATCCTCTGCGCAGTTGGAGGTCCCTTGTTGATACATGCTCCAAAGGGAGAAACCACCTTAGAGAAAGGTACTGCGGTCCACGTGAAAGCGGACGATTCTTTCATCATTTCCAATCCGGGTGATCAAGAAATCATATACATAATTGCAGGCGGTCGCTGTCTATTATAGCGCGGTCCGAATGATCACCTAGATCGCGGGTCAAGAAAAGTAAAAAACCTCGTTGCCCCTGAGGTTTCAGGGGGATAGAATGCTTTTACCACGAAGAATCTATCACCAACGAGGTGAAGCGAGTATGGCACAAGGTCTTCTTCCATTCCAGTATGAAATAGAAAAGAGAGACGGGGGGCTCACAGCGCTTGCGGGGCTGCCTGCATACGTGGAATTCGCTCATGCGATGGGTTTAGGGCGCCTCATATCCGAGCATGTGCGGGTTCGTCAGGGTAATCAGGGCTGGACGGACGAACAGATGGCGCTGCCGCTGATCTGGTTGAATGTTGCGGGAGGAGACTGCGTTGACGATGTCAGGTACTGGAGAGTGACGAGGGGTTTCTGTCGATTTCTTCGGGAGATTGAGGGCTATGGTCGAACGGGTTCGGAAAAGCGGGCGCTGAGAAGACGGTGGCGCAAAGCAAGGACCCGGACAGTGCCGTCTGAGACCATTATCCGTGAGTGGCTGGCGTGTTTTCACGATTTCGAGCAGGAGAAGCAAAAGGAGCCCCATAAGGCTTTCATTCACCGGCCCACGGAGCATCTGATGGGTTTGATCGAGTGCAATGCGGGCTTTGCGGCAGAGATGCAGAGGAAATCTCCGGAGACCACGGCTACCGTGGACATGGACGCAACCGTGTCACAGACGCACAAGAAGGAGGCGGAATATTGTTACCTGAAATACAAGGCGTATCAGCCGCTGAACTTTTATTGGGCCGAGCAGCGACTCATCCTGTTCAGCGAATTCCGAGACGGCAATGTTCCCGCCAATTATGATCTTCTCCGTGCATTCGAGCAAACGTTGGGGTTTGTGCCCTCTGGCGTGAAGACGGTGTATCTGCGTTCGGATGCGGCAGGATATCAAGAGGATCTCCTCAAATACTGCGCTGAGGGGAAAAATAAACGATTCGGGACCATAGGTTTCGCTGTGGGAGCGCCGGTGAACGAGGCATATCGGCAAGCAGTGGCAGATGTAGCGGACGAGGATTGGCAGCCTTTGTATCGAGAGTTGAAGGGGAAGCTGGTGGATACGTGCCAGGAGTATGCTGAAGTCTGTTTCGTGCCCACGTGGGCTGGGCGCAAGAAGCACGGTCCGGAGTATCGGTATCTTGCGATTCGTGAACCCCTCGAACAGCAGGCCCTCCCCGGCCTGGATGATCAGCTGAGTTTGCCGTTTCAGACCATGAATTGGGGGAGAGTGAAGTACAAGGTTACGGGCATTGTGACGAACCGAGACTGTGCGGCCGATGAACTCATCTGGTGGTATCGAGGCCGGTGCGGGAAGTCTGAAGAAGCGCATTCGATCATGAAGGAGGACCTGGCAGGAGGGAAGTTTCCTTCCGGTCTTTTTGGAGCCAATGCCGCATGGTGGCAGATCATGATTCTTGCGTTCAATCTGAATTCGGCCATGAAGCGCTTGGTATTGGGGGGAAGCTGGGTAAATCGTCGTCTCAAGGCGATTCGCTTCTGGCTGATCAAGGCGCCGGGACGTGTGCTCACACACTCTCGACACCTTATCGTTCGGCTGGTTGGGGGGCATGCGTCGAACGAGATACTTCTCGAAGCGCGAAGGAGGATGATGTGCCTGTGCGATTCGGGCTAAGACAAAGCGCGGGGGCAAAGTGGGGCTGGGAGGGGGCTGAGAAGAGCCGGGGGGAATAGTTTGCTCAGAAAACAGCCCGAATCAGGGGAAGGGACATACATTTTGAGCAGTCGCCCAGTCAGACCTCATCTATGGGCCTCACTGCCGACGTGAACTCATTCATTTGGTACTCGGAACCAAATACCGGCGACATGACAAAACTAGACCGTGGATTATGGATCATCGCTCGTGTTGACTGCTGAGGCTTTTTGCGATTTGATATGTCCTGGCCTTTCGTTTGACGGATTTGCTTGGTTTTGTTCAATCAAGCGGAATCATTCAGTTACTGGCGTGATGTGCTCATTCCAGACAATTCCGGAAAATTGAGGGGCAGGCTTTCCAGCCTGCCATCATTGGCTTTTCAGGACAAGGCAGGCTGGAAAGCCTGCCCCACAAAAGCTGTTTGCGAGGTTTGTAAATTATTTTGTCAGAACCACTTGGTGCGAAAACTAAAACAGAAGACTGCATTAGCGGAGAGTCGCTGCAATGCTCGGTTGAAGCGTCGGGAAATTCCAGAATCATTGCCTTTACAGCGGGAGGTCTGATCTTACTGTGCGTGACACTCGCCTTATTAATAGGAAATATCGGTTTTCAAGGCGATGATTGGTGGCAATTCTCGTGGCCATATTGGCACTCATTCCCGGACTCCGTGTGGGAGTATGCAAACGCATCCAGACGGCCGGTGGAAGGCCTTTATACAGTGGTGGCTTTCGAGCTTTTCGGACTCAACCGAGTCTTCTATACGCTTTCGGCACTGTTCCTGTCCGCCAGCGCTTGTTTGCTGATGGGAAGCTGTTTGAAAAGAGCTTTTCCGGGTAGGGACTCTCTCGTCGTGCTCAGTGTGATGTTTGCTTTTCTGATGCCGCCTGCTTCGAATTTGATTTATATGTTCCATACGGACAATTCGCGGCTTTCTGTACTGTTCTTTTGGGTTTCAGTATGGTTTTTTCAGCGCTGGGCTGGAGGCTCGAAGTCCGTGGCCGGCCTGATATTGCCATTAGTCT
Organism: uncultured delta proteobacterium; assembly: GCA_963700305.1. GTDB lineage: Bacteria > Desulfobacterota > Desulfomonilia > Desulfomonilales > Desulfomonilaceae > Desulfomonile. The sequence continues at coordinate 83,996 of CAVOXB010000027.1, forward strand.
TATATTGTCTCGCGGCATTCACTTACGGAACACCACATTCCTGATTTTTGCAGTTCCTCTGTTGGTTTGGCCTATCCACGTGCTTTCCAGGAGTGGCGTGAGTGACCGGACTTTTCTTTTGCGAATTGTCATGGGAATAGCGGCCGGTTTCGCAGCTTTCGTGCTTGTAAGATTTGCAGTGTTTTCCGGAGGCGCAGTAGGCCACAGGTCTTTGATTCCGCCCTTGACGCTGGTCTGGTCGTATTTGACCAATCTGGCTTGGTATTGTATCGCTCCATTCCAGCGTCTGGTTTGGGACGAGATGTCATGGCTATGGGGTTTGGCCGCTGCATTGGTGGTCTCTTTGCTCCTTGTCCGAGCGGCCACTAGTGAGCCGAAAACGCAGAAAAGGTCGGGCACTCCGGAACAGAGCCCCCTATACATAGCGGCGCTGGGATTAGGCATTCTGGTATTGGGAATGCTCCCCTATCTTATGGCGGGATACGATTCTCCGCCCGGTTTGACAAGCCAAAGCAGGGTTTATTCGTCGGGTGCTTTCGGATTGGCGATTCTACTGGGGACAGCTTTGTCAACTTCTTCCAAATTGGCCGTTCTTCGCGCCAAGAAGGCCGTCGCAGTTGTAATGATTGCGTTTATGGGGGTTTTTCTAGCGGGATTACGCCACGGCTGGTTGGATGCTGCGAGTGATAGAGACAAGCTTTCCGCCGCTCTTTTGAAACAGGTCCCGGATGTTGCTGCAGGCACCACTTTTCTATTTCTGGACCTTCAGTCTTATGTCTCCGACGAAGGGGTTGGAAGAGCAGTTGTTTTCCAGGGAGTAGACGGACTCGGAGAGTTCGTGAAGATGGTCTACAACAACAAAGATATTTATGCTTATTTTATTTATTCCAAAGAAGATGTTTCAGACGACCCCAAAGACCGAAAAGCCTCGGTGTCAAGGGAAGGGGTGACCGCGAGAGGAAGCGCTGTAAGGCCTCCGATTCCGCTTGACAGCCTATTGATTCTGAAACGAGAAGGCACCAATATGGTCTTGCTCGATAAGCTTACCTCGGAAGAAAGAACCGCTGCAATCGACTGGAAAGGCGTGTCTGAAATACGCTCCAATAAGGAGTTGATTCTTGCGCGTCCACGAACAAGCGGTCTGTTCATAAGAAGCATGGAAAAGTAGACCAACAGGACCGGAATCCTTAGCCGATGGTGTTTGGTCGTGGCGATTTTCCGCCCCTTGACACTATTATTGCCGTTTGATAGCGTTTTTCGGACTAAAATTGAACGCCAAAATCGTGGATGGGAACAGCCCTGATGCGTGATGATATATCCATAAAAATAGAAGGTCTTTGGAAACGTTACGGCCTGCCGACTCCCGCCGTTGTTGAGAAGGCTAAGAAACTTTTCGGTCGCGGAGAAACACAAGAATCGAGCAAATGGGCAATTAGAGATCTGAACCTGGAAGTCCGGCGTGGTGAAAACCCTCGGGATCGTGGGACGTAATGGAGCTGGCAAAAGCACGCTTCTCAAGCTTCTGGCAGGTGTGACTTCTCCCACCAGAGGTCGGATCGAGATTTACGGCCGAATATTCCCTATGATAGAGCTCAATGCGGGGCTCAACAAGGAATTGACGGGAAGAGAAAACGTTCGCCTGCTCGGAGCTGTCATGGGTATGAGTCGGAAGGAAATCGAATCGAAACTCCCTGAGATTCATGAATTCACCGATCTGGGCATGTGGTTCGACAAACCCGTAAGAATGTATTCCAGCGGCATGTTGAGTCGACTAGGATTTGGAGTTGCTGTAAACGTGGAAAGTGATGTCATCCTGATTGATGAGACATTTGCTGTTGGCGATCTTAAATTCCAAACAAGAGTCTCGCCAGAATAAAGGAACTGCAACAGAGCGGGGCCACGGTCTTGTTGGTGAGTCACGGCCTGGAAACTCTGCAGTTCGTGGCCAAGCGGGGCATTGTTATAGAAAAGGGCCGAATTGTCTCACAAGGGTCCACTCTAGAAGCGATAAATGCATACGAAAAAATGGTCTTCCGATCAGAGGAGGAAGGCATCCGCACTAGGAGCCGAATAACCACTGAAGAAGTGAATGTATACAGTGCCCGTTTGTGCGACAAGGACTGGAAAACGGTGGACTATGTGACTTCAGGCTTCCCGTTCGGTATAGAAGTGGACTTGAGGCTCAATCGGCTGCTGGAACGACCCATGTTCTCCATAGGAATCCAGAATGATGCAGGAGTGTTATGCAAGTGGAACATCTCTTTGGAGGACGGACTTTATGACTCAGGCGCATGTGATCGATTCCTTCTGAGGGCATGGTACCCAGAGAATTTTTTAATGAACGGAAATTACGAAATTCATTTTGCAGTGAGGGATGGGGCATCTTTCGAGACATTGGAGCGAATAGCCGGCTTACTGAACTTCCCTGTTGTCGGGGCTACAGGAACAGAGGGACTGGTGGCCGGTGCCTGTCAATGGACGCTCGTCCCTGAGGGCAGTAGCGATCAATTAGCTTCAGGACAGTCAAATGCACGTTTGTAACTGGCACTGGTCAATGATATTGCCGGTCAAGGGATCTGTATTGAATGGCCTCCGCGACATGCGGTGGCTGTATGTCCCGAGACGACCCAAGATCCGCTATGGTTCTGGCGATTTTCAAGATGCGATGGTACGCTCGTGCCGATAAACCTAGCTTTGCTACAGCTTTTTCCAAAAATTTCATTGAGTCATCGCCGAGTTTGCAATGCTTCTTTATCATTGCGGAGTTCATTTGGGCGTTAGCGAAAATCCCTGCCCGGGCAAATCTGTCGAGCTGAACTTTCCTGGCTCTGTTGACTCGACCTCGTATAGTCTCCGAGGCCTCTCCGTCCTCAATGGCTGTCAAGTCCCGCCATTCCACTGATGGCACCTCAACGTGTATATCGATCCTGTCAAGAAGCGGGCCTGATATCTTGCTCCAGTACCGCTGAATCGTCTGATTTGAACAGTTGCATTGATGCTTCGAATCTCCCCTGTACCCGCAAGGGCACGGATTCATAGCCGCGACGAGCATGAATCTGGCCGGAAATGTAACAGTGATTTGCGCCCTGGAGATAGTTACTTTCCCATCCTCCAGCGGTTGTCGAAGCACCTCGAGCACGTTTTTGCGGAATTCCGGCAGCTCGTCCAGAAAGAGCACGCCGTTATGAGCCAACGAGACTTCTCCTGGTCTCGGAATCACGCCGCCTCCGATGAGCCCCGCGTCTGAAACTGTATGATGCGGAGATCGAAAGGGTCTAACCGTTACGATGGAGTCATTTTTGCTCAGAAGACCGACAGCAGAATAAATCCGGGTCGTCTCAAGGGCTTCCTCGAATACGGGTTCAGGCATTATCGTCGGGATCCGCTGGGAAATCATGGTCTTGCCGGAGCCTGGAGGCCCAATCATAAGAACATTGTGGCCGCCTGAAGCAGCCACTTCCACGGCTCTTTTCGCGTACTGTTGGCCTTTTATGTCTCTGAAATCAATGCCGTAACGGCCTAGACAAGCGGATTTCCGATCTACAGCGGGTTTTGCGGGGTCCAGCGGAACTCGATCCATAAGAAAGCCTGTGGTGGTCAGAAGGTTGGAGACCCCAAGAATCTGGATTCCTTCCACTACTGCTGCCTCTGAAACGTTCACGTCCGGCAAGATTAGCCCCTTGAATCCCAAATCCCTGGCGGCAAGCGCAAGGGACAATGCTCCTTTCACCGATTTTACGCGGCCGTCGAGCGAAAGCTCTCCCACTACCATATAATCCTGGATTTTGTCGGGAATGAGAAGGTCAAGGGCAGAAAGGATGCCCAGAGCAATCGGAAGATCAAACCCGGAACCCTCTTTTTTCAGGTCCGCTGGCGCGAGATTGACTGTAATTCGTCGAGCTGGAAAAGGGTAACCGCTGTTGATTATGGCTGATTTGACTCGAGCTGTGCTCTCTTTCACTGCATTGTCCGGCAAGCCCACGACTGCAATGGAGGGGAGTCCAGAATAGACGTCTATCTCGACTTCAACGGGGTAGGCGTCAATTCCGATGAGCGATCCTGAATGAACCCTGGCGAGCAAGATGAGCTCCTTTTGTAGCTTATCCCTAGAAAACGCCCCATGAGGGGGCAGAGACTGACGAGGTAGTCCATCATAGCATAGAGGAGGAAGCACCATTAAGACTAATTCGCGTTAAAGGGGCGGCAATGAGCTGCGGGGAACAGGGAAGACTTTACTCCGGTGGCCGATCTTAATCCCAATTAGGTATGGTGTCCCCATAAGTACTGTTGACCAACCGTCGACATCGGGGCACGTCGAGGAACGGAACCCATTCCCTCTTTATGGACTCAACCCTTCATAATTCTTGATCCAACCTGCTCATATGAGGTCGCAGCATCTACTAGAACACGCAACTGGTTGAGACTCAATCAGCTTTGGGTGCGGTGAGGACTAAATCCATTATGCACGGTAGGACCCTACGAAGCGGAGGAAACTTGCTCAACAAAAAAAAATACGCCATCGAAAGAGGCATCTTGTTTGTCGTGGTGGGCACGAAATGAATCTGTGTCACAAAGCCTTGATCAATCGCCAACGAACGGATACGCGGAAAAAAGTAGTACATCTTCTGGGGCCCCGTATCCGTGGTGCTCCATCCACCGCCGCGAAGGGGGTACCAGAGGCGGCGCGAGCTAGGTTCATGCAAATAAAGAGCATGGCCTCCTCTAGTAAGCACCCTCTTCAATTCGGCTAATCCGCGACGGTGTCTAACGAAATGATGCGCCGACTGAAACGCAAAAATTAGATCGACAGACTCATTCTCGAAAGGGAGCTCGTGATTGGAGCAGGCGGTGACACCATCCAGTCTTACTCTCAATACGTGTTCCCAGTACGGGGCGGAGGCCAAGCCAGTGTGCGACGTATCCGTTGCAATAATAGTCTTGTGAGGGAATATGGCCTTGAGTGCGCACGTTCCCCAGCACTCTCCCGCCCCTATTTCAACTATTCTACTGGCAGATTCAAAATATGCTCTGCGTTCCTGGATCTTTTCCCAGAAGAGCTTGAAATCGCCTCCCCTGTCAAACAAGCGGGCGATCGAGTCCGGTTTTATCTCTATCGGGGAGTACCCCCATATCAATGCCACTTTGTTGGAAGAAATCATTCTCGTAACTAACCATGAATGGAATGCAACCTCCTCGAGGGGTTACCTCCAGTCGTCGAATCCGAGGGTGTCTTCTGTCACCAGTAGTTTGTCCTCCAAATAACTGGGCGGGCCTACGGATTCGACAATAATCTCTGAGCCACCATATGGGCCAAGGAACTTCCGGGACAGGCCACTAGCTACATTCACCAAAACCATAGATCTTCCCACTCCACAAGCCTACTCAAAACCCTTAACGGGAATTGCGGCGGCCCCTGCCATCTGGGCGTTCTGGCACTCCTCCGGGATTGAGGGTAGCCCTTTGACCCACGAAAAGGCTCCAAATCAAGTCCCTAACCCCCACACCCAGGCAACACCTTCATAACCCTGGTAAATGAGTCCCTATTATTCTATTTAGAATGTACCCTAGTCTCCGTCACTCCGTCAACCATATTTCCCCCCGCTCTCGTCAGTCTAAACGAATCGCTGGTAATTTCGATCCGAAAAAAATGCCTAAGCGACCGGATTATCGGAGCATGGGAATCTTCTATCTTCTTAAACTTGCCCCGTGTAATTCTAATTCCGCTAATTCCGCCCTATTACGGGGACGCCATACTTAATTCCTCGAACATTTTTCGATCGCCTTCGGACCAGGTTTCCGGGGGCGGAGAGGTCTATCGAGGGCAAGTTCGAGCTTTGAGAGAAATTCGTCATTTCCCATGGGCCTGCCATTACGCTCGTGACATCGAATCGCCTCTGCCTTGAGATCCAATTGAGTATGGTGTCCCTAGATCCGTCCTAGATCCGTCTAGATCCCGATCCCTAGATCCCGACGGACTGTGAACGAGAATAACGAGCGAATCCGGCACAATTTTTGAGAACTGCTTTAGAAAGTGCCCCACGATTTCCCAGAGTGTAACTCTATCTCCACCTGGGGGAAGGTGTGTCACACTAGCGACTCTTCTTGCGCGTTGATCGCGGGGTCATGCGGCATAGAGGGGCCGTTATTGCCGTTCAATACGATTGATTTTATGTCATTGATAATTTTAGTTCTGTACTTGTGTATTGAAGCCTCATTCGACATAACCATATCCAGTTGACGCGTATGAATTATCATATAGCCCAAAATCTTCAGCCGATCTTCCATGAATTGCCTCTCTCGGCCTTCAAGCCTGGCGAACGAGCTATCCTGCTTTATTTCGGTTCTGAAAGCGAATTGCTCCAGTATGTCAGCCACGAATCGCGCTCGTCTAACTCGCCTGGGATAATCCGCAGCGCCTCCCTTAAAGCTGAAACTGATGTAGTTTTCCGAGGGACGGTCGCTGACCAGGGCTTCAATAGTGGAGAAATGAAATCCGAACCTGGAGGAAAGACTCAGAAAATTTCGGGAAATCATAAAATAATTCCACACGGCATAAGGGGAACTCATGGTGGGGTCCAGAGCAGGATTGGTGGTAGCCTGCAACAAAACCGACATCAATCCACCTGAATCCACAGGCGGCGGACCTTCCCACGGGACAGCGATAACTCCTTCCCAGATGGCCAACATGGGGATTGACACTATGTTGTCCAGATGGACGAATTTCCCCGCCACGTCTTCCTTGAATCCGTCATCCAGGTTGATGATCCACCATTGCATGGGCACGTGGCAAACCAGTTGCTTGCTGGAGCGCTCGGAGAAATGGTGCTCTTTTCCGAAATTGAACATTTCGTGCACGGATTTCTCGTGGCAGAAGCGGGTAATATCGTGTAGCGTTTCGCATTTCTTGGGGTGAAATTCCGCTGAGTCCGGGTCCAAGAGATTCAGAGGAATCACGTAATTGGCACATTTTTCAAGGATCTCGTAGACAGGACTTCCTTCCATGAGATTCTTTTTCTTGGAGGTGCGATCAAGCAGAGACTGCACGCAACCCAAATAAATTGCCTGTCCCTCAGCATCTACTGTAACTACTTGCCCATTCTTTAGGGTCTCTGTCGCATCGTGCACACCAAAAAGAGCGGGCACGCCGAATTCTCTAGCCACATTAGCAAGATGGCCGGCGACTCCGCCCAGTTCCGTGACAACACCAGCCGAATGGCTCAACAGAGGCGCCCACCTGGGCAGGGACTGGGCAGTCACCAGCACGGCCCCATCAGGAAATTTCAGTTTGTCCACGTCGTTGCGAACAACAAATACCGGGCCGCAGGCTACCCCGGGAGAAGCTGTGATTCCCCCCTTTGCCACAACGGTTTCGTTCTCCAGTTCTTTGTCTAACCCAGGAATTCGATAGGAGTCTGATGCTACTTGCTGCAGAGGTCTGCACTGAAGAATGAAAATCGATCCTTCCGGGGATATGGCCCATTCAATGTCCTGCGGGGCACCATAATATTCTTCCAGTTTCACGGCCATGGCAGCGAGAGTCTCTGTCTGTTGGTCCGTAAGGGAAGACAGTCCGGCTTTTTCGCCTGGCACTTCCAGCCTACAGACGCCTTCATCCGGGAAACATCGGAATTCCAGATCCTTGCGTTTGATATCCTTGTGGACCAGCTTCATCGAATCCCTGGAGACGACAAATACGTCGGGATCCACTGTCCCGTCTACTACCGCTTTGGGCAAACCCCAAACGGCATCGATGAAGATTGATTTATCTCTAATATTCATCGGGTTGCTGGAATACAAGACTCCGCCGGCAATGGCATCCACCATGGCCATGCATCCCACACACATGGCAACGTCTTCATCCGGGATGCCCCTTGCCATTCTGTAGCTGACCGCCGGTAGCCCGTATTTGCTCGCTACGACTTCTTTGTAAGCGTCTATTATGTGATCCTCGCCGACATTGAGTATGGATCTAAATTGGCCGGCAAAAGTCGTACCCGCCGCGTCTTCGCCAAGCGCACTGCTCCTGAGGGAAACTTTGACGCCCGGAGAGGTTTCGGTCTGGACTTCTTCATATGCCTGAAAAATATGGTTCTCACGTCATCAGGCACCGAGGAGCGCATTATCAATTGCTGAATATCCGAGCTTAACGCATAAAGATCATCCAGTTTTGTCGAGTCAGCAGCTTGAATGCGCCTGTCAATTTCAGCTTGTAAATCGTTATGCTGAACAAATCGCTCATATGCCAGTGCGGAAATCACGAACCCGCTGGGAACGGGAAGATTTATCTCGTTCTTAATCACAGCCACATTAGCCATCTTGCTGCCCACCTGATCCAACATGTCCCTGGTTATGGACTTCAGGGGGAGCACGAGGAAATCGCCTTGAGGAATCTTCTTATGAGTCAGGGCTTTATTGACGCCATCCTGAATTATTTTGAAACGATTGTAGAGTTCAGAATATTTTGAGGGGGCAAGTTCGTCCAGGTGCTTTATTATTCGAAAAACATTTACCAGAACAGCTGTGCAGTTTGACCTTATGAAGGACATGCCAAAAGTCTGATTTCCTTCAAGCGCTCTTTCAAGATCAGACATTATTTCAAGGGCTTTGTTGTTGACAGTGAGAAGTAGTTTGAAGCTATGATACCTTGTGGTAAACGCGGCCCTAAGTTCCTGGATATTCGCTGAATCGATCTCTTGCCGTTTTCTTGTGAAAATCTTCTTAATTGACTGAAGAATGCTCGTCATCGTTTTCTCGAATGATCATTCAAAGGAATACTGTATTCCCGTCCGAACACCGCGTTTGTCATGTCGACCGTTCTAATCACCTTGAAAAAGCCTATCTGGGCCCTATTCTCGGTATTTCCATTAACTGTCTCTTTCACAAACGTATCGACATCCCCTTTCTCTTATCATATAGGCATCCACGACTGGTTGGAAGGGCGAAAAGAGCCTCAGCAGAGGCTCTTTTCGCTCGTTAAACGGGTTACATTTCTTTCTTCGCGCCGGCTTTCATCTCGAGGCCGAAGCCTTCAAACAAATACAAGACGGCAATGCCCCACCATAGGGTGTATATGACGTAAAACACAAGTGAGAACGTCAATATTCCCATTCGTGAAGAAGCGGTCTGGGGAGCTATTTGGAAGAAATTATAGGCTACTTCCACGCCCTTCTTAATTACGTCGCCCACAAAAGCCGCTTCCTTGAACTTACTTTGGCGTTTCAGGTCCTTGTCCATTTCCTTCAAAACGTTCCACCAGACATAGAGCACTTCTTTGCCGGGCAGTCCGTATTTGGACTGCAGTTCCTGATCGCGGTTGTTGAAAAGAGCGGCTGAATCCTTCAACGTTTCCGCCATCAGCTTTCCAAGGTCTCCGCTGGCCTTTATCTGCGCTCCGTCTGCTGTCGCCTGGGCGCCCGCTGAAGTCAAAATCTTTGTGGCCTGTTGAGCCATCTCAGGGCTTTTGAGTTTGCCTGCGACTTCGACCTTTGTGCCCATAAACGCTTGGTTCTTCTTTTCCAGTTCCGGGACGTAGTCAGTGGACCCCTTGGAAATTGAGTTGAACAACCTGTCTGCCGCGCTCAGAGCGTTCTCACCGTCGAAGAATGGCAAGAACATACCTACGAGCACGATAAAAAAAGTTATAGTCAGGAGAAGTCCTTTTATAAAAGCGCCTTTGTTCCTAATCATCTTTAGACCTCCCCTCTCAAAGCCTTGATATTGCCTAAGAATTTGGCAATAACCCAAGCAGCGAAGATCCCTATGACCACAAAAAATATGATCAATCCGGCAAAACTCAGCCCCTTCGCTAAACCGTCAGAAATATTGATCAGCTCCATCTGATTGAGTTTTTCAGGGAGAGCGAAAAATCGGTTTACAAACCCCGCCAGAATGGATAGGGCATAGAAGCCTCTGATGTAAATCCCTTTGACCACTTTCGTGGTGAGTGCTCCGACCTGAATCCCGACTAGAGATCCCAGCAGCATACCCATTGCCAGGGTATAAAAGATGAATCCGTAAAGCGCGTACTGTGCGATTGACGCGAATCCCGCCGTGAAAATGATTTGCAGAATGTCGGTTCCCACTGTGGTGAACGACGAAACTCCAAGAATGTACACGAACATGGGGAATGTGAGAAAACCGCCGCCCACACCCATGATGGCAGCGGCAAAGCCAACTATGGCACCGCAGATTGCCACGAACAGGGCAGGGATCTTCTTTCCGCCCGGAACCAGGTCTTCGTCGAAGGTAATAAGGGGAGGAATCTTTGCACCCTGAAGCTTGGCTGGAAGCCCCACCTTTCCGGACGCGGCCTCGTCCCCATGTGTGCTCTCTCCATGATGCGCGCCCACATCTCCGGGGGCCTTTCTAAGCTTCAGGAAGTCAAACAATGAGTAGAAGCCGAGGAAACCTAGCAAAACCACGTACACTAAGCTTATGAACAAGTCGCTCAAAACGGGGTTGTGCTCGTAAAGGGTCCTGTTTATGAAACCGCCTCCCATGACTCCGGCTCCGGACCCACACAAGAATGCGATGGCCAATGAGACCGACACGTTGCCCAGTTTCCTGTGGACAGCCGTCCCCATGATGGCCTTCGCGAAGATGTGAAACAGGTCGGTGCCCACGGCGAGAATTCCTTTGACGCCCGCGCTCATGAGCGCAGGAGTAATTATGAATCCACCTCCGGCTCCGATGCATCCTGTGATCAGGCCTGCCCCCAAACCGACCGCTATGGAGACAATAAAAATAAATGGATCATAGTTTGCGGGCTGATAGGCCTTGTATCCACCCAAGTAACCTTCGCTGCCCGCAGCTAAAGCCAATCCGGTCAGCAAAGCCGGGATTGCCATCAATCCCAAAAGATAAAGCTTCTTTTTGTCCCGTAAAATGCTCATGGACGTCTCGTAGTCCCATCTAGCATGGGCCTGAGACGCGGCCATGAACATCCGGTACACATCCTTAACCTTCATTCTCCGTCCTCCAGTTATACTGAAAATATCGCAGACCACTGGAATCAAGGTCGCGCAATGGCCAAGTTAAGAGTTTTGAAAATTTGTATGGCGCGAGAGGAAACCTGGAGCGCTTACAGTCAAACTGCCCGCGCACCCCTGCAATTTAAGTCATAAGAGTAACAGAAACATTTACACAAAGAAAAGAGTAAAATGTTCTCCAAGTCAAATTACGGAATTATTGTTGCACCCCTGCCAGAAATTCCAAAACCTCTGGAATTCACTCCGGTTTAACCTCTAGTGATCGAGGTAGTTTGCACTCCGCGTCGTTTTCGCGACACCACTTTCTTTTGTAAGCATCCTGAAGCTTATATAGCAATTCGTCAATATCCATGGGTTTCATCAGGTAATCGAAAGCACCCAGCTCCATTCCTTGCATTGCCACTTCCACGTTGGCGTGGCCTGTAAGCATTATGACTTCAACAGCGGGCCTTAGCTTCTTTATTTCCTTTAGAGTCTCGAGTCCGTCCATGTCGGGCATTCTCACGTCCAACACCACGACATCCACCGGGTGTTGCTGCAGCATTTGCAGCGCCTCTTTTCCGCTCTCAGCCGAAATGACGTCCAATTTTCTTTTTTTCAGCCTTTTTACCAGGGTCTCCAAAAACTCCGTCTCATCGTCCACGAGTAGGACACTGAACTGTGTCACTTGCTTTCCTCCCGTTTGCATGCGTCCATTATTCTTATCACCAAATCCTCCAAATCACATGGCTTGGTAAGGTAATCGTATGCTCCTAGTGCCATTCCGTTCTTTGCTGCCTGCTCGGAACCATGGCCGGTGAGCATAATTACAGCCATCTTAGGGACCATCTTCTTGAAGATTTCCAGTAACTCTATCCCATCCATATGCTCCATCTTAAAATCCACGACGGCCACGTCGAAATCCTGGTTCCGGATTGCCTGAATTCCTTCTGCTCCACTCATGGCGGAAGTCACTCGAAAGTTCCTCTTGGCGAGTCTCTTTTGTAGGGTAGTCGTGAATCCTTCCTCGTCGTCCACGAGTAGAATCTTTATGGGATCAGAGCGCGGATTATCGTGCATCTTTTTGCCTTAGTCTGGATCTACTGCAGGAACTTGACCTCATTTCTTCGAATTGCCACAAGCCAAAGCTTTCCGAAAGTCTCTCATCAAATGCTCCGAATTTCCGTGGGCACCTTCCTTCGCATTCGGAATCTTCAGGAGCATTATAACTCCAACACGGGGATAATTGTTCACTATTTCTTTGAAAATTTCGATTCTTCACTATGGAGGGAGGACAAAGCGAGCGCATCCCCATCTGGATCTCGACTTCCATCGGGATGACGATTCAGCTACCTGCTTGAGAGGTAGCACGGGATTTTCATATTCCGTTGAGATGGCAGATCATGCTGGTTCGAGAGAATGACAGGTTGGCAGGCCTCATCAATAGGTTCAGATGGGAAAGTGGGCAACGGAAATGCAGTTAACTCAACGACAATCCCATAGCCTCACCTCTGAACGAGTAAGAGCCTCCGCTGTCGGAGGAGGCTCTTACCGTCAACTGCATTGAGTCCAGAAGATCAAGATTTTCGTGCTAGGCGCTCATATCCCACTTGCCCTCGGAAGTGCCGCTGATTCCTCTGACGAAGAGAGCGAAATCATCCGGGTTGCTGGCTGCGGCCAATGCAGTTTTGTACGTGACCAGTTTCTTTTTAAACAAGCCCATAAGCGACTGGTCGAAAGTCTGCATGCCGTAACTGATATGGCCTTCGGCTATAGCGTCACGGATTTCACGCACCCTTCGTTCCTCACTGACGCATTCACGAATGCGCGCTGTGGAAACCAGAACCTCCACAGCGGGTACGCGCCCCTTTCCATCCTCTTTGGGCAAAAGACGCTGGGATATAATTCCTTTGAGTATGCCGGCTAATTGCAGCCGAATCGCGGACTGATGCTCTATAGGAAACACTGCAATGATACGGTTAATGGTCTCGGTCGTGTCCAGGGTGTGCAGGGTGCTGAAGACCAAGTGACCCGTTTCAGCCGCCAGCATCGCGATTTCTATTGTCTCGAGGTCGCGCATTTCTCCTACGAGTATGACATCGGGATCCTCGCGTAGAGCCGCCCGCAAAGCATTCGAAAAAGTTAAGGTGTCAGAACCGACTTCTCTCTGGTTAATGATGCTTTTTCTGTCTCTGTGAAGAAATTCAATGGGATCTTCAATGGTTATCAGATGACAGTTCCTATAGGAATTTATGTGATTGATCATAGCCGCGAGAGTAGTGGATTTACCGGAACCGGTGGTCCCTGTGACCAGAACCAGACCGCGCTGCTCCATGGCGATTTTTTCCACCACGTTAGGGAGGCCGAGATCCTTTATCATGGGAGGTTCCGAGGGAATTGTCCTGAACACCATGGCTATGGAATCTCTCTGGGAAAAGACGTTCACCCTAAACCTGGCGAGCTTGGACACGCTGTATGCCATGTCCAACTCTTTGGTCTTGGTGAAGATCTCGCGTCTGTCGTTCATTCATGACAGAAAGCGCGACCCTGCGGATTTCATCAGGTGAAAGCCGCTCTTCGCCTCTCATTGGTGCCAGAACCCCGTTTATGCGGGTGACCGGCGGTAAGGGTACTTTCAGATGGACGTCGGAAGCCCCGCTTTCAATCGCTTTCCTGAGAATGTCATCAAGATCCATCGTAATCACCAGTTCCGTTAACGTCAGTTTCGCTCGGATCGTCCGATCGTGTTTGCAGATGTATCCCTTTTTGCTCCAGAATCCTGGACTTGATACCTTCCATCATTTCCGGATTTTCTCTTAGAAACTGCTTCGGTTTCTCCGGCCTTGACCGATGCGTTCATCACCATAAGAATACCACGTGCCGGACCTGTCTATAAAGCTTAGTTCCACGCCCATGTCGAGGACTTCCCCGGCCAATGATATGCCTTCATTATACATGATATCGAACTCCACCTGGTTGAAAGGAGGACTCAGCTTATTCTTCACCACTTTCACCCGGGTGCGTGAACCTATGACGTTTTCGCCTTCCTTTAGCCCGGCAATTCGGCGGATATCAAGTCGAAGTGAGGAGAAGAACTTGAGTGCGTTTCCTCCTGTCGTTGTCTCGGGATTGCCGAACATTATCCCTATTTTTTGCCTGATCTGATTAGTGAAGATAACAGAGGTATTGGAACGCGGCAATTGCAGCAGTCAATTTTCTCAGGGCCTGCGACATGAGTCGTGCCTGCAACCCCATATGGGAGTCGCCCATGTCGCCCTCAATTTCTGCTCTGGGCACCAGCGTGGCCACGGAGTCGATCACCACGACGTCAATGGCCCCCGATCTAACGAGGATTTCAACTATGTCCAGCGCCTGTTCCCCTGTGTCGGGTTGAGAAACAAGCAATTCGTCTGAATTCACACCGAGCTTCTTCGCGTAGAGGATGTCCAGTGCGTGTTCAGCATCAACAAACGCAGCGAAACCGCCAGTCTTTTGGGCTTCTGAGATAACGTGCAAACACAGAGTGGTTTTTCCTGAGGATTCAGGTCCGAATATTTCGGTGATTCTTCCTCTGGGAATGCCTCCTATTCCTATGGCCACATCCAGACCTAGTGATCCGGTAGAGATCGACTGGACATTCGGTATAACCCCTCCCGCCCCGAGTTTCATGATGGCGCCTCTGCCGAACTGTCGTTCTATTTGGCTTACCGCCATATCCACCGCACGGGCCTTTTCGGATTCCGGCAGATTTCCGTCAATTATATCTTTGCCTTTTCTGGCTTTGGCCATCACGTTTCCTTTCATACCGTCTGAAACGAAATTGCTCGGAACGCGGCGATCAAATCACATATTATTCCGGAAAATTCGAGCCATGTTCGCCCGGAATTACCTTTGCGTTATGTTCCGCGACAGAATTATCATGGTGATATATCATGATTGACTGAAATAATGATCCTCAAATTCCACCCGTTGGAACACGCTTCTGCACACTGGTAGTCAGTCGCCTATTTTGTCCCTCATCCATGGAACTTGACAATTTCCAATGATCAATCAATGGTACACTGCGGTTTTAGTGGAATACTTGTCCACAAGAATTCTGTCCTGCGGCTTCCGCTGATTAGATTTTGATCTAATGATTAAAACAATTCAACTGTTTTGATCGGGTGAGTCCATTTCTTCCAAAATTGTCCAGGAGAATGCTTTTTTGAATGTAATTTCAGCAAGTAGGCGCACGGATATTCCGGGTTTTTACACTGAATGGTTCATGCGCAGGATACGCGATGGCAAGGTTCAGGTTGTAGCACCATACGGCGGAGGAATTCTCGAGGTGTCTCTGCGTCCTTCTGACGTAATTGCTATTGTTTTCTGGACCAAAGATGTTTCGCCGCTCCTTGATCGATTGGAAGAGCTCGTGCAATTGGGGCATTGCTTCACGTTTCTATACACCATAAACAATTATCCCCATTTTGTGGAACCGAATGTGCCTTCTTTGACTCATACTATGAAAGCTTTGGAGAAACTTTCAAAGCTTTTTCCTTCATGCTCGCTCAGGTGGCGCTACGATACTATAGTCATGACGGACAGTCTGGACGCACAGTGGCATTTGAACAACTTTATGGACCTATGCCGCAACCTGGCGCCGCACACCAAGGAATGCATTTTTAGTTTTTGTGACTATTACAAGAAGACAATAAGAAATATGAAACGACATGTCCCCGGATTTCATAACCCTGAGGAATCTGAAAGCATTCGGTTGGCTGGTCAGCTTGCGGAAATTGCCAAATCTTGGGAAATCACATTCAAGTCGTGCTCGCACGACTTTCTGGTTTCAGAAAAGATTGTCAAAGCAAGGTGCGTTGATACGGACATACTGTTAAACGTAGTGGATTCTTCTCAACGCCGCGCAGCGGTAGAGAAACTGAAATTCGCACCGACGCGAAAAGGCTGTGGCTGCGCTGCGTCCAAGGATATCGGTGCGTACAACACCTGCGCACACGGTTGCGTGTATTGTTACGCAAATGCAAATTCCGAACTGGCGCGCAGTAACCTGATGAAGATCGGCAATGAACAACCTTGCCTTCATCCTAAAGTCAACGGATAACAAACGGCTGGCCGTCAACTCGAACGAATGAAATGATTTAATGTTGACGGCAAGTCAAAAATGCAGAATTGTATATGGCAAGGAACGGGAAAAGGTTACAATATCCGTTTGAGTGCCAGAACTCGAGCGGGAATCCCGTTTGAAGCAGCTTTGAGCGGTCTCGGCAAGTTGAACAAGGCGGTAATGTATTGATTGAGCCCTTAGAACACGAATCCGATTCAATAGAATTGTTTGAAACGGATGATTTCGACGGGGATTACGAGATTCCCGAAGATGGCCGGTCGTTCAGCCTTAGAGGGATTGATACGCCGGGCAAGGACGGGATTCTGAAATACTGCCTGATCGCGTCACTTGCCCTGCACTTGACTCTTTTTGCCGCAGTGCCTCGGCTTATGGAAGTTGCTCCAGCGAAAAAACCGCTGTTAAAACCCGGGGAGAAAATAACTCAAGTACGGCTTGTGGAGCCACCAAAGGAAGAAATCAAACCTGAGCCGCCTCCGGAGGAAGCTTCCGCCATCTCCGATAGAAATCACACAGCCCTTAAGGAACGCATCCCAAAAGTGCCGCCCATGCCTGAGCCGTCGCCGGCTCAACACGCCGCATCTGCGTCAGAGCCTCCCCTGGGCAAGATTGAGCCCCAACAGAAAATGGCATCGCTCGCTCCACCTGCGGCGCCGGAACACTTCGTAAAACCCAAGGAACCGAAAAAGGAAGAAAAAAAGAGAGAAAAAATCGAAGAGTTTGAAGACAAACCCAACGCGGCACGACATAAACCGCCCGAACCTACCGAGCCCAGGAAAAGGAAAGCAGAACCACGAAACCGCCCGGAGAATTTGATGCCCACTCCTCAAGATGTTGCCAACGGACTTCGAGCGAGCAGGTCTGCGCCGGATTTTTTCCCTGATGGGGATGTAGAAGAAGCCGTGGTGGACATAAACACCAGAGAAGATAGATTTTTCTCGTATTTGATGCACCTCAAGAGAAAAATACAGGGCGTGTGGGTATATCCACAAGTAGCAGCTCGCTCCGGGTTAGGCGGAAGTTTGATCGTAGAATTTTCAATTGCCAAGACGGGAGAACTGCTGGCGGTGAGTCTTCTGGATTCGTCAGGACATGCGATACTTGATGAATCGGCAATGAAAGCCATAAGAAGTGCGGCTCCCTATCACCCGTTTCCCGAAAGGCTGAGGGCTCAACGGCTCCGCATAAGGGCCAACTTCGTCTACGTGACCAGCAGCTTTTACAGAAGCATCATGTAGCCCACCTCCTTATTAATTCGCTGTCTGCCTGTGCGGAAGAGTCTTCCGGCAATGGACGCGCTTCTCCTTATCGACAAATTGCACATCAGTAATTGGCAGGTATGAAGTGACCAAGCAATCTCCTTTATAGAGATTGCTTCGCTGTGCTCGCAGTAACACCTCCGGGGAGGCTCAGCATTACTTTTATTATTCGTCGGATTCACCGGCCGCCAGTTTTGAATAGTCGCGTGCCTTCATCAATTCGTCTAATTCCTCGGGATCGGAAGGTTCCACGACAATCAGCCAACCGTCGCCGTAGGGATCGTCCGTGAGGGTTTCCGGAGATTCCACCAACGCTAAATTCTTTTCGATAACGATCCCCGAGATCGGCGCTATCAAATCCGTGACTGCCTTGCTGGTTTCAACAATGCCAAAAGGTTTATTTTTAGTGATTGTGCCGTCCAATTCCGGCAATTCTATGTAGTCGACATCGCCGAGTTCTTCCCTTGCGTAATCCGTAACGCCGATAAACGCCTGATCCTTCTCCACTTTAACCCATAAATGATATTCCGAATAAAGGCGATCAGCCGGAAAGTCCATCATGAATTCCTCCTTCACCTACAAGCAGGCGCCCATATTGCAATGAATCGAATTTGCATGTCAATGGTGGATATTTGCGCAAAAGCAGCAGGGAGACTTGCTCCCGGTTCTAAATAGTGGCTCTCGAAAATTCTGTTGACTTAGCAGCCCATTCTCGGTCGCACACGCAATGGTCTAGCCATGTCGTTGCGAGGAGTGTAACGACGAAGCAATCTCAGCTTCAAATAATGGAGATTGCTTCGGGCTACGCCCTCGCAAACACACTCTTCCGGTCTTCGGCGCAGTACAGCCGAC
This sequence comes from uncultured delta proteobacterium, assembly GCA_963700305.1. Classification (GTDB taxonomy): domain Bacteria; phylum Desulfobacterota; class Desulfomonilia; order Desulfomonilales; family Desulfomonilaceae; genus Desulfomonile. The sequence goes on from CAVOXB010000027.1 coordinate 102,196, forward strand.
ATTCCTCCTGAGAATCCCTAATATTCATCATCCCTTTGAAAACGCTTTGGCCTGAATGCACCGGCATCACGGCTCTTTTCGTCATTCCATGTCGACAAAATCTGCTTCCGGAGCATATTGCCGCCGTGGGAAGCTTGAACGCCAAGGTCCCCTCGGCTATTATGATAGTTAGGAGGTGTTCGGAGTTGGGAAATCCAACGAAAAAACTTTCAGCATTCTTCCTGAAATGTATTTTTATTTGTTGGAGGGTGACATGCGGGATCGTTGTTTAGGGATCCTTTTGGCACTGCTCATGTTCGGCGCTGTTAAGCCCTGCTTCGCGGAGGAGTTTTCGGGCAAGCTGGAGCGCGTCGACTTGGAGACTGTGACCATCGTGGATTCCGACAACCAAAGAGTTGTCGTGTGGGTTGACCAAGATGACAGAAAACTAGCCGCCCCTTTCCTGGGCAAATGGGTGAGAGTAGACGTTTTCAAGCCCGAACACGGGCAGCCCAGGGCCATACGCTTTCGATCTTGCCAATGATCTTCTTGCATTGAAATAATCTAATAAATTATGCTGGCAGGGCTGTAGATTTCCGATTCGAGTCATTGTCGAATTCTTGCCAACTGACGAACGACATCCATTAGTCCCTGCCGAAGCGGGGAATCCCGTAGTGGAAAACCGAACTACATTTTGATGAGAAACAATGACGCCGGGAAACGTTTTATCCCGGCGCAAACTTTAGTTTTTCGAGGAAGAATGCGTCGCGGCGGAGGCTCTATGCTCAATGGCTGCGGAATCATACGTATGACCCCGCAGCCGTCACTGTATGGTCGCGATAATTAGAGACTGCCGTCCAGGGGCAGGATCTCGTAACCCGTCCTGATTTCCTGGCGAGCAGCGAGTTCGTATTTCTGTAATCTCTGCTGCATTTCTTTTACGCAGGAACCGTCCGGGCAATTCTTGGAACCCAATTTTATGGCTTCCTTCTGATGGTCTATGGCCTTGAGAGGCTCGCCCTGGCGGAAATATGCTTCGGCCAATGTTTCCTGGGCTACGCCATCTTTGCCTCTGCTCATTTCAACGGCCTTCTTCGCCAGATCCATAGCCTTCGCGGAATCCTGGAGCTTCTCATCCGGGCAAGTTAGAAGGAACCAAGCCTGGTCTTGAAGAGTATTCGAGTCTTTGGAATTGAGTTTTGCGAAAACTTCCCAGGCCTCTTTGCACTTGCCCTGGCGGGTGAGTATCCATGCTTGGATCCGCAGTCCTTCTACATAGTTCTGCTTAACTTCAGTTGCTTTTTTCGCATTTTTCAGAGCGTTATCGTAGTCCTTCTGCTTGGAGAAGATGTCTGCTTTCTGAGCATAGGCCCAGGCATAATTCGAGTCCTTGTTAATCGCTTCATCAAGGTCCTTCAGAGCGTCCTCTGTTTTGTTTTTGATCTTGTTTATCACGCCTCTTTGGCCGTATGCCTCTGCTCCGGCCTTCTTTTCTACTGCCTGATTGGCGTCATCAAAAGCCTTTTCGACATTGCCCAACTGGAGATTAGCCTTTGCCCTACCAAGGTAAGCGGCGCCGTTGGCGGGATTGCTCTGAATGGATTTGTCAAAGTAGTTGACAGCTTCAGAGAATTGATTGTTTTTGAGGGCTTTTATGCCTGAGTTATAGTTCGCATCCTGACCACCTGATCCCAATTGATTCCACGGAAATACCCAGATCGCCGCTATGACGCATACTGCTACAATGGCGTACCCCAGGAAACTGTAAGCGGCTGAACCTCTTTCGCTCCTGAGGTTGTGAAAGTTCGACGAGTAAGATTTCATTTGATTCACCCCTTGAATTGAATGTCTGGCTTGGTGTGTTAGGAATCTGAAGAATTCCTGAATTGGACGATCCCCCCGCGTTGATACGCGGCTTACAGTTTGATGAGCCATATTGAGAAGCAGCCCCGCGAGAGGATTTATGTGCCTGAACGACACAAAACGATAAAAAATCAAAGAGCCTTGACTTCACGCCTCCGACCGCTAAGAAATGACGTGTTGACTTGGCAGGTCGAATTTCTAATTATACTTCTTCTTTCGGAGAAATCAATGGAATTGTCGGTTGCGCGTGCATAGTCTGAAGGACGATAAAATGAAAAATATCAATCCAGTGGAGATAAAAGCGGTTCTCTTGGATTATGGCGGCGTCCTTGCGGAGGAGGGGTTCAGGGAAGGACTCAAGGCGATTGCCACCGCCAGCGGAATCTCACCGGACGAGTTTTTTGAAACGGGAACAGCCTCTGTGTACGAGTCCGGGTACGTAATCGGCGCCTCGGATGAGCATGCGTACTGGGATATGCTCAGGGACAAAACAGGCATAAACGGAACAGACGAACAATTCCGAAAGGAAATATTTGATCGCTTCATCCTGAGGAAGTGGATGCTGGAAATAGTCCGTGGCCTTAAGAAGCGCGGGATCAAGGTCGCTATCCTGAGCGACCAGACTCAGTGGCTTGATGATTTGGACGCGCGTGACGATTTTTTTAAAGAATTCGACGCGGTTCTTAATTCATTTTATTTGGGAAAAGGGAAGAGGGACCCGAAAATATTCGCCGAGGTCGCTGCCCAACTCGCGATAGAACCGGCTCAGTCGGTCTTCGTGGATGATAACCCCGGACATATTGAAAGAGCGCGTTCTCAGGGTCTAAATGCTATTCTTTACACGGACAGGGAATCCTTTCTGGCTGAAATGACTGAATTGGGGCTGCTTCCCTGAGAAGTCACCTATACATAGCATTTGTGCTTTCCCGGCGGATCAAAAGCAATAATCCATCAAGAAATAACAAAGCCGGCTTGACGAACCATCTTTATGTCTTCCTCCAGACACCGGCCACCCGTAGTGAGATAACCTCCTATTATCATGCCGTTGGCTCCAGATCTCAGGGCCATGGCCTGAAAATCTCCTAGATTCCTTTCCCTTCCGCCTGCAATCTTTATGGTCGCTTTCGGCAGAATGAGTCTGAAAATAGCCACGGTCTTTAGAATTTCAAGTGGTTCAGGCTGCTTGGTATCGTATAGAGGAGTTCCAGGCCGAGGATTGAGAATGTTGATCGGAACGCAATCCACTCCCAGTTCGGCAAGAGTGAACGCCAAATCAAGCCTTTGGAAGGGCGTTTCTCCCAGTCCTATGATTCCACCGCTGCAGGCCGAAAAACCGCTACCCATAACTTTGCGTACCGTATCGACTCTCTGGTCGAAGTGATGTGTGGTGCATATTTTGGAGTAATGATCTCTTGAGGTCTCGAGATTGTGATTGTATCTGGTGACTCCAGCTGCAGCTAAACGCTGGGCTCTTTCGTCGTCCAAAAAGCCCAGAGACGCGTCCAGTTCAATGTCCACTTCAGCATGCACCTTTTTCAGCGAATCGATTAGACTATCGAATTCACGTGCAGACAGCGCTCCGCCGCTGGTGACCGTGCAGAACCTGGCTGCGCCCGATTCCTTGGCCGCCCGCGCTGCAGCCAGTATTTCCTCGGCAGGTTTCAAACCGTAGACATCGCAGTCTGTTTGGTGATGAGAGGACTGCGCGCAGAAGGCACAGTCTTCGCCGCATCTTCCGGAGCGAGCGTTAATAAGAGAACAGGAATCGAAGTTGGAACCCTTGAATCTGATCCGTATTCTATCTGCCGCTGCAAACAGCCGCTGCAAGAATTCGTCAGGAGTGTTGAGCAGTGCCTCGGCCTCGTCCCGCCGGAGCGCTCCGCCGTCCAGAATTCTTTCTTCTACTGAATCGATCAGCTTTGCGTAGTGGATTTTCTCAGGATTCATAGAAACCTCCGTAAACATTCTTTATACTCCGAAGAGCTATCTAAATCCAGAGTCTATGCGCTCGCAACCATATAGCGAGGAAATGATTTTTCGATCACCCAGTTGCGGGCTGGAGAAAGCTCTCGCTTAAGGTGCAAGCATTAGTAGGGCCGGCATGTTGCCGGTCTTATCATTTTTCTTTCACTAAGGTACTCGATGGCGCAAATACGATTCCGTATCTTGTCGGGGGAGATTGCTTCGCTTCGCTCGCAATGACAGATCCCGGGAATGTCATTGCGAGGAGCAGAGCGACGAAGCAATCTCCAACGGTCAAATACGTGACCGAACTTAGGAAACTCAGGTACTAGGCTCTTGGCACTTAGAGAGTGGCTCAATGGTTACAAAGTTTTTAGTCGATCAGTTGACAAACATGCATCCAGTGATTAATCAATATGAATACTCGCAGGGAGTAGTTTATCCACTGGAGGACGTATGAATTATCCGGTAATTGCCAATCAATTGGACCACTTCCTTGCTCAGATAAGAACAATTAAGCCCCTTAGCCCTGAGCGAGAGCACGAACTGGCTGTTGACTTCAAGGAGAACGGTTCCGTAGAAGCAGCTCACCAATTGGTGGTTTCTCATCTTCCTTTCGTCGTGAAAACCGCTTTTCAGTATCGTTACTATATGCTTCCAGTGCAGGACCTCATTCAGGAGGGATCTATAGGTCTCATGAAGGCTGTCAAGAGGTTCGATCCTGTACAAAGGATACCGGTTGGTTTCTTTCGCTGTCTGGTGGATCAAGGCGTACATAAAGAATTATATTCTCAAGACATGGAACCTTGTCAAATTAGGGACCACTCAGGCTCAGCGTAAGTTATTCTTCAGGATAGGCGACATAGGAGAGCATATGGATGCAGACTCCAGGAACGCCAGAATTGATGACCTTGCATCGGAATTGAGCGTGAAGTCCGATGATGTTATTGAAATGGAAGCGCGGGTAAAAGCCAGGGAATGGTCTTTGAACGAGACAGTGGGGGATGAAAAAGAAATCTCGGCAATGGACATGCTGGAGGATCACGCGCCCAATCAGGAAATGATGCTCATAGAAAAAGAAGACGAAAAAGAGCTTTCCACCGCAACCAAGCAAGCATTGAAGAAACTGGACCCTCGCGAGCGATTCATCGTGACAAAGCGATTCATGGACGATTCGCCCTGGACCTTGCAAAAATTGGGCGATCACTTCGGGACAAGTCGCGAACACGTGCGCCAGTTGGAGAAGCGAGCTCTCACAAAGCTGAGGAAAGAATTCCCCTCTGACTTGGTGGAAGGCCTTGCGGAGGCTTAGACCTCAACCTCCCCAATAGCCCTACATGCGTGATGCAGGCGCGCAATATTCCTACTTCAAGAAAATGGCTGATCTGTTTCACGGTCATCCTTTCCCAAGGTTTGGCTGACTATGGCACTTGCCAAAATTAATGTCCGATTGCGCAAAGAATAATGCTTTGCGGCAGGCCTCCGTGCCGGCCAAATTGGGTTTGCGAAAGGGGAGCGGTATTACACGTCGAGATGCGGGAGAAGGAAGAAAGCGCCGAAAAAACCCGCGCCGAAGCAGAACAGAGACACAAGAAGAGCGAGGATCAAGAAAGAGCTTTTATAAAGAAACGCGTCCAGAGCCGAGAAAATCCACACACCTACAGCGATCAGCAGGGAAGGCGTCTGGACGTCATATTCCATGGTGTGCGTCACGAACAGAGGAATAAAGTACAGGATTACATTCAGTAGAAACAGCAGCCCAGCGAAAATACGGCCCCTCACTATCTGGCCCATACCCGGAAGAATTAAAGATAGTACCGTGGAAAATATTCTTGATTTGCCTTTCTTCTCGGTGCCGCGGTCTTTATCATCTTTCATAGGTTATCCTCCGGATCCTCACGTCTTATAAGGTAGGCATATAGATCAACACGCTGCTCAAAGTCAATCAATCGCCTGAGTCTCCGTTCGAGATCGCAAAATGCAAATAGCAATATCGGCGACTGAGACATCCAACAGTGTACGCCACCCATCACTCCGGTTGCGCATTTTGCACCTACCTGTTGAAAACAGGTTTCCGTTTTTCCAGGAAAGCGGATATCCCTTCTCGGCCGTCAGAATGCGCGGCACATGCTCGCAGGCCGGCCCTTTCCAATTCCAAATGAGCCTCGAGAGTGTTGCTGAACGAATCGGTTAGCAGTTTTTTCGACCAAGCGAATGAGAAAAGAGGCCCTCGACTGATTCCCTCAGCCAACTTTATCGCCTCTTCGAGAACTTTGCCGTCGTCAACCACTTTGGTAACCAAGCCCCATTTCAGTGCTTGGGCCGCGGCGATAGGTTCGTCGAATGCAGCTATTTCAAGGGCTTTTGCCAGTCCTACGAGCCGGGGCAGCATGTAGGTCCCGCCTCCGTCAATAGAAAGACCGCTACTAGTGTAAGCCTGCCGCAATATCGCGGAGCGCGCCATTATTCTGAAATCGCAGGCCAGAGCCAGAGAAAAGCCTCCTCCAGCTGCTATTCCATTTATCGCCGCCACTACTGGTTTCGCCATCCGACGGATTTCCAGTATGCACTGATGATATCGGGCCGCGAGGTTGTGGAAAGCTGCCGGAGCGTCCTGCGGCCAGCTTGCCACCCATCGCAGGTCGCCTCCTGCACAGAAGGGTTTTCCTGTTCCTGATATTACTATCCCCCGGACTGTATCATCCGCAGCGAGGTTGACAAGGTGGTCCATCAGTATGGTTATTGCGTCCAGATCGAAGGCGTTGAATGCCTTCGGCCTGTCGAACAACACGGTGGCTATATCACCACAAACGGTTGCTTTGATTGGGTCGGACATTGTGTAACCTCCGAGAAGTGTCCTTGAAAGATTGGTTGAGTCCCGAATCGGGCATTTGTGGACACATTCTACTACAAGGCGATCCGATGAAGAACACCTTGAGTGCGCCAAAAAAAGAATGTTCTGCCTCATTTCGTTACCCCCTTGCATGGCTAAAGAGAGGATGATATTGTGGAGGCCTCTAGATAAAAAAGTAAACATATCAAATAAATAAGGAGTAACGATGCACTCCGCGGATTTCGTTCATCTGCATCTTCATACCCAATACTCGCTTCTTGACGGCGCAATTCGCATCCCTCATCTGATTGCTCGAGTCAAAGAATACAAAATGCCCGCAGTCGCTGTGACCGACCACGGGAATTTGTTCGGTGCGATGGAATTTTATTCGCAGGTGAAGTCCAGCGGAATAAAACCGATAATCGGCTGCGAGGTGTACGTTGCTCCGGGCTCTCGCTTTGAACAATCCAAAGTAGGGCAGATCGCCTATTATCACCTCATACTCTTGTGTGAAAACGAAAAAGGCTATCGCAATCTCTGTAAGCTTGTTACCAAAGGCTATCAGGAGGGCTTCTACTACAAGCCTCGGATAGACCTCGAATTGATCGAACAGTATCACGAGGGTCTAGTCTGCCTGAGTTCTGCTCTATCCGGAGAAGTGCCTGCGCTCTTCCTTGCTGGAGACCAAAAAGGCGCGATGGAGCGCGCTGATTGGTTCAAACAGGTCTTCGGCCCTGAGCGTTATTACCTGGAATTGCAGGAAAACGGTATGGAAGAGCAGCGCCGGGTCAATAGCGGCCTGCTCGAAATAGCGAAAAAGCTCGATTTAAAGGTGGTCGCCACAAATGATTGCCATTACTTGGACCAATCCGATCACAGGGCACATGAAATCCTACTCTGCATTCAAACCGGCAAGAAATTTGACGATACAGACAGGATGAGTTTCAGTACAGATCAGTTCTTTTTCAAATCGCCAGAGCAAATGGCTCATCAATTCAGACATGTCCCCGAAGCGATCAAGAACACTCGGGTTATTGCCGAAAGGTGCTCGCTCTTACTTGAGTTCGGCCAAGTGCACATGCCTCGCTTCGATCTGGGAACCGGAGAAACGCTGAGGGCGCGTTTTGAGATAGACGCCAGAGCAGGCCTTGAAACAAGACTCGCTCGACTCCAGGAAACGGGGGGTTTTTCTCAGGAACTGGAGACTCGTTACAGGAATCAACTGGAATATGAGATCCGCATGATCCAGGAGATGGGCTTTTCAGGTTATTTTCTGATAGTCGCGGACTTTATCGGATTCGCAAAGAAAAATGGAATTCCCGTGGGGCCGGGACGTGGTTCCGCAGCGGGATCCCTCGCTGCCTACAGCCTTGAAATTACTGATATAGATCCAATTCGTTACAATTTGTTGTTCGAACGCTTTCTTAACCCGGAGCGCAAGAGCATGCCTGATATTGACGTTGATTTCTGCATGGACGGAAGAGACAGCGTAATTGAGGACGTGTCCGGTAGGTACGGTAAAGACAATGTCGCCCAGATAATCACTTTCGGGAGAATGCAGGCAAAAGCGGTGGTCAGAGACGTTGCACGCGTGCTCGGCTTCCCGTATGCCACAGCGGATCAGATCGCCAAACTTATACCAGATGCCTTGAAGATGACCCTGGATAAAGCCCTTAAGGAAGAGCCAAGATTCAAAGAAATGATGAAAAGCCCGGAAGTGGCCGATTTGATCAACACGGCTCGCTCTCTCGAGGGCCTCACGCGGCATGCTTCAACCCACGCGGCAGGGATCGTGATTTCCGACCGGCCGCTTGTGGAGCATCTCCCTCTTTACTCAGGCAGCAACGGAGAAACCATCACCCAATTTGACATGACCTGGGTGGAAAAAATCGGATTAGTCAAATTTGATTTCCTAGGCCTGAAAACCCTCACGGTCATAGATCAGGCCCTCAAATTAATAAAATCATACAGCGGAAAGACTCTGGACCTTAACGCCATACCGCTGGATGACGCTGAAACCTTCGACATGCTGGCTAAAGGGGACACGCTTGGGATTTTTCAGTTGGAATCTTCCGGCATGAGGGACGTCTTGACCAAGTTCAAGCCTTCCGTGTTCGAGGATCTCATAGCAATACTGGCACTCTATAGACCTGGCCCCCTGGAATCAGGAATGGTAGACGATTTCATTAACCGGAAACACGGACGGACCTCTATTGAGTATCCTTTGCCAGAACTTGAACCCATTCTGAAAGAGACTTATGGAGTAATCGTCTACCAGGAACAGGTCATGAGCATATCCAAGGTGCTTGCCGATTACTCACTCGGTGAAGCAGACCTGCTCCGCCGCGCGATGGGCAAGAAAAAAAGCCCAGGAAATGGCCGAACAAAAGAGCAGATTTGAAAAAGGCGCGGCGAAAAATAAAATCGACCCGGAGCGTGCATCCTTCATATTCGAGCTTATGGAGAAATTCGTGGGATACGGATTCAATAAATCCCATTCGGCCGCGTACGCAATGGTCACATATCAGACAGCGTATTTGAAGACACACTACACAGCGGAATTCATGGCCGCGCAACTTAGCTGTGAGGCGGGGAATACAGACAAGATCACAGTTTATATTTCCGAATGCCGCAATATGTCCATAGAGGTGCTTCCGCCTCATGTGAACGAATCCTTTCAGAATTTTCATGTTGCGGACGGCAAGATAATCTTCGGATTGAATGCTGTGAAAAATGTGGGCGAAGGAGCAGTAGTTTCCATTCTGGAGGCACGCGGGGAAGGCGGGCCATTCTGCTCGCTACATGACTTCACGAGGCGCGTCGATCTTAGAAAGGTAAACAAGAAAGTCCTGGAAAGCCTCATCAAGTGCGGAGCGCTGGATGGATGGGGACGCTCTCGCCTGGCAATGACTGAAGTGCTGGATTCTGTAATGGAACAGGCATCCGGTTTTCAGAAAGAAAAGGCCGAGGGTCAGTTTAACCTTTTTGCTACGGAATGCGAGCCAAATGGGAGCCTTGCAGATCAGCCAATCCCTGAGCTGCCGGAATGGGATGACCTCATTAAATTGCAGTACCAAAAAGAAACCATGGGTTTTTATGTTACAGGTCACCCATTGATGAATTTCCAGGAGCTCATAGGCACTTATGCGAACGCGTCTTCTTCTGACACTCTTTCCGATGTGGCGCCTTCCACTCTTGTCAGAATGGCGGGAATCGTAAAGAAAACCAAGGAGATCACCACTAAGAAAGGTGAGCGGATGGCGTTCATCTCGCTGGAGGACCTGACCGGGATCACAGAGATGACCGTGTTTTCCGATCTTTACCTATTGGCCCGCGATCTTATCCAGTCCGGAGAACCGGTGATGGTTTCCGGAGTGAGGGAAGGGGACAAAGATTCACCAAAGGTGCTTGCTCAGGAAATCTACCGTCTTGAGGAAGCCCCCCGACGCCTCAGCAGGGGTATTCAAATCAAACTCTCGGCAAGGGGCGCTGATCCTGGACATATCAAGAACCTGAAGCAGATTCTCTCAAGATACAAAGGGCGATTGCCGGTAAAACTGCATGTGGTGATACCTAACCGGTCGGAGACGATCATAAACCTGTCTTCCGTAACCTGCGACCCGACAGAAGATTTTTTGGCGGAGATGCGGGATACCCTGGGAGACCAAGCCGTATCTTTCGAATAACGCGTTAGCAATTTGTGTCGGAAATCCCATCGGGATAAGATTCCCCAGCACCAGAATTGTCCCCGTGAGCGCTGATTTTAAGTCTGAATGTCTTTCGTCCCGGGGGGAGGGCAGATAAACCTTGGGAAGATCTTACGGTTCAGTCGTCCCTCCGGGACTAGAAAACCCTTAGATTCCCCTCAACCGGCCATAAATCGCCGGTCTATTATCCACTGTTCCTCCGGAACATAAGACAAGGTGAGGCAGAAGTTGGCGCCTATGTGGATTATCCCCAGGCTACCAGACTCATGGACAGCGGGTTGAACAGGTACGGGTGGAATGGGAGAATCCTTACTGTGTAACCATAGATTCCTGTTTCTCTGCAGGGCACGGTCCCTTTGAAAATCCAGACGCCATCGGATTCTTGCCCCTGGCTTACCATGGTTGTCACGCTGCGCTTCACCATTACGTCGGAATCGTCTTCAACCCTGCCATGACACAGGTCGATCACCACTTCTTCGTCCCTGATGCCACCAAGCTGAATTCTGGCCGTGACGTCCAGATCTTCGCCCAGAGCGACCCTGTCCCCTTTGGGTAGGTCCAAATCCACTATCTTGAGGTCTTTCCAGAGGCTCCGAATTCTTTGTTTCCAATCGCGGAGGTGACGGGCCCTTGCGAGTCGGTTTTCTCCCAATATTTGATGAGCCAATCCCGCTGGAACGTAATAATCAGTCATGTACTCTTCGATCATCCGATGCGAGTTGAATCTGCCGCAGATCGTAGCCATGCTGTTCTTCATCATCTCAATCCAGCCGTGAGGGTGTCCATCCGGGCCGCGATCAAAGAACAAAGGGACAATCTCGTTTTCCAGCAAGTCATAAATGGATTGGGATTCAACCTTATCGCGATACTCCGGGTCTTCGTATTCTTCGCCCGAGCCGATAGCCCATCCGTTCGTGCCGTCTGTACGCCTCAGGCCACCATCCGTCCAGAACGCTTAAATTCAAAGCCCCATTTGCCGCTGCCTTCATGCCCGACGTTCCACAGGCCTCCATTGGTCTTATGGGGTTGTTAAGCCAAATATCCACTCCCTGCACTAGATATCGGGCGATATTTATATCGTAATCCTGGATGAAGACCAGTTTTCTCCGGAATCCCTCGGAACGTGCCTGATGGACTACTTTCTTGATGATCTCCTTGCCAAGCATATCCTGGGGGTGAGCCTTGCCGGCAAAAATGAACTGCACAGGCCTGCGTTTGTCGGACATGATCTTCAGCAGGCGGTCTGGGTCGCTGAACACCAAACCGGCACGTTTGTAGGGAGCAAACCTCCTGGCAAAGCCAATCGTAAGAGCTTCTGGATTCAGGAACTCCCGGGCGCGTTTCATCGCAAGGGATGAACCGCTGAAGCCGGCCATCTGAGCGAAAAGACGCCTGCGGCAAAACGCCACCAACCTATCTCTGCGAGTTTCGTGGATTCTCCAAAGCTCCTCGTGGGGAATACTGTGAACACGCGACCAGATCTTCGTGTTGTCCGGTTCTTCCACCCACCCTTCACTTAGATAGCGAGCGAACAGGTCGGCCATTTCTTTGGAGAGATATGACGGTATGTGCACGCCATTGGTCACATAGCCGATGGGCACATCTTCTTCATCCACCTGCGTCCAAAGATTCCGCCACATCTTGCGGGACACAGTGCTGTGAAGTTCACTAACCGCGTTCACTCCTCGTGACATGCGCAAAGCCAAGACTGCCATGGAAAGAGGAGAAGTCTTGTCATCAGGATTCTGACGGCCGAGGTCCAACAGGTCTTTCACGGACATTCCCAGGGATTCCGTATAGCTCCTGAAATATCGTTCCACGAGATCGGGTGGAAACAAGTCGATTCCCGCGGGTACTGGTGTGTGGGTAGTGAAGACGGTCGACGCAGCCACAGCTTCTAGGGCGACGTCAAACGGGACTCTGTACGTGGTCATAGATTGCCGGATGCGCTCCAGCGCTGCGAAAGCGGCATGACCTTCGTTCAGATGATAAACGTAGGGCCACAGACCAAGAAGATGGAACGCCTTGGCACCACCGATTCCCAGGACAATCTCCTGTTTTATTCGCATTTCGAGATCGCCGCCATACAGTTCTGCAGTGATTTTCCTATCGCTCAAGGAATTGTCCGGATGGTTTGTGTCCAATAAATAGAGAGGAATGCGACCAACCTGCACCCTCCAAATCAATACCTTGACCTTTCTGCCATCCATTTCCAGTTCGAATGCCGCTTGCTGGCCTGTCTCATCGCGAACTTTCGATACTGGTAAGTTGTAAAAGTCATTATCAGGATACGACTCCTGCTGCCACCCGTCTATATTAAGGTATTGCTTGAAATAGCCTTTTTGATACAGCATACCCATTCCCATAAGAGGAAAACATAGGTTTGATGCGCTCTTGAGGTGGTCTCCCGAAAGGATCCCAAGACCGCCGGAATAGATCGGCAGACTCTCACTCAGCCCATATTCCATGCTGAAATATGCTATTCGGTAATCAATAGGCTTCTCAAGGTTGAAAGAGTAAATTCCTACGTTGCTAATATAATCTTCGAGAGCCTTTTCAGCCTCCCTAATGCGATCCATCAAAGAGGAGTCTTCAATTATTTCCAGCTTCCGTTCTGGCGACAACATTCCCAGAAGAAGGATGGGATTGTGCCCGCATTTCTCCCAGAGTTCCGGATCAAGCGCCTGAAATAATCGATTCACAGTTGGATTCCAGGTAAACCAGAGATTTTTCGCGACGTTAAGCAGCGCCTGCATTTCCTCAGGCAGATCCGGTTTCACAATCAGATGTCGAAGCCTCATAAAGATTCTCCCAACAACGGAAGATTCGTAGATCACAAGTGATTTCTATCAACGGAATGAGGATACGTCAAGCGGACAAGCCAAGAGCCGAGGATTATCGCGATCACTTAAACAAAATAATATCCCTTTCCTCGTCATTCCTGCGAAGGCGGGAATCCAGAGTCTGGACCCCGGATCAAGTCCGGGGTGACGGTTGCCTTTTCCCGTAAATGGGACAAGAATTTTGGGAATTTGTATAAAGAAATTTTGTCCGTTATCATCTTCTATAGCCGTAAATGACATAATTTGGCACCCGGCAGGAGAGGAAAAAGAAGCCCGAGTTATGTCAACGCCAAAATACAGTGTTTTTTTCCTGGGCATTCAAGATGTTAGTATTCAGTAGGATGGCCATCCACTGATACGCCTCTATTGCCAAGTTTGGTGGCGGAACCTACATGTCTTCCAGCATGATCCAATCTGCTGAGCCCCAAGTGCAGCCGGGGTTCAGGGATGGGACCGAGTGGGCAAACAATTAAGGTCAACAGTAAGAATTTGAGTGCGGGAGAGAGAAGCTAGCTTCTAACTTGTCGATCTCTCCCGCGTAGATAAATCATAGCCCCCAAAAGCATAAGCAACAAAAAAAATTAGCAATTTTACTTTCTAGATTCCGCCGAGGTTTTTTCGGCAGATGCCCCTTGATAGTGAGCCTGAATCTTTCGACATACGTCGTCTTTTATGGTCTGCCAGGAGCAAAACGCCGTGGTCCTGATTCGCCCCGTGTCCGTGTCTTCATACGCGAAAACTGCCGGACAGTCCTTGAGGCGAGCGTCTTCGAGACCTCCCTTGTCTTCGTACGGGATTGTCAGCAGTGTCAGCACGTACTTGAAGCTGGTTCTTTCCTTCAATATAGCATCTATTTTTCGACCTCTCAGGAGATCCGCCACAGCGGCCAAAACCCGGCGGGAAATGGATTCGCCGAATATGTGGCTCAGGTCGAGGTTTTTTCTGAACACTTTGATGATGGCGGCGAAGGTGGATAAGTCGAAAAACATTCTCCTAAATCCAGTTGAAGGAATTTTTGCAGACCTGACACCAAGCGCTATATCCAATTTTCGCAATTCAACCAAGAGTTCCGAAAGAGATGTTTTCAGATAGCTGGAAATGGGTAGATATTTTTCACCGTCGGAAACCAGGAGAGTCGCACTCTCACAGTTTGGATGTGAGCCTCCAAGTGTCTGTCTCCCGAAAAATCTAGACAGCACGTTGAACTTCATCAACCCTGTAGAAACAAATTCTACGCCTGGGATCATGCTCTCGAACACCCGTTCCACGCATTCAGTGGTTGTGGGATCAAGCGCCACTTTGCCCGGTTCCCAGCAAGGAGTCAGAGGAACAAATCCCCATGTCGAGACATACTGTCTATAATCGTGAATGAAATCAAGCATCTCACTCATATTGGAATCATTGACGCCTACGGCGAACGTTGATATGACCACGAGTTTGTTCACACCGCATTCTACGACGTTTTCAAGAGCCTTTCTCTTGGCCTCCAGGGAATTGTCCCCTCTCAAAGCCTTGTAAATCTCCGGCCGAGTACCGTCCAACCCAAAATTCACCTGAATCCCCATGGCGCATAATTCTAGGCAATATTCCTTATCCACAAGTTTCAAGCCATTTGTGAAAAGCTGCACCTGAAAACCGTACAGACCTCGCCATGCGCACGATTTCCAAAAAATCTCTGTGCATCGTTGGCTCACCGCCGAAAAAGCATATGTTTGGCCGGGGATCGTTATGCTCAAAATGTTTGAAGATTTTCTCGAAATACTCCAGAGGTGGATGATACGCGTAGCCCATTGCCTCCACGTACGCAAGGCAGATGGGGCATCTCTGGTTGCACAAATTAGTGACATCTATTGAAACGGTGCTTGGCGGCGTATGGGCCTGATGATCGCATGAAGCGCAATCCAAAGAGCACGCGGGTTGAGAAGGCTCCTGATATCCAGAGATTTCCCGTTTCCATCGCCATTTTCGGGCGTCTTTTGTCACAAGTGAAGACGTTCGTCCGCATTCCCTACAAAACTTCACCAGAAAAACGCGGTTATTCCGTATTTCATAACACGCGTCAGCAGGCTTTCCGCATTTTTCGCAAAGTCCCAGTTTCATGAACAACCTCGAGACCGATTATGAATTGAGGCAGCAACGCAGCTGAACTGCTTACCGGCCTTGTTTTCAAAAGAATAATTGAGAATAGCCTTTATTGGGCTGCAATCCTTATCACATGTTTTTTTGTTGTCAAGTCAAAAAAAGTTTTGTTATATTGTAAAGTTTGAGTCAGGTTGGCGGAAACGGGTTTGGCAAACGTGTATGTTCATCCGTTTCCCTCTCTTTCAAGTCATAGCGGCTCCATTAAAGAGACTCCAACTTCTCCGGGAAAAATCTTCGGGAACATGCTAATAAGTCTCTTAACGAACCGGCGCTCTCGGGCATCGAGGCCCCGCGGTCATGCAATTTCTTGAAATAGGTTGGATTTGATGTCTTCTACGCAATCCATTTTGCTAATGGCAGGAGAAGCTTCCGGAGATTATCATGCAGCCGCGCTTGTGCGTGATATTAAGAGCGTACGACCCGAAATAAAGATAGTGGGCATTGGGGGAGACAAGCTAGCGTCCGCTGGGATGGAGTTGCTGCACCATTACAGAGACATAAATACGATCGGTCTAAGCGAAGGCCTTGGAAAAATCCGGAATATAATACGTGCCTACGGAACGATGAAGAACGAGTTAAGAAGCGGGAGGCACAGTCTATTCATTCCTGTGGATTTTCCAGATGTTAACATTCGTCTTTGCGGGCTTGCGAAAAAAGGCGCTGTCCCCGTCTACTATTACATCAGCCCGCAAGTTTGGGCATGGCGCAAAAGAAGAATTCGTAAGATAGCGGCTCGCGTTGACAGAATGATGACCATATTTCCCTTCGAGGAAAAGCTGTACAGAGACGCTGGCGTCAAGGTAGATTTCGTGGGCCATACGATGGTTCGCGATATTCCGGAAATCGCCAATAGGGCTGAGGCAAAAGCCAGGCTCGGCCTGGACTCGTCTCGATATACTGTCGCCCTGGTTCCCGGAAGCAGGCAGGCGGAAATCCGCAGGATGCTTCCGCGCATGTGCGAAGCCGCTGCAATTTTCCTCGGCGAATTTCCTGATACACTGTTCGTGCTGCCTCTGGCGGGCCCTCATCTGGCGGTAATAGTCAAAGAGATACTATCGCAATACGCGGTTCGAGTTGAGGTCCACAATGCGGAAGCTGCTGCGATAATGGCCGCATCCGACTGCGGGCTTGTGACATCCGGCACCGCCACTCTGCAAGCTGCGCTTGCGGGGATGCCGCATGTCGTGGTGTACGCTCTGGATAGGTTCACATGGTTGTTGGCGTCCAAGGTGCTCAAGCCGCTTGTAATGGACAAGGACGTTCATGTGGCGATCGCCAACGTACTGGCTATAAATGATGAAAAAGAGGGTAGGGGACCCATTAAACTCATGCTTGAGGCCGGCCACAGAGTAACGTGCCAGGAATGTGGAAGACCGTTATTTGTGCCGGAGCTGCTTCAGAATCAGGCAACTCCCGCGAAAATGGCCAAATGGCTCTTGCAGTTTCGGTCTGATGATTCTATGCGCGAAACAATGAGTAGAGGCTTCTCCTGGATGAGGCAATCCCTCAATCCCTCGCAGAGCGGACGAACCGCGGCCGAGACAGTGCTGGAATTCATCGATGCACCATAAGACAACCTCGGACGCCTTCCAGTGCATGAGGATCTAATTATATGAAGCGAGCCATCGTAATCGGAGCAAGTTCCGGGATTGGCAAAGAACTCGCTATCGGTACTCTCTCAGAATGGATATACGGTTGGTCTTACCGGACGGCGGATCAATCTTTTGGACGGACTGAAAGCCAATCTTCCATTTCCTGCTTTTTCAAAGCAGATGGACATCTCCGACAATCCCAGGGCAATGGGTCTCCTTGAGAATCTCATCGAGGAAATGGGAGGAGTTGATCTGATAGTCATTTCCGCAGGTGTCGGGTTTATCAATTCCGATCTTAACTGGGCGGATGAGAAAAAGACGATTGATGTGAATGTCGCCGGATTCGCAGCGATGGCAAATGTTGCATTCCGGCATTTCGTGGAAGTTGGTCGAGGACATCTGGTTGGCATATCGTCAATAGCCGCAATCCGTGGGAGTGCAGAAGCTCCGGCCTACAACGCTTCAAAGGCATTCATCTCAAACTACCTCGAAGGTCTCAGGACCAGAGCTTCAAAGGCTGGCCTCTCTATACTGGTGACTGACATACAGCCGGGCTTAGTAGATACAGCCATGGCAAAAGGCGAGGGTCTCTTTTGGGTGGCTCCACCGCAAAAAGCAGCGCGACAGATTTTTGAAGTGATCCAAAGGCAGGCAAAACATGCCTACA
The DNA here is from genome assembly GCA_963700305.1 of uncultured delta proteobacterium. Classification (GTDB taxonomy): domain Bacteria; phylum Desulfobacterota; class Desulfomonilia; order Desulfomonilales; family Desulfomonilaceae; genus Desulfomonile. The sequence goes on from CAVOXB010000027.1 coordinate 119,784, forward strand.
TTACAAAACGGTGGGCTATTGTTGGAGGTCTGTTGAGAATGCTGCCGGATTTTCTCTACTCCAAGTTGTAAGGCCCTTTAACACCAGTCCTCACGAGTAGCACGAGTACAGTAATTTCTAATCATCTGAGGGCAGACAGCTTTTGTGTGGCAGGCTTTCCAGCCTGCCGGTCCCAAAAAGCCAATACTGGCAGGCTGGAAAGCCTGCCACACGGCTCGCTTCGATACGTCACGTAACTCATCCCACTATTCATCGAATGCTTACAAGAGTCTTCATTATTTATTGATCATTATTTCGGATGTGAAATACTGTAATGCACAAAATAATTCTTCGGATGCTAGACAAAATGAAAGGTCCGCTTGCATGGTAGGAAACATCCGGACCTTTCCTTAAAAATATTAAGTAGGTAGGTATTGTTGATATAGACAACCCCGCTCAAAAAAGTGTTCCGAAAAAATAGTAGGGCTTGTTTTTTTGGACACGTAAATTTTCTGTGTGCCATGCTAAACCAACGGTCCCAAACAACCGGGTAATTCCGTTATGTTATTTAGAATTCTTCTAGGCTTGTGTAGGGCCAGTTCTTCAGCTGAGAAGAATGGGCCCGCGATCGCGAAGGAATCAATTCCAGCATTATGCGCGGCCTGGATATCTATCGGCGCGTCGCCAACGTAGATGGTATTTTCTTTTTCTGTGTGCGCGGAGCGGATGAATTCGTCAAACATTTCCGATGAAGGCTTCGCTTTGAAGCCGTCCTCAGCTCCAATGATGCGCGCCATGTTCGCTGAAAGGCCCAGATGTTCTGCGAGTATCCTGGCGTACTTTCCGCGCTTGTTCGTCACTATTCCTTGAATTGTTGTTCCATTGAGCGCATTGAGAGTCTCAAGGGCTCCAGGCACAGGTTTGGTCTTATCCAAATATATAGTGTCATAATAATCACGAAAGACTTTTATTCCGATTTCTGATTCTTCGGGTTTTAGGAAAGTCTTAACAAAATCCATGAGCGATATTGAAGTGACTCGAATCACCTGGTCTGTTGTCATGGGCGGATATCCAAGCTTTGCGAACATATGATTGAATGCGTCAGCTATGGAATCAATGGAATCAACCAGTGTTCCGTCCATATCGAACGTCACTGCTTCAATTCGACGGCTGAGCAGCCAAGGGACATCCTCGAAGCTGTCGATTCGAATAGCTGGAATGCCCTGTCGTGCGCAGTAAGAAAACAGGTCCTTTAGAGCGAGCACCAGATCAGCTTCTTGGGCAGCATGGCGGTCGGACTCGCCGTCTCCGACGAGGATTATTTTTTCGTATTGAGACCTGAAGGAGCGCAAAACATTAAGCTTACAGGTTCCACACATTCCGCAAAGAGGGTTTGCGTGAGGATTCTCGATTTTTACCCTACCATCGTCACAAACTAGGCGATTTGCGAACATATCTGTAGCGGAGATCCCGTGGTTTCTGAAGAGTGTTTCTATGGTGGCGTCAAATCCGTCAGAGACGATTTTGACGTCAATTCCCCGGGAATGCGCCCATTGAAGAAAGTGGGGAAATTTGGGGTCCAGTTGAGCGTGTTCAAGCACGAATCGCTCAAGCGAGTCTCGGGTCATTCTCATCAATGGACCCAGAGCGCGGTAGACTTCCAGAGACCCGATTTCTCCTCGCATGTAGCGCTTTACATGAAAGCGCCATCGGGGATCGGTCAGATGATCTCTCACTAGCCTGTTCACCGTATCTTTCACTGACACGGTTCCGTCGAAATCACATAGAATCAGGGAACGCGGCCCGCGGACAGTTGCTCTGGTTGTTTCATTCATATCCATTATCCGGGCCTGTTTCCAAGTCGAGCAGAAAAGTCGTCAGGACACATCCAGGATCTCAAATTCCTTGAGCCCATTGGGCGTTTTGACCTCCACCACATCGTTGACCTCTTTGCCGATAAGAGCTCTTCCCAAAGGTGAATCTACCGAGATTACGCCATTGGATATGTCAGCTTCGTCCTGGCCGAGTAGTTGATATTTTTTCTGTTCACTCGAGTCAACGTCTTCAATCGTAACCGAGCATCCGAACACTATTCGGTCGCATTTCGGTCTGTTGTCAATATCAATGACTTCGCATGCTGCCATTCTTTCCTGGAGGTCCCGTATTCGGGATTCGATAAGACCCATCTTCTCTTTTGCATAGGTAAATTCGGCGTTTTCCGATAGGTCCCCATGTCCCAGGGCTATCTCGATTTCCTTGATTACTGAAGGTCGTTCAGTTCGGATCAACCGATCCAAATCTTCCTTGAGTTTCTTAAATCCCAGTGAAGTTATTGGCCTCCTAGCCACACTCATGGTCCTATCCTTTTTCTTCGGTGTTTTCAGACACGTGCAGAATCGCCGTACACGCCAAAAAAACGCAACAGCCTACACCTTCCCACAATGCTTGTGGGCCGTTGCGTTACGGTGAAGTTGTACCAGACTCCTGCGTCGCGGTCAACAGCCCGGTGAATCACGATAAAGGCTCGGAGACCTCTTCGCCGGTTCTTTCAACGCCATAACCGCCCAGGGCCAGCACGCGCTGTTTGAACCGGTCCGTAGTAAGTACTCCTAATAGTCTCTGTATCTTTTCGTCTTCCATATGTTCCAGGGGGATCACCAGATCGTACTGCTCAACGGCCACAGGCACAAAATCCAGACCGAGCGCACGAGCGGCCGCAAGCACTCCCATGCCGACGTCAGCCACACCTGAGAGCACGGCTACAGCCACGGAGGTGTGAGTATATTCCTCAATTTCGTAGCCTCTTATGGACAGCGGGTCTAGGCCGAGGACATCCAGGTTGTAATCCAGCAGTACCCGAGTCCCGGCTCCAGCCTGGCGGTTTATGAAAACAACATCATCTCGGACCAGATCTTGAAAATCCCGAATCGATTTCGGGTTTCCTTTTGGGACTATGAAGCCTTGTTCTCGCATCACTCCATGGAAAAGCTTCACCGGTATATCAGGGATGTAGCGCCTAATATACGACCAATTGTAAAGGCCTGTTTCCATATCCAGCAGGTGCGAGGTCGCAAAATGTGAGCTGCGATTCTTGAGCGCCAGCAATCCACCGAGACTCCCCACGTGACTGGACGAAAGAAAGACATTGTGAGGAATAAGCTCGTCCGAGAGCACGTCGAGAGTCAGATCGTGGCTTCCGATAACCACCAGAGTGCGTTCTATTTCTGAGATGTTTCGCAGTAGCTCGATCTGGACCTCTGTGGCCTGATCTATTCCTTCAGTGGCCGCAGGAATGCGCAGTATACCATCCGCCCGCGTCAGGGTGGTGATAGAGCCTGCACCTCTCGGAAGCGGAGCTGCCACCACTCGACTGCCCACTCTACCGAGCTTTACGCGGAAGAATTCTTCCTGGCCAAGTTTGGAGGGAATTTTACGGGCAGTGACTGCAGTGATCTGGGGTCTATGATAACGCGGACGCCCCAGCATTTCTTCCAGTACAGGCAGGCCGAAAAGCTCGAAAGACATAATCGCCGATACAGGATAGCCAGGGTTGCCGATAATGGGTTTACCACCCACGATTCCGAGAATAGTAGGTTTTCCCGGCATCATCGCCACCCCATGAACTAAAACTTCTCCAAGTTCTTTGATTGCCGCAGCCGTAAAGTCTTCAGTGCCGGCAGAAGATCCCGCGTTTACCACGATCAGATTCGCGTCCGACTGCACACCTTCGGTAATAGCAGTCTTGAGCTCTTCGAAACTGTCGGGAATTATGGAATGCCGTACAGGAATAGCGCCGACCTGCTGCACTAACCCCGACAAAATTAAGGTATTGTACTCGAGCGTTTCTCCCGGTTCGGGATTCCGTTGAGCCATAGTCTCAGGAGGAATGAGTTCTGATCCTGTTGGGATCAACAGCACACGCGGCTTCTGGATAACCTCGATCGAAAGAACGCCACCGGCAATGAGCGCTCCCACCTCATAAGCAGTGACGACATGCCTGCCGGGAATTATCATTTCCGAGGCCACGAAATCCTCACCGACGCGGCGAACGTTTCTCCACGGTACGAGCGCCTGTTCGATCTCAAACGTCTCTTCATCCAGAAAGTTCACGTTTTCGATCATTATGACCGCATCGGTCCCGGGCGGCATTGGTCGCCCCGTGTTCACTGGCCATGCATCGCTGCCTATCTTCAGAGTTATGCCTCTGTCCGGGCCCGCACCGAACGTGGATTCTGCTAATACTCCAAACCCATCCATGGCTGCCGTATGAAAATGGGGGGAAGACAAAACCGCGTACACCGGCGCAGCAGTAGTCCTACCAATTGCTTCGGTCACCGGGATTTTTTCAGATTCTGGAAAGCTCCTCCTGTTGAGATGTTGTAAGAATATGGCCAGAGCTTCGTCCGGCGGCTTCATGTCCAGATAAATATTCCTTCTCAAGGGCTTCCTCCATCCAATTAGAAAACATGTGAACAGTTACAGAATCGCCTTTGTACAGCCCTTCGCAATCAGGTTCGATTGTGATGTATCCGTGCGCTTTCACCATGGCTGAGACCATTCCCGATTTGCCTGGGACCGGGACAGCAGTCAGCTCGCCCTCTTTCTTCTGAAGGCGAACCCTCACGAAATCCATTCTGCCTTCTTTGGACGGAACGTTTCTGCTGAGGATCGCTCTGAGCGCAGGCGACATGAAGGGATAACAGGATTCCTCTCCTTCAAGCCGACGTATGAGCGGGACCACAAACTGCTGAAAACAAACCATCGCGGACACAGGATGACCGGGAAGACCCACCACAGCCCGTGAGCCAACTTTTCCGAGAATCAACGGCTTTCCAGGAGAAACTGATACTCCATGCAGCAATATCTCGGATTTTTCGCGACTGGAAATTGCGTCAATGACGTGATCTCTGCTTCCCATTGAACTACCACCGGAAATCACGACCAGATCGGCGGAATCGAGCCCCTTTTCGATCATCGAGGACAGCTTGGCAAGATTGTCCGGCGCAATCCCTATCCACACAGGAGTAGCATGCGCGTCAACAATCATCGCAGCGAGCGTATGTCGATTAACGTCCCTCATGCAACCGGGCGGGGGTGTCTCTTCGACAGGCACGATCTCATCTCCGGAACTTATGAGCGCCACGCGAGGCTTCCGATACACGCAAATCTCAGTCCGTCCCATTGCAGCAAAGAGACCCAGATCCTGGGGTCGCAACCTGTGCCCTATTTCTAATAAAGAGGCACCGGATTTGAAGTCTTCGCCTTTGCGGACCACGTTATCGAAAGGCGCCACAGCCCTGAGGATTTCTATGGTGGTTTGATCTATCTGCTCTGTATGCTCGATCATCACAACAGCGTCGGCGTTGGAAGGAAGAGCTCCACCAGTCCAGATACGTGCAGTCTCGCCCTTCTTGAGTATAAAATTTGGGATTTCGCCCATCACTGTTTCTCCAATCAGATTGAACAGAGCGGGGGAAATCTCAGAAGCGCCGAAGGAGTCCGCGGATCGGACGGCAAAACCGTCCATCGTGGAACGGTCAAAGCTTGGGACATCCTCGGGGGCCTTCACTGTCTCTGCAACGACCCTGAACAGCGCCTCATAGATCGACACAATCTCTGTATCGAGCCGAGCGAATCCTTTGAGCAACTCTCGGGCCTCGTTGGAGGAAAGCACTCGGAGAAATGGCTTCAGCATATTATTATTCTCATAGTGGTTAGTAAAAAAAGTAACCAAAGTATATCAACCGTATGGCCTTATGTCAAAAATGTCTAAACGTAGCGATCTCATATTTTTTGTTCACAAATTCAGCCACGCTTTTTTTACGACGGAGCTTCCGGCATCTGCTATGTTCTCTCCAAAACCAAATGTGGGATAACAAGAATGCACGAGAACCCTGCTCACAAGGTCTTGGATCTTGGAAGCCGGCGTGAAGAGGTGGGCTCGCGGGATCCTTCTAAGTCAACAACTCCAGGGTTAGTGGCATTACAGTCTTTGCGCAGACAACGAGCTTTGAATAGACGTGAGTAGGTCTCCAGAAAAAAGCATTCTTGTGATTCGAACAGGCGCTCTCGGCGACACGATACTTACGTTACCTTTATTGGATTCCGTCAAAGCCGCACACCCGGGAGAGGCTATAGTCTTTCTCGGTACACGTGCGTACAAGGATCTCGTCCCTAAAGACATTATATTTTATCCTGTTGACGGTACTGAATGGTCTTGGCTTTTCGCTCCTCGCCCACCTATTCCGGAATCAGTCCCTGCGTTCCGAAAAGCGTACGTGATATTAAAGAAGGCCGATGATGTGGCCCGAAATCTTGCGCTCGCAGGTACGCGTACTGTGGTCCACGCGTCTCCTTCACCGCCTAGAAATAAGCACATAATAGAACACATGCACGAATCTCTGGGATTTCCGTTACCTAAGAAGCGGGCGTTTTTCAGGATTGCCGCGCGGGAAATTGTCGGGGAACCCACGATCTGGCTTCATCCGGGGAGCGGTGGCCCCAAAAAATGCGCGCCGCTGAAGGGCATGGTCCGAATTGTGCGGGAACTTCAGGCCAAAACCGGCTTCAGACTTGTGATAACGGCAGCAGAAGAGGATGCGTTTCTAAAGCGCACTTCAGAATGGGGGGAACTCGTGGCCGAACCGGGTGTAATCCTCATGGAAAACAGCCCGCTATCGGAAATTGTGACGCGGCTGGGCTCTGCGGCTCTGTTTATTGGTAATGATTCCGGAATAAGTCATCTGGCCGCGAACCTGGGAATCAGTTCAATAGTCTTTTTCGTGGCATCGGACCCAATTCAGTGGTCCCCATGGGCCCCTGAACAGTCCGTGAGAGTGATCGACATGAGGAGTCAATCTATTGACGGGACCGCCTGGATTGACGCGGGCCTACATTCGGCCCTGGACCTCTTAAGCAAACGATTGACGAACAAAGACCCTGGGGCCTCGCAGTCTAATTATACTGAATGCTGATGCACTTGAGCCAGATATATCGCGATTGATCCGCGCCGAGAATCGGCCCCCCCATTTGAATGCCGCCAGCGACATTGAGTGAAAATAGGGACTTAGCAACGTCAAACGCGTCGTGATCCGTGATCGTCCGCAAAGTGAGGATTTTGGACGATTCTAACAGCGGTTCTGTGTATTAATTTATAACATACTTAAATAATTTACTAAAACTGGCGAAGAGGGTTGATGTCGGGCATTTCGATCTCGCCTGAGATCGTGCCTGAAGTGCAGGTCATCGCGCGCGGTAAATTTAAATAATTAAAAACATCAGTGAATATAATATTATACGTAGTTGATGTGAAGTAAAATATGCGCATTAAGCTAATCTTAATTCTAGTATTTTTAGATAAATCAGTGTTTTTGAAACTTTTTTGTTGACAACAAAAATCATACGAGTAATTGTCGGTTTCAAGAGATCGTTGCTCCTGGGAGGGAGGGTATGAAAATCAGAACACGTGATATGCTACTGGTATGTCTTGTCTTTTTGGTGATGGTCCTCGCTGTCGAAGCACAAGCGTGGAACTATTTACAGGCTGCTGCGGCAGACCGCCAAGAAGATCTTTATTCACCGTCAACAACCAAAGCCAAACCAATTGAGAAGGTCAAAACCAACAAGATTGTAAAGTGCAAACCTTTGGTTTCCGACCAAATGCTCAACTATACGCTCGCTCCTCAGTGCATCTTACCACCCCCAAAAATGAGGGGTTGGGAAATGACTGCAGAGGCTCTGTTTGCCAGAACCAAGGGGCATGTGCGCTATAACAGGGGATACTTGGGTTACACACTGGGTCAGAGCGACATTGACCTCAATGGTGACATGGGGATTCCCGACCATAACGTGATCGGCACATTTACGGCAGCCTACAGATTTCAGCCTCAATGGTCGCTCAGGTACTCAATAATGCCGCTCATGGTCGACGGTTCCGGGTCCGTGAACTCAGGTTTCACATTCGGTAATACCACGTTTACCTCTGGTCAGAACACAAGAGTAAAATGGGAACGCCTGTACCAGCGCCTTGGTCTGGTTTACGATCCGATCAGGACTGCAAGCTCAAGGGTGAGCATATTCGGCGATTACGTGCGCATCAACGACAAACTCAGCGCATTGCAGACCGGATGTTGCGCTGACGTAATGGATAATGACCTCAACATGGCCATTGCAGGCGTGGAGTTCGAAAGATGCCTAAAAACCGCGGCAAATTTCAGCACTCTATCGTTTGAATGCCGTGCAGGTGTGGCTTTCCTTGATGAGGCGGTCGGTTCGGACGTGAGCACCGGCTTGAAGTACAGCATCCCCATGAATAACGGCCGATGGGGTTTTGTCAAAGGCGGCTACAGATACTTGACCTTCAAGAAAAAATACAGTGACTCCAGATCCTTTGACACTGCCATGGAGGGAGGCTTCCTCCAAATGGGATTTGTATTCTGAGAAATAAAGGTCGCCGGGTCTTGCGGAGGGAACCCGGCGCTCCAAAATCTTTACCAGGCCCGGAAGACATTGAGTTCAGCCCGACCGCTTCCGAGGTCCCTCCCAGCTCTCTTAGCCCGGTCGGGCTTTTTTCTTTTTGGCTATTTGGCATTTGACTGCCTCTTGAGCGTGCGGTTCTCCACAGCCTGATCCTGTCTTTCCGATAATTTCACAATCCACCAAAAAAGGATTAAAGTAGGGAAATGGACAGGTTTTTCCACCCATGACTATTCAAGAAAAAGTATTAGAAGTAATACTGCGGCAACCTGGAGTGTCCAAAACTGGGCTTTCGCGCATGTTCGATCTGTCCGCGTACCGGCTCCACCGCGTTTTCAGGCAAATTGAGAGAGATCTGTTCGACTGCATACTGGTTCATCACCATGAAAACGGAGTCTGGGTAGTCAAGGTAGATCCAAAGACATGTTTGGGAATGAAATGGTGCGGAACAGGAAATAAGGGATACAGGCAGTGTGAAAGACTGCCCGAGTAACCGGACAGTCGGTGTTATGAGCACTCGGAATGGGAAAATCCTGAAATGGTGGCATTCAAACGCCAGCTGGATTTCCTGGTGAGGCCGTGCGAGCCGTCAGCTTTCCTGCTTGGCCAGTTGACTCTCACTGTGGTGGAAGAAATGATCGAGCGGCTTCGCAGAATCACCCCGGTGACCCTCAAAGACGCGAAAGAGAGTCGACATTTTTACACTATGCTCAAAAGTGGCCTTGCTTTTCTGCGCTGGAAGGACATGATTCGGCGCCATCGAACCGAGCAGCGCATTCCCCCTGAGTTCTTCGACCGCAATAGAACTGCTTCCTCCAGACCGATGGAGTTCAGCTTCAAGAGGTATTTCATCGTCTTGGAAGTCTCGCCTAAGGCCACGAAAGAGGAGGTCTTAAGGGCATGGCGCAAGCTTGCGCGGCAACATCATCCGGACGCGGAAGGCGGGGACGAGGAGAAGATGAAAGAGGTGAATGACGCGAAAGACCGTATTTTTAGAATCAGGAGATGGGACTGACGGAGACAATGAGAACGGGAAGGCAATAACGCTCTTCCCGTTCATTATTAACGAGCCTACCAAAAAGCGCCAAAGAACCCCTCAGGCGGACCTGCCAACAGCTTGTCCGGAATGGCCTTTTCGGCAGCAAACGGAACGAATGGCTTGGACTTTGGCCTTCCATAACCCACACCCATTGGTCTGGGCATTCCCATACCATACCCCATTCCAGGGGCACATGGAGCAGGGCCGCACATCGGCGGAGGGGGCGCACATGGAGCCGGCGCGCACGCCATTCGGGGCGGCGGACATTTTGACGGACCGCTGATGCCTTCGATCAGGCAATCAACCAGCTTGAATGGCAATGAGATTACCCCGGACACCAACATAGTAGTGCCCTTGAAAATCTTGACGAGAGGATTTTCCTTGCAATCAGGGGGCGGACAGGGCGGCCCGCAAACCGGCCTAGGTGGAGGGCACGCGGCCAATGGAGGACATAGCGCCGGCCCACAAATCGGCATTGGCCCACACACAGGCGGGGGACCACATACCGGCCCGCACGCAGGGGGCTTACATACCGGGCCGCCAGCTGAAACGCTCACACATGTAAGCGCCAGAAGCGCACTGACCACCAGAAGCCGAACAAGAACTCTTGTTACCATACCGATCCTCCTATACCGGGGTGAACACAATTCACTCACATCAAAACGAAATAATCACCCCATGAGTTTGTCTCTTTGTTATGCCGGACAATAGCAACACGCATCCATGCGTGTCAATTCATATATTTCCAGAGATCAAAAACGCTCTAATTTATTGCTCTTTTTCTTCCCAAACGGGTTCTTCGTCTTTTATTTCACTGTCAGGCTTTGTGAGGAATCCTACTCGGCCGCATCCGAAATCAGGTGTCTTCACTGCCCCCAGGGACTCCACCATCTTCCTACTCGCTGATTCACCGGCAAATTCCCATTCCTGAATAGACATTTCCATGACAGGTTCGTGATTCTTGTCGAAAGTGAATTTACCCCTCGGTCCTTCTATAGTCGTTTCCGCAATCGCCTTTGAAATTTGATCTATGTCTGATGCACTCTCCGGAATGGAATTTGCTGTTGCGAGTATTACCTGCGCCAAATCATATCCTTCCGCTGCTCGTGACGCATTTCCGGCTTGAACTCCAGTCTTCTCCTTCAGTCCCCGAATGAATTCCTGAGGATCTTTGACGCCAGCGATAGTTCTGATTGAGGAAACGATCCCTTTCATCAGGTCCGCTGTTTCGGGGAACGCTGTCAGGCACCCAGGCCCGACGATCGCTTTTTTTATGGGTGGTGAAGCATTCGCAAACGCCTTCATAAATCCCGCAGCACTTTTCCCGGCGAATGCGGCGAATACCAGGCTCGCATCAGAGGCCTTGATCGCGTCCAGCAGCTTTCCAAAATCCCGAGAATCCGGCGGAATCATAATTCTATCCACAAAGGACCCGCCTGCCCGTTCAAATCCGTAAGCGAAGAAGTCTGTAACCTCGTTGGCTTCAGGTTTGTCATCTCCACACAGGAAGGCTTTCGTTCCAATATTCTTGAGGGCCCAAGAAGAAAGAGGATAGCCATACTGATACGTATTAGCACCAATTCGAAAGCCCGTAGGAAGACACATTTCACCTGAAACGAACCGGACGGAGGGGTTTGTTATGAAGACGATTCGATTCGCTCCGGCTGCGCCGTGAATTATCTGCTCGGTACCTTTCAGTGACAACGGGGTCACAATGAAGTGCACTTCCTTGTCGGCCACGAGTTCCGCTAGCGCTTCGAGCGCACGCTCGTCATTGGGGCCAGGGTCCTTTTTGACAATTTCGACCAGCCCGCCGGCCTTTTTTTCGTGAAGGAGTAATTGGAATCCGGTCACCAGTGAACGGGATTCCGTCGCATGTGGCCCTTCTTCCGAGAGAATAAAACCTACCTTAATGGGCCGCTTTTCCTGAGCGTAACTCACAAATGCTCCGCCTAAGACGGCTGCTACGGCTATTCCAGACCTTGATAGAAACTCCCTTCGAGTAACTGCGAAGAGTCCGCTTCTTTCTGAAGACTTTTTACTATCCATAGATTTTCCTGATCCGCAATTGGAGGCGGTTCCCCCGCGACATAGCCCAACGATTGTTTATTCTGTATCGCTAAGCGTTTACCTCGGAGCGTTATGGCGGGCATCCTACCTTAAAGCCGGGCACGTGTAAAGAAAACCGAGAAAGCCCATTCAGTAACTGAAGCAGCCGACTTGTTATTGCGAGGAGGGGACCAATGGCATGTTGTCGAAGCCGTTGTCTCCATTATGAATTTATGGTTACGCTGATGCTGCGCGACTAATTCATGACATGAAAAAGCCCCTCAATCAGAGTTCGAGGGGCTCAATGTCAAATCCAAATTTAACGGGCAGCATGCTAAGGCATTGGCCGACCGTAAGAATATGCCGCAGGATAATTCTGGCTCATCTTGGATTTTTGAATGGGCTTCCGCATTGGAGGGGCGCATACCGGAGGAGGGCACTCCATCCGAACTGAAACAACTTTACAGCTCGGCGGTATAAAAGAATCCTGGGAACATTTCACTACTGCCATTTCTGTGGCATGACCCGGTGTGGGTCCAAATCCCTGATACAACGCTCCCCTGATGTTCTTGGCGGTTGCCACGAAAACTCCGCCGGCCTGGCAAGTTGCTGCGAGCATAAGCACGAACACCAATCCGGCAATCACAACGACGAACTTCCTATTCATTTCATACCTCCGTTTCTCCAAACATAAACGATAATTCATCAGCAGTCCACACTTTTGACTTTGAATTTCCAAAAATGTTCTTGCAGACTGCCTTTTCTCATTATTGACCACAAAAACATTGCCTTTTTATGCCAAGATAAAATCGTTAGCTGATATAATCATGAAGTTGATAACTTAACCTGCTATGATTACGCTTTAAAAGAAGGCTGACCTGTAGCCTCCAACACGCTGCCCCACAGTTTTCCGTTCAGATCCACTTGCTTTCTGCCTGTTACCACAAGATCGATGGGAATGTAAACATACTCGTCGTTCCATAAGCCGACGACCATGTTAGTCCTGCCCGCCATTCCCGCATGGACCGCATTGGCTGCCAGGAACGTGCAGAATATTGCGTCACCGGCGGTCGCTTCGACAGACCTGATGGTGTAGCTGGGGTCTATATACTTGAGATTCAACTCAATTCCTCTGTCCTTGAAATGGTTACTGATAGTATCTTTCAGAAAGATCCCGATATCGCCTAATTTTGGATTTCCCGACTCGTCGGTTCCATCTCCGGAACAGTATTTTTGCCCAGCTCCTTCGGCAACTACTATCACAGCATGTTTTCTATCCAGTATTCTTTTTTCAAGCTCTGCGAGAAATCCATGCGGACCTTCCAGATCAAACTCGGATTCCGGGATAAGCACGAAATTGGCATCGCGTTTTGCCAAGGCTGCACTGCAAGCTATGAATCCAGCCCTACGCCCCATCAATTTCACGAGCCCAATTCCGTTTGGCGCGCCTGTAGATTCCACGTGGGCCGCACCGATTACTTCCGATGCTACTGCCACGGCAGTGTTGAAGCCAAAAGATCGGGACATAAAATTGATGTCATTATCAATGGTCTTCGGGATACCAATTACACTGATTTTCGCCCCGCGATTGCGAATCTCCTCACAAATCTTTGAGGCTGCCCTGACCGTTCCATCTCCGCCGATCGTAAAGAGGATCCCCACATTCATGCGCTCAAGGGCGTCTACTATTTCCTCTATATTTTGGGGGCCCCTTGAAGAGCCGAGAATCGTTCCGCCCAATTCAGCAATATCAGCTACTGTGGCAGGCGTGAGCTCCATGAGCGGGTGGCTGTATTTTGGGATGAATCCCTGGAACCCGTAGCGTATGCCCAGAACGTTTTGAACTCCATATGAATAATAAAGGGTCAACACGATGGATCGGATCACGTTGTTCAAGCCCGGGCACAGTCCTCCCGCAGTCACCACCGCGCATTTAAGCTTGCTCGGGTCGAAATATATCTTTTCCCTGGGCCCGGCTTTCATCAGAGAAATAGGAGTCCTGCCTTCTCGAACCTGCCGCTCTACGTTTTCAACGGACAGATCGAAAAGGACACGCTCGTTGTCCGCTATAGCTTGCACGTATCGTAAAGGTGACTTTATCCTGGGTTCACCCAGGCACTCTATGGCAGTATTCATTGATGAATCAGCTCCAAAGGCCTCATCTTAAGGTATAGAATCGAAATCTTTACTATTTTATGACGCTTATAGCATGAAATGACTGAAAAAATCAATAAAAAAAACTGATTAGGCATATCCAATCAGTCACGCCGGGGCAATTTCGCTGGCAGGCCTGCCCCACATCTCCGGACTACTGTAACCATTACAAGGTACCAGAGTTCTTCAAAGAATTAAACATTAAATCGGAAGAGTACAATATCGCCATCCTTCACATGGTAGTCGCGGCCCTCAAGCCGAACTTTTCCGGCCTTGTGCGCGGCGGCCATGGAGCCTGCTTCCTTGAAATCATCATATGCGACTATCTCAGCACGTATGAAGCCTCTTTCCATGTCGGAATGCACCGTTCCGGCGGCTTTGAGTGCAGTCATGCCGTCCTGAAGCTGCCAGGACCGAACTTCAGGCTCTCCGGCCGTGAAAAAAACGATGAGCTTGAGAAGCTCAAAGGATTTCTTAATTATTCTTTCCTTTGCGCCTTCTTCGAGCTCAAGTTCAGCCAGGAATTCCTGAGCATCCTCGTCGCTTAATCTTGCTATTTCCGATTCAGCGTCTGCGTAGAGCCAATCCACAACTACGTAAGGCTGATCAGAGGCGAGGTGTTCCAATTCCATCCGAAGTTTTTGTATCTCGTCCCTGTTCTTGTTGTCTCCGGCATTGATGAGGACCATCTGCGGTTTGGCTGAAAGGAATGCGTATCCCTTGAGCTTTTCCGATTCCGACGCTGGCGGGAATATTCTGAGCGGCTTACCTTCTTCAAGTATTTTATACGCCTCCTGCAAAAGGCCCAGTTCTTCCACCAGGTCTTTCTTGCCTCTTTGAGCGTCTTTGGCAACTCTCTCCAGGCGTTTTTCCACGACTGCAAAGTCGGAGAAGATCATCTCGTCTTCCACCGCCTTATATTCCTTAATCGGATCCGCAGTGCCCAGCGCGGCGGAATCAAAGAAACGCACGCAATCGACCAACGCGTCGGCTGTACGCAGAAGGGAAAGCCCTCTATCGCCGATAGAACGACCGGGTTTCGATTCGCCCGTAATACCGGGAATATCCATGTATTCCACTTGCACAGAGGTGATTTTCTTAGGCTTATGGTATTCAGCCAAGACATCCATTCGAATGTCCTGTACCTTTACGACGCCCAGCGAAGGGTCCTGATGACTTTTTCGTTCTCCGGATTCGATTCCACCGGTGAGCGCTCTGAAAACAGTGGTTTTTCCGCTGCCCGGAAGTCCAATGATCCCCAGTTTCAATTGAAAAATCCTTTCTTAACCAATGAGCATGGCCCGAACGACCGAACGATGATGCCAGATCAAGTTGTTTTTGGGAAGGTGATTGCGGTGGCAAGATGTGCCACCGCGAAAGGCTAGACAAAGAAAAGCCGGCATATAGCCGGTCTCAGATTTTCAATGCGAACTCACGAAGCGTATGTACAGCAGCACGTTGTTTCCCTCTTTCTGGGCGGGAGACAGGCGATTGTCTTCGGCCCCTACGCCGACCGCAACAGCCCCGTGCTTTATAAGTTCAGTAGTCAAATGGCCATACGAATCCGATGGTATAAGCACAGCTAGGACCACATCTCCCGGATTGCCATCTCTTTTCTCAACCAGTCGTCCCTGAATACCCGGTAATATTTGCTTTAATGATTCCAACGCCTTGTCAACGCTCGGGCTCTCCACCGTGAGATTGTCTGCCCCTATCAGGTCGGCGATTGTGGGAAATTGTGGTCTGGATGTTTGTTCTGGATTTGATGGGAGGGCAGGTGGATTTGGGTGTCGCTGGATGGAATGGGGAGTCGCCGGGCCCGATTGAGTGTGCATGGCCACGACTTCCCCTTGAAGGCCTGGGGTACGGACCCCTGTACCCGCGGACGGCCCCTGGGTAGCGACGACTTGCGCCGCGGGCACACCCGGCATGAACGGCGAATTGTAAACCACCAGCCCTATGACCGCGACTAGAAAAAGGGACGCGACTCCCACGGGTAGGGGCATGTAGGGGGAGTATGTGAAGAGGTTCCGAAAAAAATTTGCGAAAGGGCCAGGCGAAGGTTCGGAATAGATTCTTGAGTTGAGCTGGGTCACAAAATTCCCAGGTGGGGAAGCTGTCTCCAGGCTACCGAGAGCCTGAATCGTCAACGTATACCATTTGTATCTTTCTCGACATCCGGGGCAGTTGTAAAGATGTTCTCGAACAAGGTCTCCAATCTCACCATCCGCCTCATCATCGTGAAGTTTCCCAAATAGATCAGTGATTCGAGCGCATTCCTTCATGACAGGGCCTTCTTCAATTTTTCTTTTACGACCATTCTCGCTCTGTGTAAACGCGATTTAGTCGTTCCTTCCGGAAGATTGAGCATCTGGGCTATTTCATCATACGAAAAGCCCTCGATATCTCTCAGAATAACTATTTCTTTGTGATCAGGGTCCAGGTCATCGATTGCGTCCTGCACAATCTTTTGAATTTGCTTTCCAGCTAACAAGGTTTCCGGATTGGTAGAGTAATCTGGAATTGCCTTCTGAGAGGACTCTCGGTCGTCATCGGTTTCCTGCTGACCTCTGCCCGCAAAGTATCCCCTTCTCTTCAAGTACTTGAACCGGTTTTTTCCTCGGTTCGTAGCAATCTGAAACAACCACGTGGAAAATTTTGCGTCTCCACGGAATTTTTTCAAATTTTGGTATGCGGCGGTAAATATTTCTTGTGCTAAATCATTAGCCTCCTCGGCATCACCCACAAATCGATACGCGAGGTTATATATTTTCTTGTAGTACTTCTCCACAAGAATATCAAACGCCTCCCTGTTCCCCTTTACAGCCTGTCGAACGACATCTCTATCGTCGTCGCTCTCTTGGTTGAAAACCGAGAACAGGACCAAACTTACGATATTCAGACAAAGGCAGCTTAGAATTGTTTCAGGAAACGTAAACACTTTAATAAATTTTTTCTCCGTGGAGAATGTTTAACGAAAATAAAGGTAAACTAAGCTCAAAGTCAAGGATTAACCGTGTGGTAAAGCCTGTTCCTGTTTTGCGCTCCCAAAGCCAGCTACATTAATAGGAACCGCGTATTGAGTAATTCTCGACTGCCTCCAGAGCAAGCGTTATTCCTCGCGAACGTTCCGTTCCATTTATATAAAGAATAAGGGAAGGGCCCTTACAGGGCTTGAATTCTATTGAGCAACAATGGTAAATCTTTATGATTGTGCTGTTCAAAGGCAAATTGCCCCGATCGCGGATTTCAGCAGCAGATCGATTGCAAAATCGGTTTTATTTTCGGAGGATTTCATGAACTTTTCCAGGCGGGTAATCGATACCCCCCCCTATTTATTCCATCTTATTGACGAAAAACGAAAGTCCGTTCAGGCAAAGGGAATCGACGTGATTTCATTGGCGATTGGAGACCCGGATCGCCCCACCCCTGATTTCGTGCTCAAACTCATGGAAGAGGAAATGCGGGACCCGCGGAATCACGTTTATCCAAGCTACAAAGGGGAAACTGATTTCTGCGAGGGGGTGGCGAACTGGTTTTTGAATCGCTTCGGCGTAGAGCTCAACCCCTACCAGGAGATAATGGCCACCATCGGCACGAAGACGCGGTGTCTCACCTGCCTTTCGTGTTCCTGGACCCTGGGGACTCTGGGTTGGTTACTGACCCTGGTTATCCGGTTTACGAAGCTGCAATCGGTTTCGCTGGCGGCCATGTTGTACGCGTCCCTCTATTGGAGGAAAAGGGATTCTTGCCGGACCTGTCAGCCATAGACCCGGCTGCAGCTGACAAGGCCAGGATAATGTTCGTGAACTATCCGAACAATCCGACGTCTGCGGTTGCGGAGGAAAGCTTTTTCGAAGAAATGGTAGTTTTTGCAAAGAAACACGATTTGGTGATCCTCGCGGACAACGCATATTCTGAGGTTTACTTCGAAGAAGAAGATCGCCCAATAAGCATAATGAAGATACCTGGCGCAAAAAAGCAGTCCATAGAGATCCACTCTTTTTCCAAGACCTTCAACATGACAGGGTGGCGAATCGGGTTCGTGGTCGGCGGAAAGCAACTCATAGATGCGTTTCTTACCCTGAAGTCAAATTTTGATTCCGGCGTGTTTATGGCGATTCAAAGGGTTGCAGCGAGAGCTCTCGTCCATGCTGAAGCTCCAGCGTTCCATCGCGAACGGACCACGCTCTTCAAGGCGCGCCGCGACAAGATAGCGGCAGCGCTGACAGAAATGGACTATAAGTTCCAATTGCCGCGGGCCAGCTATTATTTTTGGGTGAGAATCCCGGATTCTTATAAATCTTCTGTGGCGTTCTGCGCGGACCTTCTGGAGGAGCAAGGTCTGGTAGTGACTCCCGGCGTAGGGTACGGCCCCAGCGGTGAGAAGTATTTCCGCATCTCAATGACGTCTCCGGACGAACGCATTGACGAGGGGATGAAACGGATTAGGCAGTTCCAGGGAACAAGGTAATACCTTTAGTCTTGGTTCACAGGCAGGCAGAGCCTGGGAACGAGAAAATGTGGGGCAGGCTTTCCTGCCTGCCATCGATATATACGGCTCAAGTCACGAAAGGACCGATTATGAAAGCAACGCTTGTGCTGGCTGACGGCACAATTTTTCGCGGAAAGTCCATGGGCGCCCGCGGCGAAATCGTGGGTGAGGTGGTCTTTAATACAGCGATAACCGGTTATCAGGAAATTCTTACAGATCCGTCCTATCGCGGCCAGATCGTCACAATGACTTATCCGCACATAGGCAACGTGGGTGTCAATTTCGAGGACAACGAGGCCGTGCAGCCGTATCTCGCGGGGTTCATCGTCAAAGAATATTGCCCACATCCCAGTAATTGGCGAAAAAATGTCGATCTGGAAGATTTGCTTCAGAAACACGGCATAGTCGGCATTCAAGAGATCGACACAAGGAAGCTCACGCGCAACCTGAGGGAAACCGGAGCGAAAAAGGGGATTATCTCCACTGAAGATCACGATGCGCAAAGCCTTCTAAAGAAAGTGCGCGAATATCCGGACATCGAAGGACTTGATCTGGTCGCTGAAGTCACCTGTAAAGAGCCTTACGATTGGGAAGAAGGCTCATGGCATTGGAACGCCGAAATTGAGAAACCTGAAGGGCACTTCAAGGTCGCTGTCTATGATTCGGGCGTAAAACAGAACATCCTGCGATTGCTCGTGGATGCGGGCGCAAAGGTGAGAGTGTTCCCCGCGTTCGCTGATAGTGATGACGTCCTGGCGTACAATCCGGACGGTATTTTTTTGTCAAACGGTCCTGGAGATCCGGAGACAGTCACTTACTTGATCGAGAACGTCCGAAAACTGATCGGCAAAAAGCCTATATTCGGAATATGCCTTGGACATCAGATCCTGGGATTAGCTTTAGGAGGCAAAACTTTCAAGCTGACCTTCGGCCATCACGGTGCAAATCATCCCGTCAAAAGGATTGAAACCGGCCACGTGGAGATAACCTCGCAAAACCACAATTTTGCAGTAGATCCTGAATCCATACGCGCCGAATGCGAAATCACTCACGTGAATCTCAATGATCAGACCGTGGAAGGCATGGTTCACCGGAAGCACCCGATTTTTTCGATCCAGTACCATCCTGAGGCATCGCCTGGTCCGCATGATTCGAGGTATTTGTTCGAGAGATTCAGGAAATTAATTGAGGAATCCTGAGCCGGAAGGAGAATTCAAGATCGAGCACAAAGAGATCGCTTTGTAGGGGCGCACCAGCGCGTGCGCCCTTATCTTGCCGGTTCCCCCATGAAATTAAGAAAAATAGGCCATAAGTGCGCTGGCTACAGCTATCAATATCGCGAATATTCCAAATCCAATGGATAACCGCCTATCCCTGCCTTCCATGGACAGGCCTGAAAGCGCAGTCGTAATGCCACTGACCAGGACCCAGACGCGGCCAATCCACTCTCCGGCCACAAGTCCCAGCAAATTCAGGAATCCGACTCCCAGCACAGCAAAAGCCGCTGTTACGCATATCAGAATCCAAAAAAATGTCATGCGCTTCTTAAAGGTCTCGACAACGGTTCCCATGGCAATTAGAGCCCCAAAGAACAAACTCATGTAGCACCGAAATCGTCCATAATGGCTCCAGGCAACGCGTATCTTGTGAGGCAGTAGGATGCGGTGACCAACGGGAACCACATAGTTCGAGCTTACGTGCGGCACACCGATCCTCCGCCCTGGCAGGGCGGCCCCAACACTAGCCACGGGTGACGACCCGTGGACACAGACATGACTATGGCCTGAGTCAACGACCCTGAAAGGGTCGCCCAACAGGTAATGATTGCATGATGTTGTTGGTGGACCCTTCCAGGGTCCTTAATACAAAAGGTTTACTACGCCTTTTTCAGTGGGTTTACACCCACGGCTATTCACGGGGAGCCCCTTCGGGGCAAATAAAACCTGCCCCCTCATGACTGAATGGTTACATCAAGGCCGGCAAGTTGCCGGCCCTACCGAAGATCGCATCAAGCCGGGACCAGCTCCACAGCCTTCTTCAATCTGGCCACTACCCTGTCTTTTCCGATCACTTCCA
Source organism: uncultured delta proteobacterium (assembly GCA_963700305.1). Taxonomy (GTDB): domain Bacteria; phylum Desulfobacterota; class Desulfomonilia; order Desulfomonilales; family Desulfomonilaceae; genus Desulfomonile. The sequence continues at coordinate 140,051 of CAVOXB010000027.1, forward strand.
GCATCTCGAACAGGCCCGGTCCAACCGACGTGCCTGATACGGCCGTTCTTGCAGCATTTATCAGAATACCGGCTTTGACTTCTTTCTCTTCGGAATAGGATCTGAACACTTCCTCAATAGAATGCATGTCGTAATCGTTGAGTTGATCGATTCTGGAAGCAAGCCCAGGTAGATACTCCTTCAGGCGCGGCTCTTTGCCGAGGTTTTTCTTAACCGCGGCCTCGTCGAACTCGAAATCATCAGCGAAATAGCATTTCCCTCTGAAAGAAAAATCTTTGAGTGTAAGGAATCTCGCACGGATCAGATCGATGGTCCTAAGGAACCATTCTTTTTCGCCGTGCTCGAACGAATCGCGCCACAAACCTGCTTCCGTCAATTCCTGCTTTACATAAGGAATCAGCTCCTCAAGGGGCATCGTGCGGATGTAAGTGGAATTGAAATGAATGGCTTTGGGATCTGTCCAGTTTCTGGCATCACCAGGGACATAATTGAATATGGAGTTGGACCTGTTTATCTTTGATAGGTCGAATATCTCAGTCAATTCCTCACGAGAGAAAAATTCCCGCTCTTCACCGGATGACCATCCGAGCAAGGCCATGAAATTACAGAGAGCCCACGGAAGGAACCCCTTCTGTCGATAATAGGCGATTGTAACTACCTCGCCATGTGTTCTCTTGGAGAGCTTTGCCTTCTTGTTATCCAGAGTCAGAGGCATGTGGGCAAAAATGGGCGGGGTAATACCCAGAGCCTTGTAAATCAAAACCTGCTTCGGCGTATTTGCCAGACCGTCAGCGCCGCGGATCACATGAGTTATGTTGTCCAGAGCGTCGTCCACCGCGTTACTTAGAATGTACAAAGGCCGCCCATCAGATCGAAGGATCACGAAGTCCTCTATATCCTGGCCTCGTTTTTCTATCCGACCGAACACAGCATCTTCAAACGCCACAACAGAAGCAGCATCCCTTGGCACTCGAAACCGTATGACATAAGGCATTCCGTTGCGGAGCTTCTCCTCCACCTGCTCAGGGGAGAGATCGCGGCAGCGGCCATCATACATGAAGGCAACTTTTTTCATCTCTGCCGCTTTTCGCTGGTCTTCCAGCTCTTCACGTGTGCAAAAGCACCTGTACGCGTGGCCACTCTCGAGAAGCCTGTGAGCGGCTTCCACGTGCTTGGGCAGATTGTCGGTCTGGAGATACGGCCCCTCATCCCAGTCCAGTCCTAGCCATTTGAGGCCGTCCAAAATTTCCTGCAAGGATTCCTTGGTTGAGCGCTCCGTATCGGTGTCCTCGATCCGGAGAATGAAGACTCCGCCCTTTTTCTTGGCCCACAGCCAGTTGTAAAGGGCGGTTCGCGCGCCGCCGAGGTGAAGGTATCCCGTGGGTGACGGCGCAAACCGCACCCTGACTTGATTCTTGGGTTTGTTCGGGTCTGAATTCATATGATGTGTTTTCACCGTTTACTAAGTTGTTATGTCCAGAATTACCACCGGGCATTTTGCCGCTGATTTGAAGGAGTTCCTATCGTCGAGAGTCCCGACTATGTCCCCGCAGTGCATTGGCACTGCAACTTTCGGATTTATTTTTCCTATCGCCTCTGCTGCCTGCTTTACGGTCATCGTGTAAGTTCCACCCACCGGCACAAGAGCCACATCCGTCTTGACAGCACCCATCTCGGGGATCATGTCCGCGTCGCCGGAGTGGTAAACCCGCATGCCGTCCACTGTGACAACGTAACCAACCCAGTTGTTTTTCTTGGGGTGGAAATCCTTGTCCGTGTTGTAAGCGGGCACAGCTTCTACCGTTACGTCCCCGATTTCAAGGCTCTGGCCAGGAGCAATCGACTTGAAAGCCTTGCCGAAACCGGCCTGGCAGTCCGGAGGGCCTACAATGACAGTCGTGGGTTTCCGGATTCTTTCCACATCTTCTTCTGAAAGATGGTCGAAATGACTGTGGGTAATGCAGATAACATCTGCAGGGACTGGTTTTTTCAACTTCCAGGGATCAATGTACACCGTGGACTTGGATCCCTCGATGCGAAAGCTCGCATGCCCCAACCACTTGATTTTCTCTTTCACGAAAGACTCAGCTTCCATTTTGGGCCTCCTCATTAATGGATGTTTATGAAAGATTTAGCAAAACCCGTTCCGTCGACCGGAATCCATGATCTAAAGAACCGTTAAAAAAACAAAACCAAAGGGTATATTGAAAAAATTTCGCCGCACGTCGCTGTCTCATCAAACCAGCAGTCTTTTCAGCGGACCTCATTCTATGCATGGTACCCTTGAATTGCAAACCGTTATCTCGCCGACAATGACAGGAATCCCGGTTTTTTGTATAATCCATTTCTTCGGAGGAAAGGAAAACCATGAGCGTTCCGCCTCGAAGAAAAGCAAGTCCGGATCTCAGCAAAACGAGGACCAACAGCGATTGGATAATGGTTGGTCTGGGCATATTTCTGGTCGTTTTGTTTCTTGTGGCCGGCTATTATTCCTATGTTCAGACCGATGCGGAGCCGATTGCGAAGCAGCGAGGCCCCGTGAAAGATCCAAAGAATATCGGACCGGGGAGTTCTATAGAGGGGCTGAATCTATCTTTTCGAATCGCCGGGAATAGAACGGGAAACACGTTGGGGACGCTCGATAGAGTTCTGCCAGGCACTGGCGAGTTCTGAAACGCGGGTGTGGGCCACACTCCCGGAGCGCTGAAGCGAAAAGCCCTTCAGACGGGCTTACGGGGTCATTCCACGCCGTTACCTGAAGGGGATTTCTGAAAAGCTAGACTATTATATCGCAACTCGTCACCGATCCGCAAAAATATTCGTTTGAGCGTTGAGGGTACAGTAGCCGTTGCTTTTTCTCGTGATACGAGAAAAAAGCGTCTTCGGAGAAAAATGAAATGCGAGCCTTTGCAAGCACAATTGTGCGGTTCTTTCTGGCGGGCGTGGCCACATTGTTGCCCTTTTGGGTTACTATTTTTGTTGTGACTTGGCTGGTCAGAATAGCCGATGCATACATAGGTCCGAGCAGTAGTTTCGGGCTGTTCATTTTAAAAATTGTTGGTGACGCTAACCGGTATTCAGGATATTCCGCGGCCTATCTTGTGGTTGTTCTACTTATTATCCTTCTGGGGTTTCTAGTCACACGCGCCACTGTCGCTAAAATCCATCAGGGCATTGACGGGATGTTCGCAAGAATACCGTTGTTCGGGAGGATATACTACGCTGTAAGCCAAATGGTTGAAATATTTGGCAGAAAAGAAAACTCCGGCCTGGATCGCTTCGGCGGTGTGGGTTACGTGCGTATGGGAAGCATAAGAATGCTTGCGTTGTTGACCTCGGGTCAGACTTATACCCTAGCGGATGGCACGGAATATTTCCTGGTGTTTATACCCAATTCTCCGATTCCCGCTACTGGCTTTAACGCGTTCGTTCCCACCGCTGACGTTGAAAGGGTGGATATGCCCACGGAAGACATGCTCAAGCTCTTGATGTCACTCGGGGTTTTGGGGCCGCAGGTGCTCACGCGGTCTACTCTATTACAGAACGGGAAGGCTCCTGATGACCGAAAAGCTTTATAATGAGTTAATGGAGCGCTCTAAGACAGAGCCTTACAGCAAACTACTCGGCATAGAAGTGGTTGATGTAGGACCAGGGAGCGCGGTGGTGAGGATGCGCGTAATTCCCGAAATGGGGAATATTTTCGGATCTACGCACGGTGGGGCCCTATTCTCGCTTCTAGATGAGGCTTTTCAGCTTGCGTGTAATACTCACGGGGTCCTGTCAGTTGCCTTGAATGTTAGTATCACGTATGTCTCTGCACCTGTGGCCGGCTCTGTCCTCGAGGCGCGTGCTACGGAAATACACAAGACGCGGCGCACTTCGAGTTATTCTTGCGAAATCAGGGACCGGGAGGATGGTAAGCTCATAGCTACCGCGCAGGCATTGGCTTATCGGACCGGAAAAGAAATTACTGGTTCATAAATGCGCTGGTTTGTTATCAGGATGGGATAGAAGTCCTTCTTACTTTGAAAGATGCCCCTTTACCCCGCAGCGTCAAAATAAGGGCGGAATGGTGTTTTCACAGTGGCGGTCGGCGTCCCTGCCGGCCAGATCGTTGGGTCCATTTGCCGTCTACTAGGAACTTTTCCCTTTTTCCTTTGGACGAATCGAAGTCCTTATGGAATCCGGGCGCTCCTTCTCCACAATGAGGCCGGCAGCGACGCCGGCCGCTACTAATGCATGTTTCGCCATATAGCGAACCGACGGGCTTCAGGTTTCCTTAACCCGGTGATTTAGCTCTCGCGTGTATGCCCTTTACGCGCAACCTCACGCGCTCGGATATCAATTCTTTAGCTACTGGAATTACAGATCAAATAGGGTGATGACTTAACGGCCTCTCTTAAAAAAACCGGTGATGCTAAATTTATTCTTCTTTTCAGTCGTCTCATCATCTTCTTCTTTGGACTCTTCTTCGGGTTGGCTGACCTTCTTGGGAGCTTGTTCCGGCTCTGCCTGTTGAGTTGGCCCGAATGTTGTGAACAGTTTTGTCAATTCTACCGTGTCGAGGAATTCTTCTTCGTCGTCGCTCGATGCCTTTGTTTTTGGTGAAGATGCCTTGGGGGCAGGTGGGGCAGCAATCTTCGGTTTCGGCTCCGGGGCTGGTTCGGGGACTTCTGGTTCGATCTCAGCCTGCGCTTTTAATATTCTGAAGCGAATCCCTCGTCTGACCATGTCTTCTTCTGAAATCAATTTTTTCTCAAACAATTGCTTCAACAGATCGGCAAATCCACGTGGGCTGATTTTGAACCTTTCCATTAATTCGAGATTGGTCATATTACCACGGACAGCTTCTACCGCGGTCCTGGCATTTACATCCCTGCTTGATTGTTTTTCCTGCATGTTTCTTACATCCTCATAGATAATTATACTTCATCTCACCCCGGAGAAAAAAGACCTGTCTAAGCCCACTCTCGATAATTTTTTGTCAAAACCCAGAAGAGCTAAATTTCGGCGTCCTCAAGTGCCGAGGCTAGTCTTTTCAATGAAAATGTATTTAGTGGTCGGAAGGTTTTCTTATTTTTGAGTAAATATTGTATTATCCCCCGACCTTAAAAATGGCGGAGAACTTTTGAAGCTCAACAAGAAACTCGTCATACTGTCCCTCCTCTATTTCGCTGAGGGCCTCCCATTCGGATTAATAGAGCTGAACTTTCCTGTTTACTTCCGCGAGCATGGAATGTCTTTGGCTCATATTGGGCTGCTCAGTCTTCTGAGCCTGCCGTATGCGCTGAAGTTTTTTTGGGCCCCTGCTGTGGATTTTATCGGCAAACGCCGTCACTGGATTTCCGCTACCCAGTTCTTGATGGCCATCCTGCTTTTCTTGCTTGTTTCACTTGATCCCGGTCATCGAAGTCTTCTGCTCTGGGCATGCATAGCGGCTCTCGCCATCGCGTCGGCTACGCAGGACATAGCAATCGACGCGTATTCCATCGAATTGCTGAAACCTTCGGAAATGGGAATTGCCAACGGTTTCAGGCAGGCAGCTTACAGGGTGGCGATGATTCTAGCAGGCAATGTCTCTATATCCTTGGCCGCATGGATCGGTTGGACATGGCCCTATTTGCTCGCGGCAGGAGTATTGATGGCATGCAGTCTGGTGTCGCTGCGTCTTCCGCACATTGAGGTGGAAAGGCCCCGCTTTTCCGTACAGTCGGTTGTTATTTCGGTGCGAGACATTATTTCGCGGCCGGGTTTCATACTGGTTGTCATTTTTATACTACTTTATAAGTTGGGCGACCTGGCCATGGGGCCGATGGTTAGGCCATTCTGGCTTGCAAGTGGATTGACGCTGGAAGAGATTGGCTGGGTAACTGGGAGTTTAGGTCTTGTCGCTTCGATCATAGGCGGACTTGCCGGCGGTTTTTTTATTTTGCGTTTTGGAATATTTCACGGGCTCTGGTTTTTAGGAATTTGGCAATGTGTGAGCAATCTTACATACGCATGGGTCGCCGCTTATCCTGAATATGGGCATTACGGAATCTACGCGGCTTCGCTGGTTGAATCGTTCTGCGCGGGGCTTGGCACCTCAGCATTCCTGGCCTTCCTGATGAGCATCAGCAAGAAGGAGTTTTCCGCCACACAATACGCAATATTCTCGGCGCTGTTCCGGCTCACCGGGATTATAGCGGGCTCCTTGAGCGGATGGGCCACCGAGAATATGGGGTACGCGCTATATTTTACTCTAACCTTTTTTCTTTCTCTTCCCGCGTTTCTGTTTATTTTTCACGCCAGGAGATGGATTCCATCGGATAACAATGCGACCGGCGAGTCTTGATCCGTCGTAAGGATGCTAGAAATAATGTCCCGATTACTCGTTGATGTCGAGTGATGCCTTTCAAAAGGGTGCCACTGCTGGCTTGTCCAGCAGTGCCTGTCCCAGAAACACTGCTGGGCAAGCCAGCAGTGGCACCCAAACAGTGGCCGTCACGAAGGCGCCCTATGGAGTGGACTTGAAAGCGATAAGCGAAAGTCTCTCAAGCAAATTCTCGAGCGGGCCGGCTCATCCTATATGTCTGAGTCCTTCTGCTATTCCCATTCGGCTGACCCGAATAGCCGGGATTAAAGCCGCTGTAAATCCAACCGCCAGCGATACTGCAAATATCACGAGAATGGTTGAGGAAGAGACCTCAAACACTGGGAGAAAGCTTTCCAATTGTTTTTGAAAAATCCTGCCTCCAGGAAAACTCAGAATCGCTCCGATGGTCCCCCCAATCATGGAGATCGCGACCGATTCGCCGGCAATCAAGATAAAAATAAACCTCGGACGAAATCCCAAAGTCTTGAATACCGCGTATTTCGGACCATCTTTCTCTGGCTGTCATTGCCATTGTGTTTGCCAGCACTATTAGAATGATCGCTATGACCACGATGGAAATAACCCTCACAGCAACTAGAATTGCCTCGGTCATGGCAACGAAACCCATCTGAAATGCTTTTTCGGTCTCGGTGAGAGTCTCAGCCAGAGAGTTGGCGAACAAAGAGTCAATCTCTTGAGAAATCTCCGCGGACCTATCCGGTCCTTTATTCGTACAAGATACCAACTGACCCTGTCAGCCCGCTCCGGAAGAGATTTCTTGAACGCTTCGTTGAGGTAATCCCATCGGAAGAATAGGACAGTCTGGTCCGTGCTCTTTCTTGCGCCTTTATAGATTCCTTTTAGGACAAGCTCGACGTTGACGGGGAAGATCGCACCCTGGAGAGGGATCACGTCGCCTATCTTCCAGCCGAAGCGCTCGACAAGGCCACTTCCGGCAATGGCCGCGTTTCGATCCTTCTCGAAGGCCTTTCTGTCTTCCTCAGACACCAGGAATTCCGGAAGCATGTCGAGATAATCCATCCCACTGACGACAATTTGCGGGAAGAAGTTTTTCTTTTCCTTGTAAACGCCACCGTACCAGGTCCCGTATGCGACTCCCCGCACTCCGGGGACCTGTTGTATGCGTGTTCTGTATGCGAGGGGGAGCGAATAGATCAGCGAGATTTTGTTCCTCGTAATAAGACGATCAGCTGCTGACGATTCCACTCCCAAGTACCGATGTGTCAATGAGGGTCCGCAAAATCGCGAAGGCCAGCATGGCTATGGCTATCCCCAGAATAGTGAGCACCGCGCGAATCTGTGGCGAAAGACATTTCTGATTATTAACTTCACTATTTCCATTACGCGGATTTACCGAGAAGAGGCGGCACAGAAGACGCCGACGGAGGCGAGGCATTTCCGAGAAATTCATTCAGGGAATTCAGTCGATCAATCCCATGTTCGATCCGCTCAAAGATGGCTTTCCGGTCGCTTCTCATCTTCCTGGACACCGAATCCAGGGCGTCGTTCACAAACTCTATTGCCGATTTCGCGAGACGATTGGAAACTTTTTCCATGTATTTGATTCTTCGCGAAGCCAGATACCAGACCAGGAACATTTCGCATACTAAAAGAGCTACCAAACCGGTCAGACCTTCGGGGCCGAAGATCGATGTCAAGAATTGCAGTGCAATTTTCAGTGCCCCCAGGAAAGAAGGGTGATCAAGCCAGGTCGCGAGAGCATCTGCGCCTGAAAGCTTGACTATCAACACTGGAAAGGGCAGCAGCATGATCAATTTTTGAAAAAATCTCGTCCACTTTGAACGCGAGCCGGAGAGAGCATTTCTTGCCATTTCCACCTGAGTCGCAAACGACGCGGATGCCTTGGATACAGCAGAAGCTATGATCTGTTCCGGCTTTTCCTCTGATTGGTAGGCTTCAGCACGATTGAATGCCAGCAGCAGTTCGGAGTCGGTCCTCGCAATCATTCTCTGGAGATCCGATCTTCTGTTGCGTCCACTAGCTTCAGCAGCATCCCGGAAAACCTCGTCCAATCGCGCTCCTGTTCCGCGGGCTGTGAAAGATCGCCCTATGCCTGCGAGCTTCATTCCCCATTTGACCGGGCTGATTGATCGGTCCTCGCTCATTAGCAACCAAAACAGGATTTCTGCTAATCTTTTCTCTTGTTCGATGACTCTTAACCCTGAGCCCTGTTCGTCCCACTCTTCTTTGGCATCAGCAGATTTCAGAGATTCCAGCGCGGCCGCTTTTTCTGCAGGCTTTACTGCCGCGTTCAGTTCGGCAGACAATTGACGAACTTCTTCCAGCAAGTTGCTGGTCTTAATAGAAGCGATCTCCTTCGTGTCCCGCCGGACCATTAAGAACTCGCGGAATCTAGCGAATTCATCTTTCAAGATTGGGCTTTCAGTCTGTTTCTCGAATTCCTGAGCAGCCGATAGACTGAAGATACGAGGCTGTTCAACGCCCGCTTCGTGTTTCAGGCGGAACGCCAGATCGCCCAGCACTTCCTTCAGTCTTGTGTGAGGCTCCGCAGGATTTTGAGTCATAAGCTCATCCGCTTTGTTCAAGACGAATGTGAAGTTTTCCCTATGGATAGCGGTTTTCGACAGGAACTGGTACAGAGCGGAATCAGCGTACTTTTCCGGGCTCACCACCCAGACTACTGCGTCCAGGGATGGAAGGATCTTGAGCACAGTCTTGCGGTTTTCAGCCGCAGTGCTGTCGAAGTCAGGCAGATCGAGCAAAATCAAGTCCTTCACTGTTTCCAAATCGTGCAACGCGTCCGGATTGCGGACAAAATCGCTGATTTCTTCGAGACCGCGAGGGACATCCTTGTGCCTGTACACCACTGCTCTATCCGTGAATGGCCTTCTATCTGATGGTTGCGAGATTCTTTTTTCGGCCAATGCGTTTATGAGTGTGGACTTTCCCACGCCCGTTCCGCCGAGTATACCAACGTAAAGCACTTCCCCAGGACTAGCTGCCTTTTCCTGAAGGGCCCGAACTCTCTGGAGCAATGAATCGTGCTTTTCACGAACCATCAGAAGGGCTGAGTCCTCTTGAAGGAATTCAAGCATGTTTTCGAGTGCAGTTAGGATCGAGGAACGGGTCATAGCTTCTCACCGAGGAATCAAGCCGCATTCGGGTGGAGCTTCGCTCTCGTGATAATATAACAGATCCACGAGACAATTTGCACGGGAAGCAATATGTGCGACTGGAATGTTGCGACTATTTGATTATCTCAAGGAATCTTTGGCGTGCCGCAGTCCTTGCACTCCGCGTCCACTGGCCGGAGCCACGGGAACCAGAAAGGAACGGGTTTTAATGACAGGCATGGGGCTGGAAATTCGATGGCTTTGGATGTTCCGGGGATGCACACTGACGCTTTGCCAAGAGTTATCCACGGCAGAATGTGAAACTCGGTTTTAATCAGGGTCGGCCAGATGGGGACATCAAACGGAAGGGACATGGGGCCAACGCTCTCGGGTGGAATAGGTCGATCAGGATAGCAAGGACGCCCGCCGCAGTCGGCACCGAAGCACAGAGAACTCACAGCTAAGCAGGCTAAAACGACCACTAAAACCCAAGAGAGCTTTTTCATCGTGATTAACATCCTCAATTAAATCAAAACTGCACAAGTCAAATTGCAGCCAATGAGCTGGACAATCCTAACATTCGAGAGCTTTGGATGTCAACGCGAATATGCGCGAGGTGGTAATCCCTCAGTCACAAGCGGATGTGCTTACTCAGGCAATTCCAGGAAATTGTGGGGCAGGCTTTCCAGCCTGCCATCATTGGCTTTTCAGGACAAGGCAGGCTGGAAAGCCTGCCCCACAAAAGCTGTTTGCCCCGGATTATTGAATGATTACAGTAGGACCGGCGACCCGCCGGTCCCACTCTGAGGATTAGATGTCGAAGCTCTTTTCCAGCATCGTGGCGTGAGCAGCCGCAAGCCTCGCTATGGGTACGCGAGGGCCGGAGCATGAAACATAGTCTAGGCCCACATGGTGGCAAAGGCGAATCGACGCTGGATGACCGCCGTGCTCACCGCAGATACCGATCTTAAGATTCGGCTTCACACTGCGACCACCCTGAACGGCCAGTTTCATTAGGCTTCCAACGCCCGTTACGTCCAGCGATTCGAAAGGATTGTCTTTGATGATTCCTTGCTGGTGATAAAAAGGGAGAAACTTGTTCTCAGCATCTTCTCTACTGAACGAGAAAGTGGCCTGGGTAAGATCGTTTGTGCCGAAAGAGAAGAACTCCGATTCCGCAGCAAGTTCATCCGCTGTGATGCAGGCTCGAACGACCTCGACCATTGTTCCGTATTTGATATTGAGCGTTAACTTATGTTTTTCCTCAACCTCTTTCTGGACCTGCTCAAGTATAATCTTTACGTATACCAGCTCAGAAACCGCGCAAACCTGAGGAACCATTATCTCTGGGTGAGCTTCGATTCCCTCTTTGACACATTCCGCGGTGGCTTCCAGGATTGCTCGAATCTGCATCTCGTAAATCTCGGGGAATGAGACAGCGAGCCGAACCCCGCGATGTCCCAGCATGGGATTGACTTCCTTGAGCACCCTGGCCCTCTGCAGCATCAGCTCTTTCTTGGACAAGGCAGCGTCTATCATGGTGAGATCGAGGCTGGCGAAAAACGCCGGCATGCCCTGACGTTGAGCCATATAATTTGCGTGAAGCTGAGGATCTATCAGCTTCAGGCTTTCAACGTTCTTTTCGGTTAGCCTCGCTGTATCCCTTAGTCTGCGCAAGTCTTCGATCTGTATCTGCAACTCGGCTTCTGTGGGGAGAAATTCATGGATTGGAGGGTCCAAGAGCCTTATGGTCACCGGATAGGGCGACATTTCTCTGAAAATTCCGTAGAAATCGGATTTCTGAATCGGCAGGAGCATGTTCAGGGCCGCTTTGCGATCCTCGAGGGTGTCCGCAAGGATCATATCGATGACGAGCGGCAATCGGTCGGTTGCATTGAACATTCTCTCGGTTCGGCACAATCCTATGCCCACAGCTCCGAATTCCCGCGCTTTCTTGGCTGCTTCCGGAGTGTCTGCGTTAGCCATTACGCCTAGTCTCGCGAATTCATCTGCCCAGTAGAGGAGTGTAACCAATTGAGGGCTAAATTCCGGCTCAACCGTAGGGATTTCACCCAAATAGACATTACCGGTCCCGCCGTCAATAGTGATCAAGTCGCCTTCGTGAAGCACGTGGTCCCCGACAACTGCCCACCTGTGGACGGTATCTACGTGTATTCCTTCAGCTCCGGCAACGCACGGTTTCCCCATGCCTCGAGCAACCACCGCTGCGTGAGAGGTTTTTCCGCCTCGACTGGTCAAAATGCCCTGTGACGCGAAAAAGCCGTGAATGTCTTCTGGCTTAGTCTCTTCCCTAACAAGAATGACCCGCTCACCCGCTCTTCCTAGCTGTTCGGCACTGTCGGCATCGAAAATACACTTTCCTGATGCCGCGCCTGGAGAAGCAGGTAAGCCCTGGGCAAGGGGGTCGGCTTTGAAATTGGGGTCCAGTCCGGGATAGAGTAGTTGTTCCAGATGTTCGGGATTGATCCTCAACAGGGCTTCTTCTTTCGTGAGCAATCCTTCTTCCACCATCTCCACGGAAGTTCTCACCATGGAGATAGCGTTCATTTTCCCGTTGCGGGTTTGCAGACAATACAGAATGCCCTTTTCAATGGTAAACTCGAAGTCCTGAACTTCTCTGTAGTGTTTTTCCAACCTGTCTCGTAGCGCTTCAATCTGCTTGTAAAGGCCGGGCATTTCCTGAGCCATAGCCTGAATGGGTCTCGGGGTGCGGATCCCTGCCACCACGTCTTCACCCTGGGCGTTTACCAGATATTCACCGAACATTTTGTTTTCGCCGGTTGCCGGGTCTCGCGTGAAGCCAACTCCTGTGCCGCTGTCGTTACCCATGTTGCCGAAGACCATGGCCACAACGTTGACTGCTGTTCCATTCGCTTGATCCGCTGTGATATTGAACTGGCGTCTATAATCAACCGCTCTCTTGCCCATCCAGGAATTGAAAACAGCCTTTATTGCAATATTCAGCTGTTCCCAGACATCTTCTGGAAAAGGCCTGAATTTCTGTTCTTCGACCACATGTTGGAATAATTCAGCAATCTCTTTGAGATCTTCAGTTGTGAGATCCACGTCGGAAATAGCGCCGGACTTGATCTTGATGGCTTCCAAAGCCTGATCGAAATACTCATCCGAGATGCCCATAGCGACTTTGCCGAATAGTTGTATGAAGCGCCGGAATGCATCGTACGCGAAACGCTCATTCTTGGTCTGGCTGATGAGCCCGTTGAGCGTCTGGGAATTCAAGCCCAGGTTAAGAATGGTGTCCATCATACCAGGCATGGAAAGAGCCCCTCCGGAACGGACCGACACGAGAAGCGGGTTGTCGGGATCTCCGAATTTTTTTCCAGTGGCTCGTTCGAGTTCGGCCATGTGTTTCTTGACGTCGTCCATCAAGCCTTCAGGCAGGTCACCATTGTTGGTGGAGTCAAGAAATGCAAGGCAAGCATCAGTAGAAATGACGAATCCGGGCGGAACGTTCAACCCGATCTGAGTCATTTCGCACAAATTAGCTCCTTTGCCCCCGAGAAGCTTTTTGTTTTTTCCATCCCCGTCATAGAATGAAAAGACATACTTTTTGCTCATACCGCTCTCCTCGATATAATTTCTAAGCAGTCGACGAAAGGAAATGAGGCGTATTTCAAATCGAAATCACCCCCAGATGCCAAATCAGCCACAGCCTCAGGCGCAGGAGAAGCGTTCCTCAGAAGTTGCGCGAGACTCTTCAGAAACTTTCCGCCGGCAATTCAGGTTCAATTTGGTATGGGCTCCTCGACCATGGATTTCTGGCAACTTCTTATCATAACAGAAATGTCCATTTTTCTGCAATATTCAGCCAGAGGAAATTTTGTCTCATGCCACATTTTTTGCTGTAACGGCTGCTTGACAATCTTCTGAAAAGGCGGTTAACGTCCAGAGTCAGTGCTGCACTTTCCAAAGAAAGCCACATTTTGAAGTCAACGCTCTCATTTATTGGCGACTGTCATTACCGAACGAAGTCTGTGTGACTTGTTAAATCCGTTTTTTCTCATTCAATTCGGCGTTAATCGGACCGGATCAGATTACTCGATAAACCAAAGGGCACCACATGGAAAAACGAAGAATTACCGAGCAGCGGGCGGATTTTCTCAAGGCGGATTATGAACGAGGATTCATAAAATTCTGCGGGTTCAAAGCGGTCAGCGCAGAATGGGGACGATTTACTTCCCGTTTAGGAATAAACCAGGAGCATAGACAACAGGATGGGTTCATTCATGCCGGTGTCATGGCCACAATGGCCGATCATACGGCCGGTATTCCGCGTTTACTACCGTTCCCGCGAGCATGCAGATACTTACCATCGAATTCAAGGTAAATTTCCTGCGGCCGGCGTTTGGGGACGCTTTGATCTGCTATTCGAGGGTGATCAGGGAAGGCAGGCAGGTAATAGTGTCGGAATCAGAGGTGTTCGACGTACGAGACGGTGAGGAACATCCTGTGGCCAAGGCAATGGTGACCCTGATGGCGGTCCCTCACGAAAAGCTCAGCAAAGGAAAAGACCGAGACAAATTGTTGGGATGAATGTTTCCGGTCATGACTCCATTGACTCCACAATTTCAACGTGTTAGCCTGACAATCAGATTGGGTCGTCGTAGGCCACGAAGACCATAGCGTCAGCACCCAGCACAAAAGGAGCAAATCACCATGTTAGGTCCACAGGAACTAATTGTTATATTACTGATCGCGGTACTCATTTTTGGAGGCAAAAAGATTCCGGAAATAATGGAAGGAGTGGGCAAAGGAATAAAGAGCTTCAAGAAAGCAATGGAAGGAGAAGAGACAACCCCGCCGCCTGCGACTATGCAGAGCGCTCCTCCTGCTCAATTGGACTCCCCTGTCAAAGAACCCGAGAAAAAATAAGAAGTAGCTACATGATCGAGTAATCGTGCCCCCTCGATACTGAATGGTTGCATGATCGGACCGGCGAGTGCCTTTCTCACCGATTTCCTTCGAATAGAGCTTATCTCAAAGAGCAAGCGTGAGGTCGGTCCGCCCCCTATCGGAATCCGTGTTCCTTCTGTTATAATTGTCCCTGTTTTGTGAACCGAGAGCGTCTTGATCGACAGTACGAGCTTTTCAGGCTGCCGTGCGCAACATTATTGAAGAGAACTCGATTCGCCAAGGTTCAGCTGATTTCTCGCAATGAGGAGATGTTTATTCCAGTGCAGTCAGACCCAACGGCCGGTAATTATGGAAATGGCGGAAATAACAATCTAAGAGACAAACTCGATCTCTCAAACAAGAATTTCCTGGATTTCATAGTAAATCAACGCCGTCTCCTTTTGATCATCATCACAATAATAACGCTTTTCCTGGCATGGTTCGTTCCAAACCTGCGCACGGACCCGACTCTGGAATCCGGTGTGGACAAAGCCTCAGAGGCATACAAGGATCATCAGCAGTTCAAGAAGATCTTTGGAAACGAAGAGTTCGTCCTTATAGCGCTGAAGGGCGCGACCGGCGCAAAACATCCGGGAATGCTCGAAGCTCTGGCTAGGATCACTAATAGCATAGAATCGTTAGATAAAATTGAAGAGGTGGTGAGCCTTTCCAATATCAAGCTCTTTCAGCAAAGAGGTGATTTATTTGGAAACTATCCGATTTTCGAGGAGGGCTCCAAAGGGCCTCAATTGCCACCAGCTTCTCAATTGGAGACCATAAGAAAGGCCCTGCCGATAACCGATCTTTTGTTGTCCAAGGACCTTGAAACAGTTGGGATACTGGTGCGCATTCAGGAAAAATGGAAATTTGACCTGGACGTTACAAAAAATATCCACAAAGAAGTGTCCAAAATAATTGAGAGAAACTTCCCTGCAGGGGAATTCAAAATAATCGGGCCACCTTTCATACGGCAAGCCATTGTGCGGTACAACGTCCAAACTGGAATCATTTTCGGAATACTCTGCATGCTGATAGGCACAGTAGTATCGGTGTATGTGTTCCGAAGTGTAAGGGTCACAGCAATCACGAATGTGGTTCTCGGGATTTGTGTGCTGTGGATCTTGGGATTGATGGCTTTTCTGGAAATTCCTCTCAATTCTACGACTGTGCTGTCATTTGGATTTATCCCTATAACCACGGTGGAGATAGTGATCCACATGGTAGTCCGGTACCACTTCTTTCACGTGGAAGCCACCAGGAAGGACGACGCAATAAAGAAAGCTGTCCGCTGGCTTGCCAGGCCTTGCCTGATCTGCACATGCACGACTGCCGTGGGGTTCGGCACACTGATGGTCAATTCGATTCCCATGGTGAAGCAATTGGGATTCATCATGTGCGGTTGGTGACCGATTTCCTACACGTGGAAATGGTTCTGACCCCTGCTTTCTTCATGCGCATGAAGACCATGGAAACGCCCGAGAAATCAACCATATTGAGAGGCTGGCTTGATGGTTTTCTCGGCAAGCTGGAGATCTCTATTTTCAAGCACAGCAAGCTTTACGTCCTGATCGGGGTTGCGATTACCGCGTTTTGATTGCAGGCGCTCCTTTGGTCAAGAGCGACACTCAAATATTGAGGATGCTGAGTGACAAAACAACCGAGGTAAAAGACATAAACTTTGTCGAGAAAAATCTCGCGGCAGTAAACTCGGTGGAATTGTTGTTGAAAGCCCAATCCGGGGAATTTAAGGATGCAAAAGTCTGGGAAAAAATAGCCGAACTGGACAAAGCGCTTAAGCAAGTCCCTGAAGTTGCAGGTACGGATTCATGCTCCCGCTGCTGGAGTACCTGAACGACACCTTGACAGATTCCGAATCGAAGGCGGGCCTGTTTTCAAACTCTTCCAAGGTGCCTCAGCTTTTGTCTTTGATCTCGATGAGCCCTGGAGGGAGCCGTGTAAGAGGGAGATTCCTGAATGACGACTATGATACGCAGCGAATATCCGTACGCATCTGGAATTTGCCCGATCACCCTATTGGGGACACCATAGACAAAATAGAAGCTGTTGCAAACTCAGTGATGAAAGGGGCTGCAAGTGCCGTTGTGACCGGCGACCTTGCAGTCGTGGCAAGACAGACATCCGAACTGATAAGGGATCAAGTGCAATCAATGTTGCTGGCTGTAGCCATTATTACAGTACGAATGATGGTTCAGATGAATTCCGTTACTCTTGGCCTGTTATGTATTGTCCCCAACGTGCCGCCGTTGGCGGCAGCATTCGGCATTATGGGATGGTTCGGTATTTCTCTGGATGCTGTTACGGTTTTTACCGCCAGCGTTGCCATAGGTTTGGCGGTTGACAATACGATTCATTATCTCGCTCAACTGAAAAGGGAGATCGCTCTGAATCAAGGCGATTCAGTTGAGGAATGCGTGGCCCGATCCTACAGATTGACTGCCAAGCAGATTTCCTCGTGGTCCACGATTACGCTGTTGGGCTTTCTCGCTCTGGTGGTCTCACCGTTCAGACCGGTGGTTTTCTTTGGGATTTTGGGATGTTCGTCAATTTTCTTGGGACTTTACGGAGACTTAATCTTTCTGCAATCCCTGATACTGTATTCGCCACGTGTGAAGCGGGTCATAAAGAGACTCATTGATAAAGAAATGGCAGCTCAAAATAAGGATAATTTTCAGGTGGCCGGCTCTCAGGCGCGATAGTGTTTTTCCTCGTTCCGAAGCAGCTGCTGTAGGATGCGGTGAGTCCAGCGAACCGCATCGCTTGCGAAAGGAACTCTAACGATGTGGTTCCCGTTGGTCACCGCCCCCTACCGGGCTGAAATCAGGAATCTGGACCCCGGATCAAGTCCGGGGTGACGGGTTGCCATTCCCGTAAATTGGACAAGAATTTTGGCAATTTGAACAAGCTGTCGTCCTGGCCATGCATCAAAAGTTTTTTTGGGAGGGCCTGGGAGCCCCTTTTTACAAAAAAGGGGCTCCCAGAAATTCTCTTCAAGAAATCTTGTGCGCTGACTAGTTCAAGACCCGAGCGCGGCGCGGTTCTTTGGCGGGTTGAGGCTTCGAGAATGGAATGCCGTAGCTTATTTGAATTTGTTCTAATCGCCGTATTCTGTCTCTGAGCTCCGCGGCTCTTTCGAACTCCAGGTCTCTGGCTGCAGCGAACATCTCGTCGGTGAGCTTCTTTATCAGCTTCGGTATCTGATCCGGAGGAACATCCTCGGGAAGATCCGGTGCTTTTTCCACTTCCACTGTTACATAATCCTGCTCAGCCAATGAAGACAGTACGTCGGTTATGTGCTTCCGGATGGTTTCAGGCGTGATATTGTTGTCCATATTGTATTGCTGCTGAATCCGACGCCTACGGTTGGTCTCGTCGAGAGCTTTGCGTATGGATTCGGTCACACGGTCCGCATAAAAGATGACTGTCCCATCCACATTCCGTGCGGCACGGCCCGCGGTCTGAATCAGCGACCGCTCAGATCGTAGAAATCCCTCTTTATCCGCGTCCAAAATGGCCACAAGCGCGACCTCCGGAATGTCGAGTCCTTCTCTCAAGAGATTGATCCCCACTAGCACATCAAACTTGCCGAGCCTCAAATCTCGGATAATCTCCATGCGCTCGATTGTCTTGATCTCGGAATGGAGATATTTCACGTTTATGCCCAGGTTTGCGTAATACTCTGAGAGGTCTTCTGACATTTTCTTGGTAAGGGTGGTGACCAGCACGCGCTGACCCCGATCCACACGCTCGCGAATTTCCCCAAGCAAGTCGTCCACCTGGCTTGAAGCGGGCCGAAGCTCGATGACTGGATCTGTAAGGCCCGTAGGTCGGATTATTTGCTCCACAATTCTGCCGTCGCTGTTTTTGAGCTCATAAGGACCGGGAGTCGCTGACACATAGACGACCTGATTCACATGAGCTTCAAACTCCTCGAAACGGAGCGGCCTGTTATCGAGAGCGCTTGGAAGCCTGAAGCCGTAATCTACAAGTGTCGTCTTCCTTGCACGATCCCCTTTGAACATTCCCCCCAACTGAGGAACACTGACGTGGGACTCGTCGATAAAGAACAGAGAATCCTTCGGAAAGTATTCCAGAAGAGTTGGCGGAGGCTCGCCCGGATTGCGGCCGGTCAAATATCGCGAGTAATTCTCTATGCCGTTGCAGTAGCCCATCTCCTTGAGCATTTCCACATCGAACCTTGTACGCTCCTCTATCCGTTGAGCTTCGATGAAACGGTTTTGATCCCTGAAGAATTCCACGCGTTGTTTCATCTCTTCTAGTATTGCATCAGCGGATGTCAGAAGCCTTGATCGTTCGGTAACGTAATGGCTTGCCGGGTAAATAGCGACTTTATCCAGGGCACGAACCACTTTGCCTCGCAATGGATCAATTTCATAAAGGGCTTCGACAGTGTCTCCGAAAAACTCAATCCTGATAGCGAGTGCTTCTTCGTAACGCGGGGAATACCTCCACCACGTCGCCCCTGACCCTGAATACGCCCCGGTGAAAATCGATGTCATTGCGCTCGTACTGGATTTCAACGAGTTTGCGAAGCACCGCGTCCCTTTCGGTGTCTTCTTTGTCTATGAGATGGACCAGCATGTTCTGGTAAGCCTCTGGAGATCCAAGGCCGTATATGCACGACACAGAGGCCACTATGATCACGTCGCTACGCTCCAGGAGTGACCGTGTGGCTGAATGCCTCATCTTGTCGATGGTCTCGTTTATGCTTGAGTCCTTTTCGATGTAAGTGTCGGATTGTGGAATGTAAGCCTCAGGCTGGTAATAATCGTAATAGGAAACAAAGTATTCCACAGCGTTTTCCGGAAACAGGGCCCTGAATTCGCTGAACAATTGGGCTGCCAGTGTTTTGTTGGGGGCAAGGACCAGACTGGGCTTCTGAATTTTTTCTATAACATTTGCCATAGTGTAGGTCTTGCCGGAGCCTGTAACGCCCAGTAGCACTTGGTGCTCGAGGCCACTTTCAATCCCTACTGCCAAAGCTTCGATGGCCTGGGGCTGGTCGCCTCTTGGAACGTATTCTGAGCTGATTTTGAATTTCGGCATACATTCAATCCAGTGAAAGCTGACCAGCGGCCTTCAGAGAGTTCATTCTTTTGCAGTCAGAGATGAGACGTTTGGAGGATATGTCATTGCGAGCGCAGCGAAGCAATCTCATTCTCTTAGAGAGGGGATTGCTTCGTCTCTTCGCTCCTCGCAATGACATTTGGCCGGCCTCACTCAATCAACTGAAAGGGATGCTGGACAGCGGCCGTAATTTCGGGTCTTTCAACTCTTACCTAAGCTTTGTATTTAACACCTTTAGAGAATTGTGAATTTTCCTTATCACCTTCTCAAGGTTCTTGAACCCCTCGGTTCGATCCGAAATGATCATCTGAAGCACGCGATCCTCAGCAATATGGTACTGCACGAGTTGGACAAGCTCCATGCCGCGATGATCCTTAAAAGAATAAATATTATAACCTTGCACTCCATCAAGACCTGCTAGCTTGCCCTGCTCCAGAACGGTGCAATCCTTCATCTCCTGTTTCAGCTTCTCAAACAGATCTGTGACGTCCTCTGCTTTGGGAGTGCTCTTCTTGGAGCGATCCTGTACGAATGCGCTTATTCTGAAGGTGGCTGCCGGATGGAAAATCTTCACCTCATCCGGTCCGGGGCTTTTCACGGTCATGGTCGCAGGGTATCGAAAGAAAACCGTCGACCAGGGTCTGTATATTGCTTGAAAGCATTCTGGCCGAAGGCACTCTCTCCCAGAAGTAACGCTAAGAGTAGAGAGACAGCCAAAAGTCTGGCGAAAATATTCATTTTACTCATCCCGACTTTTGCGTTTTCCCGAAGCGCTAGAGGCCGCAGAGTTTCGATCGGATGTCCCGGTGTTCCGGGATGCAGTCAAGGCGGCTCCCAAAGATCGCGAAATACTGAAAACAGCCTGTTCCAGCCCTTTCAGCGTCACGTCGCGGAACCACAGCGCTGCTGGGGATTCGTTGTACGCTGACAGTTCCTCCATTTCTTTGTCGCTCAAGGAGCGAAACGTAAGCGCATATGCGGTCAAGGTCATGTCATCCATTCGATGCTGTTCTGCGGCCAGTGTTTTTTCTACAACTTTCAATTTATCTTTGATGTCTTCGGATTCATTTTCAGGAGCATTCGGCTTTTCCGCAGAGCCCTCCAACATTCCCCTGACAAGGCTGATAACCAGAACGTCGTTAGTTTTTGCCGCGTCTTGCGAATTAATGATGCGTTGGATTGTATTCAGACGGTCTTCATCCAGGGAAACCGCAGCTTTCCGACCTTCTCGGACGCTTTTAAGCAATCCAGCGTCAAGCGCATTTTCCTGGAGCCGTCCAACCTTTCTGCCCAACGTCGAATCATAAAACTTTATGATTTTTTCTATGTTGTCTTTGTCGAACTTATCACGAATTGCGGACCGGATTGTCTCTGTCAGGGCTTCCTTTGAGGCGTTTTTCCGGATAAAGGCTTCGGCTTCGTTTCGGGCTTTTTGATCTGGGAAAGCATCCGAAGGGACCGCAGACAGGATGGATTTTCCCAGCATTTCTATTTGTCCGGATATTCCGGAAAGCCTCAAAGCCTTATCCACCAGGGCGTCAGTGTCGTTCCCCAAGGACAGTGAACCGGAGAGACACAAGCAAAGCAAAATCGTCGCAGAGATCAGCCTGTGCCCTGAATTTTTCATCATGCGCCTAGAATTCCTTATCATTCTTGGACTAAAGCTCGTGGAATTCCGGAGGGATCTGAAGGAGTTCTCCGTCCGGGCTCACTGCAACGAGAGTGACTGTTGCGGTCACGAGATAATCCCGTGGTTCGCCTTTTCTCGTGATAATCTGCTTCACCACGATCCTGAAACGGGTGGTGTTTTCTATCCAAGTGCGGACTACCAGAGAATCGCCCAATTTTGCGGGAGCATGGAACACGATTTCAATCTTGTGCACCATGAACATGTACCCGTTGTTGTGATACTCCGTAACGCTCGCCAGGCGCTGTTCCACGTACTCCGTGCGGGCTCGTTCCAGATATCTTAAGTAATTAGAATGATATACCACGCTCATGCAGTCGGTGTCTTCGTAGTACACCCTGCATTCAAAGAGCAGCTCAACAGGCTGGGTCGGCTTGGTTACCGGCTTGGATTCTCGAGGGTCCAAGGATCGTGTCCTTTCAGAAAATTTTCCTGAAACGCGTCAAAGCGCTCGACGCAGGATAGCGGATAAATATGATTTAGGGAACTTCTCGGCGTCAAAGCAAAGAAATTTGTGTTTCCTGAGCCAACCGTCTGATATGGTGAGGCAAAGGATTTGCAAAAGGATATCGGATGCACAAGCTTGAAATCTCTGGATTCATAAGAGGGTTACTTCCAGGCACGCTCGGCATATTGGCAATTGCCGCAGCGATTTTGGTTCAGACGTCACTCGGTTTCTCAAACGATTCGATTGCTCGTTTCGGAGCGGGCGGGATTGAATTCACGAAAAATGAGGATATCCGATGCCTCGAAGAAGTCCTTGAAATTTCCACAAAGAAAATTCGAGTGAAATATCGCTTCCTTAACGAGTCAGATAAGGACATTCACACAAGAGTAGCGTTCCCTTTACCTAAATATGATCCTCTTCGGGGACACTATTCTTCGGAGGATGAACCTAGATTGATCATGGCGAGTTTCAACGTTCTAGTGAATGGCTGGCCGGTAGCAAAGCAAAATATTTGCAAAGCCTTTGTTGCCGACCGAGATGTTACCCATACACTGCGTAAATCAGGTTTGTCAGATAAGGACATATTTTTCGGTTTCCGATACGATCAAGATAATTCGCCTTTGTCCAAGAAGTTTGTCCAGCTCAGAAAAGAAATAGGTGACTGGAAAACGGAAGAGACTGCATTTTGGCAGCAGATTTTTCCTTCAAAGAGAGAAACTGTCGTAGAGCACGAATATGTCCCTGTCGTAGGTGGTGGCTTTGCGCCCAATTGGAAAACTTATGAAGAAGAAGGAAACGTGGATGAATTCTGGAAGTCTTTTACAGGAATGAGAGATGATAAAGACGAGGCATGTCTGGACGAGATAACCAAACGCGCGATGGAAAAACGATTTAGGACTATGTATTCCACCAGTGCAGAATCAGTTTGGGTGTGGCATCGCAATGTTGAATACATCCTCGGTACCGGACGCAACTGGAAAGGACCAATAGGGGAATTCAGATTGAGGCTGGTAAAAGAAAAGCCTGAAGAGTTTGTCTCAGTTTGCTTTCCCGGCAAGCCTGAAAAGATTAGCCCCACAGTGTATGAATTTGTTCAAAAAGATTATGTGCCTCAAGACAAGCTGGTCGTGTACTTCTATACGGTGGGAGAAATACAGTGACATTCACAATCAATAGTCTTTTTTTTCTCGTTCCCAGGCTCTGCCTGAGAATGCGTGACCTGGAGGCTCTGCCTCCATAATAATGTCAAAATAAAAACAACTTACGACAGAGCCCGGAAGGTGGGGATCCAATCTTAATTGGCCGGCGCGGAGGCCGGCCGCTACTGGTCAATAGCGAGCCCGGCGTCTCTGCCAGCCATCCGGTTTTCTTCATTTTCTTGGTCTAGGTTTCCTCATCTTTTCGGGATATCTTCTCCATCCACTCTTTTATGGACTGCTCATAGCCTCGTTCCGAAGGATGATAGAAACTCTTACCCCGGATTTCTTCAGGCAAGTGCTCCTGATCCACCATTGCATCGGGATAATCGTGAGCGTACTTGTAACCTTTTCCGTAACCGATCCCCTTCATGAAGCGGGTTGGAGCATTTCTTATATGCAAGGGCACAGGCAAATGACCTGTCCGGGCAATTTCTTCCTTTATCGCGATGTAAGCTGCTTCCAGTGAGTTCGATTTAGGTGAGGTTGCGAGAAAAACTACAGCCTGAGCCAACGCCAGCGCGCATTCCGGCAGACCTATGAACCTGCACGCCTGATACGCTGCAATCGCCTGCTCAAGAGCCCTCGGAGAAGCAAGTCCAACGTCCTCGCTTGCGAAACGCACCAGGCGCCTTGCTATGTACAGAGGATCTTCGCCTCCTTCTATCATTCTAGCCATCCAATAAAGGCCCACGTCCGGATCGCTATCCCTGAGCGATTTGTGCAAGGCGCTAATGAGATTGTAGTGTTCCTCACCAGTCTTGTCGTAAAGAAGGCTTCTCTGTTGGGCAACTTCTCTCACTATTTCTGCGGAGACTATTCCATCGTGATGTTTGTGCGCTTCAACTACAGCAGGTTCAAGCATATTGAGAGCTGATCGAGCATCTCCCCCTGAAAGCTGGATTATCAAATTCTCAGCGTCTTCGGCCAATTTCGCATCGAGTATCCCAAGTCCGCTATCCGAATCCGTAAGCGCACGGTGTAAGATTTTCCGAATGTCTTCCTGAGAAAGCTGCTCGAGAATAAATACTCTCAATCTCGACAAAAGAGCTGAATTGACTTCAAAACTCGGGTTTTCAGTGGTCGCGCCGATGAGTATAAGGGTCCCACGTTCCACGTGTGGGAGCAGATAGTCCTGCTGGGATTTGTTGAAACGGTGGATCTCATCCAAAAAGAGAATGGTCTTCACTCCGGAGTATTTCAAATCATCTTTTGCGTGAGCTGCTAATTCCTTTATTTCTTTTACGCCTACGGTTACCGCGGAATAGGGCACGAATCTGGAACCTGAACGATGTGCTATAATGGCTGCCAAGGTGGTCTTGCCAGTGCCAGGCGGTCCCCAGAAGAGCATCGAGAATATGCGGTCTTCCTCAATGGCATTTCTGAGTATCTTCCCCGGTCCTATGAGATTCTCCTGACCGCTGAATTCATCCAGGTCTTTTGGTCGCATTCTGTCGGCCAAGGGCCTGCCTGGGCTATTAATTAGAGTATTTCGAACATATCCATTGCTTGAGCCTATATCAAACTTGCTTCAGGAGCAAGGGACATTCGGTTCATTTTCGAAAGTAGCGGCCCATTTTCCTGGATTTTATCACTAATTCATGGTACTCAATCTGAACCGAAACTCACGAAATTGTCGAGGCTTTTTATGCGACGTATCGGACTCGTCCTTAAACGCGGCGAAGATCAGGCAATCACCCTCGGAAAGGAAATCAAGGATTTTGTCCAGGAATCCGGAAAAGAAGTGTTGCTGGAATCCTCCCTGCACGAATTAGCCACCAAATGGAAAGCAACCGCAACAGAACGCTTGACGGATGAGGCCGATCTTCTAGTAGTACTTGGCGGAGACGGGACCATATTGCGAGCGGCTTCGTTGCTGAACGACAAATCCATGCCGGTCCTGGGCGTGAATCTGGGGCGAGTAGGGTTTATGGCTGAGATCTCGCCTCGCGAGGCGATTCATGCTTTGGCTTCAGTAATAAACGGCACTGCAGAATTTGTTAAAAGGATGCTTCTTCAGTTAACGTTGCCCAGCGGCAAAATAGTGAGAGTGCTCAATGATGCGGTCATCCATTGGGGCGGAATAGCTCGCCTTATAGATCTCGGCATTAAAATGGGATCGTCACGGGAAATTGAACTCAGGGCCGACGGCCTGATCGTATCTACACCAACTGGCTCAAGCGCTTATTCTTATGCGGCGCATGGTCCGTTGATTCATCCGGATGTTCAAGGCATTCTTTTGACGCCTATATGTCCGTACATAGGATTGCGGCGACCTCTTATGATCCCTCCGAATGTGGAAACACAATTGATACTCAAGAAGGGGGCCGATTTGACCCTGACTCTGGACGGACACACCAATATTGCGCTCTCGGAAGGGCAATCAATGCGTGTGGTCAAAGCCCCGATAGAGTTTATTATGGTAAAGTCAGAAGCCAGGGACTACTTTGACGTTCTGAAGGAAAAGAAGCTTGGCCTGGTGTAGAGCGTCGCGTATATGGTCTGGACGTGGGCAGGCTGGAAAGCATGCCCCACAAGGAGTAGTATGCCCCGACGATTGAATGAATAAGTCCAAGAACCAAGATCTGCTGACGTGAATGCTGAGATATTTGAAGATATCCAATCTTGCTATTATCGACAAAGTCGAAGTCGAGTTCGGCGAAGGATTTAACGCGCTGACCGGCGAGACCGGCGCGGGAAAATCCATATTGATCGGGGCCCTCAATCTGCTGCTGGGATCTCGCTCAACCTCAGACGTCATCCGAACTGGAGAAGAAGAAGCTCAGGTGGAAGGACTTTTTGAAGTCCCCGAACATCTGGTGCTTCCGGAAGAGTTGCATGAATATGCAGCAGAAGGCGAACTAGTGCTTTCAAGGAAAATTTCCCGTTCAGGTCGCTCCAAATGTTCCATAAATGGAAATCTTGCGAGCCTGAATATGCTCCAGATGGTGGGGCCGGCTCTGGTGAGCATCTTCGGGCAGCACGAGCACCGAGTGCTTCTGGACCCGGACGAACATATAGAAATCCTGGACCGCTACGGAGAACTGGAAAGCGCTGGAAAGCTAGTAGCCGAAGCATTCACCGCCTGGAAGAAGGCTGAAAGAGACTTAGCCGCAGCGCTGAAACGAGTCAAAGAGCTTGAAAGCCAATCCCGTGAAAACTCTGAAATAGTTAAGGAACTGACCAGGGCCGCCCTCAAAGAGGGCGAGGAAGACGAACTGGCTCAAGAGCGGGAGACCTCAAAGAAAGCGGTTCAGATCAGAGAAAAGGCTTTTGAGGCTTATCAGGCGCTTTACTCCAAATCCGGCAGCATAATCGCAAGTCTTTCTGAAGTAAAAAAGGCTGTTGATTTCCTCGTTTCCGCGAATCCCAAGCTTGGAGAGCTCAAGGAGAATCTTGATGACGCTGTGTACAAAATAGAAGATGTGGCCTTGGAACTGAGGGACCTGGCCCAAACTTTTCACAGCGACCCTTCGAGGCTCGAACAAATTGATGAAAGATTGGCCCTGATCAGGCGGCTTAAGAGAAAACACGGAAAAGACATCCCCGGATTGATGAAATTGTTGGAGTCGCTGTCTCGAGAATCGGAAAACCTTCTGGATGCAGAGGGAGCGATCAACAAGTTGAGAAACGTGGCCTCGAAAAACCGAGAGACCTATTTTGAAGCATCGTACGCTCTCTCCAAAGCGCGGAGCAAAGCCGCCCGGAAGCTGGAACATTCAATGAAATCGGAACTCATGGAGTTGGCAATGCCACATGCCGTATTTTCCGTGAGCTTCGAGGGACTTGAGCCTGAAAAAGCCTCAGCGAAAGGAATGGAGAGGGCGGAATTTTTTCTGGCCTCCAACCCGGGCGAGACAGCAAGACCTTTGGGCCCGTGTAGCGTCGGGCGGAGAACTCTCAAGACTCATGCTCGGTCTGAAAGCGCTCCAGTCAGATGTTCGCGGGGCCTCAACAGTAATTTTCGATGAGGTTGATGCTGGAATTGGAGGCAATACAGCCTTCGCTGTGGGCTCCAGGCTCGCTCGCGTCGCCCGGAAACAGCAAGTCCTATGTGTTACGCACCTTCACCAAATAGCGGCCATGGCAGACCATCATTTTTCAGTGAAGAAATTTGTGACTGAAGGCCGCACACAGATTGAGGTGCTACCTTTAGGTCCGGAAGAACAGGGTACTTGAACTCACTCGTATGCTCGGCGCCACGGATGATCCTGAATCCGTAAGAGAGCACGTAAAGAGACTCATGGACCTGCGCACCATGGAGGGAAACAGTTGATTCGCAAGGCCAATCTAAGCGACATGAAAACAATCCACCGTTTGATAGCGGAACAGGCCAAGTCCGGGCATATACTTGCGCGTGCAATCAGCGACCTCTATTCCAAGGTGAGGGACTTCTCAGTATATGAAGATTCAGGCGAGATAATCGGTTGCGGTTCGCTCCATATTGTGTGGGAAGATCTTGCGGAAATACGGTCTCTTGCTGTAAAATCATCACATCAAGGGCGAGGCCTTGGTACGAGTTTGATTGAGTCTCTGCTCGGAGAGGCCAGAGATATGGGAATAAATCGTGTTTTTGTACTCACGTACAGACTCACGCTGTTCGAAAGGATGGGGTTCACTGTCATGGACAAGAGCCAATTACCTCACAAGATTTGGGCCGATTGCATAAGGTGCACAAAGTTCCCGGAATGTGATGAAATAGCCATGGTGAGGATGTCATGAGGATACGAGCGACATTCGGCCCGAACCCCGGATCAGGGCAGGAGTCTAGAATTGAGCGAAAATCAATGGTATTGAAAACGTGTGGATGTGTTGCACTTCTCCTGTTGCTGGTTTTCTGTACATGCGGATGCGAGGCGATTAACCCCGGAAAATGGAAAGGGATTGAGCGCTCCGGGAGTGATGAGCGGTCCTATTTGTTGAAAGACATCTTCATGACCGCTGGTTCTGCAGCGCACCCCAAGGATTTCTTCGATCACACCATGAACGAGACCGTAAATCTAATCTTCGTGCCGAAGAACGAAAAGAACGAATACACGGCTGAATCTCGTTGGTACGATCCGAACGATCAGGAATACCGCAACATAAGAGTTCATTACGACACAAAAGCAGAAGGAAGAGAAGGCTTTGAAAGAAAGAAGGGGGGCACTCCGAGAGTGCATTCCATTTCCACGAGGGAACTAGTCAATCAGAAGCCGGGATTGTGGAAGGTGGCTCTCTATCTGGACGGCAAATTGGCAAGAAAGCTGACTTTTTCCGTGAGGTGAGGGCAGGTCTGCGATCGTCTGGCCATGCCGGTTAGTCTTTAGTCCTTGTTTCCTCTGCGTCTTCCGCGACCTGGTTCTTGGGCGCTTTCCAGGGCGTGCTGGACTCCGTGGCCTGCTGAACCAGAATCTCGACATTCGGATCACGGATATTTCTTAAGTCCAGCATATCTTCAGCTGCATTTTTTAGTGATTTCAGCAGCTCCTCTTTGGTGCGTTCCTGCGCATTTGCGCCTGGGAGATCCACCAACCAACCGATCCACCATCCTTGGAATTCTTCTATTACCGCATGATATTCCATCATTACCTCACAAAAGGTATTTCCTCATTTTTTATGCTGACTCTCGTGGCGAAGTCGAGAAGCTGTCCTTTATAGTTTATCATTTGGATGCGTCAAGGCACGTTTGGGTGCCACTGCTGGCTCGTCCAGCAGTGGCACCCGCTCTAGGGCAATCATACAATGTGAGCCTAAGCACTGATTGCGAACATCACGTCATTTTGAGCCTTACCGCAATTTTACAGCAAGTCGGTCGGATTTTCTTGTCAGGTTACACAACTACGGACCATTTTTTTGTCTTCAGACAAATTTGCTAAATCATGGTAGTTTTCTAATGTAATTGACTGTCACACTTGCATGAAACAGCGATAATTGCTAATATAAATAACCTGAAATAAAGTTAAACTCCGGAGGCTTGGTGAAAATTACCCGAAACAATATGAAGGCGCTGATCTTTGGGCTTATTTGTTTAAGCATGTGGATCGCTATGCCGGTTTTCGGAGATCAATTATTCGCCCCTGAGTATATATGGCAGCGGGGTATAGACTCCAAGACCGATCCTGTGGAAATTGCCGATACCCACCTCGGGATCCCGTATCGGGATGATGGCGCTATTGACAGTCGAGGCTATTTTACCACCTTTGACCGACCTGATCGGTTCTATGATGCCCCAGGGCTGAACTGCAGCGGGTTGGTCGTCTCCGCGTCCAGATTCATTTTCGACAAGAAACTTTTCTTTGGAGGAAGTCACCAAAGATCGTTTGAAAAACAGCGGGGATAACTCTTCCTTGGGGAAAGACTGGGACTTCGGATGGGACCTTATCCTGAACCTTACGGATGGCAAGCAGCGCAAGGTAATCATGCCCGACGGAAAAGATTACTCTCTCGAGGGTGCTGACGGCATGACATTGAGGGGCTTCGATTTGCACAACACTGCCGCATGGCAGCGAGTGCTATCTCAAATGCGGCCAGGCCGGATCTATCTAGGCAGCATAAGCAGGCCAGGGAATGAGAGGCCTTACAAAGTCCTCCATTACCATGTGGTCATGATGCTTCCTGACAGCAAGGGCGGCGTGTGGTTGTACCATGCGACTCGAAGAAGTAATGTTCATAAAATTAATATCAACACTCCTCAGGGAATGAACCGCTTCATGAGCCAGTTCGGAGGCTCGCGACGAGGATGCGAAAAAAATACTTGTATTAGAATCCGTGCTGCCGCAGATCGGGCAAGAAATGGCTGCAGATACGACCGGACAGCAGAGCGCTCAAGAACAACGTCCACCTCAACTTCAAACTGTAGCCACGGAATCCGCTCCGGTGATCGGAGGCTCACGACAAGAGGGCTCAGAGCAGGAAACCTCTGAAGAAATGGAATCCCAGGTTGAAAAGCCCGTGGTAAAACAAGAGCGGGGCCCGGAAATAGTTATCAACCATTTGTCCGGAAAAGCTTACACGAATTTCCCCGAGCTGAACTCGTCGATTCCTCGCTTTGTAGACGAAGCAAAGAATGCACTCGCCTTTAAGTTCCAAAATCAAGGCAATGGCCCTCGGCAGGTGCAGATCATTCTCAAAGCGCCGGATGGGAATTATCAGTACCAGGGACAAATTCCGTCCGGCGAAGAGGAATTTTCTGTGGTCTATCCCAGAGATTTCGGTAAGACTTCTTCAGGTCTTGTAAAAACAGGCGAGTATTTGATTGACGTCAGGCTCGACGGCGCTCAATGGCTCGCCAATTTGTTTGAAGTTGCGCTTCCGCGGGAGGCCCAACCGAAGCTGGTCAGTGTAAAAGTCCCCAATACCGTTGAAGCAGGCAAGGCCTTTACAGTCAGGATTGACGCCCAGAATATGGGATCTGAGTCGGATTACGGCGGCATAACCGTGTCTTGCCCCAATCCTTCGGGGCTGAAGATAATTTCTGCTAAGCCGGGGAAGGTGTACGGCTCTGGTAGTACCGTCCTCTCAGTCATGAGCGATAAGATCAGGACGAAAGTCCCCATGGCCGAACGCTGGATAGAATTGTGGGGCGAAAACAAAGGTTACGATATGACCGTGCAGCTTCAAGCTGGGCAGCCCGGCACTTACCCGCTGTATGTGCGTTGCGCTCTCAGAGGAGTAAATGTCAAGAGCAGTGTCATACTTATGGATCCTGCCTCTTCAGATGCTGCCGACCAGCAGGGATTTCCTGTAAAAGTATATAACATAACTGTGCGATGATTAGCAGCGAGGCTGCCGAACCCGATTCTGACGTGGGAAGGTTTTGGAATGAAAAAAAAGCATATCATAGCTGCTGGAATGCTTGTGGTTTTGGCCGCTGCATGCCTGGCAGCCGCAGCGCCGAAAGAAGAACCCTGGGCGGAAATTGAAGCCAGGACCAAATTCCTTCGCACAAAGCACTATATTGAGACTGTGCGTGTGCATTCCGATGTGTTCAAGAGCGCCAAAGCGAAAGGTGGCGTTGATGTTCCCGGACCATTCCCTGTACATGTGATCCTCCCAGAAGACTACGAAAAGAACGTGAATCGACGCTATGGCGTTGTCTACCTGTTGGGCGGCAAATCCGGCTGGGACAATGGACCGGAACTCGGAGGTGCCACGTACTGGTCTGTCTGGTGCAAAACTCCTCTCACTATGGACAATTTGAAATCAGGACAATTAAACCCCGCGAGTTTCCAGGACAACGTCTCCGACCAGGAACTAAAGGTGTTTAACCAATGGCTGCAGAATGACCCATACGATGATGTCATAGCAGTGGCCGTGTGGAACCCTGCAGGCGGAAATACCGGACGTTATGAGGATTATCTGTTAGGGGAGGTGATTCCGTTCATAGATGCTCATTACAGGACGGTCCCTCATCGGCTCTTCAGAGGAATTGACGGTGCTTGTGCTGGAGCGGCTCAAGCGATAATGATTTCGGCTCGCAGACCTGACATTTTCGGGTATGCCGGCGGCCAGCAAACGGATCTCGGCAGCTATCCCATGACCCCTGACACATGGCGAGCGAACGTGGCCCGAATTAAAAAGGCAGGGGGAATAGCCTACAACATCAATACTAATACTAGGGATGGCTGCAACACTTACAGTAATGGGGGCAGGCTTTACGAACTGGTCCAGGACATGAAGGCGTCGGGATTTCCAGTGGAAGTAAATGTCTTCCAAAGCTGCGGACATGGTTATTGCGCTTACCGGTATCCAAATGGACATCAGGCTCTTTATTGGTTTTCCAAACAGTTTAAGAAGAACTTTGTCGCGATGGGGATAAATCAAAATCAGTCCCGGCAAAGGGTCACATCTGAAAAGGAACCTGCACAGAGGGATTCGGTGCGTGCTCCAGAAAGCGCTGCTGTTGTTCCTGCAAAAGCCAACCGTCTCCAGGGGTTATGGTGAGTCTACTCAAGCCATAATTGATGAATGCGGCAACCATTTAGTTGTCCGGTGATGCCTTTTGTGGGGCAGGCTTTCCAGCCTGCCTGTCTCAAATGCCATCAATGGCAGGCTGGAAAGCCTGCCCTACGTTAGCAGTCCAGCCTTGGACAACTGAATGCTGGCCTCGTGGAGGTCCGGGAAATTGATAAAAAGAAATGAAAAAGAGAAAAGGGATTTATTCACCGCTTTTCCACGTACCGCCGGCTTAATACTCGGCCTTGCTTCGCTTGCAATGCTACTGACTTTTGGGGGATGTTCATCCCGCGAAAAGGATGCTTCCAACGCCCCAGTGCCCCGACCCGCTGCTTCCAAAGAACAGGGCGAAGCCTCAATCATTGCGGAAAAACAGTCTCCAACGGAGCAGGCTTCTCCTAAAGAGGCAAAACCGCATACAACGGAATCCAATCGACCCGGCCTTCCGCAATCTGCAGCTGGTCCTGTCGTTGAAAAAATTCCAGGCTATAAAGTTTCCGCTGAGTATCTCACTTTACCATCCAAGCATTTTTCTCAGAACATAACAGCTATAAGCCTTCCCCTAGATTATGACAAAAATCCTGATAAATCCTATCCCTTGGTGATCGTGTTCGGCGGGGCTGGAGAATGTGTCAAATCTCCAAGAGAAGGTGCTCTGGCTTGGATGCGTTACTACAAGACGGATGAGGCGGTTGTCGCATTAGCGACCAACCATCTGGATACAAACCATTTCAGAGGTCTGGTCACCCCCGCCCACCTCAGGGACTTCAACCGCAAGCTCAGCTCCAAACCTTACAAAGGAGTAATATTAGCTTGTCCGGCCTCTCCACTCATTTCAGGCCAATTGGGTCCGGAGTTTCCGGAATATGAGGCGTTTCTGATGGAGGAACTGATTCCAGCCCTGAAGAAACGTTATCGGGTGGCGAGTCAGTCTATCGGAGTTGATGGAGTGTCAATGGGTGGGTCACGGTCCATGTATTACGGATTCAAATACCCGGAGATATTCTCCAGCGTAGGCTCTGTCCAGGGAGCGTTCGGCCCGTTCATGGACATCTACCGCGATCTGATAACCTGGAATGCAGGCGCACTGCGAAAGAGGCATATACAACTGGTAACCAGTGACAAGGACGTTATGGCCGCCTCTGTCTCGAAGCTGCATCAGATGCTCACCGCAAACAAAATCCCCCATTCGTACCTTATTCTTTCCGGCCCGCACGATTACATATTCAATCAAGGGCCGGGAGCTTTGTCGCTATTGATGTTCCACGATCAGGCCCTCAGGTGAGAAACAGGCTCTCCGTGCAGGCAGGCAGCGGGAAAAGTGAATTTTCAGAAGTTGAATGACCTGATGATCTCCGCACAGGGAGAGCGCATGTTCACTGGCGCTGCCGTGTTAGTGTCCAGACGCCTGGAGACCTTGTTCGAGGCCTACTATGGAACTGAGGGCGAAAACGGCGCCCGATCAGTCACTAAGGACACCCTTTTTGATCTTGCCTCGCTGACCAAAGTGCTTGCCACAACCCCGTGCTGGATGGTGATGGCGGCTAGCAATCCTGAGCTACTGGAACGTAAAATCTCTCATTGGTTTGCCGATGCACCCCGTGACAAGGCAGGAATTACGCCGAGACACTTGCTGGCGCATTGTTCCGGGCTGCCCACGTGGAGGCCCTATTACCTTTACGGCAATCAAACTCAGGAACAGATGAACGCTCGGATATTTTCGCTGCCCCTTGAATATGAGATCGGCCATGGGAGCCTTTATTCTGATCTCGGATTCATGCTGCTCGCTTCCATTTTGGAGCTGGAAACCGGTCAAAATCTGTCCTCATTTGCCGCGAGCAAGATTTATGAGCCTCTTGGATTGGATTCAGATTTGCTTTTCTTGCTATCAGGTCAGAATGACAGAGCCGCTCTTACCCGCGAAGATGACCCCCCGGGAATCGTAAACGACCTCAATGCCAGATGCCTCGGCGGTGTCTCCGGTCACGCAGGGCTGTTCGGGACTGCGAGAGGCGTGGCCGCGTTGGCTGAGCAATTCCTGTCGAGCCTCAACGGCTCCGCAGGGCTTTTCGATCAGAAGACCATCCGCAGTTTTTGTGATCGAGCCGGGTTCGTGCCCGGTTGCACGAGGGCACTGGGATTCGACACACCTTCAGAAGAAGGTTCCACAAGCGGTGACAAGTTTTCTCGGGACAGCATCGGTCACACTGGATTTACCGGTGTCTCTTTGTGGATTGATATCCCGAGGGAAATCGTCGTCGTTCTGCTCACGAACCGCGTATATATGGGTGAATCGGATTTTCGGATCAAAACCTTCAGGCCGCTTATTCATAACACCATTATGGAATTTTTGGATTAGCAACCGTTCATTTGAACGGGAACGTATTCTCAAACCTGTCATTGAGAGAAGATCTGGATTTGGTCAGGCAGATGGAATCTGCCGAACGCCTGGAGAGCACCTTGACAAGGCTGGGACTCAAAGCTGATCAAATCAATGAGATCTGGGAAATTCTGCATGGGTATTTGCCGACAAAATCCTAACCAGATAGCAAAGATGAATCATGTCCCTCCTCAGTCGATTGACTGTCAACGCTGCCCAAACAGCGCTGTTCCTATTCTCACCAGAGTGGCGCCTTCTTCTACTGCCGCCTCGAAATCGCCGGTCATTCCCATTGAAAGCTCGTTCATTTCGGAAGAAAGGACTCCGGAAGCCTGAAGTCTTTCCCTCAGCTCTCTGAGCTCTGCAAAGTACGGCCGTGCTCGGTCAGGATCGTCGAAAAAGGGCGGCATTGTCATTAGTCCCATTAATCTTAAGGCTGGAAGGCTGCAAATAAATTCTGCAAGAGACTGAACCTCGCTTTCGGAAATTCCCGACTTCTGAGGCTCCGACGCAAGATTCACCTGTATACAAACGCCTATTGTGCGACCGGTTGCTTCACAATGCTTATTGAGCGCGGAAGCAAGTCTCGGATCGTCAACAGTCTGGATCACGTGGAATAAATCCGCTGCTTTCCCTGCTTTATTACGTTGCAGGTGTCCGATCATATGGAATTCGACATCGGCATTGCCAGAAACTGACTCCTGAAGCGCTTCCTGAAGATAATTATGGCCTATTATTCTTATTCCAGCGGCAATCGCTTCTTCGATCTTTTGTTTTCCTTGACTCTTTGCTGCAGCCACGATGCGCACATCTTCCGGGCTACGAAGTCCGCGTTCAGCGGCGCTCGCTATTCGTTCTTTAATTCGCTCGAGATTTTCCGCAATCATTGCACACGTTGGCCTTTAGAAAATCGAAAATTCCAAGTTGCTGAAGATCTTGAGCCACCTCGCAGAGAGGCAACCCCACGACATTCGTGTACGATCCGGAAATGCGTTGCACAATGCCGGAACCGATCCCTTGTATGGCGTACGCTCCAGCCTTGTCCATAGGTTCGCCAGTGGTCACATAGTCCGATATTTCCGGTGTAGCCAGCTCACGAATGTAGACTTGCGAGACCACGTGTCGAATAGTCTGCTTGTCCGGAAAAGCAGAGTTTACTAACGCATAGCCTGTGTACACTTCATGTGTTCTGCCGGCGAGCATTGCGAGCATAGCATTGGCTTCTTCCACATCCCCAGGTTTACCCAGTATCTTTTCGTCGATGACCACAATTGTGTCGGCCCCCATTATCCACAGACCGGGCATCCGAGGCGAGACGTCCATCGCTTTGGCCAAGGCCAATCTCCTGACGTTTTCGTTGGGCGTTTCGCCGTTCATGACTGTCTCGTCCACTGCTGATGGAATGACTATGAAACGGATATTCAACCCTGACAACAGTTCTTTTCTGCGGGGAGAAGCAGAGGCCGAAAACAAGATGTACGTGGTTGTCATTCATATTTGGTTTGCCGATTGTCCTCTCGTCTATTTGGTGGAATAGCTACACGTGGAGCGGCGCAGCGAGATACCGCCCCTTCCGCCTCCTTGTGGGAACTCCGTGCCGCTGCTATTCTAATGAATAAATCATACGGTGCAAGGTTAGCAAGTGAATCGGCGTAATGCTTCAGTCGTGAGGAGACAGAAAAGGATTTCACCAAAGCCGTAAGGCTTTTCTTTAATCATGATTGATTCCCCACCCAAGACTGAGGCATGTCGGCACACAGTTAAGCTGGACAACCGGATCACCTGCTGTTAGAAGGACGTGGTCAAGAATGAGCCGAAAGGATACAAAGTGAAGTTTTATCTATTCGTAGCTGCCCTGGTTTCTGGAATGTTTTTCGTGATTGCGACGGTCAATGCTGCAGAAAAGGTGTTTACAACGCAGTCAGGCCTGAAAGTGGAAATAATCAAAGAGGGAAACGGACAAAAACCCCAGCCTGGCCAAAAGGTCTCCGTTCATTACGTGGGAACCCTTCAGGACGGCAAGAAGTTCGACAGCTCCAGAGACAGGGGTGAGCCCATCAGCTTCCCATTGGGACAAGGGCAGGTGATACGCGGATGGGACGAGGGTATCGCTCTCCTCAATGTAGGTACCAGAGCCAAACTGACGATACCGCCTGAATTGGGATACGGTCCGAAAGGCGCTGGCGGAGTCATCCCTCCGAATGCCACCCTCCTTTTTGACGTTGAACTGATGGATGTCAAATAACAAAACAATTTTGCGGTAAAATTAGTTGGCAAGAAACTTCTGACAAAGCGGATCCCCCAAAGATCCGCTTTGTCGATCTTTTGGGAGAATATTCGGCTGGGGCCGGCAAGCCATTGTGACGGGAGTTTTGTAATGCTGGATTGGTGGATAGCTGCAGTGCTTGGAGTTGTTGAAGGCGTTACCGAGTTTCTACCGGTTTCTTCAACCGGTCATTTGATATTGGCCGGCCATTTACTTGGATTCAGTGGCGAGAAGGCATCTTGCTTCGATGTTTTTATCCAATTGGGAGCAATCTTTGCGGTAGTGTGCCTTTATTACTATCGATTCATCGGCTTGATCCCTGTGCAAGGATTTTCGGGATTTGCACTGCAGGGTTTCTCAGGGATGAGAGGGATCACTCTGCTCGCTGTAACCACCTTGCCTGCACTGCTGATTGGAGCATTGGCTCATCGGGCTATAAAGGAATATCTTTTCGGACCTATAACTGTAGTTTGGGCGCTGGGTGTCGGCGGAATCGCCATAATCCTGGTAGAGAGATTCAAACCTGAATCCTCAGTGGAAGAATTGGACCACTTGAGCTACAAGCAGGCCCTTGCCGTGGGCCTGTTTCAAATACTGGCCATGTGGCCTGGTGTTTCCAGATCAGCGGCCACCATTCTCGGAGGCATGCTTTCAGGGTTGAACAGAAAAGTCGCGGCGGAGTATTCCTTCCTGGCGGCAGTTCCCGTGATGGTGGCTGCCTCTGGATACGACCTTTACAAAGGGTGGCAGTTTCTCGCGCGGCTGACTTAGGTTTTTTTGCGGTAGGGTTCATTGTGTCTTTCTTGTCGGCTGCGCTGGCAGTAAAGACGTTTATCAGTCTTGTGCAGCGTTGGTCTCTAGTGCCGTACGCTTGGTACAGGATTGCTGTCGCGGTTCTCGTGTATCTAATGCTTGTGACACACTAGGAAAAAGCGTTGTGAACAAATTGCTGATTCGGCAGGGGATTTATTGATCGGATGCAGGTACAGTCTTTGAGCGCCAATCCTCAAGGGATTAGTCGAACGAACCAATCAAGCAGCAAAATAAGACGCACAGTCCTTAAGATTCCAGTTGCTTTTGAGACAAATGATCACTGAAGAGTGCAGCGTATTTGAGAATCCAGTCAATAGCCGCATCCATACCGAGATCTTTGCCGGCCTTCTCGGACTCTATCCATTTGTGCCGCTCTATTTCACGGCTTTGAATTTCGAGGTATTCCTTTAGGTCCATTTCGGGAACTCATCTACGTTGTAGACATCCGCCGATTCGTGTAAAATCCTCCACGAGCTATTTTTAGACATATAGACTATGTCTTGTCAAGAGCAATGTTCCGCGGCGCTCATGATATTCCGGAGGCATACATGAATCCCTTATTGGAAATAGTCACGCTAGGTCAATCTGTTTGGTACAACAACCTTAGCAGAGAACTGTTGCGTTCCGGCGAACTCAAGAAGCTAATGGATGACGACGGCGTATCTGGTGTAACGTCCAATCCGAGTATTTTCGAGAAGTCACTTCGCGAAGAGAGGGTTTATGAAAATGACGTTCACTGCCTGGTAGATGACGGACTTGCCACAAACGGAATCTACGAAGGCCTGGTCCTGCCGGACATTCAGCAAGCAGCCGACATATTGTTGCCCGTATATGAAAAAACACGTGGAGCAGACGGATTTGTCAGCCTGGAAATATCCCCAGAACACGCGGTATGACACCATGGAGACCGTTTCCGAGGCTCGGCGCCTTTTCGGTCTTGTAGATCGCAAGAATCTTATGATCAAGATTCCAGCCACTCCTGAAGGACTGGACGCTGTGCGCGAACTCATAGCCGAAGGGATAAGCATAAATGTGACTTTGATTTTTTCGCTTGAGCAGTACAAAAGCGCGTCAAATGCTTACATTGAAGGTCTGGAACAGCTCGTCGCAAAAGGCGCTGACCCTTCGAAAGTAGCATCTGTAGCGTCTTTTTTCGTCAGCCGCCTCGATTCGGTTATTGACGAAAGGCTTAAAGACGTAACAGACCCCGATTTCAGGACCCCAGCTGTGAACGCCATGGGCAAAGCCGGAATAGCCAATGCAAAGCTCGCTTATGCCATGTTCAAGGATCTTGTCAGCTCCGAACGGTTCGAGCTTCTGAAATCCAAGGGGGCTAGGCCCCAGAGACTTCTGTGGGCGAGTGACCAGCACCAAAAATCCAGACTACCCGGATACTTACTATGTTGATGCGCTCATCGGGGCTGAAACGGTAAATACCATTCCTCCACCAACTCTTGACGCTTTTCGAGATCATGGCAAAGCGCATGCCGCACTGGAAGAAAATCTGGATGAAGCGAGAAATCTGTTCGCTGCCCTGAAAAAAATGGGCATTGATATAGATCAAGTAATGGATTTATTGCTGGAAAAGGGTATCAAGGCTTTCGCTGAATCTTACAACAACATTCTTGAGGACGTGTCGACAAAACGGATGCGGTTGCTGCGCGGATGGGGCCATAGATCGGCTTCCCTGGGAAGGTTTCAGAAGGCAATTGATGAAATTTTTGTCAGGTTTGACGAACAAAAAAGTTCCGAAAAGTTTTGGAGCGGTGACGTCTCCCTGTGGACGAATGAAGCCAAAAACCGCAGCGACATAGCGCAAAGAATTGGGTGGCTTCAGATTATTGAGCCAATGGTGGGAGAGATTCAGCGCCTGAAAGATTTTGCCGATGAAGTGAGGGCTGCCGGCATCACGTCGGTCGTCCTGCTGGGAATGGGAGGCAGCAGCCTCGCTGCAGAGGTTTTCGTTTCCTGCCTCGGTTCTGCGGAAGGTTATCCTGATCTGAAGGTGCTCGACACTACCATTCCCGGATCGATTCTGGCGGTCGAGCGGAGTGTGCTCCTGAGCCGAACCCTTTTCATAGTATCGAGCAAATCGGGTTCCACCATAGAAGTATCTTCACTCTATAAGTATTTCAGGTCCAAAATGGAACAGGTGATGGGTGATAG
Organism: uncultured delta proteobacterium; assembly: GCA_963700305.1. Lineage (GTDB taxonomy): Bacteria > Desulfobacterota > Desulfomonilia > Desulfomonilales > Desulfomonilaceae > Desulfomonile. Next base: position 179,456 of record CAVOXB010000027.1, read on the forward strand.
TGCTGGGAGCCATTTCGTGGCGATCACCGACCCTGGTACGAGTCTGGGAAAGTTGGCTTCAGAGCATGGATTCAGACGCACTTTTCTCAACCCGCCGGATATAGGAGGCCGCTTCAGCGCTCTTTCGTATTTTGGCTTGGTACCTGCTGCCCTCATCGGCGCTGACCTCGGCCATTTGCTCATGAGAGCGGCCCAATCGGCAGAAGCTTGCGGTCCAACAGTGCCATCCTTGGAGAGCCCCGGAACCTGGCTGGGAGCGATAATGGGGCAATGTGCTTTGGATGGATCCGACAAGTTGAGCCTTGTGCTGTCTCCAGGTATCCAAACTTTTGGTTTGTGGCTGGAGCAACTGATTGCTGAAAGTACGGGCAAAGAAGGCAAAGGTGTGTTGCCTATAGACGGGGAGCCCATGGGAACCCCAGCTGCTTATGGGAAAGATCGTGTATTCGTGTACTTGAGAATCGACGGAGACATGACCTACGATCAGGCTGTCTCCGATCTTGAAAAGGCAGGGTATCCGGTAGTAACACAGCGAATGCACACGCCATACGACATTGGTCGGGAGATATTCCGATGGGAATTCGCAACCGCTATCGCGGGCGCGATCCTAAAGATAAATCCGTTTGATCAGCCCAATGTTCAGGAATCAAAGGATATCACAAAGAAATACCTGGAGCTGTTCAAGAAAGATGGTAAGATCCCGGCTGGAGAATTCATTTCAGTGGATGCACCTGACTTTCGGCAAAAAATTGGAGAGTTGTTCAGCGAGCTCAAAGCTGGGTCTTACGTGGCATTGAATGCTTTTATTCAGCCTTTCAAAGAAGCTACTGAACTATTACAAGAAATCAGAATAGCTGTAAGAGACAGGTTCAAAGTCGCCACCACGTTGGGATTCGGACCGAGATATCTCCATTCTACAGGGCAGATCCACAAAGGCGGAGCAGATAACGGGGTTTTCATCCAAATCACAGCAGATGACGCTGAAGACGCGGCTATTCCCGGCGAACCCTATTCATTTGGCGTGCTTAAATCCGCTCAAGCCCTGGGTGACTACGAAGCCTTGAAACAGAAGGGAAGAAGCATAATCAGGGTTCATTTGGCCTCTGATGACGACTTGAAGAAACTCAGAGATGCAATCAAGGCATTTTGAATTCACGATCAAGCGACGAATTACGTTTACTTGGGAAAACATTGACAAATCAATGGAGAATTCATGTACAACGACTATCGCGTCAAATCCGGCGCCGAACTGAGTGAATATCAGAAAAGAATAGAGAACATCGAAACCGTTATTCTTTGCGTGTCGGAAGCTGAGAAAATGATAGCGCAAATTGGCTCGGACCTTATGCCCGAACGACCCGAAGGACCTGAAAAAAAGCCGGATTTCAGATCCAGGCGCCGCAAGCTTTTTGTCGGAAGTCGCACCTCAACCAGCGAATCGGGACGGAAAAACCCTACACTGCGAGTGAAGAAGAAGAGAATTATCTCAGAAGTTCACATCTAGAAGTTGTGTGCGATCCGGTTTATGGGGGTCTCGTCAATTATTCCGAAGCCTCGGGTTTTGGCATGCACGATGCCCGGAGAGAGTGCCCGCATTTTTCCCGAGAATGGCGACGTAATCGCAAGTCAGTCTATCCGCTGCCAGGATCTTGAACCGGAGTAGGGCCGGCATCTTGCCGGTCATTCTGTTGTGACCGGCAAGATGCCGGCCCTACGAAGACACGTGTCTGGGCCCACTCATCACATGCACGTATTTTTACTTGTTTCTATGGCAGCATATTGCAGTTGCCAGGGGTCTTGTCCGATTTGCGAGAGTGACGCCGTCGCCCCGGACTTGATCCGGGGCCCAGATCCTGGATTCCTGCCTCCGCAGGAATGCTCTAGCGAGCACAGCATGCCGCTGTCTTGCCCATCGGCTCGCATTCCGATGTCAACAACTCTTCCAGTATCATTGAAGCGTCCCTTACGAATGCCGGGCAAAGTTTACTGACGAGATTTTCCCTCCGGATTTTGTTTGTCCCTTCCTCTGTGCTCCAATCCGCGGCGAGCAGGTCTCTGCACTCAATCGATCCATGCAAAGCTTCAAAACGCTTGAAGAGTTGTTGAACATTGTGGAACGAGATTTTCCTCGCTTCTGATTCGTCGGGAAGGTCTTTCTCCAGTCCCAAAATGAGCACGGCTGCGGCTATTGCTCCACAGGTCCGTCCGGAATGCCCTATGCCTCCACCAAGTGGTCTGCCTAATTTCGTGACCAAATCCAGGTCCAATCCATAGGGCTCTCCAAAGACCGTAAGCACCGCCTGCGAACAGATCATTCCATCGGAAAAGAGATCCACAGCTCTCTCTACGTTGTTCATGATCAATACTCCTTTTCTTGACAAAATGTTGTTATCTGGATATCAGATTAATGCGCGATAAATATCGACACAAACGATTTGTTTAGATACTATCCATCGAAATATTTGATCAGTAGAGGGAAATATGGAGATCCGACAACTGAGGACATTCTTGACCGTGGCCAAGCTTCTGAGCTTCAATAAGGCTGCCGACCGTCTTCATTACGCTCAGTCGAGTATTTCCGCTCAGATTCAGGCTCTTGAGGAAGAGCTGGGCGTGCAGCTTTTCGATAGGTTAGGAAGGCGGATCTTGATTACAGAGGCGGGTGAACGCCTCATACCGTACGCACAAAGGATTATCGACTTGGCCGATGAAACGCGAGCTGACATCGGCGGCGGCACTGAGCCCGAAGGATCGCTCACTATCCGAATTCCCGAGACTTTAGGTGTTCACCGTCTGCCATCCGTCATCTATGAGTTCAGCAGCCGTTTCCCGGGCATTCGCCTCAATCTGATAAATTGCGCTCATGAGAGCCTTCAGAAAGAGCTTCGCAACGGCGCAATCGATTTGGCTTTTCTGCTCACGGAATCGTTTCACGTAGCAGGACTCGAGGTGCAGGCCTTAGGCGTCGAGTCGCTTGTGCTGGTGGCCTCACCCTATAACCAGTTGGCGAAAAAGAAGCTTGTCCGAACGCGTGACCTCTTGGGAGAGACCTTGCTGCTTTCCACGGTCGATTGCAGCTACAGGCGTTTGTTTGAGAAGATACTAGAGGAGAAAGACATCCCCTTGGAGGCTACCCGAAGTTTTCACAGTGTCAGTTTTCTCAAGCAATGCGTCATGGAGGGCGCGGGTATCACCATTCTCCCTGAGGTGGCAGTCTCGGAAGACATCGAGAGGCGCAAGCTCGCCCGCCTCAAATGGGAGGAGGAAGACCTTGAGGTTTCAGTCCTCATGATCTGGTCAAAGGGAAGATGGGTCTCGCCGACTCTGAACGCGTTCATGGAAATTGCTCGAAAAGCGCTGAAGAGTGGTTAGTGGCAACTGCATCGGGCTTTTTGGGCGGAGCCGCGACGTACGCGTATCGCGTAGCGAGGAAAAAATGGCAATCACATTAAGAGTAGGACCGGCATCCTGCCGGTCGCTGAAGAATGACCGGCAAGATGCCGGCGCTACTGAGGCAGAGCGTTGTACGTGAAATGGTGCTGCTTGTTTGCACGAAGGTCCCGCGAAATAGTGTTTGACAAAAGTTAGACAACGTCGGAAATAGGGTGCAAGAATCAGAGCCGCGGAGGAAAAAGCGTGGCAAAGTGTAACCATGCATGTGGTCAAGAGGCTGATGAGAACTTGCAGGATGGATTTTGCATTCTTCACTCACCAAATCCTAATAAACCCCGTGGGGCCTTTAATGAGGCATTGAAAAACAGGCCCTCTCTCTGTGCAGATGATTTCTCGCACATTGTCTTTCCTTTTGGTTTCGACTTTTCCGGCCATACTCTAAACGCTGCTTCTTTTCAGCAGGCGCGATTCACAGGAAATGTCTCGTTCCGCAATTCGATTTTCCATAAAAGTACCAATTTCGGTTTAGCTGAATTCTCAGGCACGGCTGATTTTTTTGGCGCAACATTTACGGACAACGTCGATTTCGAGTGCGCTCAGTTCCGCGAAAGCCGCTTCGTTTTACAAGGTGAAGTTCGAAGGTGGCGCCAGATTTGGCGGCATCACTTTCCCTGAGGGAGCAGATTTCTATGATGCTAGATTTGGCAAGCAAGAAGAGTCTAAAGAAATAGACGGCGAGAAAACCCATTCCTCAGACATCAGAACAGCAGACTTCTGGGAAACTAAGTTTGAGAAAAGGGCAAATTTCACATGTGCCAAATTTGCCTATAAGGCTGATTTCAGTGATGCCGAATTCACCAAAGGAGCGAGCTTCTATAAAGCCGTATTCACCGACAAAGCTAAGGCCAACTTTCTTAACGCCCGGTTCACTGAGGAAGTCAATTTCGTTGAAGCCATGTTAAGAAACGGGGGCGAGTTTACCAGTGCCACATTTGAAAAGGGAGCCAATTTCCGAGGGACTATTTTTCTCGGGGCGGCCGTATTTAATGGTGCCAGATTCCTAGGAAGATCTCTCTTCGCTCCTGAGATCTCTTTTTCGTTTGAAGGAAAAGAGAATGTTCCTATCTTCTCCAGAGCAGACGAGGTCTTCTTCGACGAAATAACCCTTGAACCGCTCGAAGCGGTTACCTTTAAGGATGCTGATTTCGGCAAGTGCACGTTTCGAAGGTACGGATCTGCGCAAAGCCGAGATTACAGGTGCGAAATGGCCTGCGAGGAACAAATCCGTTTTCCTTATGGGCAAGCTGTCTATGACATATGATGAGAAGCTCCTCTTAGAGACGTTAGAAAAAGAAAAGCTTCAAAAGAATAAGCTAAAAAATGATTCCAGTAACTCGGTACTTACACATTGAGCAGCTATACCGTCAGCTCAAACAAAACTATGAGGACCGGAGAGACTATGAAAGAGCCCGTGATTTCCATTTCGGCGAGAAAGAAATGCGCCGGAAGAATCCAAAGACTCCAAAGGCGCTCAAGATTTTGCTGTGGATATATCGCTTGGTGGCTGGGTATGGGGAAAGCGCTTCGCGCGTATTCATTTCGGCGGTGGTTCTCTTGGCGGCATTCGCTTTTTTGTATCTCTTCTTCGGAATTTTCCCCAAAGATGAACCTACGCTAGCCTGGACAAACCCATCAGATTGGCCTAAGGCATTGCTATACAGCTTTCGAGTCATGACCCTTTTGAAGCCTGACGAATTGCAACCCATTAACGATGCGAAGCTCATCCATACGCTCATCTACACAATTCAAAGCATTGCAGGTCCTGTCCTGTTGGGTTTATTTGGATTAGCGCTCAGGCAACGGTTGAAGAGGTAACCGACGATCAAACGCGTAGGATGCGGTGACCACCGGGAACCGCATCGTTCGAGTCTTTTCGAATGCGATGCGGTTCGCGTCGCTCACCACATCCTAACTCTTGCTGTTTTGTTCCGAGAATCTTTACAGAGAGAAAACAAAATCCCCGGTGCAGCTCCCGCTGGAATGCATGAGGCAGCGTCCAACTTCGGGCGTGAGCGTGTATTTTATTCCGAGGCTGTCGAACCAACACGCGACTCTGTAGATGACGCCGCATTCATAGCGTTCGATGGCCCCGAGTCGTGTCATGCCGGAGTGTGCGAAGCATTTCTTCATTTCCCAGTGCAGAACGTTTTCTGCTGGAAAACTATAATCAAAGCCCATGAAGTCATCTGTCAGAATTCCGAAGGCATTGCGGCAGAGTATTTCAATGTCTGCAAACGTCGTGAAGTCGCAGAGATCAAAAACTTTGCGGATTCGCTCAATTTCTATGGCAGCGAGTGACTTTATCGCTGCTTTATTGAGCCTATTAGCCTTTTCTATACCGAATTCCTGAAATGAATGATAGAACCACATGCCGTCGTGTGTCATCCAGCATTTCAGCAATAATTCTTTCAGTTCGCTCTTTCCGATGTCAACCATTTTGGGCCCCTCCCTAACTCCGGAACAGCGGCGAGACAGGACTGTCGCAGTCCAATTGTGAGTTCGTCTCTGAATCAGCAAGATTAGGGGAACCTTCTGTGCAAAGAAGATTCTCTCAAGCCTTTTGTAAGAGACTCTAACAGTGGCCTGAGGCCCCGTTTCTCAGCGAGAAACGGAGACTCAGGCCACATGCTAGAAGTTTGAAGAGGGGTTCGGGGAGAGACTTCTTACAAGAAGTTTCTCCCCGATTCTTCATGGCTTAAAGTATTCCCAGTTTCTCGTTGATCAATTTCAGCATTGCGATATTTTCCGTATGGCCGGTCTGGCTGGCGATAATCTTGCCCTTGAACGGTCGGCCCAAAAGATAGAAGTCACCGATTATGTCCAGGATTTTGTGGCGGACGAACTCGTTCGGGAAACGGAGCGGTGGATTAACCACTTTCTCGTCGTCAACGAGCACCACATTGGACAATCTGCCGCCTCCGGCAAGACCCATCTCGTCCATCATGCGCATGTGCTTCACAAAGCCGAAAGTTCGTGCAGACGCGATCTGCTCCTTGAAGTTCTCAGGGCCTTCGCATCTGTAAACCATGTGCATCTGCCCGATTGGGTGCGGATAATCCAGAAAGTAGTCGATTTCCAGGTAGTCGGAAGGCTCTACCCGCATTGATTTGGGATTGCCAGTCGGCATAGGCAGCTCAATCGGCTCGGTGATTCGCACTTCCTCAATGAGCTCATCCTGGACTATGATTTCAGCGTTTTCCACCAGCTCGCAAAAGCCTAGTGCTGAACCGTCCATTATGGGCACTTCACCGGAAATTTTGACCAGCACATTGGTCAGCCCGTAAATGTGAAAAACAGCCATGAGATGCTCAATGGTCTTCGCCAGAGTCCCGTTGCGCTTCAGGCACGTCGAGAATTCCGTTGACTCCACATTGGACAGCACAGCCGGAACAGCACCACCCGAAGTTATATGGCCAAAAAGAATCCCGCTACTAGCCGGCAGCGGCGAAAGGGTGAGACCGGTCTTTACTCCGGAATGCAACCCTTGGCCATACATGACGACGCGACCCCTGAGCGTCTTCTGATGCAGAAGCGAGTCCGCAGGTCCAGCGTCCGAGATTGGCGCAACTGTTACAGAAGTGTCAGTGACCGAAATAGCCGGGTTTTCATCAGCCGGGCTGTGAATGGAAATGGAATACTCAAGATTGTCGTGTTCCACGGCACTCATGGGTATGAGAAGGTCGTTAGCGGTGATATGAGGGCCAGGAGCAGTCATCACCACGTGCTCGATAAGGATCTTGAGCTCCTTTATATTTCCGGGCCACGAATAAGAAAGGAGCCGCTCCATTGCATCTTCTTCAGCTCCGAGTATGCTCCGGTCGAACTCATCTACAGCCTCTTTGAGGAAGTGATCCGCAAAAAGCGGGATGTCTTCGGGGCGCTCCCGTAATGAGGGAAGTCTGATAATCCGCTGGGCCAGCACATCCGCCAGTTCCGCCGGGAAATCGCCTTCAGCTACCAGGGATTCGGGATCCATAACAGAGGTGGAAACAATACGAAATCCTGCTCCAGGACGAGTTCCGGCAGCAGGTTCCAAGAGCCTTTCTTTGATAAGATTCACAAGAGGCGTTCGCAATTGCGGGTCCAGGCGATCCACGCGAACCAGTAGCAAAGTGCTTCCCCTCAGCTGTCGCATAGCGCCTTTCTTGCCGAGTATTACCTCTTGAAGCGTCTCTGGCGTGAGTTCATTGCAGCGGACTTTGATAAGATTATCCCGCTCTTTACCCTCCATGCGGTGCAGAATACGGGCCAGAAACTCTTTACCTGTGCCTTTTTCACCGGCAAGCCAGACTGAACCTCTTTCTGTTGCTGCATTTTCCAGAGAGCGCCTGAGGTTGGCTACCTTGGAGGACTTCCCTATCACTTGCGCAGGAGCGGCGCCATTGTCCGCGTGGGCCTTGTCGGCTCCTGATTTGTTTGAGATAGCCTTTTGGACTAGATGCAGCACGTCCTCGAGATTTAGGGGCTTTTCGAGATAATCGGTAGCGCCGAGTTTTATGGCCTTTACTGCTGTCTCGATGGTGCCATGCCCGCTCATCATTATGACCGAGCAGTGCGGATCGATCCTCTTGATAGCTTTTAGGGTTTGCATTCCGTCTATCCCCGGAATCCATATGTCCAGGAATACGACATCTGGCGAATCGCTTTGAACTATATGAAGTGCTTCCTGACCGTCGCGGGCTTTGATAAGATCATGGCCTTCGTCGGAGAGAATTGCGCCGAGGGAATCCAGGATTTCTTCCTGGTCGTCAACAATGAGAATTCTGCCTTTTTTCATAATCGAACGATAATAGCTTCATGCGCTAGGGCAGGCAATCAAAAAAAATTCTCGCCTGACGGGTGGTTTTTCGGAGGGGCTGATCCAACGGCTTATGTCTCCTGCAGATTTAGTCTGCCCGCGGTCTGTTCCGGTTGGACACATCTGAGGCTACTCCGCCAACCATGGCTTGCGGCAAATCTGTTTTTTGAGGAGCCATGCCATCCTGTGCGTCGCTTAAATCAATAAGATGGGCCAGGCTTTTGCTTCCGCTCAACTTGATTCCATTCGGGTTTGGATCGCCGACACTTACCTGAGCCCACGATGTTATACATGCTAGAGAAATAATGCAGAGCACAATAGTAAAGATTCGCATATGGTTTTCCCGGCCTTTGTAAACGGATTTCCTTCTCATGAAGGCTGGCAAAGCCTTATACACGATAAAATTTATAACTTCAACCTGTTGTTTTTCTTGTGTGCAGAGAAATCAGAATGAACCACACGTTTCCACAATAGGAATTGCTGCGTTGTCTCAGCCCTATGTGGGGCAGGCTTTCCAGCCTGCCATCATCGACATTCTGAAACGGGCATGCTGGAAAGCCTTCCCCACCATAGCAGCCCATAACTGGAGTCTTACGTTGAATGACGTTTTCTCTTGCAAACAGTCCTGCGTACGAGTAGACTCAAAATCCTACCTGGATGTGCCGAAATTCTTCTCCGGAAAATTTTGATTTGGTCAAGACCATGCTGAACACAAGCTTTATTTTGTCTGCATGGTTTACGACGTAATAAAGATCGGGGGCGATCGGTTTATGAACTTACATGAGTATCAAGCAAAACATTTGTTGGCAGCGCGGGGAGTGCAAATTCCCAAGGGATCGATTTGTTACGATGGTCTGGAGGCGCTGATTGCCGCTCGGGAGCTTGGATCGGAAAAGGTGGTGCTGAAAGCTCAGGTGCATACGGGCGGAAGGGGAAAAGCCGGGGGTGTGGCTGTGGTCTCGGCGAAAGAGGATATTCGAGCCAAGGCCTCGGAAATTCTAGGACGTAAACTCGTTACTTATCAGACTGGACCCGATGGAAAACCCGTAAGCGCTCTCCTGGTGGAAGAGGTCCTTCCAATAGATCAGGAAATGTACCTTGGTGTAGTGTTGGACAGGAAGAGTGGACAAGTCACGCTCATGGCCAGCGCAGAAGGCGGTGTGGAAATCGAGACGCTTGCTCGGGAATCGCCTGAGAAAATAGTAACTGTGGGTGTGGACCCGCTTCGTGGACTTACGCCTTTCCAAGCTAGGAACCTGGCGTATAGACTGACCAAAAACAAAGTGCTCGCCCAACAGATAACCAAGATTACCACGGTGCTTTACGATGTTTTTGTGGGTACGATTGCTCCCTCGCGGAAATAAACCCTCTGGTGGTTTCGGGAGATCGGGTGCTGGCTTTGGATGCTAAACTCAACCTCGACGACAATGCTCTTTTCAGGCATCCCGAAATGGAGAGCCTCCGGGACAGATCCCAGGAGGATCAGCTTGAGTTATCGGCTAACAAAGACGGCCTGAGCTATATAAAGCTTACCGGCAACATAGGCTGCATAGTCAATGGAGCCGGTCTTGCTATGGCGACCTTGGACCTGATTGCCCTGCATGGTGGGTCTCCCGCAAACTTTCTGGATGTAGGAGGCGGCGCAAGTGAACAAGGCGTTGCAGACGCAATGAACATTCTGCTGGATGACAAAAAGGTTACGGCGGTTTTTATCAACATATTCGGAGGAATACTGCGTTGCGACGTGCTGGCCAGAGGCGTCATAAGGGCGCTCAATCAAAGGGGAGTTTCTCTGCCCATAGTTGCGCGTATTGAAGGAACAAATATTGAGGAAGGCCGAGAGTTGTTTGAGAAATCGGGTCTTCCTATAGAAATGATACCCTCCCTGGATGAGGCAGCGAAACTCGTGGTCTCCAAGGCCAAGTCCCTTTAGAATGGAGAGCTAAAAATGGCAATTCTCGTCAATAAAGAGTCAAGGGTCATATGCCAGGGTATAACGGGACGCAACGGAACCTTCCATTCGCTCGCCTGCCTGGAATATGGCACCAATATGGTTGGAGGAGTGACGCCGGGAAAAGGAGGCTCTTCTGTCGATGGTATCCCTGTATTTAACACTGTGTGGCAAGCGGTACAAGAAACCGGCGCAGATGTTTCCTTGATTTTTATACCCGCGGCCCATGCAAAGGACCCTATATTGGAAGCAGTCGACTCCGGTATACGAGTAATAATCTGCATAACCGAAGGTATTCCGCCGCTGGACACTGCATCCGCCCTACACACTGTGAGGCAGGAGGGCCGAACCCTGATAGGTCCTAACACTCCAGGGATTATTTCGCCTCCTGAAAACTGCAAAGTCGGCATAATGCCGGGGTACATTCACAAACCGGGTCCGGTGGGAGTCATCTCGCGCTCGGGGACCCTCACGTATGAGGTCGTGGACCAACTCACCAAGAACGGGCTGGGCCAGAGCACCTGCCTCGGTCTGGGAGGAGACCCGGTTGTTGGATTGAGCTTTGTGGACGTACTCAAGATGTTCCGCGATGATCCCAAGACTGAAGCTGTCGGTACTGATCGGCGAAATCGGCGGCTCTGCCGAAGAACAGGCCGCGGAATATATCAAGAATGAATTCAACAAACCCGTAGCAGCGTACATCGCCGGAAGGCAAGCGCCTCCAGGAAAAAGAATGGGTCACGCAGGCGCGATAATTTCAGGCGGTTCAGGCACTGCTCAAGGAAAAATTCAGGCTCTGGAGACAGCAGGGGTAACCGTGATAGAAAACCTCACGCAGGTCGGGGCCGTAGTCAAGAAATTGGTCGGTTGAAAGTCTCAAAGCATTGCAACTGGTTCCCGAGCGTCTCTGATGGGGCGGATAGACGCATTTGCCTCTCCGAGAGATGGAGGTAATTCCGGATCCAATAGCGGGAGATAGTCGATTCAGCTCTGGCTAACCACTATTAATGGTTGCCGGACAAACATGAGAATGATGCCCGGGCCGCAGGTCTTGACCTGTGCCTGCCAACTCGCGTATACGCGCAAGGCCAAAGAAAGAAGAGGAGATTTACATGTCCCTTTTGGAACAGAAGTTCGAGGAGCTTAGACAAAGGCTCGCTGAGGCCGATGTGGCCGGAGGCGCGGACAAAATCGCAAAGCATCACAAAGGCGGGAAAATGACCGCCAGGGAGCGGGTCCTGGAGCTTCTGGACGACGGTTCCTTTGAAGAAATTGACAAGTTTGTGGTTCACCGTTGCTCAGACTTTGGCATGGACAAAACCATTATTCCGGGTGAAGGTGTAATTACAGGCTTCGGAAGGGTCAATGGCCGCGGGGTCTATGTTTTCGCACAGGATTTCACAGTCTTCGGTGGAAGCCTAAGCTTCATGCATGCTCAGAAAATCTGCAAAGTCATGGACCTGGCTTATCGCAACGGGTTTCCACTAATTGGAATTAACGACTCAGGCGGTGCTCGAATCCAGGAAGGCGTGGAGAGCCTTGGAGGCTACGGCGAGGTTTTCTACCGCAATGTGCGTGCTTCTGGAGTCATCCCTCAGATCTCAGTTATTATGGGGCCGTGCGCGGGCGGTGCGGTTTATTCCCCGGCTGTCACGGATTTCATCTTCATGACTGAGAAGACCAGCTATATGTTTATAACTGGCCCTCAGGTGATCAAACAGGTGACAAGCGAAGAAATAGACCCGGAAAGCCTTGGCGGAGCAAAGGTTCATGGGAGAGTATCCGGCGTTTGTCATTTCCATTTTCCTTCGGAAAAGCAGACCCTGGAAAAAGTGCGCGAGCTTTTGTCATTCCTTCCGGACAATAATCGGTCAACTGCTCCACTCGGGCCGATTACTGACCCTGAAGATCGCGAGATCCCAGAGTTGGACACGGTTATTCCGGATAGTCCTCGGCGGCCGTACGATATGAAGAAATTATTGTACCCGTTTTGGACGACAGGCATTTCATGGAGGTCCACGCGAATTTTGCGAAGAACCTCATAACCGGGTTCGGCCGTCTTGGCGGCAGGACAATCGGCATTGTTGCGAATCAACCTAACTGGATGGCAGGGTGCCTGGACACTGAGGCATCAGTGAAATGCGCCCGTTTTGTGAGATTCTGCGATGCATTCAGCATTCCGCTTTGGACCTTGTTGGACGTGCCGGGCTATTTGCCCGGGACCCAGCAGGAGCACGGAGGAATCATCAAGCATGGAGCTAAGATCCTGTATGCTTACGCGGAAGCCACAGTTCCCAAGGTTACTCTGATAACGCGAAAGGCCTATGGCGGCGCTTACGTAGTTATGTCAAGCAAGCATTTGCGGGCTGACATAAATCTGGCCTATCCCTCGGCGGAAATCGCTGTTATGGGGCCGGAAGGAGCAATTCAAATATTGTTCCGCAAAGAGATCGGCGAAGCTCCGGACCCGCTGCAAGGCGCACTGAATTAATAGACGATTACGTTGAAAAGTTCGCCAGCCCATATCGAGCGGCTCAACTAGGATTCGTGGACAGGGTGATTTTCCCTCACGAGACAAGGGCAGTGCTCATAAAAGCTTTTGCTCAACTCGAAAACAAAGTGGAAGATAAGCCCAAACGACGGCACGGGAATATTCCCCTTTAGTTGATTTGCATCAGTGGCTACAATAAGAAGGCGCAATATAAAAGGTTACGAATCGATTGGGATGTATTGATTCCCAGAGGCGTAATTACAGAGAGGACTGGAGAATGGAAACACGCATCAGAGTAGTAGTCGCTAAACCCGGCTTGGATGGTCACGACCGAGGAGCCAAAGTTGTCGCGAGAGCCTTGCGAGACGCGGGTATGGAAGTCATCTACACTGGCCTCAGGCAGACGCCGGAAGCCATTTTTCAGACCTGTGTGCAAGAAGACGCTGACGTGCTGTGTCTGAGTTCTCTATCGGGCGCTCATGATTACCTCTTTCCCAGAGTGGCTGAGATATTCAAACAGAAAGGTGTGGATGATGTCCTGATAATGGGAGGAGGGATAATCCCGGAAGAAGACGTTCAAAAGATGAAGGAATCAGGTATCGAGGGGATATTCGGACCGGGGACGCGCACCGACCAAATAGTTGAGTTCATCAAAGCCAATTTGAAAAAGCGACTACACTAAATTTCGGCACGTAAAGGAGATTGCGGGAGCAACCGGCACCGAGGCCGGTAACTACAGTGCCGAATCGCAAAGCTCGGCGTATGCCGGGCCAGCGGATGGCCCATTCGTTCTCGCTCGAGCTCGCAATAGTCTGGGATAATCCCGGTAGGCCGGCAACTTGCCGGTCCTACCATTCCAATGGGGATTGCTTCAGGCTGCGCCTTCGCAATGACAATCTTCCAGCCTCCAGCTTATACGAATTGCCAAAGTTCTTGTCCAATTTACGGGAATGGCACCCGTCACCCCGGACTTGATCCGGGGTCCAGATTCTGGATTCCTGCCTTAGCAGGAATGACGAGGAAACGGTCATTTTATTTTTGGCAACTATAGAATAAGCGATATTATTTTCGAGAATCCCTGTAGTCAACTATTCTCACTCAGAGGAGCACCACTGTAACGCGTACTATTTCTCACTGGACATGTCCCTATTATAGACTGCCAGAAAATCCTCGTACATTATCGCGAAGCTTATCCCTTCAGCCTGAGCTTTGTTCTTGGTCCAGCTTACTATACCGATTAGCGTACCATCGTGCGAGTAAAGACCGCCTCCTGAATTCCCCTGATTGATAGGGGCTTGAGTTTGGATTATCCGTAACTTGAGATCAGCTTTGCTTGTCTCCCTTACTCCGGAGACCGCTCCTTCGGTATACGTCCAGCTTAATTCATGAGGGTTGCCGATTGTGAAGACCAGATCCCCAATTTCCACTTCTCGCGTGTTCTTGTATTCCGGTATGGAAATTGCCGAGGGATTCGCGCCGGTAGCCACAAGGGCCAAATCCAATCCATTGGGCGCTGTCCAGCAGATATAAGCTTTCCTGCTGGAGCCGTTGTGAAAATACACGGTTATGAAATTCCTCGGGTCCTCTCGTGCCGGTTGCTCACTGTTAAACATCGGATCTACGACATGTCGATTCGTTAGTATGAGATACTGTCCGTCGTTTTGTCCTAGAATCACACCTGAGCCGCTGAAAGTCTCGGAGTTGATGAACGCCGGCCATCCCTTTCTGTCTACCACTAAAAAAACGTTTGCCTCCATAGCTTTGCGAATGCGCGAAGGGGCCCGTTCCAGAATATTGGTAGATAGAAAAGTGAATTGGTCCAATGACTTATAAGCAGCAGAATCCGATCTTGGAATGATTAACCCCAACAGAAGCACCCACAACACAATGTCCGCCAATCCTATCAACATACCCGCAAATGCCATTCGTCGGCCCTTGAAAAAAGGGTTTTCCGCCATTTGCCCCAGAGCTATGCCAGCCAAAAATACCGCAATTGTTCCGGTTATCAGCCCCAATAGAGGTATTCCCAGCAGAGCCAGAACAAAAGACCACAAGGCAAGAGGATGAAGTCTCTTAGCTATTGGAACGTCATCAGCGTATCGAGCATAGGAATTATTCCCGGAGTTTTCGTTCTTGAACCAATCACCAAACAAGCTGCTGATCTCCTTTCGCGTACTAATGTAACACGGCGAACCAATTTCTGCTTGATTTTCCCGAACACATCTGCTTAAAAAGCCCTGTGAGTAATTACTTACTCATTTTGATAGCTTAATTAATGGAGTTAAATCATGACTTTGAGAAAGATTCGTGAAAAGGCTAGAGCCATGGGTGTAAGAAACTACACTCGTTACAAAAAGGAAACTCTTATTCGCGTGATTCAGGAATCGGAAGGCAATTCGCCATGCTTCAAAGGTATTTGCGGTTGCGCGGAATTAGGTTGCCTCTGGAGGGAGGAGTGCCAGAGCTAAATGGCCCGAGGCAGGCTGCAAAGCTTCGGTGTGAAAAAGAATACTCTATTCCCGCGTCGCGTGTGCATTCAAGCACTAAGGCTCGGGGGAGAGTGCGGCGATTTCATCTTACCTTTCTCTTGCCGAACGATGCTGTATGGACGATTACTCCCATACGACTTCGCTCTGGGCAACGCGACGCGTGCTGCAAGAAAAACACAAGGATTAGCCGGGGAAACCACCTGACGATCGTGTTTTCCCGGCATAATTTTTGAAGCAGCATGGCGTGAATAGTCATAACTTGCACATTCTTCCCTGAACGGCTCTTCATAATTCATTCAAAATTTTTGTATCTCGCCTCACTATAGTCCCTAAAATTGTAAACTGTGTTGTGATACGCACTCGATTGCATGTATGATTTACATTCGAGGAGATTAGTCTTGCGTTGCTTTCAGGATGAATCTTGCTCGAATTCCCGGCACTCCTTAGCGAGGCTGGAGAACAAAAGAATGGAGCGAGCATGCCTAAAATCACGATTCAGACTTTGAGGGAAAAAAGGGCACGCAAAGAGCGGATGACGTTCCTCACGGGGTACGATTATCCCTTTGCCATATTGGAACAAAAGGCCGGCATCGACGTGATTCTGGTGGGGGATTCCATCGGAATGGTGGTGTACGGATACAGTTCCACTTTGCCCGTTACAGTGGACTTGATGATGCCCCACGTCAAAGCGGTGAGGCTGGGCGCGCCGGATGTCTATCTGGTGGGGGACATGCCTTACATGAGCTATCAGACTTCCAAATCAGAGGCTATCCGCAACGGCGGAAGGTTCATGGCGGAAGGCGGATGCGACGCCGTGAAGCTCGAGGGCGGCAGAGAGATGGCCGAGACCGTGCGCGCAATGGTGGCCGCAACTATCCCTGTGATGGCTCATATTGGTCTGACACCTCAATCAGTAGCTCAACTGGGCGGGTACAAGGCACAAGGAAGGGATATCGCAGCGGCCAAGAAGCTTGTAGAAGATTCGGAAATATTACAGGAAGCTGGTGCCTCGAGCGTGCTGCTGGAAGCTGTTCCAGCTGAAGTTGCTGAAATAATTACTCGCAGGTCATCCGTACCGGTTTTCGGGATCGGCGCTGGACCTCAGGTAGATGGCCAGGTCTTGGTTATTCACGACATGATCGGCATGTTCGACCGACACACTGCGAAATTCGTCAAGAAATACAGGATGATCGGAGAACAGATCTTCGAGGCCTTGAAAGAATTCAAAGAAGACGTGACTGAAGGACGTTTCCCTCCGCGGGAACACTGTTATCCCATGCCGGAAGACGTCGCCGCCGAACTTAAAAAGATGTACCCCTGATAGAGACGGAGGAGAATAAGAATGCGGGGGAACCCGAACAAAAATGGGTTCTTCCGCACCCCAGGGGTTCCGGGCATAGGCGTTAAAATAACGCGGTCGGGATGATGGCGCTAACAGCCTTGAGAATGCAGCGACATGGCGAAACATAGTATTAGTAGCGGCCGGCGTCCCTACCGGCCATCGTGGGCAAAGGAGCACCCGGATTCGCACGAAACTTCACCTGTGTAGCGGAAGACTTCCTCAATGGCGAGCGGATGAAGGCCACCATCTGGCCGGCAGGGACGCCGGCCGCCGCTATAGAGGCCCCAGACGGCCTTATTTCAACGCCCATCGGGTCCCGGAAAGGGCTTTTTGCAAAAAGTTCCTCCCCGGCAAATCTTCCCCCCCAAAAAATTATGAAGAAAGGCTGATACATGCGGATAGCAACAGTGGGTGCCGGCGCGTTGGGTTCCGTGATTGGCGGATTACTCATTGAAGCCGGCCTGGATACGGTTTTGATAGAGCGCAATGCGCAAGACGTGCGTGTGGTACAAGAAAACGGCCTTCACCTGGATGGCGTTTCAGGAGATCGAATTTTACATCCCACCATAGTGTCTGATCCCGCTCAGGCTGCGGGCACGGACCTGGTTTTCGTGATCGTCAAGTCTTATGATACCCGCGCAGCGATTGAAACAGTCAAAGAGGCAATTTCGCCTACTGGAATAGTCCTAACTCTGCAGAACGGAATAGGGAATTTTGAGACACTGAACGAGGCATTTCCGGGTCGCGTGCTCCTCGGAACGACAACGGTCGGCGCCATGACGGTGGGACCGGGGCACTTCAGGCATACGGGCTTTGGACAGACCCACTTCGGAGAGGCTGACGGAAGAATCCTCGACAGGACACGCTCTGTGGCCGAAGTCCTGGAAAAAATGAACGCTGGTCCTGTTCATGTCGTTGACAACGCGGTGGGATGTGTCTGGTCCAAACTTGTTATCAATGCAGCCATAAATGCGCCGGCGACATTGTTGAGGGTGCGCAACGGAGACCTTCCTGCAAGCGAATCCGGCAGGGGACTAATTCATCGAATCGTAGAAGAATGCGTGAAGATAGTGCGTGCCAAAGGAATCACATTGATCTTCGACGACCCCGAGGAAAGGGTTATAGCAGTATGCGAAGGCACAGCCCCAAACATCAATTCAATGTTTCAGGATGTCCTTGCTGGGAGGAGGACAGAAATAGACTTCATTAACAACGCTCTTGCCGACGAAGCCGATCGGCTGGGAATCGACGCGGCGGTGAATAAAACTCTAGCCTTGTTGATCAAAACACTGGAAGGAACAGCGGACCGCAGGGTGGAATAAATGGCGACGTGAATGTAGGACTGGATTGTGTAAATTCCTGCGGAATCAAAAGCAACCGGGGAACCTTTAATAGAGGTTCCCCGGTTTTGCATGAGGGTGGGGTGGTCGGTCTAGAAAAATGAGCTCAGGAATGCGAACGGCAGGCCTATGATTTCTGCCGCTGCATTGATAATGTCCGATCCCGATGACGAATCATCGTAAGGATACGCGTTTCCGTCCATTGGGGGAGCAGCCGCGGGCGCCAGTTTTATTGTGACTCCGTCTCGTACGATACGGTCCGCTGAAGGAGGCAAGGGTACTCGTCTCGGGTCGGAATTCATGTACGAGGGAGCTGGGCCTTCATAGGCTTGGTTGTATGGCTTGTACGCCGTATTCGCAGAGTTCCGGGATTGGGGCGCACAGTCTTGTACGCTGCACATGCGTTCCGTTGGAGCAGCATACACGGGGCGATGCTGATAAGCTCCTGCGGCTACGTTCCAGGGATTCTGCGTCACAGGTTTTACTTTCTGAATGGGCTTGGCACCAATCGCAAAGGTCCCACGATCCGGCGGCGCGATCTTCTTTACCTGCGGGGCCGCTTTTTTGTCAGCCTTCTTTTCGGCGACCGCCGATTTTTCCTCAGACTTCTTTTCCACTACCTTGGATGCAGGTTCAGCCTTCTCTTCTGCCTTCGAAACGCGGCGAGATCACTAGATCTTGGCTCAGGTCTTCGTCCAGGTCTAAATTGTCCTGTCGTGCCTCAGATACCATGCTTTTGGAAGGCTTCGGCGGTGGAGCCATTCCCTTGGAGCGTTCCCTGAAAGCTATGGCCGGCTTGGCTTTTACGCTTTCTTTTGCCGATACAGGCTCAGGAAAAAGACCGTCCGTTTCCAATTCCATATCAGCAGTCGTCTTGATATTGGATTTGAATTCGGCCTTTACAAGAGTTCCGGCCACGTGGAGTGGAGTGGGCGCTTTGATGATACCTGCGTCGGCCAGCACCTCAAAATTTCCAGCGCAAACCCACGAGGCCGTCAATAAAAGGATGGCCGTCGCAATTGTGCAGATTCTTCCCATGCTTGTATCTCCTTTCGCAACTGTTCCTCTAATTGAGGAGCAACTTCGATCTTTGGGATTCTGACGGGTGGGTGTCATGTTCCCTCCTTCCCGATGACTGAAGGGGGCATAGCACCGCTGTGAGTAATTGTCAACAGTAAATCAAAATGTTATAGTACTTTCTTAAAGTAATAGATTAAGTAATTGCCAGCGAATCGTCACACTGAGCGGAGTAAATCCCCAAAAACATCGAAGGCTTTCATGCAGGAATCTCGCGTAGCTCGCTGGACGGCTGCAGGATTATCGTCCGGTTGGGACGTCCAACTAAAAATGGTCACCAGCCACAATTTGCTGGAATTGCCTTGAGTGGGCACATGCCGCCCGTAATTGAATGATTGCATCCACAGGCATTTGGCAATTGACAAAGAAATGGCATAAGCCTAAAATGCTTTGTTTATTAGAAATATTGCGGGCTTGGAAATCGGGAATCGATTCACTGAGCGCCGTTCAGGAGATGTCTCATGTCCCCAAAGAGCAAATCTGAAGAAATTTCAAATGTCAGGCCAGAGGGTGTCCATCCTGGTGAGGCGGCTTCTTCCGAGGGTGATCCGGAGGGTGAGGTCGTAATAGCGACGGCAAGGAATATACCCCGGCCAAGTACAACTCTGCCCTCGCCTCCCAAGGGCAAGGTCGGAAAGTGTGTCGCATCATTGCTGGGAGATATATCTTCTGTGCAATCCATCGACGAAGTGGAGAGAATCAATAAATCGGGTCAAGCGAAAACACCTATTGGCGCAGTGATTCAAGCCGTATTGGCAAAAGCCGGCGGAAGCATGACCCTCGAGGAGCTGGCGCCGGAGGTCCGGAAATACTGGAACCGAACTTTTCCCACAAGCCCATATTCACCTGAAGAGCTTATATACATAATAATCAAGAATTCCGATAACATCCGCGTAAGTTAGCTTTCAGCCTTGTCTTTGGATAATGGTCTTTGGAGTCCCCCCGTCCTCCCTTCGAAGGGTGGTCCGTCCGAAACTGAGATCGGGGATCGACGCCTTTGGGAGTACGAGGATTTAGCTATAACATACTAGAATGACGCATTAAAAAAATATGCATCGCAATTCCGAAGACCTAAGCTGTCCTGGAACCACCTGCCGATATTTTGCCTTGACACACTATATGTTGTGGCGATAAAGATGCCCCCCACAAGATGATCCACTTACAGAAGACGGATCAAGCTTCGTTCAATTTCCGATCCCGGACGCTTTGGGGAAATTTATAAAGGCACCTCGAAGGTCCGGAATCAAAATGCTTTAAATTCGTAAAAGATTAGCACGGGGGTATAAAGTGCGACCAAATAAATCACCGGAACATTAGAGTCGGTGCTTGGGTACAAGAGGAGTTGCGCTGCACTTGGATAGAAAATAAAATTGGCTTGAGTAAAACGTTGTAATTCGCTGAATATTTAGGAAATTTGTCTCATTTTACGTACAATGTGTTCATAAGGGGAGAATAACAATGGCTAGCGTTACTGAAATCCAGGGCTACAGAAAGGACGGTCCTCGACACATGGAAACCACGGACATGGCGCTGTTTGTCCGGACTTCCAGCGAGGCAATGGACGGATGGGACCGCAGTAGAATTGTTGACGCGCTGCTCAGAGAAACGTTTATCGACGAGGGTATCTGCAGAAGAGATCAGCCTTGAAGTGGAGAACAATATCAAGCAAAGCGGTATCAAAATGATAACTGCTCCGCTTATCAGGGAAATGGTCAATACCAAGCTGCTGGAACGCGGTCTGGAAAACGAAAGGCGTCATCATACAAGGCTTGGGGTTCCACTGTTCCACGACGTTGATCAGCTTATAACCAGGCCGAACAAGGAAAATGCCAATGTGCCCCACGGACCTGAGGCCACAAATCTAACCCTGGCGGAGAACATAAAAAAGGAATACACGCTCCTCAATGTGTTCGATCAGTCTGTGGGTGACGCTCACATGCGCGGCGACATTCATCTTCATGATTTGGGCTTCATAGACAGGCCGTACTGTTCCGGGCAGTCGCTGGAGTATATAAAGAAATTCGGTTTGAATCTCCCCAATTCCCTTGCAATGGCAAAGCCCGCTAAACATCCGGAAGTGCTTCTGGCTCATATGGTGAAGTTTGCGGCTGCATTGCAGAGCCACTTTGCGGGCGCAATCGGCTGGGACGCAGTGAACCTATTTTTTGCGCCATACTTGAGGGGGCTTCCCAACAGGGAAGTCAAGCAATTGGCTCAGATGCTCATATTTGAATTCTCTCAACAGGCAGTTGCCCGCGGGGGACAAGCGATCTTCACAGACATAAATCTGTACTGGGAAATACCCAAACACTTTGAGAATACCCCGGCAATCGGACCTGGCGGCGAGTTCACCGGCCACACTTATTCCGAATATCTTCCTGAGGCACAGAACTTCGTTTGGACTTTGTTCGACGTTTACCGTGAAGGCGATGGGGCAGGCCGTCCGTTTTTCTTCCCTAAGCCTCTCGTGCATATCACTGAGAAATTCTTCAAGACTCCAGGCCATGAAAAGTTCCTTCATCACATCTGCGACATAGCAGCGGAGAAGGGCAATACGTATTTTGTTTTCGACCGAGGCGACACAGCGAAGATCTCCGAGTGTTGCAGACTTTCCTTCAAGCTCGAAAAGAGCGACCTCGATGACGCGGTGCATCCTTGGAAGATGCGCTATTCCGCAATGCAGAACGTGACCATAAACCTGCCTAGGATAGCGTACAAAGCGGCCGGAGATGATACAAAGCTGTTTTCCTTGCTAACAGAGCGAATCTCCGTCGCTGCAGAGGCTCATCTTCAGAAGAAAGCCTTTATCGAGAGGCTGCTCGCTCTGGGTGAAACAGGACCTCTTGCCCTCTTGAGTATGGATCGTGACGGCGAGTCCTATCTGAGAATGTACAGAGTGACCTATCTCGTAGGGATGGTGGGTCTTAATGAGCTGGTAGAGTATCACACGGGCGAGGAGCTTCATGAGACGGAGGATTCGATCAAGTTCGGCCTCAAGGTTATAGCTCACATGAATTTAGTTGCAGCGCGTTTGGGCAAGAAATACAACATGCGTTTCGTATTAGAGCAGACGCCTGCGGAGAGCACTGCGTATCGTTTCGCAAAGCTGGACATGAAGCTTTACCCCGAAGCGCAGAAGGTTGTGAAGGGCAATCTGAATGTCGACGAGATTTACTACACTAATTCCACACTGTTTAATGTGGGCTCGCACGTTGATCCCATCGAGAGGGTAAAGAGGGAAGGGCTGTTCCATCCCTTGATTGAGGCAGGCTCCTTGACTCACGTGTGGTTGGGTGAAAGTCGCCCCAGCGCGGAATCTCTTGCGAATTTCGTGATAAAGACTTTCAGGATGACCCAGAACGATCAGATTGCATTTTCGCCTGAATTGACTACCTGCGTGTCATGTGGCAGAACAACCCGCGGTCTGCACGACGTCTGCGCCTATTGCGGCTCCGAGCAGGTGGAGCAGATCACTCGCATCACGGGATATTTCACCAAAGTATCGAGCTGGAACAAGGGAAAACGAGGCGAGTTAAAAGACAGATTCAGAAATGTGATTTGATATATGTGACCAGGGCGTGAAATAAGGAGGCTGTTAGAATGACTTATCTGTTTACAAAACAAGGCTGCGGCAAATGCGATTGGGTCAAGAGCCACGTGGATCTGCAAAGCTTGGACAGCGTCACAGTGATGCAATTGGACCATGAGAACACCGATGCCCTTGCAATGCTCGCTTATTATGAATGTGTCTCTTTGTCGGAAAAACAGCTGCCGATTCTCGTGTCGGATACGCAGGAGATAATTACGGGAGCTGGACATATAAGAAGACACTTGGAGGCATTCTGTAAGAAGTCGGATATGTGATCTAGCCTGAAGGCAAGCACGGCTGCCAGATCATCCAGTTCGGGAATTTTCACCCGAACTGGACTTCTATCTATCGCCGCAACTTCGTCCACTCTCCATTACTCTTCATACTAGCTAGTCCTTTCGTCTGTGATTCTTCATAAGTCAGATTTCCAAAAAAATCGCTCACGAGTAACCATTCGCCCAGGTGGGGCACAAGGGCCGATGCCCCAAGGCTTGTCAATTGCGAGCGAAGCGAAGCAATCTCCAAAGGAGCACGATTACACGAGGGGGGGATTGCTTCGTCGCTTCCCTCCTCGCAATGACAATCTTCTAGGTATAAGCCAATGATTACCACGCTGACGAACTTTCGACTTGCAAAATTCAGTGGATTCCAATACAAGTTCATCCCCAGCAGCGGGGATCGCGCCGCATCGTCTCAATATTTACCATATTAATATCATTAGTAAAAAACGCAGAAAAGGCATTACGAGCCTTTACGAATGGAAGATGGACTTTTCGGGCCACGAGCGACATCTCTAGCATCGGTGATGGTTGCTGCTCATGCGGCCGGTTTTTTTTGTATTTGGCGCGTTCCTGTTAATAAATAAAGCGGGAAATTCCAATGGCAACTCAATTCGGTATCAAGGGTTTCATCCCAACATCTTTTCTCGATTGGCCGGGAAAAATGTGCTCTGTAATTTTCCTGGCGGGCTGCAACTTCAGATGTCTAATATGCCATAACGCGCAGCTAGTTCAGCAGTCACAGTCGATTCCGGATTTTCCGCTGGATAATATACTGCGCCACCTAGGAAATAAAAAAAATTGGATAGACGGCATTACCGTTTCGGGCGGTGAGCCCACAGGAAGAAAGAACCTTCCGGAACTACTTGCCATTTTTAGAAAATCTGGTACCCGAATTAAGTTGGATACTAACGGTTCCAACCCTTCAATGCTGAAAGAGCTTATTGGAAGGCGACTTATCGACGCTGTTTACATGGACGTGAAGGCTCCGCTAACTATGAAGGAGTATTCAGCGGTGGCTGGTGTGCCCATAGATATTAGAATCATCAAGAGGAGCATAGAAATACTGAAGAATTCCGACCTGGAAGTGGTCTTCCGTACCACAGCTATTCCCGGATTGGTCGAAGAACCCCAGATTCGGGAAATTAGGGAAACTCTCGGCTCTGATCGGCCTTTTCTGATGCAGTTCTTCCGTAATTCAAGCACACTTGATCCTGAATTTTCCAAAATCGAGGAATTTCCTCAGGGTAGAATCGACAAGATTAGGGCCGAGTTCGAATCCGCTCCTTCCCAAATGCAACCCCTCGCGAATGCAGGATGATGATCCCCCGAGAATTTGTGGGAAAGAGGTTCCCACGGTTCAAGGTGAATATCTCGGAACAACCCTTTCGTTCACTCCTGGATTTGATCCAACCTCACGATAGCGAGAAGATCCCTTCCTGGCCGCCTCCGAGCAACTGGCCCGCCATAATGCTCCTTCACGGAACAGCGTGCTTGATAAACGTGTGGGAAGAGCTTGGAGTTGATCCCTTGCGCTCTTTTCTTGCGCGAGAGGAGTTTCACCACCTTAGTTCTCCGGAGCCGGGCGAAGAATTAACCGGCTGGCTCTTGATAGAAGATATCAAGGAATTCGTTGATGAGGACGGTCAGATTTTCGATCAGGTGGATTTTGCAGCAGATTTTTCCAATGCAAGAGGAGTCCGTTTGGCTGAGTACAGGTTCGCTTATATAATTGCTCTAACCTCCCATTAAGACGAAGCGTTCAATGATTCTGGGGAATTGACCGTCATTGCGAGGAGCGAAGCGACGAAGCACTCTCCATTGAAATGGAGAGTGCTTCGCTGCTTCGCAATGACATGTTTCGCGCTGCCACGTCTCCACGCGTGACTATAGGGGTTGCCAAAATTTATGACGTTTATCCGATGGTCGAATCCCAAAGACTTCGTAGGGGTCGGCGTCGACCCACGGCGGGCACGGAGGCCCGCCGCTACGCATCATTCTTTGCGCAATCGGACAGAAATTTTGTCACACGCTATAAATGGCTGCCCCTTAAGAAGAGAAAAATATTGATTGAACCGTGACATTCTCTGTAAGAGAATGAAACAGTCTTCATGGGAGTGACAAAGTCCAGAACATTGTGCAGCGAAACGCTAGTACTGGACCCCGACTTTCGTCGGGGTGACGATCACGCCTGCAGCGTAACCGGGAAAAGTAACATTAATTCAATAGCATCGGCCCAGCGTCTCTGCCAGACCGATCACGCATTCAAAAATCATTTGAATTGTTCAATGAGGCTTAACAGCTCTGCCGTCTTTTCCTTCAGCAGTTGCGGATTCTGCCTGGTTTCCACGTTGAGCCTTATCACCGGTTCAGTATTGGATGCGCGCAGGTTGAACCGCCAGTCTTTGAATTCCATGCTCACGCCGTCAGTGTAGTCCGTGGCCAGATCTTTCCCTTCGTAGTTGGCTTCGATTTTCTTTAGCACTCCGGGAGGATCTGAGACTGTCCTGTTGATCTCTCCGCTTACGGGGTATTTCTCTTGACGAGCTTCGATCAATTCAGACAGGGGCTTGCCTTCAGTTGACAGAGTTTCCACAAGCAGCATCCACGGAATCATTCCGCTATCAGCGTAAGAAAAATCACGGAAATAATGATGCGCTGACATTTCTCCGCCGTAAACAGCGTCTTCGAGCCGCATTCTCTCTTTAATGAACGCGTGGCCTGCTTTGCTCATCACCGGAATTCCGCCTGCTTCGAGCGCCATTTCAACCGTATTCCACACCAATCTGGGGTCGTGAACAATCTTTGAGCCCGGGCGAGTTTTCAAGAAGGCCTTACCAAGAAAACCTACAATGTAATAGCCTTCGATGAAGTTTCCTTTTTCATCGAAAAAGAAGCAGCGGTCGCAATCTCCGTCCCAAGCTATTCCCAGATCGGCTTTTTCAGAGATCACTCTGTCAGCTGTGACTCCCCTGGTTTCTGGAAGAATCGGATTGGGAATCCCGTTGGGGAACCTCCCATCAGGCTCAGGGAACAGCTTGATGAATTGAATGCTCGGCAGCTTCTTTTCCAGTTCATCCAAAATGGGGCCCGCACAACCATTGCCGCAGTTCATCACGATTTTCATCTTTTTGATTTTTTCAGGATGAATGTAGCCCATCAGATGGTCTATGTACGCTGCCCTGGTGCTTATCGTCTGAACCGAACCTTTGCGCACCGCGGTCTTGAAATCTTCGGCCAAAACTATTTTTTCGATGTCTTTAAGTCCGGTGTCGCCGCTTATTGGTTTTGCCTGTTCTTTGACCAGCTTCATTCCGTTGTAATCCATGGGATTATGACTGGCAGTAACCATGATTCCGCCGTTCAGATTCAGGTGCGCGGTTGCGAAGTAACACTTCTTCCGTGGGACACAGGCCGATGTCTACCACGTCACAGCCCTGCTCGTTGAGGCCGTGAGTCACTGCCTCGGACATGGCCGGGCTGGAAAGTCTCACGTCGCGGCCGATACAGACCTTTGAAGGCGATAAAAGCGAAGCATAACCTCGCCCGATTTTGTATGCCAAATCCTCGTTCAACTCGTCCGGAATCCGCCCCCGGATATCATAGGCTTTGAAACTGTTTAGTCTTTTTTCGTTCGCCATGATCGGTTCCTTTCCAGATTTGTGGCAAATATTTGGTTACGTCACCGAGAACAAAGGAAAATGAAAACATCTTCTTGAAATAGGCAAATACAGCTCGTGACTAATTTCCCTTCCTTGGTTTCCCGTTTATGCCGCAATGGGATTTGTGACAGCGCTTGTGTTTAGAGACCCCTTCAATTTACTAGAAAAACTTATTTCAGCATAAATACAAATCAATCTTTTGCGTATTTGTTCTTTGGAAGATTGGGAAGACCCTAATTGTAAAAAAGGTTCAGGCCAACGCCCTTTCCAAGGGTCACTCTAACATCGTTGGCCGCAACGCGCATTTCTTAGCAAGAAATGTGCATTGGGGCCAAGTGCTAGAAGTTCTTGAAGAGGGGTTTGGGGAGGAACTTCTTACAAGAAGTTCCTCCCCAATTTTTTCTAAAGCAAGTCTTCGTACCCGTGTTCAGCAAGCAATTCCTGGAGCTTTCTAATATCCTGAGCACTGTCTTTACTACAAACGAGCAACGCGTCAGGGGTGTCCACCACAATCAGATCTTTGACACCCATGAGAATTGTAAGCTTATGCGGCGACGATACAACGCAGCCGTCGCTATCTGAACACAGAGCCGAACCGTTCAGCGCGTTTCCTTTTTCATCATCCGGCCAAACCCCGTGAAGCGAAGACCAAGTGCCCACGTCATTCCACTGAACGTCCATGGGAATCATCAAAACCTTACGCGCTTTTTCCATGATTCCATAGTCTATGGAAACGTTCTCCAGCTTGCCATACACCCTTTTCAGCGCGGCGGGCTCTTCTGGAGTGTTCAGTTGCGGAATGATCGATTCCAATACTCTGCAGACCGAAGGCAAATGCTCCTCAAAAGCTTTTATTATTGTTGCAACCTTCCAGATAAACATCCCGCTGTTCCACATGAAATTGCCTTGTCGTAGGTACTTGGCTGCGGTTGCAGGATCGGGTTTTTCCACAAAAGCCTTCACCTGGAAGACTTCGGTTCCGTTAACCGTCAAGAGCGGCGAGCCCATTTCTATGTAGCCGTATCCGGTCTCCGGACGATCCGGGACAATTCCCAGAGTTATGAGGAAGTCACCCATAAAGGCTACATCAGACGCGGTCTTAAGGATTGTACGGAAATCCGCTTCGTTTCCTATGAGGTGATCCGCGGGCAACACCGCCATGGTAGCGTCGTCACTTTCCTTGGCAAGCTTGTATGCGGCGAGTGCAATGCAAGGCGCTGTGTTACGAGCTTGAGGCTCCACAACGATTTGTTCGGGTAGGAGCGCCGATATCTGGTCTCGGATTTGATTCGCGTAGGAGTTGCCGGCCACTATCATGATTCTCTCAGGGGGGATTATCGGTAGAACCCGATCCACGGTGGCCCTGATCATGGTTTTGTTGCCGGCTATGGGAAGCAGTTGTTTAGGCCTGGTTCTCCTACTCTGCGGCCAAAATCGAGTCCCGCTTCCGCCGGCCATGATCACGCAATGCAACATCATGCGATCCTTTCAGTTCGTATTCAGCAATCTCATGGAAACTTGCCCTCGGAAAGGACCGCTCCCCTGGGAATTTTCCAGGTTTTCCCTTCAGGGACATTTATCTCCACTTTTCCGCGGATTCTAACGTCCCTCTCAAAGAAAGCAGAGCCGTAAACCTCGAAAGAATTGGCAAATAGGAGAGATACAGAGCAGGAATCCTCAAAACGTTCGTATAAGTCATCGGGAGAATCAACAAAATTGGAGGAAAAAAACACTTTGGGCCTGAGCGGCAAGAGATCCGGACGCCTGGGATTCCTTCGCAGCCGGGCCATAGAATCAAGAATTGTGGCGTCAGACTGTAGCGCAAATAAATCGCTGGTTTTCTTGGTGGGGAAAAAGCGGTCGCGTCCCACGCGAAGCCCGCGAGCTCGTGAAAACGCGCCTACTGCCGCGCCCATTGCGGTCTCAAGCTGAATTATCTTATGGCCTAAGATATTCTTTCTGTTCCTGATAATCGGAAGCTTCAGAGAATTGTTGTCGAGCGCGTCTGCAAGAGCAAGCAAATTCACCCACATATTGTTCGTGTTGAATACACGGAAGCGCTGCATATCCATGAATGCTTCTGTGTCATTGGGGCTCACCTGGCCAATCTCCAGTAGGTCGAGGTGGCCGTTCCTGATCACGAGCGTCCCGCCTTTTCTGTCAGCTTCGGTCCGATCTGTCACTTCAAGGAGAAAATCAATTTCCTCACTCTCCAGAAGTCCTAAAATCCAGGGTTCCACACATGCTGCCAGATTATCCAGATTTGACACGAATGCCCACCGGAATCCCCGACTTATTAAATCGTCGAGCAGGCCGGAGGTCTTTAGGCTGAGATATACGTCGCCATGCC
The DNA here is from genome assembly GCA_963700305.1 of uncultured delta proteobacterium. GTDB lineage: Bacteria > Desulfobacterota > Desulfomonilia > Desulfomonilales > Desulfomonilaceae > Desulfomonile. The sequence continues at coordinate 208,276 of CAVOXB010000027.1, forward strand.
CCGGCGGAGCCCAATCGTCGTCTGTCCCTGTTTCCAGCGGTGCGAAGGTGTCACCCAGCAATCTGGGAACTTGATTCTGAATGAACGTCAAAGGTGGATTGGAATGCCTGCCCACAATTTTCATGGTTGGATAATGAGTAAAAAAACTGTTCATCAACACGAGCGGGACATTCACTCCGGATCTCGTGCGAATAGCCTCCACCTGAGCCAATATTATTTCCAGGTAGGAAAGTCCGTTCTTGGCTATCAAAACTCCCTTGGGCACGCGTCCGCCCATTGTCGTGGCACGACCGCCATTGAGCTTTATTACTGCAACTTTGCCAAGCAATTGTCTTCCGACTTCGTCCAACTCTGTCATGTCTTCTCTGCTGAGGGAATCGATGACCAATTCTTTGCCGGGAGCGGAAAGCTCGTCCACAGGGACATAATCGGATTCTTCTTCCAGTACCTGTTCCACCATTGACAAGAAATGGTTCATAATCAAGGGATTGAGCCCTCGAGATTTCATTTTCGCCATTATCCGGTCTGCTGGAAGAATAGACTTCATTCATACCCCTTTTCCGAATCCATGCGTGAAAACTCGATTACATAAAAAGCTAACCGTAATATTGCCTGGATAATCAACTTGTCCTGAAGTGAAGCCATAGTAGGAATTTGGGGTACACAATTCAATGAAAAAACTTCTCCATTCCCGCCAGGGATATTTCTACCGAATGGAATGTTCTATATTCTAATCGGATTTATTATTTTCTGCCAGTTTTCTGGCTCTCTCTATGAGTTCAACCAGAGTCACCAATTTGGGGGTAGGGGGTTTAAGAAAGGCTTCTTCGAATTGCTCAGGCGTGAGACCGTGTCTAAAAAGCTCTTCCACGTCGAAACGATCATTCCAGCAAGCGATTGCTTTCTGGCACGGCAGATCGTACCGCTCTACGCGGCAATACCCGAAACTGACTTGATGGCCCAGTTTGGGGCAGCGGATTTGTTCTTCTTCATAAGGTGTTTCAGCTGTTGAATCGGCCATTCTTCTGTTGTAAACGCGAGGGAAGAGGCTCCGAGGATTGTCTTCCCTCGCTGAAATCTTAGAGTTTGGGTTTAGGAAATCCTTCGAGCGCTAACAGCAGCGTTTTGGATGTCCTCACTTGGAAGCTCGTAATCGAATAGCTTACCCTGGAAGTACGCGTCGTACACGGCGAGATCCACCAGGCCGTGTCCGCTCCAGTTGACCAATATTGTCTTTTCTTTGCCTTCTTCTTTGGCTTTCTTGGCCTCCTGGATGACTGCTGCCAGAGCATGGCAAGTCTCCGGAGCGCTTATGAAGCCTTCAGTTCGCGCCCAGGTTACGCCTGCCTCAAAGGTTGCCAGTTGCATGACTGCTCGAGGCTCAATCAAGCCATCCATAACCAATTGGCTGACCAGCGGCGCCATACCGTGATATCTCAAGCCTCCTGCATGTATGGGCGCAGGCACGAACGCGTGCCCCAGCGTATGCATGGGAATTAGAGGCGTCATTTGCATCGTGTCCCCAAAATCGTATGTAAATGTGCCTTTGGTCATGGTGGGGCAAGATGCCGGTTCAACAGCGATGATCTCGACCTTTTTCCCTGCGATTTTGTCCCTCACGTATGGAAACGCGCATCCAGCAAAGTTGCTTCCGCCACCTGCGCAACCTATTACTACGTCCGGGTAATCGCCGATTTTTGCGAACTGTTTCTGAGCTTCTAACCCGATTATGGTCTGGTGGAGCATTACGTGATTCAAGACGCTTCCGAGCGAATACCGGGTTGAGGGTCTTCCCATGGCTTCGCTGGTTACAGCGTCTTCCACTGCTTCGCTGATGGCGATCCCGAGGCTTCCGGGGCAGTTGGGATCCATGGCAAGAACCTTCCGGCCTGCTTCGGTTTCCGTGCTCGGGCTGGGGATACACGTTGCGCCCCAGGTATTCATCATCAATCTGCGATAGGGTTTTTGTTCGTAACTAACCCTGACCATGTAAACCTTGGCTTCCAGCCCGAACTGACTGCACGCAAAGGCAAGCGCACTTCCCCATTGTCCTGCACCGGTTTCAGTGGATATTCTCTTTATGCCGAATACTTTATTGTAGTATACCTGAGGAATTGCAGTGTTTGGCTTATGGCTTCCCGCAGGGCTCTGACCTTCGTTCTTGTAATAGATCTTCACCGGACAATTCAGGAATTTTTCGAGTTTTTCCGCTCGGTACAAAGGAGAAGGACGCCATATCAGAAGTTTGTCAAGGACCTCGTCAGGAATATCGATCCATCTTTCCTGGCTGACTTCCTGCTCAATGAGATTCATTGGAAACACAGGAGCCAGGTCCTGGGGGCCTATCGGCTGGTGAGTGCCCGGATGCAAAGGCGGCTGCATGGGAGTGGGCATGTCTGCAGCGATGTTGTACCACTGTCGGGGAAGCTCATCTTCACTGAGTAAAATCTTGATCGGCATAGGCGTCTCCCTTCCTGGTTTTGGATGTAGTATGAATAGCGCGCCCCTTATTGCTGCTCAAGCAAAAGGGACCTGGTCAAAAGCCTGCAAAGAAAAACCTAACTCGAATCGTAACTCGAGAATTCAAGCCCCAGAGAAGGATATTCTAACCGCAGTAGTCTGTTTAATTAATCTCAAATCGATGTCTGTTACAAGGTGATTAGAGCTGCACCCATACGCCCGCTGAATGCTAAATATTACGTTTAATCCGACAAGGCCGCAAGGGTTTTCAGTCGACGGGGATCCATTTAGTCGCTTGGGCAAACCCTCTATGGCCATTCTAAAAAGTTCTTTCGGAATGGGAATGCACTGCTGGGCAAGCCAGCAGTGGCACCCAGAAGTCCATCCCTGATTACTTTCGAGAACTGGTATAGCTGTGCTGTTGTTCCCGTTGAGGGAAGCCACGAAGCAATCCCTTGAAAGAATGAGACTGTTTTGCCCACGCAATTACATGTCTCCGAAGCGCCCCATTTCCTCTCAAACTGGATGCTGGTACTTACGCTGCTATTTGATCGGGGTCCCAGGCGAACCTGCTTCGTCAAGCTCGCACAAAACCACTTTCCCGTCCTGACTCGCGGCGGCCAACACCATTCCTTCACTTGTACCGAACCGCATCTTGCGAGGCTTAAGATTTGCCACCACGATAACGGTTTTGCCCACAACAGTTGAGGGCTCATACGATGCTTTTATCCCCGCGAATACTGTTCTGGTCTGTTTGCCGAGATCGACGGTAAGCTTGAGCAGTTTATCCGATCCTTCCACTGATTCGGCGGAAAGGATTTTGGCCGCACGCAGGTCGATTTTGGCAAAATCGTCTATGCTGATTTCTTCTTTGAAATCCGGAACAGCTGCAGCCACTGGTTTTTGAACCATCAGGCTGTCTCGGCTTGCCTCGATCAGATTTTCAATAGCGCCAGGTTCAAGGCGACCCAAGAGCTTCTCAAATGTGCGAACTTCGCGGTCCTCAAGATCGAATTTGGCGTCTTCCCAGGTAAGGTCTTTTAATCCGAGGATCTGTTCGATCTTCTCGCAATAAGAAGGCAATATGGGCTTGAGGAGAATTGATATTATCTTTATGCAATTCACCACGAACGTAAGATCATTGCGCGCTCGCTCAGGTTGATCCTTAATTGTGGCCCACGGCTCTTCTTGTTGAACATGGTTGTTTGCAATATCGGAAATGGCAAGAATATTTTTGACCGCGGCACTGAATCTCAGATTCTCGTAATCCTGTCGAGTCTCTTGAATCAAGGCTTCGACACGAGCCGTCGTTTCGGTCCACGGAATTCTCCCAAGCTTTGAATTCAGCCTCTTATTGAGGAACCCTATGGTTCTGCTAACCAAGTTAGTTATGTTATTCACCAGCTCGGCATTGGTTCTGTTTACGAATTCCTCAATGTTGAGATCGAGGTCATCAATGGAATTGCCTAATTTAGTGGCATAGTAATATCGTAAATACCAAGGGTTCAAATGATCTGCGAATAATCGCGCAGTAATGAAAGTGCCGCGGCTCTTTGACATCTTTCGGGAATCTACTGTCAAGAAACCATGCACGTGGACTGCCGTGGGTATCCGGTAATCACCGGCCTGGAGCATCGCAGGCCAAAACAGCGTGTGGAAATACGCGATGTCCTTCCCGATGAAATGATGGATCTCCGCGTCGGAGTTATGGTCCAACCAGTATTCTTCCACACTTCGATCCGGGTGCGTCGCACTATAATGTTCTGTTGCAGCAATGTAACCTATGGGAGCATCAAGCCAGACGTAGAAAAACTTGTCTTCCTCGCCGGGTATTCTGAACCCGAAATATGGGCCGTCCCGTGAAATGTCCCAGTCCTGTAGCCCCTGATCTATCCAGGTACGCACGAAGGCACGCACCTCCGGCTGGAGGCGATCTCCTTCCGATGTCCATTTCAGGAGAAACTCATTAAAATCGCGCAGTTTGAAAAAATAGTGCTTCGAAGTGCGCATAGCAGGAGTTGCGCCGCATATAGCACATTTCGCATCTGTGAGTTCCGTCGGCCTGTACGTGGCACCGCAGGATTCGCACACGTCGCCGTATTGATCGTCTGCACCACACTTGGGGCAAGTCCCCTTGATGTATCTATCCGGCAAGAAGCGACCGCAGGATTCGCAATAGAACTGTTCGATTTCCCGCGTTTCAATGTGCCCCTTTTCGTTGGCTCGAAAGAAGATCGTCTCAGAATGTTTCTGATTTTCCGGCGAATCCGTGGTGTAAAACTCGTCGAACTCTATCTCGAATCTTGCGAAATCCTCTCTGTGCCTTTCGTGGAACTCGTCAACCAGTTGACGAGGGGAGATGCCTCGTTTGGACGCATTGATCTCAATAGGTGTACCATGGGCATCCGACGCACACATATAAAGCACGTCTTCTCCCGTAAGCTTGCGAAAGCGGACGTAAATGTCAGTCTGAATGTATTCTACGAGATGACCTATGTGTATGTCGCCGTTAGCATAGGGCAAGGCGCTGGTAACCAGAATTCTTGGCAAAATCGTCTCCTCGGCCGACGTTCGAGTCTTCGGCTCGTGCTGCGCGTCCGCATATTATTCTGCGATCGCTTCTGATGTAGCATGCGGCGCCCGTCAGAGCGAGCCCTGCACATGGTGGTCTGCCTGCAGCTATTCTTTGGCTATTTCTATTACTTCCAGATTCGGGTCCTTTTCCTTGTCAATTTTAAATACTTTGGCCTTCATGACAATCGTTTCCATTTCTTTGAGACTGTCCAAGATACTCGCTTTTTCCTTCTTGATCCAGACCTTGTTCAAAGTAATATAGCTGACCCGATCGGCAATTATTACGTTTATGTAATTGTCACCCAAAGGAGAAGGAAGATCCCCTTTTTTGTAAAATCGCACTGAGAACACTATGTCCTTATCCAAGAAGTTGTTGGGGCTTTCCGTCAGTTTAACTATTGTTAGGTCTTCGTCGAGATTCCTATGGATGCCTCCCTTGAAGAGCTTGGTGGCGCCGCAACTGATGAGTGATACGGAAACAGTCAATATGAGCAGGAGGTTTCTCGAAAAGGACATACGACGTAATTCTTTCGCAATAATGGTCAGACAGGCTTATAACATAAACTCACGGTTTATAAAAGTCAAAGACTATTACAGACGGACGATTGATTCGGCATGAGCGCGCAGAGGAAAAGGGGACTCAAAAAACTTTTTTTTGCGGACGATGTCAGGTGTTGCTCCGTCGAATTATGAGCCTGCTCAACGGGATAGGTCAAAAGCCATCAATATGCGAGGACCCGAACATAGAAAAAACTTATCCCACGGGTTCACAACAGATTTGACAAGTTCATACGCAAGTGATAAGAAGCTTCTAGGGATGAATAAAGGCGCCAGAACCGATCCTTATTTGGAATTGGCCTGAAAGAACCCCTAGATTCAATATATTTGATCCGAATTCCCCGGCAGTACCAGTTCGAATACCTAAATTTTCGGACAGAGTTCATCGTAACCCGAAGAATTTTTGTTGCCTATCTTTCTGGATCGAACTTTTACAAACCTCGGATGTCCTCACAAGACAGGAGTCGGAAAACCGACCTTAGATGCTCCCTTGGACGCGTCGTATAAGCGTGACGGCAATCATTAGTGCTATGACACCGACTCAAGTCTTTTTAAACATGAATTCAGGATTAATTGTGAGCCGCTCGGCCGTTCAATTGCTGAATGAGTGAACTAAGCCCGAGCCTTCGGTGCTGCAGACTGCTCGTTTTCGAGACAGTGGCAGGAGATTTCCATAACAGCAATCCTCGGAGTGTGGGCCTGAGACCCACTCGAAACTTTGCGTCTGGAACTTCTAACACCCGGATTGATGAGAGCGACCCAGGGGAACTCTCCGGCTTTTTCCCGAGCCGGTAACCCGATGATGTCACACGCGTAAAACGGGGGGACTACGAAAAATGTTGACAACATCGTGTTGGCCGAATATAGACCGATATTCACCCCCGAATGGAGAACAACTTGATTAATAGGGATAACTCACGACAGAAAAGGCCTTACCAGGGCCAAGGAGGAAATGTTTTGGAGAGATGCAAGACTTGTGGAAAAGAGTACACCGCGAATCAGACCATGACTTACTCGGTGTACGGTTACTGTTCATGGGATTGCCTAATGAACAAAAACAATCGTAATAACAATCGCAATAACAACTCCAATCGACCCAATCGCAGAAATAATACGGGCCAAAGGAACGAAGGCGGACATCGTTCCAAATGGGCACAGAACTACTAATCAGCGCTTCGAATTACAGCAGGTCACCTATTGCGGAAATTAGAGATCCGAAATCCATCGCTTGCGAGTGATACACGGTTTGAGCTAATATTTGGCTCGAACGTGCGGCTGGGTCTCGCGTAATATCGAGTAGTCAGCAGATTCCCGGGATAATTTTGACTGCAACGGACCGGTAGTGCCGGTTCCACGACTGGCTAAAGGCCGTCAAGCCTGTGACGGCTGGAAGGCGCGTCCGTTACCTAACCCCGATTTCCTGGAAACATCAGCGCGTTTCGCCACTTGGATAACATCCTCAACACGGGTCGATTTCTCATGGTCGGCGTGTAGAGGTCTGTCCAATTCCAGGTCGCGGAGTCTTGTGAGTCTGCTTTCGTGGCGGTCCGCATACAAAGGTAATAAAGTGAGCCAGTTGACTGTAAAGAAGATTATGGAAGAAATTGCAGCTATTCATGAGGAACTGGGAAGACTCTCTGTTGACCAGCTTCTCGGAACACCTTCAGCCGCAAGTACTACGGATATTCTAGAATCTCACCCCACACCCCTGAGACCTAAGACCCTGGCTTTTCTCCGCAAGGCAGCCGGTTCGGCTGAAATTCCTGAAGAAGCTGACAAAGCAGAACGCGTTCTCTTCGCTTGCATGGATCTCATGATAGAAGAGCAGACGGCGTCTATCGGCGACATGCTGCGTTTCTACACTGAACGCGGGCGAATGATCGTGGGAGGTCAGAAAATACCAACCGCTGAGGTCGTCCCCTGGTTGCAGACCCAGTCAGATTTCCTGAAGCGGGAAGAGATGCAAAATGAGAACCGCATCTTTTTCAAAGGAATCATCAATCCGATGCTTCTGGCAATGCTGGAGCTCACCGTACGGACCGTTACCGAACGCCTGGGATTCGAAAATTACGCTAAATTCATTGAGGCGAAGAAGCAGGTATCTTTTGATGAGCAGGCTCAGTATTTTGAAGATTTTTTAGCTGAGACGCGAAGCACTTATTTGCAGCGCATCACTCCGTGGGTGGAAAAGAAAATTGGGCGGCCTTTCAAGGAGTTGAGCCGGTATCATGCTCTCTACCTACTCAGGATAAGACGTTTTGACAAGCATTTCCCTGCGAGCGGTCTCAAAGATCTCGTCGCGCGCACTTGCTCCGGCCTGGGATTCGATGTGACTGCACGACCGGACGTCGTGATGGATGTCTCAGATTATGGGGCAAAGAGTCCTGACGGTATGTGCGTGGGAGTCCAGGTCCCGGGTGAAATCTATGTGGTGATGAAGCCTGTGGGCGGACTGATCGATGTAGAGACTCTCTTGCACGAGACAGGACACGCTTTCTTTCTTAGCCATTTCGATCCATCGCTTTCCATCGCCTATAGGCGGTTGAGGAGATCGTCGGCCCTTGACGAGGCGTTTGCTTTTCTTTTCATGAACCTCATAGAAAACCGCACCTGGCTGACGAGTATCGCTGGCCTGAGCCCGGAAGAGGCGGAATCGCTCAGCGATTTGTTCCAGACGAAAAAGTTGTGTCTCATACGACGCTACATGGGAAAATTCCTTGCTGAAAAGGAACTCCATGAAAGCCGAGAAATAAAGAATTCGGAACCGTATTGCCGTAGACTCAGAGAGGCGACCGGGTTCGTGTATGAACCCGAGGGCTATTTGATCGATATGGAGTCGGATTTTTATGCATTGGATTATTTGTCCGCGTGGGCTGGAGCGGAGACCCTGCGAGACTTTCTGGAACTCCGTTTCGGAGAAGACTGGTTCAAAATGCCGACTGCAGGACTATTCCTGAAAGAAATCGCCTCCAATGGGAGAAAATATTCCTTGCGGGATGCTCTTGTGAAATTCTGTGGCCGAGAGCCACGCTTGCCGGATTTTTCAGCAAATTGAGAGTGCGAGATGTACACTTCTTTTGAGAAGATTCGCATTTCGAGGAGCGAAGTGACCCAGCGCCTCGCTGGACAATCTTATCCTTGCGTACTGGCAGCCTATAGCAATTGCCAAAAATAATGTCCGTTTCCTAGTTATTCCTGCGAAGGCAGGAATCCAGAATCTGGACCCCGGATCAAGTCCGGGGTGACGGGTACAATTCCCGTAAATTGGACAAGGATTTTGGCAATTGGTATAACAGTATTGCTTCACTCGCAATGACACTTTTGGTGCGAGCTTGGATGCGGCTAGTATTATTGTTTGAGTGCACATTTTGTACAATAAAGCTACAGAGTGTTAATCGAAAGTCTTGATTGTAGAGTGAATTGGTATAGAATGTGATAGAACTGTAGGGGTCGACAAAAGCCCCCGAGGCTGAGGACGTCCGATTTCGGGACGTGGATCTATTTGACGACCGGGTCATAACCGAACGGCACTTGTGCTATGGCGTTTGAACCAATCAAAGAATATGCTGATTCTGATGGCAGCTACGGTCAGGCAGAGACCCAATTCGCGGATTTTGACGGAGTCGTCCTCGAATCTGGAGCGTTTCTCGGGCCTCTGACAGTGGCCTATGAGACGTACGGTACACTTTCGCCTGCCATGGATAATGCTGTCCTTATTCTCCATGCTCTATCCGGTGATGCTCATGCCGCGGGGATTGACGAGAATGGCAGAATCGGCTGGTGGGATGCCATGATTGGCCCAGGCAAAGGAATAGACACCGACAAGTACTTCGTTATCAGCTCGAATTGTCTAGGTGGCTGCAAGGGCACTACGGGGCCGCCGAGTATCTGCCCCGTAACAGGCAAGCCTTACGGCCGTAATTTTCCTCTTATAACTATGGGCGACATGGTAAACGTGCAGGCAATGCTGGTGAAGCATTTAGGAATAGAGAAGCTTCACAATGTCATCGGCGGATCCATGGGAGGCATGCAGGCCCTGAAATGGGCGGTTCGCCACTCTGACATGATCAAGTCGGCTGTAGTGATCGCTGCCACCGCAAGGCTATCACCTCAAGGAATCGCCTTTAATTGGGTCGGGCGCAACGCAATATACTGCGATCCTGCGGGTCCATGCCAAGACGCGGCAGAAGGCCAAGTTTACCAGAGAATGGGAAAAGGATTGGCCGTAGCTCGCATGATCGGTCATATCACGTATTTGTCCGAAGAAACTATGGAGGCCAAGTTCGGGCGAAAGCTGAGGCTCAAGGACATGAATGGCTACAGCTACAGCTTTGGAGAAAACGGTAAGGAAGATGGTGAATTCGAAGTCGAGTCCTATCTTCAGCACCAGGGTAGCAGCTTCATGCGTCGATTCGATGAAGACTCGTACGTGATAATTACAAAGGCAATAGATTACTTTGATTTAGCCGGCGCTGACGGAGATTTGACTCCTGTCTTCCAGAATATCGAAGCCAAGATGTTGGTGTTGTCTTTTAATTCGGACTGGCTGTACCCGACATCGATGTCGCTTGCAATCGTGCGCGCATTGCAGGCAGTGAAGAAGCACGTGTCTTTTGTGGAATTGGACCTGCCCTATGGCCATGATTCCTTTCTCGTCAGTGCGGGCATTCCTACGCTGACTCGCATCATCAGGGGGTTTCTCAACGGTGTTTAACGATGCTCCCCAGAACCGAACCCCGTTTCATCAATTTGAAGTAGGGTTCGACATCATCATTGACCTGATAACCCCAGGAACGCGCGTGCTTGACTTGGGTTGTGGTTCCGGGACTCTCCTGCAGAGACTACGGGATGAGAAGGAAGTTGAAGGTTGCGGGGTTGAACTCGACCAGGCAAAGGTCATTAGGTGCATAGAGCGTGGAATAAGGGTTATGAGCTTGGACTTGGATCAAGGGCTAGAAGGCTTTCCCGATTTCAGCTACGAATACGTTGTTTCTCAGCCGAACTCTCCAGCAGCTCACGAATCCCGAGCGGCTGGTGAAGGAAATGCTACGTGTGGGATCCAAATCTATAATCGCTTTTCCAAATTTCGGTCACTGGAAGATACTTCTGGGATATGTTGCCACCGGCCGCACTCCAACCGTGGACGCGTATCCGGACCCCGGTACAATTCTCCGGATATTCATCGAATAACAATCAATGATTTTAGAGACTTTGTGAACAAAATCGGCGCAAGGATCGAAAGGGAAATATTCATAACGGAGAATGTCTCACGACCTAACATCTTCTGGCCCAATCGTAGGTCCGAATGGGGATGTTTTCAAATTTCCGGGGCCTGATGAGATAATCAACTCGGACGTAATGTTTCCTGTGCCTTGAGCGTCTGCCACAGGCTCTGAAGTTGAAGTCTACCTGAAAAATCAGCGTGTGTGCCTGTTTCTTCTTGCCGTAACGTATGACAGCCGTGTAAAACTTATGGATATCTCATTCCCAATTATGCGATCTGGTATAAGGGTCTTGTTTGAGGTTGACTGAAGGAGCGAAATGGTCAACAGATTTTATGTTTACGACGAAGAGATAGTGTTTTCCCTTGTTGAGGAGCCGGATTTTTTCAGGATGAAGATTGAGCGGCCTACAATAGAGGAAGAACACGTCGAAGAATTCATGGACAAGACCGTTGAATGGTTGAGCACCAACCCTGACAAAGGAATCCTGATAGATTTTGAAGGCGTTAGGTCCATCTGTTCCGAATTTACGGTGTACCTTTCCCGGTACTACCAGGATATAAAGGCGCGTGGATTGAACGTGCGCTTTGTCAATGTGGCGCCTGGTATCGAACCGTTCATCGATGTCTCCAATATAACCATAGTGATGAGCATCCCCACGAAGCCTGTCGTGAGCGCTAAGCAATTGCTTCTGGATCTCAGAAACAATCTTACTGACAGACAGCTGATGCGAAAACACGGTTTATCAAAAAAGGGACTTGCCAGCCTTTTCAGGAAATTGTTGCACAAGAAGTTGATTACTCGTAAAGAATTAGCCAAACGCATGGGAATTGAAACCTGTGAGATAACCGTAAAGTTAGAGGGCTTCGGAGCCAGCAAACTTACCATTGAAGCCGCTGAAGTGCTTAAGGATCTTTCCGAAGACGTGACTGACGGAGAATTGATGCGTAAGTACAAGCTTTCTCCCAAAGGGCTTCAGAGTCTAATGAGGAAGCTCTACCAAAAGGGCCTGGTCAATAAAGATGACCTCCTTAATCGAAAAAAGTTACCGGATGACAGCTAAGTAGTCTCCTGAAATCCCAGACGCAAGTCTTATCTCGACATTTTCCGCAAAAACGGGCAAAACTCGCCTCACTATACTTGACCGCCAAAATCATTGTATCTAATATGAACAATTTGCTTGCCGGCGGGTTTCCCGTTCCGGTTTGAAGAGGGAAGAAATTTATGATCAGACTCATAAAAGGATTCCATGACATCCTGCCGGATGAAACCTCAAAATGGGGATTCATTGTCCGAACCGCAGCGGAGACTCTTGAGCGGTTCGGGTTCCGCGAGATTGTCACTCCTGTGATGGAACGAACCGAGCTGTTCGTGCGCGGGATAGGTCAGGTCACAGATATTGTTGAAAAGGAGATGTACACTTTCGAGGATCGCAGCGGAGACTCTCTCAGTCTGAGGCCTGAAGCCACTGCGGGAATTCTCAGAGCAGTTGTGGAACATTCATTGTTGCGCCGTGAGCCCATTTTGAAGGTCTACACCATAGGCCCCATGTTCCGGCGTGAACGACCCTCCAAAGGCAGATTCCGACAATTCTTTCAGATAAACGCCGAGGTTCTAGGCGATGACTCGCCGTTCACCGACGCGGAGGCTATCAGCGCTTCCCACGCGATAATGACGAACATCGGCGCGTCTGGATTAATGATGGAAATCAATTCCGTAGGATGCCAGCAGTGCAGGGGTGATTTCCGCGCCAAATTGAGACAATTTCTGGAGCCACACTTTGACGAGCTATGTCCGGATTGCCAACGAAGATACGAGGCAAATCCACTTCGTATTTTGGACTGCAAGGTAGACCGGTGCATAGCGATCTCAAAAGATGCCCCTATAATCACCGATAGCCTGGACGAAGGCTGTAAGGAACATTTTCAAAAGGTGCAAGACATATTGAACCTCCTGGAAATTCCGTTTCGTGTTGAGCCACGAATGGTCCGGGGTCTAGATTATTACACGCGTACGGCGTTCGAGATAGTACACGAGGAACTCGGGAGATCCAAGGCAGTTGGCGGAGGCGGACGATATGATACGCTTCTGAAGGAATTGGGCGGTCCCGACGCTTCGGGCATCGGCTTTGCCATAGGATTGGAGCGTCTTGAAATGGGTGTTCCTGATGGAGATCCGCGTTATATTCGCAGCGCGGATGTTTACGTAGCTGTCCTCGGTGATAAGGCAAGAGAAACAGGAATTCGCATCGTAGACTCGCTTCGCCGTCAGGGGATATCAACGGAAACGCGCTATACAGGGGCGAGTTTGAAATCACAGATGAAAGTCGCGGACAAGGTCAGGGCCAAGAAGGTCCTCATGATCGGCGATGATGAGCTGTCCCGGCAGGAAGTGACTGTCAGGGACATGCAGAGCGGTGCGCAATTTAGTGTGAACATGGACGATATAGCATCTTACCTACAAGGAGATAAACGTTGAAACCCGACACCTTGGACGGATGGGAAAGAACGCATCTGTCAAATGATATAACGGAAAAGGATCTGGATACAGAAATCATCGTGATGGGTTGGGTTCTGCGGCGCAGAGATCACGGCGGGGTCATTTTCGTTGATCTCAGAGACAGAAAGGGCACGGTTCAGTTGGTGTTCAACCCTGAATTCTCGCCGACATCTCATGCGGCCGCACATGTTCTTAGGCCGGAATGGGTCATCGCTGCCAAGGGCTTCGTCAGAACGCGGCCTCAGGAATCGATAAATCCGGAGCTTCCCACAGGAACGGTCGAGATATTCGTGGACCGTGTCAAGATTCTCAACCGCGCTGATGCCCCTCCTTTTCCGATTGATGATGATACGCCGCCAACGGACGCTGTACGCTATAAATATCGCTATCTTGACCTGAGGCGAAGCGATGGCGCAAGACGCAACCTCCTGGTTAGGCATCAGATAATTTCGACGATCAGGGGATTCCTCGACAATGAGGGTTTCGTTGATATTGAGACGCCTTTTCTCACCACAAGCACTCCGGAAGGCGCGAGGGATTACCTTGTGCCGAGTAGGATTGCGCCTGGAAGCTTCTACGCTCTGCCCCAATCACCGCAAATCTTCAAACAGCTGCTTATGGTGGCAGGATTTGAGCGTTACTACCAGATCGTCAGGTGTTTCCGTGATGAGGATCTTCGGGCTGACCGTCAGCCGGAATTTACCCAGCTTGATATTGAGACTTCTTTTATAGAGGAAAAACGGCTCTTTGAGATTATGGAAGAAATGATGGCGAAAATTCTTCGAGAAATTCTCGAAATTCCTCTCGCCCTACCATTTCCCGCGTTAACTTATGAAGAAGCGATGAGAAGATTCGGGCTGGACAAGCCGGATGTGCGCTTTGGCATGGAACTGCGTGACATAAGCGACATAGTGCGCAATACGGGCTTTGGGGTATTCAAGGCGGCCGTGGAAAACGGCGGGATTGTCAAAGTCCTCAAGGTGGAGAAAGGTGAACGCCTCTCCCGCAAGGACCTCGATGATTTGCGGGATTTCGCTGCGATTTACGGAGGAAAAGGCGTTGCATACACCAGAATAAAAGAGGGCGGTGAATGGCAGTCGCCTATAGCGAAATTCCTAACCCCTGAAGAGCGTTTTGCGATCAACGATCGAGTTGAAGCCGTTCCTGGAGACGTGATCCTGTTCGGAGCAGATTCCAGCCGCATAGTGAACGACGTCCTCGGGAATCTAAGGAATCATTTGGCTGCAAAGCTGGAGGAAATCCCCAAGGATCAATTCAAATTCGTTTGGATTACAGAATTCCCGATGTTCGAATATGATGAAGAAGAGCAACGCTATCAAGCCATGCACCACCCATTCACGTCCCCGAGAGAGGAAGACCTGGATCTCTTGGAAAAAGAGCCGCTAAAAGTCCGGGCCAGGGCGTACGATTTAGTATTGAACGGATCGGAAGTTGGTGGCGGAAGCATGAGAATTTACCGCAGCGATGTGCAGGAGCGGGTTTTCTCTGCTCTCGGGATAGACGAGGAGCAAGCTCGTGAGAAGTTCGGTTTTCTCCTGGAGGCGCTTCGTTTCGGGGCACCGCCTCACGGAGGAATAGCGTTCGGTGTCGACCGTTTGGTGTCGATTCTAACCGGGTCGGAATCTATCCGGGACGTAATAGCTTTCCCCAAGACGCAGAAAGCGACGTGTCCCATGACAGGAGCGCCCGCTCCAGTCACCCCGGAGCAGTTGAAAGAATTGTGCCTGAATGTTTTGACCAAGAAATAAGAAGGAGGAGAGCCGTTATGGCAAGTTGGGACCCCAAAAAAGGAGTTTTGTATCACGAGTTCAATAAGTTTAATAAGGAGAGGTCCCTGCGGCAGGTTGATAAGCCTAACCTTTTGCGGAACATTTTCCCGTACGTCGAAGTTCCCAAAGTGGATTTTGACTTTGCGCTCAACCCGATAAATCCGGCAAGGCATTTCCTCATAACAGATACCACCTTCCGGGACGGCCAACAGGCTCGGCCGCCTTTCAGCGTGGATCAGATATC
This sequence comes from uncultured delta proteobacterium, assembly GCA_963700305.1. GTDB lineage: Bacteria > Desulfobacterota > Desulfomonilia > Desulfomonilales > Desulfomonilaceae > Desulfomonile. The sequence goes on from CAVOXB010000027.1 coordinate 223,623, forward strand.
AATGCTGTTTGATTTTCTCCACAAGATATCCGGGCCAAGAGGAATCATTCGGCAGTCGGAATTCTTTCTCTATACCAAGAAAGACCGGGAGGCGGTTGAACGCTGCCAGAACAAGAATTATCAGTATCCCATGATCACCGGATGGATCAGGGCGCACAAAAAAGACCTCTCCAACGTCAGAGCCGTAGGCCTGACGGAAACGGGTATTCTAACCTCTGTATCCGATTATCATATATTCCTGAAGATGGGGCTGGATAGGAAAAAAGCGTTCGATAAGTACATAGACATGACCCGGGCTACTCTGGAGAAGGGGATTATTCCGCGATGCCATTTCGAGGATATTACCAGGGCAGACATCTACGGATTCTGCGTGCCTCTTGCCCAGAAGCTCATGGAAATAAGAGAGGAATCTGGAATAGATATCAAGATACGCCTTTGTGACACTATGGGATTCGGCGTCACCTATCCTGGCGCGGCTCTCCCTCGAAGCGTTCCCAAACTCATTAGGGCCTTTATCGATGATGCCAACGTTCCGGAGGACCTGCTTGAATGGCATGGACATAACGATTTTCACCACGGTTTGACCAATGCGGTTCACGCCTGGCTGTACGGGGCTTCCACGGTGAACGGGACTCTCCTGGGAATTGGCGAGAGAACCGGGAATACTCCCATAGAGGCCCTAGTCATCGAATATATGTCCCTCAGAGGCCATTCGGACGGAATGAATACACTCGCAATTACGGAGATGGCAGAGTATTTCGAAAAAGAGCTGGGCCATGTTATTCCCGACAATTATCCGCTGCTGGGAAAGGCCTTCAATGCAACCAGCGCCGGGGTTCACGCTGACGGAGTGCTCAAGAATGAGGAGATCTACAATATCTTCGATACCACGAAGATCCTCGGAAAACCTCCTGTGGTGAATATCACCGATAAATCAGGCCTTGCAGGCATAGCTCATTGGATCAACACGAAACGTGAAGTGCCCCTCGAAGAAAAGGTGGACAAGAGCCATCCGGCCATATCAAAGATCTACGATAGAATAATCGAGCAGTATGACAAAGGCCGCGTCACGGCTATTTCCGACAAAGAAATGATGGCGCTCGTAAAACGATATATGCCCGAGCTGTTTATCTCCGACTGGGACCGCATGAAGCTCATTGCCAGAGAGATGGCCTTCAAAATTGTGGAGCGATTCGTTACAGCGCAGCATATGAAGTCCGGAGTGCCCAAGACAATGGAGCATTCCATGATGGAATTCCTTCAGAGATACCCGTTCATCCAATACTGCTATGTCGCGGACATGGAAGGGAAAAAGGTCACTGAAAACATTACGGACATTACAGAACGCGCCAAGTATCATTCCGAGTTCAAAGAAAACGAGGACTTCTCCGACCGTCCGTGGTTCATAAAACCCCTCAAGGATGGCAAAATTCACGTGGTTGGGCCTTTCACCTCGAGGATCACCGGAGCATTGTGTATTACGGTTTCTGCTCCGGTAAGGGACAAGAAAGACAAGATGACGGGAGTGTTCGGCGCTGACATACGTTTGGAAGAGCTTGTCAAGGTGGAAAACGAATTAATGGAAGAACACGGGATGGAATTCACCGAGAAAGAAATACGTGAATTGACAAAGAAATACAGGGATCAGTGACACCCGAATTCCTATGATTCTGTGACGATTCCGAGCCGGATTTGTGGGGCAGGCTTTCAGCCTGCCTTTACGACGATATGGGGTCCCAGCTCCAACTACTCGGATAAGGGCGCAGTCCAGCCAGTTTCTACCCCCGACCGAATGCGGATTAATTTATGGGGGTTGCCAAAAATTATGACGTTTATCCGATGGCCGAATCCCAAAGACTTCGTAGGGGTCGGCGTCCCTGCCGACCCACGGCGGGCACTGAGGCCCGCCGCCACGTATTATTCTTTGCGCAAGCGGACATTATTTTGACAACTGCTATAATAGCAGGCTGGAAAGCCTGCTCCACGGGGAGTCCGATTTTTCAGATCAGCGGGTGGAAGGGTGGAGTCTGTAAAGGAGATGCAAGTTTGTCTATATGTTGTTCAGCACGGCGGAGTCATCACCTGGGGCATCATCTCGCTGAGTGTGCGGTCGGAAAGTTGAGTACTTGGCATCGAACACGGCCGTGACCATTCCGATGGGGCCGTTGCGCTGCTTACCTATGATTATTTCCGCCTCGCCCTTCTTGGGATTATCCTCGCTCTTGTTATAGACCTCATCACGATAAATGAAGATGATCACGTCCGCGTCCTGCTCGATTGCTCCGGATTCACGCAGGTCCGCGAGTTGAGGCCTTTTATTTGGTCGATCTTCCACTTTGCGGTTCAGCTGCGAAAGGGCGATCACAGGCACATAGAGCTCTTTAGCGAGCGCTTTGAGGGATCTCGAAATATCGGAGATTTCCTTCTCCCTGGAATCCGACTTTGTCGCTCCTCTCATGAGCTGCAAATAGTCAACGACTATCAACCCGAGACCACGCTCTTTCTTCAAGCGCCGCGCCTTGGCCCTGATCTCAAGGGTGTTAATTGCGGGAGTGTCGTCCACGTAAAGAGGCGCCTCGGAAATATTCCCAACGGCCAGGGTGAGATTGCTCCAATCTTCCTGGGTTAGAAAACCGGTTCTCAGGCTCCTGAGATTCACCTTGGCGCGCGCACACAAAATCCTGAGTCCGATCTGTTCCTTGCTCATTTCCAACGAGAATATGGCTGTCGGAGTTCCCAATTCTATGGACGCGTGCATCGCTACGTTCAATGCAAAAGAGGTTTTGCCCATTGAGGGCCGACCGGCGATTATGATCAGGTCCGATGGCTGAAAACCCGCTGTTTGAGAGTCCAGATCCTTGAACCCTGAACCTACGCCGGTAATGTTTTCCTTCCGGTCGTAGAGTCGCTCAATTGTCGCCATGCCTTCCACCATCAGGTCCTGCACGTGCACGAATCCGGACTGGATTCTGGACTCACCAACCTTGAAGATGATCTGTTCAGCCTCGTCCAGAAATTCATCTACGTCCGGATGATCCTCGTAACACCGGGTGACCACTTCTGTAGACGCGGAAATCAAGCTTCTCAGAACTGCTTTGTCTTTTACAACTCTGGTGTAATGCAGAATATTGGCTGCACTGGGCACGGCGTCAATCAATTCAGCTAAAAAAGCTTGGCCGCCGACCGCTTCCAATTGGCTTGCCTCTTTCAGCACCGCTGTAAGGGTAAGCCAATCGACAGGCTCATTCCTGCTAAAAAGCTGCGTTATTGCTTTGAATATGGCTCGGTGGGCGTCTCGGTAGAAATCATCAGGCGAAAGCACTGTGAGCACTTTCGGGATGGCGTCGTTATCAATCAGCAACCCCCCCAATATCGCACGTTCTCCTTCGAGGAACTGGGGGGGCAGTCTGATTGTATTGTTATTTTCCGCCGGCATCCTCTGCTTCTTCCTCAGACTTGACGATTATCGTCACCTGGGCTGAAACTTCAGGGTGAAGGCGAATGGAAGCTTTGTATTCGCCAATTTTCTTTACCGGTTCGGACAGGGTGATGCGTTTCTTGTCAATTTCATAGCCGCGGCCTTCCAGTTCCGTTGCAATATCGGAAGTTGTGACTGAGCCGAAGAGACGGCCGTCCTGCCCGCGGGACTTACGAATGAAGGCCAGGATTTCAGCTCCCAGTTTTTCCGCCTGAATGTCTGCGGCAGATTTGGCCTTGGCAAGTTTTTTCTGTTTAGCTTCTATCAGCGTCCGGTAAAAATTGAGGTTTTTCTCAGTCGCCGGACATGCAAGTTTCCTGGGGAGCAGATAATTGCGGGCATATCCGTCCTTTACTTTGACGGTCTGTCCGACTGTTCCCAGGTCATCTATGTGATCAAGAAGTATTACTTCCATTTATGTTCCTCCGGGAATGCAGTTATCGCCTGGGCACAGTGAAGGGCAGCAGAGCTATGTTACGCGCTCGCTTGATTGCCGTGGTCAGTTGCCTCTGATGTTTGGCGCAGTTACCTGAGATTCTTCTCGGAATTATCTTGCCGCGCTCTGTTATGAATACTCTAAGGATGTTCGGTTCCTTGTAATCCATTTTGAGAGATGAATCAGCGCAGAAGCGGCATACTTTGCTCCTAGGAAAAGACCTTCTTTTGGGAGGCTTGCTCATGGCTATTCGCTCTCCTTTGCGGCTTCAGGCTTGGGCTCGGCTTCCGGTTCTTCAATCGCTTCGGTCACTGCGGCCTCTGTTGGTGGCTTCGGCTCTTCAACCGGAGGTGCTACTTCTAGCGCTGGAGGCGCCACTTCTACCGGTGGAGGTTCTGCTGCTGGAGGCGCTTCAGGTCCTTCGGCAGGCGCAGGTGCTGCTGCTTCTGCAGCCGCTGCCTCTTTGGCTTGGGACGCGGCTTTAAAAGCTTCCAGATCTACTTCATCGTCAAGTTTGACGCTGAGGTATTTCATCACGTCCTCGGAGATTTTGAACTGTCGCTCCATTTCAAGGATCAGTTCGGGGGTTCCCACGAAATCGAACATGATGTAACGGCCTTTATCCCTCTTCTTCACGAGGTAGGCGAGCTTCTTCGTTCCCCAATCCTCGATCTTGATTACCTCACCAGCGTGAGTCTTAATGATTTGGCCGTATTTTTCGGTGAAACTTTTGACTTCATCATCCGGGATCTCAGATCCCAGGATGACCACGGATTCGTAGCGTCTCATCAGGTCTCCTTTCGGGTATCAAGCCCCTTTGGGGGCAAGGAGTATGTGAAAAAAGTCACTTTACACTTTCTCGATACAGATTTCAACCTTCGATGAGCGAAAAAGGTGACCATTCAGTTGTCGAAGGATCGAATGGCTTTTGTGGGGCCGGCTTTCCAGCCTGACGTTTCCCAGAAAACAACAACGATTAAGCACCTTCGCTTTTTCGTAATATTAAATCAGTGTAAGGCATTGGTCATATGAATTTCAGTCTGAATGCCGCACGAAACGCCATCCGAAACAGAAGCACCCATGTTTCCACCGCTGAATGTTTGTATCCCTATATTTTCGCTCACTTTACCTAACAATGATAGCTGTCTGATTCCCAGTGACTGCGACGTTGGGCAGTGTAAGTTGATTTCGTGTCACACATGAAACCTTCCGTACCAGGTCCTCAAAGTCTCCACAAATCGTTGAGCGATAGGGTTGAAGCCATAAAGAGGCTAATCTGGTTTTGCGTTTTCACTTTCCTTGCTCAGAGCTTCTAGCCTTGCGCGAGCTTTTTCATGCCCGGGCGATAAAGACAGGGCGGTTCTCAAATGCTCGATCCCTTGCTTCCTGTCTCCAGCGGACAATAGGGAGAGTCCGAATCTGTAACGCACCTCAGGGTCTTCGGGTCTAAGAACTGCCATCTTACGCATCACGTCTACTGCTTCACGGGGCTGCCCAGCCGCAGTGAGCGCCGTGGCGAGATTGAAATGGGCTCCGAGTTGCGAATGGTCCGATTTGACAATCCTTCGATAGCAATCGGCAGCTTCGAGAAATCTGCCTGCATTAAAGAAAGAGTTACCCGCAGCGAAATTCAGTTCCGTGGAGTTGAGCTCTATTTCCAAGGCTTTTCGATAGTAATCCACTGCTTTGCCGGGATTTCCCGCCTTTTCCATAGCTTGAGCAAGCCCAAGAATAGCATTCCAGTCGAGAGGATTCATATTGATTGCATCTTGATACTCTTGAATGGATTCCTCTACTCGTCCGCTGCGCAGAAGCGTCAAAGCCAGATTGGAACGATATTCCTTGTTATTGGGGTCGTATTTCACAGCCAGCCGCAAGTGTTCAAGGCTTTCGTTCACGTCTCCAATGGCGAAGAGCGCTACCCCCAGATTGTTGTGAGCATCCGCATGAGTAGAGTCAGCTTGGAGAACCCGTCGAAATAATCCAATTCCTTCTTGCTGTTTTCCCTGTTTGAACAAGGCAGTCCCCATATGAATCAGAGCCGAGTCTCTCTTGTTCAGAGGTCCGACAAGCTCTACCTGTGTCGCCTTTTGAAGTGCCTCGATGGCGGCGGCGTGATCTCCCCGCTTTTCAAGCTCTGCTCCGAAACTCACCACTATATCCAGATAAGGGTACTTCTCTACGTCAGGGCCAGGCTCGGGCAAACGGGAGTAAGCTTCCGCCCAGACGTTGAAAGGTGTCCATGCCTTGGCCCGAAAAAACGTCTGACTACACAGCGCCAATATGAATGCGATCCCAATGATTCCACAGGCTATTTTGACGGAACGGCTGTGGATACGACTATCTCCCCACAAGATCAACTGGCCGGCGACCAAAAGAATGCCGGCCATTGGAAGAATCGCTCTGTAACCGCAAAACAGATATTGAGGGATAAGGACTGACTCTGGAATAAGAGCCAGGACGAAGAATAGCAGTCCGAAAGATATTACAGGCGCCTTGCGCAAGAGGAGCAGGCCGCTCAAAAGAATTCCCAGCACACAAGCAACTGCCCCGGCAGTCGAAACGGGAGCAAGAAAGGATTTCGAGATGATCTGAGCCTCAACAATTCCGCTTGAAAAGGCAAACGGAGCGATTATGGAAAGAAGATAAACGATCAGCATTCGCGATTCAGTGAGAAGCACTTCCGTTACGCTCAACTCTACGATTGTGTAATAGAGTGCAACTCGACTAATTATTCCCCCATGGTCACTCGGTGTGGCAGCCCCGTGCAAACCGTTGGTTGCAACAAGAAAGAGCACCACAACCGAAACAGTTATTGCAGCGATAAGAGGCAGTCTCCTCACCAAGTCTCTTATGCTTAGACCCGCTACCGTGATTTCGGCCAGAACAAGAGCCAGAGGGAGAGTCACGACGTTTTCCTTCGTGAACATTCCAAGAGCAAACAGGACCATGGTCGCAAAATAGAACAAATACCTTCTGAGGGGATGCACCCTTGCGGCCACATAGGTTGCAACAGCGCCGTAATAGAAGAAGCTGGCGGCAATGGCCTGTCTCTGCCATATATAGAGAGCAGATAAGACCTGGAGAGGATGCACAACAAACACTAGCCCAAGAATTGCGGCTAGGATTAGTATCCTGCGTTTGGCATGTTCGGGAGGCAGACTGACTGATGATAGGAAGAGACCCGCAAGAAGCGCTACCGAAACTCCGGCGGCCGCAAGAAAGGCTATGTTCACCAGGCGAAAGAAGATAGGATTCATTCCTGTGGTGATGTAGTTAAAGTAATAAGTCAGCATCATCAGTGGCCTGGTGGGCATAAAGCTAATTAGCTGAAATATGTCGTGTCGGGCGAATAGTGGTGAATTGTTGTGAATGTATGAGTGCGAATCATAAATCATCGGTGCATTGAGGCCAGGACTACATAAGACCAAGGCAAAGACGAAATAGACTGCAAAAACGAATAAAATGACTCCGAAGCTGAGGCGTACTTCCCAAACTTTCGAATTTTCCGAAGGCATTTATTCGCCTGTAGTCTCTCTAAGAAAAGGAGGAATGTACGGCGGAGTTTTTGTACCACTCCGAAATGGGGAATGAGATGTTTTTCAACTGATCAGAAACTGAGACCATTCGACAGTGACTATCTCTTGCGTATTTCTTTGCACTTGTGGCAGACCCAGACCTTTTCCCTTATGAAAAAGAACAGTATCCCCACTGTGATGAATATTGAGCCGGCATAATAACTCGAGGGAAGGGCGAATTTTATGAACCAGGGCGGCTGATAAAAATTCGTGGCCAGCCCGTAAAGGACCATGAAGGCTATGCCGAGCGCAACAAGAATCAGTCCTGCCAGCGGGGAAAGCATCATCCTCGAAGCCTTGTTCATCACACCGCCGCAGCCATCGCAGATTTTCACTTTGCCTCGCCTGATCCGGTCCTGGAACCTATTGAATTCCTCGTCCGCAGCTACACCCGTATAAAACGGAACTTCTTCAGGGCCTTCGTTCATCATGAAAGACTTGCCGTAAGCATAGTCGGTTTCAAACTTTTGTGCAGCTCCGTCGACCGATGAGCCATGAGCTTCGTATGGCGCAGTCTGGCGCGGCGCGGGTTTGTCAATGGGATTGTCGTCAACAATTGGCCTGTTGAAGCCTTTCTTGCTGAATCTGTCAGTGAACTTCACGAATATCCTCACATGACTTTGGATTGTTTGACAAGCTCCGCAACGTGGATACAACCGCAAGGGTCAAAAGTCCGAAGCTTCAGACGATGACGGAACGGAATGGTATCAGAATCTTGCTCAAAGTCAATGAATATGGGGTGTGAGTCGGTGGGGAGGATGCTCGCGATTTCGAGAGCATCCTCTATTCACGGGAATTACTGATTACTTGCCAATGTACGGGTTACCGAACATTAAGATGAGGGCTATGACCAATGCGTAAATGGTCAGAGACTCGATCATGGCCAAACCGATGATCATGGTGGTCAGGATGCGGCCGCCGGCTTCGGGATTCCTTGAAGTTCCTTCACAGGCTCCACCGATGGCGGTTCCCATTCCGATTCCGCTTCCGATTGCGCCTAATCCAATGGCAAGACCGGCTGCAAGCACGGTGTACTGAATGACACCCGGGTCGCCTGCTGCTGCAAACGCAACACTGGAGATCAGCGTAATGCCCAACATCATCAATCCGGTAATAAGAGTTCTCTTCATAGATTCAAAACCTCCCTTGGTCTGATATCAGTGAGCCTCTTCCATAGATCCGGTTATGTACATCATGGTCAGCATGATGAACACGAGGGTCTGAATGAAAGAGGTAAACACTTGCAGGAACATCATCGGCAACGGTACCAGGTACGGCACCAGCAGAGTAAGAATGACGATTGCGAGATCTTCTCCCATTATGTTTCCGAAAAGACGGAAGCTGAGAGAAAGGATTCGGCTGAAGTGGCCGATCAACTCGATGGGAAGCATGAGAGGGATCAGCCAGGGCACAGGTCCCAGGAAGTGCTTCACATAATGGGTGCCGTGCTCTTTGATTCCAACCGCGTGGGTAACTGTAAACGCGACCAGAGCCAATGCCAAAGTAGTGTTCAGGTTGTTGGTGGAAGACTGAAACCACGGCAATATGCCAATCAGGTTACAGCCCAGAATGAAAAGCGCCAGAGACGCAATCAAAGGGAAATAGGGACGTCCATGAGGTCCCATTGTCTGGACCACAATGTCCTCAAGGGTCGAGACCACCACCTCCCAAAAGTTTCTGAGACCCTCTTGGGACAGTCTCGAGCTTGTTCTTCACCAAAATACCGGCTACGATCAAAACGATCATAACAATCCATGTATTGAGGACATTGTTCAAATCCCCGTGTGTGACTCCGTGCGCCTGCCAGAAAGCCTCCATGGAATGGTAGGCCGGATTTGAAATGACGTCCGTCAATACGGGTGGGTGAATGTCAGCCATTGATCAGACCTCCTCTGGTCTTCTTCTATTCGCTACGTAGATAAGGACCAGCATGACGAAAAGGCCCATCGGAACCACCGACAAGCCGGTCACCAAACCTACGGGATCTACATGGATGAACTTTATGAAAGCATAAAGGCAGACTCCCAGAAGAATCAGCCTCAAATAGAAGCCGCCGAGAACCGAAGCCATTACCGCGCCCCTGTTGGGGAAGTCCGCGTTTTTCACTCTACGGGCCGACATCCAGGCATTGAGCAGCACCACGGCACCGCCACTCGCAAATCCCAGGGCGAACTCATAAGGGGCAACCAGAAAACAAACAGGAAGCCCTATAAGATACGCCGCACCGGAAAGGGCGAACCAGATGCCAGGGATTTTCTCGGCATTCATAACCGGTCTTTGTCCTTTTCGGAACGAAGCTGTTTCCTGACCTCGATCCAAACGTTGCGAGCCGCTGCTCCGATTCCCAATAAAAAGAAAATAATGCTCAAATATGGAAATGTGTCGAATTTGCCATCAAGCCATGTACCCTATACCGGCACCAATAAAAATCGCAAAGACAATGGACGCACCGAGCTGGAGAGAATCGCCTACCAGTCTCCAGTATGTGTTGACCCTCTTCACGAAGATACTCTCGTTACCAGAAAAAGGCGGTTGATGTCAAGTTCGTTGTTTGTTTCGCGAAAAAAAAAGAACTCCACGGATCGCCCTCCAAAATATCATCTCAGCATAGACGCAAAATCAATTGGGTGTCGAGCTTTTTTTCTGGGGAGATCAAACCTGATAAGTTTGATAAGGTTTCATCTCTGAATGTATGTATGACTATAGTAGAGATTATTTCGAGTTCTTAGGTTTGCTCAGGGCCTTTTATTGCAACGAAACCGATGCGTGCCCAGAAGATTTTGCATCGTAAACCGAAGCCCAAGTTGACCCGGAGAAGCGTCAATGTTAGTCTTAGCTTCAATTGAGACTCTTCCAATTATACAGCGGGTTGCAGAAAGATGAGTCTTTCAGAGAAATATGACCTCGGAATTACAGGTCGAATCGTTGAGGCGTTCCTAACTTCAAAATTACCAATAATTTTCATAATCGCTTCGATTCTCGCCGGAGTAGCGGCCCTTTGGCTTACCCCCAGAGAGGAAGAGCCTCAGATCGTGGTGCCGGTTATTGACGTCATGATCAATTTTCCGGGTGCGTCTGCTGCAGAAGTTGAAAACCTGGTGACCATAAATCTTGAACGCAAGCTCTGGGAAATCGATGGGGTGGAGTACGTGTATTCAGCGTCCAGGCCTGGCGCTGCGGTAGTAACGGTCCGTTTCTTCGTGGGTGAGGATCGTGAGAAAAGTATACTGAAGACTCACAGCAAAATAATGTCTTACGTGGACCATGTCCCCCCAGGAGTGACGGGGTGGGTCGTAAGACCGGTTGAGATCGATGACGTGCCTATCGTCACGTTTGCCCTGTACAGCTCGTTGTATTCGGATTATGAATTGCGCAGGGTTGCTGACGAAATACTCCATCGGTTGCAAAGCATTCCCGATACAGGCCGGGCTTATGTAGTAGGTGGTCGCAAGCGTCAGATCAAGGTTTTGCTGGATTCTGAAAAAATGGCCGCTCGCTTGGTTTCCCGTACTTGAAGTGGAGAAAGCTCTCAGAGGAGCGAACGTGAACCTTCGGGCTGGCACGATGGATGTGCTCAATAACGAAATTGTGGTTGACGCTGGTCCTTTCCTCAAGAACGCCGAAGACATTATGGACGTGGTGCTCGGAGTGCATGAGGGAAGACCGGTTTATTTGAGGGACATTGCCACTACAATCGACGGGCCTGAAGATGTTTCGAACTATACTCGACTTTCTTTCGGGCCTAGCGTCTCACGAGATCCGGAGACACGAGGTTCCGGCTCTGTCGTTAAGGGAGGTCCCTACAATCAGGTCACCATTGCAGTTGCCAAGAGAAAAGGAACGAATGCCGTCAAGGTTTCGGACGGGCTTATAAAAAGAGTTGAAGATCTTAAGAACGCGGTTATTCCGTCGGACGTGTACGTGCTGGTCACCCGAAATTACGGAAAAACCGCGGATGAGAAGGTCAGCGAGCTTGTTAAGCACCTCGGCATCGCAGTGATAAGCATAGTAGCGCTTCTGACTATAATGCTCGGGTGGCGTGAAGCCATGATCGTTGCTCTGGCTGTGCCTATGACTCTGGCAGTGACTCTGCTTGCCAATCTGTTGGTGGGCTACACCATAAACAGGGTGACCCTTTTCGCCATGATTTTGTCGCTTGGCTTATTGGTCGATGATCCCATTGTGGATGTGGAAAATATTCACCGCCATTTCAAACTTAAGACCCATCCTCCACTTGACGCGACCCTTCTCGCTGTAGATGAGGTTCGGCCTCCGACGATTCTAGCCACATTCGCGGTGATTGCATCGTTTATTACACTGTTCTTCATAACCGGCATGATGGGGCCGTACATGCGTCCTATGGCCTTAAATGTCCCAGTAGCAATGCTAATATCGCTCGTGATCGCATTCACCGTGACTCCATGGACCACATATCACGTACTCAAACGTGAATACTATAAGGAACAGAAGCCCTACGACTTCAAGACCGGTTCGATTTACCGTGTGTACAGTCGAGTGATTACCCCGTTTCTCGACAGTGCCCGCAAGAGCTTCATTTTCCTTGCTATCGTCTTTGTGGCTTTAATAGTCTCAGTGCTGCTTGTTGTGGTAAAGCTTGTGCCTGTGAAGATGCTCCCTTTTGATAATAAAAATGAATTCCTGATCTTGATCGATATGCCTGAGGGAACCACACTGGAGACCACGGACAAAGTCTCCGCAGATGTGGAGCGCTACCTTGCCAGTGTTAACGAAGTCCGGGACGTGGAATCCTACGTTGGTATCGGATCTCCCATAGATTTCAATGGAATGGTCCGCCAGTATTACTTCAGGAAGGGTAGCAACATTGCGGACATCAGGGTGAACCTGCTTGAAAAGCACGAACGGGAGTTCCAATCGCACGGCATTGTGCTTAGGATCAGGCCGGATATTGAAAAAATAGCCAAGAAACATGATGCAAATATAAAAATTGTGGAAGTCCCCCCAGGACCGCCCGTGTTTTCGACGATTGTCGCTGAAATTTACGGTCCGCCTGCGGCGTCTTACGATCAGATTATCAATCAGTCACACAAGATCCGTAAAATGATGGAGAATTCTGCGCAAGTGGTGGATGTGGACGACTCAGTAGATGCAGATCAGGTACGATACGAATTCGCTGTAGACAAGCAAAAAGCCGGTCTGCATGGCATTACTGTAGAAGAAGTAGCCCGTTCCGCTCAGATTTTTCTTGGGGGACAGTCGCCCACCATCGTTCACAATGACCATGAGCGCTCTCCGCTGGAAGTGAACCTTCGTCTCCCTCGCGATATGCGATCAAGACCCGAAGATATGGGACCGATACGAGTCAAGGCCTCAGATGGTTCGATGGTTCCATTCAATGAGTTGGGGGAACTGCGGAAAACCCTGATCGACAAAACCATTTATCGCAAGAATATGGAGCGGGTTGTATTCGTTACCGCAGAGACAGCGGGCCGCAGCCCGGTAGACGCGATCCTTGATCTGATTTCCACAACGGAGAAGAACCCGTTGCCGAATGGCTTCAAGGTTAATTGGGCAGGGGAGGGTGAGTGGAAAATCACTTTGGAAGTATTTCGTGATCTTGGTCTGGCTTTCGCAGGCGCTTTGATACTCATTTACATACTCCTCGTGCAGCAGACTCAGTCGTTTTTGATTCCGTTAGTGATAATGGTGGCTATTCCCCTGACCATGATCGGAATAATGCCTGGTTTTGCTTTATTAAACCTGGTCATGTCGCAGAATATAGGACTGTATCGCGATGCAATCTTCTTCACAGCTACCGGCATGATCGGAATGATAGCCCTCGCAGGAATTGTCGTGAGAAATTCAATAATTATAATTGATTTCATTCATATTAAGGTGGGCACGGGGCTCGACCTGAAGCAGGCTATCATCGAATCTGGAGCCGTAAGATTTACGCCAATTCTCTTGACCGCTGGTGCCGCCATATTCGGCTCGTGGATAATTACGTTGGATCCTGTATTCTCTGGTCTGGCGTGGTCTTTTATCTTTGGGGTTTTTGCTTCGACAGTGTTCACGCTGGTTGTTGTGCCTATTATTTATTATCTCATTTATAAGGACACAAAATTGGCAAAGTCTTAGACCCATCTTCTCGTTTCCCGGCTTAAGATTTGCCTATGGTGGATCAGCCGTCCTTCGGGACTTAAGAATCCTTTGATTTGCCCGTTCACTGACGATAAATCGCCGGGGTGCCACTGCTGGCTTGTCCAGCAGTGTTTATTCCAAGCTGGCACTGCTGGACAAGCCAGCAGTGGCACCCAAACGACAACTGTAATGATGGTGAGTCACAAAGCTTAACTTTTGGCAACGCGGTGGTATTATGAATCAAGCCCCCTTGCGGACGCGTGCGCTAGTGTTTAGTCTGTAATTAGCTTCACAATTGGGCCTTTTTGTTATTCGGATACATTTGCACCAAGTTTACATCACAATTTATGAGGAGGCGAAAAAAAATGATCAACGAAAAAATCCAGGTTGCTTTCAACGAACAACTGAATGCGGAGCTTTATTCTTCTTATTTGTATCTGGCCATGGCCGCGTATTTCCAGTCTCTGAACCTGGAGGGTTTTGCCAATTGGATGCGTTGTCAGGCGCAGGAAGAAATACTCCACGCGATGAAATTCTATAGTTTCATCAATGATCGGGCGGGCCGGGTGATTCTTTCGGCCATTGAAGGGCCCCCCACAGCGTGGGATTCACCTCTCGCCGCGTTTGAGGATGCTTATCGCCACGAAGAAAAAATTACGGGCCTCATAAACGGTCTGGTTGATCTGGCGATTCAGGAAAAAGATCATGCTGCCAATGCTTTTCTTCAGTGGTTTGTGAACGAGCAGGTGGAAGAAGAATCATCAGTGGACGCTGTGGTTCACCAACTCAATCTTGCAGGAGGTCAGGGAAGCGGTTTGTTCATGATAGATCGTGAATTGGCTGCACGTGTCTTCGTTTTTCCGCCGGCGCAGGGAGCAGAATAGATTCGGCAGGCTCCATGCACTTGCGGAGTCCACGAAATTCGCGAATATTGGCGGTGTCGTAGAAGATTTGACTAATTGAACCAGGCTGTAATCAGGCCAATAACACCAGGAGGGATAGTATGGCGGTCGGCGATGACAGATCTTTGCGCATGATGGCTGCTGCTTTGGAAAAGGAAGAGAAGGGCCGAGACTTTTACAAGGACGCCTCGGAAAAATGCAGCAATGAGCTGGGGAGAGAATTGTTTAATACCTTGATGATCGAAGAAGGGATTCACATTAAACGTATAAAACAGATTTATGAATCTCTCAAAGGCGGCAGCGCGTGGACAGAGGATTGGAGATCATTTCAAGGCATAAATGAGGCGCTTCAAAGCGTGATAAGGCAAAGGATCAACAAACTTGGCCCCAAGGTTAAGTCTGTCGGGGGAGATTTGGAGGCTGTGGAAATAGGGCTCCAGATGGAACAGAGCTCGATTAAATTCTATGAAGAAGAACTCTCCAAGGCTTCTGATGTCATGGAGAAGGAATTCATTAAGAAAATGATCGCTGAAGAGCATTCCCATTATGCTTCCCTCGCTGACGTCAAGCTGTACCTCACGAACCCGCTGTCCTGGTTCACCGAAAAAGAAAGCCCGAGTCTGGACGGAGCATAATCAGCTTTATGAAGGCTAATACCGGGGGACTCATCTTGATGTCCCCCGTTCGATGCTATAAGGACTCATCTTGAAGTCTGACCGGGAGAAATGGGATCTGAGATATTCACAGGAAGCGGGTGGAATTCCCGTACCAGATGAATTCTTGGTCTCGCACTCCTCCTTTCTGACTTCGGGCATTGCCCTGGATCTCGCGTGCGGATTGGGAGGCAACTCTATTTTCCTCGCAAAGCGAGGATACTCCGTCCATGCCGTAGATATCAGCTCTAAGGCAATTTCCCGGGTTCATGAAAAAGCTCGAAGCAGAGGCCTCTCCATTTACCCCTTAGTTGCCGATGTGGATTGTTTCCAGCTGCCGAAATCCTTTTACGATCTAATCATAGTCTTTTATTTTTTTGCAAAAGACCTGATGCCGGATATCATGGCAGCCCTGAAAAATGGCGGACTGATCTTTTACGCCACGTACAATCAGCGACACAAGAGCGTGAATCCGACTTTTAACCCTGACTATCTGGTCTCTGCCGATGGATTCGTCCAATATTTCTCAGCTTTTGATATACTAGTCAGCGAAACGGCCGCTGGAGAGAATCAGAATGAATCGAGAATCCTTGCCAGAAAGCCGGCCGACTGACTCTTACCGGTGAAGCCTCTGAATGATAGGTCCTCTTGACGGTTTACAAATTGCTGTAGGCGCGCTGCGCGTGAATATCATGCGCTCTCTGCTCACTATGCTGGGAATAGTGATCGGCGTGGGCGCTGTCATCGTCATGGTCGCAGTCGGTGCAGGTGCGCGTGAGCTAATTGGCGAGCAGATTCGTTCGATTGGCAGCAATCTGATTCTAGTGGTTCCCGGGGCCTCTGTCTCAGGGGGCGCTCGGCTGGGATCCGGATCTGTGCACACTATGAAATCTTCAGACGCTGAAGCCATCTCCAAAGAACTGCCTGCCGTAAAGTATGCCGCGCCAGTGTGGGGGGAAGTGACTCAGGTCGTGTACCGGAAACCGCAACTGGCGAACTAGAGTCACAGGAACTACTAAAGATTACTTCCCTGTGCGGGAATGGAAAATCCGGTACGGCCGGATGTTCAGCGCCGAAGAAGAGGCCACAGCCGCCAAAGTGGCCATTCTTGGGGCCACAGTGGTGGAAAATCTCATGGGTGAGACGTATCCGCTGGGAAAGGTTGTTCGTATAAAGAATGTTCCTTTCACTATAATTGGAGTCTTGGAGAAGAAAGGGCAGTCTCCTCGTGGAGATGATCAGGATGACGCGATTTTCGTTCCTTTGAAGACAGCTCAGTACAGGCTTTTCGGCACGCCTTTTCCGGATGAGGTGACTGCGATTCTCATACAGTCCAAAGACATAGCTCTGATTCCGGAGGCGGAAAAGCAAGTGAATGAATTGCTCACGAGGCGCCACAAAATAGGTCGAAATCAGGAGAAAGATTTTACGGTCAGAAATCTCACCGAAATCCTCGATACAGCAAAGAAGACCTTGAACATAATGACGACCCTTCTGGGCGCTATTGCAGCTATATCCCTTCTGGTGGGCGGCATTGGAATAATGAACATTATGCTTGTTTCCGTGACGGAGCGGACCAAAGAAATCGGTATAAGAATGGCTGTAGGGGCTAGATCAGCGGATATTCTATCGCAGTTCCTAATTGAGGCAGTGGTGCTTTCCATGGTGGGCGGATTGACGGGAATTATGCTGGGAATTGGAGGCGCATTTCTTTTCGCTAAACCAGCGGGTGGCCAGCGCTTATAAGCCCGCCCGCTGTCCTGATAGCGCTTCTCTTTTCCGCTGCAGTCGGCGTGTTTTTCGGGTTTTATCCCGCGTACAAAGCGTCCAGATTGCATCCCATAGAGGCGTTAAGATACGAATAGCAACAGACCTCTACCCTATCGGGCGAGCAATCCCTCTGCACGAGAACAAGTGCTCCCCAAACCTCTGCCATCACCTACAATTCGATGTACGGCTTGAGAGCTTTCACATCTATGCAGCTTTCCAGCGCTTCCTCTGTGGCGTCCTCTGGTTCTCTAAGACGCGTCCGCAGGGCAGAGAAACTTGTTCCCTTGAGCATCCTTCACCCACACATATGGCTTGCGTTTGTTTTTCTCTTCCTTCGTAGACACCAAGTCCGGTCCTCCGTGAAAAACGATCTCTCTATTAGTTTATGTATTTTTCATCCAAACACAAAATGAGCGAAAAGAATCTGAAATGTCTCCATAATCGGGGGCCGGCCTTGACCAGTCGGCTCTTTTTCATTAAATTGATGTAATTCAAATTTCTTGAAGGTTTTAAGGAGCATGCAAAAGACCGGCTCTTTATGGCGGGACGGCTTCTCAGGGTGGTTTCGCCGTCGTTCCCGCTTGCTTGTATCGTACGATCCTTCGACAGGACCATATTTTTCAAATCGCACACCATTCTTGATTCTCTTGGTGCTTGCCCTCGTGGGATGCTTTGCGACAGCCTTCTTGACCTACAGACACATAGTGCTGGTCAGCAATACGGGTGGCGTTGCAGAGTCCGCCTTATGTAGGGCACAGGGGAGCATTAATTGCGACGCGATTCTCCTGAACGATTATGCAACCCTGTTCGGGTATCTTTCTTCAGCTTCTGTGGGGTTGATGGGGTTCGTCTTCGTACTGTGGCTGGTATTGAACGCGTTATGCAATGACCGCATGAGGAAAATCTCCTGGGTTTTTTTGATCGTTTATTTTTTCGCCGCAATAGGATTCAGCTGGTATTACATTTATGTCATGATATTTGAGGTTGATTACATTTGCACCTGGTGCATAGTGGTGCATGTGGTGAATCTTCTCTCCTTGATCGTAGTTCTTTGGGTGGCAATTCGGAAGAGGCAAAGCTTTCTCTTGAAGGAGATCTCCAGCCTAGGTGAGCGAGTTTATCTCATGGCCGCGGGGCTAATCCTGTCCTTGCTGGCACTTACTGCAGCTACAGCCATTGAAAAGGCCCAGGTATTCGACGACCTCAAAATCAAATATGAAGAACTTGCCAATGATCCCGCGGTTATTGCCGCGGTTCTAAAGAGTTCTCCTACATATGACATTCCTGTTTCCGCAGGCGACCCCGTTTTCGGGTCAACGTCCTCACCTCACAGTTTGATTTTCTTCAGCGATTTCCAATGCCCGGTTTGCGCTCGGACTGAAGACAATCTCAAGAGAATCGTGAACGCGAATCGTGACGTCCTCAATCTGGTCTTCAAGAATTATCCGTTGTCAATCGAATGCAACTCCGGTGTGCTGTCTGATCTGCATCCCAAGGCCTGCCCTGCTGCACGTGCGGCCTACGCTGCGTTTATTTTAGATGGCTCCAAAGGCTTTTGGGCTTTCGGGGACAAGCTTTTTCAAAACCAGAAAATGCTCAAGCAAGATCCATGGAACGATTTCGCAGCGGAACTAAGGCTGGATACGGAAAAATTCAAGGAATTGTTGTCACCGGATTCAGAAGCTGGAAAGAAGGTCAAGGATGATATAGAGCTGGGTATGAAACTTAAGCTGAATTCGACGCCTCAGATCTTCTTTAAAGGGAAAAGGATTCCTGAGAACTTTAGAGGCCAATTTCTGGTGGACGCTCTTGAGGAACTTCTCAAGGCTCAACATCCGGAACTTAAGGATCTTCAACTTAAACGCCCCTGAGTGCTCTCGTTGAAGACTGAATGTTCCAAACGTACGATCGGAGAATAAAATGTGTCAAAATGAAGCCCGCTACAGAGCAGCAATATTTTCTACAACCGTATATTTAGTCGCATTCATGGCCATTACTGGATTTGCACCAAATGCATTCAGCCAGAGTGACCCCATGCCCAATGAAATAAAAGAATTAAAAATGGGGGACTCCTCAGCTGGCGTGATCAAGAGAATATCTAAATCGGGAACTTATTCAAACGAAAAATTGAATGATCAGGACAGGCCCCGGCTGACCTGGATACCTTCAGACAACGCAAATTTCAAGGACCTGTCATTTCAATTCACCGAAAAGGACCGGCTATATTTGATACGTTTCAATCTAAAACAAGCCGAGAAGGATCAAATTCAAGCACTGAAAAAGTCGTTCTTCGATACCCAGAAGTTCCTATGGGACGAACCGCTCAAGTTGAAAGTGAAAGACAATGATATCTTGCTGTACATAAAAGAGGCGGGGCCGGATTGCTTCTTCGATTTTTTCAATAGAAAAACCGGTGAAAGAGCTTTCGAATTGTTCAACAGGTCAGTGAGTGTAGAAGACCGACCGGTAAAAGCACCTGACCAAAAATCGGACGATCAGAAGCCTGGCCAGTCCTCAGTGTACGAACGAGAATCCCAAACGCAGGATCTTAAGCCCGATCAGGAAAAAGGTGCCGTTTCAGAAGGACAACCTGTCTCAGAAGAAATCGAGGCACAGCCCAAAAAGGAAAGTGAATGAACGATAGAGGCTGCCGGAACTAAACGGACCAAATTCCTGCAAAAAAAGGACAAGCCCAAGAGCTAGTTTTCCGGGAGCAAACTTCTTGAGTGTTCCGGATTATCCAAATTCGTCCCGCAAAGAACGAGTAATAGCCGCTTCTCTAATCATAGCAATAACAGTAGCGGTATATCTACCCATAATTAATCAGGAATTCGCGAACTGGGATGATCCCAAGCATATAAGGGCAATCTGGAAACCCGGTCTGGATCGCGCTTGGCGTATCGTCGCGGATTTTGATCTTAAATACACGACTGTGGCCTACTACAGTCCTCTTCATTTCTTGAGTCTCATGGCGGAACAGGCCTTGTTGCCGGACAGCAAAGAGGCCCAGCCGTGGATTTCAAAAATGATGAACGTGTTTTATCACGTCTTGAACGCTCTCCTGGTATTTTATCTGCTCACTTACATTGGAACCAACCGCAAAGCCGCGCTAATAGGTGCGCTCGTTTTTGCCGTTCACCCGCTTCAGGTAGGTACTGTGGCTTGGATCGCTGAAAGAAAAAACCTGCTGTGCACCTTATTCTATTTGAGTGCCTTCATTGTATTTCTGAAATTCCTGGATACGGGTAAGCTCGTCAACCTTGTTCTGGCCACGTGCTTTTTTATCGCCGGGCTCTTGTCCAAGCCTCTTGCGGTTACGCTTCCTGTCACCATGGCTGTTTGGCTATTGGTTTCTGAACGAAAAGGTAAGAATGCTTCATCATATGGCCTAATTGCCCTTCTATTGCTGATTGCAGCTGCCTGGGGAGCTTATGTCGTTACAACAGAGGTTTCCTATCCGGGCGTGTTGCCGGATTGGGAGTACAGGCCTTTGCTTGCGGCGGGCGCAATTTGGTTTTATTTGGGGAAGCTCTTTTACCCGTCGGAACTAGTACCAGTATACCCGAGGTGGGATGTCGCCGGTGAGGTGTGGATCTTCGCTGCTTTGTTCGGCGCATTGGCCGTCGTCGGAGGGGGAATTGTCTACTTCCGAAGAAAAATTGAACCGGTGATTCTCTGGGGCCTCCTGTTCTTCTTGATCAACATACTGCCAGTTGCCGGTTTTGTGCCCTTTGGTCACATGGGCCATTCGTTCGTGGCAGATCATTTCATGTATTTGCCTATGGTCGGAATAGCCATCGTCTTTGCGCGGATTGTTCAGGCATGTCTTCAAAAATTGGGAAACGTCAGATGGCGAGAAGAAGTTTTCGTTGGGGTTCTTTATGCAGTAGTCTGCGTTCTCGCTCTGCTGTCCATAAAACAAACTTTTCTTTGGAGAGATCCTGCCGCTTTGTGGGAAGCTACCCTGAAAATCACCAAAACGTCTGCGGCCGCATACAATAATTACGGCTCAGTGCTCGTGAAAAGAGGAGAAAACCAGAAGGCTCTCGAGTTCTTCGCGAGGGCAGCCGAACTTTCGCCAAATCTTGACATCGCGTTCTCTAATATGGCTCGTGCATACCGAGGAATGGGTGATTTGGGAAAGGCTCGGGAAATGTTCAGCAAAGCTATTGATCTCAATCCGACTAATTCGGGGGCACGGGTGATGCTGGCGGTAATGATGCGAGAGCAGGGAGATTTCTCAGGTTCGGCGAAATTCTTGGAAGAATCGATCAAATTGTTACCAGAAGATGTCTTTCTGAGGAATGATCTTGGAGTCTCGTATTTCAGGTTAGGTGAGACGCAAAAGGCCTTGAAAGAATTCGATAAAGCGAATGAGTTAGATCCACTTTTCCCAAATCCTTACCTTCACAAGGCAGCGATATTTCTCATAGAAGGCCAGAAGCTAGATATTGCTGTGAGTCTTCTCCAGAAGGTGTTGTCTCTGACCGCTAATCCCGATGCTCATAGATTACTTGGGAAAGCCTACGCCCAGAAAGGGGATCGACAGAAGAGCCTGGAAGAATTTCTGCATGCTTACACTCTTGAGCCGGACCTTCCCGGACTGCGTGACGATCTCGCAAACATCCTATTGGATATTGGGCAATCCGCTGCGGCCGAGGAATTGTGTTCCGCAGCTGACCATTTGGGAAAATCGTGTTCCGAGGAAGTCCGAAAGAGATTGAAAGCTGCATCCGAAAAACGGAAGTAATACAGGTTCAAAGAAATCAGCGATCGGGCAGCGGATAATCCGGGCGTAGGGCACGAGCCTTCTGAAAATGACTTTCTGCCCTAGTCTTTTCGCCAGCGGCTCGGTAGGCGAGTCCCAGATTATAATGGGCTTCGAAATTATTTGGGCTTTCCTTCACGGCTCGAGACAGGTATTTTACGGCCTCAGGGACTCTCTCTAGTGCCAGACTTGCTATCCCAAGATTAATGCGTGACTTCACGTAATCCGGGCGAAGCTTCAGGGCAATCTGAAACTGTTCCGCAGCTTGATCGAACATGTTCGACAGCAAATAAGCATTGCCCACATTGTGATGAGCTATGTGCATTCCTGTTCGGATGGGAGTCGCTTTTCGGCATTCGGCTTCCGCTTTTTCCTGAGATCCAATTTGCTCAAAATCGTTGGAGAGCTTGTCCTGGCGGGCCAGAAACGCCTTTTTCAATCTGATCGTCTCCTTGAACTCCTCAATTGCTTCCTCAGGTTGACCGGAACCTATCAGGGCATGACCCAAGAAATTGTGAGCGGACCAGCTTTGCGGATTCATCTTTATGCTGTAAGTCCATAAGGTAACGGAGTCTTTCCATATTTGACTCACGAGGCTGGTTTGAATCATTAGAAGGAGCAAGTAAGTGCAAACACCTGCTGTCAACACGTACAAAGCCGGTGGTTTGAGCCTCTTGCGCAGTGAATCGACGCACATTGCCGCAAGATGAGCGAAACCGACCATAGACAAGTACATAAAGTGATCCGCAACGTTAGATAACCGTAAATAACCGAATTTCAGCAGGCCGCATACAGGGAGAAAGGGAATAATGAAATTGAGCAGGCTCCAAATAATTGGACCACCAATTCTTTTCCGAAGGCAGAACAAAAAGATTCCAGCTGCAATAAACAATGACAACGAAAGCCACCAGAGTAACGAAGATGTGTCTACATTCCACGTTGGATAAAGAGGTGCCATGCTGAATGGGAAAAGGGCCTTGCCCAGATAAAACCATAAAGCGGTTGCAGCGACAAAGGGCCGTTCGATAAAGGGTAAATCAGGCATGTTGTCGCCTGAGGACAGTCCCTCGCTTTCCATTGTGATCAGCCCGAACATCAAAGATATGATAAAGAAAGGGGCCACCCGCAATAGCTGGTCACCCAACGAATCCTTGCCGGATTCGTTTGACCGGTAGGGGAGCAACAATTGAGAAAATACGAGTGCAATTGGAAGTACTACAGCGGTCGGCTTTGCAAAAATCGCAGCTGTAAAGACCAAAAGAGACCCTAAATAGTAGGTCCACCGGCCCGACTTCAAGTAGTTCAGATAAGCAATACAAGCGAGCAGGTAGAATGCGGCCGCCATTACTCCTTTGCGTTGAGCGAACCACAATATGGAAGACACCTGGACCGGATGAATCATAAAGATTGCCGAAGAGAGCGCAGCCGTTTCCATGTTGGCGCCTATCGTTCGAGCCAGCCCGAACACAAGTATTCCCACCAGGCAGTGAAAAAGCAGATTAATGAATATCGTCAGCCACGCGGATGGTGCGCCCGAGAAAACCTTGTCCAGCATAAGACTCACGGAACTCAATGGAGCATAATAACCGGGGACGATTTCTCCTTTGAAATCTTTGAAGAGATTGATTGAAGTATGGAAATAGTCCTTAGTTTCGAGCACTCGTTTATATGACACCAGATCCCAGTCGACGAAAGTGTCCGGAATATTGGGGATATAAATTGCCAGTGTGACCGCCACCAATATCAGCACTATAATGGATTGCTTTTTGCCGTTGGACATCGTTACTCAGTTTCGGTCGGGGTTCTCACGCATTTGTCTTAGCGCGGTTTCCAAGTTTTCTCGTGCGAGTTCGTCGTTTGGGTTTGTTTTTAGCGCCTCTCCAAAATGAGCCACGGCTTCTTGAAGACGTCCGGATGTGGCTAACAAGACCCCGATGTCTGTATGGGCAGCTGTATGGTCAGGCTTGAGAGCCACAGTTTTGCGAAACTCGTCGTACGCCTCATCGGGCTTGCCTGTTTCAAGAAGGGCCTTGCCCAATTGGTAGTGAGCATCTGTAAGCTTAGGGTTGAATCGAACGGCTGCGCGCAGATTCGTTACGGCGTCCGCATGATTCCCCATTCTGATAAGCACTACACCGAGGAAGTACCGGTAACTAGGGTTTGTCGGGCTGATTTCTACTGCCTTGCCGTAATGTTCTGCCGCTTCAGAGTTATGGTTTCGTCGGCTCAACAAGCCGGCGAGGGCCACATGCGATTGTGCGTGGTTGGGGTTTATTTCCAATGCTTTTCTGTACACAGCCTCTGCCTGTGCCAGGTCCTCCATCCCTATGTACACATTCGCCATGAGAGCATAGGTGGAGTCCCTGCGATGATTCAGTGTGAGCGATTTGTTATGATATTCCAGTGCCTCGGCATTTTTGCCGACAGCCACGAGGCATGATCCGAGCCAACCTAGGAGTTGCCTGGTGCCTTCCTTTTCTATACGGTCTCCCAAAGGCGGCAGCTGTTCAACGGCTTTCCGCCAGAAGACTACCGGATCACGCCAGTCTTCAGCCTTGGAATAGGTTATCCCGCTTAGTACTGCCGCGATTAGACCTAGACACGCGATGGCAGAGATCCTTACAATGCTGCCCCACTGTCGGTCGCGAGTCCGCTGAAGAAAGACAAATATGATGTCCAGAGAGTACCAAGATTAATCCGAACATAGGCAGCGAAGCTCTGTAAATCACAAAAAGATACTGCGGAACCAGCACGGATTCAGGTGCCAGCCCCAACATGAAGAAAAGAATTCCAAAACCTGTCAGCGGCCTAAGTCGCAACAGGACAATGCCTGCTATGCCCATAAGTATTGAGGCAAAAATCGCTGCAACCGTGCCGATCGATTGGCCGAGAGATAGAATCAGCACCTGCGGCGTTATTAGTTGCAGCCGGGATGGCTCTGGATCGAATATGAGAGCCAGGTAGGAAAACAGCATTCGGCATTGATTAATCAGGACCTGTTTCAGCGTAAGCCCGCTCTCAAGATAATACCTGGAAACAGTAGCGATGATGCCGGATGCCTGAGCGCCGGATCCGTGAGGTCGTTCCAGGACGGACATTATACCCGCAACCAGAAACCATCGCTGCCACCGCGAAGGCCATAGTCTTGAAGAGTCTTTTCAGATTTGCATTTAAAAACGCTATTTCGGCGAGCACTACCACAACAGGGAATATTATAGCGTTTTCCTTCGCTGCCATTGCGAACACAAACAGGACCAAGCTCAGTGAATATCCGAGCATCGCGTTTATTCGATTTGTTCGCGCCGCAATATAAGAGACAAACGCTGAAAAAAAGAAAAGAGAGGACAAGAGAGCAAATCGTTGCCAAATATAGAGGACCAGGAATGACTGCACCGGGTGAACGACGAAAATCAGTCCGAGCAAGACGGCGAAAACATGTTTGTATTTCTCATCTGCCGTTGTCTTGAGCGCAGGCGTTTCAAAAAATAGGTCAATCGTCAGTACCGCCATGAATCCGGTCATGGCCATAAGCACCGCATTGAAGAATCTAAAATAATAGGGATTCAGACCTGCAATAAGATAGTTCCAATATAGTGAGGCCATCGCTACCGGTCTCTGTGGAAAAAAACCTATTACTTGCCAGATATCTCCGGACGCGAAGAGATGATTGTTGTCCTGCAGCGACGTCGAGTCGTAATAAAAGGGCGCGTCGAAGGCTCGATAGTTGAGTGCGACCACTGCTCCCAGAAATAGGAGAGAAACAGTTAAGTGATGAAAGATGCGAAAGTGTTTCATATCACCGCAGGTCTAGAAGACTATTTATCGGAAGTTTCGCTGAGTTGTCTTTGAACTGTCTCAAGGTTTTCATTGGCCAGTTCATCGTTGGGATTCCTCTTGAGGGCGCGGCGGAAATGAGCCTCGGCCTCTTGAAGTCGTCCCGATGTAGCAAGCATCACACCTATCTCAACATTGGCAAGAGAATGGCCCGGGTCCAACTGGAGCGACTTATAAATGTGTGACGACCCTTGCTCGGGATTCCTGTCAAGTAACGCCTTGCCAAGTTGATAGTGAGCCTCGGCGTATTTGGGATTCAACTCCACAGCGCGAGAAAAATGGCTGATTGCTCCAGGGAAATTGCCTTGTTTCAGAAGAATCATGCCTGTCCTCACTTGATAGTCATAATTTTCCGGCGCAAGATCCAAGGCCTTACGCATCAACTCCAAAGCTTCTTTTAGTCGGTTCTTCTTGACCAGCACGGCAGCCAATCCTGCATAACCCTCCGGAAATGTAGGATTAGTCTTCATGCACAGGCTGAACATGCGTTCAGCGTCGTCGACCCTGCCCAGCGCCATGTATGCTTTTCCCAGAAACATGCTGCTGCCCTCGCGCCTGTTCGGAATCTGGAGGGCTCTCTCGTGAAGCGGCACTGCTTCGGCATGCCTGTTCTTGAGCTGCAACTGAAGACCCAACTGGTTTAGAGCTTGAACTACCGACCTCTTCTCCAGGTTCGCTGCGTGGGGAGGTATTTGATCTACTGCCTCTTGCCAAAAAAGGAGCGGATCTCTCCAGACATCCGCCTTGGTAAAGCTCACCCAACTAAAAAACAATATCGCTCCGGCCGCACAAGCAATCAGAGGAGCTCTAATCCATCGTCCGACATGGCCTGATTCAGTTCTGGCGAACACGGACATTACTAAGTCGGCGATTATAATCAATAAGCCTATCATCGGGAACACAGCCCTGTACAGCACAAAGGAATATTGCGGGACCAGAAAAGACTCCGGCAGCAGATTGACTATGAAAAAGAGTATGCCGAATCCGGTTAAGGGGCGCTTCCTGAGTAGATAGACCCCAGAGATGGTCAATATAATTGCGGCAATTACTGCCAACGTTGTGGTCGATGACTCCAGGAGGCTTTCAGACAGATATTGAGGAGTCAATAACTGTAATCGCTCTGGTGTGGGTACGATTATCGCCGAGATATAGAGGAACAGCATCCGACATTGGGTAACAAATATCTCCCAAAGTGTCATTCCGCCCTCAGAAGAATATTTGAACAATGCTGCATAAAGACCTGTGCCTGCTTCAGTCGAACCATGAGGCCGTTCCAGATATGACATGAACACCAATGTCGAGACTGTCACCACAGCAAATGCTAACGCTCTCTTGGCTAGTTCATTCCAGCTGGGCCTGAAAAATGCTATTTCTGCAAGCAGCAAAACCGCCGGCAGAGTAACCGCGTTTTCTTTACTCAACATTGCGAAAAGAAACATCAGTATGCACAAACTGTAGCCCAAGATTCTATTCTCAAGTCTCCCGGAGCGGACCGCAATATATGATGCGAAGCTGGCCATACAACACATAATTGCCAGCAACGCCATTCTTTGCCAGATATAAACCACTAGAAACGTCTGGATTGGATGCACTAGAAAAAGTAGGCCCATGACAAAGGCCACAGGTCGAGTTCCAACCTGCCCGGGTTGAATTCCGGAATTTGGGGCTTCAATCATCAGTACAATTGCGATGATGACCAGCAGGGCGGCGATTCCCAGGAGCGCAGCATTTACCACTCTGAAATAATAGGGATTCATTCCGTCTACCAGGTAGTTGAGATAAAAAGAGATCATTGGGATTGGCCGCTGAGGGAAAATACCGATGACGCCAGTTATTCCTTTCTGTGCGAAAACATTTTCGTGCCCGGCAATAATAGCTTGGGAATCGTAATACATGGGGCCGCCAAAGCCTCGATGATGCAGAATAAAGACCATCAGGCCGAAGGCAATTGCAATGAAAATTAAGTGAATTGATCTAATGGTCATGTGTGATTTGGAAAAAACAACCTCTGGATCTTGAAGAGAGACCTATTTCTTGGGGACGGATTCCATTTCTTTGAGCGCATTCCCCAGATTGGCTTTTACGGATTGTTCGTCGGGATTTGCTCTCAGGGCCTCCTGGAAATGGAATACAGCATCTTCTATTCTTCCTGCCTTTGCGAGCATGATACCCAGATCATTATGTGCCTGCCAATTGGTTGGCTCCAGCTCGAGAGCTTTTGTATACTGAACGGCTGCTTCCTTGTTCTTTCCCATTTTTGAGAGTACTTTGCCCAAATGGAAATGAGCTTTTCCATCGTTGGGTTTTAATTCAAGCGCCTTGCCTAAATGCATTAAGGCCTCAGGATAGCTCCCTTCCTTAAGAAGAAGGAGGCCCATTGTGCTCTGGTATTCAGGATTGTCAGGGGCCCTTTCCACAGCCTTCTTCAAATACGGTTTTGCATCCTCGTTCCTGCCTTGTCGGATCAGTAGATTTGCCAATCCCATGTTGATTTTATCTGAATTAGGATATAATTCCAAAGCGTTACGATAAGACTGCTCTGCTTTTTCCTTTTCTCCTGCGCCAGCGTAAGCGTTTGCCAGAGCCGCATGGGATAAATCATACATCTGGGTGACTTCCAGGGCTCGGAGGTGATAAGCAATGGCTTCAGCATTTTTCCCCGCCCGCTGTAGGCTAGTTCCCAGACTATTGAGTGACTGAAGTGTGCCAAGTTTTTCCAGCTTGGAATGGTCTTCCGGAAGATGGCTTACCACGTCATTCCAGAGCACTATCGGATCTTGCCATGCCCGAGCTTTCAGCACTGTGCTCCAAGCCATCAGTGCCACACTGAATGTCAGCACTATTGCGAATGCAGCTTTCAGAGTAGTCTTCAGCCTTGAATGTCGAATTTCTCCGAGGACAAAGTTGAGGCCGTCCGCTCCAGCGATGAGAATTCCGACCATAGGCAGCATGGCTCTGTAAACGACAAATAGGTATTGGGGAACGAGCAATGCTTCAGGTAGCAGGTTGATCAGAAAGAACAGAATGCCGAAACCTGCCAAAGGGCGCCTACGCAACAGATATAATCCGAGTCCGGTAAATGAGACGGCTCCGATCACCCCTGCAATCGCCGCGGGAGCCTCCAACAGCGACCTGTAAATTATCTGAGGACTTATGAATTGTCTTTATCCGGAATGGGAAACAGAATAAGGGTCAAATATGAAAACACCATTCTGCACTGATTCATAATCACTTGAGCTGGAGTTTGTTGCCCTTCAATATAATACTGTCGTATTGTGGCCATGATTCCGGAATCTCTTGCGATGTCTCCGTGAGGCCGCTCAAGAAAAGTAAAAATCCCCAACAAAAATAGTAATATGCCGCCAAGCAAAACAATCCGTTTAACAGTTGTTTTCCAGCCAATATTGAAGAAAGCGATTTCCGCCAGAAGGATTATAGCAGGCAACGTGACTGCGTTCTCTTTGCTGGCGATTGCCGGTACAAACATTACCGAGCAAATTAGATATCCGAACCATATCGGTCTGAACTTCCCTGATCTGGTTACGAGATAAGCCAGGAACGCAGCGCAATAGAAGAAGGCTGAAAGCAGCGCCATCCGCTGCCAAATATAAAGGACCAGAAACGTCTGGACAGGATGAACCGCAAACAAAATGCCCAGGGATAGTGCTATGATACGTTTTTCCGCGATTCTGCCGGTGTCGGATTCGCCCGAAATCTCCAGCAGGATAATTATTATGAATACAACCAGCAAAGCAGTGCCGGCCATGAATATTGCATTAACCATCCGGAAATGAGCAGGTGTCAGGCCGGACACCAGATAATTCAGATAAAAGGGAAACCATTGCAACAGGACGCTGAGGAAATAGATTAATTACGTTGATGGGATTTCCGGACGCGAATATATGTTCCTTTTCTTCAAAATAAGTTGAATCGTAATACAGAGGGGCGTGAAAGGCACGGTAATGCAACGCCAGAAGAATTAAGAGAAAGGCTGAAAACAGAAATGTGTAGACTGTTCCGCGCTTAACCATTGTAGTTGATAATAAGAGCTTTGTCCTGTTCCCTCGGGGTCCAAAAGATCATGATCCTTACTCGAGTGCCACTGAGGTGGTTCAACACTGTTCAGGGTGGACATCCAGCAGGGGGCACCCAAAAGCGATCGCTCTGGATGACGAATGCCAGTGATCCAAAGGGATAATACCCTATTTTTACATTACCCATCAATTATTGAGCTCGCCAAGGACCTGTGGCAGGTGCATGGATAAACAGAGAACATGGTTGCTAAAACGAAAACAGACCCCTGAAGGGGGCCTGTTCCGTCCATAGGTCACGTGTCTCGGCTTAGTCAGCGCCGCCTATGCTCTTGCAGTTAATGCTGGCAGGCACCCTAGATGTGAACGCGGGGTTAGCACCGCCGGTTGGCTGCACCATAGACTCTGTGTAGCAGTTCTCAGTGGCGCCACCAGTCGGATATTCAACAAACTTGCTGCGGCCACGGCTGCCGGCGTGCATAAGCCAGCTGCGCTAACTGTTCCAGGCATGTCACCACCACCGGCGACAGGCGCACGGTAAAGATAACGTGTGGTCTGGCCTGCGGGATGGCTTCCCTTCATTGCACAACCTTCAACTGTGTACCTGGTGCCCTCGAGTCCGATCCTGATGAGAACCTCGCATTTCTTGCTGCCGCCGCGGAAACCGTAGTAAGGTCCCACCATGTACCTGCAGCAGGTTGTCTGTGTAGATCTGTTGGGCAGTTGTATCAGAGTCGAACTTCAGGTTGAGGTCGACCAATTCGTTGCCCAGTCTTTCCACAGCTGCGGAAAGCTTGCGGATATCCGCATCCGCGGATCTGTCACAGCTTGTCCTCTTGTAGGAAATGTAATACGGGATCGCGATCGCGAGAATGATACCAATGATCGCCACAACGACCATCAGTTCGATGAGCGTAAAGCCTTTTGCATTTTTGATCTTGCTTAGCATGATCTCTCCTCCTCCTCTCTGTTTTTGGGTCGAATCCATTTGGGGTGGTCGAATCCTGTAGTTTTTTCAGGAAATCGTTGTCACCTGTTAAGCAACAACCGTGCCATTCCTCCAAGCCATTCTTTGGCGTGATTACTCGCTATTTCACTTGACCGTTTCACTGTAACGAGGCAAGACAGACAAGAAACGTCACCTCTCGAACCCCACATTGGCAACTGCCTAATTTTCTTGAACCCCTCTATGTAAACCTTGTTTACGCTGCCCGACAATCTTTGTCTCGCAGTAAACCGCTGCAAGTCAACACACAACACGAACCTAAATCTCGGCGAAGTGTTTCTCGATAAATTTCGTAGGCAGCGGTTCGGTTCACTGGCGTCCATAATGGCCTCTATCAAACGCCCACATAGCGAAGTGTGCATGATCGCACTCGGAAGGCGTGGTTTTATTTCTTCTCTTTGCAGACGGTTTTACTTATTGGGGATGATTCAATTCCCAGTGCTTCTCTCGTAAGTTCGCGACCATTCAAAGCAATTTGCGTGCCAAACGGTGTATTGGCTCAGAAAAACCGTTTCGTGATGATCGCCCATTTCTTTTGGATGAGGCATAGCATATGTAGACAAAAAATGACACTCTGCTCTGATTGTGGCTTATTGGCCAGTTTTCCCAAGATTAACGAGCGTAAACTTTATGGACATTTATAGTCATTGCCAAAAGAAATTTCTGGAATTCAATCCGCGTGTCCACTGAAAAAATCCTCACTAACCCCATGGGCGTTAAAATACGTAAGGCGCAATATTTCTACCGTAGCGGCCGGCGTCCCTGCCGGCCATATGAGTGGCTTCGTCTGACCAGAGTGGGAGGGCGTTCGACTTTTTTGGGCGGCATGGCTCATGTGAATCCATTGCTTCTTCAGGCCGAGGCCGGCAGAGACGCCGGCCGCTACGAAGACTGTGTTTCTGAAGGGTCGCTGCTCCGCGAGATCGTTTGCCGGCAATGTCTTTGCAAGGGTTATTTTAACGCCTATGGGGGCAGGGGGGATTTTGATTCGGACAAATACCTTTTGGCACATTCTCGGCAATATGGAACTGTCTAGTAATTATAAGTGTAGCGCAAGAGGGGGCGCTGTCTGTATGTGTGGGGTCGTGAACTGCCCGAGATCAGGGCGCTTCGAGAAGCGCCCCTACGTTTCGAGCAAATGTGCGAGTGATCCTGGCTCACTCTGACAAAAGTGTCTTGAGCTCTTTATTGAATTCGGGAACCACCTTGAACAGGTCCCCAATGATTCCATAGTCTGCTTTGGTGAAGATGGGTGCCTCGGGATCTTTATTTATGGCCACGATTACCTTCGCGGAGCCCATTCCGGCAAGGTGCTGTATAGACCCGGATATGCCGCAGGCTATGTAGAGTGTGGGAGTAACAGTCTTTCCGGTTTGTCCCACCTGGTCCGAATGAGGACGCCAACCGGCGTCAACAGCGGCCCTTGAAGCGCCTACAGTCGCTCTCGAACCGAAAACCCCGGCCATTTCTTCAAGAAGGGAATAATCGGCTCCCCCCATCCCACGGCCGCCGGACACTATTATTTCGGCTTCTGTTAGATCGACTTTGCCGCTGGTATCCAGATTAAGATCCTTGGTGGTGTAAGTGCTTCTGCTAGTATCTGCGGAAAAGGCAATTTTCTCTACAGATCCGGCCTTAGCGTTTTCAGCCACTTCCAGGACATTCGGTCGCGCTGACGCTATTTGAGGAGATCCAAGCGCTACCCACTGAGCGTAACACTTTCCAGCATACATGGGTCGCTTGCCAACAAGCGTGGACCCATCGAGCTCGAAGGACACGCAGTCGGCCATGGCAGCGACGCCCAGTTTCGCCGCGATCCTTGGGGCAAGATCTTTTCCCTGCATGGAATGGCTGATGAGAACCATTTCAGGTTTCTGGTCTACTATCACTTTAGCCAAGGCTTGAGCATAGTATTCCGAGTTATAGGTTTCCAGTTCAGGAGCTTCGATTACGTAAACTGTGTCTACTCCATAACGGCCTAGATCCGCGGCAAATTCAGCGGCCTTGGAGCCCATGACCACAGCTCCGAGGTCACCTCCCAGTTTATCAGCAAGTCTACGTCCTTCACTGGCCAATTCAAAGGCGGTCTTTTTGATTTTGCCCCCTTTTGATTTCTCCGTATATCATCACCTTTGACATTTGCTATTGTCCTCCGTGGTAGGTATTGGGCGCAAATTCATCAGATCACTTTGGCCTCGTTACGAAGGGCCTGAACCACTGTTTTCGCGGCATCAGCGGGTTCCATGTCCTGGTAACGTTTTCCCGCTTGTCTCTCAGGCGGCATGGTGAAGTTGCGTGCTTGCAGCTTGGGTTCGGCATTTATTCCTAGATCAGCTGCCGTTTTCTTGTCGATTGGCTTTTTCTTGGCTTTCATGATGCCAGGCAGCGACGCATAACGAGGTTCATTGAGGCCCTTTTGCGAAGTGACCACGCAGGGGAGGGGTATATTCCACAGTCTCTTTTCCGCCTTCCACATCGCGTTCCACCACGGCAGTCTTCTTGTCCTCAGAAACCTCCACCTTGGTTACGAGGGTAACTTGGGGAAGGCCCAGTAATTCCGACAACATTGCACCTGCTTCGGCGAAATCGTCGTCAATAGCGCGGTGACCGCAGAATATTATATCGTATTCCACTTGGGCTGCTGCTGCGGCCAGAGCTTTGGCAATCACAAAGGGATCACCGTCATTCAGTGAAGGGTCATTCAAGTGGATTCCTTTATCCGCGCCCATGGCTAATGCTGTGCGAATCGCCTCGGTCACTCTGTCGGGACCAATGCTGAGTATCAACACTTCGCCGGCCTTGAATTTCTCCTTTAAACGGAGCGCCTCTTCGACGCTGAACTCGTCATAGGGATTGATGACGTACTTTATGCCGTCCGTCACTATTCCGGTCCCGTCTGCCTTGACTTTGATCTGGGTTTCCGTGTCAGGAACTTGTTTCAAACATACCAGTGATTTCAAGGATCATCCTCCTTTCGCTAAAATGGCGTGAACGCGAACCCGAGGTTCAGGTGCGCTGTTCCAGATTTTCTTTGCTCCGAAGTCGATAAGGATTTCCGTCGTCACGTTAGTCGGGCATTCCAAGACTTTGAAGATACGAAACAGAAATCTTGTATCGAAACTCCGGGAAAACTTTTAGATTTTAGAGGCGGTTGATTCATGAGTCAAGAAAAATGAAGAGAGGGACGTAACCATTCAGTTATGCGGGGCAGATAGTCTGTGAGTCAAGGTTTCGACGTTCGGAAAACCATACCGGTCACGCCATAGCGTGATCGTCACCCCGGCGAAAGACGGGGTACAGGCTGGATTCCGGCTTTCGCCGGAATGACGGCCAGAAACGTGCATCGGTCACAATGCATCGTTCGTTCACACCCCACGTAACTGAAGGCTCACAGACGGATGTCCGGCCAGTCATCATCACACTTCGTGATGCGCTCACTTTCTGCCGCGACTCAAAACCGATGTCAGAGTTGTCGCTGCGAGATAGGCCGCGCCAGCAATGATGATGGTTGTGGCCCCCGCTGGATAGTCGGGTCCGTAGCTCAATGCCAAACCAGATGTAGTGAAGATCGCGCAAAGGAGGGTTGAAATGATCATCATTCTCCACATGCTCGTGGAAAACAAGGCTGCAATTCCCACAGGCAGGGTCAACAAAGCGATTACCATCACAATTCCAACCACAGTCGCAAGGATGAATACTGTAAGTGCGGCGAGTCCGAGCAGCAGCAGATAAAATAACTCAACTCTGATTCCTCGTAGACGTGCAAACTCCTGGTCAAAACACACCGCCAAAAACTGGTTGTAGAATAGAAGTCCAGCAGCCATTATGATTGCGTCAAGGCTTGCCAGCATCCACAGGTCATTACTCGACACCATCAGGATATTACCGAATAAGTACCCCATAAGGTCTTCGTTATAGCCGGGGGTGCGCGAAATAAAGACTATTCCGACAGCCATCCCCACCGCCCAAAGAGCGCTGATGACAGTATCTTCCCTTTGCTTTGCCCGCAGGCTCACGAACCCGATAATGAACGCAGCGACTATCGCGGAAATTATTGCTCCGTGGATGGGCAGGACTCCATGCCAATGATATACCTTATGTACATAGAGAGCTGCTCCCATTCCGCCCAGCACCGTATGGGCAATTCCATCGGCAATGTACGAAATGCGCCGGACAACTATGTAAGTCCCGATAATCCCGCATGCCACGCTAGCAAGAATTCCCGTCAAGAGAGCGTTTTGAAGAAACGGGTAATGCTGCAAGTCGGTTAAGAATTGTAGCAACTGGGCATCCTCTCGCCGTTATGCCTCACCATTCGCATAGGTGAGCCGTACATGTCGTTGATTGTCTCGCCGGTAATTTCACTGGTCGGGTGCATCATAACCTTCCGTTTGACGCAGATGACGTTTTTAACAACTCTTGAGACGAACCCAAGATCATGAGAGACCATCACTACTGTCAGCCGTTGGTTCAGGGTCTGAAGCAGTTCATACAGGTCGCCCTCCATTACCACGTCCAGATTGGCGGTAGGTTCATCCAAGAGCAGAAGGTCGGGCTCGCAAGCCAACGCTCTGGCTATGAACAATCGCTGACGCTGACCACCGGATATGGATGAGAAAGCCTTCTTCCTGAGATTGTAGAGTCCCACTTGATCAAGTGCCCCGGCCACTATCTCTTTATCGGTTCTGGAGTAACGCCCGAACGACCTGCCGTGTCCCAGACGTCCCATCAGTGCCACATCCATAACCGTTGCCGGAAACTGAGGATCCAATTGCGTATGCTGAGGCATATACCCTACCCGCGGCCTCGCTTGCTCCGGGGTCGTTCCAAATACCTGAACTTCACCCTGGGAAGGTCTGAGCAAACCCAATGTCAGCTTTAACAAGGTAGTCTTGCCGCCACCATTAGGTCCGACGACAGATACAAAATCACGTTGCGGAACTGAGATGTTAACGTCTTCCAATACGGGGTGACCGTCATAAGAAAACGACAAACCCTTGATTAGAATCGCAGGAGCACCTTTTTCGTCTATAGTATTCGTCATCGCTTTCACTTCTTCTGGCTGTTAAGCGCAGAGTCCAATTTTGCCGCCATCTCCTGGAGGTTCTTGAGATAATCCGGCGCTAAATCATCGAGAGGTACGACTGCGCCTC
Source organism: uncultured delta proteobacterium (assembly GCA_963700305.1). Taxonomy (GTDB): domain Bacteria; phylum Desulfobacterota; class Desulfomonilia; order Desulfomonilales; family Desulfomonilaceae; genus Desulfomonile. Next base: position 259,352 of record CAVOXB010000027.1, read on the forward strand.
CGATGGCTTTCGCCAAAGCTTCCGCAGTCTTCTTGGAGAACTGAGGCTGCACAAAGATGACTCTCACACCGTCCTCTTTGGCCAAATCTATTAGTCGTGCAAGCTGTTTCGCAGTAGGCTCTTTCCCGCCTATTTGCACTGGAACCTGTTTCAAACCATACGCGTCTCCGAAATATCCGTACGCAGGATGAAACACAAAGAATTTCTTGCCCTTCACTGGATCTAGAGCCTTTTTCAGTTGCTCGTGGATCGCGTCGAGTTCAGTCTGAAAATCTTTCAAATTAGCTTCGTACTGGTCTTTGTGGCTTGGATCGATTCGGATCAACGTGTCGGCGACGGTTTGTGCTTGAATCTTCGCAAGTTGTGGATCGAGCCACGTATGCGGGTCCTTATCGCCGGCTTCGCGTGAGTGCTTGTGCTTTTTACCATGACTGTGGCCATGGCCCGCTTCTCCCGCTTCAGTCTCTTCTTCAGTCATGGCCCGTAGTTTTATTCCTCTTTGGATATCAACCACTTCCGTGTTCTTAAATATTGATCCTATCTTCTTGATGAGCGTTTCCTCGAAGGGAAACCCCATTTTGAAAAGAATCTGAGCGTTGGCTAGTTTGGCCATGAGCTTAGGGGGGGATCGAACGTGTGAGGATCATGTCCAGGTCCCACCAGCACATTGACTTCCACATTGGGGCCTCCCACACGTTCCACAAAGTAGGCAGTAGGGAGTACACTTACGAATGCTCTCACTTTGCCCGAAGGTTTGACCTCCGCTGTGGCAGGGACTGCAACCCAAGAGGCGAGTAAGAGAAGAAGGCCAGTTATGACGTAACGCTTGCGCGTCATCGAATATTTCCTCCGTAAATTGAGCACGTGTGCGGTCCTGGAGTCGTTTCAATCCGTTTCATGAAAATGCACGGATTCTCGGGGGCCGTGTTCGCACACTACATGAACAGCGTTACAGGTTTCACATTCTTCAAAATGATGATCAGTTGCGAACCGATCCCAGTGAGGCCGCTGATGAGGCATGATTACTCCCGTTCCTTTGCAGAGGGGGCAGATGCTGTCGAGGGCGGCAACTACTGCAGCTCGAATAAATTCGGACCTATTAGGAATGCCTTTCATTGCATCTCTTAATGATTCAGGGACCTTAAACGTGATTATGTCGAGCTTTTCTTTTTTCATGGGCATGTCCCCTTAAAAACATGAAGTCTTCGCCATTCCATTATTACTTTGTAACACCAGCTTGTCAAGTCATGGAACAAATGAGTCTTCCTCATTGCGATTCTTACCCTCCGTCGCAGGGGTTCGGCTGCATGTCGAGATTACGAATGTTCTGGCGCCGTTCGTTTGGATCGGGGAAAATTATAGCAGTCCTCGAAAATCGTGTCGGATTCGCGCGTTATTCTCGTTAACAATCCGGAAGGTCTAACCATGTCATTGCGAGGAGTGGATAGACGAAACAATCTCAGTTTTGGCTGATCGGAGATTGCTTCGGGCTGCGCCCCTTCAATGACAATCATCCAATCATTTTGCCCAGCCAGACCGATATTACTTTCGAGAATCCCTATAGACCTTTGCTGTTAGATTTCTCAGGAATGACGAGATGTTAGGTCTGCTGCGGATATGGCAAGAAAACAGCTGTCTGATGAAGCATGCCGCTTCGTTCGCATCTTGTGTCAAGATCAACGAAGCGGCTCAAAACGCGAAAGTATCAGCGGGTCCTGGAGTGGGGCTGGTGCTCTGTGCGGCTTGCTGCACGGTTTGCTGCAGCGCTGGTCTCTCTTGAGAAAAAGGCGAAAAAGTCTTTGCTGTAAGCATCTTCGTAGCGCTTCAGGGTATACTTCGACTGTTCGGGAGAGAGCTTCTGTTTAGCCACAAGATTTCCTTGCGGATCTCTTACGTAAAGATTGGCCACTATATTGTGCGGATTGGCGTCACCGTGCATTCCTCGTTCGCATCCGGCGAGCACCAATGCTTTCGCGAGATCCTTGGTGCCTATGTGATGTCCTATGGCAAACACCACGTTTCCGTCTTTCCGAATACCAAATGCGCTTCGGTCAGCAACGTACCAAAAATGTTTACCGTCCAGATTTTTGCCACCACCACCCAGCAAGAATCCCAGACCGATTTCGGCATCTTCCGTACGGCCGTTTCGCAGCACCGATTGGACCACCATTCCGTTCTTAACGATAAGGTGCCTCAACTGACGTGCGTCTCGAACCAGGTGAACGGGGATATCCGAGTTCCATTCCTGAAGGTCGACGGAACCGTCCCTGTAGACTATCATTGTGGCCATGCCATTAACCATCGGATAGAGGACTTTGCCTCGGAATATCGCGCCTGCGCCTCTTGAATGGCGCTGCATCCACATGGCATTCGTCACTGCCAAAATCCTCGGACGCAGTTCAGATTCCACCTCGGATACGGCCATTGGCGCCGCGGGTTCCTGTGAACCCACGTAGTATTGGGCAAAGGTCTTGCTCATATCAATGACCATCATATAGACTACTGCATTGGGGAAATCCACGCTGGGCCTGTAGAAGGTCTTATGAATGATGGGTTGGCCCGTTGCGTCTCTAGGAACGCCGGAATTCTCCCACACTCCTTCCCCGGGGAGCGCCGGAGAAGTATAAAGGGGCTTAATGTTGTCCAGTTTTAATGTGGAGAGAGAGTCGCGGGACAGTGATCGGATTTCGCCTGTGCCAGGACCGACCGAGGCGTCAGAACTATCGGCCTGAGCTACTAACCGAAGATCCTGTGATTCAAAACTCTCTGCATTGACAAAAGTGCAGGGAACTCCCGAAAAAACCATAGCCAAAGCGATGGCCCAAAGTAATACTCTTTGCAATTTAGCCACCCTCGAATAGGAATGATTTTACATCAAATCCCTTACGGGATTCACACAAGTATTTATTCTTTATACATGAAAATACCATTAAATACAATACCAAAGAAGTGAGAGCCCGCATTCACCGTAAAAAAAGCACTAATGAAAGGTAGGTATATATCTACTTGTCTCAAGAGGGGTTTTGCGAAGAAAATCTAAATGAACTCTTTGTGCCCGGGCTTGCGCGAAACGGCTCACTGATCGATGGTCCTTCAGGCGCAGGTTGCTTATAATATGCTGGAGAGGTATTCCTCGTTTCGCTGCTCCTGGAAACGAACAAAGATTTCCGAAGCCGTTGTCTCGGCCCACGACAGAGTTGGTTACCGTCACATCCTCGCCGTTCCGACTCTCAGGCTTCGGACATTCGTGCTAAGTCTGCTTCCCGGCCTATGAGCACCAGAATGTCGCTTGGTTTGATCACAAAATTTGGTCCGGGGAGAAACACGAAACGTGGAGGAATCAATTCTTTGATGGCTATAGCAAACACGCCGAACCGCTCGCGCATGTTCAATTCGAGAAGTGTGTGGCCATAAAAAGCGTCCGGAGGGGCGACGTCCATCACTCGGAAATCCTCCGCCAAAGGTATAAAATCCAACAAGTTAGGGTTAATTATCTGGGCTGAAATCCTGTGGGCGGTTTCCCGCTCCGGGAATATGCTTTCTGTGGCGCCCACGGACCTGAGTATCGTCGCATGGTCTTCGCTTATGGCTTTGGCGCGAATGGTCTTCACTCCTATTCTTTTCAAATGCAGAGTACACAATATGCTGGCCTCAAGGCTTTCCCCCAGAGAGACCACGGCTTCGTTGAAATCTGGCGAGACAACTGAACTGAGGCTCGCGTAATCTCGAGCATCTATTATCAAGGCGCGGTGAACATGGTCCGCGATTGCCTGGACACGTTCTTCAGAGTTGTCGATTGCCAACACTTCACAGTGCTTTGCCAGCTCTCTGGAAAGTTCACTCCCGAACTGTCCCAAACCCACTACGCATATAAGCTTCTTTTCCGATTTCATCCAATCATCACCGCGCCTTTTGGGTATCGAACATGTGTTCTCTGGGTCGGTACCGCCCACATGGCTATGGTCAGAGGGCCCAGTCTGCCGACGAACATGGTAGCAATTATCCAGAGTTTTCCGGCAGCAGAAAGATTCGGGGTCAATCCCGTGGAAAGCCCCACTGTTCCGAAGGCAGAGATCTGCTCAAATACTAAACCGAGGGGACCTTCCGGTAACCGAGCCTCCGTGGTCAACAAGAACAGTACTCCGGCCATGTTCCAGAATATCGCAAGCCCCATGAGCAGGTCTGCCTTCCCCACTTGTTCCCACGGGATACGCCTGTCGAGCAAATGCACATCCCTTTCTCCCCGCAAAGCGGCTTTGAGTCGGGCGCTCCAAATGGCCATAGTCGTCGTCTTAACTCCTCCCGCGGAAGATGCGGGAGAGCCACCAATGAACATGAGTAAAATCAGAACGAAAAGTGATGCTTGCGGGAGCTTTCCTATGTCAACGCTGTTGAAACCTGCCGTCCTTGCCGTGACCGACTGAAACATGGCATGGATTACCTTGTCGTCCCATCGCGCTTCATCGGGAGTTAGGCCGAACACCAGGATTCCGAGCGTGCCTCCAAAAATCAGAAGAGACGAAATCCATAGGACTAGGCGTGCATGCATCGAAAACCTGCGGGGTTTCACCAGTCCAGAACGACGCCCTCGCACCGCAGTCCATACTTCGTTCAGGACGGTGTATCCCAGACCTCCTAAGACAATCAGCATCATTATGATGATCAGAATCCCGGGATTGCCAGAGAGTCCCATAAGATTCTCGGAACGAATTGAAAAGCCCGCGTTGCAGAAAGCGGAGATCGAATGGAATATGGCGGAAAACAGAGCGCGTCCCGCATCCATGTTTGGCAGTAGAAAAAGAAACAGCAGCAAAGCGCCCATAGTTTCAATGAGGAGGGTCAATAAAAGTATGGTCTTGAAAGTATGCTGGAAATCGGCAGCAACGTCACGCTGAAAAAAGGTGTCTTGCAGCACAGCCTGTGACTGAAGGGACATCCGCCTACCCAGTATCTGAAAAGTCAGACCGGCAAAGGTCATTATCCCAAGGCCACCTGTTTGGATTAGAAAGACAATGATGATCTGACCGAACAACGTGTATTCGGTCCCTGTGTCCACTACTGCCAGTCCGGTCACGCACACTGCTGATGTTGATGTGAAAAGTGCATCCAAGAATCCGACCTTGCCGTGATGTGCCCAGGGTAAATAAAGAAGGAAAGCCCCCAATATTATGGCCATCGCAAAACCTCCGATTAGGCCGGTTTGCGGGGACATCATCAATGCTGCGAAACGAGATTTCTCGCCTGAAATCGCTTTCCGCGGGGCTTTGGCTAGATAGGTTTTCGAATTACGTTTCACGGTGAAGCATCCAGTTCCTCACAAATATTTGCTCTCTAGATCCAGAAGGTTTTTATGCTCCTGCCTGCGCTCAGGAAGGCCGGCCGGCGAAAACCCCCTTCTGAAACTCGCACACCTGCTGATCGACGGTCGACAATCCCCATCCATCGTCGCACACATGCCGGAACAGCTTCTGCGGACTCTAATGTTTTCCAAAAGCGCAATTTTCGGACCAAATTAGCAGCGAGGCATCGTTCATAAAATGAGAGTGATTCTGAGCATATTTCATCAGGCCGGTCAAGTATTGTATGTCTTGAGTATCGCTTCGAGAACGGTTCCGCCTATGGCGCGAGCCTTTTCAGAAATTGTCGAGCAGTATCTGAGATCATCGCGGGGATCTATATCACCAATTTTTAGGTTAGCGAGTACCGGGCTCCCGGGTCTGATCAGGCCCCTTAGCATCCCTGTCAGCTTGGCTTTCACAGGTTCCGTGGATACGTGCCCAATGATTTGTCCCTCAGCCACCCTTGCACCGACAAACAAATCCGACTCGAATATCCCATCCATCGGAGCTCTGAGGACTCTCAAGATGGACTGGCCCGCTATTTCGCCGGGCACGCCGGTATTGGGAGACGCATATCCTTTGGTAATCAGTCGCCCGAGGTTGTGGCCTCTGTCGGTTTCTATGACGTAGTGAGCATCTTCACCCGCACAGAACCCCGGTCCCAGCGCGATGACCAGCGGAGCGTCATTGATGGTGGTACCTTCATTTTTTTTCGCCAGGATAGCGTCCAGCAGAATGTCCGGCTTCGCGATCTTTGTGGATGAAGCGTTCGGATCGACCAACACGGGGATGAGTCGTTCCCTCCAGACATCCTCAATTTCGCTGACATCGTTAATTCTGACCGCTTTAACACCTTCTACTGTCCATGCCTGCTCGGTACAAAGCCTCACAGAAGCTTACAGCACGTCTCACAGCAAGAGGCATCTCAATTTCGGTCATCAGTATTCGGGAGAAGCCAGAGCAATGAAGCCGGCACGCGCATCCTGTGGCCATTTCTCCCGCACCGCGAATGAGTATTTTCAAGTCGGAAAGTTTGAATGGCATTGGTTTGTTTTTGGTTCAGGCGCCAAATTCGGCCAGGGCTTTTAAGATAGTCTCTTTGGGGACCACGCCGTAAAAGGCGTTCTTTATCTCGCCGTCTCGAATGATAAAAATGGCGGGAATCTTGGTGATACCGAATCTCCGCGCGATCAGGTTCTTGTCCGTGTTCAACTTGCCGACAATTGCTCGGCCTTTCAGCTCCTTAGCGACTTCTTCTATTATGGGGTCCAGCATGCGGCACGGAAAGCACCATTCCGCATAAAAATCCACCAGGATAGGACTTTTTTTCGAGGCTTCCACCACGTCGGTTTCAAAATTTTCATCGCTGAAGACTTTTACATATAAGCTCGGTTCACTCGCAACGTCTTTTTTCTTCTGGTATACGGACCATGCGATGATTGTTGCCCCAACCAGTATGAAAGCAACTATCGTGATTACAATGGTGGTGGCCTTCTTCATATTACCTCCGTCCACTAATGCCATATAGTAATACATTAACTCATTCATTGTCCAATGTGAATTATACTTGCGCTGAGGGGGACTATTCATTCCCGGGCGCCGGCCATAATTGCGAAGAGTGAGGTGACGAAGCAATCTGCAACCTGGGATTGCTTTGCTTCGCTTGCAATGAGGTCTTCTGGCTGGAATTCTTTACCCGATGGCCTTATGCTTGTTCGTGGGGGCTACATCAGATCGATCGGGTCAACATCTATGACGATTTTCAGGCCCTGACCCTTCAAATGGTTTTCAGCTTTAAGAGCTTTCACCAGGCCGCGTACGTTGCTCCGATTTGGGGACTTGAACAAAATCTGCCAGCGGAAGCGCCCTACCATCTTTTTCCTGGGTGAAGGTGCAGGTCCCAGTATAGAAACGTCTCCAAAATCACTTTTTATGAGCCTCGCCGCCCGTCCGATTCTTACTGCCTTATTTTCAACGCTCTTTTCGCTGTTTCCTTCCACTCGTATCAGTATCAAATGCCCGAATGGCGGATAAAATAGCTCTCTTCGCATAAGGGAATCCTGTGTGAAAAAGCCTTCGTACTCGTGAGTTGCGGCGAAACGTATTGCCTCATGGTCAGGATCGAAGGTCTGAAGTATTACACGACCTGAATCCGATTCGCGGCCAGTGCGGCCCGCCACTTGGGTCAGCATCTGGAATGTTCGCTCTGATGCCCTGAAATCCGGAAAATGCAGCGATAGATCTCCGCAAAGCACTCCCACCAAGGAAATCCCGGGAAAATCGTGGCCTTTGACTATCATTTGGGTGCCGGTGAGTATGTCGATCTCTTTTTTCCTGAATCGATCCAGTATGTTTTCCAGCTCATCACGTTTGCGAGTGCTATCCCGATCTAGCCTTTCTATGCGGGCTTCAGGAAAAAGTTCATGGAGCTCTTCCTCCACCTTCTGAGTTCCGACTCCGCCGAAAAACATCTTTTCGCTCGTGCACTGGGGACAAAGCGGCGGCGCTGCCCTCGACAAACCGCAGAGATGGCACCGAAGGTCACGAGCCCTCTTGTGATGGGTCAGGCTTATGTCGCAGTTAGGGCACTTGAACACGTACCCGCAGGAACGGCATTGGGCGAAGGTGTCGAATCCGCGCCTGTTCAGGAAGAGAACAACTTGCTCTTTTGCAGCAAGAGCAATCTTAATGGCATCCATCAGTGTTTGAGTCAGAAATGCCTTTTTCTTCAGCTTGGTCTCTTTCAGATCCACAAGTTGGACAACTGGGAGACCGCCTCCATGATGACGCACCGGAAGGTTTGAGCGTGTGATCTTTCCGCGTTGCGCATTTAAGAATGTCTCAAACGAAGGGGTTGCGCTTCCCAGGATTACACATGCTCCCTCCAGTTTTGCCCTCGCCAGAGCCATGTCTCGCGCGTTATAGGGGCAACTGTCTTCCTGCTTATATGAAGGATCGTGTTCTTCGTCCACCACGATCAATCCCAGGTCCGTGATGGGAAGGAAGATCCCGGATCTGGCTGCTATTACCACATTGACCGTACCGGCCATGACACGACGCCACTCGTCCAGTCTCTGGGCTCTGGTAAGGCCGCTGTGGAATATTCCAACTCCGCCGCCGATTCGCCTGAGAAAACGTCGCGCCAGTTGCGGGGTCAGAGCTATTTCAGGTACTAGCACGAGCGCTCGTTTGCCCCTACTGAGTATTTCATGAATTATGCGAAGATAAACCTCCGTCTTTCCGGAGCCTGTAACCCCGAAGAGCAAGAAGGGATGGAAGCCGCCCTGTTCAACGGCAGCACCGATGAGTCCCACTGCTGATTTCTGATCTTCGGTCAGAGTGGGCAGCTCCACGTCGCTCTTTTGTCTATATTCCGCAGGATAAAGAAGCTCTCGCAGACGCTTTCTTCGGAGACTGGTCTTCGGACGAGCGATCCTCTCTTCCATGCGTATCCATCCCTTTTGGACAGCATTCTCAAATTGTCCCTCACCAATGGACGATTCCAGTTCGGTCCGAAGCAAAACACCTGATTTAATGAACTTTGCAGGATAATTCGGCTTATCCGGAGCAGTCAAGGAACTCTCACCTTCGAGTGTGAGAATGGCCCAAGGGCGAGATTTGCGGTCTGAGCCTGGGGGAAGGGCGGTTTTTAGAACCAGGCCAGATGGCAGCATGTAATAATCCGCAACCCAGGCTATGAAAGACCAGAGGCTCGGCGACAGATATGGACCTTCGTCCGGTATCTCGATCACATCTTTAATTTCTTGATTCTTGGGAACAGAAGCGGCTTGGCCTACAATGAATCCCGCACGAATTTTGTTTCGAAATGGCACGAGCACACGACGACCCGGTGATGCAAGGGCAGCGAACTCCTCAGGTACTCTATAGGTAAAAGGACCTTCGAGTGGCAGCGGAATCGCAACGTCTATAAATTGGGTTGTTTCTGTCATTAGGTTAGTGGCCAGGGTTCACAGCATTTAGGCAAATCTTTTTCGAGTCCGTGCGCGCAGCGCTCTTTCGGCGATGGACATCTATCAGAGCTTTCAGCAATTGACAAGACCTCGTTCGCAGTTCACTGATGCTGGCAAGATTGCTATTTGGCTTAGACTCGCTCGCAACGACCCCGCTTGTGGCAACTTTTTTTCCACCATGTGACCATGATGCGTGGTCGAGGCAAATGGAAATGAGGTCGGCTGGTATGCTATGATTCAATTACCTTGAGCGAGCATGCTGGCTCCCAAAAACATAAACGGACGCAATGGTGTAACAACTGAACCTGACCAAAGCCTCAGAACTTCCACATAGTGGGATTCGCGGAATGCTCTTCCCGAAGAGCTTTCGTCCAAGCACGTTTGAAATTAGGGCTTTCTTTATCGGTCTTCTATGTATAGCACACTTCCTGTTGACGTTCTTTTATGCTGCGCCCGGACCTCTAAGCGTTGACGAAGCCATATATCACTGGATGACGAGGAGCTTTTCCGAGCGGGGCAGCCTGGATATTTGGAACGGTTATGAAGAATTCGCTTCCCCCGAGCTCCACCACAAGTATATCCGGGTTCGTGAGGGCAGATTAATTCCCCAGTATCCCTCATTATTTTCTGTCCTTGCATTGCCGTTTTACCGCGTATTCGGGTTCTTCGGATTGTTCGTCATGAATGCGCTTGCGTTCGTGGGTGTGGCCGTGATCTGCTTTTTTGCAGCGAGGAAGCTCTTCGGGGACGCCGAATTAGCATTGGATTCTTGTCTTATCCTCATTCTTGCCACATTCACCTGGGAATATTCACAGGCCGCATGGCCACACGTGTTCGCCCTGTTTTTCGTCATGGCCTCGTTTTATCTGTGTATATCCGCATATTTCGCAGGAACCGGCCGCAGGTCTTTTGGCTTGGCTATGGCCAGCGGCGCTATTGCTGCTACCGGCCTGGGATTGCGTTTGGACGGGATCCTTGTCTTTCCTGCGCTATTCTTGCCGTTCCTATTTGCTCGGCCGGCCCGTCTGCGGGAGGCGATCGCCTTGTGCCTGGGAACTCTACCGCCAATTGCTGTACCATCGGCCATGAATGCGGCCAAGTTCGGGACCTTCAGTCCGTTTTCTTATGGCGAAGGGCCGAATGTTCAGACGATTTCTCCTTTCATTTATGTAGCTGCAGGGACTGCCGCCTGCTTGGCGTGGATTGTGACGCGGCCGAAGCCGCAGTCTTGGGTAAGAGACCACAAAATTGCTACGGCCTTTTTCGCAGGTACTGTCGGTGATTCTCTCTGTTGCCATCATTCCTGGCGCCTGGGAGATCGTGGGGCGCGTGCTTCGAGACGGCTATGTCAGCGCGGTGGATATTCGCACGCTGCCCGCGGACCGCATCGTATCCCAGCGCAGCTCCGGTGGGGGAGTGCTGTACATTGGTGCTCACAAAAAAGCCCTACTCCAGAGTCTGCCGTACCTTGGGCTACTCCTGGTTCCTCTCGCGAGAATGGTGCGGCCGGATAAGAATTTTTTCGCGTTGACCCTATCGTTCGTAACTCCAGCGGCAGTAGTTCTTTTTTACGCGTATTCATTTCCTTTCCACGACGTAGGCGGTTTGTGCCTCAATACCCGCTATTTTTTGCTGGCCCTACCGTTCACGTCGATTCTGTGTGCATACGCTATCAAGGACATGAGAGATCAATGGGGGATGCCCCTTGGGTTTCCGGTAATCGTGTTCATTGCACTGGCGTCCGCCGCGATCTATTTCTGGCTTACACAGGACGCCCGAGGCTCCATAGACGCGCTAGAATACCCGATGCTGGTTGTGCCTTTATGGATGGCCATCGGATTGGCAGTGTTAATTACCTTGGGACTGGTGAAATCGGAATGGAGCAAGTCAATCAGAGTGATGGCGTGGGTTTTTCTGATCATGACCACGACATGGGCCGGCCTTGTTGCGTTCTCTTACGACTATCGTGCTCACCGTTATGCCCGGGCAGTGCATCTTTTTTATGGTGAATCAATTTTCAAGTTCATTCCGACCGATTCCATTCTCTTCTCTGATAATAAGAGCTTTGCAGCGAGCACGAAGGTGATTGAAAAAGAACGCGTAAGGATGGGTTTTCCATCGGAAGACGGATTCAAGGATTTCCCGAGGCTGCTGGAGTTTCAGCTCAGATCAGGCAGGCGAGCGTTTGCGCTCTTCCATGATTCTCTGTGGACTCAACTTGAAAGAGAAGTCCTCTCAACGTACCAAGTGACACCGTCAGTTATTTTGCAGAATTTCACCTTGTCCGAGATAACATTCCCAGGCGTCAGGACCGACGGACCTTCGCGATGATTCTCTGCGACTAGCATCAGGATGACCGATTATCAGTAATAATTCTTCAATCCTTTTTCATGACACTAGCGGTAGGGGCTTTACAGGATTGCGTTGGTGAGCAAGAATAGACGGAACGTTATCGAGTCATGGTAATCATTCAGATATCCGGGGCAAACAGCTTTTGTGGAGCATGTTTTCCAGCCTGCCTTGTCCTGAAAAGCCTGCCCCACAATTTTCTGTAATTGCCTGGTGTGAGTACATTTCTACCGCGACTCAATGATTATCGCGTGTGCGCCTTTTCGCTTGACATGAGGAAGAAGCGCTGGTAAAAAATTGAGTTTACATGTGTGGAGAGGTGCGACATGAAGACCTGGACCCCGAAACTAGGGGAAGTTGAAAAAAAATGGTTCGTAATCGACGCCAAAGACAAAGTCCTGGGGCGTATTGCCGCAGAAACCGCCAGAATCCTGAGGGGAAAGCATAAACCTCAATTTGCCCCCCATATGGATACAGGGGACTTCGTCATTATTATTAACGCTTCTAAGGTGCGTCTTACAGGAAGAAAACTTCAGCAGAAAGTGTACTACACTCACAGTGGATATCCCGGTGGCCTCAAATCTACAAAGGCCGAGAAAATGCTGAAGGAAAAACCGGACAGAGTCATTCGCCTTGCAGTGAGAGGAATGCTTCCTAAGAATACCATTGGCCGGGCTCAGCTTACCAAGCTGAAGATATACGCTGATGATACGCATCCCCATATTGCTCAGAAACCTGAAGTTCACACGATTTAGTTCTGGAGAAAGAATATGACTGAGGATCGCCATTACGCGACAGGAAAACGAAAAAACGCCATAGCGAGAGTGTGGTTAAAGCCTGGCACAGGCAGTATTTTGGTGAACGACCGCCCGTTTGACGCATACTTCGGCCGCCAGACGTCCCGCATGGTAATACTCCAGCCCTTCGAGCTCACCCAGACCGTGGGCCGCTTCGACGTCATGGCCACAGTACGCGGCGGCGGACTGTCAGGCCAGGCGGGTGCGATTAAACACGGCCTGAGCAAGGCGCTATTGAACGTTGATCCGGCTTTCAGATCGGTCCTCAAGAGCGCGGGTTTTCTGACCAGGGATTCAAGGGTCAAGGAAAGAAAGAAATACGGGAAACGAGGAGCCAGAGCGAGCTTCCAGTTCTCCAAGCGTTAATCCATGCTGTTCTGCTACGAATGCTTTCCCGGAGGCTGCTACAGCCTCCGGGCACACATTTTTTCTGCTTTACCGTCTAATCGTTAAGCAATCCTGAGTCAAAAGGTATTTGTGGAGCAGGCTTTCCGGCCTGCTTCCGCCCGAATGCCGATAATGGTATGTTGGAAAGCCTGCTCCACGGTTTTTACAAGCCTTTTTCGGATGGCGAAAGACCGCGCTCCTCACCGCAAGGTTGGGCGAAGTGCCTTTTGCTATCCTTCATACCTCGCTATGACATTTTTTGCGCTATGGGAGTTGTGCTTATAGTGATTGCCAAAATTAATGTCCGATTGCACAAAGAATAATGCGTAGCGGCGGGCCTCCGTGCCCGCCGTGGGTCGGCAGGGACGCCGACCCCTACGAAGTCTTTGGGATTCGACCATCGGATAAACGTCATAATTTTTGGCAACCCCTATATACCGCCCGGAATTCTTCCATCAGTGCTTGCATCGTCGGGGCCGCGTTTCCAATCAAAATTATGTCCATGAGATCGTCGTAGGGTGTTGAGGACAGATTCACTAGAATCAGCTTTGCTCCCGTTCTTTTTGCCTCCAGAGGTAGCATGGCTGCAGGTTGAACCACCAGAGAAGACCCTATGGTGAGAAATAGATCGCAGTTCCGGGAATGATCGAAGGATCTTTCCAGAACATCCGCGGGCAGGGATTGGCCGAAAGCGATAGTTGCACATTTCAGAGGGCCGCCGCAGTGTTTGCAGTAAGGGACTTCTATTCCGTCGCGGTCCATTTCTTCAGTAATTTCTTCCCTGGGCCATCTGCGGTGACAATCCAGGCATGTGACTTCTCTCACAGTTCCGTGAAGCTCGTAAATCTTATCGGGAGAACTCCCGGCTTTGTGATGCAGTCCGTCGATATTTTGGGTGATGAGCGCGAGCAGTCTTCCGGATCGTTCTATTTCAACTACTGCTGAATGGGCTGCGTTGGGCAACGCGTCCTTCATCGCGGGGTAACGCGCTCGGTCGTATTCCCAGTAGAGTTTCCTATATTTTTCATGTGAGCGGAAACGTTGATAGGTCAAGTCGTCCTGATTGTATCGCGACCAGATTCCGCCTGGAGACCGGAAATCAGGAATGCCTGATTCAGTGGAAATTCCGGCTCCAGTGAACACTACTATTTTTTGTGCTTCGCGAATCAATGCTGCTGCAGCGGCGATATCATTCTCAGGAATATCCGACATTGTGAGCCTTCATTTCTTGATTTTCAACGTGAGTTGGACCGCGGGGAATCTTGCACTCGGACTTTCTCATGGCATTCTTGAGTTCCACAATCCGGTCCAGAATTTTGGTCAGATCGTCGAAAGACTTTCCTCCGGATTTTCCTGACGAGTTCGTGGCATAGGAATGGTATTCAAGCCGGAGCGCCTGGAGTTCCTTGGTCATGGTTGCACAACTCGCCGCGACGGCTCCGTGTGGCAAGAAAACTACCAATGCGATGATGATTAAAGCCTGCTTCAACGTCATTATTTTGCCCCGCGGGCTCTAAGCAGCGCCACGATTTCCTGGTGACCCTCTTCCTGCGCACTTTCCAGAGCCGTTTGACAAAAATCGTTTTTTGCACTGGTGTCAGCACCATATTCCAAGAGCAGCTTCACCACTTCCAAATGACCTTCCCAGGCAGCACATATCAAAGGCGTCCACGCGTTGTCGTTCTCTGCGTTTGCGTCGGCGCCTTTCTCCAGAAGTAGTCGCACTGCCTCTGCGTGACCTTTCGTGGCCGCTCGCATCAGGGCCGTAGTGCCGTTCTCGTCTTGGGCATTTATATCAGCACCCTTTTCCAGAAGCGCTCGTACCACGTCAGCTGTGCCTATCTCAATAGCAAACATCAGAGCTGTCTCGCCCTTGTCATCTGCAGCATTTACGTCGGCCCCTTTCTGAAGGAGTGCTCTTATAATTTCAATTCGATCGACTGCCCACATCAAGGCAGTTCTGCCCCTGTTGGTAGTTGCGTTGACATCAGCGCCTTTTTCCACAAGCATATTCACCGCGGCTAGATCTCCTCTTGCGGCAGCCGTCATTATGGCAGTCCAACCGTCTCTGTTCTTCACGTTTACATCAGCTCCCTTATCTAGGAGCGCGGTCAATTCTCTCACATCACCGCGCTGCACAGCTGATATCAAGTCTGGCCAACTGTCTGTGAGTTTTGGGTGGACGAGCGAGTTCTTCTCTGAACGATCCCGATTCACCATTTCATCTGTCTTGGGTTCTCGTTGCTCTGCTTTGCTAGGAGGGATTGTGCCTTCCTGTGTGCTGGGGATTCGATTGGATCCTGAGTGCTTCCACGAAGTGCCGTCGTACTTCAATGTAATTAATTCATTATCCTCCGTTAGCTCAACGGTCGTAGAGTCAAGCCAGCAAAGTGGTTTATGACACGAAGTCTGCCACTCCCTGGTGACCCCTGAACGAGCCAACTTCCAGATTTCCACGTAACACGGGCTTTCGCCAGGATATCCCGTCGCTATGAAGCGAGTTTTGTCGGGAGCAAAGTCAGCATGCCCGTCCACGCACTTCTCCTGACCTGTATCCCGGTTGATGAACTCAGTCGCGCTGCCTTCGTAATACTGGTTGTGAACGACAAACCACGGATCGATGAAATCAACGAACCTATATGAGACGCTCACGTTGCCATCACAGTCATGATATCCTGCCGATGGTCGCGAATCTTTCCTGGTGACTACTGCCCCGTCTTTCAACCGGAAGAACAGCTCTTTGCCCTGACGTGAAACCTTATCCGAGAATTGTGCAAGCTGTTGAGCTTCTTCAGACTTGACCCTTCTGTCAGCCACGGCATCCGATGCAAACATGGACAGTGCTGTGACCACGAATAATGTCGCTTTCCACATGACAGAAGATCCCTTTCGCTCACAGCAGGAGTTTCAATTCTTCAGTCGCGGAATTCTCCAATTCTACATATTTAGCAATTTTCGCCAAGTGGAAGTTCCGCGGACACGCATATGAGCAGGGTCCGGTTTTTCGAAAGCCGGGTGAAATTTCACCGACCAGTTGCCCATGAGCACGAATGGGGCCCAGTAATACGGGTGGCTTGTGGCCTGGTTGCTCAACATGGAGATCTTTGCCTGGCGGAGTGCTTCAGCTTTCGAGCCTTCTCTCAAATTTCTATACATTTCTATGAAAAGCCGCGCGGTGCTCTCATCGTTCACCTGCCACATGCTGAGAATCACGGAATCTGCGCCGGCAAACAGGAATGCCCTGGAAAGCCCGAAAAGTCCGTTGGTTTCGCCTGATCCCGGCTTACCCGGAGAAAGGCAAGACGAGAGTACAACCATATCAGCATTGAGTTTCAAGCCGAAGACCTCACCGAGCTGCAGGAACCCGTCATTCTCTCTATCACCATACAGCGAAAAGAGAATTGCCGGCTGTTGATGACCCTTTCCTGAGCCTCCCAGCAAAGCTCCATGGGTCGCAAGATGAACGTATCCGTACCGACTGAGGTCCACTTTCTTGAAAAGGGTTTCCGTGGCCTTGGCCCCTAGATAAGTCTGTGTGGGGCCACCCATGATTCTGACTATCTCCGACACCTCTTTCCGAGCACCCGGTAAGGCACGAAGTTCCTGGTTATTACGGGAGTCTTTGGAATTTTGAGTTAGAGCCCCGAGCAAACGGTCCGCTCCGGGATTGAGTTCCTTGGTTTTCTCAGAATCCTGGTACACGGCATCCCCAAAAGCGACAAGAGTCCATCCCGGTTTCCGATCACGCTTTCTGCTCCTCACCTGAGAAAGCACTGAAATAGAGGGAGAATAACAAAACGCGTACTTTTCGAGCAAGTATGACGGCCGATCTGTGGCCGACCAGAACCTGCGGGTAGAATGAGCTTGTGAATTCACGAGTATTTCAAAAGGGAGCGCTGCCAAAGGTCCATGCGGAACCACAACAACCGCTTTCTTCGCGATCAAGAAATACTCAACCGGTTTTATGACTTGCGAGTACAAACGATATGCAACGGAGGGATCCCAACTGGCCTGCGTGTCTGCACGGTAAAGAGGTCTAGTGAGCAATTCCACGTCTCGTTCCAGGTCTTTGCTGGAGTAATCGATCGAATACGTATGGAATCGCTGCTTGTCTATCACAAATATGTAAGTGCGGCTCCTGGTGACCATGTACTCGATAACGGCTTCATCCGGATCTATGACTTCCTTCTGAAGCTGATGAAGAGAAACGGGTTTTGCGTATCTGAGGTCAGCGTAAGCGGGGTATTCTTTTAGAAGACGGTCTTTCAATTCTCTGAAAGTCTTTTCCCTGGCGCGTCGCTCTTCCAGAAGCTTTTGAATCTGAGGTTGATCCGGGTTGCCTTTGGAGAGTTCCTCTGCAAGCCTGGAATTCAGTTTTCTCAGGCTGAGTTTCAGACTCTTTTCTTTAATGAGCAGCTCATTTGGAAGGTCCGAGAAACTGTCGACATTTATCCTGGAGAGCGTATTCTCGAATTCAGCGGCCTTCAGTTTTTCCACAATCCGGAGGGCCTGGCTATCGTATGCGCCTGCAGGATCTTTCTTTGCGAGATTCATCATTACCCGCAGGGTGGTTTCGAAAAGAGCAGTTCTGCCTCCGAATATGAAATTATCTTCTTCGGACTCTTCGATTATATCGGCTTCCATTGCTTCGAGGATGGTAATGGCTTTCCTGTATGACTCCATTGCTTCCCCGAGGCTCTTTTTGCCTTCCAAAGTACGCCCCATAACGTAATAGGCCTTCCACAGCATACCTCTGTCCTCGGAACACTGGGATATCTCAAAAGCCTTCTTCAGGTGATCCAGCGCAGAGTCGAAATCACTGAGTATAGAATTGAGCAAGGCCAACTGGAGAAGGTTCTCATTTACTCCCCGCCGATCGCCAAGTTTCGAACGCTTTTCCATGGCTTCTTGATAATGCTCCAGCGCTACCCGGGGACGGCCGAGCATCTGGTCAAGTGTGCCTATCCTAGTTAGGATGCGAGCTTCCGCCCTTTCGTCGTTGGTTTCGCGTGCCAGCTCGAGCGCCCTGAGCTGATGTTTCAGTGCAGTCTCGGGTTCTCCCAATTTGCTGAGAATGTCGCCGAGTCTGATTAGCTCGGCTTTCTGCATAATCTTGTTTCGTTGTTCAGCATGAACCCTGAGCGCGTCTTCCAAGAAATCCCGGGCCTTGGAATAGTCTTCCATGTGGAAATAAATATTCCCTATGCGATCGTATATTTTTCCCAGGATGGGGTCGTTAGAAGTTGCCTGAGATGAGGATAGGGCTTTGTGGTAATGCTCCAAGGCTCGTTCCAGGTCCCTGAAGCCTTCGTATATTTCGGCCAAATGAAAATCCAGGTCTCGCGATTGTTGTGGCGGTAATCCGAGTTCTGAGCTTAGTCGGACCGCCTCATGAAGGTTCGCAAGTGCGTTTTCGTAATCTTCCATCTTGGCCTGAATAATGCCCATTCCTCCCAGCGCCCAGAGTTCACCTCTTCGGTCTCCGAGGCGTTTCATAGATTCCAGCGCTTCCCGCAATAGTGCCGTGGCCTTGGGATAATCGCCGGCATCCTCAAGTATTGAGGCCATTTTTAGATGAATTGAGGCCACCGAGCGAGGATCGTTCATTTGCTTGGCCAATACCAGCGCCTGGTCCAGCAGTGCTAAAGCCTGTTTGGGATTCCTTTTTGCTCTATGGACCATAGCGAGTTCGGATAATATCGCCATTTCGCCTTGTGGATTTCGTATCTTCTTATTTGCCTTCTCCGCTTCCTCGAGAGATTGAGACGCGTTTCTGCAAATCTCCCCTGGCAAGATAGAGTCTTCCCATTCCAGCGAGGTCCGTGGCTATGCCTCGATAATCATGGATTTCCCGATGAAGCTTGAGAGCCAACGAGAATTTCTCCAGGGCGGTTGCCTGTATTCCTTTGGAGGCCTCCACATTTGCCAGACTGGTCAACACATCAGCTTCACCTTTTTTGTCCGAGATTTCTTTGTAAAGAGCCAACGCCTGGTCAAGCCGCTGAACCGCATCTGAGACTTGATTCCCGTGTCGCAAGAGATTGCCGATATTCGCGAGATTGGCAGCGTAGCCTCTGCGATCGCCTATGGCTTTCCTGAGATCCAGAGCTTTGTTGAAATACTCTAGAGCCTTGTCAGGGTCACCCGCATTCTTGTAATGAACACCGAGAGCGGTGAGATCGCGGCCTTCTCCAAAGCGGTCCCACATGGCGTTGTGCTCGGATGACGCCTGCTCAAGAAGTGCCACAGCCTTTTCCGGTTCGCCCCTGAGCTCGTGGACGACCGCCATCACATGATCGCAATCAGCCATTCCTCTGCGGTCATTGAGCTCCGCGAATTCCTTGCGAGCCTCTGATGCATCCTGAAGGGCACGATCACCGGCTTCCCTTGAAAGCCTGAAACGCGCCAATGCCAAACGCAGCGACGCGCGAGACCGGCGACTCACTTCGGTTTTGGAATCCTCCAGTGCTTCTTTGAGATCTTTTGAGGCGGATTCCGCGTCCCCGAATCCCATATGTATGTCAGTCAACAGAATTCGAGACTGTACGGCCTGCGTTTTATCATTGATTCTCTTGGCTAACCCAAGGGATTCCTGGGCATATTCCAGTGCCTTGTTGACAAATCCCTGCCGATGATAAACGTCGCTTATGAGATGCAGGGCCGCTGCCTCGCCCCCGACTGAAGCAAGGCTGCGAAATTCCTCGAGCGCCTTGCCTGATTGTTCGAGGGCCGATTGCAACCGCGCACGTTCCAGCTCGACATTTGCCAGCATTAATCTCGCTCTTGCTGCCATTATACGGTCGCCGGAGCGCTCGTATTGATTCAAGGCAGCTGTCAGATTATTTACAGCCTGTATAATTTTCCCTTCGTTGTGAGCGGCCATTCCTTTCACGAGCAAAGGCAAGGCTGTTGTTTCCGCATCTGGTTGTCCCGGCAGAGACTGAGCTTCCTGTATGGCGGTTTGGGCGGATTTCACATCACCCAATACTTGATCCATATAGGCTATTCGGAACAGGGTCTCGCCCAATTCCTTGGACCGCTTCAGGTCTCTGTAGCTTTTTTCAGCTTTCTTGAAGTGTGATTTCGCAGATTTATAATCAGAACGAGAAACTTGAATCTCCCCGATTATCGAGTTTATGCGAGCAACTTCGGACTCGTTGCCGGATTTTACATTAATAGCGAGAGTTTTGTTTAGAGCGCTGAGCGCTTCCCCATATTGGTAAAGTCTCAGATGACAATTTGCAGCATCTTCTAGCATGGCCGGAATTTGAGCCGCTTCGGACGCGGGAAGGATTTTTAGGCTTTCTTCAAACGACTTCAGAGCTGGAGCAAAATTCTCTTGTGACATTAATATCTTGCCGGCGAGCGCGTGACCGAGACTACGGGCCTGCGCGTTTTTGAGCGTCTGATTAATTTGTATGGACCTGACAACATAAGGTAGCGCTTCGCTGTAGTGGCCAAGCTCATATAGCATGCGGGAGGCCCCCGCCAGAGAAGACGCAAGAAGCTTCTGATCCGAACTCGCGGATGCTCGTTTTATCAGTTCTTTATATTTTTCCAGTGCAGCTGAATGGTCGCCGTTCGCAGCCAATTCTGCGGATTGCCGGATAAGGCTACTGGTATCTTCTGTTTTGGACGCGTCCTGTGTTGCCTTGGCTGCATCTCCGGTTTCTTTGACGGGACTCTTTTCTTCTTCGACAGGCGAAGTATCGACGGCAGGCGTCTCAGTGGTTCCTGCGGCGTTGTCGCGGGGCGGGACACTCTGGGATACCGCCGCGGTTCCGTCGTGGCTCCTTGGATCTTTCGCCGGAGGAGCGGGTTCTGGAATTGCATGAACCTCTTCAGGCGGTGGAGTGGGAGCTGATGGCGTTGCAGGGCCGGTTACAGCCGCAGGGGTTCCTGCCATCAAGGCCTCGATCGAGGACATCGCGAAAGGCTCTTGTTCCTGTGCCAAACAGGTTCTCGGCCCAAAAAGGGCGGCCGGTACAAGAAGCAACGCCACGACACTCACGGCCATACCCAAAATCAAAACACGTCTTGTTTTAGGTTCCGTCATTTTTGCCCATCTTTCCGAGAGAATGAGTCAAAAGGCTGAATATTGACCTGTTTCCCAAAGAAACGTAGGTACACAAAAAGCGCAGCCCCGGCCCCCATCATGCAAAGGCAGAGAATCTGCCCCATGGTAAGCCAATGAAAGATAAATCCAAGTTGAGGATCAGGCTCTCTGAGAAACTCAATTGAAAAGCGAAAAACACCGTAACCAATCAGAAACGTTGCCAGAAGCTCGCCCGGTCGCGTAATCTTGACTCTCAACCACCAGAGAATCGCAAAAAGCACGGGGCCCTCAAAGAAAGCTTCATAGAGTTGTGAAGGATGACGAGGCAGTTCGCCTCCACCGGGAAAAATAATTCCCCAAGGCAGATCGGTGACTCTGCCGAAAAGTTCACAATTGATAAAATTCCCCATTCTTCCCAACATCAAACCGATTGTTGAGGAAAGCGCCCCCATGTCCGCAAGTTCCCAAAAAGCCACCCGGCGGGTCCGTGAGAAAACCAGCCCTGAGACTACCATTCCGATGAGACCGCCATGAAAACTCATGCCGCCATGCCAGACAAAAAAGATCTCCCACGGCGCGGACAAATAGGCTGGTAAGTTATAGAACAAAATGTATCCAAGCCTTCCACCCAAGAGCAGACCAACGATCAAATAAAAAAGGAAATCATCGGCATTTTCGGCGGGAATCGGGCCTTGCTTGCGCTTCAGTTCGGATTTGATCACGAAGTAGGCCGCCACGAATCCGAGAAGATACATAAAGCCGTACCAACGGACTTCTACCGGCCCGAGCAGGCCGATCCAGGGAATATCAAATGGCCCGAGCTCAACAAGCACGGGATCGATAAACGGGCACGTCGGTGCAGCCATTAATGGGCCTCTCCGAACAACAATGGATTACGCCTTTCGTGCATTCCGCCGGTTCACTCCTTGTCCTTCATATCAAGGACGGCTGGGGCCTTTTCCTTACGAATTCGCACTGCATTACCGATTTTTCGGAAGATCCCTCTTACGATTTTCACGTCCCTGTCATCCAACTGTGCGCTGTTCAGTATGCGTCTTATGTCTCGCATAATGTGCAGAGGATTGGATTTTAAGAAGCCCGAGCCTACAAGCACCTCCTGAACGTGTTGATACATGGCTTCCCGAACCTCTGTGGACGCGGGTCGGATCTTTTTTGCCTGGAATCCCACTGGCTGCGAAGCGATCTTGAATATCTCGTATGCCGTAACAACAACTGCCTGAGCCACATTCATGGATGCGAATTCCGCATCTGTGGGAATTATCATGTGATGCGTGCAGAGCTTCAGCTCTTCATTGGTCAAGCCTCTCGATTCTCTGCCGAACACTACGGCAACCGGGCCGGTCGCAG
Organism: uncultured delta proteobacterium; assembly: GCA_963700305.1. Lineage (GTDB taxonomy): Bacteria > Desulfobacterota > Desulfomonilia > Desulfomonilales > Desulfomonilaceae > Desulfomonile. Next base: position 281,619 of record CAVOXB010000027.1, read on the forward strand.
CCTTTTCCATGAGCTCCGGGATTATCTGGTCCGGAGTTCGTGCGTACAAACGCTTACCTCCGACTCTCGCGGAGGTGCCGACGGCCATGATTGTTCCTTGCAGCGACAACACCGGGTCATCACAAAAAACGGAATCTTGTATGATGTCGTACGCTCCAGAAGACATTGCAAATGCATCGGTTTCCGGACCGCAGTCGGTTGAAGAAACCAATACAAGTCTCTTCAAACCAGTGTTTTTCATGACACGGGCGACTGCACCTATGTTCCCCGGATGCGTGATGCCCATCATCACTATCTGAACGTTTTCCAGTGCAGATGCCCAATCCGGATGGACACGGAATCCTCTCTGAACTTTTCTATAAGGTTTCATATCCGAACAATATTTCCAGGGCCGAATATCCGTTTGGGGCGCGTGAACGACCTTGCCGGCTCAGCGTGCCTCATTTTGGCTCAGCCTCTAAAGGAAAACCCTTTGCCTGGCGAATCAGAAGATATTATTGCATAGAAGTATTGTCAAGGAATAACAAAGCAGAATAAAGATTTGCTGATGTAATACGGCATGATTCAAGGCTACTTATGGCACCTCATACATTTTTTATAAATTTAATTCGACGCCTCAGCCTGAGGCTATTGCCACTCCGACCAGTGTGCCAATAGTAATTGCCACGGTCGGGTTGCACCAGAGCGCTCACCCACTACCGGATTGTGAACTCACCACATAGAGGCCGAGCCCGACTAGAGCTCCAATTCCCGCACCGATCAAATACTTCATGTTGCCCTCTTTTCATCGAGTCGTCATAGTAATTAGAATAAAAGAGAGGCGTGATTTGTCAAGTGACTTGGCTTATAAATTACGGGTCAGGATTTCGGAAAATTCACTGTCCGCCTACGTTGGCAGGCTACCTAAAGCAGAATCCGAGCCGGCTGCCACTACTTTTCGGGAGAACCAGATGTCTGAAGATTGGAATAAAGACAGTCTCTTGGCTTTGAGCGGAGCATTTCAAACATGCAGGATCCTGATTTCTGCAGCAGAGTTGGACCTGTTTACCATGTTTGAAACCGGTCCGAAGACAATAGAGGAAATATGCCAGGCCACCGGATGGGACGAGAGAGGATTACGCATTCTGATGGATGCGCTCGCAGCCCAAGGGCTTTTTCAGAAATCTCAGGACGGCCGGTACAGTCCGGACGAACAGGTTTTGAGTTTTCTAGGAAGGAATGGTCCTGACTCAATACTCCCGCTCGTGCTTCACAGAGGGCGCATGTGGGAAAGTTGGTCGAAGCTCACTGAAATAGTGAAAACCGGTAAAAATCCTAATCCTTTGGGGATGAACTCAAGATCCAGCAAGGAGATAGAGGACTTTATATCCGCAATGCATGTAGTAGGTTTGAGATTGGCCGATCAGATAGCTGCTTCGGTTGACCTCAACCCTTTCAAAAACATGCTGGACGTAGGCGGAGGCTCGGGCACTTACATAATAGCCTTTCTCAAACGAGCTCCGCATATTACCGCGACTCTTTTCGATTTTCCAAAGGTCGTGGAGATGGGACGGGAGCGATTGACTGAAAGCGGCTTTATAAATCGGGTGCGTGTGATTGCTGGAGATTACACAGCCGACGAACTCCCCACAGGGCACGACCTGGTTTTACTTTCCGCCGTGATGCATAGCAACAATCGCGAGACGAACCGCGTACTTTATGGAAAAGTCTTCAAAAGCCTTGATCCGGGAGGAATGATCCTGATCAGGGACCACATAATGGAGCCGAGCCGCACTTTCCCAAAGGATGGGGCCATATTCGCTGTTAACATGTTGTGCGCGACATCCGGAGGGGACGTGTACACTCGAGATGAAGTACGGGAAGATTTGGAAAGCGCCGGATTCATAGGAATTCGAATGCTGAGAGAAGGCGTAAACATGGATCAACTAATTGCCGCCGACAAGCCTTGCCCAGGAAATAGCTCAGAGAGGGCCTAATTATTAGATGAAGGGCAAAATTACAGGGAAAAGCTGGCTGATAGTACCGGGTAGTCTTTTTGTCTTTGCTGTTGCAGGCCTCACTTGGGCCCTCATTCAGCCTAGTGGGGCGGCCTTATCCACAGGACAGATATACTCAAAGCTGATCGTTCCGCTCTCAAAAATGTTGGTATTCTTGGGACTGGGCCTCTTGGCCGGTCAGGCGCTGGAAAGCCTCGGCTGGACCACAAAGCTTGCGGGAGCGGTCCGGCCTATGACGCGCTCGGGGACATCTCAGTGACGAGAGCGGCGCTGCCTTTGTCTCGAGCTTCGTCTCGGGAGTGGTCGCAAATGCCATGCTCATGGAGTTTTTCCAGGAGAAAAAGATCTCCCGGAAAGAGCTCGTCCTGACTTATCTCTTGAATAATGGATTGCCGGTTTACCTGGCACACCTACCCACGACATTTTTCGTAGTTGCGTCGTTGGCCGGCACGGCAGGGTTGATCTATTTGTTTATTACTTTCATCGCTGCCTGTATGAGAAGCATGGGTGTGCTGATCTATACCAGATACGCCTTGCCGCGGCCCGCGCGCAATGTGGAGCGCGCTCGTGAACCATCTGGAGCCTGACAGAGAATCGGCCTGGTTACGAATCTGGAAACGTTTCAGAGATCGATTCACCCGTCTTGTGCTTTACACGATACCGATTTATGTTTTGGTCTTTTTGGCCGGAGAATGGGGACTGTTTCAATGGTTGAAAGGCAGCGCTGTCGGATGGGTGTCCCATGAACTGTTCCCAATCGAAGTGGCTGGAGTGGTCATATTTGCCCTTGCCGCGGAGTTCAGCTCCGGGATGGCTGCAGCCGGCGCGTTGCAGAACGCTGGAAGCCTCGACCTCAAGCAGACCGTGATAGCTCTGATCGTCGGGACCATTATTGCCACGCCGTTGAGGGCAATTCGCCATCAGTTGCCTGCGTATGCCGGATTATTCAACCTGGGATTGGGAACTGAACTCCTCGTAATAAGCCAGGGAATGAGGATTGTGAGTCTCACCCTGGTAACCGCGGCGTATGCCTTGTGGGCCTGATTGAACTAGCTGATCGGCTGCCATGTTCGGTTTCCCGAGTCGGATGATTCAGGCGATTGACGCGGCCGGTCCATGGCAATATCCTGTATTTGAGTAACGTCACGAGCCTTTTTGTCATTTAGTGGGGTGGGAATGAAGGAAACGGGTTGACACGAAAAAGCGAATATACTATACTTCGAAATATATCGAACTATCAAAGAATCTTCGATCTTTGTAATCAGAGGACCAGCCATGAACGAACTCACAGCCAGCCAGGCCGCCGCACAAGCAGGTGGCAGTTGTTCCCAACCTGTAGTGCTTTCAACTGGAAGCTGCTGACCCCCCAAAGAGCAGGCCCAGGCGGGCCTCCCTAGACTGGATCAGCCTTTTGTCACGGGATATGTGGACTCTCCTGTTGGAAAAATACCCCGCGTTTCTTCGGATCTCACTTTCCCGGATAATTTGGGGAGCTTCAAAGCCCGCTGGAGAATCGGGCGAATGAAATTCCTCATTGATCCCGGGCTATACGCGCTCGGTATGCCGGATGCGGATTCTCCGGTGCTGGTTACAGCCAATTACAAGATGAGCTTCGACTGGCTGAGATCTGCATTGCCTGGCATGGATGCCTGGATTCTCGTTCTGAACACAGAAGGCATAAACGTATGGTGTGCGGCAGGGAAGGGGACGTTCAGCACTGAAGAACTTGTGAACCGAATAGAGACCAGCGGTCTCGCCAGTGTAGTTTCCCATAAACTGATGGTTTTACCGCAACTGGGAGCTCCCGGCGTGGCGGCTCATCAAGTCAAGCGGCTATCGGGGTTCAAGGCCATTTACGGCCCTATACGCGCCGAGGACATTCCGGCGTTTATCGAAGCTGGATTCACAGCGACGGCTCAGATGCGACTGAAGACATTTAGCACATGGGAACGCACCGTGTTGATCCCCGTGGAACTGGTCGGAGCACTTCAGACGGCTGTTTTAGTGATCCTCGCGTTCTTCTTCCTTGGTGGGCTAGGCGGGCCTTCCGAGTATTGGCCGAAAGCAATGAACTCTGGCCTTTTTTCAGGCATTGCGGTGTTGAGCGCTCTGGCTGCGGGAGCAATTTTGGCGCCGATTTTCTTGCCTTGGCTCCCTGGAAGGGCCTTTTCAACCAAAGGGTTCATCACCGGCCTTGCTGTAGCAATAATATTGGCTGCGGTTCGCAGTTCCAGTGTGAGTGGAACATCCGGAACGCTCGAAATCATGGCCTGGTTACTGATGGTGCCGGCCATATCTGCTTATCTTGCAATGAATTTCACCGGAGCGTCCACGTACACTTCTTTGTCCGGCGTACGCAGGGAAATGAAGTGGGCAGTTCCTGTGCAGATCGTTGCCGCAGTCCTGGGCGTAATTCTTTGGCTGGGCTCACGCTTTGCCGCCTAGCATGGAGATAAGACTATGGGTAAACTCGTCTATTTGAAGAATGTCGCTACCTTGCAGCTCGACGATGCTAAATGCTCCGGCTGCGGAACGTGCTTACAAGTGTGTCCGCACGCGGTCCTGGCCAAAAGCAACGGCCGCGTGGAAATCTCGGCCCTGGATTCGTGCATGGAATGCGGGGCATGCGCGAAAAACTGCCCTACCGGAGCACTCTCCGTTAAGGCTGGAGTTGGCTGCGCAATGGCCGTAATAAATTCGGCACTGGGACGACAATCATCTTCGTGCTGCTGCGTTATCGAACCGGATGAGAATACTTGCGGTTCCACTTCCGATAAGAAGCAATCTTCAAGCTGTTGTTGAGGAACGGAACAGATTTGGGAGGGAGACCTTCTCGCAAAATAGAAGGATTTTGGGGGGCAGGCTTTCCAGCCTGCCATTATTGGTATTTTATGCACGCAGACTGGAAAGCCGGCCCCACGGCCAAACAACTTCCTATGCACCTCGTCACGGAGCGTCTCTTAATCGCTTTCTGAAAACATCCAGGGATTGCGCTCCCACTATTTTTTGCTCTTCTCCGATTATGAATGTGGGTACAGCTGTAATAGCGTATTTCGCTGCCATCTCTCGGGCTTTTTGAAGGTGTGGCGCGTAACGGTCCTTTTCGAGCGCGTCCCCCAGGTCTTCGAAGTCCAGTCCAACTTCGCCAGCCAATTTCAATACTAAATCCGTGTTTCCGATATCGAGAATTTCCTGGAAATAGGCTCGAAACACGCGGTCGTGAAAATCATGGAATTTTCCGGACGCCTTGGCGTACTCGCCGGCTTGAAGGGCCACATGCGAATTGGACACGCGGGATAACTCGCTGAAAGTTATCCCAAACTGTTCCGCTGCTCGGTTCAGATTATCGTATCGTTGCTTCAGATCAATGCCTGGAAAAAGCGAGGAAAGGGTAATCCCTTCGCGAGGTGTTTCCGGACGAAGCTCGTAAGGCAACCATTCGTCTTCTATCGGGAATTCTTTCTTGAGTATTTCGACAATGCCCTTGCCGATATAACAGTACGGTCACACGTAATCAGAGAATATGCGAATCTTCATCAGTCACCTTCCTAACAAAAAACTATAGTCCGATGCTCGTATCATGTCATCCGATGCAAAAGCCAGAGTTCCGTCACTTGAACAATGATCATTAGTGCCATAGTTGGTTACAGAGTGCAATAATGGCTACTTGGGATAAGGGGCAGAGAGTCTGCGAGTAAAGGTCTCGACGTTGGGAGCACCATACGGTCACGCCATTGGGGTGATCGTCACCCCGGCGAAAGCCCATAGCTAACTTAATCTCAAGTCCTCGCTGTGCAAGCAGCGAGATGACCGAGATTGTTGTCAAAGTTCCCCTTTGCCAAAGGGGGATTTAGAGGGATTTTCAATGCGTTAGACCAAATACGCCTCTGCCTTCTCTACACAGGGGGGGTATTAGTCGCAGCGTTGCCCTATGGCCAGAAACGTGAGTCGGTCACAATGCCATCGTTCGTTCACACCCCAGCATAATTGAGGCACCATACCTTAAGGAACTTTTTCCTTGACTCAATCTCTAAATCGCTATATTCTTTCAGTTTACCCTGAGGCAGCATGCTATGAAGATCAAAATAGACGAGCTCACCGAGAACGGTTTAGAATTGAATTTTTCAGGCCAAGAAGACATACTGTCCCACGCCCTGGAAAATGTACCAAAAACCCCCGGGCTTAGTTGCGATCCGCATGTTTCCGGACACGTTACTTTTATGGTGGATGGTGAGACCATATTCCTGACGGGGAGAGTGCAGGGGCTGCTGCATCTGCAGTGCTCAAGATGCCTGGCTGATTTCGATCTGGAAAGAGACCTGGATCTGCACCTGGTTCTCACCCGTAAGAGTGAACGTCCCGGGGAAGAACATGAAATGATGGAAGCAGAAGCTGATGAAATCCTGATCGAAGGGATGGAAATAAACCTGGACCAAATAATAGTTCAGGAACTCCTGTTGAGCGTTCCCATGAAACCGCTTTGCAGTCCGGATTGTCCTGGGTTGTACCCGGTCTCGGATGATCGCACTTCTTCTGCAGAAGATCGAGTGGACCCGCGATGGGACGCCCTGGCGAAACTTAAGGACAAGATTGTTCAGTAATATATCTGGATTACCCGATAATTCGGGTCTTTTTTAATTCTGAAAGGAATGACACCTCTGTAAAAAGACCTGCTTAGAAAACTCGTGGCAGAGTCGTAAGGTGTTGAGTTCGAGCGAAACCCGGTGTATACAGTGGAAGTTTGTGGGGAAGCCCAACGGTTCGCTCGAATGCATATTTAGTCTCAAGAAGGATATGCCATGCCAGTACCAAAGAAACGCGTCTCCAGAACAAGGAGAGACAAACGTCGCACTCATAAGAAGCTGACCCCGGTGAACCTGGTTCAGTGCCCGGAATGTTCTCAGATGAAGATGCCTCACAGGATCTGCCCGAGCTGCGGTTCGTACAATGGTAGAACCATTATCGAAACAGAAGTCTGATTCGCCGGCTATGATAGCTCCTGTAATTCCTCAGGAATACGGATCAGTGGCTCTGATATTTCCCGGCCAGGGATCTCAATTCGCCGGAATGGCAAAGGATCTGGCCGAAGAAAGCGGAACAGCGCGCGCATTACTGGAGCGGTCCGACGATATTCTCGGCTATTCCCTCAGCAAAATCATGGCCGGTGAACGCGGGGACGAACTCAATCGGACTGTGCACACTCAGCCAGCGGTATTTGTGCATTCCATGGCTCTTCTGGAAGTGCTGCGCGAGCGATTTCCATTAAATCCTGTTGTGGCCGCCGGGCATTCCCTGGGTGAGTACTCTGCCCTTTCCGCGGCCGGGGTGCTGGATTTCGGGGAAGCGCTTGACATAATTCGCGTGCGAGCGGAAGGAATGGATAACGCGCAGCCTGCCGGCACTGGCGCAATGGCCGCGATAATTGGGCTTTCCAGACAAGAAGTCCTGAAAATAGTCGAGACTGTCAGAGGGCCTCAAGTTCTGGAAGCAGCGAATTTCAATGCTCCCGATCAAGTGGTTATTTCGGGGCACGCGGAGGCCATAGGCCGCGTTTTAGAGGCGGTAAAAAAAGAAAAACGAACCCGTGCCGTTACTCTTCCTGTGTCGTCAGCTTTTCACACTTCCCTAATGGGGCCGGCAAAAGAAGCCCTCAGAGCTCGACTGAGCAAGGTCACTCCCGGGAAAAGCAATTTTCCGGTAATTGCGAACTTGAATGCTGAACCGTACCCTGATTCAGAAACACGGTGTCAAACATCTGCTTACAGAACAGTTAATCAGCCCTGTGCTCTGGGAAGACTGCATTAGGGCCATGCGTGCCAACGGGGCCGAGACGTTCATTGAAATAGGCCCGGGAAAAGTCCTCACCGGCCTGATGAGAAGGATCGAGCGGTCAGCTTCCGCTGTCAACATCTCAGATCTAGCAGGGATAAGCTCTTTGGGGACTTCGGTATGACAGATTCTCTGTTTTCCATGATTTCCCTGGAAGGGCAGACTGCTATTGTCACCGGAGGATCACGGGGAATAGGGAGCGCTGCTTGTCTGATGCTGGCCAATGCGGGGGCCTTCGTCATCATGAATTATAAGAGCAGCGACGCTTCCGCCCATGAAGTCATGACGAAGATCAAAGAAATGGGCGGAGACGGAAGAACCGCCAGATTCGACGTGGGCAACGGGAATGATGTTGACAAAGCCATAGCGGAAATCGTACAGGAACGGGGCAAGATAGATATACTCGTCAACAACGCAGGGATTTCTCGTGATGGCCTTATCGGCAGAATGAAAGACCAGGATTGGAATGACGTGCTGTCCACCAATCTCTCGGGGGTCTTTTACATTTGCCGGAGCGTGAGCAAGAACATGATCCGCAACAGGAGAGGCCGGATCATCAACATATCGTCAACCGCTGGGGAAGCAGGAAATCCGGGGCAAGTCAACTATTCAGCTGCCAAGGCAGGCCTGATTGGGTTCACCAAGGCTCTGGCAAGAGAGCTAGCCCCGCGAAACATACTTGTTAACTCCGTTTCGCCAGGTATAATCTCGGGCGGAATGAGCGACCAGCTTACTGAAGATCAGCTGGAAACCATTCGCGCCCACGTTCCGCTGAGACGGACGGGCACCTTGCAAGATGTAGCCGCTGCTGTTCTTTTTCTGTGTTCGGGAATGGCAGACTACATAACCGGGCAGGTGATCCGGGTCAATGGTGGGCTGTACATGTAGCTTCAAGATCTGAGTACTCGCCCCGACGACAGGCCGTGCGACCAACTTCAGATCTTCTAAATCGCCTTATGATTGCAATATGTCTGGAGGATCCGATATGGACGATCTCGAAAAAAGAATCGTGGACCTGATTGCAGAAGTGCTCGTCGACGTCAACAAAGAAAATATCCAGATGAGCTCCAAAATCGTTGAAGATTTGGGAGCTGAATCGCTGGACATCTACGATATGATCGCCCTTCTTGAAGACGAATTCGGGACGGAAATCACGGATGAAGAAGTGGAAAAAATCCAGACCGTCCAGGACGTCGCCGATTTCATCAAAAAGAGTCAAAAGGCCTCCTAATCCGGAAGCCTTTCTAGATCAGTGTAGCTCCGGAGGCTAAAGTGCGGCGTAAAGTCGTGGTTACCGGGATTGGAACGGTCACGTGTCTGGGGACTGGTGTCCAGGCCAATTGGGAAGCTATAACATCCGGTCGCTCGGGAATCGGACCGATCACCCTGTTCGATACAAAGCTGTTTGTCACGCGTATAGCCGGCGAAGTCCGTGGCGAGTTCGATCCTTCCGGGCATGTTCCTGCGAAAGAGCTGCGCAGAATGGATCGGTATCAGCAGTTCGGTCTTGTGGCTGCAGGAGAAGCCATGGCGGATTCCGGATTTCAAGGGCCGCCTGAAAATCCCTTCCGATACGGCGTAGTGGTGGGTTCCGGAATGGGGGGGTTGTTCACAATAGAGACCGGGGTGATTCAGTATCATACTAAGGGACCGAAGGCCTTGCATCCTTTGCTCATACCCAAAGCGGTCATAAACCTCTGCCCTGGCATGATCTCCATAAAGTATGGGTTTAAGGGACCAAATTTCGGGCTGGTCAATGCTTGCACTTCGGGAACTTCCGCCATCGGAGAGGGGTACAGGCTCATAAGGGAAGGTCGCGCGGACCTCGTATTAACGGGCGGCGCTGAGGCGGTGGTTACACCCTTGTCGGTGGCTGCCTTTAATGCGCTTAGAGCCTTATCTACTCGCAATGATAATCCCACTGCGGCATCAAGGCCTTTTGACAAAGACCGAGATGGCTTTGTGATTTCTGAAGGAGCGGGCATGCTGGTCCTGGAATCTGAAGAGCATGCTGCTCGCAGGGGCGCTCAACCATATGCGGAAATAATGGGTTATGGCGCGACCGGCGATGCGTACCATTTCGTGATGCCTGATCCCGAAGCAGAAGGCGCTTGCCAGTGCATGAAGATGGCTATTGAAGACGCTGAAATAGAGACCTCCAGCATAGATTACATAAACGCTCACGGCACCTCCACGGATCTCAACGACAAAATGGAGACCCTGGCCATAAGAAGGCTCTTCGGACCGCATGCGTATAAGATGAATATCAGCTCCACCAAATCCATGACCGGCCACCTCATAGGAGCCGCAGGAGCGGTGGAAGCCATTTATTCCTTGATGGCTCTCAAAACGGGGGTCATTCCGCCGACCATCAACTTGGAAACTCCGGATCCTGAATGCGATCTGAACTATACGCCGAACAAGGCGGTTACCAGGCAAATGGAATACGCTATCTCCAACAGCTTTGCTTTCGGAGGACAGAATGCCAGCCTGGTATTCAGGCGAATTACATGAAACCGATTTTGTTAGGCTCAGATCACGCAGGATTCGCCCTGAAGATCCTCATCAAGGAATTATTGACGAGCGAAGGCATCCTTGTCGAGGATATGGGATGTGAAGACGAAAAATCCTGCGATTATCCGGCATTCGCTCGTGACTTGTGTGAAGGAATCCTGACAGGCCGTGCTTCTCGCGGTATACTCGTATGCGGCACAGGCATCGGTATGTCCATTGCGGCAAACAGATATCATGGGATTAGAGCCGCTCTGTGCACCACGGAGTTTCACGCACGTATGAGCAGGGCGCATAATGATTCAAACGTGCTGATCATGGGCGGTCGCGTGACCGACTCGGAACTGGCACTGGCCATACTCAAAGTTTGGCTGAACACGCCGTTCGAAGGTGAACGCCACCAGAGACGCATCGATCTTATTGAAGGATGCTGATCAAAATCCGACAAATGACTTTATAGAAACAGAACGCTGCAGCGTACCTTGCGAAGGACAAAATGACCCCGCTTCAACAATCAGATCCGGAAGTTTACCAGATCATAGCCAGTGAGAAAGAAAGACAGGAAAGCCGTCTGGAACTTATCGCGTCCGAGAATTTTACCTCTCCGGCCGTTATGGAGGCTCAGGGAAGCATTCTTACCAACAAGTACGCGGAAGGATATCCCGGAAGGCGCTATTACGGCGGCTGCGTTCATGTCGACGTGGTGGAGGAGCTTGCACGTGAGCGCGGCAAAGCGCTCTTTGGATGCGACCATATTAATGTGCAGCCCCACTCCGGAACCCAGGCAAACATGGCGGTATATTTCACTGCGATGAAGCCCGGTGACACTTATCTGGGTATGAATCTGGCTCACGGCGGTCACTTGTCCATGGGCCATCCCAAGAACTTTTCCGGTATCATTTACCACGTGATCCCTTATGCAGTGCGAGCGGACAATCACAGGATTGATTACGACCAGGTCCGGGATATGGCCCGCAAACATAAACCGAGAATGATCATTGCGGGAGCGAGCGTGTACCCCAGAATTATCCGGTACGACATCTTCGGAGAAATCGCTCGTGAAGTGGGCGCTGTGCTCATGGCTGACATAGCGCATGTCGCGGGATTGGTCGCCGCAGGGAAGCATCCTTCACCATTTCCTCATGCGGATTTTGTGACCACTACGACCCATAAGACGCTTCGCGGCCCCAGGGGCGGCTTGGTCATGTGCAAGAAGGAGTATGCGGCTGCTCTGGATTCCTGTATTTTCCCTGGGATGCAGGGTGGACCGCTTATGCATGTCATTGCCGCAAAGGCGGTCGCGCTTGCAGAAGCAGCCACGGATGAGTTTCAGGAATACCAGGGCAGAGTTGTTCAGAACGCCAAGGTGCTCGCTGAAGCACTCATAACCGCAGGATTCAAACTGATTTCAGGCGGGACTGATAATCACCTTATTCTCATCGATCTTAGCGACAAAGGTGTAAACGGCGCGGAGGCACAGGAGATTCTGGAAGGCTCCGGAATAACAGTAAACAAGAACTCCATCCCCTTTGATTGTTTGCCGGCCAGCAAGGCTTCAGGAATCCGGATCGGGACTCCTGCAGTAACTACCCGAAATATGGGACCCGACGAAATGCGTATAATCGCATCGTTAATATCTAAGGTTATTTCCAAACCCGGTGATGTGCACGTAACAGCTCAGGCAAAAGATCAGGTGAAAGAATTGTGCCGCAACTTCCCGCTCTATTATCAGGACAGAAACGGAATTATTCATGAGCGATCAAAAATGGCTATCCCTTTGGTTCCCTCAAAGGCGGTTTGATCTGGATTTTCCGCTGGCGATGTGGTTCGCTGGGCTCTGGTTTTATCTGAAGAGTTTTCTCTACGTGCGCTATGTGTACATGCTTGGTACAGAACCCCCGCCCTACGATTGGTGGACGTGGTTCGAAATCTACTATTTTGCTGCAATGATAATTCCGTGCCTCCTGCTAGGGCTGGCCATGTGGCGGGAGAAGAAAAGTTTGGTCTGGCTTGCGCTGCTGTTTCTGATCATCGACACCCCGGTGCTGACCTATCATGTCATGGAACTCGCGCAAAAGGGCTTTCTGGATTCCGGCCTCACAAAGTTTCTTGAATTCGGAAGCTTGGGCCTGAATTTCGCGTCTCTGGGCTGGCTGTTCGGATATCTTTCCACTAGAAGAGCTGGGTCTTCCCGCGCCTGATTCAACACACAACTTAGTGGTGGAGGCTTCCTGGCCTGCCTTATTGGCTTATTGAGGACGGCAGGCAGGAAAGCCCCGCTGAGCGATTGATCCCGCTACCTGATGCGAATTCGCACTCCATTCGGGAAATTTTGACACAGAGAGAAGCGTCATTCTCGCGCAGGCGGGAATCCAGTCTCGCGAAAAGAACTCGAACGATGCGGTTCCAGTTGGTCACCGCATCCTGATTTGATCGCACTCTGTGATGAGATGCTACTACTCAAAACGCATCGCTGTCACTGAATCCAGCCGACTCGCGCGGATTGACGGATATAGTCCTGAAATGATTCCAAGGCAGATAGTGAATACAAGTCCTATCATGATGCTGGTAAACATCATGAGATTGGAAACATCCACTCCGAGGGGATCTTTGAGGAGTTGAACAGCAAGTATGCCGGCCGCGACGCCGATGGCTCCGGCAAACAAGCTGATGAGCCCTGATTCTGTAAGGAATTGTAGTAAGATAAGTTCTTCTCTTGCCCCGAGAGCTTTTCTCAGACCGATTTCGCGTGTCCTGTCCTGCACTGCAGCAAGCATAACGTTCGTGATTCCCAAACCTCCGAGGACCACCGTCACTCCCAGAGCCGCCCAGATGAAGAGCTTCACCAGATAAACCGTCCCCTTCACCTTTTCAATCCTCTTGGGAAAGTGAATAACTCGAATGCCGCTTTCGTATCCTTTGTGTCCTTTATTGAGCACGTCCAAAGCTTGATCCCGGACTTGCTCGACCTCGTTCCAGTTGCTGGCTCTGATGTAAATGTCTTTAATGGAAGAAAGCCCCTGGAAAAGGTTCTGTGCAACAGTGATGGGTACGAACACGCCCCGTCGTATGTCTGTGTGTTGAATTCCGCCGAGAGTTCCTATTACTGTGAAAGTCAAGTTGCCGACCCTCAGCACCTGGCCAATCGGATCGGTATTCTTGAAAAGAAATTTCACCACATCTGAACCGAGGACAATCACATTCTTCCTGCCCACGACGTCTGAAGGGCTTATCAATCTGCCGCGCTGCAGACGGCACGTTTGAGTCATCCAGTATTCGTGATTTATCCCAAAAAGAGCCGGCCCCCACTGCATGGTCTGAAAATGGGCTTCAATTTTGGGCAGTGAAACCACAGGTGCAACAGCCATTACTTCGGGTATTCTCTTGAGATTGGCAATATCGTTGGACGTGAACTCGTTCGGGTGTACAATAGTAGCGTCATTCTTGTACTCGGCTTTTATCACGGTCGCTTCCCCGAGTAACTCGAGATGCTCACCCATTTTCTTCTCCACAGAATCACCCATGGTCTGGATAAGGATAAAGCCGGCCGTGCCGAATGCTATGCCCGCAATCACAGCCTTGTAACGCCTGCGATTTCGCAGCACCAATCGCCAGCACATGGCCATCATGTCGTCAAGTTTCAAACCACGGCTCCTAATGTGGTACCTGAATTAATTGCGGTCAGTATAGCATCCGCGCCTGATTGGCTCAACATTTTGGCAAAGGATAAGGAAAACCATTCTCCGATGGGAAGAGAATCTTGCGAGGGAACATCCTAGCGAAGCGAAGCAATCTCCCCATTGCCGAGGGGCAATCAAATGAGATTGCTTCGTCGCTTCTTCTCCTCGCAATGACGGTCTCGCGGTCATGTCCTTGTCCAGCTCTTGAATAGATGGTTGCACGTGACCTCGAATTTAGTTGTTCCCTCGGCGTCTTCCATGGTGGTAAAGTATCCCGCTTGTGAAAGTAGGGCCTTGAAAGAGCGAGAATGAAACTTGAACCAGCAACCACCGCTTCTACCCCATCTGAAAAAGGAATACTAGCCAGATTTGCACACTTGCTGTCCGCACAGGTAGTAGAAGGCATCGGAAGTACCATATTCTTTTTTGTACCTCGCCTGGTTGGACACCTCTCTCTACGGAGAGGTCATGTACGCTATGGCCGCCGGAAGTATAGCGATGAAAGTGGTGCAGTTCGGTCTATATTATCCGCTGGTTTCGGACCTTGGATCTGCCGACCCGGATGACGTCCCACAAATTCTTAATCGCGTAAATATTATAAAACTGGCACTATTGGCTCCATGCATTGCGGCTATCTTTGTCACGATATTGTACCGAGAGTTTTCTATTCAAATGGCGCTGGTTATTCTATTGATCTCTCTGGGGTTCGCTTTGGAAGGCGTGGCCGAGAGTTTCTTCGCTGAGTTTCGGGTCAGGGGTCGACAGGATAGAGAGGCCCGGATCAAAATTATTGCTTCTGGACTTTCTTATGGTTTCGGCTTCGGTACAGCCGCTCTGGGACTGAGTCCAGTAATTATCAGTTTGTTCAGACTGGTGTCTGCTTCTGTAAAGATCTGGTTCGGAGTAAGCTCATATGTGAAAGATTACGCTGCAAAAGTTTTGACCATGCCTGATTGGCCCAGTGTCTGGGGCGTATTCAGGGCGGCTCTGGTGTTCGCACTCATCGAGATTCTCGGCATTGTCTACAATAAAACGAACATTTTTTTCCTCGAAACTGCTACCGGCGTGGACGGAGTCGCAATTTACAGCGCCACCTGGAATATCGTGGACCCTGTCTCCATCCTTGCCAGCGAACAGCTCTTGGGGTGGGTAATCTTTCCCCTGCTTGCGGGTCTTTGGTGGAACAATCGGAAAAGCGTCGGCAGGATCGTGAGAAGCAATGCTCAATGGTTAATGGCCCTGGCATTTCCCATAATGTTCGTGTTGTACGCTGAGAGCGATCTCATGATCGGGCTTATTTACAAATCGGAATACAGCGATGCCGCCTGGATGCAGAAATACCTCGTTTGGACCATTCTGCTTTCCTTCGAAAACAACCTGTTTCAATATGTGATGATGGTCGCAGGAGCGGCCAAGACTCTGCTGGTGTTTACCGTTGCTGTTACTGGATTGAATTTGTTGTTCAATGTGGTTCTGGTAGAACCGCTCGGCTTGGAAGGTGGGTGTCTGGTAATCATTCTCACGAAACTGGTCATGACGATATTCACATTCACGTACTGTCAGATCAGATTTCGTTTCTTCAAAATCGGGGACTTCCTTTTTCCGTTGTGTCTGGCTGCGGCTTGCTTCGGGCTATTTGTGTTCGGAAAGCCTCTTGTGACAGTTCATCCTGCGGTGGTCATTACTCTTTTGATCTATTTGGGGATGCTGGTCTGGTTTGGGCCTCGTTATTTGGGACGGCTGCCCGGCAAGCAAAAGAGTCAATAAACACTAATTTCGTTTAGGTATTGATGAGATTTTTTCGTTGAAAGCTTCCAGCAGAACCTCCTGAGTCCTGCTCACCATATATTCCAGGGAGTGATGTGCTAAGACACGTTCTCTTCCCGCCTGTCCCATTGCTCTGGCGCGATCCGTGTCGGTAAGCAAGGTGACCAGAGCATCAGCAAGGCCCTTGGGATCGCCTGGATCTACAAGAATGCCTGTGCGGCCGTGCTCGATGAGTTCCGGGATTCCCCCCACTCGCGTGCCCACTACAGGGAGACCCATTGCCATAGCCTCGATAACAACATTGGGAGAAGCCTCGCTGGAGGAGGGTAGGGCGAAAATAGAGGCCTTCTTGAACACTGGTCTTATGTCTGCAGCCGCCGGCAGCAATCTGATCCTGGATTCCAGCGAGTATCGTCGGATTCGATTTTCCAGTTGGGGTCTGAAAGGACCATTACCCATAATTTCAAAAGAAGCTTCCGGGACTACTTGCGCAGCCAGCCGAAATCCCTCAAATAGATTCAAGGGGTCTTTTTCGTGCACCAGTCTGCCTATAAAAAGAACTGTTGGGGGTTTTGGAGAATAACCTTGATCTGGTTTGAAGAAATCCGTATCCACAGCGTTCGGAATGACCGCGATTCGCAGCGGGTCCACGAAAAATTTGTCGATCATGACATGCTTCAATATTTCAGCATTGCAGATGATTGTGTCGGACAATCGCCACAACCATCTTTCGTGTTGCTTCGGCAGAAAGTTCCGGTAACCCGAGATAACAACTGGAACTTGAGCGATTTTCGCAAAGACTCGACCCCAAATATTTGGAACCACGGTCAAGGTATACAGGATCGCAGGCCTATCACTCCGAAGCCGTCTGGCAAGAGCCATGAGAGAAGCTGGACTCACCCATGTGTCATGCGACAAGTGTCTAACTTTGATTCCGGCCTCTCTTGCAGCCGGAACCATATCATTGCCCCCGCGCAGGACCCACAGCTCGGCTGAAAACAGCACAGGGTTCAGGTTTTTCAAGAGATGAATTGCATAACGTTGGGTGCCGCCGAATTCAAGGTCTTGCAGCAGCACCGCAAGGCGTAAGGGATTCTTACAATTCATTGGATTCCCTGTACAAATCACCCAGTTTAGCCAAAGTCACTGATTGTATCTGCAGACTATTGTGCAGCCAAGAAAAGAATCCATCCAGCTTCCTCAAGAAGCGGTCTACATCTTTTTGTGTTTTGTGCTCCGGGCAGCCGCCAGGCATGAGCTCTGATGAATGAAAAAATATAGTCAAGACCTCGCCGCCTCTATTTCGATGAACGCGCACAGCTGTCTTCAAGCGCCTCAAGCCCGTCCACATTGGTTGAGCGGGTAGAGAACCAATGTTTGCCGCAATCCAAGATATTCTATCTTTCATAGGCTCTTGCGAGCGTATGCCCTGAAAGAATGCTCCCAGTCTTCTCAGCACTGGCAGTATGGTTACCGGCACTTCCAGAATTTTAGAATTTCCCGCCCTGGTCGGTTCAAGAGCATCCGGGAAGTAGGGATCGGTCGGAGCAGCCAAATGGTCGGGTCCTCCATAATAGCGCCTCATTGGCGCTATGCTGCTGTCCGCTAAAATGCCCGCTTTCTCGATCACGGAGAACATCCGCGGCCCCATATTGAATCGGCCCATGCGAAAAGAAGATGGAACAATCCCCATGTGTCTTATTGCGTCCAGAAGTGCCTCAAGTTTTGCAGCGAGTAGTTGGACGTCCATAAGTTCCGAGGGAACTGGCTGACGATACGGCAGCTCCTTCAACGGCGGGGTATTCCAGTGATGGAGATGCGCGCCAATTTCACCGCTCCATTTCTCTTGCAGGTCCAGCAATAGATCTTGATTCCTTTTTTGTGCTACCACCGAATACGTGCAGAGCAGAGTAGGTCGAATACCCCACATTCGGAATATTGGATCAAGTCGAGTCAGGGCAGGCACATTTTCAACAGTGGGATTATGCGGATCGTACCGGCTGGAGAACAGACCTTCTTCTTCCACATCGATTGTAACGACCAGTTTCATTGTTCTTTAATGCTGTCCGTCAAGTCCAGATCGAACTTTTCTTTCAGTACGGACGCAATGCTTTCAGCGATTAGGAACCGGCCTTCATCTGTGAGGTGAACCCCGTCCGGTTTGTATGCCGGAACTTGACGATTGCATAGCGCTGCTCCGAAGTCGACAAAATAATCCTTCTTCTCGAGCCTTTCCCTGAGGGCGATATAGGGCTTCATGAAATTGTTGCGCACAGTAACCCAACGGTCGTCGTCCAGAATGATATTCCTCTCTCCGGCCCTGGCCGACTCGGTTGCTCGGCAATCTTCGGTCCAGAGAGTCGGTTGCCAGAAAAGAATGAAACGAGCTCCATAACATGCGGCGAGCTTATTCACATGATCGTACCGTTTTTCAGTGAAGTCCACCATTTCTCTGAATTCTGCAGTGTTAGAGTCCACAGGTCCCCCGACCTGCATGATCTTGTCGTAGAGTTCTTTTGTGAAAGAGGCATAGATTGCCGCATTCAGAGGTTTCAGAAGCCCAAACCAGCTCCTGTAGTAGCTTTCTATCAACGCCTTGGCCCGGCGATATCCGTGATGAGCGTAGGGATCCCTGTGTTCCAGAAAATACTTTACGTCATTTGCGCCGTCATAAAAGATAATGAGATCAGGAGGATGGACATCTATCAGCTTTTTCTGCGAGTACTTCGTCTCAAGCAGTGAGTTGAAAGAGTTCGTGCCGAAGTTGATAATCGTGAAATTGAGTCCGTCCCTGTTGGAATTAAGCAGCATTGAAAGACAGCTGGGGATCGTCCTATCGCTAAAATCAGTGGCTCCTCGCATCGTCGAGCCGCCAAATATCCAGATGTACACTGTTCTTCTCGGATCATCCGAATGAGAATTGTAAGCCGTTGGCCGAACACCATGTTGCTGCAGAAACAGTGTGTACGCGTCGTACACGGCTCGGCTGCCTTCCCGCGCATGACCGTAGAAGATATAGTTGGTGGCTGTGACGGCCGCAAAGCTTAAGACCTCCACTGCCAACACTATGATTATGACCCATTTGATTGCGAAAACGAGCCCGCGAAATACCCTTTTCAAACCCTGCACCTTCAAATTAATGCTCAGATGCAATTTTAACATGAAGCCGAAATTGGGGCCACTCCTCAGTGTGTGAGCAGCCAATTATGAAAGCGCAATTGGGTTTTGCGCTGAACTGTAACATTTGATACCAGTTCCGAAAAAATAGCCAAACCGATTCGCCCGGCAGCGATGCCGGGCACCACCATCAGCCAGTAGCGGCCGGCCTCCGTGCCGGCCGAATCGGATTCATAAAAGCTAAATGGTAGGGGGAGAAGAGCCCGAAGCCAGTACGTGAGGTGAGGAAAGCAAATGCCGCTTCAAAAGCGAGAGAGATTGTTTCGTCGTGTTCCTCCTGACAATGACAATCGTCCCTGCCTGAATTCACTGTCAAGTTTGTTATAAGAATAAATTAATATTATTGAGATATTAATAATATAATACCTAATTAGTTTTATAAAAACTTATTATAAAACATTGATACTAATCAAAAATTATTGACTTTACAGGATAATAATATATTATTGTGCTTGACAACTCTACAGCCGGAGACTAGTCATCATGAAGAAGTCAGCTCTATTCATAACGCTCTGTTTGCTTATTTCGGCATCATTGGTGGAAATCGCTCTAGGTGAGCCACTCAATCCTTACCTGCCCATGAACGCGGTGGCTGCTGAACCTCTGGATGCCTACAATCTCAACGAAACACCTTTATGTTCCGAAAAGTTGTATTTACCATGCCCGGCGCCGATTCCGTTCTCCGCGCAGTTTCCCGACATCCCACCGCTTCAGGTAGCTTTTCGGGGAGTATTCGGGATTCGTGTTCCTGTACCTTAGAGAGTTGGCGACCTCTATAATTCTGATAAGTCGTGGAATAATTGGGAGCCGGTTCGATTGGGCCGGCTTTTCTTTTTGATTTGGCATTTCCTTCCAAGTGACTATTCAGTGATTGGTGCAGAGAAGGCGCTTCGCAGAAATGCCACCGCAGGCGCGGCGCAATCCGACTTCTTCGCCACAGGGATGACTTGGTCGGTTTGCCCCACGCACTGATATGGATCAACTGGTTTTCCCTAGTGACTTAATGGCAACCCTGCTCATTAACTAGGCTTTGACACGCCAAGCACCAAATGATACATTGTTACTTCACTATTAGAATAATCACGAATAGATGACTAGGTAATTGATTTCCCTGCCCGGGATAAACGTGATTGCGAACATTAGCCCGTCGCAACCACTCGTATCGATATCTCGCAGACGACAATCCTGATAGGAAATGCTCGACATCGAGTAAACGTGGCGAGTTCTTCCGGTGTGGGCAAAGCAATTTTTTTTGACCTGAGCAATTTTGAGCAAGAATTTGAGAAGGAACTAGCTGTCTGATCTGGTAGAATCCCTGCCCAGGAATGGCGCTTTGGGTTAGGGCGATAACAATACAGAATTCCCGCACTCGATCAGAGGGATTTTCGGATCGGTCGCGGGAATTTTTCGGAGAGTGACTTATGGCCGATAAGTTTTGGTATGTGGTTATGGTCCCGATGGTCTACGCGTCCATTGCCTGGTGTCTATTCTGGATAGCGGTGAGGATTGCGGAAGTACTCAAGGCCCCCAGCCTCCCGCGCACTCTAAGGATTTTTCCCGATGGTAGGAGCCTTCATGCGCCTCCCAGTGCGCCCATGGCCGGAGCGTTTTGGGATGCCTTCACCATGCCTACGGTGCGAAGAATCAACCCTCTTTTCTGGGCTTTTCTTATCGCTTTCCACATAGCGCTGTTGCTGTTGATACTTGCGCATCTGGATATTCTTCCACAGGTGAAAATCATGCCAAAGGACTCCGAGCACATGCTCGGCAATGGCGCTGTCGGCGTGGTTATCACGTTGAGTCTGCTTTACTTTTTGTTCCGGCGCTTCCGTACCCCAGTGCGAGAGGTTACCGTGCCTGGAGATTATCTGATCCTATTCCTGCTCCTGTGTGTTGCTATGAGTGGAGACATAATCAGTTGGGGCAATTCCTGGACGGACACCGGTTTCGTCATGACGAAGAAGGATTTCGCAGGCTACCTGGACAGCCTGGTGAGGTTTACCTTTGCGGATCCTCGCCAGTTTCTCTCGGGTTCCCATTATTCGGTGATAGGGAGCCACGTCCTGCTTGCGAATCTGTTTCTGCTTTACTTGCCCTTCAGCAAGATTATGCATGCCTTCTTTGCAGTGCCGCTGAACAAACTCAGGAGAGGTTAACATGGAAGCCACTGAAAAACAGGAACTCCTAAAGCTCTTGGCCGAGAAGCTGAATCAATCGATACGCCTGTACCTGGATAATTGCAGCCGTTGCGGTATGTGCATAGACTCGTGTCACGCATACGCATCCACCGGAGACATCCGTCTATCTGCTGTTGGAAGGGCCCAGAATATCCGCCGACTATTTGAGAACTATCACACGATCACCGGAAAAGTAGCTCCCTGGCTGAACGAGGCCGCAGAAATAGACGAAAGATGGATGGAAAAGGTTTATGACACAGCCTTTACCTGTACAGGCTGCAGGCGCTGCATGGTTCACTGTCCGTTCGGAATAGACACCCAGCAGATACAAGCGATCGCAAAAGCCATGGTGCTCGGCGCGGATATGGACCCCAAACCGCTTACCATGCGGGCCAAGAACTCCATTGCCAAAGGTCAGAATTTTCAGCAGACCAAGGAGAAATTCCTAAAAGAATTGGACAAGATCCGAGCGGAATTCTGCGAGAAATGGCCCGGAATGGAACCTGAGAAAGCGATCCCGATTGACGTTCAGGGCGCGAACGTGCTGTTTGTTTCAATGGCGGAAAAGCCCTCCATTCTTCCTGCCGCTTCAATCCTTAACGCAGCAGGTGAGCATTGGTCGCTCAGCTATTTTGAGGCAGTGAATTTCGGCGCGTTCCTTGGCAGTGCTCAAATGGCTCAACAGATCTATGAACGCATAGTCAACGAAGCTGAATCCCTCGGCGTGAAGAACCTGGTTATCTGCGAATGCGGCACAGCATACCGCATCATGAAGCACGTGATCGGAAAGCGTAGCTTCAATGTAATGACTTTCCTGGAGCTCATGGACAATTACATAAAAGAGGGGCGCATAAAGTTCGACAAGTCGGTTGTCGAAGGCAAAGTCACGTATCATGACCCTTGTCAGATAGCTCGCAACGGCGGTGTATATGAAGAACCCCGCAATATCCTCAGGGCGCTGACCGACAATTACGTAGACATGCACCCGAATCGGCTTGAAAACTGGTGTTGCGGTGGCGGTGGCGGCCTCGTGATTGCCGCGGAACCTGAGTGGCGCATGATGACCTCAAGGGTCAAAGCTGATCAGATCAAGGCCACAGGTGCAGAGATACTGACTACCGCGTGCGAGATGTGTTTTGCTCAACTCAAGGATGTGAACGACGATTTTGAATTGGACCTGGAAGTGAAGCTGGTTTCGGAACTTGTTTCCGAGGCCCTCATCTGGGAATGATTCCCGCCAAAACAGGAGAGAAAGATGGCTACGTACACCATACGTCCTCTGGCCGTGGGATTCAATGAGACCGACCAAGGCATAATGACCTACCAGCGCTTTTACGGCAAAAGGATCATTCTGCCCATTTACGCGTTCGCCATCCTTGGAGGAGACAAAAAAATCCTAGTGGACACCGGTCTGGAAGACTTCGTTGTGCCTCCGGATCTCGAGGAGCGAACCGGCTTTCCTGTCCTGACCTTCGAGGAGGCCCTGGAGACAATCGGATGGACGCCCGAAGACGTAGACATAATAATACACACGCATCTGCATAACGATCACTGCGAGAATGACGCTTTGTGTACCAACGCGGAAGTCTATGTCCAAAAGGCAGAGCTTGATTTCTGTAATGATCCGCACCCCATTGATCACCGTTATTATCCAGACTGTACTGGAAGATGTGAACCTGAAGACAATTGAAGGCGACGCCACCATAGTAGAAGGCATTCAAGTGTTGTTCACGCCGGGACATACTCCGGGCGGTCAATCAGTTGTCGTGGAGACAGCGAAGGGCAAGGCAGTCATTACGGGCCTTTGCTGCAACGCTGAGAATTTCCCTCCGGGCGGTGGAGTCATAGCGCCTGGCGTTCATTTGGACGTAATCCAGGCATATGAAAGCATGAAACGGGTTCGGGATGCGGCTGATATTCTTATTCCCATTCACGATCTTGAGATTGGTAAAAAGAAGAGTATTCCTGATTGATTAACTAAGTGATTTTTATCGTTCCCAGGCTCTGCCTGGGAATGCATGACCTGGAGGGTCCGCCTCCATTATCACCAGAGAAATCATATAGTAGGGCAGGCTTTCCAGCCTGCCACGTCTTGTAAGTAGGACCGGCATCTTGCCGGTCATCGTGAATGACAGGCTGGAAAGCCTGCTCTACAAAAAGCAGCAATCTGACCCAAGCTTAACCAGTCGGTGAGCTTGGGCCTTTGGAGCATGAATAGTGACTGACGCGAGCAATACCATAACTAAGGAACAAGAGGCTGCCGTCCTTGAGAAGAGCGGCGGCGATATTCTCAAAGCGTGTCAAACATGCGAGGAATGCGTTTCAACTTGTTTTCTCACGGACACGTACCCGTGGATGAGTCCGAGAGAGATTCCCTTGAAGATACCGTCCGGCAACATGCAGGAACTCGTGGAGTCGGAATTTATCTGGGCTTGCACGCTGTGCACGCGTTGCACTGTGGATTGCCCTAAGAACATCCATATGGATGTGATCGTACGTGCTCTGCGAGGCATCGCCCGTGCTCAGGGCAGAGGATACAAGCGTCTTGAAGAGGGTCTCCAGCAAATTAAGGAGACAGGCAACAGTGTAGGGATCAGCACCGAAGAATTTGTGGAAAACATTGAATGGCTCGGAGAAGACGCAGCAGGAGAAATCGAGGGCCTGGACGAGGATGAATTCAAGGTTCCTATCGATAAAGAAGGCGCGGAATTTTTGTATATCCCAAACCCTCGTGAATTCACGTCTGCTCCGCATTTGTTTTCCGTCTACCTGAAGTTCTTCCTCGCGATCAATGCGGATTGGACTTTTGCATCCAACCTCTGCGACATATCCAACTGGGCTTACTACATGGGCGACGATGAAACTAATCTTTGGCTCATTCGGCGCACTGTGGACACTGCTCGCAAACTGGGCGTCAAGGCCGTGGTATCCACAGAATGCGGCCACGGTTACAAAGTTCTAAGGAAAGACGCTGAAAAGGTGATTGGCGAGCCGCTGGGTTTTGAAGTGACATCTGTGGTGGAACTGGCTCATCGCCGTTTCAAGGATGGAACTCTGAAGCTGAAAAAAGGCGCGATCGACGAGAGCGTGACATATCACGATCCCTGCAACTGGGGCCGCAAGCTGGATGTCTACGAGCCGCCTCGTGAGCTACTGAGACACATTGCGAGAGAATACGTGGACATGGAGCCGCACAGCAGGCATGCACTGTGTTGCGGTGGCGGTGGCGGTGTCGCACAAAACACTGACATGGGGCAGAAAAGGCTGGCATTCGCCAAGGGAAAGCGGGATCAGATAGTGGCCACAGGCGCGAAAATTGTGACCTCTTCCTGCCAGATGTGCCTCGCACAACTCAGCGATATTCAGGTTCATTACGATCTGCCTGTGACTGTGAAATCAGTCATGGAGCTGGTAATGGAGTCTGTGGAAGAGTAAGAGTGTTGGGGAAGACCTTTTTGTAGAAAGGTCCTCCCCAAACCCCTCCCCAAAAACTTCTAATCATTCATTAACTTATGTACCCATAATAATTGCTTGCCAGGAACAGCATTGGTGTAAGATAACTCTGGCTTTGATTCAGACAACTATTCCTTTATTGCGAATGTATTTGCGGGAGGGATTATATGTATTGGCTGAGCAGCGTCCAAATTGACGGAAGATCTACGCGAGGGATGTGTCGACCAAAAAGAGCAGTTCAAATATTATCTGGCCACTTTCATCGCGTGGAATATATTTGTTCAGTTATTCTTTTATTTCGGTGGTCCCTATTTTCCCAATTGATCGTCTGATTCCGGTGGGTTTGAATTTGGCTTTCACGGTCATAGGAGCAGTCTACTGCTATGCCATAAACAAGATAGGCGATAACAAGGATTTCATTGCACGGATGATCTGCCTCGGTTGGCCGATCGGGATAAGGGCAATGATGATCACCTTTTTACCATGGGTCCTAATTGCCATAATACTTACTGTTGTTTTTCCTTCGGAAGGACGACCGACGTTTCTAGTCACGGTTGGGTGGTTTCTGCGCTGGTGGTTGTTCATGTGCATTCTTGCCTACTTTGGTGGAATTAGCGATTACCTCAGACGGATTGCTGGGGCTGAAAAAGCCCTTGGCATCGGTGAAGCGTTTAGCATAGCTATTAGAAACCCATCGGCAGTAGAGCAAACTCAAAGACAACCACCTCACACCTGTGTAAAGCATTTTGTGATATTGTTCGAACTGCGACTGGCGAGGAAGACTATTGTGGAGAACAGGTCTTTCCAGCCTGCCATTCATGGTGACCGGCAAGATGCCGGCCCTACTCACAAATCATGGCAGACTGGAAAGTCTGCCCCACAAAAGACCATGCTGCTGCCGAAATCTCATTTCAACATTTGATCGGAAAACATGTCCACTCTCTCAGAAATAAAAAGAACCTTTAAAGAACACGGCCTCGCGCCCAAGAAGTGGATGGGGCAAAATCTTCTTGTAGATAAGTCATTCCTGGGGAAGATCGTTCAGAGCCGCGCACATAGACCCGGGCGAAACCATCGTGGAAGTTGGCGCTGGACTCGGGGTGTTGACGGCGGCACTTCTGGCGAAGGGAGCGAAAGTCGTAGCCCTTGAGGTGGATTCAGGGTTCTTCAGGGTGCTGGAAGACAAGTTCGCCGACTCCCCCAATGTGGAGCTTGTACACGCGGATGCTCTGAAATTCAATTTTAGAGCGCTATCCGAACGTATTGGAAAGCTCAGGGTAGTGGCGAATCTCCCGTACAACATTTCGAGTCGGCTTCTCTTCATGTTCCAAGAAGGCCGCGCCGCGTTTTCTTCGTTGCACATACTCTTGCAGCGGGAAGTCGCGGAGCGCTTCGTTGCGGAACCCGGAACCAAGGAATACGGAGTGCTCACTGTGCTATTGGGTGTAAACGCGAAAGTAGAAACTCCTGTTTCATATTCCTGGCAGGGCATTTTTCCCGCGCCTGAGGTCATGTCGTCATTAGTGAGCGTGCGTTTTCCTGAGCCTCCGCCTGTAGCGGTTTCAAACCCAAAATTGCTGAGTGCACTCGTAAAAGCTTCTTTTGCAGGACGACGAAAGACGCTGAGAAATACTCTGAAAAATGCTGCCATGTTTGGAATTTCAAATGAAGTCTTGATTCAGGTGGCAAACGAAGTAGGCATAGACCTAGGCCGCAGAGGTGAGACTCTTTCCCCCGCCGAATTCGCACGCTTCGCAGACGCTATAGCGGGGAAGAGATAAGATTTCTTTGGGGAACCTTACTTTGTAAAGTAAGGTTTCCCAAACCCCTTCCAAGAAACTTCTAACGCTTGCCGGAATCAGCACTTCGCCGAGTGGTACTCCTGCAACGACATCACGCGGGAATCTATCTCCCCGATGAATGGCTCTCAATCCTAGCGACAGGGCGTTTGCCCCGGCAAGTGTGGTGAAGTACGGCACATTGTGGTTAAGTGCCGCAAGTCGTATCTGATAGGAATCCTGCATGGACTTCTTATCTCCGGAAGTATTGATCACAAGTACGATCTCGTTCCGGTGGATGAGGTCGATCACGTCCACGCTGTTGGCCTCATGGACCTTACCCACTTGGGCGCACTCAATCCCTGCAGCATAAAAGGCCTTTGCCGTCCCTTCGGTGCACACGAAGGAAAAACCGCATTGCTGAAGTCTTCTGGCCACTATTACCGCTGCGGATTTATCGGTATTGGCAACACTCAAGAAAACCTTGCCACCCAATGGGATCGGAAAATCCGTGCTGTACTGTGCCTTTAGGAACGCCGGTCCGAATTCCTTATCTATCCCCATGACTTCCCCTGTGGACTTCATCTCAGGGCCTAGTATTACATCCACCCCGGCGAATTTTATGAAAGGAAACACCGCTTCTTTTACGCTCACGTGCCTGGGCAGGACTTCTTCTGTGAATCCCAGTTCCTTGAGCTTCTTTCCGGCCATGACTCTTGCGCCAATTTTTGCCAACGGAACGCCGATTGCCTTGGAAACAAACGGAATTGTCCTGGAAGCCCTCGGGTTGACCTCCAAGACGTAAATCTCGCCATCCTTGAG
Source organism: uncultured delta proteobacterium (assembly GCA_963700305.1). Lineage (GTDB taxonomy): Bacteria > Desulfobacterota > Desulfomonilia > Desulfomonilales > Desulfomonilaceae > Desulfomonile. Next base: position 308,810 of record CAVOXB010000027.1, read on the forward strand.
CGCCAGCTGCAAGTTCATGAGGCCTTTGACCTTCAGCTCTACAGCAAGCATTTTGGTAATCCGACGAATCTCGTCCAGGTGATAACGGCCCAGACTATACGGCGGAAGGGAACAGGACGAATCTCCAGAGTGGACCCCGGCTTCTTCTATATGCTCCATTATCCCGCCAATAACCACGTCTTCGCCGTCGGCCACAGCGTCTACATCTATTTCAACCGCTCCGGTCAAGTAACCGTCCACTAGAATCGGGTGCTCAGGTGAAGCCTGAACCACGTGGGTCAAATAGCCTTTAAGGTCCTGCTCATTGTGGACTATCTCCATGGCCCTGCCACCCAGCACGTACGAAGGGCGAACGACAAGGGGATAGCCGATCCGTTGGGCCACTTCCATGACCTCGCCGTACGAGTGTGCGATGTCGTTGGGCGGCTGGTTCAGACCGAGCGCAATGAGCATTTCTTTGAAGCGTTTGCGGTCTTCAGCGCGGTCTATTGCGTCCGGAGATGTGCCTATGATCGGAACCCCCGCTTCCCAGAGCGATACAGCCAACTTCAAGGGAGTCTGGCCGCCGAACTGCACGATCACTCCGTCTGGTTTTTCCTTTTTGACTATTTCCAGGACGTCCTCGAAAGTAAGTGGCTCGAAATAGAGTCTGTCGGACGTGTCATAATCAGTGCTGACCGTTTCGGGGTTGCAGTTGACCATGATGGTTTCGTAGCCGTCCTCTTTGAGCGCGAATACGCCGTGAACGCAGCAGTAGTCGAATTCTATTCCCTGGCCTATCCTGTTCGGACCGCCTCCGAGGATAATGATCTTTTTGCGGTCTGTGGTACCTGATTCGTCTTCATCTTCGTATGATGAATAGAGATAAGGAGTGAAAGCCTCGAATTCCGCCGCGCAGGTATCAACTCTCTTGTAAACGGGGATAACGTTCCGACTTTCGCGCAATTCCCGGATGGCGCGTTCGGTCTTTCCTGTCAGTCCGGCAAGATAAATATCCGAAAAACCGTAGGCTTTGGCTGCTCTCAGCCTTTCTTCAGAGTCCTCTCCGTCCAGATAGCCCGGCTGAGACAGATCATTCTCCATCTCCACGATCTGTTTGATCTGGCTGATGAACCACGGGTCGATTTTGGAGGCCTCATACAGGTCGTCAATAGAAATCCCGGCCCGTATCGCGTCAGCCACCTGCCAAAGCCTATCAGGAGTAGGTCGCGCCACCAGCTTAAGGATCTCTTCTTTGGAAAGTCCTTTGGGCAGCATAGGATCAAGCCCATATACATCAATTTCGAGTGAACGGATTGCCTTCTGGAGAGATTCCTTAAAGGTTCGGCCTATAGCCATGACCTCACCCACGGATTTCATCTGGGTTGTTAGCGTTTGGTCCGCGTTGGGAAATTTCTCGAATGTGAAGCGGGGAATCTTGGTGACAACATAATCTATAGTGGGCTCAAACGATGCTGGAGTCTTTAGCGTAATATCATTAGCTATTTCGTCCAGAGTGTAGCCTACAGCAAGCTTCGCCGCAATCTTGGCGATAGGAAATCCTGTGGCCTTCGAAGCGAGCGCGCTCGACCGACTCACACGGGGATTCATCTCGATCACTACGACCCGGCCGTTTTCCGGGTGCACTGCGAACTGAATATTGGAGCCGCCAGTGTCAACGCCAATTTCTCTAATTATTGCAATCGATTGATCGCGCAGTATTTGATACTCTTTGTCGGTAAGCGTCTGCGCCGGTGCGATGGTTATGGAATCCCCGGTATGGACGCCCATGGGGTCGAAATTCTCAATCGAGCATATAATTACAACGTTGTCCCCGCTGTCGCGCATGACTTCAAGCTCGAATTCCTTCCATCCCAGGACGGATTCCTCCACGAGAATTCTCTTGACCGGAGATACGTCCAGACCGCATTTGGCCAGGGCGTCAAATTCTTCCGGTGAATACGCGATGCTTCCGCCTGTTCCGCCCAAAGTGAAAGATGGCCGAATAACATTCGGGAAACCGAGTTCCTTAGCTACTTGTCTCGCCTGTTCGAGGGTTTCTGCGTATCCGCTCTTGGGGAGGTCCAGGCCGATGTTTGTCATGGCAATTTTGAAGAGGTCTCTGTCCTCGGCCTTCTTGATCGCCTCAATTCCGGCGCCTATAAGCTCCACGCCATATTTTTCCAGCACCCCCGATTCATAAAGCTCCACAGCGCGGTTCAATGCGGTCTGGCCGCCAATCGTGGGCAGAAGAGCATCAGGCCGCTCTTTTTCTATGATTGTCGCGAGAATGTCGTGCTTCAAGGGCTCTATATATGTCGCGTCCACGAATTCCGGATCAGTCATGATTGTTGCGGGATTGGAATTTACGAGGATTACGCGAAAGCCCTCTTCTTTGAGTGCCTTTAGGGCTTGAGTACCGGAGTAATCGAACTCACAGGCCTGACCTATTATTATCGGCCCTGAACCTATGAGGAGGATGGATTTGAGGTCTTTTCTTTTGGGCATATTTGGTCCTGCTTTGAGGCGTGCTGATCTCAACCGGAAACTATATGGCCCTACACCGAAAAATTCAAGGGAAACTCTGGGGAGGCGGCGAATCATTCGGTTGTCGCCAGAGCAGGACCGGCATCTGAAACTTTGTCTCAAAAGTCCGAAAAAGGCCGCAATCGTGTTACTAACATCGTCATTTTCCTGGTTCCCAGGCTCAGCCTGGGAACCTATATCTTCCGGGCTCTGTCCGGTAACTAGCTGTAACTCAGCACGATAAGGAGGCGGAGCCTCCCGGTCATGCATTCCCAGGCGGAGCCTGGGAATGAGAAGCGTGGCACGATCTCTTCTCGATTCTGAATTTTGAGACAGTTTCATCTTGCCGGTCATCGAGAATAGACCCGCAAGATGCCGGTCCTCACCACAAGAGAGAGATTGCTTCGTTGTTTCGCTCGCCGCAATGACAGGTCTGATCGCGAAACTCAATGGATACCTCGTGAGTCTGAAAGTACGCCAAAACACGTACAAAAGGTGTTATGCTGATATGCTGACAAGGCTTCTTTAATGGTGACTATGATTAAATTGAAACCCGAATTAGAAGTCAGGCGCTTTCTTCCCGCGAATCCTGGACCATGGGTTGGCCCATGATCCTGATAATGTTCTTTCAATTTTCTATTGGAATAGCGGATGTTTATGTAGCAGGCTTCCTTGGCACGGATGTGCTGGCAGCAGTAGGCTATGTTGGGCAGCTTTATTGGACACTGATGATTCTTGCCAACGGTGTCACAGTGGGTACTGTTTCAATGGTTTCGCAGGCTTACGGCGCCAAGTGCGATCAAGGTGTGGGGAGCATCACGGCACACTCATTGGCTTTGGGCGTTTTGATATCAGGCGCGCTCACCGTGTTGGCCCAATTGTTTCCTGGCGCGATAGTCCGGATCGCAGGTATGCCCGAAGGCATACAATCCATAGCCGAGGCCTTCCTTCGTGTCTTCTCACTGGTCTTGGTCCCCACGTATTTGATGATAATCACAGCAGGGGTATTCCGCGCTTCCGGCCGTGTGCGGCTTGCCATGGCGAACAGTTTTGTTCGCGGCGGTTGTAAATGTTCTGGGGGATTTGATTCTAGGCTTTGGGTGGGGGCCAATACCTGCTCTCGGGTATGTAGGAATAGCCTGGGCGACTGCGGCAGCCACTACAATCGGAATGTTTCTGAATCTGCTTCATATGTTCTCTGGTCCTGGCCGGATAGTCATCAGCGCGTTGGCGGGCCCTCTTCCGCGATGCTTTAAGAATCTGGTTAAGCTCGGGATACCTACGGCGCTTCAGCAGACTGCCTGGAACGCTGGCACCCTGGTGATCTATTTTCTTGCCGGCCAACTTGAGGCAGGGGAAATAACAGCGATCGCGGCCATGACTGCCGGGGTAAGGGTGGAAGCGATAATCTTCCTGCCGGTTTTCGCTTTGAACATGGCTTCAGCGGTTCTTACGGGAAACAGGCTCGGAGCTGGCGACACAATCGGAGCACGTTCCGGGGCCAAAGCCACTGCCACGCTTTGCCTGGGAATAATCATCCTGCCTGCTGTAGCCATCTTTGCTTTCGCTCCACATATTTCGAGTTTGCTTACCGAAGACCCGGCAGTCCACGCTGAGATAGCGAGCTATCTTAGGGTGAACATGATCGGCGTGCCTTTCCTTGCCGTGGGAATAACTCTTTCCGGTGCGCTTCAGGGAGCCGGGGACACGTATGGTACCATGAAGATAATTTTTACGGGAATGTGGATTTTCCGAATTCCATTGATTCTTGGTGTGATCCATGTTCTTCATGCAGGGGCATTGGGAATTTGGTGGTCCATGACAATTTCGATGATGCTTATGTGCAGCTTGCTGGCTTATAGATTTCGTGGAGAAAGTTGGATCAAGGCATCCATAGACAAAGAGACAAAAACCATGCTCTGGGAGGCTTGCCTTCCTGGTGGCGCTGCTTCCATCGGCGATATGGCCCGTTCGGATGAAAAGAGATGCTGACGTTTTGCCCACGGTCACTTCTATAATAACAGCGCATTAAATTTATTATCGAACCGGTATCGAGCGAACAAACTGAATTTTTGCCATTCGTAACGATATAAGAGTACCTGCATCTTTTTAAGAGAGCCTCACAATTGAAATAGGGGGCATGGAAAAGCGCATGGCAAATACAATTAACAAAGCTGTTCGGCTGACTCCTGACGATGCATATAATCGTGAATTGACAGCAAACGTTCGTCCGACCGATTCGATCAATCCCGAGCCCGCAAAAAAATATAATCTCGTGGTAATCGGGGCAGGCACAGCAGGGCTTGTGACTGCCGCTGGAGCTGCCGGCCTCGGCGCGAAGGTGGCTTTAGTGGAGCGCTTCCTTATGGGAGGAGACTGCCTGAATTTCGGCTGTGTTCCTTCCAAAGGTGTAATTGCTTCTTCCCGAATAATGAGTCTGGTCAAGCAAGCTGGGATGTATGGCGTGAAAGTTCCTGCCTCGCCTGAGGTTGATTTCCCTGCCGTCATGGAAAGGATGCGGCGACTCAGGGCCCGGATCAGTCCGAATGATTCGGTAAAGCGCTTCACAGATCTCGGCGTGGACGTGTTCCTTGGCGATGCAAGGTTCTCTGGCCCCGATTCTGTGGAAGTCAACAGTAAGACTTTGCGTTTTTCCAAGGCAGTCATAGCCACCGGCGCGCGGCCCTCTGATCCGGCTATACAGGGCCTAAACGAAGCGGGTTATCTCACCAACGAAACGGTGTTTTCTCTGACCGAACGTCCCACGACACTAGCTGTATTGGGCGGAGGTCCCATAGGCTGTGAAATGGCCCAGGCGTTTGCTCGTCTCGGATGCAAGGTAGTTCTTTTCCACAAGAAACGATCACATTCTCGATAGAGAAGACAAAGACGCTGCTGACATAATTCAAAGGAAATTTATCGAAGAAGGAATTCAATTGATCCTGAACTCGCGGCTGAAACAAGTCGAAGTTCAAGGCAGCGAGAAAATCATACATTTCGAGGCTGATGGGAAACCCGATTCTGCAACAGTAGACGAGATACTGGTAGGCGTAGGCAGAACTCCAAATGTGGAGAATCTGAACCTGGAAGGAGCAGGGGTTCAATACGACCGGAGCGGCGTTTCGGTGGACGACCGACTGCGAACCAACAATCCCAAAATTTATGCGGCTGGCGACGTATGCATGAAATACAAATTCACCCATGCAGCAGATGCTGCCGCAAGGATAGTGATACAGAACGCACTGTTTCCAGGTTCACAGAGGCTTAGCGCCTTGACTGTGCCCTGGTGCACTTACACGGACCCGGAAATCGCTCACGTGGGAATGTACGAGAGGGATGCAGCAAAACAGGGGATTGCTGTTGACACGTACGTAAGGACGCTGAATCATATTGATAGGGCGTTGCTGGAAGGGCAGGACGAGGGATTCGTCAAAGTCCACACCAGAAAAGGGACCGATAAAATTGTCGGGGCGACAATCGTAGCCGCTCATGCCGGGGAGATGATAAGTGAGATCACTTTGGCTCTAGTGGGCGGCATCGGTCTGAGGACTATCTCAGGGGTAATTCACCCTTACCCGACGCAGGCCGAGGCAATTAAACAAGTTGCGGACGCATACAATCGGACCCGACTGACACCTCTCTTGCGGAGGATTTTTGGTTATTGGTTCGCGTGGAAGAGATAAGCCGACAGAGCGTCGCAGCATCTCCGCACAATGTATGGGTCTCATCCGATGGCAGGCTGGAAAGCCTGCTCCACAACGAGGCAATTTGATATGTTCAGCCGCAGGGGCTTCCTCTTTATCATGGGTGGCCATCTTTTCCTGAAAATGGGGAGCGCGTGGGCGCACATTCAGCGGACAATAATCCCCAAAGGCGCCCGAATGGAAGATCTGGTCAACAAGAATCCCGCTGAACTGGATACTACGGTGTTGGACATCACCCCCATCGAGAATTTCGGGGTAATGGGCCTGGAAGACTATGAGGCATCGCTTGATAATTGGCGACTAATAGTTGACGGCAACGTCGGCGAACCTTTGAAGCTCAATTATCAGGAAATTTTAGACCTTTCGGCGATTGAGAAATCCGTGCTATTGATATGTCCGGGAGTCTTTGCCTGCAATGGCACATGGAAAGGCATTTCCATGAAAAGTCTGCTCTCTCGGGCACAACTGAAGAGTGATAGTGGATATGTCATCATTCGCGGGCCGGAAGGGAAATATGAGAAGGTAGAGCAATTCCCATTGGCAGAGGTATTGAACGATCAGGTTTTCCTCGCCTATGAAGTAAACGGGCTGCCATTGCCAAAGAAGCATGGTTTTCCTTTACGCGTGGTGGCATTGAGTCATTATGCGTCACAATGGGTAAAGTACGTCTATAAATTGACTGTGCACCCGGAAATCCTACCGCCCCAGCGGTCATGAACTGATAAACGAGGTCATTATGAAACACCCAGATGAAGAGGATATTGTCCTCGCAGGAGACATCGGGGGCACCAAGGCTAACCTCGGCGTATTCGAACGCGCTGAAGACAGGCCGCAATTGCTCGTGCTCGAATCTTATTCGACCGCCGAGAGGTCGAGCCTTAACGAACTGATCGCTGATTTTCTCGTAAAGCATTCCTTTCCAGTGTCTTCAGCTTGTTTCGGCATAGCCGGACCGGTCATCCGAGGTCACGTCAAAACCACCAATTTGCCATGGGAAGTAACTGACAAAGGAATTCAGGAGTTCTTCAATTTTGGATCAGTTATTTTGATCAATGATCTCATGGCCACAGGTTACGGTGTCCCTTTGCTCAAGGAGGAAGAACTCTTTCCCATAAACCCGGGGCCTGCCGACAAAGACGGCAATGTGGGATTGATCGCGCCGGGTACAGGGCTGGGGATGGCTTTGTTGATACGCCAAGGCGACAATCTGACGCCATTGCCTTCCGAGGGTGGGCACGTAGATTTTGCCCCCAAGAATGAAAAACAGATGGAACTCTGGAGAAGTCTCAGAAGTTCGCTGGACCATGTGAGTGTGGAAAGATTGGCTTCAGGACCGGGCCTTTTTACAATATATAAATGGTTGAGCGGTCTGAACGGCACTGAGGAACCTTCATGGCTTACGGAGAGATTCAGACTCATGGCACCTCCGCGGGCTATATCAACAGCGGCTATAGTGGAAAAGGAGCCGGTTTGCGTTGAAGCCCTGGACATGTTCATTTCGATAATTGGGGCCGCTGCAGGAAACCTGGCATTGACAGGAATGACTACAGGTGGCGTTTTTCTTGGCGGAGGAATATTGCCGGAAATATTGCCCCAGCTGGACAACGATTGGTTCATGAAGTCCTTTACTGACAAAGGCAGATTCAGAGGTATCCTTTCGGGAATTCCCGTGCAGGTAATACTCAATGAAAAGACTGCGTTGCTGGGAGCCGCCCGCTGGGCAATCGAAAACAGAGCAAGAGAGTGACATCCGAGACATGGGTTCGTTGGTAATTAGGCTGCTTTGAAACTAGCTGAGAAAAGGGTAATAGGAGCCCCTTGTTGTCAGAACCGGACGTGGGTTTCGATATTATTCTATGAAACGGAACAAGAGCGGTCGGACAACTTATCCGTCGGGCGGCGAAGATGGGAGACGAAAATGAAGGGTGCATTTCGAAAGACAATCATTTTGGCTATTGCGGTCTGCCTATGGGCTTTTCTTTCAGTGGGGGCCGAGGCAGCTCCGTATGTAGGCCCCGCAATAGGGCCCGTAACGGCCAGCGTGGCTACAGCTGATGATAGTCGCGGCCTGTCTGTCAGGTCTGGTCCTTCGGATGCTGCACCAGTGTTGGGGGCTTTGGCGGTAGGGACAAGAGTCGTCAATCATCTCCGTTTCGAGAACGGCTGGGTGATGCTTCAAAGCCCCATGAATGGCGGCTGGGTGAGGCTCGATTCCTTGCAGGCGGTCAGAGGTGTTGCGACGGTCATGGATATCGACAGACCTGAGGCGTGTCTGAGGATCAGAAACGGGCCGGGGGTTGAATATGATGTGATGGGTTGCGCGAGAATGGGAGAAAAACTCAAGCTGACGGGGTTCTGGAGCGAAAACAATTGGGCCGAAATCGATGGCCCAGTTCCGGGATGGGTTTCCGCAGCGCAAATAAGGACCAATATAAACGCTGTCGTTCGTTCCGTTCCTGCTCCAGTGACCACAGTGATCCGTGAAACGGTTGTTCCTGTCCCGTATCGTGTTCGCCGGACCTATCCTCTTTACTACGATTATCCTTACGGATATGGCGGCTTTCGTTACAGCAGCCCAGGCGTGGGCGTAGGTGTTGGCCCCGGAGGCGGTGTAGGAGTCCGAGTCGGCCCAGTGGGAGTGGGCGTTGGCCCCGGAGGTGGGGTCGACGTGGGAGCAGGTGGGGTACGTGTGAGAGTCAGATAGAATTTGTCGGCGAGCCGGAGCAATGGTCTTTCACGGAAGGAGATATGCGAACCGCTCTCCGACTGATACGGAAAGTCAGTTATCGATTTGAAATAAAATCATTTTCCGGGCAGAGCCCGTCAGGTATGGGTTCCCAGACGGAGCCTGGGAACCAGCAACCCGGATTAGTCGGGTTTCTCCGAGTGGCTGAAGGGAAGGATGCCCGTAAACATTCGGTCAGAATTGGAATCAGGGGATTTGAGCAGACCGGGCAGGCTTTCCAGCCTGTTATTATTGACTTTTGGGGAACGGAAGGTTGGGAAGCTGCTCCACAGAGATTGCTCGGTCCCCGGACAACCGAATGGTTGTGGTTACCCAGCCCTAGATCGCGGGTCAAGAAAAGTAAAAAACCTCGTTGCCCCTGAGGTTTCAGGGGGATAGAATGCTTTTACCACGAAGAATCTATCACCAACGAGGTGAAGCGAGTATGGCACAAGGTCTTCTTCCATTCCAGTATGAAATAGAAAAGAGAGACGGGGGGCTCACAGCGCTTGCGGGGCTGCCTGCATACGTGGAATTCGCTCATGCGATGGGTTTAGGGCGCCTCATATCCGAGCATGTTCGGGTTCGTCAGGGTAATCAGGGCTGGACGGACGAACAGATGGCGCTGCCGCTGATCTGGTTGAATGTTGCGGGAGGAGACTGCGTTGACGATGTCAGGGTACTGGAGAGTGACGAGGGGTTTCTGTCGATTTCTTCGGGAGATTGAGGGCTATGGTCGAACGGGTTCGGAAAAGCGGGCGCTGAGAAGACGGTGGCGCAAAGCAAGGACCCGGACAGTGCCGTCTGAGACCATTATCCGTGAGTGGCTGGCGTGTTTTCACGATTTCGAGCAGGAGAAGCAAAAGGAGCCCCATAAGGCTTTCATTCACCGGCCCACGGAGCATCTGATGGGTTTGATCGAGTGCAATGCGGGCTTTGCGGCAGAGATGCAGAGGAAATCTCCGGAGACCACGGCTACCGTGGACATGGACGCAACCGTGTCACAGACGCACAAGAAGGAGGCGGAATATTGTTACCTGAAATACAAGGCGTATCAGCCGCTGAACTTTTATTGGGCCGAGCAGCGACTCATCCTGTTCAGCGAATTCCGAGACGGCAATGTTCCCGCCAATTATGATCTTCTCCGTGCATTCGAGCAAACGTTGGGGTTTGTGCCCTCTGGCGTGAAGACGGTGTATCTGCGTTCGGATGCGGCAGGATATCAAGAGGATCTCCTCAAATACTGCGCTGAGGGGAAAAATAAACGATTCGGGACCATAGGTTTCGCTGTGGGAGCGCCGGTGAACGAGGCATATCGGCAAGCAGTGGCAGATGTAGCGGACGAGGATTGGCAGCCTTTGTATCGAGAGTTGAAGGGGAAGCTGGTGGATACGTGCCAGGAGTATGCTGAAGTCTGTTTCGTGCCCACGTGGGCTGGGCGCAAGAAGCACGGTCCGGAGTATCGGTATCTTGCGATTCGTGAAGCCCTCGAACAGCAGGCCCTCCCCGGCCTGGATGATCAGCTGAGTTTGCCGTTTCAGACCATGAATTGGGGGAGAGTGAGTAACAAGGTTACGGGCATTGTGACGAACCGAGACTGTGCGGCCGATGAACTCATCTGGTGGTATCGAGGCCGGTGCGGGAAGTCTGAAGAAGCGCATTCGATCATGAAGGAGGACCTGGCAGGAGGGAAGTTTCCTTCCGGTCTTTTTGGAGCCAATGCCGCATGGTGGCAGATCATGATTCTTGCGTTCAATCTGAATTCGGCCATGAAGCGCTTGGTATTGGGGGGAAGCTGGGTAAATCGTCGTCTCAAGGCGATTCGCTTCTGGCTGATCAAGGCGCCGGGACGTGTGCTCACACACTCTCGACACCTTATCGTTCGGCTGGTTGGGGGGCATGCGTCGAACGAGATACTTCTCGAAGCGCGAAGGAGGATGATGTGCCTGTGCGATTCGGGCTAAGACAAAGCGCGGGGGCAAAGTGGGGCTGGGAGGGGGCTGAGAAGAGCCGGGGGGAATAGTTTGCTCAGAAAACAGCCCGAATCAGGGGAAGGGACATACATTTTGCGCAGTCGCCCAGTCAGACCTCATCTATGGGCCTCACTGCCGACGTGAACTCATTCATTTGGTACCTCGGAACCAAATACCGGCGACATGACAAAACTAGACCGTGGATTATGGCAGATTCTTCCTCTTGATTCCCGCGGCCCGTGATGGTAAATTTAGTTGGATTTGAAATCTGTGCAGGCGGGCTTGCGATCCTTCAAGAAACGCGCCCACCTCTCAGCGAGGGTTTATTCATAAGGGTTCTCGATTTCAATTAGACCAAAAAATCGGAGACCGAATCCTGGATAAAGAAAGACGACCCTCCAGTACCCCCATCGCTTTTTGGACAAATATTTGGCTCAATAAACTTGCGATACAAGAAACACGTTTCCTGCCCCTAGGAGAAACTATGGATCTCAAATTCACCCGAACGACTTGCCCTTATTGCGGATGCGGCTGCGAAATGCTGCTGGAATCAATTGACGGAAAGCTTGTGGGAACTCTTCCCTCCAAGACCAATCCCATGAACCAGGGCAAACTGTGCATCAAGGGATGGAACGTGCACGAGTTCGTGCAAAGCCCCCATAGACTTACCAAGCCTCTTATCCGCAAAGACGGCGAACTGCAAGAAGCATCGTGGGACGAAGCACTAGATTTTGCGGCCTCCCGCCTCAAAGAAATAAAAGAAGCCCATGGCGGGGACAGCCTTGCTTTCTTGACATCAGCAAAATGCACGAATGAAGAAAATTACTTGCTTCAAAAATTCTGCCGTGTGGGGTTCGGAACTAACAACATTGACCACTGCGCCCGTCTCTGACACTCCTCCACGGTGGCAGGTCTTGCCGCCGCTTTCGGAAGTGGAGCGATGACGAACTCGATCCCGGAGATAGAAGACGCTGAATGTATTTTTATAATAGGGTCCAACACAACCGTTGCCCATCCCCTTATCGCCTCAAGGGTCTATAAGGCCAAAGCCAAAGGGGCCAAGATTATCGTAGCTGATCCGCGGCGAATTCAAATGGCCCACAACGCGGACATTTACGTCAAACAGAATCTCGGCTCGGACGTAGCCCTGCTAAATGGGATCATGAACGTAATCTTGTCTAAGGGCCTGCATGACAAAACATTCATAGAGGAACGCACTGAAGGCTTCGAGCAGCTCCAGGAAGTGCTGAAGAATTATCCGCCGGAAAAAGCCTCCGAAATTTCGGGAGTCTCGGTCGAAGATGTTGTCCGCATTGCGGAAATGTACGCAGGAGCCGAAAGCGCTTCGATCCTTTACACAATGGGCATCACTCAGCATACCCACGGCGTAGACAACGTAAAGAGTCTGGCCAATCTTGCCATGATGACGGGCAACCTGGGGAAGCGCTCCTCAGGAGTAAACCCGCTTAGAGGCCAGAACAACGTGCAGGGTGCTTGTGACATGGGTGGATTGCCCAATGTCTATCCAGCGTATCAGGCTGTGACTGACGAAGGAGTCAAGAAGAAGTTCCAGGATGCCTGGCAGGCACAGCTTTCCGCTAAGGTCGGAAAAACCATCATGGAAATGATGCACGACCTGGAAGAAGGTTCAATAAAAGGAATGGTCGTCATGGGAGAGAATCCGGTGGGTAGCGACCCCGACATGAACCACGTCAAACATGCCCTCAGCTCCGCCGAGTTTCTCCTGGTAATGGACATATTCCTTACGGACACGGCAAAGCTCGCTCATGTTGTGTTGCCGGGAGTTTCCTTCGCGGAAAAAGACGGCACTTTTTCAAATACTGAACGAAATGTTCTGCGGGTCCGCAAAGCCGTGGAACCGGTCGGCGAGTCCAGACCCGACTGGGATATCATATGCGATCTATCGACCAGATTCGGGCTACCCATGAACTATAGCTCGCCCAGCGAGATCTTTGACGAGATTGCCAAGGTGGCCCCCAGCTATGCTGGCCTGAATTATGAGCGTCTGGAAAAAGGACCGATAGCTTGGCCATGCCCCACGCCGGATCATCCGGGAACACCCGTTCTGCATAAAGACCGGTTCACCAGAGGGAAGGGCCTGTTCCATGCGATTGAATACAGGCCTCCTGAAGAGCTCGCGGACGACGAATTCCCCATGCAGCTCACGACTGGTCGGTACTTCCCGCATTACCACACGGGCACGATGACAAGAAATTCGCCGACGCTGCATAGCGAAATGCCTGAAGGACACGTGGAAATTCACCCGGAAGATGCGGCCAGAATCGGACTTAAGAGCTACGATTTGGCCAAGGTGGTTTCGCGGCGTGGTGAAGTGGTTACGAAGGCCATAGTTACGGACATTATCAAACCAGGGAACATATTCATGAGCTTCCATTTCATGGAGGCCAACGCAAACGTGCTTACAAATGCAGCCCTAGATCCAATCAGCAAGATTCCCGAGTAACAAGGTATGCGCGGTACGAGTTGAAAAAGCGGACCTTGCTCAAACTGCAGTTTAGGACCTTTCTGCTGGGAGGAACTTTTGTGAAAAAGTTCCTCCCACATGCCCTCACCGAAAAATCTTTGATGCATATCTGGACAATCTAGTCACCATTTTTTAGCATAAGAACTATATTTGACCAAATATATGGGATGAGTGCCTACTGCGTCACGCAGATGGGCATCCGGAAGGAGCTCCTTTTGAGCACTACGGCTCGATACAAAGCGAAGAAGCGATCAAATACGCCGGTGAGATACTTGAGTTCGTAAGTATTCAGATGGCCGGATCGCCACCAAGTGTACGAGTCGGCTCGTAAGTGGGCTGCTCGGGCTGGAGAAATTCATACCGAAGCGATACGAATTGGGTACTTCGGATCCTATGCGCGTGGAGAATGGGGGGTAGGAAGCGATTTGGATCTGATTGCTGTTGTTACTCGCGGATCGGAACCGTTTGAGCGACGTTCCTTGGCATGGGATCTGGATGAACTTCCAGTTCCAGCAGAACTTCTTGTATACACCGCGACCGAATGGAAAGTGATTCAGGAGGAAGGCGGACGCTTTGCCAGGACTTTGAGCGAGGAGACAATATGGGTATACGACTATGCCCCCCCGCAGCCGAGCATTCTTGACGATGTTATTGAGTGTTCTCCCGGCGGTTGGCCGACTTCATAAAGGCTTGCGGCTACATAACCACGCGGAACTCCATGCTGGTAAGATCGGGAATCCTGTTGGAAGCGTCCAGGATTTCCAGACTGACAAGATGTCCATTTTCGTCATAGTCCAAGATGACCCCAGGCTTGTCTTCATCGCTTTCTGATACTGGACCAGGCTTGAGGATCACGGTCAGTGTGTCGGTTTTTGTGTCAAGGGTGACGTTCATTGCTGTCTCCCAGTCACGGGTTCGCATAAGACGCGAGGTGCGATCCAGAAGAAGAATCCGTGCTTTAGGCGCTCACTACCTTTACGGAATAATGATCCGGTTTCATTTGTGCTGCAGGAACAATCACGTCGTTGAACCAATTCTGAAAAGCTCTGTTTATGAGCTGTATTGCTTCTTCCCAGGAACCATCGTAATCGGATTCCTCAAGATCCTCGATAATCTCTGGTGTCAATCCCGAGAATTCGGCGAGGTCTTCTCGAGACATGCGCAATTTATTGCGGATATCGTAGATTTGCCGGGCAAGATCAGCTTGCCTGCGGAGGAGTCCCACGCAGGCGATACGCTCGGGATGTCCCTTGATGTATCGACTGTACGCCCATTCCAGCGCATCGTTACTGAATTTCTTTTCATCCATCGTCCGATTCCCAATTGAAGGTATGAGATTCCGGGTCCGCGTGATGTCTGGCCCATTTCACTTTAGCTCGTTTGATCTCGATAGGTGGGACCCTCTTGACGTCCTTGTGGAATCCATGCGTTATGATTGCTGTTTCTCTTTCGTAGAAGAAGTGTAACATACGCAGGCGGACTTTCTTTACTCGCGCTCTCAATTCCCAGATTCCATCTCCAAGATGTTCGGTTGCAGGGAATCCGAGTTCATACACCTGGTCGCGCAATCTCTCGAGCCGTTCATAACACGCGTCCGGCTCTTCATCAGATAGCTTGTCGAGCCAATCCTGAATGGGGACTTTATCTCTTTCCTGATAGAATAGGACTCGAACTGATGGCAATGGTTCATCGCTCGCGAGTTCTCATTATACCGAAAGAGCAGTCAAATCCAAGATCCGCTTTCTGGGTTGCGCCGACAGGGGATTACATAGGCTTCTGGGCCCAGCGATAGACCTTTTCAGCGGCTTTGAAGTGATTGGGAGAATTGAGGACGACCACCATGTGCTCTTTGTCTTTGTCCTTGAACAGGGCAACTATGCACCTGCCTGCCAAGTTGGTGAATCCCGTTTTTGCTCCAACAAGCGGCAAATTCTTGGTAAGTAGCTTATCATTGGAGACTAGAGCGTAATCACGGGGGGTAGAATTTCGGGTTCGCATGGTATGGGTCCGGGTGCTGCTGATTTTGGATATCAGCTGATTCTTGAAAGCAGCTCGCGCAATTATGGCCACGTCTTCCGCACTTGCCATATTGGCCTTGCGGGCCTCAAGATAACGGCCGTCTTTTCGGCCAAGCGTCATTTTGCTGTCCAACCCACTGGGAGTGTGGAAACTCATCTTGGACGCACCTAGCTTAAAGGCTTTTCTGTTCATGGCTGCAATAAAACCGTCTCTGCCGCCGCTGGGATACGCTCTGGCAAGAGTCTCGGCACAATCGTTTCCCGATTCGATAAGCAACCCGTGGAGCAGATCTCTGACCGAGAGCTGATCACCTGCCTTGAGCCCCACGACGTGGCGTTCAACCTGCCCTATGTCTTCCGGGACTTCGATAACTTTGTCCAGGTCCATTTCTTCGACGACAATCATTGCGGTAACGAGCTTGCTGATGCTTGCAATGGGCAGTGGGGCGCACGTGTTTTCCGCCAACATAACCTTGTTTGATGAGCAATCCACACAATAGAGGGCTTTCGCCTTGACGGGCGGCCTATAGCCGTTCAAACCTTTCGCCCCTCCTGCCGCTGACAATGTCTTCCCATGCCAGGACGGTTGGACGCTGGCTGATTTTAAGGGCGAGACGCTGGCGAGTCGTTCGGTGTTCGCACTGAGCTTCTGGGCCGGCATTGCGATAAGGTTTTTCGGCTTGGCAGGGAGACTGGGTTTTTTTGATTGGGTGAGACGATTCGCACGTTGAATCGGAAGCGACTTCTCCGGCACTTTTTTCTCGTGAATTGAAACTTGCTGACGCTGAGGTTGCGGTTTAACAACCGCTCCCGGAGGAGACGCGTTCATCATTTCGCTAATGGATATCGCAGAACGAACCGGTTCCAGAGCGAATACGACGCCTCCGTTCAACAACAGCAGTCCCAGTGAAAATGCCAGAAACTTGAGGAACAACGCCCCTCCTGAGCAAAAGCCGGTCGATACTCAAAGGCCGGAACAAATGATTACTTCAAAAAATGATCGCAATCCAGAAAATTATTCCCAGATCTTGGGAACATCCTTTGAAATCCTAACAAAAATATACACAAAAAGGAAATGTGTCAAGCCAAATCCGTTGAAAATAGATCTAATCAGCTTACGCGCCACCATTGAATCTCAAGGATGTCGGCCCGGTGAAGCATTCAGGTTCTGGTGAGAAGTCCTTTTCTATCATTGCGTACGCACTGTGGTTGTGGATGGATTCGAAATTTTCGGCCTCTATACGGTACCAAGGAAAATTATTCTTTTCAGCGAGGCGCGATAAGGCCATCCTCACTACGTCTTCCACGAACATTGGGTTTTCGTAGGCCTTTTCCGTAACGAATTTCTCATCGGGTCTCTTAAGTAACGAATAAATCTCCGAACTGACAGAAGATTCGACGACCTCAATGATTTCTTCAATCCAGAAAAGCTTCTTGAATCGCAATTGGACGCGCACTATCCCTCGCTGATTGTGGGCGCCGTATTCGGAAATCTCTTTGGAACACGGGCACACGGTGGTGACCGGGACTTCTACCCCTACAATCAAATCGAACCGTTCAGCCAGCGATCCTCGCATGAAACAGGTGTAGGACATCAAACCCGGTGTTCCCGTAATGGGCGCGTTCTTCTCTATAAAATATGGAAATTCAACATTCAAATGGGCGCTTTTTGCATTCAGCTTGGTCTTGATTTTCTCAAGAATTTCGCGGAATTTCTCCATTGAAATTTCTCCGCGAAATTCATTGAGCGCTTCAATAAAGCGACTCATATGCGCGCCCTTGAAATCGTGAGGCAGATTCACGAATAGGTCAAAAAGTCCCACGGTATGCTGCAATCCCTTTTGGCGGTCCTTGACCGACATTGGATATCGTAAGCCTTTTACGCCCACCTTATCGATGGGAATCTTCCGCTCGTCCGGTTGGTTCTGGATGTCAGGTAGGCATGCGTAGTCCACTAAAACTTCTCCTTAAGGCCCCCACATTTGTTGCGGCCTCCGCGATCGGTGAGCAGAGGTCGTGGTCTGTTTGACCTGGTGCTTGTCAGTCAGTGTCCCTAATATAACACGCTCTGGACGTATCTGACTCCCATACTGTCACGCTGTACAAAATTCCGGCACGGTCCTCGAGCTGTTCATAGGTCTCATGGAAAATGTGGGCAGCGATATTTTCTGCCGAGGGTTCTATTTCGTCAAATGGTCTGATATCATTAAGATACTTATGGTCCAGTTTTTCAAGGACGGGCCTGGCCGCATTCTTTAGATGGTTGAAATCAATTACCATTCCGCCTTTGCCGGGTGACGAAGCCCGAGCGGCGATCTGGACCTTGTAGTTGTGGCCATGAAGTTGCTCGCATTTACCGTTATATTCACGCAAGCGATGTGCTGCTGAAAAGCTCAGAATAATCTCGACTTCGTACATGAGTTGAATCTCCAGGTTGCAAGAAATTTAATAAACAACTTTAGGAAAATAAAGAAACATCTGGATAGCTTGGTAAAAACAGTAAAAAACCGTTGACACGGTCGCTCCGCCGGGATTATACCCAATCCACTCCCCGGATAACCGCATTCCGACTGCGGCGACATTCCGGAAACCGTTTGAAGGAGTCATGAATGACGGCTTTCCGATTCGGAACCCCCTCTATAATGATTGTTTTCCTCGTCTGCATATTCTCTGTTTCCGTGTGGGCTGCGGATGATCCTATGGTTCGAAAAGCTGCCACCCCGTCATCTCCCGGGAGCGCTTCAGGTTACAAGTCCAGTCTTGGTGCGGATTCAGGTCCAGGAAAAAGACTTCAGCTTGGGTTGTCACCCGTTCCCTACAAACCCGAACTATCCGAAGAGCCGCAAGAGCAACCTGCGGTACGCGCTTCTTCTTTCCCAGATATAAGAGACCTTGTCAAACGAGTCAATCGCTCCGTGGTGTCCATCCGAATGCTTGACGCAGGGTCGTCCTTTTCGCTCGGTTCCCTGGGTTTTTCCGGCGATCAGGGCAGCAAGGCGATGGGTTACGGATCGGGGTTTATAATTTCCAATCAGGGCCATATTATCACCAATGAACACGTTTTGCGAAATGGAACTCAGACGGAGGTGGAAATCCTGGGAGGCAAGAAGTTTCTCGCGAAGACGCTCTTCAAGGACGCGAAGAATGACATCGCCCTATTGAAGATTGATGCTACCAATCTCCAGTCCGTGGTTTTGGGAAATTCAGACGCTGTGGATTTGGGCGAGTGGGTGGTAGGAATTGGAAATCCTTACGGAATCGGTCAGTCCATCATGATAGGGATCGTAAGCGCACAAAAGAGAGTCGTGCCAGGGTCCGGATATCCACCATTGATCCAGATCGACGCTGCAATGAATCTGGGCAATTCAGGCGGCCCACTGTTCAATATGGATGGTCAAGTCATTGGAATCAATACCATACTGTTGTGGAAGAGCCAAGGAATCGGATTTGCGACCCCCATCAATGTGGCCAAGGAGTTTCTCGAAAAAAGAAGTTATCCCACTGTGAAAGCCGCTTCTGCACAACCGCATGGGCCTATGGGCCCGGCAGGTGACGATCCACGCGCACTACAGGGCCAGTTCAATCCTTTGGATCCTCCGTGGAAATTCGGGCGATAAGTTAGACTCCACGTACCATTCGAACGGTCCATCTGAGGTAATCATCCAGAGCTGCCGATGATTTGCCTGCTCGGATTTGCTTTGAAAATAGTCAAATTTGATCGAACCTTCTTTCAAGGAGAGTTCAGGCCCTTGAATTGATCTCGAACAGCCTTGCTCAAATCAGTGCCGGACGTGAGGGAAAACATGCCTTCAAACAAAGAAAAAGGGAAAAAAGCAGACGTTACGAAAGAATTAAAGGAAAAACTCTACCAAGAACCTACACGGAGTTGGGATAAGTTTTCCGCAACCGAAAGAAAACAGGCTTTCGATTATGCTGAACAGTTCCGTAATTTTCTCAACGAGGCCAGAACAGAACGAAGAGCGATTCAAGTTTTTGTAGATCGAGCGTCTAAACAAAAATTCAAAGAATTAACAGCTGCAGGCAAAAGCACGAAAGTTTTTCAGGCCATGCGAGGCAAGACCCTCGCCGTCGCAGTGATCGGAAAAAAACCGATGACAGAAGGGCTCAGGATCATAACTGCACACGTGGATTGCCCGAGGCTGGACCTCAAGCCAAACCCTCTTTATGAAGAATCCGGAATGGCTTTCTTGAAGACCCATTACTATGGAGGCATCAAGAAATACCACTGGGTTGCACGATCGTTGGCCATTTGCGGGACAATTATCCGCGGAGACGGGTCGACGCTGGAAATTCAGGTGGGGCTCGATCCTGACGATCCGATCTTCACCATCCCCGACCTTTTGCCGCACCTTGCCCGAAAACAAATGGACCAGAAAGCCTCGGAATTCATTCCGGCTGAAAATTTGAACGTTGTTGTAGGCTCAACGCCTTTTGACGACAAGGATGCGGATGAACGAGTCAAACTTGCCCTTTTGGATCTGCTGAACAAGAAGTACAACATTACCGAAGAGGACTTCACAAGCGCCGAGCTTCAGATTGTCCCATCTGAATCAGCCCGAGACGCGGGATTCGATAGGGGTTTGATAGCTGGTTATGGCCAAGATGACAGGGTTTGCGCATACACCTCCTTCACGGCGGCAATGGAAACCGAAAAACCTGAACACACGGCAGTCGCTGTCTTCTACGACAAAGAAGAGATTGGCAGTGAAGGCAACACCAGCGCGAAGTCCCGCTTCCTGGAGGCCTTCGTTATGGATTTGATGCAAAAGACCGGGATTCAGCCAACCGCGCGCGACCTTTACAGAGTGTTCATGAACAGCAAGGCCCTCTCCGCGGACGTCGCGGCCGGACTCGATCCAACATATGGTGATGTATATGAAAAGCGCAACAGCGCAAAATTGGGCTACGGAATAAACATCACCAAATATACTGGACACGGCGGAAAATACATGGCTTCCGACGCGAACGCCGAATATGCAGCGTGGATTCGCAAGCTGTTCAATGACAACGGAATAGTCTGGCAAGCGGGAGGCCACGGGAAAATCGACGAGGGTGGCGGAGGCACCGTGGCGAAATTCCTCGCAATGACAGGAGTGGACATCATAGATTGCGGTCCCCCGGTGTTGAGTATGCACTCGCCCATGGAAATCAGCTCAAAAGAAGACATTTGGATGTGCCACAAAGCATTCAAGGTGTTTTTGAACAGCTAAACGCTTACTGCAAAACACACTCGTATTTCCGCATGACCGCAAGGGGTGAGTCGCCCTTGCGGTCATGCCCTGTCAGAACGACCGCGCTCTATCAAACATCTCGGATTTGTAGCTTGAGCAATTGTTATCAGGTGCGATATACCTGATTCTGGCATGGTTTTGGCGAGCCCCGCATGTGCGGTTCCAATGAATAATTAATTAGCAGCTCTAAGAAAGGGCGTGAGGATTCACTTGGTATCCTGTTAGACAGTATCGCGCCTGTCTTTCTGGTCATTGCTCTGGGATACGTCCTGAGACGCCAGGGCATGATTGACGAGAAGTTTCTCAACGTCTCAGATAGGCTGATCTATTTTATTTTCTTTCCAGCCCTGCTTTTCTGGAAAATCGGGAAGCCCTCACCATCTGGAGGTCTGGATTGGAATTTGATATTGGCGGTAATCTCGGCGGTATTCGTAATCTTCGTGCTGGGTTTGCTGTTCGTGAAATTGTTTCGAATTCAGGATTATGAGGTCGGGTCTTTTTCCCAGGGGTGCTACAGGCTCAGCACATACATCGGTATGGCCGTCATTTTCTCCGCTCTTGGGGAAGAAGGCGTCAGGAGCTTTGGGGTCCTGATCGGGTTCGTCATTCCGTTCATCAATATACTAGCGGTGTCTTCTTTGATCTGGTTTTCCGGTGAGTCTTATGCATGGAATCGCCAGGCGCTGATTCTTGGCAAGGCAATGATTTCCAATCCTCTTATTATCGCCTGCGGCTGCGGAATAGCTTATTCGAGTCTCAAGACGCCGTTTCCCACTTTTGTGGACAACACTCTCGGCCTAATGGCTCTGCTGGCACTGCCGCTCGCTCTCATATCAATCGGCGGCTCGCTTACTTTCACCAAATTCAAGGGGAATGCGTCATTAGCTCTTATTTCGACAGTCTTCAAGCTCGTCTTGCTGCCCATCATCGGCTATTTCTTGCTCTGGACTTTTGACGTTTCCGGACTTTCGTCCAAGGTGGCAATGCTGTATTTTGCCCTACCCACGTCTCCATCCAACTATATTCTTTCCGCTCAATTGAACAGCGACGTGGATTTGGCCGGCGCGACGGTGGTGATTTCGACTCTACTATGTGTCGTGTCACTGTCTGTCGTACTGATTATCTTTTGCTGAGGGACGAATGGCGACGACATCAGCAGTTGTCTGGAAGGGCTTCATTCCCCAGGGCCTTCGCTAAGACGCTTCTAAGAGCCTTTAAAGCCACTTCCGCGCACTGCTTTTTTTCGGGGGGCAGTCCTCCAAGATAATCAATTAAATCCTGACTGGTGAGACTTGCCGCCTCGGACAAGGAGAGCCCTCGCGCGATACACGTGACCGCACTGGAACATGCAACAGTGGGGCCGCAGCCATCCGACACGAAGCTAATGCGGTCAATTTTGCCTTCGTTGATAGCGACATACATTACGACCGTCTCACCGCAAGTACCGTCAGTTGCGGCATAATGATCGAACCCATCAGGTATCCCAAAGTTTTCAGGCTCCATGAACAATTCGACCACTCGAGGGGAAAACCTTTTCCTCGCGTCTTCGAGTATCATTTCTTGAATTTCATCGAACGGGTCCTCAGGCATGATCGGACATCCTAATAAAATTGATGGATGAGACTAGTCAATTATAGCGCCTCAATCCACTCTTGCAAGAGTCCCGCAAATACTGACAAGCGAAGATAGTTGAACCTGCTTGAAACCAGATAGGGGTTGATTTTCAACAAAAAAAGGGTAACCTCCCTATCCTAAATAATACACTGAGCACGAGGCTGGGTTTCACACTGGCAATATAAGCGGAGCTGCTCTTGAAAAGAAAGTCCTCCTCGATTTTTGCTAGTTGAATACGATCGGCATCGTAGGGAGATTATCGAATGGCCGTTAGCAACAACGGTAAACTGGTAATAGTTACCGGAGGTGCTGGATTTATTGGAAGTCATCTGGTTGAAGGTCTCCTGGAGAAAGGAGAGAAAGTCAGGGTTCTGGACGATCTGAGCACCGGAAAAGAAGAAAATCTTCATAATCTCGGCAACAGCCGCTGGCAAATGGGACGAGATTTCGAGTTTGTAAAGGGCGACATAAGAGATGCGGATACGGTAGATAATGCAGTCAGAGGTGTTGACGCAATTTTGCACCAGGCGGCCTTGGGAAGCGTTCCCAGATCAGTCGCTGATCCGCTGACAACTCAGGGGGTCAACGCCGGACGGGACCTTGCAGGTGTTTTGGGCGGCTCACAATCATGGAGTCTCCAGAGTAGTGTACGCTTCGTCGTCTTCGGTTTATGGAGACAGCGAGCTGCTGCCGAAAAGGGAAGGCGAAGAAGGCCAACCGCTGTCTCCTTACACGCTGACCAAAAAGGTCAATGAGGAATTCGGCAAATTATTTAATAGCCTGTACGGCGTTGAGACCATTGGATTACGCTATTTTAATGTATATGGCCCCAGACAAGATCCCACATCCGCGTATGCCGCTGTTATACCCAGATTCTTGACCGCGTTGCTTTCCGGAAATCCGCCTGTGATCTACGGAAGTGGCGAACAGAGCCGAGATTTCACATATGTCAAAGATGTGGTCGACGCGAACCTCCTGGCATTGGACGCTCCTGACTCAGCATGTGGGGCTGCATACAATATAGGGCGCGGGGACCAGGTGGACCTCTTGCATCTTTTGGAAACGCTCCAAAAGCTTCTCGGCACGGACATCAAGCCCATATTCGATCCTCCAAGGCCGGGTGATGTCATGCATTCCTCCGCGGACACTTCCCGCGCGGAAAAGATGCTGGGATTCAAAGCGACAAACGACCTGATGTCCGGTCTGGAAAAAAGCATTCACTGGTATAAGGAGAATCTCTGAAAAAGCCGGTCAGAACAAATGAAAACCCGGAGCGGGGTCAGGTAGGAGCACCGGGTTTTCGGCCTTGCGCAGCTTTAGGAGCTGGTAGGCAAGGTTATCCTAACATAGATACGCCGCTAATGTCAACCGTTACTTGATTTATAGCCCATTGTCATTTAATTATTCAGACTAATCCATGCAGTACAGTGGATGATTTGAGGGAAGGCTCACAATCGGTGCATTAGGCTGAGTCTGAGAACCATCTATGATAGACAGGACAAAATTCCCCCCATTGGGTAGCCATATAGGGCCCTGTGTGCCAAATATGGCCCAATTATAATATGTTAGAACAAGCAAGGAATATATTAGAAGTGGCTGGAGCTTGCGGTGTTTTGGCGACAATCTTGATATGATAGTCGAGAGGGGAAGGTGACTTTTGAAGTCTAGATAGATAACTGTTTGTAATTAGAACTAAATCGGCTACACTGTCGCCTTCGAAATAAAAAGAGTCCGACCCTAACCCCTATACCCTCGCCGGACTCAACTAACATGCCAGGATCAGAAATCCCGGACAAACAAAATTTATTCCAGAAACGGATGAACCATACACTTGAAGAGGCTCGTTTGTCAAACTAGAAACTACTTTAAGCATTACACACATTTTATTACAGGTACATGTAACGCTAATGTAATTAACTTTCTGGTATATGAAGTTAACTTGATGCGCAGTTTGCTTCTTAATTACAGCTAGTTGAGGTTGTCATGGCTTCTGCAGGCTTTGTTGTAATATTTTCGGAGTAGCACATTTCTTTTTTGCACAAATATTTGCATCGGCAATCGTTCAAGAACTTCTATCGTTTGCTCTTTTCACCAAAGAAGACTGGACAAAGATTACTACCTTGAGGATGTCCATTAACCGGCGATAAATCACCGGCCTATTATCCAATGTTCCTCCGGAACAGGATACAAGAGGAAGCTAAGTTAGCACCTACAAGGGAAGGGGGGAACTTTTGATGTCCTCCCCTTCCTCTCCGATTCTACCTTGCCTGAATGTGTCCGGTATCAGACGATTTCCACGAGTTCTATCTCGAAGATAAGATTTTTTCCGGCCAGCGGATGATTGGCGTCCAAAGTGATGTTCATTTCGGTCACTTCGGTAACCATGACAGGGAAAAAGTTGCCGTCCGATCGACGTATTTCCAGTTGTTGGCCCAGCTCAGGGTTGAGATCTGGCGGTAATTTTTCTCGATCAAGACAATTACCATCTCTTCGCGATGAGGTCCGTAGGCATCTTCTAAGCCGATTTTCGTTGTCTTGGATTCACCAATGTTCATCCCGATCACCGCTTGTTCGAAGCCCCCAATAACCTGCCCCTCACCGATCTTAAATTCTAGGGGATCTCGGCCGGACGAGGTGTCAAACACTGAACCATCTTCAAAGGTGCCTGTGTAGTTGATCTTGACTGTGTCCCCTGTTTTTGCCTCTGGCATTTTCTTCTCCTCTCGTTCTTGATGGAAGCGAAGGCGAGTCAGTGAGTGGTCAGGGGGTAACAACAGCGGCGGACCTGCAATTATTCACCAGCCCTTACGGACAGGCCTAAGCATGTGCTCGCAGTCTACTACACTTTCTGCATGCAGTAGAGAGGAGCCTGAGTGGCAACACCCGAATGGCTGAGATATTGCTCCCCCTCCAGTGATCCGGCTCGTTGTCTTCAATCAGGTCTGACTTTGCGAAGAAATTCTATAATGAATACGGTTAGTATGCCTTCAACGACCATGACAGGGATTTGAGATAGAACGATCAGGCGTGCGGCTGTATAAAAGGATTCGCCTGTGGCCAGGAGTGAAACCGCCACCAGCAGCCCTGAAGCAAGTATAACCCCGGCGCCCGCGGAAAATTCAGCAGCGAATCGTACTTTCTTAGCAGGACTCTTTATCCCTTTTCGACAAATGTAATAAAAAACTACAGCAGGAAAGGCCATGTTAAAGGTGTTGACTCCCAAAGTCGTCAATCCGCCGAACTGAAATAAAAGCGCCTGAAGCGTCAACCCCACCAGAATTGCAGGAAAGGCAGCCCACCCCAATAGCAGTCCGCAAACGCCGTTCAAAACGAGATGCGCAGCGGACGGCCCTACCGGAACATGGATCAGAGAGGCCACAAAGAAAACTGACGCCAGAACGGCTACCTCGGGCAGTTTCTCATAATCTGTCCTTTTCAGTCCCACAGCAACTCCGGCCGCTGTGAAAACTGCCCCCGCAACAAGTACCGGGGGCGCTCAACACTCCTTCGGATATGTGCATGCGCTACTCTATTTCATGGGATAAGCATAAACCCAAATTACTGCAGCCAATTCCACCTTGCGGTCCTTGCCTTCGTGATTGATGGGTTTGTCTCCTTCCATGATCGCTGAAAATCCCCACCAGCCGTCTTTCGGCATCACGAAATGGAACACACCATTGGCGTCAGCCTTGATCACCTGAGTCACATGTGCGTCAGTAGGGGCTTTTGTGACACCTTTCCCCCACCATTCCACTTCCACATCTACTCCCGGAACCGGCTTTCCGTCTCTGACGACCTGACCTGAAAACAGGTTGCCCACGTAAAGGCTGTAAGGCCGAGCCATAGGTAAGATCTCAGTCGGGAGTCCGGCAAGCTCGGCTACTGGTTTGTCCCAACCTTCCTCAGCTCCCAATGCGTCAACTATGACTTTCGTCACATGCACGATGAATTTGTCTTCTGCCGGCTCCCAATATGGCTTCGGGTAAAGAAAAAACATATAATCGCCCGGTTTGGCGATTTTGAATGTTGCTTCCCAGGTGGACTTGTTGTCAACTTTTTTTTCTTTTAAAGTGTCCATCAGATTTGTTACGGAGTCTCCAAGGACCACGCCGAATTTTTCCGGCTTGGCCATTTCCATCTGAGGACCACCCTCGAAAGGATGTGTGAATTGAAGCATGAGAGTGATTTCTCTTTTGTCCTCTTTTCCCACGACATCTTTCGAAGGTATGATCATTGCGAAATGGGCTTCAAGCTCGCCATGGAAGCCCAGAGCGCTGAACATGATAAGTGTTGTGATTACGATGAGTTTTCTCAAAATTAAATCCTCCGGTGCTAGAATCTCACGAGTTTTCTTATTCGTAATACGGATGACATAAAGCGTAGCACTTGACAAGCTTTATTTGGACTATCGTGGCACTATTCTGGTTTGGTCTGGTTCTCGATGAGGTGAAATCATCAGGCCGAGGTGCTAGAAGCGAAGATGCTGATGGTACTAAAGAGAATTCTCAGGATTGCGTTGGCTTTATACATCGCCATAGGCTTGTCCGCATGCGCGGCATTTACCATAAATGAATCCGGAGAGCCGGACGTCGACCAGAAAGGGTCCGCAAAGAGAATTCCTCTACCTCCAACAATCAAGGACTTGGATAGAGATCCTGAGTAACCGCCTCGACCTTGAGTGCAGAAATGTTCATTTCCGGAGGGTGTGGACCAAGAGGCTTGTCCATTGACAGGGTTATAATGGTAGTCTAATCTTGAGCCATGCAGAATAGAGTCTCCGGAGTCAGTATGAAAGGGGTTAACGGGCGAGTCTTCCGGCGATCCTTTTTTCTGGAGACTCTGTGGAACTACGAAAAGATGCAGAATGTAGGGTTTGTTCACTGCTTTTTCCCCGCCCTGGAGAAGCTGTATACTAATGAACAGGACAGGCAGGAGGTTGTTGCCCGCCATCTGGAGCCGGTTAACACTCATCCGTCCATGGGGCCCTTGCTTGCGGGGCTTACCGCTCGATTGGAACACGACCTGGAAGCCTCCACGGTCATTCCTTACAGAAAACGAGTCATGGCCACACTTGCCGCGGTGGGTGACCGGATCTTTTGGAGCCACCTGAAACCCTTGGCGTCTGTTTTCGGCAGCATATTAGGATTCATTGCTTTCGGGTCTTTTATTGGCAGTATGGTGCTGCTCGTAATATACAATTTTCCGCATTTGTTCTTGCGTGCACGTGGGTTCAAGATTGGCTGGACTGAAGGTCTTCAGGTCCTTCAGATGCTCAAATCCCACGGGATAACGGCTCTGGTCACAGGCGTCAGAGATCTGCTCTCGCTGGGGCTGGGTCTTCTGGCTGGAACAGTAGTATACTTGGCTGTGAAGGCTCCTGATTCTGTGTGCCTGTCGAGATCTTTCACAGGCGTTTGTTTGGTTATAGGCGCATTAGGAGCTTTTGGATTGTTAAGGAAACGGGTTTCCCCTTCGGCGGTGATTTATCTGATCGCTTTAGGGGTGTTTTCTGTTTTTCTAATTTTTCAGACGGGGAACTTGTTTGTATGATACTGGAAACTGAAATCACGGAAACAACTCTCAGAGTAGGTAACCAATTAGGGATTCACGCAAGAGTGGCTACCATGATGGTTCAGGCTATGCAAAATTATACCTGCCAGGTTACGTTGGTGAAAGATGGTGTGGAAGTTGATGCCCGAAGTGTGCTAGGATTATTGCTTTTAGCCGCCACACCAGGAAGTGAACTTGTCGTACCAGCACACGGCCCGGATTCCAGGCAAGCAATTCAGGAGATAAGCCGACTTATACAAGATGAAGAGACCGAAGAAGGTTGACAAGAAAAAATCCCGGACGCCCAAAGTAAGCGAAAACGATACCAACAGGTTGATGAGGGGGATTGGAGTATCCGGAGGTGTGGGAATAGGCCAAGCTGTCGTAATCGAACGCCTTACCACGGAAATATGCCCCAAGCGCATCCTCAATCCCGAGGAAGTGCCTCTCGAGATTTCACGATTCGAAGCTGCCGTAGAAACCGCCGCAGAACGAATAAAAGCCATTAAGGGGCACATAGACCCGCATCATCCTCTGGGTGAGCACGCGTACATTCTTGATACTCACATTTTGCTCCTTAAGGACAAGATGTTTTATGAAGGCACAAAGAAGGCCATAGACGCGGAACGACAGAACGCGGAATGGGCTGTATCCGAAATAGTCATGAAAATCACGTCCGCGTTCGATACAATTGAAGACGAATACCTGAAGGAGCGAGCGCGAGACATTTATTTTATTGGTGAGCGCGTCCTGCGAATACTGATGGGTATTTCTACGGAAAGTAAGATCCATCAGCTTCCCCCTAATTCCGTCATAATATCTCATGATCTATCACCTGCTGATACGGCGCAGATAAAAAGAGAGTGCGTGCTTGGCTTTGCCATAGACATGGGAGGACGCACGTCTCACACCGCCATCATGGCGCGGTCCTTGAAAATTCCCGCCATAACCGGTTTGGAGAGCATCAGCGGTCAAGTCCAGACAGGTGACACGATAGTCATAGACGGCAGTACCGGTATTGTGATCATCAATCCCGACCCTGAAATGATTTTCAGGTACAGGGAAAGGCAGGAGCTATACAAAAAATATCAGCAGTCTTTGATGGCCTACGGCAGATTGCCTGCGGTCACTCGCGACGGTTCCAGAACAGTTAGGATCTCCGCTAATATCGAATTGGTGGATGAGCTTGAATTCGCAAAAAGCCACGGAGCGGAAGGCATAGGGCTTTTTCGGTACTGAATACCTGTTCTTGGGCAGGCCTGATCTGCCTTCGGAAGAGGAACAGTTTGAAGTCTATCGCCAGGTGTTGAAGGAGAATGCTCCCAATCCTGTGACAATTCGAACTCTGGACATCGGCGGAGACAAGATCGCCATAAGCGTGGGCGTCTCACATGAGACCAACCCGGCAATGGGATTGAGGGCGATCCGACTCTGCCTGAACCGCCCGGATATTTTCAAGACTCAACTCAGGGCAATTCTCAGGGCCGCCGTTGATGGTGAGTGCCGGCTCTTGATTCCAATGGTCTCCTGTCTTACGGAACTCGTGACCACGAAACAGCTGCTGGAAGAGGCAAAAAAAGACCTGGATTCCGATGGTCTACCGTATGCCCAGCACCTCAAGTTGGGGATTCTGGTTGAGGTACCTTCCGCTGTCGCCATTGCGGACATTCTGGCGAAGAATGTAGATTTCTTTAGTATCGGAACAAACGATCTGATTCAGTACGCTCTGGCCATTGACAGAGTCAACGAGCACGTAAATTACCTTTATGACACCCTTCATCCTGCCGTTCTAAGGCTGATTCGCCAAATAGTGAGTGCAGCGCAGGCTGGAGGCATTCCTGTGTCCATGTGCGGTGAAATGGCCGGCGATCCGGTCAACATTCCTATTCTCTTGGGTCTCGGGATTGACGAGCTTTCCATGAACGCCCTAGCCATCCCTATGGTAAAGAAGCTGATTCGAGCCATCAGCATGGACGAATGCAGAGAACTCACATGGCAGGCCTTTCAATTTTACGACGCCCGGGAAATCCACGGGTTCCTTGAGTCCTGGATCACAGAACGTTTCCCCAAAGACTATTTCATAGACCAGTCCTAGCGGTTTCCATGACGCAGAATGACGGTATTAAAATAATCTGTAAGAACCGTAAAGCGTTCTTCAATTTTGAAATTGAGGACACTTTCGAAGTAGGAATCTGTCTATTGGGTTCGGAAGTGAAGTCTTTGCGAAATGGCAAAGCCAACCTCTCGGATTCTTACGGCAAATTTCGCGGCGGCGAAATGTTTCTGGTAGACGCTCATATTTCTCCTTACGCGCAGGCCAACATACAGAACCACGATCCGCTTCGTGACCGCAAGCTTCTCCTGCACAAACGCGAACTGAAGAAGCTGACCGGAAAGATCACAGAGCGCGGCTATTCGTTGGTTCCGTTGAAAATGTATTTCAAGCGTGGTAAGGTCAAATTGGAAATGGCTTTGGCAAGGGGAAAAAAGACTTACGACAAAAGAGAAGCCATTAAGAAGAAGGATCAGCGCAGAGAGCTCGAGAGAATGGTGAAATATCGCCAGAGATCGTCCTGAGCTGGGAGGGCTTTGTGCGCTATTCGTGGATTGCGGAAAAAATTAGAAACAAATTCTCAGGATAAGTTGTCTCTAATTTGAACGCAAAGTGTCTTCCTATCTTTCATAGGGGGCGACATGGTTTCGACGGGGATAGTTGAGGTCAAGGCTGCATGTCGAGCACTCCGGTGACTCGTTAAACCGCCGGTAAATAAATTTACTCGCCAATAATCACGAGTACGCACTAGCCGCGTAAGGCTAGCGTTTCTCTGCTTTTCTCCTGCGGGGGTGGAAGAAGCGACGGTCAGCAGGATAGCCGAGTTTCCGTGCCTGTTGGGAACAACGCGAAAAAAAAAGCGGGCTGGTCCGACGAGAAACCTTGTCTGAGGGGGTCTCAGCGGACGAGAAACAAAACTCGGAATAAGCATGTAGACGCCTTCGGCTGAAGATTTCCGGACGCGGGTTCGATTCCCGCCGCCTCCACCAGTTAACTTGTTGATTTTATTGAAATCGAACCCTCAGAAAGTTATCAGTAAATTAGTAACCATTTCCGTGTTATATAATATCAGTGAGGCGAAATGGTGAAACTCAAGGTCATCGTTCACGAAGCATCAGAAGGCCATTTGCCGGACGAGAATGATTTCATCAACTGCCAGTAGGGTTGGATCCACACGCTCAACGGCAATCCGTCAATTAGAGTTCCGGGCGGAACGATTGAACTGATCCTTTGCGCCTTGCTGATAACTCGGGAGCCTCATTCCTCCGCGCCTCGCGACTCCAACAGCCTGACGATTTCCCTGTTGTCCTCTTCCTCAGCCAACTGCAGAGCTGTATTGCCGTTAGCTGCCTCGGCATGTACGTCGGCTCCGCTGTCCAGGAGAAATCTCACTGTTTCGAGGTCTCCTTTCGCGGCCACAGCCATAAGCGTCGTCTTGCCGTCCTTGTCTCTTGCGTTCACGCTGGCGCCTCTGTTGACAAGGTGCTTCACGAGTTCGAGATTACCGGACAGGGCAGCGTACATGAGGACTGTGGAGCCGTCCTGGTCCTTGGCACTTACATCGGCGCCTTTTTCAAGCAAGGTTTTGACTTCTTCCAGGGAACCCTTCTTGGCTGCTTTCAATAGCTTATCATTGACTTCAGAGTAGGGCGTGCTTCGAATTGGAGGTCTGAAAATCACAATACCATAGGATGACGGGCCTAGTTCCCTGATTCGAATTTCATACGCTTTTTTTATGCACTGCGCATCCTGACATTCATTGCGTTCATTCTCCAGCCATTGATTTTGGCTTTGAATCATTTCCTCTTTTTTCCTAGTTCGGTCGAGCACTTGCTGGTACGCCATAACTAAGGAATTATCCAGCGTCAATAATTCATCACTGGCGCAGATTATCTTCTCTACTTCTGATCTCGCTTTTGAGCAATCAAAGCTTGCAGCGTGGATGTTTCCGCCAAATGCCCGCTTGCTATCTTGCGTTTGTGGCGCTGGTTGGGGTGGTTCAATTTTGAATTTGTTGAAATCTAAAACGCGCAAAGGCCCCGGGTTTCCTTGTGGCAATGGAACGCCCTTAGGGATAAAGAAGGCTGCTGGGTCGCTATCTAAACCTGCCGGGAATGTGAACGGCTTGAGGACCACGTACGTATTGTGAATTCCTGGACGCCTGGGCATTGCACGGGCTTGGCCGGCGATCCGTGGATCTGTTTTTGGTGCGTTGGCGATTTCTGCATTCACCCAGGCATCCGCATCGGCATCAGTAGCCTTGCGCAACAACCCTTTTCGAACCGCGTCCTTTAGACCTGCGCGGCCCGCCCGTGGCGCGGTCTTATCATAGAACGATTCTGGGGGATTGGATTCAGAAGTAATGAGTTTTTCTCCTGCCGGTACAGGGTCGCCCACGACAGCCTTGCCATTCTTGGTCAGATAGACGAGATCCACGGGGTGCCCAAAGAGACGGCGTGACATAGGGTTGAACTCGAGGAGTTCCTTTTCTGCTTCGCCGACAACGGCATAACCACAAGGGCCCTTGTTGTCATAACTGGAATTCAGCACAGGAACGTTAGCATCCAGACCGGCAACGGCCTGGCGATGATACCCGCTCACAAACACGGCTGCAATACGGGTGGCTGCAGTCCATTTGATATTCCAGATAGTCGGTCCGTAAGCTCCGAGCATGATCACTACGGGCTTGGTGGAATAGTTCACCGTCACATCCATTTGAGTTGCTTGATTTCCGCTTTGGTCTATCTGGAAATGTAGTTTTCGTCGCGAATAGCCTCCTGCAGCAAATATTGCGTAATTCTCGGGAAGCGCCAGGCCTGGAAACTCGCAACCTTTTCTGGTTTGGTCCTCAGATAGCCCTTCCTGATCTTCCCCGAGTTCCTCAAGCGCCTTCTTGTATGCCTTGAGATGGTTGAAATTGTAAACAAACGAGTGCCCAGGATCCCCTTTTGGCTGTGGTACTCCCTCCGGGACGAAAAGGTTTGCCAAGTGGCCACCATAGAGCCCTGCTGGGTAAGAGAACGGCTTCAGTACAACATACGCATCCCATGTATGGGGACGCGGGGGCTTGGGGCGGCCTTTTCCGGCAATCAATGGCACATCTCGATCAGGTCCGTTGGCTATCAGCGCATCAACCCAAGCGTCAGCATCCGCTTCCGTCGCTTTACGCAAGAACCCTTTCCGAACAGCGTCCTCCAAACCAGCCGGGCCAGCAATTGGTGCTGTCGTGTCATGGAAGGATTCCGGGGAATTGGATTCTGAAGTAATGAGTTTTTCTCTCGCCGGTACGGGGTCGCCTATGACAACTTCGCCATTCTTGGCTGGATAAACCAGATCCACGGGGCGTCCGAATAGATTACGTGATATCTGGTTTATCTTTTCAGAATTTTCTCGTTGTCCGACATAGAAATATCCACAGGGACAAGGTCCTCGGTCGGCAGAACTCGAATTCAGCACGGGGACAGTGGCATCGAGACCGGCAATAGCCTGGTGGTGATACCCGCTTACGAGCACACCAATGATGCGGGTGGTCGCAGTCCATTTGATGTTCCAGATCGTCGGTTCGTACGCTCCGAGCATCAATACGATAGGTTTGGAGGAATAGTTCACCGTCACATCCATTTGAGTCGCTTGATGCCCGCTCTGGTCTATTTGGAAATCCAGCGTTCGTCCCGAATAGCCTCCTGCAGCGAATATTGCATAACTCTCGGGAAGCGCCAGACCTGCAAACTCACAGGTTTTCTTGCGATGATCCACAGATTGTCGTTTCCGCTCCTCTTCCTTTTTGTAATCAGGGGCGGAAGCAGCGTCAGAAGGCAGGGTGGATTGAGTGGTCAGATGACATTTGCTGATCTTCTCGATTGCACGGGGAATAGCTTGGCTCGCCTCACTCCATCTCGGAGGTTCACCCGGATGCAGCGCCCAAGACACCTCTTTCACGAGTTTAACAGTCTCAAGCTGATGCTTAAGGGCACTAAGAGCCTTCTCCTGGCTCTTAGCAGACATGCGGCAGACGACGGAATCGCCGTAATCATATTCGCCGCCCAAGATCTCAACCACAGTGCGTAGTGTGGTTAGTCTCTTCAGCCCTATCAGGAGATCGTCAAGATTTTGCTCCAGGAGAGTGATGCGTGGATCTGCGGCAGAATCCTTGTTTTTGGCAGAATCCTTGTCTCTGACAGATTCATCATCTGCGTCAGAATCACCTTCTGGGCCAGAATCAATATCTCTATAGAAACTGGAAAGAGAGTGTGCGGCACTGGCTCTCACTTTGGGATCCGGGTCATGCGCCATTGCTTTGATCAACAATGGCACAGAATGATCACCACTCATGAAAGAAGCCGCCTTTGCCCTCACCACTGGAGAAGGATCTCTCAATCCAATTTCGTTGTATTTGTCCCTTTCCGGATGACCTTGCTGATTGATTACTTCCAGCGCCTTTTGTCGTTCGGTTGCCGACTTGCTATTGAGGAAACTCGCCGTCTGGTCCTCAGCAAGCGCTGGATCGACCCTATAGTAATGACAATCCATCCCGAGGTTACCGGCGAACGCTTCGTTACGAGTCCTGAAGCCCGAGACGCGTAATCCGTCCTGCACGGAATTGGGATCATCCTGCTTCGAGCCCTCCAGCCGGACAAAGGGCAGATAGCAGTCTGATGAGGAGATTTCAAGAAGGACATGTTGCTCGTCAGCTTCGACAACTGTGTAGGGGACATTTTTACTCTTGCACTCATCCCAGGTTATGTTCTCTTTCCGCAGGACTATGATGGAAGTCATGCAGGCGCGGGATTCTCCCTGATATGTTCCGATAAAAGACGGCGGCACTTCTGCGCCGAAAGCCACTGAGGAGACGGCAAGCGCCAGAAGAATGGCCAAAAGCAGCACCCTATCAGAAGTAGAACTCATGACCACACCTCCTTGTTAACCCGCCAATGGATTGGATTAATCTGCATAATGTGCGGACTCTCGATCTTCTTCGGCATACCACGCCATTCTGGTGATTGCCAGAGAAATACTAAGGTCTCTGTGTCGGGATCAAGCCCGCCGTGCATTGCCTTGTCGCCCTTGGGGACAACATGCCATCGGTTCGTGAATCTGTGATGGCATCGATAAGGAAAATAGGAGGAAATTTTGCGCAAATTCAGTGCAACGATCAGATTGTCCTGATCCATCAGGAGGTCACCACAGCAAGAGCCATTGTAGCGTAACCAGAAAATGGTAAGCCCCCGGCTTTGCCGGGGAGACTCCCCAAGGTTTGACCGTGTGAGGCAGTAAGAGGCAACCTCCCAGAACACACCAAATTTCAATTCTGGGAGGTTTTCATGAAAGACTATAAGAGCCTAAATCACACGAAGTGGGATTGCAAGTATCATGTGGTTTTCATTCCCAAACGCCGGAGAAAGCAGATTTACGGTTCCCTTCGGAAATACCTGGGAGAGATATTTCATGAGTTGGCTCGCCAAAAGGAGTCCCAGATAGTGGAAGGACATCTGTGCTCGGATCATGTCCATGTGTGCATGAGTATTCCACCCAAGTTTGCTGTGTCCAACGTGATCGGGTACATCAAAGGCAAGAGTGCGATCTCCATTGCAAGGAATTTCACAGCGAGAAAGCGGAACTTTGCAGGAGAGAGCTTTTGGGCTCGTGGCTACTATGTCTCAACAGTGGGTTTGGACGAAGAGTCTGTAAGGAAGTACATTTCGCGAGCAGGACGCCAAAGACGCAAGGCTCGATCAACTGAACTGGCTTTCTGACGACGACCCGTCCCCTTCAGGGGACTCATGAGCTGACCCCCTTGGGGGGCTAACAGGAATATGCCCCCGGCTTTGCCGGGGGTAATTTAACCTAACTGATATGTTGCGATTTATCGGTGCCTCAATCGGGTTCGATTCCCGCCGCCTCCAACAGTAACAACTTAATATGATTGGACGTTTCTTAACCGAAACGGAGTGTAATAGGGGAGGTTCTGTCGGAGAACGGAGCCCCACGATGATAAGGGAACCTATGTCCTGAACGGTTCTCAGACAGTAAGTCCGTCGGCTGGCGACGTCAGTCCGGAAGAGAAATCGGTCGAATCGTCCTCATTGGTTATCTCGCTCTGTAAGCCGAGTGCGCCAACAGGGCCGTCAGGACAGCATGCACCACGACCGCCGGCCACAACAGCGGCCCCGCCCATTCGCTAAGGATGCCGATGTAAGCCAGATAGGCTGTCACCAGGGCGCTGTAGGTCAGCATGCCGAGCAATGCCAATCCCGGCAAGCAAGCGATACCCAACGCAATCAGGGCGATGCCGGCCACACGAGCTACCGGAATCGAAACTCCGGTAAGCTCGGCGCCGAGCAATACCCGTCCGACAAGCCCTGGAACAACCAGCAGCGCCAAACCCGTGGTCGCTTCGGCCACAGCGGCGAGAGTCAGCAGTCTTTTCATTCGTCGAACCGCGTTCAGTCTCGCTACCGGGCGACAGCCTCAGCGGCTTGTTTGTGTTCCGTTTCGGCGTGCTGCGCCGGTTCGAGTTTGAAGGTCAGCTTGTTGATCTTGCCGGTGAACTTGAATGGGACG
Source organism: uncultured delta proteobacterium (assembly GCA_963700305.1). GTDB lineage: Bacteria > Desulfobacterota > Desulfomonilia > Desulfomonilales > Desulfomonilaceae > Desulfomonile. The sequence continues at coordinate 345,271 of CAVOXB010000027.1, forward strand.
TCGTAGCGATACTCCAGCATCGCGACCCCGGTCCGCGTGTCCTGGCCTATATCGAAGGTTTCGTCCTCCGGGAACGTGATCGGGGTGGTGTGTTCCAGGGAATTCCGGGCCACTTCCTGACCGTCCACATACAGCACGCCCGTACCTCCCTTGCCCAGGCCCGGGCCGGCAGACTTGAAGTCGAAGACGATGGTGTGCTTCCCCGATTTCAACTCAGGCCCCTCCCATGTCGTGCGCTTGAGATCGAGCAGGTTGTAGAGAAACACCACCTTACCGCGCCCGAAGCCGAACTCGCCCTTGCTCAGGAACAGGCCGTAGCCGCCGAAGCGTCCGCCATCGGTGACGATCATGCCTTCCGCTCCACCTTCAGGAATTTCTACCTCGGCAGTAATTGTGTACGACTTGTTCAGGATGTTCGGTGCGCCACTGTTAGGGACGCCGGTCAGTTCTCCCGAATAGGTGAAGACCGTTCGTCCCCCCGTGAGGTTCGGCCGAGGCGTGTTCCAGCGCGCGAGCGACGAGTTGTCGAGCGGCAGCACGTCGTATTTTTGCGCCTCCAGATAGAAGATGGCCTGCATCTGCTTGAGCTTCTCCGGCATCTTGGCGGCCAGGTCGTTGAACTGGGTGGGGTCCTCCTGGACATTGTAGAGCTCCCACTTGTACCCGGTTATCACGTCCGGCGGCGTGGCGGTGCTGAGCTCCCAGGGAAGGTTCGCCGGTGTCGTGCACGCAACCCAGCCATCGTGGTAGATGGCTCTGTTGCCGAGCATCTCGAAGTATTGCGTGGAGTGCCGGGTCGGGGCATTGGCGTTTGCCTTGTCCCAGGTGTAAATCGTGCTCACTCCTTCGATGGGGCGTTGTTTGATGCCGTTGATCGTCTCGGGTGACGGGATGCCTGTCGCTTCGAGGATTGTCGGCACGACGTCGATGACGTGATGGAACTGGTGGCGGATGCCGCCCACGTCCTTTATGTGGCCAGGCCAGGACACCGCCATGCCCTGGGCCGTCCCTCCGAAATGGGACGCCACCTGCTTCACCCACTTGAACGGCGTGCTCATCGCCCACGCCCAACCTGCCGCAAAGTGTGGGAACGTCCGTTCCGAGCCCCAGAACTCGTACCAGAGAAACTGGTCCTTGACCGGAACGGCAACGCCATTGAACGTGGTGAACTCGTTCGGCGTACCGTTGAGCATACCCTCAGCGCTCGCGCCGTTGTCACCGCTGATGTAGATGATCAAGGTGTTGTCGAGTTGCCCGAGGTCTTCGACGGCCTGGATGACCCTGCCGATCTCATGGTCGGTGTACGCGAGGTACGCCCCGTAGACGTCGGCCTGCTTGATGAAGAGCTTCTTCTCCTCCAAGCTGAGTGAATCCCACTCCGGCAGTTCCTTCGGCCAAGGCGTCAGCTTCGCGTTCTCGGGCATGATGCCCAGCCGCTTCTGATTAGCGAAGATGGTCTCGCGGACTTTGTTCCAGCCCTCATCGAAGAGATGCATGTCGCTGACCTTCTTGATCCATTCAGAAGTAGGATGATGCGGCGCGTGCGTGCCGCCCGGCACGTAATAGACGAAGAACGGTTTATCGGGCGCGATCTCTTTGAGCTGCTTCATGTACTGGATCGCCTCGTCGGCCATGGCCGTGGTCAGGTTCCAGCCGGGGCTGCCCTGAAAGGGGTAGATAGACGTCGTGTTGCGAAACAGGTTCGGTTGCCACTGGCTGGCGTCGCCGCCAACGAAGCCGTAGAAATACTCGAAGCCCAATCCGTTCGGCCACTGGTCGAACGGCCCGGCCTGGGTTGCCTGATAAAACGGTGTGTTGTGGTTCTTGCCGAACCACGAAGTTGCATAACCATTGTCCCTAAGGATGGCGCCTATTGTGCCGTTCTCCTTCCGGATGATCGAGTCGTACCCCGGGAACCCCGTCGCGATTTCGCCCACGACGCCGAAGCCGGCCACGTGATGGTTGCGTCCCGTGATAATCGCAGCCCGCGTCGGTGAGCACAGCGACGTGGAGTGGAAGTTCGTGTAACGCAGTCCATTGTTCGCGATGCGATCCAGGGCCGGGGTCGGGACAACGCCGCCGAAGGTGCCCGGCGCGCCGTAGCCGACATCGTCCGTCATGATGAGTAACACATTGGGCGCGCCCTTCGGGGGAACGACGCGTGGCGCCCACCACGCCTTCGACTCAGAGGCTTTCTCCTTGATCACCCCCCCAAATTTCGGGTCTGGTGGAGGAAGCTGCTTTCCGTCAATGGTTGTGGTCGCATCCGGTGAGCCCGGTACGCCGGTGATCTGCTGAGCGTTGCCGGGACTGGCAACAGCCGTGACGAGGGCAATCAAGGCTACGTACATCAATAGTTGATTTCGAGGACGCATCGCTGTCTCCTCCATCAAGAGATTCTTAACCTTTAATATCATTTATTTTTCGACCTTAACCCGGCATTCAAAGAAGGCCTCGCAATTCTACCTTCGCAGCGGGCGATGAAAATTCACGGATTTGTTACCTGCGACCCGCTCAGGCCTTTTGTAACACCCCACAGTGTCCTAGATCATCAAATCCGTCATCAACATTATCAATAAATTCTCCTATTCAGCATAACTGTCCCCACGCGTCTCCGTCAATCAGAATCCTTCGCGTTTCCGCATATCATTGATGATTGCCTAGAGCGGCGCCAGAAAAAGGGCCTGATTCAAGAATGAACAAATCGCTAGTCAAGTCCCCTCCCGGCCAATCATCGACAGAAACAGCCCACTTGAAAATCAGCTCGTTTAGCGGAAAGGACGTCGTGCATTTCATCGGATGCAATCTACCAGAAGACAGAGGTAATAGCATGATATGACAGCATTTAATGACTTGTGGATCGGGTTAGATTCCGCGTCTTCCCCCTGTGATTGCTAGGCATTGATGCTTTGTACCGAAAAACAAAGGCGTGCAAACCAATGCGCACCTTGGTAGTGTACTCGTCATTTGTGATCTCGAATTGTTTCCAAGGCGCGGGACAAGCAACGGTAACCCACCAAATAAAATTGCAGGCAAACCATGTCTGAGACTCCGTTTAAATCCTGGAATCGCACTGCAGTCCGATGCTTGGCTAGTTCCAGGGCAGACGAAAGGCCCCTCTCGTTTTTGGTGGGCGATGACGAGATCCAGGTTGCCTCGGTTGTGGAGTCCTGGCGGGAACCGGATTATCTCTATTTCAAAGTAGAGACCAGAGCTGGCCGGATATATGACCTCAGGCATCATGAATATGAGGATTCTTGGCAGGTAAGAGAATCGCCGCACCAGGCAACCTAGAACCACGTCAATCGCAAGCAAATAGCCTGAAAAACCCGGCGCTCTATGTCAAAGAAACAGAAAAAATCAGAAAAACACAGACCCGAACCAGTGAAAGAAGGCGTATGTGCTGACCATACCCTCGATAGCTGCTGCTCCAAGCAATGCCCAGCGGGAGCGCTGGGTCGGCGCTACGAAAGCCGAAAGGATGAAGGCGGCGGCCAGCAGCGGCGCTGCGAACATCAGCAGAACCGCGAGAAACTCAGCGATGACCCATCGGGGCTCATGGAGTGGCCAGGAAGAAGCAAATGCGATTACCGAAGCGGCGGCTATGCCGGTAACGGCAAGCGCCAATGATATTATTGAGATGGCGGTCCAGAATGGTCGAAAAAGCCGCAGAAAGTAGAGTGCCAATCCAGTCGGGAAGAGCGCCACAACGCCAAATACGAACATAAAAAGGATGCTGTCTCCGAATGCATACATTCCCGATGAAGCTTGCGCATCTGGACCCTGCGTATGAAGGATTCTGTAGTAAACAGAAGCACTTGCAACAAGACACGCTATGAGATAACCTGCAAGGACTGCGCTGACCTTGATGAGTCTGTTAATGAACACCCTCCAACAGTAACGCGACTGAAACTCGTAGCAAACCAGGATGCAGTCGGACTTTATCCGGTTTCCGCGTTTTTAGGTGATAAGATTCGTATCTGTTTGGACTCTGAACTCATCTCTCTTCCGCAAGAACTGACTTTGTTTCTTCTTCAAGAATTGGGATCTTATCTTGGATTGCCGTCCATGCAGTCTCCAGGTTCACTCCGAAATATTCGTGGATAAGTATGTTACGAAACCCAATGATTTTTGCCCACTCGACATCGAGGTATAGAGACTTGACGTCCTGCGGTAGACGATTCGCTGCCTCCCCTATGACTTCGAAGTTCCGGATGACTGCGTCTTGGGTCTTGAGGTCAGCCTGGAATTCTTCAAATGACATTCATTCAGTAAACCTCCGAATCTTCCGGCAAGATTCGAGGATGTCATCGAGATAGAGCCTAAAGTCCCGGGGCATAAATGGTCTCCTCCAGGATGGCGGTGCGTATTCTCGGCTTTATGGTGTCTGAGATGACGAGATCAACTGGTCGTTCAAACAGTCCTTCCAAAAAAAATTTCAGATCGAAATAGTTGTCAAATGTGGCGCTCTCGAATTCCACGAGGAAATCCATGTCGCTGGCCTCTGTTTGCTGATCGTGGGCGTACGATCCGAAAAATCCGAGGCGACGCACTCCGAAGCCACGAATCATTTCCAGATTCTCCTCAAGCCTGCGTAAGATTTCGTCGCGGTTCACTTCCATTGCCTCAATCTATTTCTAGCTAAGAAATACTTGTCAAATTTTCACAAAACTGCTCGGATCAGTTCTTTGAGAAGAACGGAGTCTTTCGCAGAAATCGAGAATATTTCAAAGCCTGCGGCCGAGATGTCCAGGTCCTCACCTGGCTCTACCCATTTAAAAAAGGCTTCCAAGCGTATCTCGTCTGTATCGAGCAGATCCTCCGGATGAATGGCGATGGTGATTCTTTCTCCTGTCCGCACGCCGAGCCCCATGACGCACCCGCCTTTTTCATTTATGTCAATAAGTAACCCCGGCGGAAGCTGCGGACAGTCGATACAGGAAACAGGTAGGAGTCGCTTCAAGGGATATCGTGGAGTTGACCTTTTGTCATCGGTTTCAACTTCGTAATCGTAGAGGATGGGCCTCCAGTAAACGTCACTTGAGCTGACCGCGCCCTCACGGATAAGACTTAAAAGCCTTCTTCTCAGTTCAGCCGCAGTAATTCGATACTTCTCCATGAGCTCCAAATCGGTCATGCTGCTCCCAAGGTCACTTATGAATAAGTCTTCTGCACGCTCCATGATTTGAGACTCCGTTTCTTTCGCAGAACTACTCTTAGCATACTGGAGATATTCATTGATCGCCATTGTTTTGAGCAATCGCGCGATCTTTGGGGCGCTCTGCCGGCTCCGTATCACTCCTTTGGTTCGAGAATGCGTTGCACGCTATCTCTAACCCGCGGCAGATCGTTTTGAATTATCTTCCAGATCACATCGAGCTTGATCCCGAAATACTGGTGCACAATAATGTCTCTTAATCCGGCCATATCTCGCCACGGAACCTCAGGATAGTGGGAACGTATTTCTTCTGGGATGTTTTTCGTTGCTTCTCCAATAATTTGAAGGTTCCACACTACTGCTTCAACAGTCTTTTGATCGGCAGCGAATTGCTCATACGAGAATCCCGCTGTGTATCCTAAGACTTTTCCGGAGGCTTCCAGAATATCGTCCAGGAATACTCTATAATCCCTCGGCATAAACAACCTCGTTAAGGATGATTGGTCTGAGCCTCGGCTTCACTGCGTCCGCAAAAACAAGATCCACGGAACAGCCAAACAGCTGCTCAAGGAACTCTTTCAGGTTCAAGTAGTTTTGGAGCGTAGCATCATAGAACTCCACCAGGAAGTCTATGTCGCTGGACTGTTTCTCTTCGCCACGCGGCATACGAACCAAAGACACCTAGGCGATGCACTCCGAAACCTCGGATGGCCTCACGATTCTCCTCTAACGTTTTCAGGATGATGTCGGAAGTCATAGCGATGATCTCCGAATCACATCATGGTTGTCCGGATCATGTTGCCAATGGGATGGATGTTCCTCAAAGTATTTTCGACTAGCGTGCAAGCCTTTTCCTTCCGGACGACGTGTTCGTAATAGTTGCGTTGCCAGGGTTTCGCGCTCTATTGATCCCCATAATTCGTATTCAGGTGTCGAATAAATTCATTGGTCATCACCGTTTTGAAGCATGCACGATCTTTGGTAGGGGGTCACCCGCGTGTGCGCCCGAATCTGAGCAGACGCGTGGGTCTGCCTCTACCCCTGGGATTATGCCATGAAAATGGTTGGTTGGGCATAATCACATAAGCATCACTCTCATAGTGGAAATTTGTTCTTCTAGCGTCTTACACGAATGAAATTTTCATACTTGAAATACAAAGACACGCATTGTTCCTATTTCTTGACCTGCTTGTCAGCCGGTAGAGAACTGTCAAGAGTCTTGCCCGTATCCGTGGCTTTACCCAGGAATTCGGGCAATTGCAGGCCTACTGTTTTCGCTAAATCATGCATCGGAGGAAGGACCCCCAAAAGACGGCGACCAAGATCCGAAACACCACCATCGCCGCCGCCGTCCCACACAACCATTTTCTCGATGGGGAGATTCTTTATTGCCTCAGCCTGTATATGGGTCAGGTCCACAATCTTTTCAATCAAGAGAAGCGACGCAGTGAGCGAAGGATCTGCCGCACATGATCCGATAAGAGACTTGTAACCAGCAGCTTTTGCGTCCAGTTGAGCCTGAGCACCCTGCGCTTCAGCCTGCATGCGAACGAGAATGCCTTCAGCTTCGCCTTTTGCAACCAACACTTTTTGTTGTCGCTGGGCTTCTGCGTTTACCACGGCCTTTTGCCGCTCGGCCTCAGCCGGCACAACCACTTCGGCGTTCAATCTGGCTTCCTCTCGGCGTGCCCGAGCCTGTTCTGCCAGCTTCTGAGATTCTTCCTGAGCGACTCTAATTGTGGCATCCGCCTGGACAGAGGCGCTTTGTGCTTTGGCTCTGGCTTCTTCCTCGGCAACTTTCTGCGTGGCCTGGAAACCAGCTTTGTTTGCATACGCCCCGGATTCTGTTTCTACAGCTTGCGCATCAAGCACGGAAGTTTTCTGTCGGCGGTCGCGAGAGGCTTCTGCCTCTCCTATGGATGCGCCCGCTTCTGCTGCAGCGACTGCTTTGCGGCGATCCCGCTCGGCTTCAGCTTCTCCTACGGACGCTTGCGCATTGGCTGCTGCAACGGCTCTGCGCTGGTCGCGCTCGCGTTCAGCCACTCCTATTTTTCCCAGCTTCTCCTGTTCAGCCACATCGATAATCGCCTGGTTTACGGCTTCCGCTGCCGCTTTTCTGCCTAATGCCTTTATATAGCCGCTATCATCCTCGATGTCCTTGATATTTACATTGATGACACTAAGACCTATTTTTTCAAGCTCCACAGAGACAGCGTCATTGACTTTTGCCATGAACGCTTGCCGATCCCGGTTGATCTCTTCTATTAACATGGTGGCGATTACCGCACGCATCTGCCCGAGAATGATGTCTTGTGCCTGTTTTCGGATATCGTCGATAGTCTGCCCCAGGAGTCTTATTGCGGCGTTCTGCATAATGCCGTGTTCAGTGCTGATTGCAGCGGTGACCGTAGTGGGCACGGAGACACGGATGTTCTCCCTAGAAAGAGCATTCGCAAGTTCGATAGGAACAACGAAAGGCTCCAGGTCCAACCATTCAAACGACTGCAGAACAGGCCAAACAAAAGCCGCTCCGCCGTGCACGCAATTCGCAGCTCCCTCTCCGGTTTTTCCGTAAATTACGAGGATGCGGTTGGATGGGCAGCGTTTGTACCGTCCAACAAATACCCACAGTAATCCGCATAGAATTACCGCAAGCAGCACCGTCAACGTGACGGCAGTCATCATGTTCATTCCTCCTCTTTGAGGGATGTGACTTCAAGCACGTTGTCTTCGCCGATTCCCACGACAATGATTTTGGTCCCGGCAGGTAGAGGCAGTCCGTCTAGGGAACGAGCCTTTAAGAAGCTGATAACGCCGCTGGCAGAAACTCGAATCTGTCCGACGCCCTGTTCGGGAATATCCAGGTAAACAGTTCCATCAGTTCCAACTGCAGTCCAGAAACTAATATTGCCCCTCTCCTGCAAGCGAAGAAGAGCATACAGCAGATAGGAAACTGCAAACATGGCAACCAAGCCCCAAAAAAAGCTATAAAGCACCGCAAATGTCGGCGTGGTCCCGCCGGACAAATAGAGTGTCCCCGCCCAACTAAACAAAGTCCCAAATGCAACAATCGATCGGACTGAGACGAGAGTAAACGTTACCGCACCCTCACCACCATGCGACGCGTGATCATGAACGTCCGCGCCATGGTCCATGGCCGCTCCATCGACTTGGACGTGCGAGTCAGGGTCCATGCCGACCAGGATAGCAATTACTTGCCAAACGAAAAGAACACTGAATAGGAGAGCGGATGACGCGAAGACTTTGTTCAATAGTGAAAGTCCTTGCCACCATGCTTCCATTGTTTGTGCCCCAGGCTGAGATCGTATTTCCGTCCGAAAGGGACTAGTCGCCCGATTGAGAATGACAGACCTAATGGCGGAAGATTCGATCTTCCACCAGGATGCGTGACGCTACATGAGAGTTGTCGGTATGGACGAAGGGTATCTCTTTGATGAGCTGGAATCAAGCAAAACCGAAAGGAAAAAATCGCTTCTCAAACCGACTCCTCTTGCCCCCTTTTTGAAAGGGAGGATGAAAGGCCCTTCAACCTCCGTTTCTTAAAGGGGCATAAGAGGTTTTCAACACCGGCAAGGTTCAATTTTGATGCCCATATTTACATGGTGTAGTCAAGTCGCCTCCCTATTACTTGATCTGGGAACTACCCGCTTCAAATGTGCACTTGGAGAAATCAATCGTCTGACTGCAACCCTTGCAGATGTGTGACTTTTCGAATTCGTCCGAGAAAATCTCCTTTTCTTTACCGCAATTGGGACACTTGCAGATAAACGATGAGAGATTCTTGTGTGCCTGCAAACCGGGACAATGTAGTGGTGTGTTATCCATAGTGAGACTCCTTATATGATCTTAAGCTTTCCCTCTCCGTCTTATAAGGACGTTGAAGCAAGTTGAGGGCCCCTGCAAGAAAGCGTTAACAACAGATTCTCAATCTCGTTGACAGGATTGTTGCTCCATTGTATGTGGAAAGCTCTCCACGTTTCATTTCATATTGTCCCGGCCGCTACGTTTTATAGCTTGGAGTGTTGCAGTTTCGGGCTTTGGTTCAGGAGGAATTATGAGTTTTCTCCCGAGGCGCTCGCCCGTTCCTGTGTGGGGCTTTATTCTGGTTTTCATTTCGACCATGGTTACTGCTGTGAATGCGCAAGAGTCCTTCAGGATGGGGTTGTCCGGTCTGCCTTCCTTCATTGGTTCCGGCTTCTTCTGGACGGGCGCAGTGACAATTCGGCCGACCGTACAAGTTGGAGATCAGAAAATCTCGAGAAGCGGGGTGTTGAGTTGAGGAAAGGGACTTCCGTTTCCAATCTTGAATAAAAGTTGAGCGCAAAAAAGGTGATTCCGAACCCGTAGACATGCCGCTCGGAATTGCTAGACGCTTAATTTTCCTATCTAATATTTAGTTTTCTTGTCGCTGAATGACAAAACGGTTGACGCGTGAGGCGGCGTCATATAATTCATAAGTTACATTTTTGTTCACTACCAGGCGAACACGTCATCAATTAGGTTGCCATACCAATTGGTGAACTCTGTGCAATATTTTTTGCTTATTAATTCCCCTGAGGGTCCTTGCCCTAAGATCCCCCTGATGCGGTACTAATTTGCGCCGCCTCACTACGCTCTTTACGTAGTGCAAATCGAGTGCCAAACAACAAATTCCCTTTAAACAATGGTATCCGCGATCCAACTCATTTCTGAATTTCTTACCATAGGGTAAAAAAAGCCCGTTCTGTCCCGTGCTCAAGTCCCGATCCCGCGTCCAAGGACGGGATCGCACTGTAAAGATTGCACCTTTGATTAAGATTGACGGCTTATGCGAGGCGGGGCTAAAACGCCCATGTCTTTAGCATTGGGGAAAACTAGTCACTCCCATGCGCGATTTTGTCAGCTTTGGACCAGGACAATTGTATCGAGATGGAATTTTGTAGGTCGAGTGCCGGCTTTTCAGACATTCATCGTGCGGTCAGTCCGAATCCTGGTTGAAATGATGTCCTGATGCCAGTCGCAGCAACATATAGCAACCCCAAAAATAATGTCCGTTTCCTCGTCATTCCTGCGAAGGCAGGATTCCAGAATCTGGACCCCGGATCAAGTCTTAATGCTTTTGAATTAGGATTAATTCCCCGGATCACGCCGTAGGCGCGATCGTCACCCCGACGAAAGTCGGGGTCCAGTATTAGCGTTTCGGTGCATTGAAAAACCTGGATTCCGTCTTCCGACGTAATGACGATAGGTGGTCTGCATTCGCGGATTGACGGCTTGAGTCGACAGCATTGGGATCAAGTCCGGGGTGACGGGTACAATTCCCTTAAATTGGACAAGAATTTTGGCAATTGGTATAAGCTTAGGATTTCGGCCCTCTGGTAAAGATTGCGGGAAATACGCTGTGACGAAATCTTTTTATAGAGGACTTTTCCGCGCTATTCCCACGATACCAAATCTGGATTCGTGCCGAACGCCTTGCACCAGATGGAGATTCTGCAATTCGAGCGCTCTCAGGAATTGAGGACCGTCGAATCGGTCCTCTGTGGGGTGACGCACCAGGCGCTTCATGAAGAAGTTGGCGTAAAGGGGTGGATAGATCTCCTCAAAATAGAAAAGGCCGCCAGGCCGAAGCACTCTTGAGATCTCCGATATACAGCGCCTCCAGTCCAGCACGTGGTGAATTATGCCGAAGTTCACTACTGCGTCGAAGGACGAGTCTCCAAAAGGCAGATCCTGAGCGTCTCCCACATAGAATGATATTTTTTCTTTGAGGACATCAGGGGTGCCTCTTGCTGCCCGGACGACCAGGCGTTCTTCTAAATCGAATGCTACGACATCGCGGAATCCCATCCTGTTTACCATCAATCCAGCTCCGCGACCCAACCCGCATCCTATCTCCAGGGCGTTTTCTGCATTTGTCTTGCCCACCAACTTCAGCCATTCCCGAATCTCACGGATTTGAAAGAATACCCGAACCGGGCTGTAAATCCAGACGCGTTCCGGCCAGTTCATGAGCATTTTTTCTTTGTCGGAAAGACCCAGGTTGAAAATCCGTCGAAACGGTACTATCAGGGGCCTAATATTATTATTGCACTTCATTGTCTAATCGAATCAAAGCGGTAGCAAAATGGAAATTAGCACGACGACAAGAAACCCCAAGGGCATGTAGCTCGCCTTGTTGAACAAAGAAGCTGCTGCTGCGTAGGTCGGATTGTAGTAGACCTCCCGAGCCGGCTCGAGCAGCAACTTCCAGGAAACGAGAGCTGCGCCGATCAAATAAAATGGGCCGATTCCAGGTCCAGCCGTCCAGTAGATGGCTATTCCTGCCAGGGTAGCCATAGAAATTCCTGCAAGGAGTATAAAAACCGATTCTCTTAATCCGAGGACTGTGATCGTGGTACGAGCGGATACTTTGGCATCATCCTCCATATCGACTATATCATTGGCAATATTTTGACCGCCGACCTCCCATGCCGCTAGCCATAAGAATAGCACAGCCACAAAACCCGGTGCAGGACTAGGGTCGACAGCGTACACGCCGGCCAGTCCGCCGGTAGCTTTTACAATTGCGGATGGAATAATCTTCAGATGACTCACACGTAGCAACTTGCAGTATAGCGATTCCATGGAAGAAGAAATCAGGAACAGAAGCCCACAAAACGGATTGAGCCAATATGCGCCCGCCAACGCGATCATCGCCCATGCAGCGAACCAGATTGCACCGCTTCTGAAAGACAAAACACCACGGGCTACTGGATGACGCGTCAGAATTTCATCGACGCGCACCACTTCTTTGGAGTCCGGCGTCGGGACTAGTCTTTCTTTGTCAACGCGGCAATCGATGAGGTCGTTAAGCGCATATACGGCGGTATAGCCTGCGAATGCCGTAATCAGCCCAACGAGAACGACCAACACACGCGGAAAGCTCCCCAGCCACAGCATGGCAGCCATTGCTGGCGTGCACATATCAAGCAGCCCGTGAGGCGTTCTGGACAAACTGAAAAACAATCTTAGGTTTATTGAAGGCAGGCCGCCCAACCATTCCGAGAGCCGGACGCTGACTTGATTCATTTAACAATCCTCTACAAGTAATTGTCGCCCAAGCGGATAGCTTGGCTGCTCCGCATCGCACAATAGCTTACAATTAATGACTTTCATAAGGAAAAACCAATTTTCCACCCAAGAACCCAATACAAGAAGCAATTACTGCAAGGGCCCAGAGTGCGCCTGCATAGGCCAGCACGGAGATGGCGGGAAAACTAAGTGGGTCGTCCAACAAAAACGATCTCGCGAGCACTGCGAGGATCGCAATCGTGAGAGAAAGCCACGCTAGATGTCGCTTCTTGGAAATGATCTTTGAATCACGTAGCTCGTAATTAATCCACCATGTGAAATAGCCTGAAGCCATTGCCGGAGGTATCGAAATTGTCGCAATTAATAAGCAGCAATAAGCAGCCCACTCGGTTCTAGGCGAATTCGATAATATTCCCAGGGTCTCCAACAGAGGTGCACCCATGAGGAAACCTAATGGAAAATGGACTGCAGCAGGATGAGGATGCCTTCGGAACCATGGATAAGCATCCAAGAGTGCTTCTACTTTCGCTCTCAATCCCTCTGTGGGCACTTTTTCTACGCGGGCCAACAATCCGACCGTCTCGAAACGTTCCAACACTTCTAGGCCGTGAGGGGCGGACAAGATGTCATTACTCAGATCCGCACCGGCCTTGTGCCGTTTCATGTGAGTGCCGCTGGGCCATTTCTTGCTTGACGTTAAGTCGTAAACCTTTTCGTTTACCGCTACTAATGCTTGTCTTCCGTCCAGTCCATTGTTTTCGGCAAGTTCTTCGCTACTAATGGATTTCACTGCTTTCCCCGAACTCTTCAAGCTTATGATTCCATGAATAAAATCGAACTGTACAGTTACGAACCGGACGGCCGCACAATAGATGTCAGGCAATCGGGCCGATCTAAAGATCCACGGGGCAGCCTCACATTTTCTATATCAGAGCGCGCAATTTCCAACAATTTTCGCCCGCAGGCTGAGTGACCTCAAATTGATCGCCTGAAGAGTGTTTCTTCAGAACGTCTTTGAGTATCCTGAAGGGCTTCAAGACGAAGAAATCATGGTTTTCGTCCGAGTCGTCCGAGACCACAGTTACAATCATCTGAACATTTTCATCGGCATAGATGGCTTCTTTGCCAACTAAAACACGGGGGTATCGAGGATTGCTCGATATTTCGCAAGTGCCAAGCTTTTCTGCTGCTTTGACGCTCTTGGCCTCTGTTTGGTGCGAATGTCCTGAGCAGCTTCTACATCCAGCCATAGTCAATCTCCTGAATTGAATCTATCCGCAGGTTAGAAATTTGCGGCTTGTCTGTCAAGTCAGTCGGCGTCGGAATATTTCTCATGGGATCATTTATGAGCGTTACACTTTGATTGTGCTCAAGATTTTTATATCTTCTACGAAGCTGCCCTCAAATTCCGCGAGTGCAGCCTTTGTGATGGAGTTTTCTATAGCTTCGGTCTTGAGCGCCCGAATGAAATCGCTCTCGTCACTAGATAGCTCGGCAAATTGATCGGAGGTGTCCAGCGAGGTAGGCTGAGCCAATGTGAGTGTCTTTATTTTTGCGCCCCCGAAAAAATCCTCGATCGTTTGATTTAATTCGGGTTTGTTGTTCAGTATTGTCTCAAAGCTTTTCTTGTGAATTTTCTTGTTGAACCCGATCTCCACCTCCGTAGTCCCGAAATTCAGGAGATTTCCGTGTTCCATAACTGAGAGCAGCCTGGATTCATTTAATGGCCTTAGTAATTCCTTCAAATCCATCCACACTTCATCAGGAGTGCCTGAGGGCAGAGGTGTGATCTTGGTAATAGTGAATTTGTTAGAAGGAATCTCCTCAGCAACTGTGACAGCCCCGGGAACTGCGACCTCTGTGGGCCGTGTACTGACGTGTCTTCGGTCAGAAGGTTCCGGTTTGCCCCGCGTTTCAGGCCGCTTCGTAGGAGGAGCGCCTGAATCCATGCGACGAATGATCTCGGACAAGTCCATCAGTTCAGGCGCGTACGCCATCTTGAGCACCGTCATTTCCAAACTTATCCATGGATTGCCCGAGCGCTTTATTTCTCCCTCGCTCTTGACCAGTATACTGAAGAAATTTTGAAGCTCATGTGGGGAGGATCGCTTCGAGAGCTGTTCCATCTCCTCTAGTTCAAATGGGGGTGCGTTAATCAGTCCCTCAACTCTGTCGTTTTTGTGGACAGCAGCCACAACTATCAAATTGCGCATGTATTGAATCATGTCCAGAACGAACTGCTCCGGATCGTAACCCTCGTGGAACAGCTCATGAACCACTGCCAGTGCGGCTGCAGGATTCCGGTCAATGATTGAGGTCATGAGGCGTCCGAAGCGGTCTATACCCGCTATTCCAAGAATGCTTACGACATCTTTGGCGGAAATCCTCTGCGAAGTGAACGCAATCACCTGATCTAGAAGGCTCAACGCATCTCTGAAAGATCCCTGGGCTTCTCTTGCTACAAGGGTCAGAGCGTTTTCATCCGCCTCTATCTTTTCTTCCGCCAGAATGCGAGCCATTCCCTCGGCGATTTCATTAATGGAGATGGTCCTGAAATTAAACCGCTGACAACGGGAATTAATGGTTGCAGGCACTTTGTGGGATTCAGTGGTAGCGAACATGAATTTTGCGTGACGAGGTGGCTCCTCCAAAGTCTTGAGCAGTGCGTTAAAAGCGTTTATTGAGATCATGTGGACTTCATCAATAATTATGATCTTATAAGGCGAGCCGACCGGAGGGTATTTTATATTTTCGTTAATTTCACGGATATTTTCCACGGAAGTGTTGGACGCACCGTCGATCTCTTGCACATCCACGCTTGTTCCCCTGCTGATTTCCTTGCATGACGAACACTTGTTGCAAGGATTGGGATCCGTTTCCGCCCGCCCCGAGCAATTTAGCGCTTTTGCCAGGATCCTTGCTACGGTGGTCTTGCCGACTCCGCGGACCCCGCAGAAAAGAAAAGCATGAGCCACCCTGCCCGACAGGATGGAATTGGACAAGGTTTGCACCACATGGTTTTGTCCAACCACCTCTGCGAACGTTGAGGGTCTGTATTTTCTTGCTAAGACGAGGTACGAAGACATTACTGCGAGGTGTCCGTTGCCGGCCTATGCGGCCAAGTCCGGTGATCGGGTGAGGGCCGGCCCCCGAGATTACTTCCGCTGCTTCCTTCCGGACCTGACGGGTTCAGTAACTCCAGGCCGCCCTCACCCGGTCACCGGATATTTGCTTTTCACCGGCCAAATGAGGGAAGAACTGGCCAAATCTAAAAAGATCTTTTTACCAGAAAAAGGGGGCCTGCGTCAAGAGCATGATGGGCAAGACCTGCATCCGTTCGCTTGCGTGGTAAAGATTGTGATCGCGAGCAGAAGCCAGAGCAAGCCAGCGCTTGGCCATTTTTTCGTTCTGCTTCTTTGGTCCAGAAAGGTCCAGATTCGAAATTGACAGATCATTAGCCGAGCCTAATCTAGTCTCTTACGAAGGTTCGTGATAGCGACTTCCTTTCTGTTATACGTTTCCAAATGAGAATCCGTAGTGTAAATGTCCTTTACCTCATATCTACTATATCTCTCTTTTATATATATATTTTTTGATACTACGCTTGCCTCTCATGATGCCGCTGTCACGGTTGAACGGCGCCAGACCCGCGAGACTGGTGATTTCGAGCGCGACTTGCCTCGCCCAGCGGAGCCAGGTCTGCTATGAGTGTTCCGCAGTGACTGGACCAACGCCGGGAACGCTCAGCAAGATTTCTTCCTTCTGACTCCAGATGGAGGAGTTCTTGATGGTCGTATCGAGATCCTGATCAATAGACCGAATTTCCTGATTCAGTGCCATGATGATGCGCTGAATGCTTTGGAGGACGAGCTCGGAGCGAGCATGATGGAGTGGGTTTTTTTCCGAGGCACGCTGCAGCACGAGCTGGCGGTGCCGGGCGACCAATTCCTTGATGGCTTGTTCCTCCTGATTGAGAATAGGCCTCACAGGAGGCCTCATGTCCTGTGCAAACCGAGCCAACACATAGGCATCGATGGAATCCGTTTTAGCCTGTTTTCCGAGTGCTCGGGCAAAGTTTCGGGCCTGCTTGGGGTTAACCACGGCAACGGGAAGTCCGGCTGAGCAAACTCTGCGGCGAGTATGACTTCGTAACCGCCGGTTGCTTCCATGACGATTAACGCGGGGACCTCTTTCTTGAGACGTTGACAAGCGCATCGAGGTCATCCGCAGTATTCCGACAGGAGAAGCGTACGCCTGACGGGAGCAGATGAATGTCCAGGCTGTCCTTAGCGATATCTATGCCGACGAAGATCTTTTCAGACACGGGCGATGTCCCTCCCTTGTGGATACGGCCTCAGAAGGCCCAGCGACTGTTCGGGCTTTTCGCACGTCGGCTCCGGCGATCCAGCTATGGGACAGCCTTTGAAGGCCCAGGCGTTAACGATCTGCCGGTCCGTTGTCTAGCTTTCTTCAGAAAACCAAACGGCCGTGCGACCCCCCTATACAGCTAGTACTGTGGGTGACACAAATAGTCTTGTAGGCGGTTAATGACGCCAAGATCAATGAATCCATAGAAGGAATTCCCAATCCATGAGATAGCCGAGCAGCCCGGCTGAGTATTTCTGAATCCAGCCATGCTACCAAAGTCACAGAATTTATGGCGTCCAGGATTGCTTCGCATTCCTTGAGTTTCCCTTTCAGGCCGAGGCGTTCAATCTCGAACAATGTCAAGGAGGAAACGACGAGATCCTCTTTGTCATCAAGACCTGATTTCCAGATTGTTAACGCTTCGGGGTTTCCATTCATAAGTTCAATGAAGAAACCAGTATCAAGCCCTATCATCTATTCTACCCTGTTCAAGCTCATCCCAGATGTCGGACGAAACGACGCCGGGATGGATCAGCTCAAGAAGACGGGTTCCCGCTTCCTTTTTTCGTTTCTGTTTCAGATATGCCTCAAGGGCTTTGGCTGTAAACGCCGACAAGGATAGGCCTTCGTTTTCGGCTGCTTGCTTCAATGTCGGTCCGATATTATCGGGAACGTGCACTGTTATTCGCATGACGCCCTCCGCAGCATATACGTGTGTATGAGCATAACATGCCACTTAATTAATGACCACTAAGATCCCCTACGGTTCAGTGACCACAGTGACCATGGACTAAGAGGCCCCTATGACTAGAAATCTTACCACATCAATCAACCTAAAAATCTTCAAGGCTCTATCGAGTCGGGGTTCCGTCCCAACAGTCGCAACAAATTGCCTCCTAATACGGCTCTTGTATCCATTCCGGAAAAGAGACACTCTATCTTGCGCTTTTCGTGAGCAGGCGTGCCGAAGGGATAATCCGAGCCGAACATTATACGATCGCATCCGTAAGTGCTCGAGAAATCCTTGATCTCGTCACGACTCCCCAGCGCTGTGTCTACCCATACACTCTCATTTTCAAACACACCTGCCCGTTTGAGTTGATAGTAGCCGCCATTCAGTGCTCCCATGTGAGGAATAATCACCGTTGTTTTGCCGGCAATTTTCTTAAGATACTTGATCGTGTTGTGGAATTCTTCCTCGAGAACCACAGGCAAATGTTTGCCGCAAATTTCTTCAATTATTCTGTTACACTCAGATGTGCCGTACGAATAAATGGGCTCATCGGAATGGCGATGCCATTTTATGCCTACAAAGCCATCCGGAACTGGAGGAAAGTCGTTCCATACGAAAAAGTAAGGGAAGACTACATTATCGGTTGCTTTTTCCAGGAGATAGCTATGTACACGGCCTCGGCTTTGCGCGTATTCAAGCGAGTCCTTGAAAAGAGGATCGTATCGGTCGTAAATCTCTTCAACCGGCGAAAACAGTACTCCCCCATCTATTTCGCCTGCTTGCCATTCTCTTGCGATTTCTTCATACGGAATTGTGAGTCCGCAATGAGCATGAGCATCCAATATCAAATCCGCCAAGACGACCCCCAGCTTTTTTATCGTGATTCCATAAACTTTGAAGGAAACTGATCCGAATGCGCCAGAGGGAAATCAGGCAGAACGATCAGCGTAGAGGTTCCATGGGCCAATACCTTGCCTTCCTGATCCGTCACTTTGGCTTCTCCCAATCCTAGAGTCTTACCTAATTTGATCTTCTTGCCCTTGGCAATGAGTTTGCCGTTCTTGGCGGGTGCGAGGTAGTTAAGTTTCAAATCTACAGATGTCATGCCCGAGCTTTCATCCACTTCCGCGAACAAGCACCAAAAAGCAGCCGCGTCGATTATGGAAGAGAATACGCCTCCATGAACCACGCCGAAAGGTTGAAGGTGCTTTGTTTCAAGAGAAATCTCGAGCAAAGAACGGCCAATGTCGAAATCAAGCAACTTCATGGACAACAAGCTGAAATAAGGGCATTGATTGACATCTGCTTTTACCGCTTGTACATATTCGGGGTTGATTTTCGGCATGTAGTCTCCTTAAAGCACGTATCCAAAAAAAGCAGGCCGTTTTTCTCTAAAAAAACCTCATTCTTGGCCTGACACGATCGTCAAGTCTGGTTATGCCTTCCTTTCGTGCATCATCCAAGGCGCGGGCGTATTCTTCTCCAGTCACTGATCTATTCACACCCTTTTTGCCCACAGCTTTTCCGCACGGTCTGTACTGATCCATAATGTTTACGTACGTATTTCGGGAGAGGCCTGCCAGGAACCGCATGGCTTTGCGGGTATCCGCCAGGCCATCAGGCATTACGAGATGTCTCACAAGAAGCCCACGCGTGGCTATTCCCTGCTCGTCAATCTGTAAATCACCCACTTGTCGGTGCATTTCCGTGATGGCCGCTTGAACCACCTGCGGATAATCCTCGGCGTCCATGAGTTCCTTGGATATTTTTGGGTCCATGAATTTCAGGTCGGGCATGTAGACGTCCACAACACCGTCCAGGAGTTGCAGGGTCTCAACCTTGTCATAGCCGCCGGTATTGTAAACCAGCGGGACGCTCAATCCATTGCCTGCGGCCCAATAAACCGCTTCCAGTATTTGTGGGACCAGATGTGAGGGCGTGACGAGATTTATGTTGTGACATCCCATCTGCTGCAATTTAAGCATGAGCCCTCCCAGAGCGGTCTCATCCACTTCTTCGCCTTCCATGAGATGGCTGATCTCGTAATTCTGGCAAAATATGCATTTGAGATTGCAGGAAGTGAAAAATATTGTACCTGAACCGCCTGACCCCACCAACGGTGCTTCCTCACCGTAATGCGGATGCGCTGATGCAACCATCGCCCGAGCCCCGAGACCACAGAGGCCTGTTTCTCCCTCAAGCCTGTTCACCCCGCACTCGCGTGGGCACACACCGCAATTTTTGAGCAAAGCCCGCGCTCGGGAGATCTTTTCCGGGAATGCTCCTTCTTGCATCGTCTTGAGATAAATCGGCTCAAACATTCGTATCTTCCTTTATCCGTGTTATTCCAGTGCGAATTCGCTTCCTGTGAACATACGAACATCCAACCAATCTAAAGAGTAGCATTTCATTATGATGTTAAGACTCATATGGAATTCTTTTTGGGGGTTGATGGACTGCTTCAATACTCTACCCATTGAAGACACAGACCATTCGGCGGTGCGGCCGGACCGGAACGTGATCGATCGCAGGACGCCAGAATTTCAGAAAAATCCGAAGACCTGATTTTTCCTCTCCCCACAAGCACAAGGGTCCCCACAATGGAACGCACCATGTATCTCAAGAACCCCGTGCCACAGATTGCGAAAGACAGTAGTCCCTGGCCCTCGTCAAATTGCCATTCCGCCCTTAGAATCTGCCTCACGGTGGAAGGCGTGCCATCTGTAGGACTGCCGAAAGCTGCAAAATCATGGGACCCTACGAGAAAAGACCCCGCCTCTTCCATAGACTTCAGATCCAGGGCATAAGGAATGTGCCAAGCATACAACCGGTTCATTGGAGACCTGAGGGACCGATTCAGAATAGTATAAACATACGTTTTACAATGCGCAGAGTGTCTTGCATGGAAGTCCTCCGGGGTAGGCGCCAAATCGCGAATCATCACGTCCGAAGGCAGTAGAGCGTTGAGGCTCCTGTGCAAGTCCGCAGGTGAGCGATTCCATTCAGCAGTGAAATGAGCCACTTGGCCAGTGGCGTGCACTCCTGCGTCAGTGCGTCCAGCCCCATGAACCCGAGTCAACTTGCCGAAGATCCGGGCGAGGGCGGTCTCCAATGCCCCTTGAATCGTGGGCAACTCCTTCTGCAGTTGCCATCCGTGATACGCTGTGCCGTCGTATTCAACTACGGCCATGAATTTGGTCATTTTTGTGCCGAAAGATTGAATGGGTCTAGAATAGCGGCAGACAAGTAATGACCATAAAAAGATGAATCATTTCCAGTCCCCTAACTTTAATGCTATCCGAGGAGGGATAGCATTGTGAGGCAGGCTTTCGAGCCTGCCTGTCCTAAAATGGCAAAAATGGCAGGCTGGAATGCCTGCCCCGCAATGCATGCAATATCAGCCTTGGACAGAGGCCTGTTCGCACATTCTCAGGAAATACCGGTGAATTCTATCATCCGATGACAATTCAGGGTGAAAAGCGGTAACCATTAAAGAGCCTCGTCGCGCGGCGACTATTCGGCCATCTTTGAGGCGACTGAGGACCTGAACCTCGGTTCCCACTTTTGTAATCACGGGAGCCCTAATGAAAACGCCGTGAAATGAGCCGCCTTCCAGTCCCTCTATTTCAAGATCTTCCTCGAAGCTGTCCACCTGTCTGCCAAAAGCGTTTCGCTCCACGGTCATATCCATAACCGCTAGAATGGCCTGTTGCATTCCCACTTCCTTGGCCATGAACACCAGTCCCGCACATGTGCCCCACACCGGGATGGACTTGGCGGCCTCTTTCATGGGTTCTATGAGGCCGTGCCAGTCCGCGAGTTTGCCTATGGTTGTGCTTTCTCCTCCGGGGATGATCAGACCGTCGAGATTTTCCAGTTCTTCCGGAAGTCTGACTTCAACAACTTCGACCCCGAGTCCCCTGAGAATTTTGCAGTGCTCGCGGAACGCCCCTTGAAGGGCCAACACTCCTATTCTCATGGGCTTTTTACCATCCTCGGGCTGCAAGCCGCTCCGTCTCAGGCAATGTCGTCACTCCGATTCCCACCATGGGCTCTCCGAGTCCTTTGCTGATTTCTGCCAGAATTTTAGGATCGTTATAGTGGGTCACCGCCTGAACGATGGCCTTGGCTCTTAAAGAGGGGCTGCCGCTCTTGAAGATTCCCGAACCGACAAAAACGCCATCCACTCCGAGTTGCATCATCAACGCGGCATCCGCAGGGGTAGCTAGTCCTCCAGCAGCGAAGTTCACCACCGGGAGGGTTCCCTTTTCCGCTGTTTCTTTGACCAATTCATAGGGAGCCCCTATTTCCTTGGAGTAGGACATCATTTCGTCAGGTCGCATGGTTGTCAGCCGGCGGATTTCACCCAGCACTGCCCTCGCATGCCGAACCGCTTCAACCACGTCACCGGTCCCGGCTTCCCCTTTTGTACGGATCATTGCCGCTCCTTCGCCGATGCGCCGGAGCGCTTCGCCAAGATTTCGGCATCCGCACACAAATGGAACCTTGAAATCATGCTTGTTTATATGATTATGCTCGTCAGCGGGGGTGAGGACTTCGCTTTCGTCTATATAGTCGACGCCGATGGCTTCGAGTATCTGCGCTTCCACAAAATGGCCAATGCGACACTTCGCCATTACCGGAATACTTACGGTTTTCATAATTTCGAGAATCAGACCGGGATCGCTCATGCGGGCCACTCCCCCGTGGGCACGAATGTCCGCGGGGACCCTTTCGAGGGCCATGACCGCGCAGGCCCCGGCATCTTCCGCGATTCGGGCATGTTCAGGGGTTACAACGTCCATTATCACTCCGCCCTTTAACATTTGGGCGTGACCTCGTTTAACGGTTTCGGTCCCTGTTTGCATTTACCTTCTCCGAAAATACTTTAAGATTTGACCATGCTTCTGAAGTGACTTACCGAATTCTAAATTATAGCACGATTTCGCAGGAATCCCAGAGGACGCGAGGGGATTTCGGGCAGAAATGTCCGTGGTCCAAGAAAAAAGATTACGGATGAGATATGCTTTGGTGGTGCTCCCTGTCTTCGGGAATGAGAACCGGCGTCGTGTGGTTGAGGTTCATTCTTTCAGGTTCTTTTTTTCTTTTCCAAATGCGGCTCATCTCGGCAATGCGCGTGAGCTTGCCTGAACCATGAGAGCGATCCTCACGAGCGGGGATAGGTTTTCCTGTCACCTCGCCGTACACGGCGTTCAAGACTTCTTGAAGGCTGTTGAAGATAGTCTGTACGATGGCAGGGTCCAGGTCGAAATCGCCGCAATGGGTTCGACCTTTTTCGAGAGCATCTTCCGTTATGTTGTACGCTGCCAGTACGCTCCGAATGATGTTTCTTTTCCTATGAATCTCGCGCCAGGCAATCCAGGAGGCGAAAAGAGAAATCATTCCAAAAACCACACACATAACAAAAACGATCACATTGAAATACTTGATCGTAATGTCCAACAGATTCATTGATTCCATGTTCGGCTCCTTTCCGGAAAGCAAAAGAAGGCAATACTGTCCCGGCGGTCCACCCCTATCAGGAACCGGAGAAGCCGTCAATGACAAATCGAAAGGAAATTACGCGATTTCAGCCTGACTTACCGGAATTTAGGTGTAATTGAGATTAGTCGTCGCGACTGCGGCATGGCCTTCGGACAGGCGCGCTGAGAACGGTAAAAGCAGGCTGCAAAGCCTGCTCCACACGGATCTGCATGTGTTGCCAGAATTAATGCCCGATTGGGGAAAAGAATAATTCGTAGGTGCCAGCCTCCGTGCCGGCACATCTTCGAAAATGATCAATGATGTCTATAAAATGAGCCGGCAAGGACCTGGTCACTTTACTTTTTCTGCTCTTCTATCTTCCTGATTTCCTCTTTCACGAAGTCTTTGAATGCATCATCAGGTGACATGAGAGCGGCCATCTCGGCCTCCAGATTGGACGGACGAATTTTACAGATCCAGGCCTCTCCGTAAGGGGATTCGTTCATCTTCTCAGGTTCGTCTTCCAGCATTGAATTGACTTCCGCCACTTCGCCGCTTACTACCGCGTAAATCCTGCCCACCCACTTTCCGGATTCAATCGAGCCGTATGGCTTTCCTTGAGCGAGTTCATCCCCCTCCTGAGGAAGATCGACAAATGTTATTTCTCCGGCTTGCTTAGAAATAAATTCCGTAGCGCCTGTCACAACAAGATCACCCTCGACTTTTGCCCAGAAATGGTTCTTTTCGTATGTTAGATCGTCGGGGAAAAAATAACCTTCATAGTCCATTGCAGCCTCCTTCGAAAGGCCGATTTGCGATCGACCAAATACCTAGAATCAATTGCACAACCTCAACCCTCAACGATCTTCAGAAGACCGGAAGGCTTAACACGATTGAGTTTGAATCCCAGTTGCTCTGAAGTCAGGCCTAACGCCAGACCCAGGATCTGCGGATAGTAGACTACAGGAACTTTTAGATCAAGACCGGCACTCTTGGCTATCTTTTTTTGCTGACCCTCGTACATCACGTTGCAAAATGGACAGACAAGGACCAATGCATGAGCCCCGGTTGCCGCCACATCCTTGAGCTTCGTAGCCGCCAAGGCATTGGCAGTTATTTCGGAAGTTCCGAGAACTCCCCCTCCGCAACAGTCCTGAAGCGACGGATACTTCGCGACACTAGCTCCGGTAGCTTCGATGAGTCCCGCTAGCGTCCTAGGCATGTGCGGCGAGTCAAAGCCTGCAGTGAGCTCGGAAGGCTTGAGATAATGACAACCGTAATGTGGAGCTAGCAACACATCAGTCAACGGTCGAACAACAGCGCTTCTGATTGCCTCCACCCCGATCTCTTCCCACAGTAGCCTCATATAATTGCGAACCCGCACGGGGCCTTCGTAGCGCAGCCCTACTTTTTCCAGCCGCTCGTTTACTTTGGCTTTTAGATCCGGGTCAGAGTCAAGCATATGCGCGGTTTCAGTAAGGGTTCCCGCACACGCATTGCACAGCGCGCATATTTCTAAACCTTCTCGGTCGGCAAGCGCAAGATTGCGCGTGGCCGTGGTGATCGTGTCGAAAACGTCAAGCGACTTCAGCGGAAATCCGCAGCAGCCGAACGACTCATGATCACGAAAAGAGATCCCAAGCCTCTCAGCGGTCAGCCGAGCCGACACTTCATAATTCAGATTGCGGACCGGAACAGTGCACCCAAGGTACAAAAGCGCTTTCATGAAATTTTTCTCTTAGCTCCTCGTTTCTGGGTTCCAGCCTGGGGCATACATAGATTCGTTTCATAATCGCCGACAGGACAAACTATAAAAATGATCACAACAGGCCCGCGTAATCTTCCGGATGCTCGACAATCCGAGGCAGACCCAGTTTTTCTCGTTTCTCGTTTTCGAAATCAGTGACCTCGTACAAACGGCCGTGCTCTTTGAGCAGATTCCTTTGGGCAGTCAAACCCGGAGGAATGCATGCCTCCGCTACAGCAAGATTTTTCAGGGCGAACATGACTTCAGTGAATCGCACGTTTTGAGGACACACCTCATGGCAACCATAGCAGGACGAACACAGCCAGAGGAAGTCGCTTTCCAGCACTTCTTTCTCCATTCCCAGCAGGATCATCCTAATGATTTTGCGCGGATCGTATCGCTTGTCCACCGCTTCGACCTGGCACGCTGAAGTGCACGCTTTACAACCGAAACAAGCTCGAATGCCTTCCCCGCCCGGTTGTTGTGCCACACGGTCTTTGAAGCAAGGGTTGAAATCATTTATTTTCTTGCGGCTCATGGGGAACTCCGGCGAGGCTAGATCAAGTTGTCCTTGCCCCGGAATCGATAAATTTAAGGGCGTCCATTCTCTTCAATGCAGTCAGAAGAGCGTCGGGTGTATTCCCAGCCAACGGGACGAACATCACTTGCTCGGCGTTTATCCCGCTTTGTGCAAGCAATGCTGCCGCATGGCGAGTTTTTTCTTCAGCCAAAGACGTGCCGTAAACCGAGGCACAGTTGCCCTTGAAGCAGCCGGTCACTATCACACCCTTTGCCCCTTCCCGAAAAGCGGCAAGGATGTGAGCTACATCCACGGTCCCCGCGCACGGCATCTCTATGAGCACGGCGGAATCATGGATTTGATCGGCAATGTAACTTGCGGCCTGTGCACCGGAATGAGAGCACACAAGAATAACCGTTTTCTTACCTGCGTGGCCTTGAAATTCTGCTCTTATTCGTTGAGAGATCTCTTGATCCTCGGAAGAATGCTCAAGCTTGATGGCAGACATCGGGCACGCTGTCGCGCAAATCCCGCAACGCATACAAGAGCCAGGATCTGCGAAAGCGTATCGTGTGAATCCCATTGCTCCATGAGGACACAATCGAACACATGTCAGGCAAATCGCACATTTGTCGGGGTCAATCTTTGGAGGTCCAGGAGCCTTTGCGTTCGAGCCGGGGACTTCCAAGCTCTTGAGATAAGACGGAATGACCTCAATATCTGAATCCACCAACTCCGGAGAAAAAATCCCTCGAGAAGCCCCCACGGCCAGGATTCCTGCCTTGGGTGTTTCAACGGAAGAGAATCGCGGCGACTCCGGCTGCAAGTAGGGGATGCAAGCAGGAGATGATGGCAACGCGGCCCAAAGAGGCTCCAGACCCTGTGGAGGCAAGAAGTCTTCATCCACCACAACCAGGTCAGGGGTCAGTTCCATTTCCAGGCCCAATAGAGGTTCCCTGAATATCATCGTGAGGCCGTCTGAAGCTTGCTCAAAAACCGGACCTTCACCGTCGAATTTGAAAAACAGGGTCCCGTTTTCCCTGCATTCTCGATAACGTCTTTCCAGACCGTCCGCTGCTACTTTGAGATTCCGCGTAAATACGTGACACTGAATCTGGTCTGCACTTCGGAGTTTCTCGATTGCGGCCAAGATTCTGGCAAACGTCGGGGGATCGGATTCTCCCTCCAATCCGAAGAGAAAAGCCGCATGAAACCAATCCCATCGAGATTCTGGCAGCGGTTCACCGGCTTGGAGCTTCAGTTCCAGCTCTGATAACGAAATAACCCGACTATCGGCCTGAATTCCGTACGCTTCAAATTTCGGCTTCACACGTGGAGGTTGAGCCGCAATGATGGCTCCGACCCGTTCTCTACGGCGACCAGAAGGTGTGCGCAAGACTATCTGAAAGTCACCGGCGAAGCCCTGGATTTCGTCCAGCGTAGCGTCCGGAATGACTCTGATATTGCTGTCAGACGCGTTGTTTTCGACTTCTCCGACGAGCAGGATCTTGAATTGATGTTCCGAAAGCCTGCAGGCCAGTTGAAAACCCGTACGATCACCACCGAGCACCAGCACGCAGCGGAAATCCCGCTCTCCAGGCTCGTTCCCGGTGAGGAAAACAGAATCACATGCCACCGTTTTCACTTGTCCTCCCCGGTTTGGATTTTTCTATATAGGAAGCTACTTCGCCAGCGGTCCGGATTGCATCGAACATGCTTTCCTCTATGGAGCGAGGTCCTTTGGCCGCTCCGGTAACAAACAGTCCGCTGCGTTTCGAGCCAGCTGCCAAAACATCTGGGCCCAGAAATCCGTCAGCACCGACATTAAGGCCCAAGAGATCTGCCAGTTGCGCCGAAGACTCACCCGCAGCGATGCCTACGCTCAATACCACCAGATCATAAGCCTCGAAAACTCTCTCATCTGTCGGTCCGTGATAAACCAGCTCCGGCCGACCATCCGAATCCTCACGAATCTGAGACGGAATCGCCCTCACGAGCCTCATTTCTTTCTGAGCGGCTAGAAGGCGGGAATCGAAATCGCGGTCAAAAGATTGTATGTCCATGTAGAAAATAGATGCTTCTAATTCCGGAAAACGGTTTCGCAACAATCGGCCTAGTCTCAGTGCGTAAGCACAACACACTCTAGAGCAATAATTAGCCCCAATTTTGGGATCACGACTGCCTACGCATTGTATGAAGGCCACCCTTTTGATGCCTTGACCCAAAGAGTTTGCTCTGAGACGGTATTCCAGCTCCAGTGAAGTGATTACGCCCGGAATACGGCCGCAACCAAACTGGGGTTTCATCTGAGGGTTGAACGTTGTAAAGCCGGAAGCAATTACAAGCGCTGATGCGTGAACCTGAGTTTGATCAGTGCTACCGATCTTAGAGAGATTGAGCTGCCACCCGTCCTGTGTCATATGAGCTTCGGAAAGCGAGGAGTTCGTCATCGTGAAAACTCTTTTCGAGTTCTTCGCCTTTTGAAGCGTCTCTTCCCACAAGCACGCTCCACAGCGCTGACATTGATCCGTTGCTTTACAACAGAGTCCGGCAGCGTGACCACCCAAGATTTCCTCTTTTTCCAACACGAGTGAGTCAAACCCTAGACGCGCCAATTCTGCAGCGCACGAAAGCCCGCCGATACCGCCGCCAATAATAACTGCGTCTCGTCTCATAAAATTGTCCCATAATTCGGCATTATGAACATTTTTAATCCAGAGCTTGGGAGGCTGAAAATCTCGAAGGAAAGCCCGATGCAGACAAAAAAAACGGAATCAGGTATTCCTGGTTCATCTCTTCATCAAACGGCATGTCGCAGTGTAAAAGAAATGACTGTCGATCAGCCTCTGCAGCTCAACCCGAGGGAAACCTCTTCTGAAATTCCGGACGAACCACTTTGCCCGGATGTGAGCTTCTATCATAGCTCCTGGGCGGCACTATTTCCATAAGAATATCGAGCCGCGATTGCTTTTCCAGCCTTTTGATGATTTGAACCCAGGCACAATCTCTTTCCGAGTCAGTCTCACATTTTCCGTTAGTGGGGCCTCCACAAGGGCCGTTCAGGAGACTTTTCGCGCACATGGTCACCGGACAGATTCCGCCCGTGATTCCTAGATAACATTGATTGCACGATCTACAGCGCTCAGTCCACACCCCCGCGTCTTCGGCTACTCCTATGAAGCTGGTATCAACTCCGGGGAAAACAGGAGTCTCCGGGTACGCTTGCGCAAGAAATTGTATGCCTGCACCGCAGGCAAGAGATACGACAGCGTCTACTCGGGACACACGATCTCTGAGAAGATACAAAAACTCTCTGTCACACTGGCGCTCAACAGTGGCTGCAGACACTTGCATGTCTTTGCCTTCGACTGAGGCTGCAAGTTTTAGCTGAGTAGCCAGAAGACCTGCTTCCTTTTCACCACCGGCAAGGCACACAGCGACGCACGTGCCGCAACCCACGACGAGAATTCTCGAGTAATTATTTATCAGGGCTTTGATTTCAGAAAATGGCTTGGGTTGGGCGACTATCACTCGTACCTCCGTTTCCGGGACTCCGCCACTTCAAAGGATACTGGATGGAAGCGAGAACTGTCAAGGATGGCAGGTGACATTCACTCGACCTTGTACAGAAAGCACTTTGTGGGGCGGGCTTTCCAGCCTGCCTGCTCTAAAGAGCCAATGATGGCAGGCTGGAAAGCCTGCCCCACGGCTTGCTCACATCCTCCAACTGCGTTCATCGGTTGCCCCAGGCTAAAGAAAATATAAGTTTCCCTCGAAATCGGCAAAAGTGGATCAAGGAATTAAAACAGCTCCCGCCGTCAATTCACTATGCTTCATCATGGCAAGGACTTCGTTAGCTTCATACATAGGAAATTCATTTACTACAGTTCTAATCGGTATTTCAGCTGCTATTTTAAGTAGTTCCGCCGCATCTCGGCGAGTAGTGTTCGCTACACTGCGTATGGTGCGTTCCCAGTAGAGCAAGCCGTAGTCCATTTCAGGAATCGCTGTCATCGTGATGCCTGCAAGAACCAAAGTCCCTCCCTTATCCAGAGCCTCCAGAGCGACCGGCACCAACGAGCCCGCAGGAGCAAAAATGATGGACGCGTCCAGCGGTTCAGGAGGCTTTTGATCAGCAGTGCCCACCCATGCTGCTCCCAATTCACGCGCCAATTTCTGATGTTTAGAACTTCTGGTAAAAACGTGAACGCGGCAGCCCATTTTTACTGCGACTTGAATCACTACATGAGCCGAATTTCCGAATCCGTACATTCCGAGCCTGCCGCCTGGCTTGACGTCACTCAACCTGAGGGCTCGGTAACCGATGACCCCGCCGCACATCAAAGGAGTTGCCTCCGCATCGGAAAAGACAGACGGAACTGCAAATGCAGATTCTTGCGGAATCACAATGAATTCTGCATACCCGCCGTCCGCGTTATAACCAGTGAATTTGGCGCTGCTGCAGAGGTTCTCTCTATCCTCAGAACAAAACCTGCATGAACCGCAACTGGAGAAAAACCAAGTGACTCCCACTCTGTGTCCTTTGCGGTACAAATCAGCACCAGTACCCGTTTTCTCTACAACTCCCACAACCTGGTGGCCGGGAATCACAGGGAGCTTTCTGAGTTCCAGATCTCCTTCCACTGTATGTAGATCAGTGTGACAGACTCCGCAGGCCGACACCCTGATTAGGATTTGCCCGGGGCCGGGCGCTGGCAAAGGCAATTCCCTTAACCTAAGTGGCTTTTGCTCTATTGGCGCAGTATGTTCGAGTAACATCGCTTTCATGAATTACTCCTGAAGCCGAGTTGCAGATTGAATTATAGCGGGTGACAAAATTTTGGCGGATTGGTGGCGGCTACTTCCCGTCATTCCTGCGGAAGCAGGAATCCAGGATCTGGGCCCCGGATCAAGTCCGGGGCGACGGCGTCACTCTCGTAAATCGGACAAGACTTTTGGCAACTGCCATAACCTGCTCGGATCAACTATTCACATGGCTTTGGGTCTGATTCGGGATGCTTGCTATTTTACGACGTCTGTCGACAACGTACTCTTGTCAGTAAAAGTCAGAGTAACCGTAAGTCTTGCATTGGGATCAGACAGCAATCCGTTATCCGCCGCATATAAATGAAGGGTCTTCCTACCGGAGAGGGGTAACTGCATGGGGCTTGGTTTCGTGTTAACCAGTTTATATATTTCTGGGTAGACTGCCACGCCGAGAAACATTACGGGAGCCTTGGGGTCGCTGGACCATCTCATTGTTCCATCGGAACCGCTGATGTCCACGCGGGCCAATTTCTTGTCGTCAACCTGGAGCCTCGTGATGAATGTCCCGTCAAGATAGCCGTCTTTTCCGGGTCTGGTTGATGTGTTCACCAGGTCAGCTACGAAGCCCCTGAATTCAGAAGTCACAACACCTTTCGCCTTGGGAGATTCATCTGTGCCCGGCACCACGCTGGAAGTGGATGCCGGCTTGAGAAATAACTGCTGGTAAGAGGACCCATCCGCAAGATGGACGATCATCCGGAATTGCTGAGTAGAGGTTGTCACGTCTCCAGAATCAGCAGCATATATATTGAACTGGACCCGATTATCTACAGGTATTCTAATGGTTCCGTCAGGTTTGTTTAGCAGGGCTGTCGGCGCGGAACGATAAGCCGCGGCCAGACCCCAGGCTTTGGAGTTCGGTTGAGTGCTCCATTTCCTAGAGGTTCCGCTCGCTGTTTCTATCTCGATCCCTGTGATCTCATTCTTTGGGATGATTTCTATGTCCAAGCTGAAGACAGCGTCCGCAACACCATCCGGCTTTATGCCTGGATAAGGCCCAACTGCATCTGTAGTGACAAATCCTAGCCAGCTCGGCTGAAAATTGACTTTCTTCGAAGCGCCGGCCGGGACCTCCTCCTTCGACTCCTGCGGAGATGCCGAGGCTTTTTGCACCGGACACCAGGATACCCCTCCATCACTGAACGTCACAGAAACCCTGTAATTGGTTTTTCCGCCTTCAATGCTGCCGTTGTCAGCGACGTACAAGTTAAGCTCGACCCGGTCCTGCACGCTAATCCTTACTGTACCGTCGCGGCTGTTCAA
Organism: uncultured delta proteobacterium; assembly: GCA_963700305.1. Taxonomy (GTDB): domain Bacteria; phylum Desulfobacterota; class Desulfomonilia; order Desulfomonilales; family Desulfomonilaceae; genus Desulfomonile. Next base: position 376,445 of record CAVOXB010000027.1, read on the forward strand.
CAGCTTGACCGGGTCTGACGCCAACGCTACGCCAAGGGCCCCGTTCGGGCTGCTCGCAATGCTATCCCAGGCGGATTTAACCCCATCCGTGTTTCTGATCTCTACTCCAGTTATTTCCTTGTCTTTGGCTTCCATTGTCAGGACAAATAGTCCGTCGGCCTTATCGTCACCTGCTATGTTTTTTCCGGGATTGACAGCGTCGTAGTTGGAGACTCCTTTTAACACAGCGGACATTCGGACAGGATAAGCTGCTTGTTGCGCAGGGGCCTCTTCCGCTGGCCCCGCTTCAATTTTCACGGGCAAAGCCCAAGACGTCCCGTCTGCCGCTATGACTTTGACCTGATATTTGCGATTTTTGTTGGCAAAATGCCCGTCATCTGTCGCCATGAGCAAGAGATAAGGATCATCCTGAGGATTAATGCGTACTTGTGCAGGTTGGCTGTTTATGATTTGTGACGGGGTTTTGGCTTTTGCCACGCCAAGGTAGGCTTCCGGTGCGGTTTTGGCTGAACTCCACACTCCAGGAGGTCCTGAAAGCGTACGGATTTCAATTTCGGAAATGGTTTGTTCGCCCGGACTGGACTTGAGGCTGAGCGTAAACACCGCGTCGGGTTTGCCATCGGGCTGGGCCTGGTTCTTGCCAACGCGGTCTGTCTTCTTGACTCCAACGAAAACTGCTTCGCCTCTGGGCTGACTCTGGGCAAAGATCAGTCCTGCAAGGGACAGAAGCGCCCCCGTGAGGAGGAGTCGAAAAAACAGCTTGAAAAATGAGGATTTAATAACCAGCCGGAGCCTCCCCTCAACTGGAAAACCAGAAGCCGCAAAATTCATCCATAATTGGCAATCTAGTTGACAACATTTCGGAATGTCAACTAAAAATTCCCGTCCTAGAAACAAGCATTCAGTTGGAGTGCAATGAGCCTACCGAGAGATCTTGAGCCGTGCGTCAGTCTTTCCAGCCTGCTATTGTTGGCTTTTTTGGACAGGAAAGCTGGAAAGACTGCCCCACAAAAGATCTTCCGACACTGATCGCAGCTGTTTGGTTTAACTTTGACATGGCGGCTTCACAGATCTTACAATCATTCCCCATTACTTTGTCCATGCGGGAGGCTTGACGTGATAAAAATCGGCATGATCGGAGGGTCGGGCTTCGACGATCCTGATTTTCTAACGGACGTGAAGTTGATAAAAAAGGGGACGCCGTTCGGCTCTATTTCGCATGATCTAATGATCGGAAAGGCCGGCGAAACGGAAGTGTTCATTCTCCTCCGGCACGGAAAAGGGCACAGGATAATGCCTTCGGCGGTGAACTACAGAGCGAACATCTGGGCGCTCAAAGAGATTGGGGTAACCCACATTATTGCGACGAGCGCGTGCGGGTCTCTGCGAGAAGAAATCGAACCCGGACACCTGGTGTTCCCAGATCAGTTCATTGACCGCACCACCTCCCGCAAGAGCACGTTCTACGAAGGCGATCAGGTAGTTCACATTTCCGTTGCCGATCCATTTTGCGAGAGACTACGGAAAATTCTCAACGACACTGCAAAGTCCGAAGGAGTAGCTCACCACGAGAAGGGCACGGTCGTCACTATAGAAGGCCCGAGGTTCTCCACACGCGCGGAAAGCCGCATGTTTCGCATGTGGGGTGGGGACATAATCAACATGTCCACCGTCCCGGAGGCTGTGCTTGCCAGGGAAGCCGGCATCTGCTACGCGGTAGCAGCCATGAGCACCGACTACGACTGCTGGCACCACAGCGAAGAGCCTGTTACCTGGGAAATGATAGTAGAGACCATGAATAAGAATGTGGAAAACGTAAAAAGAATCTTTTTCCAGGCCCTTCCCCGCATAAACTACGAGGACTGCGAATGCAGGACTGCCATAGAAACCGCTGCAGTTTAAGTTGTGTTCACTTTAAGTAAGGGCGCCTTAGAATGAGCCCAGAGAATTAAGGAGGGAGTCATGAATGTTGCGGAGCGAATTGTCGCCGCACTGGGTAGCGAGCCAGCGGACTTGCTGCTGAAAAACGCTCGACTTGTAAATGTCTTTTCCGGAGAGATTCATCCAGTGTCCGTTGCCGTGAAAAAGGGCCTGGTAATAGGTTTTGGAGATTATGAAGCGGCTGAGACAATTGATTTAGACGGACGGTACATTGCACCTGGATTTATAGATGGCCACCTTCACCTCGAATCCAGCATGCTCAGCATCCCGGAGTTTGCGAAGAATGTAGTCCCGTGGGGCACCACTTCAGTGGTCGCGGACCCTCATGAGATAGCCAACGTGATGGGGGTTAAAGGAATACAATATATACTCGATTCCAGTGAAGGGCTCCCTGTTCGGGTTTTCGTCATGTTTCCCTCGTGCGTGCCGGCCACCCCTTTTGAGACTTCCGGCGCGGAATTGACTCACGCGGATATGATTCCTTATAAAGATCATCCCCGCATCCTGGGCCTGGCCGAAATGATGAATTTTCCTGGACTGCTCTTTTCAGACCCGGAAATCATCAAAAAGATCGAGGTCTTTCAAAGCAAAGTCCTTGACGGGCACGCTCCGGGTCTCTCGGGAAAAGGCTTGGCTGCGTACGTCGCTGCTGGCATTGGTTCGGACCACGAATGCACTTCGTTGGATGAGGCCAAAGAAAAGCTCCGCATGGGCATGCGCATAATGATCAGGGAAGGTTCCGCTGCCAAGAATCTCGATGCTCTGCTTCCACTCGTAACTGAGCATAATTCCAGAAACCTGTTGTTCGTAACCGACGATTTGGACCCTGAAGACATCATGGAGAAAGGTCATTTGAACAGCCTCATACGAACAGCCATAAAGAAAGGGATCGATCCGGTTCGAGCAATTCAAATGGCCACATTGAATCCCGCCTCGTACTTCAAGTTAAAGGGACTTGGAGGAGTGGCTCCCGGATACACGGCGGACCTGGTAGTGCTGGAAGACCTGGTGGATGTCAAAGTGACACGAGTGTATCAATCGGGCGTGCTGGTAGCAGAAAACGGCAAGACAACCGCCGTGGTTAAGCGACACGGCAGCGAGCTCCCCAAGAGCATCAACGTGGATTGGGGCAAGGCGAGCGATTTGTCCATTGAAGCTCTAGGAAACACGGTAAACATCATTGGAGTTGTTCCGGGCCAGATCGTCACCAGACGAATCATTGAGAAAGCTCCGATCTCGGATGGAAAAGTGGTGGCAGATCCAGACAGAGATATTCTCAAGATTGCGGTAATCGAGCGTCACAAAGGCACAGGAGCACATTGCGTGGGGCTGATTCGAGGATTCGGCCTCAAGAGCGGAGCTATCTCAAGCACCGTTGCTCACGATTCCCATAACATTATAGTAGTTGGTGCAAAAGAAGAGGATATGCTCATGGCTGCTCGCGAAGCGGCTGATATGGGGGGCGGAATGGCCGCGGTGGAGAATGGTCAAGTGCGTGCAAAATTGCCCCTTCCCATTGCCGGGCTGATGTCGGATGCTGGAATTGAATCTGTGCGCGCAGCTCTGGTGGAACTCGGCCATGCGGCAACGGGAATGGGATGCAATTTGGAGAATCCCTTTGCAACGCTTTCTTTCATGGCGCTCACTCCAATACCTGAGCTAAAACTGACCGACCAAGGGTTGTTTGATTCCTCAAATTTCAGATTTATTTCATTGTTCGACGAGTCTTGATAGTTTCGCGAATGGACGAATGTGATCCAAACCCCTGCGTCTCGTCTGCCACGACAGCTATTTTGCGCGTCCATGCGGAAACGCGCGAATCAATGGCTCGAGGAAAAGCGCCCTTAGGAGTCAAAAAATAACGCACGCGTTATGGTAATGTTGGGCGACCTTGAGGTGGCTACGAAATGGCGCAATGGCCGTCAGTAGGGGTCGGCGTCCTGCCGGCCCAATGTTGTTGACTTTTGCCGTCATTCCGACGGAAGTCGGAATCCAGGCCGTTCAATGTTTTCTGGACCCCGGCTTTCGCCGGGGTGACGACGTGGGCTGAGGTCACCCTATTTAACTCAACAGTATTGGGAAGCCGGCCCGAGGCAAGACTGCCTTATATTGACGCCGATGGCAAAAACGCCTCGAATATTTTCTCTGATCAACATTCACAACGCTTCCCGCAACCTCGAAATCATGGCGCTCCAATGTGAATGATCCTTGAAAATCATCAGGCGCCCATCCAGCCCGATAAGTTGATTGTTTTGCTTTCGAGCCTTCATCCTGTACTTTGAGGCAAGGGTCACGGCGTGCTCCACAGGCTTCTTCATGTGAACGGTCCCGACTATTTTAATTTCAGGGTTTTTCGCCAGAAGGGTAGGGATCGTATCGAGTACATCTTTATCGAACCAGCAATCAAAGTACGCTATTTTCGTCAATCTCGATCTGAAGACTTCCGCGTACGGATCGTCCTCGGGGCTTCGTGCAAGCCAGTTTCCCAAAGAATTCAGAACCCTTCCACCTCCGGAAAAACCAGCCAAAGCTAAGGTGGTTTTCTCCTTTTTTATGTGCGGAAATCTCTTTCTGAAGGCCTTGAAAATCCTGTTTACAGTCCTGAACAGTATTTCAGGCTTTTCGCCCGACGGAGGGGAAAGCGAAGCCCAACGATCTTGGCTCCTGAATTGATGCAGATTGGGCGTATCTACAAATCCCACAAAAAGAAACGGACGATCTCGCCTTTCGGCGGCCAATAATTCCAATTCATTGCGGAAATCTCGATAGTAGTCCTTGGAGTGCATTCCGTGAAAATAGAGTATCAATTCGACTTGATCGAATCGTCTGAAATCATGACTTCCAACAAGCCACACGTAGCGCAGCTCATCGTCCCATGGGGGCACCCGCCACTTCTGATACGGAATTTTACCGCCCGGGCCGACGACCAGGCCCCTGTTTTCTTCCATAATGGGTAATTGTGTTTGCTGATCAATGTAAGGAGATCGGGAGAGCAGAGTGCAAGAGCATCCACAAAAACATACCGCCAGGACCAGTATGAATCGAAATACGCATACAGCCCATTTAGACCCCTTCGGGGCTGCTCGGCTATATTTACTGTTCCAGAGCGGAATCATGAGGATGAAAATCCCTCCATGTGGGATTTCCCTCCCCAGGCGGTCAATTTTATCAGTGTAAGGACGTCGTTGTCAACAGAGCATCATTTTATATCATCAGCAACGCAATTATCAGCGTAAAATTTAAAGAATTGTCCCATGATGAAATTCACAGTGGTCTGGTTTACATGAAAATTCTCTCTTCCCTCGGCGAAAATGGAGTTTCCCATTAAAGGCATGTAAATGGTCGCCATTTCATAAGCTGGAAAATAGAAGACATTTTCATGGTTTTCGGCAAATTGGTCAGCAACGGCCCTCAACGTGGATTTAGAGTTGCAGCTCGCTGCTATCACGTCCGAGTCTCTTCGGAAAGTAGCCCAGAGGTGAACCGGCGACACTGTGACGACTATCTTGCATGAAGGATTGTGCCTCGACATGATGGAGTGTATGCGCTCCAGGTTTTCAAGATTCTCATCGTACCTACTCACCCGGAACCTGTACCTGCTCATGTCCCCGCGTTCATTGACATAGGGCCCGGACGGCAAGCATATGACAGAGCCGTCTTCAACGTCCTCCCATATCTCCGTGAGCCCCAGGGTCAGAATCGGTACCTCCGCTTTTTCGAGAGCCAGCCGAGAGTATGCACGGTGGTCCCGGAAATCAGCGTTGGCCTGCTCTTCGTTGTCGTAGAGAATAATTCTGCGGTAAGGGTCCTGAATTTTTCGGGAGGCAGGCGCTTTCCACCATCTTATCTGAGGATTCCATTCCTCGAAGGTGTACTGGAAGATCTGCCGCATAGAAAAGGAGTTGTAAAGCCGCTCCCAGGCGGCGCTTGCATGTTTTGATGCTGGGTGGTGGGTTTCCTCGGTAATGTAAGAATATCCCTCTCTTAAGAGCACTGTCTTTATCTCTCTGGCAAAACACGACCCCATGGAAGCAATGGGAGTGGATCGAGTGATCGAAAGATCTTGTCTCCCAGGGTGAGGGTACAAATCCATCCGCAAGAGGATTGTCGTACGAACCCGGCCACACTTGCCAGGATTCAAATGAATGAACAGGATGAACGTCAGACTTGGCCATTGGATGCCTCTTCAAAGCGGTAAGACTTGGAGGAACCTTTCGATTGTTAACACGTTCGCGTGCAAGCGAACACATATCTGTTAAATCGCGGAAGCACGGAACTATTTGCAATATTTAGGAGTTTTTGGGGAGGGGTCCGGGGAGACCCTTTCTGCAAAAAGGGTCTCCCCGGGAATTCTTCCCAAGGCTCTTCTAAGCTCCGTATTTCGCCTGCCTGAGGGCGTGTGCGGTGATAAGTTTCATGAGGTCTACTCCCTTGAATTGACCCAAAGCACCTCGCAAACAGTGGCTTTCACCGAATTCAGTAACGTCCGGGTTTCGTCGCGTCAGTCCGGGTGCCCACAGGAGAACCGGAACCGGATGCCAACTGTGGGATTTTAAGACTGCGGGAGTTGAATGGTCTCCGGTGACTACCAACACGTCAGGCTTAAGCTCTAAAATTCTTGGGATAACTTGGTCTACTTTCTCGATTTCAGCCACTTTCGCGTCAAAGTCGCCATCTTCCCCGCGGCTGTCGGTGTACTTATAGTGCACGAAGAAGAAATCAAAAGAGTCCCATTCCCGCTTCAGGGCATCTACCTGATCATCGATATTGGCCAGTTGTTCAATAAGTGTCATGCCTACCAGGCTGGCAAGTCCTTTATACATCGGATATACAGCCAAAGCGGCGGCCTTCAATTTGAATACACTTTCGAACGTCGGCAAACCGGGCTCCCTGGACCACCCGCGCAGAGTAACCATATTTGCGGGTTTTTGGTCCTTGATTCGTTCGCGAACTTTTTCCACCCACTGATTCACAAGGTCCGCAGTTCGTTTTGCCTCGGCCGAACCGTCCTGAACTTGCACCCGGAGGGGCTTGAGGCCCGTCTTCTGCGGGTCTGTTTCGTTAAGATTTTGAGACAGGCCGGGGCTTCTCAGGATGAGGGCGAACCTGTAATCCCTTACCGGCTTAACTATCACTTCCACGCCTGGCAGGGTAATGTCCTCTATCAGGCTCACCATTCGAGCGCATTCCTCAGTCGAGATCCGTCCTGCTCGGCGATCCGTGATCACGCCGTTTTGGTCTACAGTGCAGAAGTTGCCTCTGGCCGCTACATCGTTCTCCGACAGTTCAAGACCGATCCCCACCGCTTCCAGCACGCCTCTTCCTATAAGTGATTTCAGAGGATCATAACCGAAAAGGCCCAAGTGTCCTGGTCCGCTGCCCGGCGAAATACCGATGCCCACAGGATTCATGAGTCCCACCGCGCCTTCTCTGGCCAAACGGTCTAGGTTCGGGGTAGATGCGGCTTCCAGCTCCGTTGGACCTCCCGTTTCACGAGGAAGACCCCCAAGACCGTCCATAACTAAAAGAACGATCTTCGTTTCGCCTCCCTGGGTCAAATTTTTCATTAGATCCAAATCAGTCATTTTCACCCTCCGAAATCAAAATTGTATTTAAGCACCAGAAAGTTAAAGGACTGGAGTTAGTTTGCGTTTTCGGCTTATTACCGACGCTTCTGCCACCTTCGATAACCCTGAGTGCGAGATTTCCGTCGTAGGCCCCTGATTCCAGAAGGGCCCGTCTGAAACGCGGCATATAAATTAGCTCAAATTCGGGATCCTTACCTGGAAAAAGGCGCATGGCAAATTCTTTTACACCGCAAATCATGGAATCCGCTTCAGACATTGAGACGCTGCCGGTCATCAAAAGCTGAATCAAAAGGTCGGTCATTATTCTTAACTGTCGAATCCTACGATTCTCTTCCTGAATTTCCGGCTGCAATAAAGTCATTCAGAAATCTCCTCTCGCAAAAGAATAACGCATTCCGCGAGGATAACCAAGTCCAAGGAGCTGTAGTCCAGCGGCTTCCCATGAGAGATGCCCAGTTTCAATTTACATCTTAAAAACATTGTGATAGATAATGACCTTCAACTGAAAACGTAATTACTGGAAGCTATCGTCTTATGATACCTATAATGCCCGCCATCAAGTTGATGAGACCTACCCAATGGATCAAGAACGGCTTCGTTTTGATGCCCTTGATCTTCAGCGGAAGGTTGTTCCATTGGGAGGACGCGACGAAAGCGGCTTCAATGCTGATTGCCTTTTGTTTTGCTTCTTCAGCTACATACATATTCAACGACTACATGGACATGGAACAGGACAGGGTGCATCCGCGCAAGAGGCATCGTCCTCTTGCGTCAGGGACAATATCCCCTTTCGCTGCGTTGACAGTGATGGTTCTGTTGATTGTGGCTTTGTTTGCGCTGGCGGCACTGGCGCGCGTGCCTGCCATGGGCCACGGCTTCCTGGTAATTTATCTCGTAATTCATGTATTCTATTCACTAAAGCTCAAGGATCTTGTCATCATTGATGTGCTCACCATTTCTGCGGGGTTCTTGATTCGAGTGCTCGGCGGCGCGGTTGTCTTGAGCGTGGCAGTGTCCAGCTGGTTGATACTGTGCACCTTTTCGGTTGCCATTTTTCTGGCCCTCGGCAAACGCAGACATGAGGTTCTGATCCTCTCGGAAGACGCGAGTGCCCACAGGCCAGTACTGGAAGATTACAACGTCGCACTGTTGGATCAGCTCGTTCAAGTGGCCACAACGTCCACCTTTATTTTCTATTGCCTGTACTCCGTCCTCGGCACTCCCGCTCACGGCTTGGAGCCGGAGAAGCTGGCCTGGACAATCCCCTTTGTGACATACGGTATCTTCCGATATCTATTCCTCATATATCATAAGGAAGATGGTGGTTCGCCCACGGAACTTCTACTGACTGACGCGCCTCTCTTGTGTTGCGTTATAATATGGTTGATCGCCTGTGCAGCGATAATCTATCAGTGAGCTCACGATTCTAGAAAGGCAAGCAGATGTTGAGAGCAATAAAGTACACAGTGTGGTTCGGTCTAATGGCAGGCATAGGAATACTGGTGGGCTGTTTCATTCATGGTCAACGGACAAATCAGCCGACCATAATGAGCGGAGTGGCTTTTGTGCGTGAATTGCCCCAGGGTGAGCGCATAGTTGGAGAAATCGAGACATGGTGGTTCACCAGAAAAGAGACAGAAGATCTTAAGGAATACCAGGAAAAACATAAAGGCAATATTCAAATAGACCCTGAAGTGCTTAAAAAACATAAAGATCTTTACAAACAGTCTGGCTCAAAATAGTATCTAACTTTTTTAACAAATTAATCCGCAATATTATAATAAAATATAAAACCAAAACTTGACAATATTCCACCAAGGTGCTACCCCATCCCCCACGCCTGATCCCGCAGGCAACTGTCGATAGCAGCCAGATCGACGTACCCGTTGTATCACTCTGGAGCAAGCATGAAACCCTACGGCGACGCGCAGGACACCGATCTCTCCAGCATTCCTTCTGAATTTAGAGAAAATTACAGATTCCTCAGTGAGCTCATTAGTTGCAAGGACAAGAACCAGTGCGCTGCAGGCGAATTGGATCACCTTGGACAAAAGAGTCTCTGGGCAATAAGAGGCAAGCTTAATCGCAGACAAATAAAGATATTGAATGATTATCAGACTCAATCGATAGATTCCGATTCACTTTTCCCTCCAGTTCCCGCCGAGTTGGAAGCGTCCATTCGCATCAAGAAAAGAGGCACGTGGTTGCCATGGGAAGCCGAGGCCATCCGGAAGATTGAACGCTGGCGGAAAGATGTCTGTTGCATAGTAAATCATTCGAACGGACGAATACCTGCCAGCAAAATATCTTGACGTTTCGGTTTTTCATTGACTGTTACGGTTGTAACCGGATAATTACTGAGGGGAAATGCCCCTGGTCTGTGAGGCCGGAGATTCTTTTCCTCGGTCGAATGACAACCTCTTCTTTTGAGAAATCTGTATCGAAACCGCCTGTAAGGTAATTGGTCCGAACTCTGCTGATCCCAGAGAACTGGAGATTTTTCAATGGACTTCAAGCTCAATGACGAACAGCGCCTCATCAGAAAGGCGGCTCGAGATTTTGCGGCAAAGGAACTCGCTCCCAATGCTCGGGAATGGGAAGAGTCTGCAACATTTTCACGAAAAGTTTTCGACAAAATGGGCCAGCTGGATTTCACAGGCCTTTATGTTCCCGAAAACTACGGTGGAACGGGTGTAGGGCGACTCACAGCCGCCGTTATATTTGAAGAGCTGTCCAAGGGCTGTTTCGCAACCGCTGTTTACTTGAGCGTCCATAATATGGTCACGAACCTTATATACCACTATGGCAACGAGGAACAGAGAGAACGTTGGGTGAAACCGCTTGCCCTGGGGGAGAAACTTGCAGCCTACTCCTTGACCGAAGGAGAAGCAGGCTCAGACGCCGCAAACCTGCAAACCACCGCAGTCAGAACTGACGGTGGTTTCTTGGTGAATGGGACCAAGCTCTACGTGACGAGCGGAGAAGTCGCAGAGATATACGCGGTCATGGTCAGAACCGACGAAGCACAGAAGCAGAAGGGGATTAGCGCTCTGGTCGTTGAGAAGGGCACCCCTGGATTCACCTTCGGTCCTCATGAGCCCAAAATGGGCATGAACGCCTCTCCTACCACGGAGCTTCATTTCACCGATTGCTTTGTCCCTGAAGCAAATCTTCTGGGAGAAGAGGGCAAGGGCTTCAACATGGCCCTGACCGCTCTGAATGGAGGGCGTGTCAGCATAGGTGCGTGTTCTGCGGGACTGGCCCAGCAGGCGTTTGATTACGCTCTCGCGTACGCACACAAGCGTCAACAATTCGGGCGTCCGATCGTTTCTTTCCAGGGGATGCAGTTCCTGTTCGCAGACCTTGCAACTGAAATAGAGGCTTCGCGATTGTTGGTTTACCGCGCCGCGGCCATGATGGACCAAGGCGAGCCCTGCGTCATGGAGGCAGCCATGGGCAAAAGATTCGCCACTGACACCGCCATGCGAGTAACCACGGAAGCGGTGCAAATACTGGGTGGATATGGGTACATGAAATCCTATCCAGTTGAAATGTATATGCGATTCGCAAAAGTCGCCCAGATTTTCGAGGGAACAAACCAGATTCAAAGGGTCGTCATCGCTAGAGAACTGGCCAAGTACAAGGGACGAAAGCTGCCTGACACCTATTGAAAACGATTATGACCCATACTCAGGGAAGAAGCATGCATCGTCCCTGCACTCTCAGGACAGTCTCGAAAATGAAAATCCAGGCGAATAAATCTCAAGGAGACGCATAATGTCCAGAAAACCAGCCAAGGCGCAAAGTCTCGGAGAAAGAATCCGAAAAATGAGAGAAGGCCAGAATCTGGATCTGAGCCAACTCGCTCAAAGGGTAGGATTTGATCCCGAATATCTCAAAGAAATCGAAGAAGGAAAAATTTCTCCCCCAGTTGGGACACTTATACAGATATCACGTGGGCTTGCAGTAGATTCAGCAAGCCTGCTTGCCGAAGAAAAAAAAAGAACAACGCAGGCAAAGCCATAGAAAGCGGACCAAGGCATATTCGGTACCAAACGCTCACTCCGGATGCGGAAGACAAGCACCTTTGGGCTTATTTGGTCACACTCGACCCCAAGAAAGAGCACGAAATGGTCGCGTACCAACACGAAGGGGAGGAATTCGTGTACGTATTGGACGGCCGCGTTGAGATCCAGATCGGGGACGAATTGAGGGAACTCAAGAAAGGCGGAAGCCTGCATTTCAACTCGACGATCAAGCATAATTTAAAGAAACCTTAGTACCAAGCATTCCAAGCTCATAGTGATTGTTTACACTCCTTAGCGCGGTCCTGCGCGCTCGCAGGATTTCGCAATTGGAACCTGACCGTCTGTTCCCAAGAGCGGGCGACTATGAGGAGACCTGATTTTTTTGGCTCTTGCAGTAAATTAGTTCAGCCGGGGATACTGTTGCGCTGCAAGAGACAAAAAGTCCTCAGAGAAAAGTTTTTTCGCTCGCTGAAAGCTATTAGGCGTAACTTAGCTAAAATCCTAGATAAAAAAAATAGATCTGTGCCGTGGAATTGAGGAACCTTTCTTGCAAGGATCTGTCTTACGCTTCAGGGGTTATGTGAAGGCGAACTCCGCATATCTCAGATAATTTCCGCATCATGGCAGCCCGTGCGGTGAGGACTGCGGATCGCACAACAGCACGATAACCCATATCCATACCTCCTTTCACGCCCCGAGTCCCTCTCGGGGCTTTTTTTTTTATTTTGCCCCTGATAGACTTACCCGGCAAATAAGGTTCCCCGTTTTCTTGAAAATTTTGTCCAAAAAAATCTTGAAGAAAGCCCTGATGAATCTGGAAGATCGCTCGACGACTAAAACTCGTGGGCTCAAGGAACACGAAATATGGGAGGAGGCATCATGAAACTGTCCGGTAGAGCGGCAGTTGTTACTGGGAGCAGCCGAGGTGTCGGCCGCAATGTGGCATTAGCTTTTGCCAGAGAAGGCGCGGACGTTCTGATCAATTACAGTTCCAGCGAAGGCCCAGCCTTGGAAGCTGTAGAGGAAATCCGTTCCATGGGACGCAAGTCCGTAGCGGTGAAGGCGGACGTGGCTGTCAAGGCTGAAGTTGAAGCAATGATGGTAGCGGCCAAAGAGAATTTCGGACGACTAGACATACTTGTAAATAATGCCGGGTTCACCCGGCCCGCCATGCTTTACAAAATGGCCGAAGAGGAATGGGATGCAGTGCTGAACGCGCACCTTAAAGGGCCATTTTTTTGCATTCAGGCGGCTTTCAAGTATTTCAAGGAGCAAAATTATGGTAAAGTGATAAACGTGAGCTCTGTGGCCGGCTTAGTGGGCACCGTTGGCCAAGTCAACTATTCTGCTGCAAAGGGCGGGATTCTAAGTCTAACAAAGAGCGTAGCTCGTGAGTTCGCCAAGTTTAATGTGTGCGCAAATGTAATTTCTCTGGGAATAGTAGAGACTGATATGACCGAAAAGATCCGGTCGGATGAAAAGCTCAAAGAAATTTACATGAATCGAATACTTTTGAAACGGTTCGGGAAATCGGAAGATATAAGTCCTGCGTTTGTTTTTCTTGCGTCCGCTGATTCGGACTACATAACGGGTCAGGTTCTGTGTGTCGATGGCGGCTACGGGATGATATGACAGTCGAGAAAGGCTATTCTAGCGGAGCATGGAGGGAGCTAAGCCTCTTCGCTGTATTAAAAAAACCTTGACTTGAAAAAGGGCATCTGTTAGAAATTTTGTAAATCGACAAACGGCAAGCAAGCATATCTGTTGTGGGTTCACCTTTTTGGTTCAGATTTAGAAGAAGGGAAGACCTAATTACAGATCAGTTTCATCGAGGACGACAGAGTACAAGCTGCTTGTCGAAAGCCGGTCAAAGAGGCGTCAAGAAAAAAAATAGCTTGACATTCACTGGTTGATTTGATACCAAAAATACATTCCGGAATATATCGGATTTTTTATCCGGGAATGTTTTTACGGGTCTCCCAAACGTTGTTGGGAGGAACTGTTGAAAGGAGGATTGAGGGTATGGTTAAACGTTTGTTTCTTATGAGCCTTGTGGTTCTCGCATTGTGCGGCGCTAGCGTGGTGTTCGTTTGCTGGTGGTGCCGCCGGCGGCCCTGGCTATATGCCGCCACCTCCGGGACTTCCCCCTGTGTGTGGACCGGCTGCTACCAATTATTCCCAGGTTAAGGAGGAGATTGTACCTGTTCCTGCGCAACTGCGCAAGGTTAGGGTGGTTGCTCCTTATTTGGCGGGTGTTGCTTGGCCGCGGACTCCCCTTGCGTTCTTCGGCAATCCCCAGACTTTCCCCAATCCCATTGCACTTGGTCGTTATGAGTGGCTGGTTCCGGCAGTGGAAGTCAAGAACGAGCATTTCGACACATTCATGGATCCGTGCTGCAAGACAACACAAGGTTCCCCGTTGCGTGTACGTGAAGGCGAACTACGTGAAGCAAAAACCGGTTTGCGGGCCGGTTCCTATGGCGCCTCCTGCCTCCTATGCCCATCAAGGTGAAGAGTAGTAGGCTGTCGCGAGAAAAGGCTGAATTAAGTAGAGTTACTAAGATATAATGAGTTTGTCGAAAGGAGGATGTAGGGTATGGTCAAAAAGCTAGGCATTCTCGGTTTCATCCTGGTCGTCGTGGCTGCGGCGGGCATGGTATGGGCCGAGACATTTACGGGCTCGATTCCGGCTCCACAGCCGATGGTTATGCCGGCAGCCGCCCCCGCTTGTGTGGGAGCGGCATGCCCCCCGCCGCCACCTAAAGTGAAGGCCCGAAGCCCCAGAAACTGACGACTTCCATCGAAGTAAAAATGCAATATCCTGTGCCGCCTATGCCGGTTTGCGGACCTGCGCTTGGCTGTGCTGGACCGCCTCCCATCCCGGTGGCGGTCCCCATGTGGAAGTTCATCGTTCCTTGGCCCCCCTTCGTTTATTATCTGCCTGTCGAATAGCAGGACGGTTACTCGTACAATAAAAGCCCCCTGATGGGGGCTTTTTTGTTGCATTTAAAGCGTCTCCAATGATCATAATTCCAGCTGTTGATCTAAAAGAAGGAAAGTGCGTCAGATTACGGCAAGGGAGGATGGACTCCTCCACAGTCTTCAATGAAGATCCTGCCGCTCAGGCGCGCTCGTGGGAGAATTCGGGAGCGTCCAGAATTCATGTCGTGGATCTGGACGGTTCTGTGGGAGGAGCTCCCATCAACCTCAAACAAATCGAACAGATCGTCAACGCTGTGCGCGTTCCGGTCCAAGTTGGCGGGGGTATAAGAAATATCGAGACCATTCGCATGTACCTGGACGCGGGTATAAGCACCGTCATACTCGGTACAATCGCGGCAAGAGAACCCGACACTGTTCTGGAGTTCCTCAGGCAGTACCCCGGTCGTATAGCCATCGGTATTGACGCCAAATCTGGTCTGGTAGCAGTTCAGGGATGGACGGAGTCCGCAAATATCTCTGCGATCCAGCTGGCAGCGCGCCTGAGCGCAGGGGCGCCAGCGGCGTTCATCTATACAGATATTGATCGAGATGGTATGATGCGTGGCCCCAATATTGAATCCACACGAGAGTTCGCTATGAGCACGAAGATTCCTGTGGTTCTGTCCGGTGGCGTGTCGAGCATTTCCGATGTGGAACTTATTCTGCCTCTTGAAAAAGACGGGGTAATGGGCATCATTATTGGGAGAGCTCTCTACGAGGGCAAGATTGATCTCAAAGAGGCCGTGAGGCTGGCGGAAGGCTAAATGTTTGCCAAAAGAATAATTCCATGCCTGGATGTGAAAGATGGCAGGGTAGTCAAGGGAGTTAACTTCGTCAATTTGCGTGATGCTGGGGATCCGGTTGAAAACGCCCGCTATTACGACAAAGAAGGGGCGGATGAACTGGTATTCCTTGATATCACGGCTTCCCATCAAAAGCGGAAAATCATTCTGGACGTTGTTAGCGCGTACAGCCGAAGAAGTGTTTATGCCTCTCACAGTCGGAGGAGGAATCAGAAGCACTTCTGATATACGAGAATTGCTCAATGCCGGAGCCGACAAAGTGTCACTGAACACAGCTGCGGTTCAGAATCCTGAGATCGTAAGAGAGTCATCTCTGATGTTCGGCAGCCAATGCATAGTCGTGGCTATTGACGCAAAGAAGACGGGAAATACCCCCTCGGGATTTGAAATCTCCATACACGGTGGCCGCACAATGACAGGTATTGATTGCCTGGAGTGGGCTCGAAAAGTAGAGGACCTTGGAGCAGGCGAGATCCTTTTGACCAGTATGGATGCAGACGGAACAAAGGATGGGTATGATATTCCCATGACCCGTGCCGTAACCGATGTTGTCGGGATTCCAGTGATAGCTTCTGGCGGGGCCGGCAAAGCAGAGCATTTGCGAGATGCTATTACCCAAGCGAATGCCGATGCAGGTACTCGCTGCATCTATATTTCACTATAGAGAAATACCCATTAAAGACCTTAAGCGATATCTCCAGTCTGAAGGGATTTCAGTTCGACTTTAGCTTCTCCAGTCCTTCGCACATGATGCCCCGCGGATTGCAATTGTTTGATGAGTTGTGATTTTTTCCGCAAGTCTTGCTATCGGAGTCGGGAGTCGTTTTATTCTGATCAATGCACGATGATACATTGCACAACATAACAGCCGAAAGCCTTGTCTCTCTTGAACTGCCCAGTGTCCTGGAGGAAGTGGGGGCCTATGCCATGTCTTCGCCAGGAAATCAGGAAGTTGAGTCCTCGTTGCCAGCGGATGATTTGGTTACTGTCCAATTTTACCTTGACCTCGTAACCGAACTGAAAGAAGTGGTGAGGCTTGATGGTGAGCTCGAATTGGGCGGACTTATTACTATGGAACCGCTCATTTCCAGGCTGGAGAACCCGTCCGCCATCCTGGAAGCAGAAGAGATTCTAGCTTTCTCTGATTTGCTTTATATAGCGAACATCATTCATAGAAGACTTGAAGGGCTCGATGACCGTTTCCGATTGTTGAAGGAGCAGGCTGTACGAATCACGCCTCTGAATCAGCTCAGAAGTCGGATAATGAAGGTCCTGGACGAAAATGGCATGGTTCGCCCGGATGCGAGTCCAGGGCTCATAGACATTCATTACAGAACTCAGAACCGTACAGGGAGCGAATCCGCAGACGTCTGGAGATGACTGTCCAGGATCAAGACCTGGCACGGGTTGTTCAAGAAGATTATATAACTCTTCGATCCGATCGTTACGTGATATTGCTCCGGCCGGAGTTCAAAGGCCTTCTTGACGGGATTGTGCACGATCATTCGCGAAGCGGCGCTTCTGTTTACGTTGAGCCGCTGCATGTGGTCGAACTTAACAATCAGATTGCCTCCTTAACTGACGAGGAAAGGGAAGAGATCCGGCGTATTCTCCAAGAGATTACGGAGGAAATCAGGTCTGCCGCGCCGGTGATCCTTGATGATTACGAGACCCTCGTCTGGTTAGACTCGTTTCAGGCTCGAGCCCGATATTCAATCGCCACGAGTTCGATATCGCCGGAACTGGTGAATGACGGCTTCAAAATTCTTGGGGCGAGACATCCTTCACTTCTGGCGGCTGGTGAATCCGAAGTAATTCCCATGGATGTTCTCCAATCGTCGGAAACTCTGGCCACGGTCATAAGCGGTGCGAACATGGGCGGAAAGACTGTGGCTTTGAAAATGGCAGGGCTTTTTCCGCTGATGATCCGTTGTGGGATCATGGTCCCGGCTCTTGAAGGCACCCAAATCACGCCGTTCATGAACATCATGGCGAATATTGGTGACGAACAAGACATTCGAAGCCGAGTGTCTACCTTTTCTGGGCATGTCCTCAGAGTAAAGACGATCTTGGAGAACGTGGCACCCGGCGATCTGATTTTGCTGGATGAGTTGGGCGGTGCAACCGATCCCGATGAAGGCTCGGCGCTCGCAATGGCAATTCTTGACGAATTGATCAAACGAAGGGCTCGAGTGGTGGTGACCACGCATTTGACGCATCTCAAAGCATACGCTCTTTCCAATCCAGAGGTCAAAAACGTGAGCGTGGAATTTCATCCTGTGACATTGAAACCCACGTACAGGCTTCTTTATGATTTACCCGGGGAATCACACGCGATAACCACTGCAGAGCGTATTGGATTGCCCCAGAATGTGATCTCGGCAGCACGACATTACTTGGACAGGTCCGCGGGAGGAAGTTCTAGGCTCTTGGAGAGCTTGAGATCAAAGCTCTTAGAAGTCGAGGCGCAGAGCGAAAGCTTGAACCAACGGCAGCAGGCGCTCGAAGAGGAACTCGAAAGGGCGCGTGTCGCCAAAGGAGAATTGGTAGAGGAGTTCCGGAAAAAGGCCGCCGAAATGATGAAAAGAGCTGAAAGAGAGATCACTGACCTTCAGCTGTCCATGAAAGCCGGTAAACTCAAGAGCGGTAGGGAACCCAGAGAAGCCATCTACAACATCAGGAAGGATCTGACAGAAACGCTTGGAACGCCTCTCGAGAAACGGATTGCACCACCGGAACCGGGCTCCAGAGTCAGGGTAAGATCTCTCGGACGTGAAGGATTTGTAAAAGAGGTTTTCGACAAGCGCCGCGTGGACGTCAGCTTCGGTCGGGTAACCGTTCGAACCGACACAGAAGACCTGGTAATGCTGGATTCCGGTTGCCACGAAAAAAGTGCTTCAAAAAAGGAACAGATTGGGGTAGATATCCCCATTGCCGACCCCCGCTGGGAGGTGAACGTGATCGGTATGCGTGTTGACGATGCGCTTCCGGTTGTGGACAAGGCTCTCAATGAGGCTGTTCTCGGGGGCTTGCCGTCCTTAAGCATTATTCATGGTAGAGGCACCGGACGTCTGAAAAAGGCTATTCGGGAGTATCTTGCTGCTCACACTCTTGTAAAAGGATTTCGCCCGGGAGATCCCCAGTCCGGGGGTGAAGGCATAACTTTCGTGGAACCTGTGACTGAATAAAGTCGGGCCTGGTTTGTCCAACGCCCTTCGGTTTTTTTGTACACGTGGGCCCTTGATGGTATAATTTTTTTGGCAGCAATGAAACTTTTGATCCTGTTGAAAGTCTGTGTAGAAGGTTAGTGCAAACCAGATGCGTATTCCGGAATCGAAAATCGCCGAAGTGGCCGCTGCTTCGGACATAGTTCAAGTGATTTCGGAGCATGTAAACCTGAAGAAGGCAGGAAAGGACTATAGAGGGGTTTGTCCTTTTCATGGCGATAAAGACCCTTCGTTTTACGTATCGCCCCAGAAAGGTATATTTCACTGTTTCGGGTGCTCTGTGGGCGGCAGCGTGTTCAACTTCATAATGAGGGTGGAAAATACCACTTTCGTGGAGGCTGTTCGCATTCTGGCCAGCGCGTTACGGGGTTCCCTTCCATTTCGAGCATAGCCGGCGAGTTGATGAGAAGTCGAACCTTGAACAGGCCCTTTCAGTGGGGCAAGATTACTTCAAAAATAGCCTGCGTACTGGATCGCCTGCAGAAGAGTATCTGACCGGTCGAGGTGTTCCTCTTCAGTGGATTACCCAACTTGAATTGGGATTCGCTCCTGATTCCTGGGACGGTCTTCAGGGAACGCTAAGGTCTGCCGGCGTCGACTTCAAGGACGCTGTTTCCGCTGGTTTGTTAAGAGCTCGGACGGGCAGCGGCTATTATGATTATTTTCGGTCCAGGATCATGATTCCCATAAGGGATATGACCGGTGGACTTATTGGCTTTGGCGGAAGGATTTTCGGCCAGGGAGACCCCAAGTACCTTAACTCTCCCGATTCAGCAGTATTTAGGAAGAAATCCGTTCTGTTCGGCCTGGATTCTGCGCGGGAGGCCATTCGCAGCGAAGGATTTGCTGTTTTAGTTGAAGGCTATTTCGATCAGATCTCTTTGCGTATCAGAGGACTGGAGAATGCGGTGGCGCCTCTGGGGACCGCTCTTGGAACAGAACAAATAAAGCTGCTGAAACGCTTCACAACCGACGTGATCGCCGTGTTCGATGGAGACGAAGCAGGTTTGCGTGCCGTCAAAAGGTCGATTCCGCTGTTTCTGTCCGAAGGTATTGAGCCTCGTTGTTTGATTCTGACCGAGGACAAAGACCCTGACGAAGCTGTCAACAGAATCGGAATAGAAGCATTTCGCAAGGAACTGGAGAGTGCCGGGTCGGCGATCGATTTTTTCTTGGATAACGTTGAATCCAGGTACGACGTTAGTGCAATACAGGGGCGAAATTTGGCCTTGGAAGAATGCCTGCCCGTGCTTAGAGAGATTGCCGATTCGAAAGAGGCGGATTATCTTATTGAGAGGTTCTCTTCCAGAATCAGGGTGCGGGAAGATCGGTTGCGCAGAATTCTGCGGAGCGGACCGAATATCCGCAAACAAGAAAAAGCTGTTGCCGTTGAGTCCAGGAAGAATCTTTTTGATTTTCCAGCTGACGAACGAAATGTGGTCAGAGGTATGTTGTTACGGGAAGGATTCATAGAGCGAGTCCTTGAGGCTGGAGTGCTCAAAGATTTGGAGGATTCCGTTTTGAGCGATCTTGCGGAAAGGATGGTGACCTTCAGGGAGCAAGAGGGCCAGTTTGACGCGATGTCCTTTTCCATGTCGCTAGAGGATCACAATTTAGCATCAATTGTCGCTGGATGGCTAAAACCGAGGCCCGAAGAGGACGATCTGAGACCGGAGGTGGATGGTGACTTGGCAATAGATGAGTCTATTGACAGCATCCGCTTAAGGAAGTTGGAAAGGCGCAAGGAGGAAATCAAGGAGAGGATGAAGAAGTGCCCGGCAGGGGAAGAAGAATACAATCTTCTGGCCCAGGAATTCTGGGCAATCGCTCGTCGTCTTCACAAATGATGTCGGTAAGGCCGATGTTTCATGTTTACTCAAGTTTCATTAGTAGTCTTTTATCTATTGCTCGTTCGGGAATTTCAGCAATTGACGGTTCCTCTGGCTTTTTCGGAAAAATTGGTATGGGCAGTCCGGAATACGGTCAGTGGATTGAAACAACTGTAAAGGAGTAGTCCTTTAATGGGCGATTCAAAGACTAAGACAGAATTTAAAGAGCTTTTCGATCTCGCGCGAACAAAGAAATACCTGACTTACGACGAGATAAATGAGCACATGCCTTCTTCGGTAGTCGGCCCTGCGCAGATCGATGAACTGCTCGTGAAGATGATGACCGATTTTAACGTGGAGTTCGTCGCGTCCGAGAAAAAAATACCGGTCCTTGAAAAAAAATCTAGAAAACCTGAAGAGGACAAGGCTGAAGACGATGATGACGAGGATCTTGCAGCGGATCCTGAAGCAGTAGTAAGGGGCAACGATCCGGTCAAGATGTATCTCCATGAGATGGGATGTGTCTCTCTGCTCACTCGAGAAGGCGAAGTAGAAATCGCCAAAAGGATTGAACAAGGTGAACAGCAGGTCTTCAGCGTAATAATCGGATGTCCGGTCACGATCAAGGAAGTCCTTGCCCTTGGCGACAAACTTCAAAAAGGCACCATTAGACTCAAAGAAGTTATCAGAGGCTTTGAAGAAGAAGAGATGCCGGATGGCGACGATTCCACACATGTCGAACGCGTCCTCAAGCTCATTGAGGAAATGAAGGAATTCGACGCGAAGTATCATTCACTGGAAACCAAACGCAAAGCGGAAACCGACGAGCAGGTCATTCTTAACCTCGAACAGGAGATGAAGGACTGTAGGGACCAGATTGTCACTTGTCTGAAGAACGTGAATCTCAACAGCAATATGATCGATCATATTGCAGGAAAGCTCAAATTTCTGGTAAGAAAACTGGAAACAGGTCACGACGAACTCAGGGCAGTAGCGTACGATCTTAGGGTTGCGCCAGATAAGATAGAGGATCATCTCAAGTATCTCAAAGAGCTTATCGAAGAGAGAAAGCCCATAAAGAAATTTACTAATCTTTCTCCTCAGAAGATTTTTGATCTCGAAAAGAAGTACGACAACGGCTTCCGAAAAATACAGAAGTTGCGCTCAGAAGCGGGCATGGATGAAGGGAATCTGAAAATTGCTCTGACATCCTGCGAAGAAGGCGAGTACCTGGCTCGAAGGGCAAAGAGTGAACTGGTCCAGGCGAACCTCAGACTCGTGGTAAGTATAGCAAAAAAATATACCAACCGGGGCCTGCAGTTCCTTGACCTGATCCAGGAAGGCAACATAGGGCTGATGAAGGCCGTGGACAAATTCGAATACCAGCGGGGGTACAAATTCAGCACTTATGCGACCTGGTGGATTCGGCAGGCCATTACGAGGGCTATAGCAGACCAAGCCAGAACAATACGAATACCAGTGCACATGATCGAGACCATAAATAAGCTGATTCGCACATCCAGGTATCTGGTTCAGGAATACGGCCGTGAACCCACACCGGAGGAAATAGCTGAAAAGATGGAATTTCCTCTGGAAAAAGTCCGCAAGGTCCTGAAAATTGCCAAAGAGCCTATTTCTTTGGAGACCCCGATCGGCGAAGAAGAGGATTCGCATCTTGGAGATTTCATCGAGGACAAGAAAATACTTTCTCCTTCGGATGCTGTTGTGGGCATGAGTCTCACTGAGCAGACTCGGAAGGTCTTGGCTACGCTTACCCCAAGGGAAGAGAAGGTGCTGCGCATGCGTTTCGGCATCGGTGAAAGAGCCGATCATACCCTGGAGGAAGTGGGCCAGGATTTTGACGTAACCAGAGAGCGAATCCGACAGATCGAGGCAAAGGCTCTGAAGAAACTTCGCCACCCGTCTCGCAGCAAACGGCTGCGACCGTTCATCGAAGGCTAAGGCAGCCGGGAGAAGGTTCGCTTCGCACTGGTCTCTCCCGGAACTGTTGCGCGAGTAACATGTCAATTTATGACCTTGACAGCAGGCCGACGCTGCGCAATGTGGAACCTGTTCAGGTTGCGGCGCAGGGGCGTAGCGTTATTGGCCTGAGAGATCCGCTCCAGCTGACGAATCATATGATTTGTCTTCATCCTGATGCCCTGCATGTGCTGGCAATGATGGACGGAAGTCATTCATTGCGGGATATACAAGCTGCACTTACCCGCATGACCGGTTCCATTGTTTTTATGAACGAGATTGAAGGCCTTGTCCAAAAACTGGATGAGGCTTGTTTGCTCCAGGGGGACCGTTTCAAACAGGCATATGAAACCAAAGTGGCTCATTATAAGAGCATGCCTTTCCGGCCTTGTTCCCATGCTGGATTGAGCTACAGTGCGGATCCCGAGACTCTGAAAAGAGAAGTTACGGATTTTTTCCTTTCCAATAATGGGCCTGGACTTCCCGAATACGGCTCTGATAATCGTCGTCCGGTTGGCTTGATCGCTCCACATATAGATGTGCGTTCCGGCGGAACGTGCTTTGCAAAGGCGTACCAGGCGCTTGGTTCGGGGCTGTTTTCAGATGTGTACGTAATCTTCGGCACTGGACATGCCGGAGTTGAAGGACTATTCGCCGCTGCCAACCTTGATTTTGAGACTCCTCTGGGAATTGTAGAGACGGATCGAGAATTCGTCGGTGAGTTGGGTCTGTCGCTGGGCAGAGATCCAGCAGCAGAAGAAATACTTCACGCGACGGAACACGTAATAGAATTTCAGCTTATTTTTCTGCAGCACGTTCTTTCAGGAAGGCACAAATTCACTGTGGTGCCTATATTGTGCTCTTTGTCCCATCACATGTTCCGGGAGAATTCGCCTCTCACAGAGGAAAGACAAAAATTCGACGAATTCTGTGCCGCGATAAGAAAAGTGTGCAATCGCAACTCCAAGAAGGTCTGCTTCATAGCCAGTGCAGATCTGGACCATATCGGTCCGCGCTACGGCGACTCATTTGTTCCGCATAAAGGAACAGTCAACGATGCACTTGAAAAGGACCGCCGGATGCTGAACAGTTTGGAACGGCTGGATCTCGGCGGTTTTATTCAGCAGATCGTCCAAGAAAATGATTCCAGACGGATTTGCGGATTTTCTCCCATCATCTCCATGTTCAATTGTATGGACGCCACAGAGGGACGCTTATTGGGAATCGACTTCGCCCAGGTGGACGACAAGAATTCCTTCGTCAGCTTCACCTCGATGATCTTCCATTAAAAAAACAAACATCCTATACTCTACTCTCAAGACCAATATGACAGGATTTTCGCCTCATGACCAAACGGCTGATCCCGGTTCTTAGCTTACTAGCTGTTCTTTTCGTGACATCTGCGTGCCCTGGGGAGCAAAACAATGCAATCATCGAGACTCAGGTGCTGCGAGTATTCGCTGTGAAAAATGCGTCCTATTATCACAAGCCATGGAAAAGCCCTGATTTCACCGAGGTTAGAGGCAGTGGCTTTTTCTTCAAAGATGAAGAGAACTTTCCCGGAAAAGAGGGAATGATAATAACCAACGCGCATGCCGTATCCATGGCGCAGAGCATCAAAGTCTCCAATGGTAGGGAAAAGCGACGATACGAAGTCAAAGTCATAGGCATTTGCGATTCAGCGGATTTTGCTGTTTTACAGATGGAGGCCGATGCATTGGCCACCTATGAACGCGTCAATGGCAAAATAATTCCATTGGAACTGGGAGACAGCGACAAACTCAGGGTAGGGGACAAGGTCCAAGGATGGGGCTATCCGCTAGGAGGCGAGGGCATAAGCAAATCCGATCAGGGCGAAATCAGCCGGATAGAAGTCAAATCGTACGCCCATTCCGAGGATTCATGGCTGATGATGCAGGCGTCGCTCCAGCAGAATCGCGGCAATTCCGGCGGTCCTGTGCTAAAAGCCGACAAAGTCATAGGGGTAGCCTTTCAGGGAATGCGGGCCAGCGATCGGATTAATTTCTTCATACCAATTAACTTGGTGAAGGATCTGTTTCCGGCGCTGGATCACCCTGAACGAATCCCCAATTGGCGCTTCGTGGTTCAATATTTGTTTCCAAGACTCAAGGAATATTACAAACTCGGA
The DNA here is from genome assembly GCA_963700305.1 of uncultured delta proteobacterium. Lineage (GTDB taxonomy): Bacteria > Desulfobacterota > Desulfomonilia > Desulfomonilales > Desulfomonilaceae > Desulfomonile. The sequence goes on from CAVOXB010000027.1 coordinate 400,972, forward strand.
CCAGAGCAAGGGGGCGTACTGCTCAATTATATAATCCCAGGAGGCGGCCCGTACAACTTTGGACTTCGTCAAGACGACATCCTTTCCGAGATAGACGGCCATGCCATTGACAATTTCGGAGAGATATACTTCGAGCCTTTGGGCCAGAAGATGTTTTTCGGCGAAATTTTGAACCGAAAGAAAGTCGGCGATCCTCTTACCTTAAAGATCGTGCGTGCCGGAAAGACCATGGAGATCAAGGGAAATACCACGAAGGGCCTCCCAAAGTTGGTTCCGCGAATTTTCACTGGAGCAAATTACTTCATTTTCGGAGGCGTGGGCTTTGTAGAACTCACCTTGAATTGCATCGATAATCTCGGCAAGACTGGAGACACGTTTAGAGCCAAGTACCTTGATGACTTTCCACAGCATCCCTACGAGAAAATCGTATTAATTTCGGAAATATTTCCAGAATACGGATTGATTGATACCTCCAGCTATCTGAAACGAGTAGAGAGACTCGACGATAAGAATGTCTTAAACGTAGAGGATCTTTATAATTCACTGCAAAGTGCAATCAAGGAGGGCAAGAAAAAGGCTTTGATTCAACTGGGGCAAAACGTCCAACTCGCTTTGGATTTGGAGAAAGCACAATCTCTGGATGACGAAATTCAAAAAAAATACGGAATCCTCTATATGAAAACGCCGGGCGGGTTCAGAAAATAGCGGTAAGGCTGGGATAGCTATCCTGCTCTTTCCCGAGCAGGACAGCCGCGTTCAATCAATACAACTGGAAAGGGCGGGGGAAGTGGGCTTCCGGCATGAGCCCGTACCCATCTACGTAAGGGCCTGGAGCCCAAATGATCGTGCCGTTCCAGGGACCCTGGTGAATCGGTGCGCACAGCACAGGAGGTAATCCTATCGGCGCGGGAGCCACCACACTGTCAAACGGTACCACAACAGGCGGATAGAGCCATGCTGACGCGGTCCCTGTCCCGATAACCGTCGCAACCAGGGCAAGCAGCAACACTGCTTTTTTCATGACATTCTCCTTGTCGGCTTTTCTTCTGAGACTTAGTCAATAGTAGAAAACACATTATCAAAATTGATTAATGTTGCGATTTTAATAATAATTATATCAGAACATTGCTCGGTGGGCAAGCAAATTGGGTGAGTTTCCGCAACCCTTCAGTTGTCCGGGGCATACAGCTTTTGGGGCAGGCTTTCCAGCCTGTTTTGGCCTGAAAAACCAATGACGGCAAGCTGGAATCCTATCGCGATTCTCAGAAGTAATCGCGGATTGAATCACTCGTGATTTGTTAGACTTGTTTGCAAAGCGTGAGAACTTTATAGAACCACCACATACCAATCTACAGAATTCTTGTCCAATTCACGGAATTGTACCCGTCACTCCGGACATGATCCGGGGTCCAGAGTCTGGATTCCTGCCTTCGCAGGAATGACGAGGAACCGGACATTATTTTTGACTATTGCTTAAAGGGTTAGCGAGCAGGGCCAGATTCCCGCCTGAGCGGGAATGGCGAACCTTCCGCACATCAAATTCCCGGTACAACCATGTCATTGCTAGGAATGGAACGCCTGAGCAGTCTCAGTTTTGGCTAATGGGAGATTGCGTCTGGCCGCGGGCATATGGAGTGGCGCGTCTCCGATGTGCGGGAACACACACCTGAACATCTCTTTTTGGTTCAAATCGCTGAATGTGAGGCGCGGGGTGTGATTGGCAACTGGAGCGGTGGGATCTTGTATACATCATCCATAACTTTATAGTTATCAATAAACCATCCGTAACTATTAAGATATTTGTTGACTAGAAAAAACCACTGTGATATAAAACTGTCAGTCTTGAAGAGTAATGTAAAAGATGATGTTAATGGAGTTTTTTCTCCTAAAAAGTCTCGTAGGACTAAGCAAGGATTGCACATGAAACCCCGCGACCATATAGCCTCAGTCTCGTGCCTATTGGCGGTCGTCATCTTTCTACTGATCGAAGGCGCAGCCATTGCACAGGAATTCATGCCGCCTCCTGCTTTCGGGCCTGGCGCACCTTCTCTGGTGTACGGCAGGTTTTACGTTCAAGGTGGAGTTCAATATCGCAATATTCAGCGGTTCGGTTTCCGAAGGTTCGTAAGACCATACTCATTTGTTCAGGATTGGGGCCAGGCACCATTCGGGACCGATCAGGAAGGTCCGTTCGGGACAGGTACCGGCGTTGTGGGGTATCCGACCACTCCTGACGGTATCAATGCCGACCCAAATATTTCCGGAAATTGGATCTACGACAATTCAGGATTCATCACCCCCAATGGTGTCATCTATGATGATGCTGGCGGCACTGTCGTTGCAACGCCTGTTAATGGCGCATGGGACTCTTTCGCGGGCGGTCTTGGCCAGAGACCCGGGACTATGACCAGTGGTGCCAGCCATTACCAATTTATAGGTGAATTCCAGATCGGAAATACCCCGGACAACGTGCAAGATGGATTCAGCATTGGGGCGAGCTCTACGGGTCTGAATTTTACAGATACTACCAAAGTCTCTTTCAGGAGAGTATTGAATTCCTCGGTCAATGGATACGGCACGGGCAGAGAGAGTTTGATATGGACAACTATGGGACCGGAAATTCGTGACAGAGAATTCACTTTGAACCCCATTTGCCCCACTTTAGAATTTGGATTTCAGTGGACCAACTTCTTTGATCTGTTCGGTGCGTTTTCATGGTACGACATGGACATAAACTTCGGGGGTACTTATCATCTGACCTCATCGCTGTCGCATAGAGCAATAAAAGACACCTTTCCCTACACTTCCAGCAGGACAGGCACCTGGCAGAATACTGTTCCATCAAATACTACCCATCCTAGCACTCTGATTGAGACAGTTGAAGGTGTATGGGACGTTATTTTTCCCGATTCATCCCGAAACGGGGTCAGCCCAAATCGAACATTCTTTTTCGTCCAGGATTTTGGGGCTCCCCCTGCGCCTACCACTGAGACAATAGCCCTTCACACAGATGTGCGAATCTATGAGTACAAGCTCGGTGCCCGTAGCTGGATTCCCCTTTACGGACTCGGAAGGTTCGGAGTTGTGTTCGGACCTCTCGTAAATCAAATCAACTACAACGCCAGCCTAAGCCGTAACACCACGGTAGAGATACCTAACGCGCCAGCGGTGACGATTCCTTATTATGAGCATCACAACGGTACACTGTGGAGCTTCGGCCTCTTCACGGGGACCGATATGGAAGTGGCTTTTGGTCAATACTTCGGAAAATTCGGCCTATACTACAACCTGACTGAAGAGAAGGTGCTAAAGAACGCTGACAATAAAGGGGTTTCCGAGTACGACTACGCAAGTGGATCCAAGCATGGCAGTAGACACGAACCTAAATCTTAGCGGGTTCACCTGGAACTTTGGCTTGGGATGTAGATTCTGATTCCTTGACAACCTTACTACTTTGAAGGACCGGAGCGCCAGTTAACAAGAACCTCGGCTATTCTCCGGTCCTTTCGTTTGTATTTTAAACCGTTCTCAAGACCAAATCTGTAAAGGTCTCGAGTCAGGCAAACATCGTCTCTGCAATATTGTTCTATGAGATCCATCCTACCTTCACGGAACCACGCTGCAGCGTCGGTGCCGTGGCCTGATTTGTTGCGGCCAAGAGTAATTTCTGCAAGATGGTTTAGTGGAAGCCGGAAGCCAAGAGCGGATTCGACTGACTGCAAAATGTCCAGATTAGGCAGGGATCTGAGGTTTTCTCGTGTATACGGACGCAGCACCTCATAATCGAAGCGCATTTGATTGAACCCGACCACAAGCTCCGCGGACTTGAGCAAATCCACCAAATCGGCAACGTTTTCTTCCTTGAAGGCCACGAAGCCCGCACCTTCGGAGTAGGTCACTGCAATTGAAACCCTCATTTTAGAAATGTTTCTCCAGCCGCCCACTTCATCCGCAAGCTTTTGTGTTTCCAGATCAAAAACCACCACTCCTGTGGAATTCCTGGGATTCGGCGCTTTCCGTAGAATTGCCACTCTGCCGGACGATGCGTCAGGAGAAGCTGCGGGCACAGGATTCTTTTCCTCGTGAAATTCCTCTTCAGGGTCGCTAGAAAGATCCAGGAAAATCTTAGGCTTGGATTTTATCTTTGGGCCTGGCTCCTGCTGGGAATGATCGGGAAGCGCGGACGTGCGCCTTTTTATATCATCGGACTGTTTATCTTTGGACTGCAATTCCTCGAGCGCTGACTGAACTCTTTCGGGTTCCAACATGAATTGAAGCGTTTTTATGCAGGCAGTTTTATCCAATGGTTTGTTTCCGGAGCCGCATTTTGGGGAATGAATGCATGATGGGCAACCATCCTCACATGGGCAGTTTTGAACCAGATCCAGAGTCTTTCCTAGAAGTTCGTCGATTATGTCGAACCCGCGGTGGGAAAGCCCAACACCGCCGGCATGGCCGTCATATATGAAAACAGCGGGCCTGCATACCTGGGGATGATCGGGTGTGCTTATTCCCCCTATGTCGTCTCGGTCGCAAAGTGCGAACAATGGAAACATGGAGATGGCTGCGTGTTCGAGCGCGTGGATTCCTCCCATAAAATTCAATCCGTAAGCCTGAATAACTTTTCTTATATCTTCGGGAATCTCGATCCAGACCCCCACGGTCTCGAAGTGCAGGGGCGGAAGCTCCAGGTCCACGGTTCCGATGAGTTCCTGGCCAGACGTCTTACGTTTTTCGTATGCCGTTATTCTTTCGGTGACCTTTAATGGCGCTTCCCGCACGGCGTACCTGCAAATTCCTTTGAGCGTAAAGGCGCACGAAGTATCTCCGTATCCTTTTCCGAAAGAGCGCGGGTGTAATAATTTAGTCTTTCCGCTTTGACCAGGACGTTTTTGTATTCCAGGTCCAGTTTTGTGACCAGGTACTCTTTGGCTTTGTGCAGGTAGACAGCGCCTTTGTGGCATTCTGTGAATACTCTTTTCCCTGATGAGCTTCCTATGAGGGTCTTGCGATCTTCCAGAAAAATCGGAAAGGCTGCTCCTATGGCACGTAAGTCCACGTTTCTGTGAGGGCGTTTTGAGGACGAACACCAGGGCCCATCCTTCAGAGGTCTATAAATTGCTCCGTTTTCTTCAAGCTCTTGAAGGACTTCCCGAATCTCCGACTGCTGCGTCCACTCTTCTTCTGGTGCAATCGGTACCTCCGATGCCGCACAAGGGATATGTTTCTTCAGAACTTCTGTATTAAGTGGGTCCAGGATTGCTTCCTCGCAGTTTCTCTCGAAAAGATCTTTAGGATTGCGAAGAAAATACTGGTCCAGGGCGTCCGCGCCAGGAATCATCACTATTGCGCTGGGCCTTCCAGCTCGGCCTACGCGGCCCCCTCGTTGCCACGTGTTGACTATAGTTCCAGGATAGCCAACGAGTATGCAGAGATCCAGGCCGCCAACGTCAATGCCCATTTCCAGAGCGGACGTGGAAATTACTCCGTCCATTTCACCGGAAAACAACTTTGATTCTATTTCTCTGCGTTCATCAGGAAGAAAACCGGCTCTGTAGGAGCTTATTCTCGTCCTCAAGTGAGGGCTGCCCTGTATTACCCATCGAGTAATCAATTCAGTCATTTTTCGGGCTTTGGTGAATACGATGGTTTTCAGCCCGCATTCCAGCGCTTCTGCGAACATTTCCGTTGCAGCAGTGCTGGGGCTCCCTGTTGGGTTCACGAAAAGAAAATGCCGTTCCGAGGAAGGGGCCCCGGATTTGTCTACCACCACGCATTCTCTGCCTGTCAGCCTTGACACCAGTGACCCTGGATTCGATATGGTCGCTGAACACGCAATAAATTGGGGACTTGTGTCATAGATTCCGCAGACACGCAGCATTCTCAATAGAAACCTGAGAAATATGGCTCCCGAATATACCTTTGTACGTGTGAACCTCATCGAGCACTACGTAGCTAAGGTTTGCGAAAAATTCCTTCCAGGTCTCGTGAAAAGCCAAAAGGCCCAGGTGGAGCATATCCGGATTGGTAATAAGAACCCGTGGAGGCTTGGATCGAATTTTTCTGCGTTCCGATTCCGGTGTGTCTCCGTCATAGACAGCCGCAGTCAAGCCGAAATCTCCGGCAATGTTGAGGAAAGAGTCCCTCTGATCTCTTTCAAGTGCTTTCAGAGGGAAAATAAATAGGGCATGCGCTTTTGGATTTTTTATTAGTTGGTTAATGACCGGAGTCTGATAGGCCAGAGTTTTCCCGCTTGCAGTGCGTGTGCAGAGGACGACGTCTTTTCCATGAAGGGAAAGCTTGATGGCCTCAGCCTGATGGCTGTAAACAGACTTCAACCCGGCCTGTTCGAGAAGGTCGATGACGCGAGGATCTACTCCATCCGGGATGGGCTTGAGATCAGGGGTCTTTTCGGTAATGATCTCATGGTGATGAAGAGACCACATGCGATTGGGTCTACTCAGCCATGAAAGAAACGAGGCGAGCACGATGAATCCATAAAAAAGAGAGAATTGAAGCCGAAAGTAATTCCAATATACGGCCGGTTCTCATTGACGTCAACCAAGTGCTTCCGATGTGCTATTCTCATCGGGAACTGCCAAAGAATTGTCCATGTCGGACGAGGAATATCAAATGCATGCACACCGCCTGGAAAGCAAGACCCTCCCTTTATTTGCCGCCTTCTTGTTGGGAATCGTAATCAGCTTTTGCTGGATCGCCATTTTGTCCGCCCAGGAGACTACAGGAGAAAAAATGCAGAAGGTTCCAGTTATCGTGGGTGGAAAAACGATTCGCGCAGTATTGGCAAATACTACTCAATCCAGGATTCTGGGTCTTCTCGGATGGAATTCGATAGATGAGGAAACAGGGATGCTGCTCGACTTTATTGTGGATGTGGACAGCGCAATACACATGCAGGGCATGAAGTTTCCCATTGACGCGATCTGGGTTGATTCCAAGGGTGAGATAAGGCTTATATATCAAGAAATACAGCCGGATAAAGGACTTGCTTATCCGTCTATGGTCCCGTGCCGCTACTGCCTTGAGGTGAAGGCAGGGTTCTGCAAGAAATACGGAGTCCAAATAGGCCAGAAGATTCGTTTCGCTGAAAATTGAGAGATGTGAGCCGTAGACAAATACAAGAAGAATTATTTTTCGGAATTGTGCCATTACCAAAGAATCGGGATGTGAGACCGATGTCATTGCGAGGAGTAAAACGACGAAGCAATCTATTCCTGCCGGTTGGGAGATTGCCACGGGCTTACGCCCTCGCAATGACAGTGGCTTTTTTTGCCGAAACAATTCCGTTATTTTTTCGTTCCGAGGGCTCTGCTGCCACCTGCTACGTCCTCGATAGAGGTGGCAGAGGCGCAAGCGCCAAAACGAAAGCGGCTTGAGATTTCTATGGTGGCGGCCGGCGTCCCTGCCGGCCAGATGTTTGGCTCCAACCGTTCGCCATTTGGAAAGTTTTCCGCCTTACCAGGCAGCATAGGCGTTTTCACGTGAGTCCAGGCGATCCTTTGCTACTGTAGAGGCCGACAGAGACGCCGGCCGCCACTAATACGATGTGCCATCCCAATATCGTTTCTGGCATTATCTGCACAGCGCTATTCTTGAGCCTGAGAAGGAGCACTTTATCAGCAAATCTCAGCCAGTTTCCCTTCCGATGTCATCCGCCGCTTGTCTTCATTCTGCAGGACCTCAGAAATTCATCAGGGTCAAGATCATCGCGGATTCCCAGCCGCGTCAGCACGAAGTCGTAGCGGACTGGATCTTCGGGTTCGATCTCTCTGAAACCAGCGGTTATTTCATAAGCTGTCCGCAAATTGGCCTGCCGCCGTGCGGTCAGTCCTAATTGACGGCTGATCCTGTGCATGTGGACATCAAGCGGCACGACCAATTTCGTCTGTGGGACATTATCCCATCCGCCGGGGTCCACTGCATCCTTTCGCACCATCCACCTGAGGAACAGGTTCAGCCTCTTGCATGCGCTGCCAAGGTCAGGAGATGGCAACAAGCTTCTGGGTTTGCTTTCAAACGGTCTTGACAACTCCTTGACAAAACCCGTGAGCGCCGGAGTGATCGTGTCATGTTCAGGTTTGAGGTCTGCCACAAAGCAGGCTTCCAGAGAATCGTATTTCTGCAGAGCGAGCTTTATCCCCCACAGCATGGTGGCCAGCTCTTCCCCGGTGGTGAACCTATGCTTGAAATCTTTGAAAGTTTGCACGAGCGAGTCCCTGTGGGCTGCACGCAAAAAATCAAAAGGGGATTCCATGCGTCTCAATATGGACGCGACGCTTTTGAGTATCTGACGGACTGCTCCGTACGCTAGACATGATGCCACCAGCCCGACGATCTCACGGTCTCTCAGGTCTGGATAATCATAGAGGAATTCTAGAGGGTCTGGATGCACGAATTCCCTGTGGTTGTATTTTTCATACAATTCGCAGAGGTCTTCTCCTCTGGCAATGGTACGGCCATCGGTATTGCTCAAATGAATTTCCTTTTTTTGATTTTCGCCACCACGTTTGCAGCGATCATATCGTATTGAATACTCAATTGGTTACAACCGCTTCGTCCCTTCTGCCAATTCAATCAGACCTTGCCGATCCATTATCTTCATGAGCCGTCCGTCGGATTCTATAAAACCTTGTTTTACCATTTTCGTGATGATCCGAGACAAGGTTTCAGGTATTGTGCCGAGAAGCCCGGCCAATTGCCCTTTCGGCATATCCAATTCCAGGTCGTCTCGACCCAGCCTCTGCTCGCTGAGGAAAAGCAGGTGAGCAGCCAGCCTGCCTGGCACTTCTTTCAGAGAAAGATCGTCTACAGAGTACTGTGAACCTTCGCAAACGCCTGGAAAGCACTGCCAGCATATTGAGCGAAAGAGAGGGATTATTCTTGATCAGCTCTACAAACGCGGACCTCGGGAAAAAGATGTACTTGCTATCTTCCAGGGCCACAGCGTGCGCTGGGAATGGGCGTCCTTCAAAAACCGGCACTTCGCCGAAAGGCTCGCCTGGACCAAAAATATGAAGTATCTGCTCTTTACCGTCCGGTGAAATCTTGAAGATCTTCACTTTTCCGGCCATTACCACAAAGAAACCGTTCGCAGGTTGACCTTCGGAAAAAACCGTACAGACCTCGTTCAAATATTTTTTCTAAAGCAATATTTGCCAGATCTCTTTGCTGATCCTGTGGCAGTCCCTCGAATAAAGGAATTCTCGCAATCCTCTGAATGAGTTCCACTTCCATGCTCCATTCCGCAACCAATGTTTAATAACCTGATTTTGACTTAAGTCAAGGCACGATCCATAGGGAATTATTATACTCTTTATGGTGAGTCCTATATATGTGAATCGTGATCTAATGATTCACAGAACCCCAGGAATCAGGCTCACTGGAAATCTTCATGTCCACATTGCGTACACTCCCGGAGGAAATCAATGAGGTGGAATAAAGAGGCCGAAGAAGCAGTATCCAAGGTTCCCTTTTTCGTCCGTCGCCGCGTGAGGAAGAGAGTGGAAGAAGAGGCTACGCGACTCCACGCGCAAATCGTCACTCTTGAGCATGTAACGGCTTGCAAACGAAGATATCTTGAAAACATGGAAGAAGAAGTCAAGGGACACCAATTGGAGACCTGTTTCGGCCCCGGCGGTTGCCCAAACAGGGCGGTTGTGGACGATAGTCTTTCGGTGGAGCTGGAGAAAGTGTTGTCAGGCAAAAAACTGAGGGACTTTCTCAAGAGCAAAGTCTCCGGTCCGCTAAAGATGCATCACGAATTCAGAGTCTCGATATCCGATTGTCCAAACGCGTGTTCCAGACCGCAAATCGTGGATTTAGGAATAATAGGAGCGGTGCTGCCGCGTATTTCCGAGAATGCATGTACAGGATGCGCCGCGTGCGTCGCGGTTTGTAAAGAAAAGGCAATTGAAATCGATCCCGCTACCGACACAGCGCGACTTGACCTGGAAAAATGCCTGTATTGCGGCCAATGCGTGAAGATTTGCCCCGCGGACGCGCTCAGCGTTGAAACCGTAGGATACCGCGTTACTTTTAGGAGGAAAGCTTGGACGTCATCCTCAACTGGCTACCGAACTCCGGGGAATATATTTGAGAGATCAGCTACTGGAATTGTTGGACAAATGTCTAGAACACCATATGGCTCACAACTCTGATGGTGAACGCTTCGGACAGGTTCTTAGCAGAACGGGCTTCAATTTTCTAAACAAAGGGGAGGGGGACGCGCAAAAAAAGTTACAAAAATGAAAATGGTTGACTTAAGTCAAGGCACACAAATGAGCAGTGGGTTACTAATATAGAAAAGGACGAACGAACCAACAAAAGTTGATACGAAAACCGGGTTGCCGGAAATTACACCAGGAGGGACCAGATGAGCGACGAAATGTTTTGTTATCAATGTGAACAGACAGCCTTCGGAACAGGCTGCACCAAAGTGGGCGTTTGCGGGAAATCGGCCGAGGTTGCTGCGCTTCAAGACTTGCTTACCTACGCGCTGAAAGGCCTCTCATTGTTTGCTGTGGAAGGCCGCAAAGCTGGCCTCATCGACCGTGAAGTAAATGTGTTTACCGTGCAGGCACTGTTCTCCACCTTGACCAATGTGGATTTTGACGCTGCCAGATTTGTTCCTTTGATTCAAAAGAGCGTCTCTCTCAGAGAGAGTCTCAAGGAAAAGGTGAAGGCAGCTGGTGGCAAGGTGGACTTTAGCGACGCGGTAGCAAGCTTCCAGCCTGCTGCCGATATCGACGGCATGATAAAGCAAGCGCAAGAAGTGGGGTTCCGTCCGGGACCTTCGGAGAATGCAGATATCACGTCACTGAAGCACATCTTGATTCTGGGGTTGAGAGGGGTCTCCGCATACGCTGATCACGCCCAGATTCTGGGACAAGAAGACGACGCGGTGTACGCGTTCGTTCACGAAGGACTGGCTGCAGCATTGGGAACCGACCTGGGCCTGGAAGACTGGGTGGGATTGGTGCTCAAATGTGGTGCAACAAACCTTCGTGCGATGGAACTTCTGGATGCCGGCAACACGGGAACTTATGGACACCCCGTTCCCACCAAAGTCCCGCTGGGTCACAGGAAAGGAAAAGCCATTCTTGTGTCCGGTCACGATCTCAAGGACCTTGAGATGCTCCTGAAACAGACCGAAGGCAAGGGAATCAGTATATACACTCACGGCGAAATGCTGCCGACTCACGCTTATCCGGAGCTCAAAAAGTATCCGCACTTTTTTGGCCATTTTGGCACAGCGTGGCAGAACCAGCGGAAGGAATTTGCTGAATTTCCGGGCTCGATTCTCATGACGACAAATTGCATCCAAAGACCTAAAGAGTCGTACATGGACAACATTTTCACCACGGGGTTGGTAGGTTGGCCTGGAGCAAAACACCTGGCCGGCAAGGATTTTACTCCTGTCATTCAGAAGGCCCTTGAAATGCCAGGCTTCGACGAAGATTCAAATGGAAAAAACGTCACATGCGGATTCGGCAGGAACGCTGTGATGTCAGTAGCAGGTGCGGTAATTGACGCGGTCAAGAGCGGTGCCATCCGCCACTTCTTCCTGGTTGCCGGGTGTGACGGAGCGAAGCCGGGCCGAAACTACTACACTGAATTTGTTGAAAAGGTGCCAAACGATTGCGTCGTGCTCACGTTGGCCTGCGGAAAATTCCGTTTCTTTGACAAAGATCTGGGCGACATCGGCGGCATTCCGCGGCTTCTGGACGTCGGGCAGTGCAATGATTCGTATTCCGCCATCCAGATAGCGGTTGCTCTCTCCCAGGCTTTCAATGTGGGTGTGAACGAACTGCCGCTTTCAATGGTGTTGTCCTGGTATGAGCAGAAAGCGGTTGCGATTCTACTGACGCTGCTGCACCTGGGGATTAAGGGAATACGGCTTGGCCCGAGCCTGCCGGCATTCATCACTCCAAACGTGCTGAACGTGCTGGTCCAGAATTTCGACATCAAACCGATCAGTACACCTGACGAAGACCTGAAAGCGATTTTAGGATGATCGAGAAGGGGCGGCTCTTGAGGGCCGCCCTCCATGACGGACGGAAGGAGGACAAACCATGAAATGCCCAGGCCAAGATCCCAGATTCTGGAAGTTTGATGCGATTTTTGAAGCGGAATGTCCCAACTGCGGCGCAACGGTGGAATTCTTCAAAGATGAGACCAGACGCAAATGCAAGAAATGCGGACAGCACGTTTTGAATCCGAAAATGGACTTTGGCTGTGCGGCTCACTGCAAATTTGCCGAGCACTGTTTTGGAGACCTTCCGCCCGAGTTAATCAAACAAAAAGAAGACCTCTTTAAAGACCGCGTGGCCGTGGAAATGAAAATGTATTTTAAAAACGATTTCAAACGAATCGGACATTCGGCCAAGGTGGCTCGTTACGCGGAACGTCTCGTCCAAGAAGAAAAGGGCGACCCTGCTGTGGCTCTCTCGGCGGCGTACCTTCACGATATCGGGAGCAAACAAGCGGAGATCAAACACAACAGCACGGAAGCTGTCTACCAGGAGCTTGAAGGGCCAGCCGTGGCTCGGGAGATACTGACCAAGCTGGATGCCGCTGAACCTATGATCGATGAAGTTTGCGATATTGTGGGCCATCATCATAATCCCAGGCCCGATGAAACAGTCAATTTCAAGGTGGTCTACGATGCCGATCGCGTAGCCAATCTTGAAGAGAAACATAAGAAATCGCCGATTGAGCGGAACCGACTTTTGGAAATGGTTGATTCCGAATTCCTAACACAAAGCGGCCGTGAATTGGCTCGCAGTATTCTCCTGGGAGAGGGCAACGGGAACGCCTCATCTCGGTAAGCACAAGTTTTCCCGAGCGAACACCAAAAGGGGACTCGAAAATGAAAGTAAAACGCAACATAATAGAGATAGACGAAGCATTGTGCGATGGCTGCGGCCAGTGCATCACCACCTGTGCAGAAGGGGCATTGGAAATCATAGACGGCAAGGCAAAGCTTGTTTCAGAAATATACTGCGACGGACTTGGCGCATGTCTCAGCGGCTGTCCTACGGGCGCATTGAAGGTCATACAGAGAGACGCCGACGATTTTGACGAAGAAGCTGTGCACGCGCATCTTGAAGAACTAAAAAAGGCTGAGGCCCCAAAAGAACAGACACTGGCATGCGGATGCCCTTCAGCAACTCTTCAGACTTTCGCCAGACCCGTTTGCTCGCAGAACACGGCAGAGCAGCATTCTGAAGCCACTTCTGCACTGAGGCACTGGCCTGTGCAAATAAGGCTCATTCCGCCCACTGCGCCGTTTCTGAGAAACGCTGACCTTCTGGTCGCAGCAGATTGCACACCAGTAGCATATCCAGCTTTTCACAGGGATTTCTTGGAAGGCAAGACCGTAATGATCGGTTGCCCAAAATTCGATGACGCTCAGTCTTACGTTGAGAAATTCGCCCAGATTTTTCACTCGAACGCTATCAAGAGTATCACCGTGGTGATCATGGAAGTTCCTTGCTGCGCAGGATTGCCTATGATAGTGAAAAAGGGAATGGAACTCGCCGGAAAAACTGTTCCCATGGAGCAGATCGTCATCAGCGCGAGCGGCGACATCTTGAGAAAACAGAAGTTGGTAGCGTAACCTTTTTGTAATCTTTTGCCGAAGTAAAGCTTCCGGAAGCCAAATTGATATTGACGCCACAATTTGCAAAACAATGTGAATGATAGCGTCCTCCAAAAGGTGGAAATGCTTAAGTTTGCCCATTAGATTTGAATAGAATATTTGGTTAACAGGTCCATTTTCAGATAAATGCTTGATTTAAACAATTTTTATGTCTGTAAGTGCTCTCAGAAGATCCTGAGGCGCATTCAATAATTGTGCGTCTGTTATTTCAGTCTCCACTAACCAAGGAGGATGTGATGAGCACCGGAAAACTGAAATGGGCGGCAATCTTCAGTTTTTTGATTTCACTGGTCATTTTAATTTTGGGGGGACTCCTGAGTCAGGACCGATTGCCTCCGTATCCAGGTAAGATCGTCGGTCCGGACGGAAAAGTTTTGTTCACGAAGGCGGATATTCTGGCCGGCCAGGACGTATTCCAAAGTCGTGGGCTCATGGACCACGGAAGCGTCTGGGGGCACGGATCCCAGAGAGGGTCGGAGTTTTCCGCCACAAGCCTGCACATTGAAAGCGTAGCGGTCAGAGATTATTTGAGTCAGCAGGATTACTCAAAGCCGTACACGGAGCTCAAAGATCTCGACAAAGATATCATCGACCTGAAATCAATCAGGGAAATTCGAACAAATCGATACGACCCTGCCACAGATACTTTGACATTGACCGCAGCTCAGACACTCGCCCTGGAAAAAGTGGTGCAATTCTGGGACAAGACCTTTCAACATGGGGAAGTGAGATATGGATTCCTCCCCAACACAATAGGAACTCCAGAAGATAGGCTCGAAATAGGCCGATTTTTCTTTTGGACCGCGTGGGTGGCCTCCACCAACCGGCCGGGGGAGGACTACACCTACACCAACAACTGGCCTGCAGACCGGACCGTGGGCAACGTGCCCACTACGGAAACTTACGTGTGGTCTCTGGGCGGGATTCTGGCCTTACTCATTGTGCTCGGGATATTTATTTTCATGGTTCACCATTACGGGCTGTGGTACGGACCCGCCAGAGGAGTTCAGCTCGCAGAAAAATTGGTGGATATGCCGCTGACGCCCAGCCAGAGCAAGGCTGCGAAATTTTTCCTCGTGGTGACGGTTCTGTTTCTCCTACAAACCAATTTCGGGGGGCTGCTTGCCCACTACACCATTCATCCAGCCAGCTTTTACCTACAGTTAGTTGCCGACTTAATCCCTTACAGCTGGGCAAAGACCTGGCATTTGCAATTAGCTATTTTTTGGATAATGACCACATGGATCGCATCCGCCATATATATTGCGCCGATAATCGGCGGAATTGAACCCAAGAAACAAGGATTGCTGGTGGAACTTCTGTTCGTGGCGGTGCTTCTCGTTGCCGGCGGGAGTTTGATCGGTGAAATAGCGGGAATAAAGGGCTATCTTGGCGACATGTGGTTCTGGTTCGGGCACCAGGGCTGGGAGTTCTTGGAGCTCGGCCGCGTGTGGCAAATACTATTGTTTGTGGGATTGATAGCATGGCTGATCATTGTTTACAGGCCGATTTCTCATCACATCAAGTTGCGTCACAAGGATGAATTCACAGGATTGCTGATTTTTTATGTAATCAGTGCGGTCCTGGTGGTTGCGTTCTTTGCGTTTGGTCTCCTTTACGGGAAGGGGACTCATTTGACTCTGGCGGACTACTGGCGATGGTTCGTAGTCCACATTTGGGTCGAAAGTATATTCGAGTTCTTCGGCATAGCGGTAATTTCGCTCTTGTTAGTGACAATGGGATTGGCATCGGCAAAAGGCGCTCTGATGGTGGCGTACTTTACTGCCGCCATAGTTTTTTTAAGCGGCATACTTGGGACGGCGCATCACTTCTTTTGGTTTGGTCAGCCTTCTTTCTGGCTCGCTATTGGATCGGTTTTTTCGTCGCTGGAGCCAATTCCCCTTTTCGGGTTGGTGGTTCGAGGACTATTGGAGCACAAATCAATAACCAAAGAAGGCAAAGAATTCCCTTACAAGTGGCCGCTGTATTTCCTTGTCGCTTCTTCTTTCTGGAATTTCCTCGGCGCCGCAGTATTTGGGTTCTTAATCAACCTACCTATTGTCAATTACTACGAGCACGGCACTTATCTGACCATGAATCACGCTCACGGGGCATTGTTTGGGGTTTACGGGATGCTTTCCATTGCGCTTCTGTTGTTCTCATGGAGAGGCTTGGTCGATAGGGCACACTGGAACGACAAAATCTTGAAACTCTGCTTTTTTGGATTTAACGGCGGTTTGTTCATGTTGACGCTGGGAACCTTGTTTCCCGTAGGCGTGCTCCAGACCTGGACAAGTTTCAAATACGGCCTTTGGGTGGCCAGGGACGCGTCGTTCTTTGAAAGCACGTTCGTGCACGTGGTTGGCACGATACGGATCATTCCTGATCTAACGATAATTCTTTTGGGCGTGCTCCCGTTGTTTTATTTTCTGTTCAAAACCTATCCGCATTTGAAGGCTGTCGGAATAAAGGAAGGTGAATCGGTCTGGGAGCGTCTCGGAATCGAGCTTTGATCGGTCTGAGCAAGCCGTGGGGCAGGCTTTCCAGCCTGCCTCACAGATATGACTTTCATTTCTTGGGAGGGTTGAAGATGCTCTTGAGATCTGTGACTCCTTCAAGGTTTGCGTTTTTGGCAAAAGAATCGTCAATCAGGCCCTGAATGTCATTGTTTGAGAGAAGTCTGAATTTTACCATCAGGTCCGCGAGGTACTGCATTTGGTCATATTTGGGGATAAACTCGTCAAACACGATCCTGTTGGGAGGAGTGTTCATAGCATATTCCACAAGATCCACAGGTTGATTCCAATATTTTGATACAATTTCGGCCGCGGCTTTCACGTTGCCCTTGGCCCATATGCCGGATCGAGCCGCACCCTGCACCAAAAGCCGGACAGTCTCGGGATCTCGATCTATCAATTCTTGCCTCACCAGCGTCAAATTGCAGATGAAGCTCGGCCAGATCTGTTCAACATCGTACACAACCTGGGATTCTCCTGCGTACACAGATTTCGCGGCAAAGGGCTCGCCCACAAAATAAGCGTCCAGCGAACCTGTCGCCAGAGCTGAAGGCATGTCAGGAGGATTCATCTCGACAACATTGAGATTTGAGCCGGAAAGCCCGAATTGTTCTCCCAGGAGTCTTGTCGCGATGTTATGACCTGAATAGCGCATGGGCACAGCAATGCTCTTCCCTGCAAGGTCCTCGAATGAATTTACCTTGAGGTCCTTTCTGCAAACAAGGGTGCTTTCGTGACGATTACCTATATAGACCAGCCTTATACCGGCCCCTTGCTGATGCAGGACTATGGATAGAGGGGCTATTATAAAGGCCGCATGAATATCTCCGTTCCGGAGGGATTCACCCATTTCGGCAAATGATGAGAACTTGAGGGCTTCAAAATGTGTCCCGTCAGTGTCCGAACGGCTGGCGTAATCCAGCAACGGGGCTGCCAGATTCGCCACAACGGGCATGTAGCCCATTCGCACTGTTTTCCTGGAATGTCGATCAATATTCAGCCAGAAGTGAACCAGAGATATGAAAATCAACCAGATTCCCGCGCCCGCGATGATCTGCCAACCAGTTGACAGTCGCTTCTTCCTTGAAGGCTCAGAGGGCATAATGGACCCCAAGCTCAGTGTACACAGACCGCCTTATGTCCTCCAATGCCGGATCTTTCGTAAAATCACGAGGATGCGGAAACGTCAGCTTCAAATCCATGCGCACTTGAGCGGGACGATCACTGAAAACCACCACTCTGTCAGCCATTACCAGGGCTTCCTCAATATCGTGGGTTATGAAAAGAATCGTCTTGTGGATGAATTCGTGCATATTGATTATTTCTTCTCTCATCTTCAGCCTGGTCAGAAAGTCAAGGCCAGCGAAGGGCTCATCCATGAACAAGACTTCCGGATTTACCACGAGGGCCCTGGCAAGTTCTGCTCTGCGTTGCATACCTCCTGAAAGGTGATGAGGATAATGATTCTCGAAACCCGTTAGGTTTACCACATCAAGGTATTCCCGGATGCGACCAGCCATCTCCTCACCGTTTCTCATGTGTCGCAGTCCGAGCCGCACATTTTCCCACACAGTCATCCACGGCAAAAGACCATTATGCTGAAACACGAAGATATTATCCGAACTCGGTCCGGAGACAGGTTTTCCATCAATCAACACGGACCCGAACGAGGCCGTCTCGAATCCTGCAATGATCCGCACCAAGGTCGTCTTCCCGCAGCCAGAGGGCCCAAGTAGGCACACGAGCTCTCCGTCGTCAAAATTCAGGCTGACACGATCCAAGACCTGTAAGTGGCCTCCTTTGCGCAAATCGGGATGCGAATTCACTATCCGAGGGGCCCCTCGACGTTCAACGAATTCCTTGCACAGTTCCTGAATTTCGATTCTGCCCATTCAGACGGATCCCCATGATACCGATTCGATGGTGTTCAGTTTTACCACGATGCGATCCAGACAAATCCCGATCAGCCCAATGGCGATCATGGCGTCCATGACGTAATCCATCCGTAAAGCATTGCGAGAATCCAAAATCAAATAGCCCAGACCGGATTTCACAGCTATCATTTCTGCCGCGACTACTACCAGCCACGCGATTCCAAGGCTGATTCTAAGCGCAGGCATAACTGACGGCAGGATAGCGGGAAATATCACCAGTCTAATGGTCTCGAGTTTGCTGAAGTTGAAATTAGCTGCGACCTGAAAATATAGGGAATTTATGTGATTCACTGCAGTTATGGTGTTGACGAGGAGCGGAAAGAAGCTGGACAAGAAAATCAGGAATATGGCGGGCTTGTCTCCAATTCCGAACCAACAGCATCGCGAGAGGTATCCACGCCAGGGGCGAGATGGGTCTCAAGAATTGAATAATGGAGTTAAACATCACCTGTCCGGTCTTCCACCAGCCAATTACAATCCCTAGTGGAACACCAAGACATACTGCCAAGTAAAAGCCCACAGTCACCCTGAATAAACTCGCGACCGAGTGCTTAAGCAGCGTTCCATTGATGATTAATTCCCACATTCCCACTGCCGCCTGCCGCGGAGACGGAAAGGCAGAGGCACTCCAACCACCGTACGAAGAGACGATTTCCCAAAGCGCTCCAAAAACAACAAACGCCAGAAGAGGCAAAACAAGATTTCTTGCTCGATCCAAACTCATCTCCTGTGCCCTTAAAAACTTCAAGTCATATGAGTTGGTGGTTTTCCGGCAAGTTGATGCTTGTGCATTCCCGGATTGAAGACGGACGGCCTGAAAAGCAGATCCAATAGACAAACCGTTTCACTTACAGCCTCTCGTCTGCAGGACTTTAAGCGCAGAATATTCGTTACCATAGCACTGTTGCAGTCAATAAAGAACCAAAAAAGGAGAGAAGCTGCCCGGAAAGCCTCTGAAAAAAAGGTCATTCCCGAAATAACCGTCCAGTTTCGTGCGGATATGACACGGACAGAGGCCATGAATATCAAAGTAAGCTGCTCGGGTTGCGAAAAAATATGAAGACACATAATATTTTTCTTGACGTATGATCAAGGCATTGTTACGAGAACCTAAACCAGAAGCATAGAGTTATTTAATAAATCTATGCGTGAATAAATATTAAATTAGATAATAACTAGCTTTAATATGCAGAGATCCAATAAAAGAGGAGGACAAATTGAAGAAACTAACAATCATCGCTCTGGCTCTTTCCCTAGGCCTCTTTACCGCCGTGCACGCGCTTGCACAATCGGGCGAGATCGTCGTGGATCGATCCACTAAAGACAAGCTTCTTAAGAATTACACTTTGCTGACAAGGGACGCTATTCAAAAGGTCTGGACCATGCCGGCGCTCATGGACGGACCCGATGCTGTGAAGGGTCGTGTCAGCATCTCGTATTCCATAGCCAGGGACGGCTCCGTGCGTTCGGTAAAGTTGCTGAAAGGTTCCGGCAATCGCGAAATGGATCGTTCGCTCATGGACGCGATCAGATCTGCCGCTCCGTTTCCGGCGTTCCCGGATGAAATCGAGGCTCGCAGCGTTTTGATTCGCGCGAATTTCGTAGTAGCGGAATTGCCGACAATTCCGGTGATTTTAGCCAATCATGATATAGGAGATGGCCCGAGGCCTGTGGAGACCGAACCTGACAGGAGTCCAAAAAAATTCATATGGGGGGTTCCCGCGGGATCCTCCGATATGAAAGCAGCGAACTCTGAAGACCCTGAGACTGCTCCTGTGCCTCCGAAGAAATATCGTTGGGGCTTGGACAAGTAGGGACAAGCGGAAGTCAAACGGGGAGATTTCCGTTTTAGTCTCCCCTCCCCACAATCCTGAACATTGGGATTGGATACTCAACTCGTCGCTGCCTGGAATTTATTTTCTTCCTGCAATTCTATCGTTTAGTATAACATGTGCTTGGCCGTATCCATTCAGTCGCTCCGGGAAACCGGCTAATCAAGTTTGCCATTGCGGGGAAGCAAGGCGACAAAGCGGCCCCCTTTGGCGAAGATGAGACTGCTTCGCTGCGCCAGCAATGACTGTCTCCGGCGCACCTGGTTTCCACCCGAGCCTGAATGGTTGCCTTCGATCAGTGGTAGTTTACTGCGGTCAAGCTTTTTGACAAGAAGCCCATTGAATCAGTATGACGTGAATGTTCTGCGGAAGTGCGGTCCGGGAACCATTTGTGGTCAGACATGATTATTGACTTAAGAGACAATATTGCCTCGGTGGTCCAGGAGATGCTACGCATCGCGCGCTACACGCTTCAGGAGCAGGGGACTCATCTGCCCACGGCTATTCTCCATACTCTGGACAGAATGATTCCCATTGTGCTTCCATTCAAGGATGACGAACAAAAGGCGGCCCTTACGGCGCATGTGAAGAAGCAAGTCGCGATAAATGATGCTCACGCTGTGACGACCATCACGTCAGCCAAAATTGTTGATGCAAGGACTGGGGATCAGCGACAATGCCTCGTTATTGCTACTGCAATGCAGGGAGGCCAACCTTATGTGGTGTTGCAGTATTTTTCAAAGAACGAGGACACTGGCATAATCGATTTCGGTGAAGTGGTCGAAGGAGAAGACGCGGAAATGCCAGGCCAAATGATAATCATTCCTGAATGGGAAGAGGAAATTTGTCATTGATCTGGGGCGTTAAGGTCTGGTTCATTTTGGTGCGTGAACCTGCGGCTTGACTTTAGCGTTGGATTGTTGGAGCCTTTGGAACAATTGTATGATTCCAGGAGGTATTCTCCGTCGGAAAGTAGGAGACGCTATGGCTGTAAATCAGAAACTGCTCGATATTCTCGTATGCCCCAAGTGCAAAGGTGATCTGGTTTTGACCGAGAACCAGGACGGTCTAATCTGCAATTCATGCCGATTGAAATACGCTATCAAGGACGACATTCCGATCATGTTAATTGATGAGGCCATTCCTCTTGATAAGGAAGCCCCTTGAACTCAGGACGCTGATTCGCAATCATGTGGAAATCGGATTTGTCCAATATCTCCCATATAGTAGTAAGAGGAACGAACTGGGTCGGCGACACTGTTATGAGCATTCCTGCGCTGAAGGGCTTGCGAAGGATATTCCCCGATGCTCGTATTGCAGTATGGGGCCCTGCTGGCTTGATTCCCCTGATCCGCAGCACTGGAGTCTCCGAAGAGGTAATCTCATTTGACGGGACCTTCGGAGGTCCTTTGACCCGACCGTTTCGCGTCCGGCATGATCTGATTCGTGGGAATTTTCAGATGGCGGTTCTTTTCCAAAACGCGTTTGAAAGCGCGTTTACAGCGTGGTTGTCTAGAATCCCTCTTCGGGTCGGCTTCCCTACGGATCTGCGAGGGCCGTTGTTGAACGTGCGTGTTCCCCTGGCTCTGGAAACGAGACGAAAACATCAAGTATTCTATTATCTCGCTATAGCTGAGTATCTCGAGGAACGCATTACTGGAAAATCAGATTCATACGAACCCGATTGCTCGATCCGGATCAGTCCTGAAAGTCTGGCGAATGCCCAAAGGCTGCTTGCAGAAAACAATTTGAATCCTGGCAAGTCTTTTTTTTGTCTTTGCCCGGGTTCGGTAAACTCCGAAGCAAAGAGATGGCCCGTGGAGAATTTTGCAAGCCTGGCTGCCTTATTGATTCAGCGCGGGGTCGGTGTGGTTTTCATGGGCGCTCCTAACGAAAAGGAATTGGTTGACTCCATAATTGCCCAAATGGATGGGCGAGCCATAAATCTGGCAGGCAGAGCCGGAATGATCGATTCCATGGCCGTGATGAACCTTTCGGACATGGTGATTTCCAACGATACAGGCAGCGCACACCTCGCAGTAGCAGCGTCCGCACCCGGTACTGACAATATTCGGGCCCACTATTCCGGGAGCCACCGCTCCATATGGAAAGCGGGCTTACATCATTCAGGGAAGGGCAGATTGCGCTCCGTGCAGGAATTTCCGTTGTCCCGTCTCGAATCACCCATGTATGAAAAGTATAACGCCCGAGGCTGTTCTCGCGACCGTAGATAAAATCTTTGAGACTTAGACAGCAAGAATTGGAGTGAAAGATCCCTGCGCATCTTCTTTCGCATCATATGGAATCTCATCCGTTCATCAGCGTGATAATCCCTACCTTCAACAGGCTGGAGCTTTTGAAGCAAACAGTGGAATCCGTGCGCAATCAAACGTTCACGGATTTCGAGATTATTGTGGTAAATGACGGATCTACAGATGGCACCGGCGAATGGCTCTCGCTTCAAAGCGACATAAGAATTGTCCAACAGACCAACAAAGGAATCGCATCCTCCCGGAACAATGGCGCTTCAATAGCTCTTGGCGAATGGTTTGCTTTTCTGGATCATGATGACATTTGGGCGTCGAACAAACTGCAGATTCAAGCCGAATTCGTCATAGCCAATCCGGAAGTGGCGTTAGTGGCTGCGAAACACGTGAGGTTGGGTAGAAAATTCAGGACACGGGGAAATGTCCGCTGGATCAAAGGCGACCTGTTCGTCAAGGAATACTCCGAGAGCTTCATTCACACTTCCTCGGTGATTATTCGCAAGGATGTTTTCGGGCAAATTAATGGTTTTCCCATACATTACAGGTTTGCCGATGAATTCGACGTGTGGCTGAAGATAGCGGCCAGCCATCCCATTGCCTATGCGGACAAACCACTCGCATTTATTCGGCTCTATGAATCGAATACGAGCCATAACAGAATAGGCGTCAGAACAGACACTTACAACATCCTGATGCTAAATTACGACCCCGAACGTGTCCCCGTGAAAGTGTTTCTCAGGACGCTGTCCGACCACGATATATCGTTCGGCCGCGCCTACTTGAATGCGGGAAACGTCACAGACGCGTTGAAGTGGTTCCGGAATTCTGTCGAAAGAACGCCCTGGAGGGTCAGGAGTTGGAGATATTTCCTCAAGTGCCTCATAATTAGCGCATTTCGCAGAGGCCCTGTGTCGTCAGCTTCATCAGGTTAATGCATTGAGTCTTAGCGTTGCCGTAAATTCTGAAGCGAAACAATTGCTTGGATCAAGCAATACGCTGGAGGAATTGGCGCTTACCGCTGTTGATGAGCATCGTCGCATAATTTCATCAGGCTCCGGCCAAATTTTGAAGAATGCCGCTGAAAGCGCTGTCACTCTGGTGCATTTACCGGGTTTCCCTTCGGTTTGTGTCAAGGAATTCCGGTGGCGAGGGTGGGCTCACGCTTCAAAGGGGTTTTTCAGGCCTACCCAGGGCCTTAGGGCCTTTCGAAACGGCAAGTCTTTAATTGCCTCGGGTTTTGAAGCGGCTCTGCCTATTGCCCTTGTGAGAGAAAGGATTCTCGGGTTCATACGGGCTGAGTGGGTAATAATGGAATATGTCCCCGAAGGCCGTGAATTGGACCGATATATTCTGGCACGAATATCAGAAAAGTGGACGAGCGAAGAGCAGAGAGGACAGGTCAGGATCTTCGGCAGATTCATGGCGAAACTTCATGCTGCCGGCATATTTCATTCTGACCTTAAGACTTGCAATATACTAGTCACTCACTCCGCGGAATCCCAGTCTGAAGAGAACGGAAAAAGCGAGACATCAAATGTAATTCGTTTCTTTCTTTTGGATTATGACGATGTACGATTCTGCCGAGGAATTTCTTTGAAGCAGAGAACCAAGAATCTCGCTCAAATCTTCCTTTCCACCCCTCTGGCCCTTGGAGCAACCCAGAGACTACGATTCTTGAGCGAATACGCTTTTCATTCGGGAATAAGTGCGAAGGGCAGAAAAAACCTCGCGCAACGAGTTCTCGAGACCGCCGGAGACAGAGACATATTGTACGTGGGCTTCAACGGCGATGTTTGCGAGAAATGGAAGCAAACCAACCAGCCATCACTTGACCACTAATCAAGGACGCCTTTTTTTCCTTCCATCTGATCTGGAATATTCAAATGACGATCATCGGCTGACGCTCGCCGCTCACTATCTTGTCTCCAACCGAGGTGCCGCAATAAGCGCACAGGTATTCGTACTTATCCCCTTCCGGAAGCACGAGAAGCAATCTTTCCCTCACCGGCATGGATCTGCCGCATTTAGGACAATACAACTCCGTAGCCCTGAAACTGTCGAACTGTTTTTTTTCTTGAGGCCGCCGTTTCTTGACAGCAAATGGTTGGATTCCGCGCTTGTTCATACTTGCTCCTCGTCATGTGAATACTTGAACAAATTCTGTTCAAGATAGTTTATCAACGGCTAACATGAAGGTCAAACATTAGTGAAAAAAAATTCTATTATCATAAGTTGTCATTATTTTGTGAACCAGTTTATGATTTTATGAAAGGCTATGGTTGACATAATAGCTATTCATCTGCTATTATACAAGCATATCTTCCTAAAAGTGACAGTCACGGGAGAAGATTCAACCGGACGTCTCGGGAGTGTGTGATGAAAGTTGTCTCTCTCATTCTTGCATTGGTGTTGGTTGTCGCAGTTGCTCAAATTTCGGATGCCCGGTTTTCTTTCGGGCTGCATCGCGATTCGGACTGTCTGGCCCAGTGCGACGCAGCTCCTTGTTATTTCCCGCCAGTAATGAATCCCTGCGCAGTAGATTGCCGTCCCACGGGGATTGAAAAGCAGGCGGTTCCGTGTGCATTCGACACAGCCTGTCCCTCGCTGAGGCTACCGTGTCACGGTGTCGAATACAGCGCGAATCCGTATCCTCTATTCAGGTAGAGTGAACGGCAAGCAAATTTGTGATGTCCGGTGAACTGGTCCGAGGAGGATGATAGGGATTTGTCGCCGGTTGAGGGGCGAATTGTTTGGGTTCGCCCCTCAAATCACCAAATTTGCATGGGACTGCCTGTCGCAATAGCTGACTGTTCTCTTTGTGCCTCTCAAGCATCGTCTTAATCATCGACTTCTAAGTTCAACTAACAATCTACCGATTACATGGAACTAAAGCCAGCCAGGATGACAAAGCCTCTGCACTGTAGGGGAACAGTTGCCATATGGGTGGAGATGAGGCAAGCCGGAAACATGTCATTGCGAGCGCAGCGAAGCAATCTCATCTTGTCGTGCGGGAGATCGCGTCGTCGCTCCGCTCCTCGCAACGACAACGTCGAGTAGTCAATTTCCCTCGAATGACTGGATACCCTCGCACTTCGTCTCTTTTGGCTTGACTCCGCATTATATTATATTATCTAATTACATAAATTCTTTCCTGTGAGTGCAGTGCTCTTCTGTTGAGCCTTATCAGTTGTGCGTCTGCAGAGCTTATTGACAAGGCCTCACCGTGATCTGCTGGGATTTTGCTAAGGAGTCGGTGAAGTATGCGCTGGTTAAGTTGTTTGGCATTGTGGGCTGTTTGTTGCGCCCTTATATTGCCTGGCGTTCAAGCCAGGGATTCTCATGTAAATGAAATGTTATTGAGCTTGGCTCATCCTTCGGATGTGCTAGATCCAGACGAGATATTCGATACTGATATTGAAAAAACCCTTTCTGATTCGTTTCTGAGAATTGGTCCTCGCCGGGAAACGGGTGAAATGACGAGAAACGAGGGCGAAGTCTTTCCCGCGCGGAGGCGCAACTGTTCCTGGAGACCCTCTGTTGCCTGGAAGCAGCTTCTTGGCTATGGTCGCCCCGTCTAGGGCTCACGCAGATTCATTGAGGCCCATGGCCGCTACCAGTAGAAGCGCAATGGAAATCCTCGATGCCGGGCCGAGCTTCGAAAGTTCGGGAAGCATGGTGGGAGATCCTGTTCACCTGTATTCCACGTTCGAAATAATAGTGGACAAGAAATACTACACCCTGAAGCTTTTGGCCTGGAAAGGCGACGGTGAAAAGGTAGAGTTGTTTGGTTGCAAAACCGGATTGGGATCACCTGAATATCCGACCCCCCGAGGAACTTTTTACTTGTGCAGGATCTTTGATGACAAGCCCATGTGGATACCCCCACCCAGCGATTGGGCTATTGGCGAGTCCCCGAGCAATTCTGTGTATGGCGGACATATGATGCCACTGTTCAAGAAAATGCCAGCGAGCAATGGGAAATTTGCCGAGGGTACTTGATGAAGACGACATCCTTGCCCCGCAGATGAAGATGATTGATAGTGGCGGATACCGCGTTCATGGCACGAATTCGCCATGGAGCATCGGCTCGGGACAGTCCCATGGTTGCGTGAGGCTGCACAACAGCAGCGCCAAACGATTGGCCGACACACTCAAAATGTATGTTGGCACCACTACCAGAGGCAAGACCGCAAACGGCAGCTACATAGCATTGGCCCGGCCGGTGAAATTGATACTAAATTGACGACGCGGATCTGATTTGTGGCAGTCCCACTTTAGTGCTTGAATCCGTAAATTGAACGTCATATTCCCGGCAACGCTGTGGACCCAGATAGAATATCCCAGCAACCCGATCGTCAGCTCGAAGCATGAAAAAAGTCCCAGAGCAAGAGTGGATTCCCACCGCCGCGCGAACGACGAAACCTCTTCTCAGAATTCCGCAACTCAATGCGATTAGTGTCATGGATTAATTTTTTCGAGCAATCTTGACGAACGCTTTGGCGTGTGCTCATATGCTCTATCATTTCTTGCCACCAGGAGAATCCCTATGGAACCGCAATACCTCGAATTGGCCAATCGAATTGGATTGGGTCAATCGGAGAGAATTCCCATACTTTTTAAGTTGATTGCCGATCTCGATGAAGCCAGGCTGCTTCTAGCACTTCCAGGGGATGCCGCCAGCGCTGCGGCTGCCCTCGGGCGCTCTGAGGCGGAGATATCTTCCATGCTTCATAAGCTGTTCGTAAAAGGTTTGGTTTTTCCTTCGGGCAAGACCGACCCTCCTGCATATAGGATGTGCCGTGATCTGGTTCAATTCCACGATGCGTCCATCTTGTGGCCTGATGCTTCGGAAGAGTTTCTGGATCAATGGCAAGAATTTATGGAAATCGAATGGCCAGACGTAGCCAAACTTTTCAGCCAGATGATGCCCAGGCCGTTTACTCGTGTTATCCCAGTGAGCATGACAATTCCCGCAAAAACACATGTGCTTGCCTTTGAGGACGTCAGCGAAATAATCGAGAACGCAAGAACTATTTCCGTGACAAAGTGCACTTGTAGGCTTACCGCGAAAAAATGCGACAAAAAACTGGAGGTTTGCCTACAAATCAACAGAGCAGCGGATTACAATATTGCTCGTGGGACCGGCAAGCAAGTATCAAAAGAAGAAGCTCTCGATCTGATGCGTCAGGCGGAAGAAGACGGCCTCATCCACGTAGTCATGAACAAACAAAGTGTGGATCATTTCATATGCAACTGTTGCCCATGCTGCTGTCAGACCATGCCTGTGCTCATACAGCACAACATTAGCGTTATAGAGCCCAGCCGGTTTTCCGCACAGGTTGATTCCTCATTGTGCACAGCATGCGGACTATGTGTTGATAGGTGCTATTTTGGTGCCGTGACCCAGCAGGAGGATGAACCTGCGACAATCAATAAGGACAAATGTATGGGGTGCGGTCTTTGTCAGGTAACCTGCCCGTCCGAAGCGATCACAATGACAGAGGTTCGTCCAAAGGATTTCGTGCCGGAAAAGCTCTTCGGAAACTGATTTTGGACCCTAGAAACGAACTTAGCATTGCTTGCAGCCGGTAAGAGCAACCTCGCCCTCTGAACCGGCCTGTTCCTTGGAGCCGTCCATGAAGCGATTGTTGTTGGCAGCGTTCGTGATTGTTGTTTGTGGATGCACCTCGTTCTCCAAGACAGCCAAAGACGTGCCGGACTCGTCCGAAGTTGCCGAAGTACCCGATGAAGTCTGGAATCGCGTCCAAAAGAAAATCGAAGAGCGAGCCAAAGCCAACACGCCAAAAAAGAATGAGCAGCCAGACCTCGATCGCGAGAAAGAAACGCATGCAAATCCCGGATCCCGGTCGTACTTCAGGAGCGGCCGGTAAACGCAAATAAGAGGCCGCTCTTACCATCGCTCACCGAAAAACGCCACAAGGGAAGCATGAAGACCTAGTAGTCGGAAAGGCATCTTGCCGGTTCACAGAGTTCCCTCTTTCTCCAACAATTTGACAAGCGGCACGGTTATTCTCCGCTTGAGTCGGAGCGAGGTTTCGTCCAAAATTTCCACCAGCTTTTCCAGCTCTTTGACGTTCCTTGATTTTCTTGTGACCAGATAGCCCGCGACTTCGCGAGAAATACGGACGTTCTTGTCCCTGGCCATTTTGTCAAGGATCAGCATTCGCACGACGTCTTCAGGGGGCTCCAACTGCAAGACCAATCCGGAAAGAATTCGTGACCTGAGATGCTCATCATTTTCAAAAAGCTCGTCAGGAGTTGAACGCGAGGCCATCAGTAATGGGGCCCCGGTGCGGGTGAGCTTGTTAGACAGAGTCCACAGCAGGCTGGCGGCTTCAGTATCCATGAGGTGAAGGTCGTCCACGATAACCGCGATCAACGAATTCACAACGCCTTCCTGTGAGATCAAATCCTCCAGTCCGGGGAATCTCACTGGATCACTTTCCGAGGCTATTACTCTCACAGACTCCTGTCGGCCTGATTTTTCTCGAAGGCTTTCTGCCACAGCATTGAGGATGTGTGTTTTGCCCGTGCCCGCCGGACCGTACAAAAGAATGTGAGGTAGGGGCCTGTCTCCTGAAGACAAGATCTTTCTCAGGGTTGAGAGGGCTCCTTCGATTCCTTCATGCGAGACCAGGCTGTCAAAGGTATATCTTGGGGCTATGGTAAACGGAGGTACAAGCTGCATAATGGGCCTCATTCTAGGCCGGGAAGTCTAAATGATCAATGGAGAAATTTGAAATAAAGTCTTGACAGACCAGCATCTCTTGATTAATAAAGGAATAACCGATTGTTCTGACATCCTTCCAGGAGCATTCCATCCGAGGAAAAATCATAGAACCGGCAGGGGTCACTTTATCGTAAGGTGATATCTAGTCTCAGTAATGTCCCTTCACTAAGACTTCAGGCATAACCCCAATTCCAGACAATATGCCCCGATTAGAGAGAAAATACTCAGGAGAGCCCTTATGGACGTTGCAGAATTGAAAGAGAAAAAAGTCAGTGAGTTACTGGCGATTGCTAATTCTCTGGACGTGGAAGGCGCAAGTAGCATGCGCAAGCAGGAGCTTATTTTTGCCATCCTCCAGGCGCACCAGCAGACTGAAAAGGAGGCGCCCATAAGAGGCGAGGGTGTGTTGGAAATATTACCTGACGGATTCGGATTCCTCCGGGCGCCCGACTACAATTACTTGCCCGGTCCGGACGATATCTATGTATCTCCGAGCCAGATCAGGCGTTTCAATATGCGAACTGGAGATACGATTTCCGGTTATATCAGGCCGCCAAAGGATACCGAGCGATATTTTGCCCTGCTGAAAGTCGAAACCATAAATGCCGAAGACCCGGAAACAATTCGGGACAAGGTGCTTTTCGACAACCTTACCCCTCTGTATCCGAACGAAAAAGTCAAGCTGGAAATCGGGCCGACCTTTTACTCCATGAGAATTATGGATCTCTTGACCCCGATCGGCAAAGGGCAGCGGGGACTTATCGTGTCTCCTCCCAAAGCGGGCAAGACCGTCTTGCTCCAGCAAATCGCAAACAGCATGACGCGAAACCATCCAGAGGTGTACCTCATCGTACTGCTCATAGACGAGCGTCCTGAAGAAGTTACGGACATGCAAAGATCGGTCAAAGGCGAGGTCATTTCGTCCACCTTCGACGAGCCTGCCCAAAGGCACGTTCAGGTTGCGGATATGGTCATAGAAAAGGCCAAGAGGCTCGTGGAGCACAAGAGGGACGTCGTCATTTTGCTGGACAGCATCACTCGTCTTGCAAGGGCCCATAATACGGTGGTCCCGCCGAGCGGCAAGATCCTTTCAGGTGGTGTTGATTCCAATGCGCTCCATCGGCCGAAACGCTTTTTCGGCGCAGCACGAAACATCGAGGAAGGCGGCAGTCTCACCATTATAGCCACTGCCCTCATTGACACCGGCTCAAAGATGGATGAAGTCATTTATGAAGAATTCAAGGGCACCGGCAACATGGAGATCCATCTTGATCGGCGACTCCTTGAACGTAGAATCTTTCCGTGCATTGATATTAATCGTTCGGGCACCAGGAAAGAGGAACTTTTGTTGAGCCAGCAAGACCTACAAAGAATATGGTTGTTGAGAAAACTGCTCGCGGACATGAACTCTGTGGATGCGATGGAATTCCTCATGGACAAGATCATACAGACGGATTCCAACAGAGAATTTCTCGAGGTCATGAACAAATAATCCGGAAGTGCTTGACCCTATGGGGCAGTTGTGCAATTGATTTCCCCACCCGGAAGCGGGAGAGATTGGAAATATCTCTTCTCTCAAAGAGAATTTTCTGATACATTGGATCGCTTAAAAGTAATCGACGGAGGAACAGGGAATGAAGAAGGAAATTCATCCCGATTATCAAGATTCGGTCTTTAGATGTGCCTGCGGAGCGGAGGTGCAGACCCGTTCTATGAAATCGGAATATAAGCTTGAGATCTGCTCGTCTTGCCACCCGTTTTTCACGGGCAAACAAAAACTTATCGACAGCGCCGGACGGGTAGAGCGTTTTCTGAAAAAATACGGCGATACGGCTATTTCTACTGGTAAAAAGCCTGCAAAAGTCACCAAGGAAAAACCCGCCCCAAAAAAGGCAGTGCTAAAACCCGCGAAGAAAGAAAAAGCTGAAAAGCCCAAGAAATAATTATTCGTTTCTCGTATTGCAGCATCGGGCCGTCTTGCGAACAATGCACAGAGGCCATAATGGAGTTTCATGTTAGTCCAGAGTCAATCCGACCCAGAGAATGAACCGATCAAGGTGGGCGGTCAGGCCGTGATTGAAGGAATCATGATGCGCGCCCCGAAGACTTTCACTGTAGTTGTGAGAAGACCGGACGGCGATTTGTCAATTCGCGAGGATCGCTGGTCATCGCCCATGGAGAAATGGCCTATACTCAAAAAGCCTTTTCTCAGAGGCTGCATTGTGCTGTACGAGGCGCTATTTAATGGTATTCAAGCGCTGACGTATTCCGCGCAAGAGGCAATGGGCGAAGAAGAGGAAAAACTCAGTCCCTTTGCGCTGGGTGCGACGATAGCTCTTGCTCTGGGAGGGGCGATTCTCCTTTTCGTGGTCATTCCGCATCTGGCTACTCTGGGCATCGGTGCTGCCTTAGGCGCTGACATCGGCGTGCGAAGTGTTTGGTTCCATGTGATTGACGGCATAATAAAGGTGAGTGTCTTCGTTGGTTATATTTTGTTGATTTCATTATTGAAGGACATTCGCAGGGTGTTTCGAGTACCACGGAGCGGAACACAAGTCCATACACGCGTACGAGCAAGGCGAAGAACTTACTGTAGAAAACACGCGAAAGTACCCGACGCTCCATAGAAGATGCGGAACAGCGTTCCTTTTGCTCGTTCTTGTGTTGAGCATTTTTATTTTCACAGCAGTGTTTCCATTTCTTCCCAAAGACATTTTCGGAAACAAGATAGTTACCAACGCCTTTTACATATTGGTGAAAATTGCCTTACTGCTTCCCATTGCAGGGTCTTCCTACGAGATAATTCGCCTTGGTGAGAAGTACAATAATCCAATTCTGAGGGGATTCCTGCTTCCTGGTCTATGGCTCCAAAAGCTTACCACTCGGGAACCCAGCGATGACCAAATTGAAGTGGCTCTTATAGCCCTGAAAAAGACCTTGGAAAAAGAGGAAATGCGGGCCCAACTCGGAAGCGCCGCCTGATACATTACATGCAGGTTCTCGAAAAATTAGAAGAAATCAAACGGAGATACGAAGAACTGGATGAGGAGCTCTCCAGCCCCGAAATAGTCTCCGACCTTGACAAGCTCAAAAAGGTGTCCAAAGAACAGGCCGATCTCGCGGATATAGTGAACGCGTACCGCGAATACACCGAAGTATGCCGAGAAATAGAAGAACTGGAGCAAATGATCCGGGACGACGAAGACCCGGAGTTGGTTGAAATCGCCCATCAGGATCTGGATAACCTCAAAGAGCGAGAATCCCGTATTCACGAGAATATCAATCTGCTGCTTTTGCCAAAAGATCCCAACGACGAAAAAAATACATTCCTGGAAATAAGGGCTGGCACGGGCGGCGAAGAGGCGGCCCTTTTTGCTGCTGATCTTTTCAGGAGTTATTGTCGGTACGCGGAAATCAAGGGCTGGCGTGTAGAGATGATGTCTTCCTCGCCTGCCGCTGCCGGTGGAATAAAGGAAGTTATAGCATTGATTCAGGGGAAAGGTGCGTACTCTCGCTTGAAATACGAGCGAGGCGTTCATCGTGTTCAGAGAGTTCCGACCACTGAATCACAGGGCAGAATTCATACTTCAGCTGTTACCGTGGCAGTGCTCCCAGAAGCAGACGACGTGGAAGTGCAAATTGACCCCAAAGACCTGAAAATTGACGTGTATCGCTCTTCAGGTCCGGGCGGACAGAGTGTCAATACCACGGATTCGGCTGTGAGGGTGACGCATGTCCCCACGAACTTAGTGGTTACATGCCAGGATGAGAAGTCCCAGCATAAGAACAAGGCCAAGGCGCTCAAGATTCTCAAGGCCCGTTTGCTGGATAGAATGGAAGAAGAACGAAACGCGGAGATCAGCAAAGAACGCAAAAACCAGGTCGGCAGCGGTGATCGATCTGAACGCATCAGGACTTACAATTTTCCCCAGAACAGGGTTACTGACCACCGTATCGGCCTTACTCTATACCATCTGGAAGCGATTCTTGAGGGTAAGCTGGACGAAGTCATCGACCCTCTCTCCTTCCATTATCAAACCGAAGCCATGAAAGATGGCATCCTACACTAAGTTACACCATTGGCTTAATTTGCTATAATCACGGCAAAATTTTTACCGGCGTGCCGACGCTTATCAATTCATAGAGTTCCATCGCGTTTTTGGGGAACATGTGGATGCATCCGTAGGATTTCTTGAGCATTCCATCCTGGAGTCTTTTGTCTGCGTGTATATGAATGCATTCGCCGGTGAAGCCCTTTTGTCGGTCCTTTGCATTGGGATAATTGATGCTGATAACAGTGGCTTCGTCTCCGCCATAAGATTCAGCCCAAAGCTTCTCCAGAGAAGAACCTGAACTCGCATACACGAATTTGTTTCCTGTGCACCAGCTCTTGAGGTCGACTATTTTGTGACCTTTGGATGAATTGCGTGAGGCCATCCATGAGACCTCGTAATCTCCGATTGGAGTGCAGTGATCTCCGCTCCTGTGTTTTCCGAGTCCGCCTTTGCCAGTCTCAACCGGGTATTCGCGCAAAAGCTCCGTATTGCGCCACAATTGGAGCAGATTCAGCCTGCAGTGAATTACTATCCTAAATTCGTTATCTTTGGGTAATCCTTTTGGAACCTGATCCTGGGCTGTTGCCTCGAAACAACCGGCTAACGCAATCAGCAACGTCAATCCAAGGACAATGCCTGTCCGTGCAAGTCGGCTGTCAGAGGCCTGAATTGAAAAGCGCACTTTCATTTTGCCACGGTTCCTGATAAAAGGGCCCTGCGAGGAATAGCCTCGCGTTGGTAGGTTTATCACAATGAGCTTTCCCGGTCCACGTTTCGTTGCCGCTAGAACCTTTAAACTCGTAGTAATTGCGGGGATGTCGATTTGCCTGTTTTCGATAGTCGGAACAGTTACTTGTGGTCATGCTGTGGATGAAACTCTGGCGTCAGCCAAGGATGCCTTTAGCGAGGGACGGTTCAGGGACGCAGTTGGGTTGTATTCTCAAGCTATAAAACAGGATGCGAATCAGAGTTCGCTCTATTTCGAGCGCGGCACAGCCTACGAAATGATCAATCAACATCAAAAGGCCATTGAAGATTTCAAGAAATCAATAGAGTTGGACTCCGGAAACTACAATGCCATGGAGAGTCTTGCAGAAATATATAAGCTCCAGTCAGGCCGCTTCGATGATGCGCTGCAATTGTATAGAAGGGCTCTTGAAATGGCGCCCGAACCGGCGTCCAAAGCAAGGCTTCAAACGAACATAGCGATCCTGGAAAACCGCTTGCAGCCTGATGATCATTCGCCTGTGCGGTCCTGGCATCTTGGGAACATCAAAAACGCTGCCGGAGATTTCCCAAAAGCGGAGCGTCTCTACACAAAGGCAATCCGAATGGACCCAACGATGTTTCAGGCATATTTCAGCCGCGGATTGCTTCGACTGAAGGCCGGTTACGTCAAGGAAGCGCTGAAAGATTTTGACGAAACCGTGAAGATTTCTCCGACCCTGAGGGGTGCGTGCACATCGAAAAAGGGTTGGCGAATCAGCGGCTTGGAAATGCT
The DNA here is from genome assembly GCA_963700305.1 of uncultured delta proteobacterium. Lineage (GTDB taxonomy): Bacteria > Desulfobacterota > Desulfomonilia > Desulfomonilales > Desulfomonilaceae > Desulfomonile. The sequence goes on from CAVOXB010000027.1 coordinate 435,509, forward strand.
GATCAAGCACACAAAGATTTTGAAAATGCGGCAAAGATGGATCCGCGCGACCCTTTCGCTCTGTTTTATTACGCTGGTTCCCTGGAGGCGAAAAAGGAATTTCAAGACGCGCTGCAATACTATAATGACGCGATAACGCGAAATCCCAAGCCCGATTTAAGGAAATTGATCCAGGAGAGGATTGCGGCTCTGGGTACCATCCCAAAGCCGGAATTGACCAAGAACCCAGGGAAGAAAATCAAAGACCTTTGGTGAGAGTTTTATCGCCTGTGGGAAAGGGCAGTACGGCACGGTTACAATGACGGACCTAGATCGCGGGTCAAGAAAAGTAAAAAACCTCGTTGCCCCTGAGGTTTCAGGGGGATAGAATGCTTTTACCACGAAGAATCTATCACCAACGAGGTGAAGCGAGTATGGCACAAGGTCTTCTTCCATTCCAGTATGAAATAGAAAAGAGAGACGGGGGGCTCACAGCGCTTGCGGGGCTGCCTGCATACGTGGAATTCGCTCATGCGATGGGTTTAGGGCGCCTCATATCCGAGCATGTGCGGGTTCGTCAGGGTAATCAGGGCTGGACGGACGAACAGATGGCGCTGCCGCTGATCTGGTTGAATGTTGCGGGAGGAGACTGCGTTGACGATGTCAGGGTATTGGAGAGTGACGAGGGGTTTTGTCGATTTCTTCGGGAGATTGAGGGCTATGGTCGAACGGGTTCGGAAAAGCGGGCGCTGAGAGACGACGGTGGCGCAAAGCAAGGACCCGGACAGTGCCGTCTGAGACCATTATCCGTGAGTGGCTGGCGTGTTTTCACGATTTCGAGCAGGAGAAGCAAAAGGAGCCCCATAAGGCTTTCATTCACCGGCCCACGGAGCATGCTGATGGGTTTGATCGAGTGCAATGCGGGCTTTGCGGCAGAGATGCAGAGGAAATCTCCGGAGACCACGGCTACCGTGGACATGGACGCAACCGTGTCACAGACGCACAAGAGAGGAGGCGGAATATTGTTACCTGAAATACAAGGCGTATCAGCCGCTGAACTTTTATTGGGCCGAGCAGCGACTCATCCTGTTCAGCGAATTCCGAGACGGCAATGTTCCCGCCAATTATGATCTTCTCCGTGCATTCGAGCAAACGTTGGGGTTTGTGCCCTCTGGCGTGAAGACGGTGTATCTGCGTTCGGATGCGGCAGGATATCAAGAGGATCTCCTCAAATACTGCGCTGAGGGGAAAAATAAACGATTCGGGACCAGAGGTTTCGCTGTGGGAGCGCCGGTGAACGAGGCATATCGGCAAGCAGTGGCAGATGTAGCGGACGAGGATTGGCAGCCTTTGTATCGAGAGTTGAAGGGGAAGCTGGTGGATACGTGCCAGGAGTATGCTGAAGTCTGTTTCGTGCCCACGTGGGCTGGGCGCAAGAAGCACGGTCCGGAGTATCGGTATCTTGCGATTCGTGAACCCCTCGAACAGCAGGCCCTCCCCGGCCTGGATGATCAGCTGAGTTTGCCGTTTCAGACCATGAATTGGGGGAGAGTGAAGTACAAGGTTACGGGCATTGTGACGAACCGAGACTGTGCGGCCGATGAACTCATCTGGTGGTATCGAGGCCGGTGCGGGAAGTCTGAAGAAGCGCATTCGATCATGAAGGAGGACCTGGCAGGAGGGAAGTTTCCTTCCGGTCTTTTTGGAGCCAATGCCGCATGGTGGCAGATCATGATTCTTGCGTTCAATCTGAATTCGGCCATGAAGCGCTTGGTATTGGGGGGAAGCTGGGTAAATCGTCGTCTCAAGGCGATTCGCTTCTGGCTGATCAAGGCGCCGGGACGTGTGCTCACACACTCTCGACACCTTATCGTTCGGCTGGTTGGGGGGCATGCGTCGAACGAGATACTTCTCGAAGCGCGAAGGAGGATGATGTGCCTGTGCGATTCGGGCTAAGACAAAGACGCGGGGGCAAAGTGGCGCTGGGAGGGGGCTGAGAAGAGCCGGGGGGAATAGTTTGCTCAGAAAACAGCCCGAATCAGGGGAAGGGACATACATTTTGCGCAGTCGCCCAGTCAGACCTCATCTATGGGCCTCACTGCCGACGTGAACTCATTCATTTGGTACCTCGGAACCAAATACCGGCGACATGACAAAACTAGACCGTGGATTATGGCGGAAAACTCAAGTTGACTTGGGGTAGCAAAGAATGTAAAGTTAACGTTTATATGGAGGGCGTAGCTCAGTTGGCAGAGCACAGGGTTGTGGCCTCTGTGGCCGCGGGTTCGAGTCCCGCCGCTCTCCCCACCACGGACCCCGTCAATTTAGTCATTGAGGCCGTGAAAGAATACCTGCCCATTTGCGCCCGTAGCTCAGCTGGATAGAGCGCCGGACTTCGAATCCGTAGGTCGCAGGTTCGAATCCTGCCGGGCGTACCAAATTATATCTGTAATTACATTGGATTGGCCGTTTCGCGCACGGCCCTTTTCTTTCTGAGAATCATCATTGTGTCCAGGCTGCGCGCGAAATTTCCTCGTTCCTGCTCCGCCCTACCCTTATCCCTGCCGAATTAAAAAGATCGAAATTTGACCCGATTCACGCGCGTCTGGATGCGATCTGAAACGCAACGTGATGATAGCTGGGGGTATGGGTAGGGAGCACCTGGGCAGCATGCGCCCTCGACATGTGTACAAGGGCCCCTAAAACTGCTTTCGGATCCCATGAATTCGCTTGAAGTCATATAGTCTAAATATGTAGGAAATTCTTAAGTAATCAGATCGGCGATTTCTTACTGGGTTCATTCAGCGGAGCAATATCATGGTCGGAGGCGGTATATCCATGTGGCGTAGGCGTTTCCTTTGGCTCGACATTACCGTGCTGTCTTCGGATGACGAGCGCGGTGGCAATAATGGTTGACAGAGGGGCGGTGGGTGAGGCACGGTCAGAAACGGGATCAGAAGAGGTTTTTTCATCAACATACGACGGTTCTGCCGGCGTCGGGTCGCATCGGACACCCCATGGAGACGTTGTGGGGTCATAGAGGCACTGAAATCGTGGGCGAATTGATCAAGGCGTTGGCTTGCTCTAGGCTTCTAATCCCCTATAAATAGGCAATCGATGTTACGAAAGGTCCGTTTTTCATGGATTTGACAATACTGCAAACACTGACCCTTGACTGGGATTTTTTTTCCGGTCTCATGACAGTAATCATCGTAAATATCATCCTCTCCGGAGATAATGCGGTAGTCATTGCAATGGCAGTGAGATCCCTGCCGCGACAACAACGTCAAAAAGGAATCATAATCGGGGCGGCTGGAGCGGTCCTGCTCAGGATCGTATTTACTCTCTTTGTTGCCCGGATGCTCAATGTTCCGTGTCTGAAGCTCATCGGAGGGTCGATCATTGTCTGGCTTGCCGTGAAGCTCTTTACCGACGTCACCTCGGAAGAGGATCCGGATAATGAAGCCGGTACCATTTGGCAGGCCCTCAAAATCATTGTGGTCGCGGACGTAACCATGTCCTTGGACAATGTACTGGGCGTGGCGGCGGCAGCACGAGGCAGCTCGTTCCTCCTGGTTTTCGGGCTTGTGACGAGCATTCCTATCATGGTCTTCGCGAGCAACCTTCTTTCGATGGCGATGGATAAATACCCAATAATACTTTATTTTGGGTCTGCTGTCCTGGGCAAGGTCGGGGGAGAGATGATTATGACCGATCCAGTTGTCACGCAGTGGCTGGCCCCGAGTGAATTTTCCATTTATGTGGTAGAAGTGGGGGTGGCAATTGGCGTCATCATCGTCGGCAGGTTCTGGGTGCGGTTCATGCGCAGAAATGTGTGACTCATGCATTTCCCAACCGGACAAAACTCCTCAGACCCCGATTTTACAAGGGCACGGCATGCGATGCCCCTACATCCCGATTTAAGGAGGTGCCCATGGCAATTCTGACAACGTCGAGAGAATTCGGAAGCGGAAACATGGAGATCGTCCAAGCGATCATGGCTTCCTTTCATTACGAATACGTCGACAAAGCCGTGCTTTTCGAGGAGATACGGGAAATAGGCGGAAAGTGGGAGAGATGGGCAAAAGAGCTCGACGAAAGTAGTCCCAGTTTCTTTGAAAAGTACGACAGGTCGTTCAAGGGGTTCGCTGCACTCCTCCAAAGCATCCAACTCGGATATGCCTTGAAAGATAACGTGATCCTGAGGGGGAGGGGAGCCAATTTTATTATGGAAGGCATTCCGCACGCATATAGGATTCGCGTAGTCGGCTCAATCGAAGACAGAATCGAAAGAATCACAAAGAGGGAATCGGTTGACCAGGAGACCGCTCGATGGCTCATTGAAAAGAGCGATCGGGAGAGAGCGGGATTTGTTCAGGCGCTATACGACAAGGACATGACTGATCCACAATTCTACGATGCAATCTTCGACAAAGGGCGACAATCCATCGATGAGATCATCGCGATCGTGAAAGACGCGCTCTTGGCGAGAGACGAGTTGAAAACCGATGCTGCCCAGAAACTTCTTTCTATGCGGAGGGCAGCGGCCCGGATCAAAGCTAGGGTGATTATGGATCCATGTCTCTACATCCCAGTTCTGAAGATTGAGTGCACGGAAACGGAGATCGCGGTACGGGGAATAGTCCGAACGTCGATTCAGTTTGAAGGAATCGCTGCTGCGGCACGAGAATTGGCTGAGGACTTGCCCATCAGTATTGAGCTCCATTACCGAATCTGAGCGGCCATTCATCGCGAGGATCCCGGAAAACGCCGAAAAGTCCGTCTTCCAACTATTCACTGGGCAGCGGAAAGATCGCCCTCGCTCCGTCATCCCGGTCTGATTAAATCTCGCCTTCATAGCATTTCTGGAATTGCGGGGACTGCTCCTGAGCCGGGATCAGGGGTTAGCAGTGTGTGACGAACACGGGGCACATACACCAGAGAAGTGTTGACGGTCAAAGGGAGATTACAGAGGCAGGGTAGCTGGCTAAAATCACTGTCTATTATCATGGAAAGACTCGACCTACATCCATGGAGCGGTTTGCTTTCAGAAACTACTGCTGAAGTGAAAGCTTTTTATGAAGGTTAATAGTTTACCTGTAAGGTTAAGCATTGCTCATCCACCAGAAAGTGAACAGATGTTCGGGCGAGCAATTCCTTGAGTCCATTTTGTGTCATCCGGTCGTGCAAGGTGCTGATTTGTCGTGACAGGTTAGGAACGGTCGCCTGACTCAACTGGTTGATTTGTGAAGATTTTTACGCCTAGTTTCGGGACTTCGAATCCGTAGGTCGCAGGTTCGAATCCCGCCGGGCGTACCAACGATAACCAGCCGGTTAGATGAATCATTTAGATGGTCTTCTGAATCTTTGGCGAAGTTTTCGCGCTTTTTGTACCCGTTCAAAAGAGATATGATGCACTCGAACTCCTATAGCTACCAGTGCCAGGGGGCGAACATAATTGCCCGGAAATGTTCGTTTCTTTTTAGAGAGGGGAATGTGATGAGGCCGGTCAATGAGAATTCGTTTCTATCTTGACGCGGAGACTGGAGACCCGCATATTTATGGTCATGGGATCACAGAGGAGGAAGTCGCAGATGTTCTCGGCAATCCAGGAGAAGATCGTCCCGGCCGGGAAGCGTCTCGTGTAGCTCTCGGTCAGACGCGGGCCGGGCGCTATTTGCGCGTCATCTACGTGCCTTATCCGGAGCCGGATAGCGTATTTGTGATCACTGCCTATGAGTTGAGTGGAAAACCGTTAACAGCAATAGACGACGTCGCCATCGGAAGGGCAAACGATGAAAAAAAACCGATTCCCGGCAGGGTGGGATGAAGAGCGTGTAAAGAGAGTCCTTGAGCACTATGAAGAGCAGACTCAAGACGAAGCCCTAGCGGAAGACGAAGCTTCCTTGGAGGACCAGAAGCACACTGTGATGGAAGTCCCTACAGCTTTGGTCCCGGCAGTCCGTGAGCTTCTGGCGAAATACCAAGCAGAGTCTAACAGAGTCAAATAGAGGAAAATGGAAACCTGGTGCAAGGCGCATCGCTCGCGGAATGCCTCGAACGATGCGGTTCCCGCCGGTCACCGCATCCTAAGGTCATATTCAAGACCGGCTTCTACAAAATAGGGAGCATTGAGCATTGTTATTGTGTTTTGAGCGGAGAAAGGCTGTGCGGGGACAAAGTCCCCCTTAATTCGAGCACTAACTTTAACGTTCGCCCATCCGAATAGGCTTCCAACCATCTTAAGCTTGACTTTCTTTCTGGCGAATTCAACACCTACATACGGAATCCACAAATTGCTAAAAACATCGCTGGCAAGTAGTCCCACGTTCGGATACGGCCCGACATTCATGCGGGCCAGTGCTGCGGGATCTTTGATTGTAAGATCGAAATAATCCCACCGAAAACCTTCAACAATCGCAAACGGATGGTAAAAAAATAGAAAATTGATGCGTCTGCCTCTATCCAGTTCAGCGGATGCCCTTTTCTCAAACGAGTCTCGATTTCGCTGTCAACGTAGCCTCCGAGTCGAGTCGCGAGGTTTTGAATGAAATTGCTTGCCCCGCTTAGGCCGCACTTGAAGGACCGGGAAAAGCTTACTTCCAGACCTGTCTAGATGACCTACAGATTTGCGTCAGGTAGTCGTAGCTCGACTGCGGTTCCTTTATAGCTCTGGGATCCCTTAACGGTTACCTCAAAGTGGACAGGGACTTCACATTCATTCCCATCCTGCGATATCCGGGTTTTAGGACAGGAGCCAATTTGACATCGCTGAATGCAAGCTGACCGTAGGAAAGGAAAGAAGAAGGTGCAGATACTATTAATGATGGGAAAGCGCCAGTCTTTGTTGGAGAAAAAAGGCCTGAACTCCCAGTGTTATGGTCACTTGCCATCGCCGGAAACGATGACAATGCTGCGGCCGTCATAAGCGCCAGGACGGAACCTGCAAACTTCTTCATGTATCAGCATCTACAAAGGCAGATCAAAGTCCAAGCTGAAGGTCCCGCCGAAAGTCTGCGAAAGCCTGTTGGCCGTAAGTTGAAAAGGTCGTCCTTCGCCCCGGCGACGAGGATCGTTATGAGAAAACTACAAACCTAATCATAGAAGTGACAGTTTGTACGCGAGCATGCAGGTTCAGTCAACAAAATTCGCCTTCACGCGGTTTTCAGTTCAGTCACATGAGGTATACACTAAATCATTCGGATTAATAGGCTAATATGTCATCGCGAGCGAATAGACCAAGCAATCCCTTTTACGAAAGGATTACATTTCTTTAGTCGCCCGCAATGACATGTGCTCGAGGCTCGCCTCAGAGCTTAACCGAAAGGCTGCAGCATCATAGCAAATTACATCCGTGCTAAAACGATTGCAGTCGCGGTTGGCGAGTCTAGGACTGCCTTACGAATATCGGAAGTATCGTATGGCAACGAATCAACGCGACATTCTACTCAAAACAACTTACTGCTAAATAAGAAACCATCTCTTGACGGTCTGTTATGTCATAGAATGCGTAATTATCCATGCACTCAGCAAGGACTTAATGAGAACCGGTTCCGCAGAATGGGCTGTCACCATATTCCGGTGTGCTGCAGATTATATCTCTAGCGGGATCACTATGTCTGAGGACCCACATGGCGTCGTCGTCATCCGGCCATATTTCTACACTCGGGCGGTTCCCATAATTCTCGAGCCTCGTTTCAAGGCTCTCTTTCAGGTAAGCTTCCAAATGTCTTTTGTAGGACATGTTTACACCTCCCTACTCTTGAGTATTATGATGCGTGAGAACAAGTTTGGATTCAGAAAGGCACGGTATGGTGTGGTACGATAGTGATGGTACCGGTGCCTCCGTTAAGATTCGTGGGAGACTCTTGATGAAGCAATTACTCTATGATTTCCTTGTAATGAAATCATCTCATGTCATTTGGAGGCAAGTCTCTGAAAGAATCCCCGGTAAGGATCTTTCAGTATTGATGCGTGTTCGGCTCAAAATCCGAACAGCTTGAAGGCATTCAACCCGAAAACTGCATCCTGGTCCGATGGACTATACCCGGCGCTTGTCAGGAGCGAACGGATTCTCCGAGATTCGGCCTCGTGAACGAACCAGGGCCAATCGGTGCCGAATAGAACATGAGAGGAGCCATGCATTCTCAGCAATTCGATGAATTGTTCCTCAGCCAGCGTATGAGCGGCATTGGAAGTATCCAAATACAAGTTCGACGCAGGCATCAGGTCGCGGCGAAGGTCATCGAAATCTGCCAGCAGGCCGCCCATGTGAGCGCCAACAAAATTTATTCCCGGATGGCGATGAACGAGCTGTCCCAATTTGAAAGGAGTAGTAAGATGATTCGGCTCGGCGTTGAAATAGAAGTCTGCGCGGACGAACGTGTCGAATACCATCACTGGCCGCATTCCTCGATTCAGTCCCAGGCGTTCGGCTTGCGCCAGCATCGTCTCAGCTTCCGGCGATAATAGATCGAACCGTTGAGAAAAACTTGAAAACTTGAAGCCGTTGATCCCGAAGTCGAATACGCGCGATTATTTCCCCAGAAATATCCTTCATCGTCGGGTGCAGCGTCCCAAGTGTTCGAAGCCTGGAGAAGCGTGTCGTGAATTCAATGAAACGGTCGTTTTCGGCTTTGACCCTGTGAGGCGCGGCTGTCGGGAGCAGTACGCAGAAGTTAATCCCATTTGCCTCGGCGTGCTCCGCAAGAGCCCTGGGAGCGAGTCTTGGCAAAGAGTCATGAACATTCAATTTTAGCTCTCTGACCATGACCGGTCTGTGATTCATGTTCTCGACTATTCGTTCAGTGAAGATGTGACAGTGACTGTCAATAAGCATCTCAATTTCCAGTCTTGTGATTGGTTTTCGTTAAATTGCTATCATCTTGGATTTATTAAGTAACGGACTGTTCGGCATGTCTCCCGACGCAGTCGACCATTAAAGATGTTAATGATTATATTACCGATTAGGGATGGCGAAAAGAAATTAAAGGCTTGCCTACGATGTTATTGATCAGGGCATTTTAGAACCTGCATTGGAGGGAAGGCATGCCGATAGATAATTACGCGGGAGGCCTACATGAAATTAGACTCCACGAGGAGGCTTGGTCTGGATAAGCTGAAATCTTGATGGTTATGCCCGAGCCGATTCTCAGACTGAATTGACAAAGAGATGTTACGAGGAACATAATATTCATTCAAAGGTAAGCATTCGCGAATGGAGAGGAGCAAGATAATATGGACAATAGGGAGAAAGGAGCCATTTTTTTCTCCGACCGTGGACAAAACCTCACCGAAATAGAGGGTGCCCAGAGCTTGACGGAAGAGACAGTTGACCTCAGCACTCTGTTTATAAGTGATGTGTCTGCTTCAGGTAGTTTTGACCTTCGACATTCCCGCTTGAGTTTCTTTCAGAAATTTCTTGAAGCAATTCCGATTCCTGTATTGCTGGTTGATGAATCTTGTCGAGTGACACTTGCAAACCGGGCCAGCAGAAAAGTGACTGGTGATCGAGAGAGAATTGAAGGCAATCATTTCAAGCTTCTCTTCCCGAGTTCAGTGGATCGCCAGCAGGTTGAAAAGCTTATAGCGAAAGTTTTCCACAATCGAATACCCCTCGTCGCGGAAGGAGTAGTTGGAACGGATCAGATAAGAATCCGCGGAAGGGTTCACATGAGACCGATTAGAGTGAAGGATGTTCGAACAGTGCTGGTCGTAATCGAAGATCTCACGCCGTCGGCTAAACAACCGTAGTTTCAGAGATTGAATGATCGATTGGCCACCGCGTCGGAAATTCACTGCATATTTGAATCGTAATCCGGCTCGCGGAGTGCATACAGGTGCGAATCGTTGCTACCGAAGTAAATCACTTTGTCCCTAACCTTCGGTGCGGAAAAAATCTGATTGCCGGTTTCAAAGCGCCACAGTTCTTCTCCGTTTTCAGCGTCCACAGCATAAAGATGCTTGTCAGAACTTCCAAAATAAACGCTAGTTCCTGATACTGCCGGAGAAGAAAGAAACTCATTGGGTACCGAAAAAGTCCAGTACTCTTTTCCCGTAGCAGAGTCAATTGCGTGGAGTCTTCCTGCTGAACTCGTGAAAAACAACTTCTTTTTCAGGATTGCAGAACCGCTGTATATGGCACTCTGAGCATTATACTTCCATTTTTCCTTTCCGCTCTGCGCTTCAAGCGCGTACAGATACCCATCTTGGCCTCCGAAGAAAATATCCTCATCAGCAACGTAAGGCGATGAATCTACAGGTCCTTTTGTTTGGAATGACCAATGCAGTCGCCCAGACAAGGCATCGATGGCGAAAAGGTTGCCGCTTTGGCTACCGGAGTAGAGAAGTTGTCCTGCGATCACTGGAACTGATTCCACCCAACTGAAAATGGGGTTACCGATCTTGAATTTCCATTTCATCGAGCCGGTCTGAGCGTCCGCGGCATACAAGTTGCCGTCCGTACTACTGAAATAGACAGTTCCTTCCTCCGCTACAGGAGCGCACCAGATCTCTTTCTTCGTGGGGAATCTCCATCGCTCCCTGCCGGATTCGGCCTCGATCGCATAGAGGAATTTGTCCCAGCTCCCAACAAAAACCAAATTGGCCAGACTGGTAGGGCTCGATCTCACTACATCACCGGTTTTGAATTTCCATTTAAGTCTGCCCGTATCACAATCGACCGAGTACCAAATGACCATCCCAGCTTCCAAAAAAAACTGAATTCGAATCGGAACCTATGGTCGGGGAAGAAAAAGACCCATCCATCACATTTGAATTTCCATTTTACAGTGGGCAGGCCTGGAACCGAAACCACATCGACAAGGGGTTGCAGCGCCAATTGCAAGTCTTCTTCCGCAGCGAAAAGATCTAGCCTATCTTCCAGTTCTTTTTCCGAAATCAAGTTAGCACTGACCAGTTTCTTGAATAAGCTTAACAAATGTCTAGCAGAGAGCCCGTATTTCACGATCAATTCAGCATCGCTCATGCCGTTTCGTATGTCAGACGCAACTTCTTCACCGGTGATCTGAATTACTTCGCTCGTCATTTTCAGAGTCCTTGAACCCATGTGATTGATAAGCGATAAACTGAATGCTCCCGCATCGATTTACCTCAGTATTGCCGCATCATTGATGCCAATAAGAACCAGATAGTAAATAATGAGCCATCTCGCGACCTTGCCAAACGTGGGGTCAGTATTTGGTCACTAGAAACCTGCGAAAGGCGGTTAGACTGGGTAATTTCTGTTCGCCACAGTGTACTAGTGTCATGACGCTTTCGAATAAGCAATGTGCGCAGATCTAATTATACTTCACTTTTGTCCTTCAATGAAAGTCTTTAGGACAGCGTGTGGAAATCGCTCCGAAGGGGTCATTTCGAGCGAGGTGAAGCAATCTCATTGGGATGGCGGGTCAGAAGAGGGATTTTTACTTCGTCGCTTCGTTCCTCGCAACGATAATCTTTTCGCCGCAATCATTCTCAGTTGTCCGGGGCAAACAGCTTTTGTGGGGCAGGCTTTCCAGCCTGCCTTGTCGTGAGAGCCTGCCCCGCAATTTTCTCGAATTGCCTGGCGTCAGCACATCCCGCCCGTGACTGAACGGCAATCCTCCCCAAATGAACGTTCGCGTATCACGAAAAACCTTAATGTTACAATCTGTCATTATCGCTCGGCGCAATATCGTTCACAATTATGCAGAAACAGCTCAATTTTTTCGGCCAAATCCACTATGCCCGGCCAGTTGCCTGCCACAATATCCTGAGCATGGGCGAGGCTGTTGCGAAGCCTCTCCAGGTCATCTAGAAAGCGGTTTCCAGCTTTAACGGACTGGATTCCTAATGCTTGTCGCAGTTCATCGTTCTTCAGGATAATGTCTCGCTTGTCGCAAAATTGCAGGCAATCCATCAGGTCTATCGCATGGTTCCTGGACCTACGATCCTCAAGAATATTCTGCGCAAGTTCCAATCTTTTCTTCGAAAGCTGCTGCTTCCATGATCCGTCAATATAGGTCTCGCGAATGATTCGTAGCATTTGCATTTCGACCAAAGTGATCAACCCGAAGAGCCACATTCTTACGGGGGCCTTCTGCAAATCGCCTCGGGTCACTATACCGCCGACGCGTCCCAGTATGCGAACAAAGAGACGCGGGGATTCCCGCATTAATACAAAGGCTTCCGCCAACGAGCCTGTTTCATCAATAAGTTCTAAATCCGAAAAGCTGATAACATGATCGGCCAGATTGCCATCACCATTACCATTATTCATATCCATTCTTTGGGCGTAACCTACAACCTGTCCATGACGCCTTACGCCGACCACGTCATAATCATTGGCGATCATGAATGCATTGACGTCGAAAGCTCTTGCATCTTCATCAAATGAAGTGAGGTGTTCGGCGATATATCGGACGGAGATGTTACGGTGGAAAAGCTCTCGTAAATCTTGAGACGTGGACTTTAGACATTTCATTGCTTCTTGCCTCATTCAGGGCTATCGGCAAATGGGAATCACTGCCGCTGCTACTGCAGACATTTCGAAATATTGCCCGGTGAAGGTAAAATATAGGCCTGCCTCGATTACCGGTTGACCGGTCATTTCGGTCCACGCTTCTGCATAGGTGCGGATCTGAGACTTATATTTCTCAACCAGTTCATCAGCGGGACCTGAGAATCTGTCAGTCTTGTAGTCTACTACAACCCAGCCGGCATCTTCCAAAAAGATGAGGTCTATTACGCCCCGCAAGATAGTGTGCCCGGAATTTTCTGATTCTGCGGTTGTCAGACGCTGAAAGGGTACTTCCACGTACTTGCGTTTGGCCGCCAATGCCCGCTTCCATATTTCCGAGGCCATGACAGAACGCACTGTGTCTATTGCATCCTGCGCCAGAGCCGTTTCCAGGCCTTGCTCAGCTAGAGCGGAAACAGCTAGACCTAAAAGGTCCGCGGTCGGATTCATCATTGCGGCCTGGAGGATGCTATGGACCGCCGATCCCCACTCAGTGCCGTGCTCTCCTATTGCGGAACTGAAGAGAGCGGCGGAAGACGGAATCATTTTGGCGCTGGTCACATTATAACTGGCCGCGGTAACTTTACCCCATAAATTCGGAATGTTTTCGAGTGCCTCACGGATTTCACGATCATCAAGTACAATGGGAGCCTCAGTCTGGGGCACATAACTCGGCGGATCAACCAACCGCGGAGCATCCTTCAGAAATTTATCAAAAAAATTCCAAGGATTACGGTTGTTGTATTTTTCCTTTTGACTGATCACAAGCCGCGATCCGGCCCTTGTAGCTGCCACATAATGTAACCGAGTTGCTTCAGCGTCTTCGAATCTCTTTTCTTCTTCTTCACGCACTTCCCAGTCGCAAGGATAAGCGATGCTTCGCCTTGCAAAACCCGAGGACGGATCGTGTATGGCCATATGGCCCGTCACTTTGTCTCCAGATCGATCGATATTCAGGTCAATGGATTGATTCGCCCGACTTTCCCCTGTTGCACCGGCAAGAAACACTATCAGCGCTTCCAAGCCCTTGACTTTGTGGAGATTCATCAACTGGACCGCATTTCCCTCGTGAGGCAAAGCGGCTATCCCATCGTGTTGTTCCTGCGACTGAACCAGTTGCCCAAGATATTCTACAACGTCGGAAACGGTCCACATGTCGGCAAACGATGCGCGAAGCAATTCCAGGGCCTTGCCCAAACTTCCGGCCTTCACGTTTCCACCCCGCGAGCACGCTGCCATCACATTCAGCCCTAGATCTGCGGCAACCTTTTCCACTGCCACTATAATCGGCAGCCCCCTGAGCCAGACAGAATAATTGCGCATGCGGCGGAACGCATCCGAAAACGCTTCGTGATCGGATACATCCAAGTCGGTCGGCACGTGAGAATGGAACGAGAATGTTCCTCGCTTTTTCTTGAATTCGTACAAGGCGGAGTCGCTTATTCCGAAAAGTTCGCTTCTTAGGACTGCGACGAGGGCTACCGGGTCATGAGGCCGCGTGACAGCGGAAAGACAGATGTGAAGCAGCGACAATTCCCTTAGTTGGTTCAAGGAATTGCCGCCAACCACCTGATGAGGAATTCTAAGGTCCTCCAGCTTGGACGCGAAAATCCCAAGATTTTTTTTATAATGAGTGACTATAAGGAAATCGCCGGGCTCGAGCGATCGCTTTTCCCCTGACTGAGGGACTATCACAGGTTTTTTTTGCAGAGCGTAATCAATTGTAGCGGCTATTGTCTCGGCTTCGTAGTTCTGAACATCGGTAACTCTCGGGCCGATACGTAGGCATTTCAGATGGCCTGAGCCTTCAGGGTGCGGGCCGGGTCTGCCTGGGAGCAAAGGAACGTAAACCGGCGCTTGCGCTGAGGGGCTTTCCGGAAACTGCTTCTCAAAGGATTTGTTTATCCAGTCTATGAGCGAGGGCACTGTCCGGAAATTGGCCTGAAGAGTCACCAGGAGACCGCCACTCGCGGCGATTATTTCTTTCACCTTGTTGTATGTGACTACATCGGCTCTTCTGAACCGGTATATGGATTGTTTCGGATCTCCCACGACGAATAGCGAGCCATCCACAGGTCTGCATTTCTTCCAGTCCGTTTGCGCTGGATCGCTGGATGTGAGGAGCATCATGACTTCTGCCTGAATGGGGTCCGTGTCCTGGAATTCGTCAACCAGCAAGTGGGAGAAGCGGTTTCTGAAGTATTCTCTTATGTTGGGCTTATCTCGCAGCAGGGCAGCGGCCCTAATAAGCAGATCCTGGTAATTGAGCTTACCGGATTGGGATCGGAGTCGATCGTAAATTCTCAACGCCGGTAGAATGGCCTCAAGACATGCTGGGTAGCAGTATTTCCTCCAGTCGTCGAGACATGGCTGGAACGCGGCCCTGTATTCCAGCCAACGGGCTTTTTCCTGTTTCGGCAAGTTCTTGTCGCAATAGAGCCATTTCTCTGGCTCCGGAGTCACGGTGGTGAAGGCCTGCAGTATGGAAACCAGTTCAGCAGGGTGATTCAGGTCTTTGTGTCGGATCAGGCGGGAGGCCCGATGGCATTTTCTCATCAAATCGTCGTAGTCCTGGTAATGCTCAGGAAAATGCTGCTTCACTTCTGCCACATGATCGAGGAATTCCACCAAAGCTTCTCTGGCCTCTTTGAAATCAGGTATAGAGGGCTGATCGCAAGGCCATGCTTCAACATCCGGATAGTTTGCCAATTTGTGAAATGCGGGAGCGAGATGATTAATCTGTATCCTCAACTCGTTGAGTTTCTTAAGAATCGGGTCGCCAGTCGTGTGCAGCCTGACGACGTGTTCGTCCCATGCCTGTTTCCTGAGCTTGTAATCTTGGCTTTCGTCGATCTCTTCGAAAGACAGATCAACCTTGGCTTCAACCGGGCGTTCTCGCAAGAGCCTTGCACAAAAGGAATGTATTGTACCTATGAAGACACGATCGATTTGCGAGCATGCCTTCTCCAACAAAGACCTGCTGTGCTCTGGACAATTCCTGCAGCGTGTTTCCAGCTCGATTTGAAACCTGGACCTCAATTCTGCAGCGCTCTTGCGGGTGAACGTGACCGCCGCCAACTTTGATATCGAGCATCTCCCTGTCTCGACCAGAGCTGCCATACGTTGGATCATGCTCGTGGTCTTTCCGGTTCCGGCCGCGGCTTCCACCAGCATGGATTTATCCAGTCGAGTGACTATCAAATCCCTCTGCTCTTTATCTGGAGGATCGATCTTCACTTTATTCACGGCTTCTGAGTTCCTTCATGCATTTCAATTGCGTGTTGGACGGATTTTCAAGTTTCGTCTCGCTGGCAGCGGAGACGGCTTCCACTTCGCCACAGGCTATTTTGTAGTCGCAGTAAGAACAGTCGAGTCTATGATCTTCTGTGGGAAGAAAACTACCTTCAGCAAGCAGAATGCATAGCCGTCGAAGTATGATGTCGAATTCCGAGAGATCCGCCTGCTGATAGACCAAACGCAATCCCTGGCCGCGGCTGCCTGGGAAAAGATATTCGAATTGTGAGACCTCTGCATCTGCACCCAGTCTATCTTTCAAAATCTTTCTCGCTAGCGCAGTGTACAGAGCATGCTGGATTACTCGGCCGCTACGGAACGGGTCCGCATTCTCATATTTGGTAGCGCTGCCAGTCTTGTAGTCAACGACAACGTAATTATTGGTAGAACCGATACGGTCAATTCGATCCAAACGGCCTCTCATTTTTATTGCTCCACAGCCGGGGAGCTTCAGACGAACCGGATCTTTCTTATCCAAAGCTGACCCTTTTTCGTACGGGGCCAATCCTATGGAGACTTCCAAATAGGCAGGAGCCCTGCCGTTCATGCGTTCTTCTTCTCTCAGAAACACTTCAGCAGCGGAGTTCAGTTCTCGGAGCTGATCCAGAAATGCCTCCTCTGAAGGAGGCGGATAGAGTTCTTTGTATTTTGAAGCAGTGTCGTTGAGCACTTCCTTAAGTCTCGGAATATCGTTAACGAATACGGGCGGCCAGTGATATTCCATGATTTCTCTCACAAAGACGTAGAACACCTCGTGAAGAAGGTTTCCGAATGCCAGAGGATCGAGCCACTTTTCAGCGTCTATTTCATAGTCCTCGGGTGGCTTTATTCCGAGGACATATCTGAAGAAGTAGGCTAGAGGACATCTTCCGGCCATCTCCAGCATGCTTCCGGACATTGTTGGTCCGGCGCCGGAGGTGGGATCCAATCCATCTCCAGGTGCGCGAATCCTACCGTCGTAGATGCTGAATTCAGCGCTTTTTCTTTGTCTCACAGCTTCCAAACCCCGGCCCAGATGTGGAAAATACTCTGCCATAATCTTTTCCGAATCGGCTGTGGCATCGGACGCGCAAAGACGCGAAATCCACCACTCGGTAGCATCGATGCTCTTGGCTAGATCGTCAGGAGCAAAAGAGGCAGGACGAGGGAGCCATTTCAGCAGGTCTCTCTGGTCGCCTTCACGATAGCCGGATATGATGCGGAAGGCCGAGACCAGCACAGGGCTGGGAAACATTTCCCGATCATCAATGATGTCCCGGCAGGAATAACTCAGGGTCACCGTGCCACGATGGCGGGCAAGCAAGCGAGAAAAGCCGCCAAGTTTGGCAGCGAGCCTTTCCGCTGTGGTCACAAGTCGATCTGACAGCTTCCGACGTTCCGAATCAAGGACCACAGGGTCTTGATGGCCCGAACCCGGAAATCTGCCATCATCAAGCCCCACAATGAACAGATTCTTTCTGCCGGAATGCCCTCCGGTGAGAACATTGGACACGTGAACGCGGCCTGGACGCGGTGAACTGCCCAGTATGCGGACTTCTGCAGGTAATGCGGCAAGCCATTCCCATACGTCGAGGCTCAAACCCTCGCCATTCTCCTGTCTCACGTATTGGACCATGTCGTTGATCTCATCTAGGAGTGCCCGAAGGGCATATCCGTCTACTTCGTCGATTCGGCGTGTGAATGATTCAAGAAATTTCGCCGCGGAATCCAGAATCTGAGCGGGGGTGTCAAGGATATCCGGTGTGATCGCCAGCAAGGCACCCAAAAACCGACGCAATTCGGTGGCGGTCTTCAGACGATCCTCATGATGGTGCGCGGACATTACTGAATCATCCTCATCCGCGGCCGGAACGTCGCTTGACAGCCTCATTTCAAGGCTTACGATCAATTCTTCAATCTTGGGCCAATATCGATCTCTTCCGAATCCTATCCCGAGAGACCTCAATTCCGCAGCCAACGATTCAAAACCAGTGACCTCCGGGCCCGCGGCCGGCACTGAAACTATCCTATCTTCCAGCATTCGAGTCAGTGAAGACTGCAGAAATCCCTCACGGATCCATGAAACCCAACCTCTGAGAGCCCTGCCTGGCCTGGAGTAAGTCGTTGGAATCCCCTCTGCGAAGGTGACGATAGGTTCAGACCCGGTTCGCGAAGCGACAATCCTCGAACAAAGTTCATAGATTAGGGGTACGTAAGTGTTCTTGTCCGTGTGAAGGATCTCGACCGCATCCAGGGGAATGCCTTTGCTGAGGATTTGTCTGAATACCTCCCTAATTTCGTTTACTTCTCCCACAGCCGAGAAAATAGAAGCAGTATCGTCGGCCTTGTTCGCTTCAGAAGCGAGAGCCGGATCCGGCAGCCACCTGAGCAATCCTGCATTTGTTAAGGGCTCGGAACGATCCTCGATCTCTGTAAGCGGCTGATCAACCGGGACCAGCAGCAGTTTTTCAGATGGAACAGCGCGGATGAGTGCATGCTCCTTGGCGGTAAATTCCGAGTCCTCCGGAACAATCACTAGGATTTCATCCGACGCGACCGAAGAGTCGGAAAGTCCGCGAATCGCCATATTGAGAGCGTCTGCGTAATCGATCAATTGTGATTGGTGCAACGTCGAAAGATATTCTTTCATCACGAAAGAGAGCTCTGAAGCCTTGTCCGGGTGCTCGAAGTGACGGGAAACAAGGTCTTCAGGTGTGAGATCGGCGAGTCTGATGTCTTTTATGGAGGCATAAACGCTCTGAGACAGGGTAGGGCTCGCTGCCATCTTGGTCACATATGAGGGCGCTTCTGTCCTGAGGCGATTCAAGATCCGATCTATCAGGATGGAGGCGCCACGATCGGAAACAAGTCTTACCCCAGTTCGAGCCATTTCCGAGCCTGCCAAATCCAGGGCCATCCCCTTAAGGGTCTTTGTTCTAGCATTGATTACAGCCTGACCCGAACGAGTGACTGCATCCAGCCATTGATGTCCCACCCTTAACGAAGGAGCGACAATCCATTTTTCGGTCAACAGGTGTTGTTGACAGATTTTTCCCAAAGTGCGTGCGAAAAGGTTTTGTCTGGATTGCCTCATCTGGGGCCCTTCATTTCCGTGCAGATAAATCAGCTACGGTTCGTAACCATATAGTTGTTCGGTGTCTTTTGTGGGGCAGACTTTCCAGTCTACCATCCCGAAATGCCCTTATGGCAGGCTGGAAAGCCTGCCTACACATTCACCTGACCCTGGACGATGCCCACTGAATCATTTCCGGGGTACGCGCCACCTCTGTGCAGAGATATTCTTCCTGAGGCCAGATGGAAGCCCGCCAGAGATCCAACCGGTCAGCGTCCCAGCACGTCTGGACAGCGATGTCCCCTTCTGTCTTGCCGTCAGCGTGGTATTCACACGCATATGCCAGTAGGTCGAGCTCATAAGGGCTCAGAAACAAGAATAAACCATTAAGCTCTCTCACGAAAGCAGCGGCTCTCGCTCCATGTCCCGGGTCCCTCGAATCATTAAGACGCTTGGAATCATGCAAATAAGCGAATAATTCAACTATGTTGGGCGTAGCTCCGGTGGACTGCGCTACCTTGAGGCCGTTCTCTCGCACGCGCTCGAAATGAGAAATGCCGTGAATACCATGCCAACTCAAGGCGTACTGGGACCTAATTACCTCGACCAACTCGGGTGTCACGGTGCTTTGATCACACATGTGTTGAAATTTGTAAGTCATTTCTTTATGCCGTGAAAGATTTCGCTACCCAAGCCCGGATAGACTCTGCGGTCTTCTTCAGGAGTCGGGTTTTGCACCCTCGGCCATTTCTCCCCTTGTGGCTCAGGTCCCTCCGCGGCGATCTCTGAAGGGGCTGAATCCGCCATCAAAGGGTGCTCGAGAAGATCGGCCATTCGCACTCCGAAGCTGAATTCTATGGGTATATTATTCGGATCGAAAGAATACAAGGAGTGAATAAAACCATGATCCACAACTTCAGAAGCCCAGAAGCCGGCGGCTTCAAGCTTGTCTTTCAGCTCCCACAGTGCCCCCCGGGATTGTACACCTAAAGCCACGTGATCGAACACCACCGGACCTTTTATCGGCGCGCCGTGGTCTTTTTCCACTGCCGGCTTTACTCCGGGCCACTCAAAAAAGCCGATCATGTGATCCGGCGAAATTTCGAAAAAATAGTGCCTGTACCCGGGATGGCCCAACCCCGCGACGAGTCTCATTCCCAGCAAGTCCCTCCAGAAGCGAATGGTTGCATCCATGTCTGAGGTGACCATTGCCAGGTGGTTGATTCCATTATATTTTATCATGCAGGTTCCTCCGGAACATGGAATTTTTATAATCGAGTACTATACAGCAGAGTGCAACTGTATGCACAAAAAGTAAGAGTAAATGGGGAATTGTTTCGTTCAGACTGGAATGTTTATAACCGAAACCTCATAATAAACAGCGCCTCAATCGGGGCATTTTTTCCAATTAGGAAGCCTTAAAATCCTTGACAATCTTCGAGAAGTGGTGTTATTTCTACGGCTTTGAGATTCTTGCCGTCTGATCGTCGATCCCGTCAGGCCCCCCGGTGGAACAAATTCTGGGCAGGCAAAGGGGTCGCCTTGATCAGAGGAACCCGGCTCGTTAAATCAAGACGGCTAATCAGAATTGATGAAGCCCGGCGACATGGTCGCCGACGCGAAGGTTTGCTTCTCGCCGAATGACCTGAAGGTGGTAGGCTTGCTAGCGATGGCGAGGAGAGCGCTATATCCGTACTCTTACGGCGAAGTCGAACTAAGGAAGATTTAAGACAAAGAAATGTTGGAAGATCTACTCTTAAAAGAAAGAGATGCAGTTGTAAGTAGGTGGAAGGAGCTTCTGGTGGGAACATATCCATCGGAAACTCAAAGGTTCCTAAAAACCCAAAGAAACCCTTTCGCCAATCCTCTGGGAAACTCCATAGACGAAGGGCTGGACGGACTCTATGACAACCTGCTCAAAGATGGCGATTCAGAGACTTTTTCAAAATTTCTGGATCGAGTCATCAGGATCAGAGCAGTTCAAGGATATGCTCCGTCAACAGCAGTCGGTTTTGTGTTTCTGTTGAAAGAACGTGTACGAGGAGTCCTGGAGAAGGTCATAAGCGAGAAGCGGCTTTACGAAGAATTGTTGACTTTTGAACAGAAAATCGATAGCCTAGCGCTCCTTTCCTTCAACATTTACATGCAGTGCAGGGAAAGAATTTTCGAAATCAGAGCCCACGAGATTCGTAGCCGAACGTCGAGATTGGTCGAAAGAGCTTGTCAAAAATACGGGATGCCGCACGAATGGGCGGATTCCGAAGAAACCAAAGCATAGCGCAACGTAATCGAGGTGGTAGCAGATGAACGCATGGACTTCCCTATTCGCGTCCCTAATCGCAGTGATAGCCCTCGTGTTGGTTGCTCTGTTCGGGGTAGGGGCGGTAGGCCTGGATAAGCTTTTCGGGGTTGCCATCCCGTATATAGCGATGGCCATGTTCGTTGTCGGGGTTGTTTATCGGATCTTGGATTGGGCAAAGGTGCCTGTTCCATTCCGTATCCCGACCACTTGCGGACAAGGCAAATCGCTTCCCTGGATCAAGGCGGACAACCTCGAAAGTCCTTATAACACCTGGGGCGTAATTGGGCGCATGGCGCTCGAAGTGCTCCTTTTCCGCTCGCTCTTCAGGAATACGAAAGCTGAACTGAGAGAAGGGCCGAATGTGACCTACGGGTCGGCAAAATGGCTGTGGCTTGGCGGTATAGCCTTCCACTATGCATTTCTCACGATCGTGTTGAGACATATCCGTTTCTTTGTTGAACCGATACCCTCCTTTGTAGAACTCTTGTCTTCGGTTGACGGGTTCTTTCAGATTCTAGTTCCTACAGTTTTCCTTACAGACATAGCCTTACTGGCTGCTGCGACGTTTCTGTTTTTCCGGAGGGTTTTCCTTCCACAACTGCGGTACATATCATTGGCTGCGGACTTCTTCCCGTTGTTACTCATCCTGGGCATAGCCATTTCGGGCGTGCTCATGAGAAACGTATGGAAGGTCGATCTGCTCATGGTAAAGGAGTTGGCGGTAGGGTTGGCTACTTTTCATCCTACGGTTCCAGCTGGCATTGGCTCCATTTTTTACGTGCATCTGTTTCTCGTAAGCGGTACTGCTCGGCGTACTTCCCATTCAGCAAGCTGATGCACGCGGGCGGGGTTTTCTTGAGTCCGACGAGAAACATGGCCAATACCAACCGCATGGAACGATATGTCAACCCCTGGAATTATCCGGTCAAGGTCCATTCATATGCGGAATACGAGGACGATTTCCGTGAGAAAATGAAAGAGGCCGGAATCCCGGTTGATAAGGAGTAAAAATGGAACTGCATGACCTACCCAAGCCTCAGGACTTGATGAATATTGATTTGGAGAAGACGCCCGAGACGCCTTGGATGGATACTCCTGTGGACTTCAGGGACGGCACTTACAGTTACCCTGCAGCAGGTAAAAACCTCAAGCGCCTCGGTTTGGCCAACCCACGGGAATGGAGCCCTACGGACGAGGATTGGAAACTCCCGGACAACTGGCAAGAGATCATTATGAAAGGTTTCAAGGAGCGGCTAGACAAATATCGTTCCTTCAGACTCTTCATGGATATTTGCGTCAGATGCGGCGCATGCGCGGACAAGTGCCACTTCTTTCATCGGTTGCGGAGATCCCAAGAACATGCCGGTGCTCAGGGCCGAGCTTATCCGATCGGTTTACCGAAATGATTTCACGGACTCTCGGTCAAGCATGCTCGGACGTTTTGCCGGCGCAAGAGAGCTCGACAGTAGACGTGCTCAAAGAGTGGTTTTATTACTTCTTCCAGTGCACCGAGTGCAGGCGCTGTTCGGTCTTCTGCCCGTACGGCATAGATACTGCCGAAGTGACCATGATAGGCACGGGAGTTCTCAACCTCGTCGGCCTGAACATAAACTGGGTTATCGGAGCCGGTAGCAAACTGTTATCGTGACGGAAACCACCTTGGCATTCCGCCCCACGGCATTAAAGACATGTGGGAATTCATGGTCGACGACATAGAGAACATCACCGGTATCAGAGTGAACCTCCAATAAACAGGAAAGGTGCGGAGATCCTTTTCGTCACGCCGTCCGGCGACTACTTCGCGGATCCCGGCACATACACCTGCATGGGATACCTGATGCTGTTCCACGAACTCGGTCTTGATTATACCTGGAGCACTTATGCATCCGAGGGCGGAAATTTCGGTCTGTTCACCTCGCACGAAATGATCAAGAGGCTGAATTCGAAGATCTACGCTGAAGCGAAAAGGCTTGGGGTCAAGTGGATCCTCGGCGGAGAATGCGGCCACATGTGGCGGGTGCTTCATCAGTACATGGAACCTATGAACGGCCCGGCTGACTTTCTGGAAGTGCCGGTATCCCCGATCACCGGGACGGTTTTCGATAACGCTGCATCGACTAAGATGGTCCATATCACCGAGTTCACGGCGGACTTGATCAAACACGGAAAACTGAAACTGGATCCGAGCAGGAACAAGACGATCTCGTTGTCACATATCATGACTCCTGCAATCCTGCCAGGGCCGCATGGGCCTGCTTGAAGAGCCGCGGTATATCATTAATAACGTATGCAAAAAGTTCTTCGAGATGCCTGACAACACGATTCAGGGAGCAGACCTTCTGCTGCGGTGGCGGAGCAGGTCTGGGCAACGACGAGAATATGGAAATGAGAATGAGGGGCGGCCTTTCCGAGGGCGAATGCCGTCAGGCATGTCCAAGACAAACACGACGTGAACCACCTATTGTGTATGTGCGCAATAGACAGGGCCACGTTGACGGCACTCATGCATTACTGGGCCCGGATGTTGCCGTGGGTGGTATGCACGAATTGGTGGCAAATGCCCTGATTATGGACGGAGAGAAGAGGGGACGAAGACCTTCGCGGCGAACCGCTTAATGACGAGGAGGAGTGAGAATGTATGACGCCGGAAAAATCATAGTTGGAATTGTCATCTTTCTCGGGCTCATAGCCTTTCCCATTTGGTACAACGTGGGTAAGGGCGCAACCCCAACTCCCCCGAAACTGGAAGTCGGAACCACTGAAAAGCAGTGCGTAGAGTCTACAGCATTTATGAAGTCATCGCATATGCAGCTTCTGGATCAGTGGAGAGATGAAGTGGTCCGCAACGGCAAGCGGCTGTACACGAGTTCCACAGGCAAGACCTATGAGATGAGTCTCCAGAACACCTGTACTAAGTGCCATTCAAAGAAGGAACAGTTCTGCGACAGGTGCCATAATTATGTGGACGCCGCACCCAAGTGCTGGGATTGCCACATCCCGCCTCCGGAGAAAAAGCAGACCGCAAGGAGTACCAACTGATGGATAGCACAAGAAGACACTTTCTAAAGATAGCCGGTCTTTCCGTGCTGGGTGCAGGAGCGAGGCCGGTCTTGGATGCGGTCGCCGCAGAGCAGCCGAAATACACGCCTGGTGAAAATGCGCTTGTAGGTAAGCGTTGGGCCATGGTCGTGGACATGAAAAAATGTCTCAAGGCAAAAGAAAATTGCAGAGACTGCGCACTGGCTTGCCACAAGGTGCATAACGTTCCCGATATCGGCAATCCGAAAGATGAAGTGAAATGGATCTGGCTCACGCAATTCGAACACGCATTTCCGGGCCAGGAAGACCATTATATTGAAGAATACGTAAAGACCAGCTTAAATGGCCTGCCATTTCCGGTCCTGTGCAATCACTGTGACAATCCCCCGTGCGTAAGAGTGTGTCCTGTCAAGGCAACATTCAAACGGGAAGACGGGATAGTTATGATGGACTATCACAGGTGCATCGGATGCCGTTTCTGCATGGCAGCCTGCCCTTATGGCGCCCGCAGCTTGAACTGGCGGGACCCGCGTCCGTTCATAAAAAAGAACTCAATATGGAGTATCCCACCAGGACCCGAGGCGTGGTGGAAAAGTGTACATTCTGCTTCGAGAGGCTGGCTAAAGGGCAGCTCCCCGCATGTGTGGAGGCCTGCAAAGACAAAGGGTTGGTCTTCGGGGATTTGGAAGACCCAAATTCCGAATTACGCGAATTGCTTCGCAAGAATCCCAGCATCCGACGC
>CAVOXB010000028.1:0-8374 GCA_963700305.1 uncultured delta proteobacterium
AGAAAGAAGGAATTGAAATAATAAGAGAACTGCGGAGGGACTATCCTGATTCAAGAATTATAGCTATATCCGGTGGTGGTAAAGCTATGGCCAGCTCCACATGCCTGATGCTTGCTCAACGACTCGGCGCGCAGCGGACATTCACGAAACCTGTCAAAATGACCGAATTATTGCAGGCTGTGCGAGAACTTGTCGGCTCATAGGGTGCGAATCGGTTCGAGAGGACAGTTATCGTGAGCGTCGTTCCCAGCACATGCTGTGAAAATTCTTTGATCGACTGAAAAATTGCCGAAAAAATAGTATCCCACGCCAAGACCCTTCAAGCAGGTCTGCAGAATTGAGTCTGTCCCCGGATCTCAGAAGGTTAAACAAATGGTTACTGAACACGTTTGGACCCAGACTGGGTGCGCGGAGATATGACAAAGAAAATCTTACCGTTTATCTTTGGCAGTTCAGCAGCAGCCGATTCTTGAGCCGAGCACTTTTGCTGCAGGCATTATTGTTGAGGGCAGCGCCTAAGAAAGTCTAAAACATCTCTCAGACTAGCGACTGCAACTGCAACGCAACTGTCTGCACCTCCATAATATAGGTGCAGTTCATCGCCCTGGAGAATCCAGCCGCACGAAAAGACCACGTTATCAACGTCACCGCTTCGTTCATAGGGCTCTTCAGGACGGAATATCCACTGATCAGTACGTTTCAGCACGCGGGTGGGTTCTTCTCTATCCAGCAAAGCGAGCCCAAGTCGGTAAATGCTCCCGGAAACAGTGTCTTTCACGCCGTGATACAGGATCAGCCAGCCCTCAGAAGTCTCAAGGGGCGGTGGTGAAAGCCCAATCTTGTTCGCATCCCACCAACCACCTTTTCTCGCGGTCATCAGGACTTGATGATCTCCCCAGTACTTCATGTCTGGTGAAAAAGATATCCAGATGTGCTTTCCCGCGCCCTCGATCTCCGGCACAGGTCTGTGCAACATTGCGTATCTCCCTTTGAACTTGACAGGGAAAAGTGCGGCGTCTTTGTCCTCGGGAGGCATGGCGGCACCAATCCTCTGAAAGTTGACAAAATCCTTGGTTGTGGCAAGGGAGACCAGAGGCCCGACGTGTGAATAGGCAGTATACGCGACAACCCAGAGTCCAAGGTCTTCCATCCACGTTATTCGAGGATCTTCTATTCCCCAGGTCTCTTCGGGACATCTTTCCGGAAGCGGCTCAAATGTAGGCGAGCGATCAATTTCCCAGTCGCCGAGTCCGTTCACGCTGCGTGCGGCGCACAAATGGGAGAATCCTCGACGATCTTCCACTCTCACCAGCAGAAGGTACCGGCCATTGAACATTGAGGCGCCCGCATTGAACACTGAATTCACTGGATATGGCCAATCTCGATTGGTAAGAATGGGGTTCGCCTCATGCCTTTTGAAGAGTTCGTTACAACTGCTGTCCGATGAGTATTTCATGATTCAGGCATCCTCAGGTATATCCGTCAGAATTCGAGGGGAAGTTCGACCGGTCGTCCGGACGCAATAGACTGGCGAGCCAACTCATAAGCTTCGTTGTACTGGTTGGCTACCAGTTCCCAGGAAACTACCTGATCAAGATATTTCTTGAGGTTTTCTCCGAGCTGCATCCTGAGTTTTTCGTCACAGGCCATTGTGATTACCTGGTCCCGCAATCTTTGTTTGGTGGTAAAAAGCAATCCTCCTTCGCTTTCGAGCGTCTGCGCAGTGAGTCCTTCCATGGGGGCAGTAGTGATATATGGCTTATTCAACGCAATAATTCTTGCCAGCGTTCCGGATTGGGTTTCATCGGTAGAAGGCAAAACTATGAAGTCACAGATCGCCATAACTTTGTAATATCTTTCTCCGCGTGGGACAAACTCGAAATAGTGGGCCAGTCCTTTTTCTTCCAGAACTTCGAGTTGCTCTCGATAATGATTATAATCCGGCAAGTGGTTCGGATCTCTCATGGCGCCGGCTGCCAGGAGGTCCCAATTTTGCCCGGTCCGTTCCTGGATTTCCGCATGAATATCTTCCCACATGGAAGTCAAGATATCCCAGCGCTTATTTGACTGTATCCATCCAACCATGCCCACGAGGTGCTCACCCAGGTACGGGACCTTATCCAAGCCCAACTCTTCCCTGAGGGCCGGGACGTCCTTGATTCCCCAACGTCGATCGGATCTGGCCCCATGAGGGACTACCATGACGTTTCTCGGGGTTCGCCAACCTCGGCCAAGGAAATTCCATTCCAGTCGCCACTTTTGATAATGACACTTGAACAGCACCACCCTTGCCCGTTCACATATTTGGTACACAAAATCCGCTTCAAAGTTCGTCAACCTACCGTGGACAGTGTGTGGCTCGACAATGGTGGGAAATTCATTGATTGCGGTTAGCAAATCCAGGAACCCTTCGTTTCCATCCCCCTGCCCCCTCGAATCGAAGTAATCGTACAGACCGTATTCGTGTTCCAGATGGACTGCGTACGGGCGCAGTTCATACACTTTTCTGGCCACCGTTTTCCACCAGTCTCCCTTGGACATGTCAATGATAGGAAATACGCCTTCTCCTTGACCGTCCGTGTGGCTTATTACCAGCACATCTCTGCCTGGATTGGCCTTCTGGATAAATTCTCTTGCTTCCTCGGCGAACGTCGCGATTCCGCACAAGCGTGGAGGATAGCTTGAAATAATGACTATAGGGTCCGAATTGCTCATCGAAAGTCCTTTTCCTTACGTATGGGGCTCGCCGGTTCGCCCACTTGAGTGTTAGTTGATCTTACCATCCTATGTGGATGCCTTCGAGGTCTTTTTGGGAGATGCCGTATGTCGGCTGCCGGCCGACTTTTCCGTTCATGGCGCTTTTACAGCAACGAGTCTCCTTTTGCAACTGGCAAAGCTCTCGAAAAACCAGTGATTTGGTGATTAAGAGGAGAGGATGCAGGCGAGGAGCCTCTGGCGTCGCTGTCTAGGGGCGTTCACCATCCTTCAACCGGCGGCACGGAAAGGGGGCAGGTTTTCATCTGGAAGCCTGAATTCTTTGAGCCTTGAGCTCTGAAAGACCGAGGACTGCGAGAAGGTAGCACACCACTGATTCCGCCCCTTGATTGGCACTGATTCCATTGGAGTCGATCCCGTCGGCCACCGAGCCGTCAGCAAAATCATAGAGCGCAGCATTTAGTCTGTTTCGGCCCAGGAACCAGTCAAAAGCAAACCGAGCCAATTCCATGTATTTGTGCGTGTCCGTTACCTCCGAAGCTGCAACGTATGCTTCCACCAGATAGCCCGCATCAACGGGTTGTTGTCCAAATAGGGCTCTTTCCCCACCTTTCGGGTACCAACCTTCATTGCCGACAAGCTCGAAATAGACCCCATTCCACTGCTCTTTGGTAAGGAAATCCAGTGATTCCAGAGCAACATCCCGGTATTCTTCGCTTTGAGTTACCTGGTAAGCACGCAGCAATGCCTCCGGGATTTTAGCGTTTCCGTAAGTCATCACGTCCTCGAACCACTGCCAATCCGCACTCTTGTGTTCTTTGTACAGGCTAACCAGATCATTGGCCAACAGTATCACAAGTCGCTTGAATTGGCTTGCTCCCTCGAATTTTTGCAAAAGATGGTACATACCCATAATCGCATAGGCCTTTGCCCTCGGCGCTTCAAGTTCGAGTATTCTCGGTGCGGCCTTTGCCATCACGTTTTGGGCCAGGGCCCGCATTTGCTCTTTTGGGCCCCATCTCACAACGGTCCCGAGGCCCCAAAGCACTCTGCCCAACGTATCTTCGCTGCCCTGCTGATCTCGGAACCTTCGATCATAGGACATGAAATTGTGGAAATGGCCGGTTTCCGTCTGCGAGTGATGCAGAAAGCTTAGGTAAGTTCGGATCAAAGGGATTATCTGCTCGTCCTTCTGTTGGTTATAACAAGTCATTATTGCGGCAAGTCCCCGGCCGACATCATCGGCGCTGTAGCCATTTTCACGATCCGGTATACCGAAGCACGCGTGCTGCAACAGACCGACATCGTCTGACAAGGACATCAAATGATCAAGTTTGATCTCCGGAAGCGTAAGCACGGGAAGCATCTTTTGCTTCCAGGCCGACCCTACCTCTAAGTCCTTCCGCTCGCCGAGCATTTGCACAAACATTTCAACGTAATGGCGCCCCACCTCCCGCCACACCATTGTGCGCCCGTACTCGTAAGCCGTCTTCCGCATCTTGTTCCGCCGTATGGAATCGCCGATCAAGTCGTTCAGGGCCTTGGCCATACCTTCCACGTCCCGGAAATCTACCAGAACGCCCCGTGAATCCGAGAGCAATTCTTCCGCATACCAGTAGGGCGTAGATACTACGGCCTTACCCATCCCCACGGCATAGGCAAGCGTGCCTGAAGTTATTTGTTCTTTGGCCAAATATGGAGTCAAATAGACATCACAACAAGACATGTATTCGGTTAATTCCTGCAGATCGACAAATCTGTTATGGAATACCACATTGTCCGCTATGTTGAGGTCCAAGGCTTTTCGTTCCAATGATAAGCGATACTTCTCGCCATGAACCTTTCTGACTTCAGGATGCGTTGCTCCAAGAATGATGTAGACCGTGTCCGGGTATTTCTCCACCACATGGGGTAACGCTTCCAGGGCAGTTTCTATTCCCTTGTTGGGGCCCAGCAAACCGAATGTCAGAAGAACGGTCAGGCCTTCCACATTGAACTTTTCCTTGTAGAAATTAGAATCAACAAAAGGAACGTCATGAACACCATGATGTATGACTGAGATCTTGTTCTCGGGGACGTCATATATCTCGTTGAGCATCCTGGCCCCTTTTTGACTCATGGTGACAATTCGTTGAGAGTAATTGATGACGTCCTCAAAAGCTTCCCGGTAATCTTTGGGGGGATTTTCCAGAATTGTGTGTACAGTTGTTATGACGGGCTTTTTCAAATGGCCGAGCAGCACTGAAAGGTACTTGCCGGCGTCGCCCCCGAAGATTCCGAATTCGTGCTGCAGGCTGACTATCTGAGCCGATGAACCGTTAAGATATTCGGCCGCACGCGCATAATCACGAATTACGTTCGTCCGAATCTCAAACGTGACCTCAGACGGGTAATCGTACACGCCTGCCCGATCGGAAATGGCCACGACGCGATATGGCTTACCTCCCATTTCTTGCGAGACGGAAGTACCCAGGTCGTTGGTGAAGGTCGCAATTCCGCATGTTTTTGGGACGAATGTCCCCACGTAAACGACATCGAGATCTGATACCAATATAGGTTTTTCGAGTTGGATTCTTGCCACACCTGCCCCTGACCACTTTGATCGCCTGCTTAGAAACCTCCTCTGATCCATGATTCAATTCATGAATTAAGTGATCCTGCTGGGTGACCAATTAATTGAAGATGGTACATTCTTCGAGCATTGGACAACTTTTGTCAAGCCCTGGCCCTGATAGAAACAGTAACCCACTGTCTGGGGCGGGTGACTGAGTCGCGTGTTCCAGACAGCTCGGACAGGTCGCTTGACATTCAGCGACTCCCGGTCAACACTGAGTGCATAGAAAACAAGCGGCAATTTGTGCTAGAAGCGCCTATCCATTGCTTATGATATACAAAACGGAAACATGATGACACAATTGCGTACGGAAGGAGATTTTCGATATGCGAATTGCTATGTTGTCGTCGATAGCGTGGCGAACCCCCCCTCGACACTACGGACCATGGGAACAGGTTGTCTCTCTCCTCACAGAAGGTCTCGTTGCGAGGGGCGTTGACGTCACACTTTTCGCCACGGCAGATTCGGAGACGGGCGGGAGATTTCATGCAATTGCTCCAAGACCTTACGAGGAAGACAAGGCCCTGGTTCCTAAGGTCTGGGAAGCTCTTCATATCAGCGAAGTTTTCGAGAGAGCCCAAGATTTTGACCTGATCCACAATCACTTTGATTTCCTGCCTCTCACATACTCCGGTCTCGTGAAAACGCCGGTTCTGACCACGATCCATGGCTTTTCCTCTGAAAAGATTCTGCCTGTTTACAAAAAATACGACGGGAAAAACTACTATGTTTCTATCAGTGATGCTGATCGATCCCAAGACCTTACCTATATCGCAACCATCCATCATGGAATAGACATGGAAGCGTTCACTTTCAACCCATTGGGTGGACAGTACCTTCTCTTTTTTGGCAGAATTCATCCGGACAAAGGTGTTCGGGAAGCCATCGAGATAGCTCGGCTTGCGAAAAGGGATTTGCTGATCGCTGGAATAATTCAGGACGAGCACTACTTCGAGACTGAGGTTAAGCCGCACCTGGACGGCAGCAGGGTACAATATATCGGAAGCGTGGGGCCGGAACGTCGGGACAACCTTCTCGGAGGGGCGGCATGCCTTTTACATCCAATCGGCTTTAATGAGCCGTTCGGATTGTCCGTTGTAGAGGCTAACGCATGTGGCACCCCCGTGATCGCCTTCTCACGGGGCTCCATGCCCGAAATTATTACGGACGGTTTGAATGGTTTCCTTGTATCGAGTTCGTCCGAGGCAGCCGACGCAGTAGAGAGGATTCACACCATATCACGTGCTGATTGCCGCGGAGTCGCGGAGAAGCGATTCTCGAGAGATCGCATGGTTGACGATTATTTGGAAGTGTACGAGCGGATCGTGAAAGAAACAACAACGGAAGATCGCCGTCCGTGGGGGCACTATGAGATTCTCTCCGACTTTCCGGATCACAAGGTCAAACGTATTGTCGTCTATCCGGGAAAGAGGCTCAGTTTGCAGAGCCATCACCGCCGTCGGGAAAGTTGGACAATTGTGAAAGGCCACCCAATCGTTACTCGAGGCGATGAAGAGATCCCGTTAAATCCAGGGGAGTCTATACAGATTTCCAAGGAAGCGAAACACCGCATCTTTAACCCTGGTTCCAGCGATGGTGGTCTTCGTCGAAGTTCAAACAGGTGATTACTTTGGCGAAGATGACATAGAACGTTTTGAAGACGACTTCGGTCGGGAGTAGGCAAGAGCAATGTATTCAGCGAACCCCATTGTCCGCCGTTTCGAAGGGAATCCGATTCTCACGAAGGGTCATGTGCCATACGTAGTTGAGACAGTTCACAATGCGGCGGCAGTCAAAATCCGGGGTGAATACATACTGGTTTTCCGGTCTCATCTCAGAAATGGCCGTTCCATACTTGGGATTAGCAAGGAGCAAAGACGGTTATAATTTTGTGGTTGACCCTGAACCTTTTATGGTGCCTGCCAGAGAAGGGGTTTTCGCGGAGTACGAAGAATTCGGAATTGAAGATCCGCGTATATGTCAAATCGACAATGATTTTTTTATTACTTACAGCGCTTATTCCCGTCACGGTGTAAGGATAGGCCTCGGCAAAACCTCGGATTTTAGGTCCGTTGAACGAATAGCTCTGATCACGCAGGCGGATTCTCGCAATGTGGTGCTTTTTCCAGCCAAGTTTCAAGGACGATTTGCACGGCTGGACCGCCCACACACACAAATAGCGCCGTGGTCCATCTGGATTTCGCATTCTCCTGACCTGATCCACTGGGGGGATTCTCGCGTGATCATGAAGCCTGTCACATACCATTGGGACGAGATGAAAATCGGCCCTGGAGCAACGCCTTTTCGGACAGCCAAGGGCTGGCTTCACATCTATCACGGCGTCTTTCAGACCATGGACGGAGCGGTTTATAGGCTGGGCGTTGCTCTGCACGATCTTGAAGATCCGGCAAAGATTCTAGGAGTTGCGGACGAGTGGATTCTTCAGCCCGAGGAACCGTGCGAGGTGACGGGTTACGTACACAACGTAGTCTTCACCTGTGGCGCAATCCCCGAAGAAGACGGCACTGTGAAGATTTATTGGGGTGGAGCTGATACGGTAATGTGCGTGGGAACGGCGGTGATAGACGATTTGGTGGATTTATGCCTGAACGCTCCACGCGTCCCATGACATGCGGATTTGCCATAGAGCTCACTTCGGAGAAAATCGACGAGCATATCCTAAAGACTTGAAAACTACTGAGGAGGAGAAGGAATGCCGGACTCAAATGCTTATGCGTTTATTGGAGCAGCATTGGCGCATCTCATAGACTCCATGAACAAAGCGAATTCATGGAAAGACCATTCGTCGGAATTAGCAGAAATCGCCGCTGCTTTTCGGCGGATAGCTGAACCGCTCGGTGCGGAAGGACTTGAGAAAGCACTTAAAGCTCATGTCGAAACCGAAACAAAGACGAACGTGCCACGTACACAAAAATTGGAACGACCTTAATGGCCAACATACATTTCATTCTCCGCCAAGCGGAGCCACTGGAAACTTCAGGAAAAACTCAGAATTCGCATCTATTTTTGAGTCGATAGCTGCGC
>CAVOXB010000029.1:0-124298 GCA_963700305.1 uncultured delta proteobacterium
TGGACCGAGGCGGTCATTGAGTCGGCAGGGATGGAGTGCCCCTTATCACTCCAGCCCAGTACTTGTTCCAAGTCGGATGCGAGCCAGGGCCTCGCATGTGTATGCTTCGCGCTCGGCTGTCGCCACGAAGAGGGGCTGCGTCGTCTATACTCGTTTTAAGAAGGGAACAAGATGCGAGCGTCAGAAGTGAGGTCCCATCTCCTGCCACCGGAGACGGCGAACATGTATCTAACGGCGATCGTGGAAGAAGATGGCGACGGATTCGTCGCCCTGTGCCCCGAGCTTGATGTCGCCAGCCAGGGCGAGAGCGTTGAGCAGGCGACGGACAATCTTCGCGAGGCCGTCGAACTCCTCCTCTCGTGCGCCGATCCTGCGGAGATCTCCTCGAGGCTGAAGGCTCGCGTCTATGTGACCCACTTCGAGGCCCGCGGTGGGGCGGCTTAGGGTCCTGTCCGGAGCCGACGTCTGCCGCATTCTCTCCGATCAGGGCTTCACCGAAGCAAGCCGCAGGGGAAGTCACGTCGTGATGCAGAAGGGCACGCCGGACCGCACAGTCACGGTGCCCGTTCCCACTCATGCTGAACTCAGACGAGGCACACTCGCCTCAGTCGTCCGCCAGTCCGGACTCCCTCGTTCCCTATTCGAAGAGTGATCGCGACGTCGGTGGGGCGGCGCCTCGACCCACCTAGTCCACGCTGACCGACCGCACTTCTTCCAGTTCTGCGATGAGAGCGGTCAGCTTGGCTCTATCGAGGCCGCGCGGCATCTTCAAAAAGAGATGGATGGTGTCGCGGTCATCCTCGCCCGGCACCACGGCCATCTCCTTGACGATCACGTGGGCCGCATGGAGCATGCCCAGGAGTTGAGCGAGGGATGAAAAGCCGGGAGAGCGGAAATGGATCCCACTCCTACCGCTTGTCCCAAGCGGGGATAGAGGATGCGGTTCTCGATGAGTCGCAGAACGTAGAGACTGACTATCACCACTCCCGTGGTGATCAGGGCCGCGGAGTAGAAACCCTGGGCAGCGAGTAGTCCCACTGCGGCCACGGTCCAAAGACTCGCAGCCGTGGTAAGGCCCCGCACCGAGACGCCGTACCGGATGATAGCTCCGGCGCCCAGGAAGCCTATCCCGGTCACCACCTGGGCCGAGATCCGGTTGGGATCGAAATCCGTTCCCTCGAGACCGTACGACGAGGCCATGGTAAAAGCGGCTGCCCCCACCGCGACCAGGATGTGAGTCCTGAAGCCCGCCGTGTGCTCCCGGATCTCTCGCTCTATCCCGATCAGTCCACCGAGCACGCCGGCGAGGAGGATACGTATGACCACGTCCAGAGTTGACACCGGCGTCTCCCGCTGAGTTGCGGTCCAAGTCGCTTCTCATACTAGGACCGGAAGAGGGCGGCATCAAGATGTCACAGGCGACCGAGGGCGCCCGATGGGCGCAATCGTGTTCAGGTTCTCGTCAGCTGTTCGCTACAGGAACGTTACTCACTTGTGAGAAACTATCGATTACGCGAAGACAAAGCCCGTGCCGGGGTCAGCTACTTCTGCTGGCCGTCATCCCACGTATGAGACGGACCTCCATCGGTCTCTGGAAAGGTGGAGTGATGAGGTCCACGGAAGCGATCGGTCAGGCCGAACGACGGTATCTGCAGGCCGTCCACGATCTCGTCGGCGGTGAGGCGAACACCGCTGTATCGTTCCGCGATGTCCAGGAATACCTCTCATATACCGACGATGAAGCAAGTCACTGCAGCGATCTTTGGACTCGCTGCGGAGCGGTCGAGTGGCCGACTTTGGGTCACTTAGCTCTGACACAAATCGGGCTGGCTCGCGCCAGGCGCATCGCGACGAGCATCCCGGCTGCCTCTTCCTTCGGGCCGGGTGTATCCGGAGATCCGCGAGACAAGGAGAGCAGCCCTCGGACAATTGAAGCTGGGGCGATCTCCGTTGTGATCCCAGCTCTCAATGAGGCAGGGACCATCGGTCAGCTCGTGCGGCTTGTCAAAAGCAGCCCCAAGGTGCTCGAGGTTCTGGTGGTTGACGACGGTTCTGTTGATGGCACCGCAGAAGTTGCCGCGCAAGCGGGCGCCCGGGTGATGATGAGTTCGCTTTTGGGCAAGGGTGCGTCCATGGAGGACGGGGTGAGGGCTACCCGGGGAGAGATCGTCCTCTTTCTCGACGCAGACCTCCTGGAGATCAGCGAGGATTTCGTCGAAAGGATGGTCGCTCCCATCCTCGCGGGGGAGGCAGATCTGGTGAAGGCCAAGTTCACGCGCGACTCCGGCCGCGTGACCATTCTAACCGCCCGCCCACTTCTTGGTGCCTTCTTTCCCGAGTTGGCCAGGTTTGATCAGCCACTTGGAGGGATCGTCGCCGTTCGACGTTGGTTGGTCGGCAGCCTTCGGCTCGAGAATGACTACGGTGTCGATGTGGGCCTGCTGATCGACGTGGTGGCCAGGGGAGCTCGGGCAGTGGAGGTCGACATCGGTCGGATCGACCACGAAAGTCAGCCGCTCGAGGCTTTGGGGGACATGGCACGACAGGTCACCAGGGTCATTCTCGACCGGGCGTGGAGACACGAGCGTCTGAGCATGAATCTCGTGCTTGAGATGCAGGAGACGGAGCGAAGAGCCAAAGCTGAGCTTCTCCCACCCGTAGATTCCCCCGCCGATGTACAGTACGCCCTCCTTGACATGGACGGCGTCCTCCTGGATGGTCGTTTCGTTGTGGCGCTGGCCGATCGGATCGGAGCTCAGTCCGAGCTCCCACTGCTCCTGGACAGCAAGGTCTTGCCTGATGGCGAGCGGACCAGGGCCATCGCGTCATTGTTCACCGGGGTACGCCGGGAGGTTTTTGAAGAGACGGCCTTGTCCATGCCGCTCATGGAGGGCGCGGTGGACCTTGTGGTCGCTCTTCGCAAGGCGGGCTACCGGGTAGGCGTTGTGACCGACAGCTTCCACGTCGCGGCAGAGACGATTCGCCGACGGGTCTTTGCTGACTTCAGCGTCGCGCACGTGATGAGATTTCGAAACGGCACGGCGACGGGGGAGATCACGCTGTCGCCGTTCATGCTCGGCCCCGGAGGGTGTCGGGAGCACGATTGCTGCAAGTCAAACGTGATCAGGCGATTGCACGAATCGGCCGGGCTTGTGCCCGAGCAGACCCTGGCGGTGGGCGATGGGGACAACGATATCTGCATGCTAAGAGACGCGGGCATTTCGGTAGCATTTCGACCCAAGTCAAGACTGGTGGAAGAAGCGGCCACGTATAGTCTCGACGGCTCCCTGCTCAGCATACTCGATCTGCTTGTCCCAGCGGAGCCTCCTCCGTCAACTGCGAATGCGCGGTCGACCGGGAGGGAACAAGCTCGGATAGGTTCTCTGGCGGTCTGACCTTTCGAGAGATATGCAGGCTGTCATCCATTTGATACAGTCAGCATGTGCTCATCAGGCAAGCCGGCGGGGGACCGGTGAGGGCCGGGTCCTGCCGGGGAAAGCAAGAGGAGGGCGGGCAATGAAGAAAGCGTTGATCCTAGGGTTGGTGCTGGTGTTCGCGCTTACGATGTTGGGGCTGGCCGCTTGCGGCGAAGAGGAGGAGACAACAACGAGCGCCGCGCCCACCACGGCGGCGCCCACGACGGCTACAACGGGGGCTGCGGAGACCACTACCACGGCGGCCGCCGAGACCACCACGACTTCGGCGTATGCTCCCGGAACCTGGAAATTCACCTTCAACACGTTCTTCCCGGCCACGAACAACATCGCGATCGTGGGCGAGATGTGGCAGGCTGAGATCACCAAGCGCACCAACGGCGCGGTGGAGTTCGAGTACCTGCCCGGAGCCTCTCTCACGGCCGCCAACAAAGTCTATGACGGCGTGGTGACCGGTATCTCCGACCTCGGGTTCTCGGTCATGGCCTATACCCCGGGGATCTTCCCCATCATGGAATTCGTCGACTTCCCCCATGGCTATCCCGCCGGGTACGTCTCGACCATGGTGGTGAACGACTACTACAACAAATTCAAGCCGGCCGAGTTCAACGACGTGCATCTGTTCGCCTTCTACGGGACAGGGCCTCAGGTGGTCTTCACCACCAGCAAGCCGGTGAAGACGCTGGCGGATAACAAGGGGATGGTGCTCAGGTCCACCGGCGTAGGGGCCACTATCGCCGGCCTACTGGGAGCCGAAGGGTATGCCGCGCCTCAGAACGAGGCCTACGAACTCATGTCCAAAGGTGTCATCGACGGGAGCATCGCTCCTCGGGAGGTGTTGCTGGGCTGGAAGCAGGCCGAGGTGGTCAAGTACGTCACCAACTGCTTCTCCATCGGCTCGTGCACCGGCATGTACCTCGTTATGAACGGCGACAAATGGAGCGAGCTGCCGCCGGATATCCAGCAGATCTTCACCGACGTGAGCGCGGAGTACGTCGAATACTGGGCCAAGGTAGGTTCGGCCTACGACTACGACGCCATGGTCTTCTTCAACGAGCAGGAGGGCCGTGAGGAGATCGACCTGTCCGAAGAGGAGAACGCTGCCTGGAAGACCGCCGTCCGACCGATGATCGATGAGAAGAACACCGCTCTCAAGGACGCGGGCTTCACGGACGACTATGAAGGGTTCATCCAGGAGCGGATCGCCTACTGGACGCAGAACCAGGTCTCCGAAGAAGAATGCTCCGCGTGGGTCAAGGAGAACATCAAGTCACCGTCGGCTAAGTAGGAGCCCGGATCCAGCGACCGGCAAGCTACAAGTAGTGAGGAAAACCAGCATAGAGGCGGGGCGCAAGCCCCGCCTCTATGCCTAAGCGGTGGTCGTACCCCAAGGAGGTCCTATGGAGATGCTTCCTCCCGAGATGGAGCCGCTCCCGGTCCGGGAGGTCGAAGCTGAGAACGGCCCCCTGAAGACCGTAGATAGGTACATCGTACTCTTCAGCAAGATCCTGTTCTGGATCGCCGGCGCCGGCCTCGTTGGGATGCTCGTTCTCATAGTCGCCGACGTCATCGGGATCAAGATACTCTCCCGCCCGGTGCCGGGAGGCATCGAGATCATATCTTTCTTGGCGGTGGTGGCGATAGCCGGCGCAGTCCCCTTCACGCAGGTGATGAAGGGGCACGTGGCGGTCGACTTCATCGTGGAGAAGTTCCCCCGCCGCTCCAAGCTGGTGATCGACGCCATCATGGTCTTCTTCAGCATTTGTCTGATGGTATTGCTGACCTACTACAGCTTCAAGTACGCCGGGAAGCTCAGATCCACCGGTGAAGT
Organism: uncultured delta proteobacterium; assembly: GCA_963700305.1. Taxonomy (GTDB): domain Bacteria; phylum Desulfobacterota; class Desulfomonilia; order Desulfomonilales; family Desulfomonilaceae; genus Desulfomonile. The sequence goes on from CAVOXB010000029.1 coordinate 5,266, forward strand.
GTCCATGACCCAGAAGATCCCCTTCTATCCCTTCGTGTACGGGATGGCGGTGTGCTTCTTGGCGCTTCTGCTGGTCCTGATCATGGACTTCATCAAATCGATCACCAAGGCGGTCAAGACATGGACCCCGTGACCATCGGGATCATAGGGGTCGCCGTCCTGGTGGTCATCTTCCTGCTGGGCATGCCCGTGGGCTTCACCATGGCCTTCGTGGGATTGATCGGGTTCGCGGCGGTCAAGGGGCCGGAGGCCGGGCTGAGCATATTGGCGCGAGACTTCTGGGAGATCTGGTCCAGCTACAACCTCACGGTCATCCCTATGTTCGTCTTCATGGGCTCGGTGGCGTTCTATGCGGGGATGAGCGGCAGGCTGTACCAGGCCGCGTATATCATCTTCGGCAGGTGGCGCGGGGGACTGGCTATGGCCACGATCGTCGCGACGGCCGGGTTCTCGGCCATCTGTGGCTCGACGAGCGCCACCGCGGCGGCCATGGGCAAAGTGGCCATACCGGAGATGCGGCGTTACGGGTACGACCCCGGTCTGGCCTGCGGCTGCATGGCCGCGGCCGGGAGTCTGGGGATCATGATCCCGCCCAGCACCATCTTCATCATCTACGGCATCCTGTCCGAGCAGTCGATCGGCAAGCTTTTCGTGGCCGGGGTGGTCCCCGGTCTGATCCTGGCTCTTTTCTTCATCTTCGCGGTCTACATCTGGACGGTGTTCAAGCCGACCTCAGCTCCGGCTGGGGGCGGTACCACCATGAAACAGAAGCTGATCGGTCTGACCGGTCTCTTGGAGATGCTGTTTCTCTTCGCATTGGTCATCGGCGGCCTGTTCGCGGGGCTTTTTAGCCCCACCCAGGCTGCCGGCGTGGGGACGGCGGCCGCCATCGTCATAGGAGTACTCAGAAGGTCGTTCGACCTGCGGAGGTTCTGGCTCTCGGTCAAGGACACGCTGCTGATCACCGCCATGATCATGACCATTGTCGCGGGCGCGACGGTGTTCGGTCACTTCATGGCCGTTACCGGGATACCCGGGGCCGCTGCCGATTTCCTCGGCGGTCTCCCCGTCCCCCCGACCGTCGTCATGATCATGATACTCGCCATGTATCTGGTCGCGGGATGCTTCATGGACTCCCTGGCCATGGTCACGTTGACCGTCCCCATACTCTATCCCACCGTCATGGCCCTGGGCTTCGACCCCATCTGGTTCGGCGTCATCATCGTCCTGGTGGTGGAGATGGGCGTCATCACCCCGCCGGTGGGGATAAACGTCTACATCATCAAAGGAGTGGCGCCGGACGTACCCATGGGGAAGATATTCAAGGGGGCCGTGGCGTTCTTGGCAGGCATGATCGTCCTGGCGGCACTGCTGCTGATATTCCCTCAAATCGCCACCTGGCTACCGAGCTTCGTCACGTATTGACGACCGTACGGGCCCAACTCTTGACAATTGCCGGCGTCCGGAGCCGAGCGCTCCGGACGCCTCTTCGTTGGCCCGCGCCGAATCCCCAACGGGTAGGGTGGACTATAGCTAGCCAAGGCTAGAGAAAGAAGATCGCCGTCACCACGGCGAAGATGGGGACGAGTACCGCCAGTGAATATCCCATGAATCCGAAGAACAGCGGCATCCTGAGACCGGAGTGCTCGGCTATGGATTTCACGGCGAAGTTGGGTGCGTTTCCGATGTAGGTCAGCGGCTCCCATCATGACCGCCCCACACGAGATGGCGCTTAGGAAGTCCGCGGGGGAGAAGCCAAGGCCCGGCACTACCTGGGAAGCGGTCAAAGCGCCCACCGTATCAACCCCGACCTGCCCCTGCGCCACTGACGTGAAGGCCAGATACGTGGGGGCGTTGTCAAGGAAGGACGACAGAGACCCGGTCGCCCAGAAGTAGTGCCAGGGCCGGCTGAGGCCAATGCTCTCTCCGTGAGCCTGGAGGAGGGCGAGGGCCGGGATCATGGTAGCGAAGATGCCGGCGAAGATCACGGCCACTTCGATGATGGGCGCCCAGCTGAAATGATTGGCTGCCCGAGGTCCCCGAGGGCCGAACCTGACCGAGACGGCGGCAAGTATGACGAGGATGACCTCGCGCAAGAAAGGGAAGTGGACCGCCTCCCCCATTCTCATCAACAGGTCCGAGAGCAGGATCGTGAGTATCACGAGTACGAGAAGGAGAATATTGATGGCGCCCTTGAGTCGCATGGGTACGTAGTCCTCTAGGTCGAAGCGGCGGGCTTGCTCCGGCTCCTTGCGGTAGAAGTGAAGCTCGACAGCCATATACACCGCCAGCACCAGTCCTACCCCCAGGAGCCACTGGGGCCACAGGCCCAGAGTCCAGGCGAAGGGCACTCCTCGCAGGAAACCCAGGAACAGCGGAGGATCACCAAGAGGAGTCAGCATGCCACCGATGTTGCTCACCGCGAAGATGAAGAAGACCACCGTGTGCCGGGCGCGCGTGCGCTCGGAGTTGGCCCTCAACAAGGGTCGGATGAGTACCATGGAGGCCCCCATGGTACCGATGAAGCTAGCAAGAACGGCCCCCGTCGCCAAGAAGGCCAGGTTGGTCCGGGGGGTGGCCACCAGGTTACCGGTCAGGTAGATGCCCCCAGAGATGGTGTAGAGCGCGAAGAGAAGGACGATGAACGCCACGTACTCCTCAGCCGTTTCGGCCGTAAGTTCGAGGCCCAGGTGGCCGAAGCGGGCCACCAGATAGACTACCGTAGGCAGACCCAGTACTAGCGCTATAAGCGCTTTGTTGCGGTTATGGTGAAACCAGGATCCGGCCACCAGCGGCAATATGGCCACAGCCAAGAGCATGCAGACAAACGGGGCCAGGGTCCAGAACCCCAGCTGCTCGCCCAACTCGGCGCTCACTTCTGCTCTCTTCGGCGACGGAACATCTCCGGGATGATGATCCGGTTCTCAGCCCCTCGACAACGCATCAGCACAGCCTCGTTCGGGCGGGGCGAATAGTCATATCTCAACGCGGATGCGCGGAAAAGACACATCCCAGAAGGCGCCGAAGCCTGTGGGACTGGACGTCAAGAAGAGTGAAGACGTCGTAGCCCTGGAGACTAGGAGAAGTTCACAGCGCAGATCGCTATTCTTCTTCGCGCTCGGGATCCGTCGTGTCGACGGACGAGGAAGATACCGGCGGCTCCACTGGATCCACAACATGAGGCTCGGTCATCAGCCGTCCGACGGTATCCCACAAGAGCGGATCGTGCGCTCGGCTCAGCGAGAGAACCTCGCGCGCAACCTCGAGCTCCGGCTTGCAGAACTGCCCAACAATGTGGGAAATCGGGCGTCCGGTGAGCTCCGCGAGTTCGCGAAGCGTCTCGATGTCTTCCCGTGGAAGGCTAATCGAAAGACGATCCACCTCGTATTCGCGTCTTGCCACGGCTGTCTTTCACCTCGAAGTGTTGCCGGCTTCCGGCCTTATGTCATATGAGTCTAGCAGACGCGACCGTGGCGACATAGGCTGGCCGATGTCCACCCTTCGCGGCTTAACCCTTGGTTCACTTGGGCCCAATCATCCTAATCATTCGGCCCGACGACATCAGAAGGTGTGGCAGAGTCGTATTACGTATCATAACAAAAATACTTGTAAATATGGCTGTTAAGGCCTAGCATCTTCATACGGTCGTATTACAGCTTGTCTGCGTAAATGCACCCCGACCGACGCAAGAGTTCGCAGCCGAAGGAGAAGGTGCACACAATGGAGCATTTAGCTCAGGTGGCTATCGTCGTCTGCATGCTGGCAATCTGGGTAGCCATGCTGTGGGGTATGGAAAAGATGTTCTTGAGAAGAGATCGCCGTGCGAGTGTCAGATCTCTCCAGACCGCAGCGAGCGACGACCGTTCGCTGCACGAGTGAAGAACGTACGTCCTTCTTTTGCAGACTCCGCGCAGTTGGTGCATGCGGCTTCTGCTCAGGCCTCCCGCTGCAACCCGCTCCCCGTCTTCGCCCGAGTAGTCTTACAGACCACAGTGTCATGGGTCTTCGGCCACATGAGTGTACGACGTGGCCAAGACAGCCTGAATCCCGCGGGGCAACCCGCAGGAGCACACTCGCCCAGGGGAGGTGTGCGTGGTCCGTACTCTCAGTAGTCCGCTTTGCCACCACTTCTCCACGGTGGCGGCCAGATATAACGAACTGCGCATCACGGATCCCGAGCCGGTTGACCTTATCGTACGGTCTTTGGAGGGCCTGCCGTATGTCACCTCAGCGGAGGTGGGATGCGGCACTGGGCGCTACATGATGGAACTGATGCGCCGGCTCGGTAGGAAACTCTTTGTCTATTTCATCGATTGTAGCCATGACATGCTGGAACAACTTCGCCTCGATCCAAGCTTGTCGGGTATCAGCGGATTCAACGTTCTCCAAGCTCGGGCCGAAAAACTGCCCCTTCCTGACCGCAGCCTCGACTCTATGCTTGCCTTCAATGCTATCCATCATTTCGACCTGGCCAGGTTCTTGCGAGAGGCGAGTAGGACTCTTCGGCCGGGAGGCCTTCTGTTCATCTACACCCGATTTCGCGATCAGAACGAGCGGTCAATCTGGGGGCAGTACTTCCCCGGTTTCGCAGAGAAAGAGACGAGGCTCTACGATGAAGAGCAGATGACCTGGAGCATCGGCTGTGCGCGGGGCCTAGCTGTTCGTGACCTGACCCACTTCAGCTTTCGGCGGGCAGCGACCCTTGACTGTCTTGTCCAACGGGCGAGAGGCAAACACTACTCGACCTTCTGCTTGTATCAAGCGGACGAACTGGAGCGAGCCATAGAAGGCTTCCATGCCAACCTCAAGGAGAAGTTCGGGGCCTCTGAGATCACCGAGTGGGTGGATGAGAATGTGATGATCACCGTTGAGCGGGTCTAGCCGCGGCTGAGGATCGACCAGCTTCTCAACCCTCTTCTGAAGAGAGTGTCGGACAAGGAGGTCCTATGGAGATGCTTCCTCCCGATCAGGAGCCTCTTCCGCTCCGCGAGACCGGATTGGACGTAGGTATCCTGAAGAGGTCGCCACGGCCCAGACAGCTATGAGAGCGGCCACGACTATGATGTAGATCCACAAAGCCCAGCGTTCCAGAATACGGTAGTCAAACAACAGAAAAACAGCCATAAGAACAAGCCCCAAGCTGCACCAAGTCATCTGCCTCAGAACGAAGGATCTACCTGCTTCTCCCATGGGCGCAGTCGCGCTCGAAAATAAGAGCGAGGCCTATTCCCGAAAGAACCACGCTAATGAATATCAGCGGCACTTCCGCAAGAGCCAGCGCAGGCCTGCTCAATTTAAATTGCACTTGAGCCATATCGGTGATCAAACCCTAACAACCGAAATATTAACCGGTTGAGTGGATTACTCTTCAGAATCTCCTGGATCGGGGACGCCATAATAACGGGCTATGATCTTTCGGGCAAGCGGAGCGGCACTCGCTCCGCCTCCGCCACCGTGTTCCACTATGATAGCCACGGCTATTTTTTGCGGTCTATCGTTCACATAGGCAACGAACATTGCATGAGTGCGCTCGTGATAAGGAATCTGATCTTCTTCTTTGGTCCTTTGCTTTACCCGAATCACCTGTGTGGTTCCAGTCTTGGCTTTGATGTTAATTCCAGGAATTCTGCACCTTCTTCCAGTACCTTTGTTGTCTGACACCACGTCGGTCAAAGCTGCGTGCAACAATGAAAGGTTTTTTGGGTCAAGTGGGGCTTCCCAGCGAATCACAGGCGAATGGTCGAATACCACGGCTCCGTCTGCGTCGGCAATCTGACTAATAATGGCCGGTTTCAGCAGTTTGCCGCCATTCGCCATAGCTGCTGTCATCATGACCAACTGAAGAGGAGTGCAAACCAGATAGCCCTGACCTATCGCAACAGTGAGGGTCTCGCCGTCTTTCCATGAATCGCCGTATGTCCTTAGCTTCCACGCGGAAGTCGGAATCAGCCCCGGCAATTCTTGAGGGAGTCCGAGACCGGTCGGTGCCCCCAAGCCGAACATCGCTGCGTATTTGCCGATCCGATCAGCCCCCAGTTTTAGACCCAGCTCATAAAAATAGATGTCGCAGGATTCCACGAATGCACGATGCAGGTTCACCTGTCCATGGCCATGGGGATTCCAACAGCGAAAAGTCTGGCCACCCAGCTCAAGCTGCCCTTTGCAGGTGAACTTTCGATCTGGAGTGATGACATTTTCCGAAAGACCGGCGATAGCGGTCACTATCTTGAATGTGCTGCCGGGAGAATACAACCCCCTTATGGACCGGTTTTCAAGAGGATGCAGAGGATCGGAGTTCAAGGTCTTCCATTGGCGCTCGGTTATTGACGGAGAGAACAAATTTACGTCGAAATTCGGTTTGCTTACCATGGCAAGAACGCGGCCAGTATCAGGGTCTACGGCCACCACAGATCCTGCTCTGTGAAAAAATACGTCTTCCACGTATTTCTGAAATGCCGAGTCCACGGTCAAGGTCACATCCGCTCCATTTTTGGGCGGTCTTCGGGAGAGAGTGGACAGAGTCCTTCCTTTAGCATCTATCTCTACTTGTTCCCAACCTTCTTCTCCCTTGAGATAGCTCTCGTATTCTTTCTCTATTCCTGACTTTCCAATGATGTCCCCTGTGCGGTATCCCACGCGAAACGTCTTTGCCAATTCTTCCTGAGAAATCTCTCCCACTGGACCGATCACGTGACAAAGAACGTCCTGAGCCGGGTATAGGCGAAGTGGCTTTACATCCAAAGTCACCCCTCGCAGGCCAGTCGCGCGGGCTTTGACAAGGGACACCTCTTCGAGACTTATATTTTTCTTGATAGGGTAGTTCATAAATTTGGGAATCATGCGGCTGCGTTCGATAATTCCACGCATCTTCTCTTGCGTGACTCCCAGGATCGGGGCGTAAGTCTGAATCAATTCCTGGGGCCTATCAAGCTCGCCCGGCACAATTGATAGAGTAAAGCTTGGAGTGTTCTCCGTGAGCACGCGTCCCTTCGAATCAAGGATCTTCCCTCTCGTGGATAGCATCCTCATGAGTCGAACCCGATTATTATCGGACAACTCATTGTAAGATTCGCCCTGTATCATTTGAAGATGCCATAATTTGGCGGCAAGTAGAGCCATAAAGACGACCACGAATGCAATTGCTATCCAGATTCGAGGGGAAAAGTAGTCGTCAAAATGTTCCTTGTGCGGCAGATTGGCCATACTTTCAACTGCTCTCAATTCGACGTACGTTGTTCAGTTGGTGAATTCAAGTGCCCGCCATCCAAGCGACGTATTCAGCGCGTTCCCACAAGCCGAGAATAGCCCGACCAGAAGCTGTCCAAGAGCGGAAAAATTATCAAAGAGGTCATGGCGGTAATACCGGACTTCAATATTATCCACTGGCCGACATTCCATCCAAATTCAACCGGACCTGCCGCGCGCCTCATGATAAGAACCATGCAGCCCACTGCCAGGCTCGCTGCAAACACTATGATTGATTTGGCAGAATTGCTGTCTACCTGAAATCTTGAATCCGTATATCCAAAAATCAGGAGCAGCAGACAATACATTATGGAGAAAAGACCCGCCGGAGAACCGGAAAAAAGATCCATCAACAGACCACCACAGAACGCCAACCCTACTCCGGGAAGGAATTGGATTTCGAAGGCCGGCCCAGCTCACAAAAATCAGCATGAGATCAGGCTTGTACTCGCTCCCTATTAAAAGCCCCATGAGGGTGGTTTGAATCACTATGGCCGTCAAGCCTACCACCAGTATGAAGACTGCATCTTTCAACGCTTGTCCTCCAGGCCCGGTCTCACGTCAAATCCGGCCTTGTGGGCCAAAATGACCAACACCTCTTCGATTTCTAGAAAGTTCACAGCCGGTTTGATTTGAGCTTCCAGAAATAGTCCCTGAGGCCCTTTCCGAATCGTTTCGACAGTACCCACGGCCAGTCCTCTAGGAAAAATCCCGTCGAGCCCAGAGGTGACCACTTGGTCTCCTGGTTTGATTTCCGAATTCAAACTTGATGCACCGCAGCGTGCACCCTCTTTCAAGCGATCCGCTTAACACGGCTCTATCTCGTGTGCATACCACCCGGCAATCCAGCGCCAAATTTGGATCCGTCAGCAACAGCACGCGTGAAATATCGGAGGATGTCTTCGCAATTCTTCCTACCACTCCTTCAGCGACCACCACAGGCATTTCCGCGACCACTCCGTCATCAGAGCCTCTATTTATAAAAATAGTCCTGTACCAGCCCAGTGCGTCTTCCCCCACGACCTGAGCTACCAGCAACGGAAACTCGTTTCGACTCTTGAGTTGGAGTAATTTCTTCAAGCGCCTGTTTTCGATGTCTTTACTGAGAAGGGCTGCATTCTCCTGGCGAAGTTTGCTGATCTCATCCTTCAGGGCCTGATTTTTTTCTTCAACGCCCACGAGGTTGATGTACGTATTCCACGCGGCCTTTGCCCTGAAGTGCACAGAAAAGATAGCTTGCTGGAATGGCCGAACTACTGAATAGACTGCCCGACTCACAGGTCCGCTCTGGGGCTCTTTCGGTGAGGAAAGGAGAATAACGAGACCACCCCCAACGAGTATTAGTACGATGGCTATGTCGCGTACTGTTCGAGGCATGAGCTGTCTATGGAAAACAATGGAAAGCGGTAGGCCGCTGATGATGATGGATCGCCGTCATCGTATGAGTACGTCTTTTAGCACATCGAAATGCTCAAAGACTATCCCTGAACCCACGACCACCGTGCTTAGAGGATCGTCGGCAACAATTACCGGCAGGCTGGTTTCTCTCCGTATTACTTCGTCCAGATTCTTGAGCAGCGAGCCCCCGCCCGTCAGTACTATGCCATTGTCAACTATGTCTGCGGCCAATTCCGGGGGGGTTTGTTCCAATGCTGTTTTTATGGTTTCCAATATAGCCCTTATGGGTTCGGCAATAGCCTCGGTGACCTCACCGGATCTCAGCGCCACTACTTTGGGCACTCCGCCTATGAGGTCGCGTCCCTTCACCTCGATAATACTTTCTTCCGGCTCATAGCATGCGCTTCCGATCATCATCTTGATGTTTTCCGCGGTCCTCTCTCCGATTAGAAGGCTGTATCTCTGTTTGACATAACGGATGATCGTGTTGTCGATTTTGTCCCCCGCTACCCTGAGAGACTTGGAATAGACAATGTCCGACATTGATATTACGGCAACCTCGGTCGTTCCACCTCCGATATCGACAATCATGCTGCTCGTTGGTTCCGTTATCGGGAGATTCGCACCGATTGCTGCGGCCAATGGTTCTTCGATGAGGAAAACCTCTCGCGCTCCAGCGCTTTTCGCAGCTTCGCGCACCGCACGCATCTCCACCTGGTACTTCCGGAAGGCATACAGATAATTATTCTGGGTTTCACCAGGAATCTGCGGCGGTGAATCTTGAAGATGAAGTGCTTGAGCATCGCCTCGGTGACTTCAAAATCCGCAATGACCCCGTCTTTCATTGGGCGAATCGCCTGCATATTATCAGGCGTTCTCCCGAGCATTTTTTTTGCGTCGGTCCCGACAGCGACTATTCTCGGCCCCCTTTTGAGATCCGTTTTGACCGCCACAACCGACGGTTCGGACAATATGACCCCCTTGCCTCTCACGTACACAAGAGTATTGGCCGTGCCGAGATCGATGGCCATATCATTGGAAAAGAAGCCCGATACCGAGTCAAAAAACATTTGAATGTTTGTCCCGAAAAAACAGATTACTCGTGAGGATATCTTACGAAACTTAACAGAAGCGCAATCCTGGATCAAGCGCTGATTACGATTAGGCGTGGCTTGGTTGACAAAGTGCCCTGAAATTCTTATGATCCCCGATCGATTCTGGAGAACCGGAAAGGAGAAGGATCGTGCTCGATGTGATGAGAAAACACGCCGGCTCATGGATGATAAAGGTAGCCTTGGGCGGAATCATTGTTGTCTTTGTGTTCTTTTTCGGGTGGTCCGGGCCCGGTGACAGATCCACCAACCATGTGGCGAAGGTCAACGACACGGTGATCAGTTACGATCACTTTCGCAACGTGTATGACAGCGAACACGAAAAGATGAAGCTCAGATTCAAGGGCTCGATTCCTCCGGAAATCTTCGAAAAACTGAACCTCAAGAAAAGTGTAGCTCAAGCCCTTGTCAACCAAGTGCTTTTGCTGCAGGAAGCCAAGAAACTTGGGCTTTTCGTAAATGATAGCGACTTGGTACAGGATATCCGAACCAACCCCATGTTTCAGAATGAAGGTGGTTTTGACGAGAACCGCTACAGGGGCTATCTTAACGCCATAAAACTGACACCCACCGCGTACGAAGAGGCTCGAAAGCAGGAATTACTTGAACAGCAGGTGGTTCGCCTGATCACAGACGGAGTTAAAACCGATCCTCAGGAAGTCAAACAGCTCTGGCACTTCCAGAACGACAAACTTGTCCTTTCTTTGCTGCTCATTAAACCGGAGGAGTCCAAAGAACAGCCGGACCAGAAGACTCTGGAGACTTTTTTTAAGGAAAACCAGGCCAAGTACGAAATTCCGCCGTCAGTGGATCTTCAGTATGTATTCTTCTCGTGGAAGGACATTGAGAAAAACTTGTCTGTATCCGAAGATGAGACGCGTTCCTATTATCACAATCACCCCAACGAATTTACCGAACCTGAGAGGGTCCGCGCCAGCCACATACTTTTCAGGATTCCACCCGACGTGGAGCCGGACCTGGTTGAGCAGGTTCGCAAGAGAGCCGAATTTACCAAACAGGCGATCGTAGGCGGCAACGATTTCAAGACTGTGGCCCAATCCGAATCCCAGGATGAGATGACAAAGGACAGGGGTGGAGATCTTGGCTTCTTCTCTCGGGGCACTATGAACCGTGAACTTGAAAAAGCAGCTTTTAATCTTGAAATCGGAAAAATATCGGATCCGATCCGCACCGAACTGGGTTACCATATTCTGGTTGCAGAAGAGAAAAAGCCTGAGACTGTGCTGGATTTTGACCTCGCGAAAGACAAAATCGAGCTCAAGCTCCTGGAGGAAAAAGCCCGCAAAAGAGCCGGCCCCGAGTCTGAAAGCTTCTACGAACAGGTTTACAGATCGGAAGATCTCCAAGAGCCTGCCAAGCGGTTTGGCCTTCAGGTTAACACAGTGAACTTCGTCACTCGGCGCGGAGGAATTCCGGACGTCACCAGCGACGCGAAGATTATGGACGAGGCTTTCGGATTGAGGATCGGTGAAATATCGAGGCTCGATCGAGTAGGAGACGGTTTTCTGGTGATGAAACTACTGGCCAAGCACAAGGAGCGTATTCCTGAACTCCAGGAAGTGCGCAGCACAGTGGAAAAAGACTTTGTCAAACAGCAGGCGCTCACATCGGCTCGCAAGAAAGCCGATGAAATCCTTGAGACATTGAAGCAGCAACCTTCAGAGTCCGATCAAATAGCTAAGAAATTCGGACTTGAATGGGAAACACTGGAACCGATATCCAGGTCAGCGGGTTTTGTTCCCAAAATTGGCGGGGGGCAGGAAATCAGTGAAATGTTGACCTCCCTGTCCAAGGCGAACCCTCTTTATCCCTCACCTATTTCCGCTTCTTCCGGGGTGGCTGTCGTACGTTTGACGGCGGTGGACGTCGCAAGTGATGAGCAATTAGCGAAAGACGCTCCTGCCTTCGAAAAATGGATCCTAGAGGTTCGGAAAACCGAATTCCTCAAGGGATGGCTAAAGCTTCTTGAAGACAGGGCCAAAATCACTTTCAACGAAAAACTCCTCTGATCCTTCAACATCCAGAGGTGAAGACCCAGCGACAAAGCACGAAAACATAGGGAGACCGGCATCTTGCCGGTTCCCTTGTTCCTCCAGAGTCTTCCTCCGCGAACGCCACCCACTACCGGACATCTGACTGGTTGTGCTTTTCTAACTCATCGCGTGATCCCCCGCCCGGAATCTGGTAACGTATTTGCGTTGCACGTTTCCGGAGGTGTGAATGGCGTCTTTGCCGATATTAGCTGTAACGATAGTGTCCTTGATTCTTCTCAATGGATTATTCTCGTGCATGGAAATGGCCCTGGTTTCAGTTCCCAGGGCTCGGTTGAAGAGATTTCAGAAAGAAAAATTGCCTGGAGCCTCGACCGCTCTGGCTCTTCAGAAAGATATCGACAGGTTTTTCGCTACTGTGCAGGTCGGGGTGACTTTTGTGGCGACGCTCACTTCTGCAATTGGAGGCGCTTCCGCTCATGAATTGTTGTCTCCGGTTTTGGAAGAGCTGGGTATTCCATCTGGTTCTACGGCTGGCAGGGTCATAGCGATATTTGCCGTCACTGTAACTATTGCGTATGTGACCCTGGTCATCGGCGAGTTAGTTCCAAAATCTCTGGCGAGGCGATATCCTGGCCGCATAAGCCTGAAATTTGCGAGATCCTTCAAAGTGTTCGCATCATGGATGCTGCCTGCGGTATCCGTGCTGACCATGTCCACCCGCGCTGTTCTTCGGGTTATGGGAATCAAGGATGCACCGGCGCATATTTTTACAGCCGAGGAACTTCGTTTATTGGCCTCTGAACTGGTGGAGAGCCGGCAAATGCCTACAAGGATCTATGACATGTTGGTTCGTGTGACCAGGTTCTCTCAGATCCGGGTGGAAGACGTGATGATTGCCAGAAGTAAGATCATCGCCGTGCATTTGGATTCAAGACAGGATCCACAAATAAGAGACAAGATTCTGAGCGCTTATAGACGGCATCCTTACACGTATTTTCCCGTGGTAGACAAGAGTGGCGACAATGTTTTTGGCCTCGTGAACATTAAGGATCTGCTGCTCCATGACGAACCCGCGCCTGTTCATGGAATCTTGAGGCCTGCTTTTTTTGCTGTCAGGGGGCAGACGCTTGATCAGATATTGGCAGCGATGCAGAAAAATGACGAGCAGATGTGGGTCGTGGTGGACGAGCACGGCACTGTGGACGGAATTATTACGCTGGAGGACGTGCTCGAGGAACTAACCGGTGATATTGCGAGAGTAATTCGTACGAAATCGGAATTCGGCGGCCCCATTGAGGATCACACAGGATTCGTTGTGGATGGCCTTGTAACGCTTCACGAGTTAAAGGAGCACCATTCCATTTCTTTGCCGCAATCATTATATTACTCGACGCTAGCAGGCTTTTTGCTCGATAAAATGGGAAAGATTCCCTCACCCGGAGAGCACGTGAACTACGAGAACTGGCGGTTCGAAGTAACCGAAATGGATAGGAACCGTATCAAAGAAGTTGCGGTGACTCCTCTGAAAACCGCGGTCGAAGGGTACAAAGATATCTAAAACCGCTTGACATAAGTAGCTCCGGTTGGTAAATTTTGTGAGGTGCGGGCATAGCTCAGTTGGTAGAGTGCAAGCTTCCCAAGCTTGATGTCGCGGGTTCGACCCCCGTTGCCCGCTCCAGAGAGTGGTGGAGACCACCCGGGTTTGTTGATCCCGGGTTTTTTATTATCGGATCGCGAATTCCTAGCGGGCGATGCGGTTATAACGATTTCGAGATATAGCCTGGAGTCGGACAATATGGACCGAGAAATTATTTCCTCACTTGTGGAGCAATGATAGAGCCGGTTTTGGAACCCGGAAGGGATCGAACTCGTGGAAATTGAGTTCAAGTTGGAAAGCGGGCGATGGGTTCTAAGACTTTTCATCGATACTCCCGGCGGGGTCAGCCTTGGATGATTGTGAAGCAGTAAGTCGCCAGGTCGGAGCTCTGCTGGATATAAAAGACCCTATCGAGCACCGCTATGTCCTGGAAGTGTCATCTCCGGGAATCAACAGGGTCTTACGAAAAGAAAAGGATTTCACCGCGTTTGCGGGTCTCCGGTACGCATTAGGACTCGGCGGAAGTTGGAAGGACAGCGAAATTTTCAGGGAATTCTCAAAGGAATGGAGAATTCAAGGATTGTTGTGGACGTGGACGGAATCAGTGTGGAAATAGAACCTCAACGATCTGGAAAAGGCCACGCCTGGACCTTTCCGAAGAAGAACTTTTTCGCGGGACTTGCGTAAGAAGAGCCGCGAGAGCGGGGGATTAGACAATGGGAATTAATTTGAACCGAATGATAGACCAGGTGGCAAAGGAAAAAGGGATCGCGCGGGATACACTGGTCGAGGCTTTGGAAGCTGCGCTGGTATCTGCAGCTACGAAAGAAATACGGCAATCGGGTCGAGCTCGAGGCACAGTATAGCGAAGAAACAGGCGAAGTGGAGGTCTTTCTTTTCAAGGATGTGGTGGAAGAGGTGGAAGACATGACGACCGCAGATAGATCTGGACACGGCCCGCAGAGAGCTGGATCCCGAGGCGGAAATAGGAGATCAGCTCGGAGTCAAGATGGACACGGAGACGTTCGGACGGATAGCGGCACAAACCGCAAAACAAGTGATTATTCAGAAAGTGAAAGACGCGGAACGAGAAAACATCTATGCCGAATACAAGGACCGCAAAGGAGATGTAGTTACCGGCGTGGTTCAGCGCTTCGAAAAGCGAAACATCATAGTGAATCTCGGGCAGGGCAGAGGCAATACTCCCTTTCAGCGAGCAGATTCCGCAGGGAAAATTATAGACAGGGTGACCGGATCCGGGCACTAATTCTCGACGTTCAGGCGAACCCAAAAAGATCCTCAGATAATTCTCTCCCGTGCAAATCCGGCATTCCTGGTGAAACTATTCGAGCAGGAAGTCCCGGAAATCGCAGAAGGAATAGTCCGGATTATGTGCGCGGCCCGAGAACCGGGCCAGAGAGCCAAGATCGGCGTGCGGTCTTCGGACGCAGACGTGGATCCGGTAGGCGCATGCGTAGGAATGAAAGGGTCAAGAGTGCAGGCGGTAGTGCAGGAACTGAGAGGAGAAAAGATCGACATTATCCCATGGCACGACGATCCGGCTCACTTTGTGTGTAACGCACTGGCTCCTGCTGAAATATCGAAAGTAATTATAGATCAGCACAATCGGTACGATGGAGGTCGTGGTCGCAGACGACCAACTGTCTCTTGCTATCGGGAAAAAAGGACAGAACGTAAGACTGGCTGCAAAGCTCACCGGCTGGAAGATAGACGTGAGGAGCGAGTCCAAAGAGGAAAAGATCAGTGGAGAGTCCTTCGAGCAGCTCTTGGCCATTGACGCGATGGACGAGGAAACGGCCACCATGCTGTTCGATAACGGCTACGGAATCCCGGAAGACATTGCCAAGGCAACACTCGCCGAATTGACCAGCTTCATGGGAATAACGGAAGAAAAAGGCGTGGCTTGCTGCACGGTGCATTGCGATATCTGGCTAATCCTCCGGAAGAGGAAGAGAAATTTTCTCAGGAACAAGAAGAGGTGTCTGAAGAAGAACCGTCCGAAAATTTCCCAGCGATGCAGGCGGAGAGTTCTGAAGACGCTAAAACGGTTCCATGACGGTCGATCCTGGTATGAAGAGAGGCCATGTTCCGATAAGGCAATGCATTGGATGCCGTAAGAGACGGCCGGCGCATGAGATGATTCATTTGAAAGCTGTTGACGACACGGTCGCCGTTGTTCGCAGCACGAAAACACTCCGGGAAGAGGCTGTTACACCTGTCCCGATAAAAAATGCTTGGAAAGGCCCTAAACAAGGGACGTCTCGACAGGGCGCTGCGAAGCAATATCGCTGTGGCCCCTGAAAGAGAGGGACTGCTTAGAGGGCTCGAAAAGAAGGGATAACTGGATGACAGTTTTGACCGTTGATGACCTGGCCCGAGACTTGAAGGTCAGAAACGAGGATCTGGTCAGGGAATTGGTGACCATGGGGTTCGAGGTTGAAGGCCCGGAGAGCCCACTGGAGACCGATGATCCCGTCGCCCTGCGAGCTCAACTCGTTACAGTGCTTCCGCAGCGGGAAATGGTTGAAAAGCGAATAAGGCCTACTGTGATCCGCCGAAGAGTCAAGCCTTCTGCGCACCCGGAACAAAGAGAAGGTGAACCCTTCGTGAGCGAAGAGTTTGTTGCCGCACCACAGGACATCCAGGAGGATGAGAGCCTGTTCGTTTCGGATGAGAGAACCGAGACTGGGCCCAAAGAAACTCTTAAGAAGCCGACCAAAAAGATGAAGAAACCTGAACCCGCAAGGATAATAGAAATGGCTCCGAAGCCGGAGCCTGTGGGACCTGTGGATCCAAGAGAACCCGAACTAGCTCCGCCCAGACTAGAAGTTATCCCAGCGCAGCCAGCCATCGTAAGCCCCAACCAAAAGGCAGAAACGAAAGTCGAAGTCTTCCCCCACGAGGGGGTTCCTTCAGCCGAACCCGCTCGTGCTTCCAGCGCCAAGGTAGTATCGGACGTGAAAACAGAGCAGCAGTCCCCAGAGCTAGAGGCAGCGCGAATCATTCATTCGCCTGAAAAGGAAGACAGCGCAGCGCTTCCTCAGACTGAAACTGATGTTCGTGTTGATGAAAGGCGAGCGCTTGAAGAACGGCCGAAGAAAAAGAAGAAGAAAGAAAAAAGAATGCAGCCCGCTCAAATCATCGGAAAGGTGGAGCTTCGTAAGGAGCCCCCAAAAGAACCTGAGCGGGTGGAACGGCCTGAACGGATAGAGCGACCTCAACAGCCAGAACGGCCTGAACGACCGCCCCAACGAGGAGAAGCTCCTAGACCAGCTTACGTTCCTCCGATCATACCGCGAAAGGTAGAACCTCCGGCGACGCCATTCGTGCCCGATCTGGAAGACAAAAAGAGAAAGAAAAAGGAAGTAAAAAAAGTTCGCGATGTGGTGGAAGAAAAGATCGAGGAAGAGAAGGGCAAAGTCCGCCGTCGCAAAGAAGTCGTCCTTAGAAGTGATTTGTACGACGACAGAGTGCGGAGGCTTCGCGGCAAAGGAAGAAAGCCACGTCCGCGCAAGACTGAGCTCACAACGCCCAAGGCGAGCAAGCGTCGCATAAAAATTCCGGCGATGGTTACGGTATCCAGCTTGGCCCATAAAATGAGCGTAAAGGCTGCGGATGTCATTCAGCATCTCCTGACCCTTGGGGTCACGGCGTCAATTAATGAACACATCGATTATGAGACCTCCGTTCTTGTAGCCTCTGAATTCGGATTCGAAGCAGAGTCAGCGGAGCAGTCGGAACAGGATCTTCTTCCGACAGTCATCAAAGATACTGAAGAAACATTGGTATCTAGACCACCGGTTGTAACCGTTATGGGCCATGTTGATCACGGAAAAACGTCGCTGTTGGACGCGATTCGTTCGACTCACGTGATCGAGCAGGAAGCGGGCGGTATTACACAGCATATCGGTGCATACAAGGTCAAAGTCCCCAAAGGCGAACTCGTATTTCTTGATACCCCCGGACATGAGGCATTCACTGCCATGAGGGCGAGAGGCGCACAGGTTACTGACTTTGTGGTGCTCGTGGTCGCAGCGGACGACGGCGTGATGGATCAAACCGTGGAGGCAATAAACCATGCGCGCGCTGCCAATGTGCCAATCATCGTAGCGGTAAACAAAATAGATAAACCCGAGGCCGACCCCGATAGGGTTATACGTGAACTAAGTCAACACGAGTTGATACCAGAGGCATGGGGCGGAGAGACGCTTTTCGCATACGTGAGCGCGAAGAATCATCAGGGAATCGATGAAATACTTGACCTGGTCCTGCTCCAAGCGGAAATGATGGAACTCAGGGCAAATCCCAGCAAGATGGCTACCGGAACAATCATCGAGGCCCGCCTTGATAAAGGCAAAGGCCCGGTTGCCACGGTGCTGGTTAAGGAGGGGACTCTCAAGCTTCACGATCCTTTCGTGGCGGGAATCCACTACGGCAAAGTAAGGGCAATGCTGGATCATGAAGGCAAAGCCGTTGATCAGGCAGGGCCTGCCACACCGGTGGAGGTTCACGGATTCTCAGGAGTTCCCGAAGCAGGCGACCTGTTCGTGGTGGTGGATGAAGAAAAAATCGCCCGTCAAATCGGCGAGCACAGACAACATAAAATACGCGAGATCGAGGCGGCAGTTGGACCCGCGTCTCTTGAGGATCTTCTGGCACGCATGCACGAGCAGCCCACGAAGGAGCTCAACATAATAGTCAAAGGGGACGTCCAGGGATCGGTGGAAGCAGTCAAGGAGGCTCTTACCGGTATCCCAGGAAAGGAAATAAAGGTCAAGATGATTCATGGCGGCGTGGGAGCGGTTACGGAGTCTGACGTCATGTTGGCGAGCGCTTCCCGAGCCATAATTATCGGCTTCAATGTCAGGCCGTCCCCGAAGGCTGCGCAAGTGGCCGAGCAGGAAAAAATCGATATACGCCTTTACACTATAATCTATGAAGCCATAGAAGATGTGCGTAAGGCAATGGAAGGCATGCTCGCACCCATTGAAAAAGAAACAGTAGTGGGCAGAGCGGAAGTGCGACAAACATTCTACATCGCAAGAATTGGGGTAGTCGCAGGATGTCACGTCGTTTCAGGAAAGATCGAGAGATCCAATCAGGTGAGATTGCTAAGGGATAACGTAGTGATATACCAAGGTAAGATTAACTCCATGAAACGATTCAAGGAGGACATCAAAGAGGCCCTGGAAGGTTACGAGTGCGGTATCGTGCTCGAGAACTTCAGGGACGCAAAACTTGGTGACGTAATCGAAGCTTTTACCATAGAACAGGAAACTGCTAAGCTGACCCCATAAATGCCTCGGTGACCCGATTTTGTTTGTGAGGCCTGATGGTCCGGAAGATTGTTCACTTGAAGAAATCGGGTCTCGGCTTATCCCAAGAGGATCGCCATCATAGAGGACGAGCAAATTGACACTTCCCTTAGGAGGAATCAGCTGGACAGCAGAGGGCGATGACATATGGTTGTGGGTGTCGGCGTCATTGAACTTATGATACATAATTCCTCTTCCCTAAAAGCCAAGAGACAAGTGGTAAAGAGCATTCTCGGTAAGGTTCGCAGTAAATTCGATTTATCTATTGCAGAGGTGGCGGATCACGACAAATGGCAGCGCTGTGCTCTCGGCTTCGCAGTAGTTACCACCGAGGGAGGACACGCACACTCCATGATGGAATCGATCATCCAATATGTGGAGAATCTCTATTTGGCTGAAGTTGTAAATACTCACATTGAAATTGTTCATTATTGAGATATCTCTCAGGACTTCAGGTCCGGGAACAGAAAATCCGCTAAAATGACAAGACATAGAAAACATCGGGTTGCAGAACTGCTACGCCAATCGATTGCTGACATCGTGGTCTATCGAATAAAGGACCCCAGGGTCCAAGGGATCACAATAACAGATATTCAGATGAGTGCGGACCTGAAATCAGCCAAGAGTGTACTTCAGCAGTCTCGCTGATGGGAAAGCAGAGATGCATCTGCAAGGGTTGACGGCCGCCGAGGGTTTCATCAGACGCCAGCTTCGTCTTGAACTGGACCTGAAGTATATTCCGGCGCTCACTTTCTTCTATGACACATCTTTTGATAATTTCTCTCGCATCAACAAAATACTAAAAGAAATCGGACCGAATGAAGATGAATCGCAATGAAATTTCCGAATTGTTGAGTACGCAGGATCGATTCGTTGTGGTGACACACGTAAACCCGGATGGTGATGCCGTAGGATCGTTGCTGGGAATGTATCTGGCGTTGCGTGAAATGGGAAAGAAAGCTTGGCCTCTAGGAGATCGTCCTTTTCCCCCCACTTACGATTTTCTCCCTGGGGTCTCGGACTTGATAATAGATCCGAGAGAAGTGGATTTACCGCACTGGATTATATCTGTCGACGTCGCAGAAGAGTCTCGCATTGCAGGGAACGTTTCCGGTTTTAGGGATAAAGCTCGGCTAATCAATATTGATCACCATCCCACAAACCCCGCTTTCGGAGATGTCAATTTCATTGATTCCCAAGCTACATCCACAGCGGAATTGGTGCACCGAATACTCAAAGAAGCAGGATACACAATATCCGCTGATGTGGGAAAATGTCTTTATACAGGTCTTATAACTGACACGGGTGGGTTTCGCTTCGCCGGGGTAAACAGTCGGACGCTGGAGATGGCAGCGGAAATGCTCAGTCCGGGCCTGGATTCATATGACATAACCCGTCATCTATTCGAGGAACACCCAATAGCCAGATTGCACTTGGAACGCATGATGCTGGAACGCGCAGAAATCCTTTTTGACGGTCGGTTGATTGTGAGCGTTCTCCGTAAGGCTGATTTCGATAACGTGGGAGCGGAACTTTCTGACAGCGAAAACATGGTAAACAGGCTCAGGGAGTTTCGGGGAGTCCGCGCTCGCCGTTCTAATTACTGAAATGGATGATGGCCTGATCAGGGTCAGCCTTCGCTCCAAGGGAAACATCGACGTGGCAAGGATAGCAAAATCCCTCGGGGGTGGAGGTCATCGTGCAGCAGCTGGGATCAAGTCGAGGCTTCCGCTCGCTCAACTGCGTGGAGAAATAATTGAATGTGTGAGACATGGCCTAGACAACGGGCATGTCACGAATAATGGCTAGTTTCAGAAAACCTGCCTCACAAAAGCCCTCTGCCCCAACAACTGAAGACCAGCCTTACCTGTAAGCATTTAGTTATCAGGAGAAAAAGAGGCGCTTGTCACATGTCATTGCGAGCGAAGCGAAGCAATCTCCTAAATTCTAGCGAGGAGATTGCTTCGTCGCATCGCTCCGCGCAATGACAATCCCTTGCTCAAACCTTTTTCCGGTAGTAACTGAAGGCTTACCTTTACATAAAGCTATCTCTTGACATTTTATATATTATGGCAGTATAATTAGTAAAATTTCTTGCCGTAATCCGTTTTAGAGGCAGGAGGCTTTCATGTTCCGTTTTCTTGTTACCTGTGCACTGACCATAATGGTTGTCGCGTCTTCAGTTATTTTCGCAAACGCAAGCCAGCCGTTTCCGCAGGCACCGGCCACTGTTTCATGGCTACCCCACGGCTATGGGTCTACGATTTACGTGGACAACACTGTGTTCACACGTGAAAAGGCGATTTACGGGTTCCGCAGTTCTCCCATGCACACAGGGAGCTGGGGCCAGCCACTATGGGGTTGGGATGTAAACGGCTATTATCGGGGGCCTCAGGTTCCCACTATGGATCCGGTTGAATGCCAACTGCCCATTGGCTTGATTTACCCGGAGAATACTCCTCCGCAGCCCCCAATCAGGAATTAGAAGCAAGAGGGGGCAATCATCCAGTCAGAGGTGGTTATCGAGAAGTCTGAGCAAACCGTGTGGGGCAGGCTTTCCAGCCTGCCATCATTGGCCTTTTGGGGCCGGCATCTTGCCGGCCCTACGCAATAATAGGCCAGTCAAAAATGACCGACAAGATGAAACTGTCTCAAAATTCGGAACCGAGAAGAGATCGTGCCACGCTTCTCATTCCCAGGCTCTGCCTGGGAACCAGGGAAATGACGTTTTCCGTAGCAGGAGTTTGGCATCATTCAGACTTTTGAGACAGTTTCAGATGCCGCTCCCACATCCGGTCAGTTCATTGCTCGCAGTGAACTCAGTCATAATCAGCTGCTCTTCACCAGATCCAGGCTCCTGGAAAAGGGAAGATTCGGATGGTCGGGGGATATTCTCACCACATATCCATACAAGCCTGTGTGGCTAAGAGGTATGAACCCGGAAAAGATCACGTCGCCATTAGTCTCAGGGCTTGAGCTGTCTGCTCGCAATCGCGTGGCGTTTCTGACTTTGAAATTCTCCCAGATATCAATCGGCCCGTGGAGCAACTCCACTTTCAATTCACTGGGGCGGTGGCCCGCTGTATCTACGATTGCCACGACCTCGATTTCTTTCCCTTCTACAGCTTCCACTTCATTTCGTATTTCAACAGTTTTGATCCGTATGTTTTTCCAGTCCGCGGCCAACTGGTTTTTCCAGGCGACCATCTCTTTGAGAGTCGCGTAGTTGCCGATTTTGAGCTCGGAATATGATCTGGCCGATGGCACGTAGAAGTTTTCGATGTAATCCGATACCATCCTATGGGAATTGAATTGAGGACAGATGGTCCGGACGGACCGCTTCATCATTCTTATCCATTCTCTGGGTAGGTCATCGTCGCCCCTGTCATAAAACAGAGGCTTTACGCTTTCCTCCAAAATGTCGAACAAGGCTCTGCTTTCGATGTCATCCTGATGCACTGGGTTGTCGTATTCTTCTCCTGAGCCGATAGCCCACCCGTTGTCCCCTAAGAAGCCTTCGTCCCACCAACCATCCAGAATGCTCACATTGAGCGCGCCGTTGGCTGCAGCTTTCATCCCTGAGGTCCCGCATGCTTCCAATGGTCGGCGAGGAGTGTTCAACCAGACATCCGCGCCTTGGACCATATAACGAGCCACATTTATGTCGTAATCTTCGAGAAACACGATACGATTCCTGAAAGGTTCTTCCTTCATGTTCTGGACGATTCCTCGTATCAATTCCTTTCCATAATCGTCAGCCGGATGAGCCTTTCCTGAAAAAATCAGCTGAACCGGACGATCGTGCTGCCCCCCAGTATTTGGGCCAATCGTTCGGGTTCCCTGAATAGCAATGTCGCTCTTTTGTATGTTGCAAAACGCCTCGCGAAGCATATTGTGAGCGCTTCCGGGTCCAGCATTCTTTCCGCGGATTCGATATCTTTGACAGGCGCGCCTTGCGCCTTGAATTGTTGCAGCTGTCTTTTTCTGGCGAAGTACACCAATCTCATTCGGCATCTTTCATGTGTGCGCCAGAGTTCCGTGTCCGGTATTTCATTTGTGTGTTGCCATATTTTTTCGTTGTCCGGGTCTTCTGTCCAGCCTGGTCCGAGATAACGATCATAGAGTTTTTGGAGATCTCTGGAGATGTAAGATGGAATGTGGACCCCATTCGTGATAGGAATTATAGGAACGTCTTCACGCTCCAACCGCGGCCAAATTTCATGCCACATGTCGCGAGTGACCCTTCCATGGAGTCGGCTCACGCCGTTTGCTCTGGACGTCATCCTGAGTCCGAGGACAGGCATGCAGAACCCTTCGGAAGAATCATTTGGCCTTTTTCTACCCATTCCCAGAAAAGACTCGAAATCCATACCGAGTCGTTCCACCTGTTTTCTAAAATACTTCTCCATCAGGCCGCGATCGAAGACATCGTTTCCTGCAGGCACAGGCGTGTGGATTGTGAGAACGCTTTGACTTGTGACCATCGCAATGGCTTCCCGAGCAGAAAGTTTTTGTTCTTCGACGAAATAGCGCATTTGTTCCAGCAATGTGAACGCGGCGTGGCCTTCGTTCAGATGATAGACGGAAGGCTCAAGTCCCATGGCTCTCAATGCCCGGGCACCACCTATGCCCAAAAGTATTTCCTGACGGATCCTCATTTCCATGTCACCGCCGTACAGGCGAGCAGTCACGCTCCTCATTCTGGGAGAGTTCTCGGAAATGTCCGCATCCAGTAGAAATAGCGGCACGCGGCCCACGTTTACTTTCAGTATCCGGAACCAGAGAGGCTCCCCCGCGAGGTCCACGCTTACGACCAAGGGGTTACCGGAGGAGTCGGTCTGTCGCTCCAAGGGAAGCGTATCGAAAGCTGTGCGCGGATAATATTCTTGTTGCCATCCGTCCGGCGACAGCGACTGATGAAAATACCCTTCCTGGTACATCAACCCCATTCCAACCAGCGGTAAATTCAGATCGCTCGCGGACTTCAGGTGGTCCCCCGCCAATAGCCCGAGACCTCCGGAATAAATAGGCAGGCATTCGGAAATGCCGAATTCCAGCGAAAAATATGCAGTCACAAAGTCTACTGGATTTTCCAACCTGTAATCGTATGAGCGGGTGCGTCGCATGTACGCTTTAAACCGTTGAAGAACGCGTTCCGCATGGGCCCTGTAGCCCACGTCTTCACGTATCTCATTGAGCCTGCGGCTGGACAACCGTACAAGAGTCTGCAGAGGATTGTGGTTTGTGTCCTGCCAAAGTTTTTCATCCAGGTGGTCGAATAGTTCCACGGCGTCGAGATTCCAGGAGAACCACATGTTCCCCCCGATTTCGCGCAGATTTTCGAGGCCTCCCTCCATCGGGGGGACGACAACGAATTTCCTCAAAGACATTGGGACCTCATCACTCGATTCGCTCTAGGCGTTGGAGCGGCTGATCACTTGAGCCGTCCTTTCCGGCAAATATATCACAAATTTGCCTCCGAATCCGTATCGCTCCGATTTTCCGCAAAAAATCTTATGCCAGGCACAGGTGTATGTTCCGAAAATTCTTGGAGTCGGTATTAGCCCCCCGGAAATCAGCAAAATGACCTTCTAAAGAGTTGACTTCACGTCTCGGTATGGGTAAGCATGATAACGTATCCAAGGTTTTCGTCCTGATCCGTACCGGTGGGACCACCTTCATGCCGGAATGTGGCCTGGAAGGCTTGGTGATACGTCATCCGCTTTTCGTCTTTTCCGGTAATCTAAACAATTGTCCGGGGATTTGCCTAAAACAAGTCTCCAAAAAAAAGAGGATTATCCATGCCTAAGTCTGAAATCTTGCAAGACAAGTTGATCCTGGCGGTGGATGACGAGGAAGATGTCCTGGATATTATCGAGGAGGAGCTCTCGGAGTCCGCCAATTGCACCTTGCATACGGCCACGACGTTCGAGAAGGCTCAACAGTATCTGGTTTCTTACACCTATGATCTGGTTATTCTGGATATTATGGGTGTTCGAGGCTTCGAGCTTCTTCAGATCGCTAATAACGCAGGGTTTCCTACGGTGATGCTAACCGCGCACGCTTTTACGCCAGAGGCTTTGAGGAAATCCATAGAATTGGGGGCCAGAGCCTACCTGCCCAAAGAAAAATTGGGTTCGCTAGTGCCATTCCTTGAGGATGTCCTGAGACTTAACTATCAATCCGTATGGAAAAAGGCGCTGGATCAAGTTGGCACACTGTTCAACAGGAAGTTCGGTTCAGATTGGAGAAAGTCCCAAGAGGAATTCTGGGATGATTTCGAGAAGAAATTGACCATTGACGAAGCGGCCATAATCAAGTGATTTTCCGAGGATTGTGAAAATCGGCTTATTGCCGGTTAAGGCCCCGTGAACGCTGCCGGGCCAAGAAACCGATTCTTTAGAAATACACATAAAGGAGCTTTTTTTATGACTGACGTCGTAATCGTGTCAGCATGCCGCACCGCGATTGGTGCGTTTGGGGGCACGCTAAGAGACCTGCACGCTGCAAAAATCTCTAGTGTACCCATGAAAGCCGCTGTGGAACGTGCGGGCATTTCTCCGGAAATCATCGACGATGTGAGGTTCGGCTGCTGCCTAAACCCCACCGACGCTATGAATGTAACACGCATAGGCGCGCTTATGGCGGGCATTCCGGATTCAGTTCCTGCCGCCACTATGAATAGGGTCTGCATCTCAGGAATGGAAGCCACCTTGTCTGGGGCTGCCATGATAAAGGCAGGCGCTGCGGAAGTTATCCTTGCCGGTGGCGTCGAGCACATGTCGGGAGTTCCTTACACTCTTGAAAATGCTCGATGGGGGATGCGCATGGGCAACGGTGTTGCGGTAGATGCCATGCAAATGGGATTGCATTGCGGCTCTCATCTGTTGCCGTATCCTCAGGACGGACCAGTAGAGTTTTTCAGGGGCAAACCTTACATAATGGGACATACTGCAGAATTCGTGGCACTGAAACTTGGAATAACTCGTCAAGAACAGGATGAAATCGCTCTGCGTAGCCACAACAACGTTGAGCGTGCGACAAAAGACGGCTCCTTCGCGGAAGAAATCATCCCGATTGCGGTTCCCCAGAGAAAAGGCGAGCCCAAAATTTTCGACAAGGACGAGCATTTCAGGCCGGGAATGACCATGGAAGCCCTTGGGAAGTTGTCCCCCGTGTTCATTCCGAAGACCGGGACCGTGACTGCCGGAAACGCCAGTGGTATTAATGACGGTGCCGCAGCACTGGTACTCATGTCCGCTGAAAGGGCCAAGAGCGAGGGAATTAAGCCTCTCGCGCGAATCAAGGCTGTTGGGATGGGTGCGTGCGATCCCACGATTATGGGTTTGAGTCCTGTACCTGCGGTCAACAGTCTTTTGAAACGTTCAGGAATGACCTTAAAGGATTTTGAACTCATCGAGCTCAACGAGGCTTTCGCTGCGCAGTATCTTGGCTGTGAGCGGGAACTGGGCCTTAACAGAGAGATCACTAATGTGAACGGTTCCGGCATAGGCCTTGGTCATCCGGTAGGCTGCACTGGAGCCCGCCTGCTTGTTAGTCTCATGTACGCGCTTCGCAAGCGAAACAAAACCCTTGGCATGGCCACTCTCTGCGGCGGCGGTGGGGTCTCGATGGCGTGCGCTCTAGAACTCATCTGACCTGGACCATAACTAACCGCACAATTGACCCTCCGGCCCGAGGAGAAACCACTTCGGGCCGGCGCGGAACACACTACTGCTTGACTTTTATTTCTGAGAAGCTCGTCTGGCGATCCGAAGAAATCCGAGAGGATGTGCGAGTGGCCGCCCCGAAAAAGATAAGCGCCAAGGCTATAATGGCGGATTTGAAAGCCGGACTCCCTGATTCGGAATTAATGGAGAAGTACGGCATATCTTTCCAGGGGCTTCAAGATCTATTTGCGAAGTTGATTCAGGCTGGACTCGCCACTCGAGCATATTTCGAGAAAAGATCAATGAAGCAAATCGAGGGACGAAAGGAAGAGCCAGTAAGGACCTGTCCCTATTGTGGATATTCGTCAATGGATCAATTCAAAGAGTGCCCGCGTTGTCACCAAGACGTATCTGAGTGGCTCGACACAGTGGAATTAACGAAAATGCTCACAAAACCCTTCGAGTAATCACGTCATTTCCAAATATTTTTATTCCCAGAATATTCTATAGACAAAGCGGATCACGTAAACAATTAAGGCTATTGCAGCAAGAACGCCTACAGCCCAATGCAGCCTCAACCCGAAATCCTTCAGCTTTTCGGTGAATGTGCCCAGTCCTTCAGACCGTCGATCTTTCAGCAAGAATTCGGCGGCGAGAGCCCAAATGGCCAGGATAAAGAATAATGGAATCAAATACTTCATATCTGTATCAAATGCTGTATGGGTTAAGGCGGTTCATGGCGGTCGTAACTTTACCAGAATGCTCAAGGTGAATCATGGATTGGTTGCCAAACTAGCCGTTTTGACGTATCAAATTTCATTATTCTGAAGAAACCTGATCCAATGAATCAGGTTACCCCGGAGAAGACATGGAAATCAATTTCAAGAAAATGCACGGAACTCTGAATGATTTTGTCGTATTCCATGATCTCGACAACCGAATCCGTCTTTCAGCAGAACAGGTTGCTCATCTGTGCGACCGACGGGCCGGGATCGGCGCGGACGGCGTGATCGCAGTCAGGCGTTCGAGTGTAGCCGATTTCTTCATGGATTACATCAACGCGGACGGCTCGCTGGCAGAAATGTGCGGGAACGGCATCCGGTGTTTGGCAAAGTACACGTGTACGACAACGGCTTGACCGACAAGAAAGTCCTCCCTGTGGAAACCAGAGCCGGCATCAAGACCCTGCAACTTATTCCGGGCGAAAACAGCAAAATAGAAAGAGTCAGAGTCGACATGGCCGCCCCGATATTCGAGCCAGACAAGATACCCGCAAATGTTGAGGCTGATTATCCAGTGATAGACTATCCGATAGAGTCCCAGGGTTGTTTATTTCATGGGACTTTGGTGTCGATGGGTAATCCTCATTGCGTGATTTTCGTGGACAACGATCCGGATTCATTTCCAAGACAGTACGGTCCGGATATAGAAAAACATCCTTTGTTCCCGTCCAAAACCAACGTGGAATTCATCCGCGTAGTCGACAGAAAACACCTTGCCATGCGCGTGTGGGAACGCGGTAGCGGCGAGACGTTTTCCTGCGGTACTGGAGCATGCGCGGCAGCGGTTGCTGCGAATCTCAAAGGTTTTGTGGATTCCTCCTGTATTGTGCAGCTCCTCGGTGGCGATCTGGATATCGAGTGGAAAGGCAATACGTTTCCGGTGATTATGACCGGGTCGGCAGTAACGGTGTTTGAAGGGTCAATAACTATTTAAATCTACACCAAAAGCTCTCTTGACATTGCTAAAGTTCTGAATTAGTAGTCTCGCTAGAGCCGCAAGGCTTGTCCCGAATCCGGGAAGAAACTGAGCCGTTACGAAGATTGCGGCTGTACATACGGAGAGCTGCTTTGATGAAGCCGAGAACACCCCAGGCCGGGTTCACTGTGCTTGAAATGGCGTTCGCTATTGTTATAATAGCCCTTCTTTCCGCGATTTATTTCTTCTTGATCGATTCGTACAGCGAGCGCAGGATGAGTGAGCAAGCGGCTAAAGTGTTGATGCTCGCAGCAAAGGCTCAGGAAGATTATTTCGCCAAGGAACACCGCTACTTTGACGCGGAAGTCGCCGGACAGGGGACGGACCTTTATCTGTCTTCCCCAGATGGTCGAAAGACCGACGTGTTGGTTCCGGGAAAGGTTATTCTAAGCCTCAAGACTAGGGGTAAAGAGAAAACGGCTTTTACTGGATATGCTTTTTACACGGGAAGCAAAGTTCTCCACAGATATGATTCGGAAACAGGGAAAGTGACTACCAGCTCACGCACTCAGGATGACGCAGGATGAAAAGGCGTTGCATTGCCACCCTCAAGCGCTACGAGATTTATGTGGTTTCCGCAGTCATTGGACTTGTGTTTGTGGCGGCAATGGGCGTAGTGGCCTGGATGCTTCAAAATTCCATAGTCACTCCCCCGTACGAAACTCTAGGCGATAAAGACATGAAACGCGTCTTCGCCACCGCGTATCTACGCTTCCGGGAGGACGATAAGAGTCCGTATTTAAAAGTGGAACTCCATAACGGCACTTTGTGGTGGATCAAGAAGATTGAATTTGATTTTGACGGAATCACTTACGTCTTACGAGAATCGGACGCCTTTCGCCCTTTGCACTTCGGTGCGGTGAGATGCCCACTCAAAAAGTCTCCGAACCCGTTGGACCAAATTGAATTTGACATTAAATTGCTTAAGGCTTCAGGATATCCACCGGCCCAAGTTCAATTGGATCGTGAATCCCAGAAAATGGCTGGCGACTCCAAGAATCATAAGTCCCATTCGTATTGAACCCGATCTCTTCGTTACAGTCCGATTTCTCTGCGCACTAAACCGTAATCATTCAGTTATCCGGGGCAAACAGGTTTTGTGGGGCAGGCTTTCCAGCCTGCCTTGTCCTGAAAAGCCAATGATGGCAGGCTGGAAAGCCTGCCCCACATTTCTTGGAATTGCCTGATGTGAGCACATCCCTCCGTAACTGAATGATTACCACTAAAGACATATAATTGTTGTATCTGAACAACTAAGCAATTATAATTAATAAGTTATAGAGGAACACATCATGGCTCCCGATTCTACGGAGCATGACTCTTAGCATTACAGAAATGGAGGGGCAATATGAACTCTCTCAAGGGAGTTTCCATGGAAGATTTTAAGAGGGCGCTCTCAAAAGGCCGTCCACCCAATATTGTGAGACTGTTTCCCAATTCACGGGCTCTCATAGTCAGTGGAAAAGTAATTGACAGAGCAATGCTCGGAAAAGGGAAAGCAATTGCGATAGCTGCCAGCGTGAGAAACTCATTTGTCGTTCGCGGCGCTCTAAAAGCCGCCCAAAAGGCGAATGCAGCGATACTGATAGAAATTGCCAAATCAGAAGGTGGAGCCGATGCTTACTGTGCGGTCACACTCTGGAATATGGCCCTAATAGTGGACCAGATGTGTAATGAGGTCGGGATCACCGTGCCTGTGGCCATTCACGCAGACCATTACGGCATCAAGAAAGAAAAAGATAGAGTCGCAGCTGCTACTGAGATCCCCAGTATGTTCGACTCCGGGATAACATCTATAGCAATAGACGCGTCGCATTTGCCTGATGTCGACAATCTGTTGACCAATATTTCCTTGAATAAGTACATACCGTCCTGGGCCGGTTATGAAACTGAGGTTGGAGAAATAAAGGGCAAGGAAGGTTTGTCTACGGTTGAGGAAGCTCTATTTCTCATCAAAGGCTTGAACGCGGATAATATCTTTCCGGATTGGATTGCCCTAAATAACGGCACGACCCACGGTATCGAGACCAGCGATGCTGGAATACAAGTTGAATTGACAGCAGGCATACATAGTGCTCTCGAGAAATACGGCGTTTCAGGAGCCCAACATGGGACATCGGGAAACAGCTTCGAGAAGCTTCGACGCATAGTTCAAGAAACCCGTACAACCAAGGCAAATGTAGCCACAGCCCTTCAGATGGTTTCCTGGGGGCTGAAGGTAAACGAATACGGCAATGCCCAAATGGACGAAAACGGAAATTTCATTAAAGTTCCGGATTTGGGGCCTTCCGAGTCCATGTGGAATCAAATGGTGGAATACGCGAAAGATAAAGGTTTGAAGGGCGGTGATTTCAAGAAATTGAACCGACCTTTCGAAAACAAGCTTCTCGGCCTGACCAGAGAAGAGCGAGAACGTATGTCACAGGGAGTAGAAGACTTCGTGTACACGCTGATCAAAGACGTTTTCAACGGAGAAGACACTGCTCCTCTGGCTATTGAAGCAATTCTGAAGGCGGGGTCGTATGATTTGGGTCCGAAGGTCTCCCGAATTGAAGATCCTGCTGAATGGACTGAGGAAAAAATAAGGCAGAAAGCCACCCTTATCACTACAGATAAAGGTCCCGAAGGCAATTTCGAGGATTAACTTTGTGCGGCGGGCTTCCCGAAATTATCTCACAATTGCGTTTCGTAAGGGCGCTTCTCGAAGCGCCCCTGCGCGCGACATTTTTTCGCTTCCGGGTTTTGAGAGAAAATTTCTTCCAGTCCGCCCCTATTGGGGTGGGGAATATTCCTAAGAGCCTGCCTCCACCTGCGCAGCTTTCTTCTCAATTTTTTCTTTTTCTTGTTGTCGATATTCCCTGAGCTTTTCCCTCAAACCAGGATCGGAGAGCGCAAGTATTTCAACTGCGAATAGCCCCGCGTTTTTTGCGCCTGCTGATCCGAGGCCCATGCATGCGACAGGCACCCCACCCGGCATCTGAACCGTGGATAAAAGAGCATCCAATCCGTGCAGGGCTGAGGAATCCATGGGAACCCCAATCACGGGCAGTGCAGTGTGAGCGGCCAGGAATCCCGCCAGGTGAGCCGCCATTCCAGCCCCTGCAATCAGGATTTTCCAATCCTCAAGTTCCGCCCTTTTTGCCAGAGCCATGACACGATCTGGAGTGCGATGAGCCGAAGCTACGGTCATGAAGTACTCGACACCGAATTCTTTCAGCACTTCGGCTGCTTTCTTCATGACCGGCAGGTCGGAATCGCTGCCCATCAGAATGCCAACTTTGATATTGCTCATAGCTAAATCGCCATTTATAGAGGTTCTCGAAAAGACGTCGGTTTGGGTGCGCTAAACGGCTGGATGATTGTCATTGCGAGTGCGCAGCCCGAAGCAATCTCTATTGGATGAGACTGAGATTGCTTCGTCGTTTCACTCCTCGCAATGACATGGTCAGACCTTCCGGATTGTGAACGAAAATCCGACTGAATTGCCAAGAACTACTATATTATTGAAATGTTATCGAGTCCAGATAGCCCGATATAGCACCATCGTACGCATTGGTTAGACGAAACACTTTCTTCGCAAGCCTGAAATTAGTATCAACCGATACCGATCCCCCGGATGCTTCCATTTCCCTGATTATTTCTGGGTAGTCCGCTGGATCCGTGATGACCGTGACGAATGGATAATTCTTTGCAGAGGCCCTCAGCAGGGTTGGACCACCAATATCGATGTTTTCTATGGCGTCCTCCAGGGTGCAGTTTGGTCGCGATACCGTCTTCTCGAACGCGTAAAGGTTGACCACAACCATGTCAATAGGAACTATTCCATGCTCTTCCATGGCCTTCACGTGCTCGGGACGCGATCGTATTCCCAAAATGCCACCATGAATCTTCGGATGCAGGGTCTTCACCCTGCCGTCCAGCATTTCGGGAAAACCTGTAAAATCAGAAACCTCTCGGATCTTTACCCCTGCTTGACTCAGTGCTTTGGCAGTTCCACCTGTGGATAGTATTTCCACGCCGAATCGACTCAAGGGAACGGCCAAGCCGTTGATACCCGATTTGTCCGTGACGCTTATTAGGGCTCTTTGAATTCTCGGCATCGAAATTCCTCTTTAATTGCTATAACGAGTGCTCTATTTTGACGAACGTTTCGATTTTGCTAGATTTATTTGATCGAGAGCTTCCTTGCCCAGTTGGCTATCCGGGTCGGCTCTTACCACATGCTCGAGTTTTTTCAATCCACCTTCGGTATTTCCCGTTTTCAGAAAGATCATACCAATCCTGTACTGAGCCGGGAGATGATCCGCGTCCACAGAAACGGCCTTTTTAAGCGCTTCCAGAGCCCTGCCATATTCTTGCTGATCATAATAGATCATTCCAATTCTGTAGAGGGCTTCTTTCAAGGTTGGGTCGGCTGCTGTTGCTTTTTTGTAGTTTTCAAGCGCTTTGCCGAAATTCCTTTTCTCTTCGTACACGTAACCCAGATTAAATAGCGCATTGGAATTGTCGTTTTTCAATTGTACGGCTTTTTCATAATATTCTGTTGCCTTGTCCATGTCTTTCTTGTTGAAGTAGGCAACGCCCATATTATATGCGGCTTTTTCAGGCGTCGAATAGCTTACGTCCTCGAGACATTTAGTGAATTGCTCTATCGCCTTGTCGTATTCCGCTGTAGCGAGCAGGGCAGTACCCGAAATTGTTGCGCGCTTCCGTGAGCTTGCCGTCCAGTTCCAACGCCTTATTGTATTGCTCTATTGCCTTCTCGTACATGCCTTTCTGTTGGTAAGCCAAGCCCAGAGCATGTTCAATATCTGCATTGCCAGCATGCAGTCCCTGTGCGGTGGTCAACTCCTTTATTGCCTGGGGAGTCTTACCCTCGCTAAGGTACGTTATGCCTAGCTGATAATGAAATTGAACGGTCTTCTTGTCTGTTCCGCTCATACCTCCCATTTGAGGCACGCAACCGATCAAGACAATTAGCAAAGGAAACAATCCGAGGAGTTTCCCGCGCGTCATGGCAGTATTCCTCCTATATAGATGAAGATTTTTTTGGTCTGCAATGTATATGAGGATCCGCCTATTCCGACGACCTTCCCGCTCGATGGGAAAATTGATGTGCTAATTGAACATCAATTCCTTTGCGAATTGAGTCAAGAAGGTGTCCGCCTCAGTTGTTGAATCCCACGTTCGGCAATCTTCGGACTCATGATCCTGAATGGGATCGAATTCCGCTTTGTGCTGTGCAAATACTTCCAAGCGCCCGTCCGAGGGTTCGTCCGGTCTTCCTGACCGCTCAACGAGTCTCCGTGCTGCAACTTCATCAGCAACAGAGCAGTGCACAATCCTGAATCGCGCTCCGGTTCCGATTGCCACATCCAGCGCGCTTTGCCGCTCTCGGCGTCTGGAGAATGAAGCGTCCACAATCACGGATTCACCACTACGAAGGCGATCTTCGGCCGTTTCCATCAGAGACCGATAGGTCCTTTCCGTCGCCCCAGACGTATAGAATCCCTCGCCGTACTTGTCAAGCTGATGTTCTCTCAGAGAGAGGCCATGGATCTGTTTTCTGACCACGTCGGAGCGGAGAGGCCTTATTCCAAGCCTTCTTCCCAGCTTGTCGGCTATAAAGCTTTTTCCACTGCCCATTAATCCGCAAGTAATTATCAACACAGGAGGCGGCGGGGGCTTAAGGCTTGCCAGTGAGAGTCTGAAGTAATTTCGAGCAGTTTCTGTCGCGAATTGCTTCGCTGACTCAGAAATCTCCGGTTCATCAAGAATGAATCCGGTAACCTTTCCTCGAACAAAAGCTCGGTAAGATTTGTAGAAGCCCAATAGTTCCAGGATATCAGCGTCCCCTGATGAGGCGGAATATCTGTTCGCGAACTTGCTTAGAGAACGCGGGATACCCGCGGTAATCCAAATCCATCAGCAGAAAGGCGAGATCCGAAGCGGTATCTCCATAACGGAACCTGTCGTTGAACTCGATGCAATCGTAAAGCATCACTTCATCGAGCACCACGACGTGATCCAGATGCAAATCCCCATGGCAGTCTCTAATGTGTCCTTTAGCGACTCGCTTTTGAATGAGATCATGTTTTTCATCAAGGAATTGTCTAGAAAGCTCTAGAATCTCATCGAAAATTGCCTGGTCTATGGTTCGCCCTACGTACGGCCGTGTTTGTTCAAAGTTTTCCCTTAGATTATGCCGTACTACTTGAGGTGAACCGAAGGTATCTATGTCCTTGCCTCCGACTGCCTGCGAATGAAAATATGCTATACGATCAGCGATTCTATCGATCAGCTCGGGACCGGCCTTGTCCTGCCGCAGTATTTCCAGCAGCAGGCAATCAGCGGGTATTCGCCGCATTAACACGGCCGACTCGATTTCCTCGCCCTCCCCCGCAAGGTTTATCCCCGAGCGGCCTCTGAAAATTCCTACGACTCCCAGGTATATTCCTTGGGAAAAACGAGAGTTCAGTAACACTTCCTGATTGCAGAAAAATTTGCGCTTTTCATGGCTCGTAAAATCGAGGAATCCGAAGTTCAACGGTTTTTTTATTTTGTAAACCAGATCGCCCGCCAAAAAGACCACAGAAATATGGGTGTGCACCACCTCGACTGATTCAGGCCGTTCAGGGTAAATGGCCGGGTCGGACATGTCCCTGATCAGCTCGGCAAGCGCGTCACTCACAGCAAATCTCTCGCGGGGGAAGCCAATTGACCGCAAGCTGCCAGTATGTCTCTGCCCCTGGATTTGCGTACTATGGCGACCAGTGATCGCCCCATCAGTATTTCCTGGAATCTCAGCACTCGCTCCGGTTTTGGCGATTTCAAATCGCCGGTGATTTCATCATTCAGCGGTATGAGGTTCACTTTTGCTCTTATGGGATTGAGCAATCTCACAAGTTGTCGTGCATCGGCATCCGAATCGTTGAATCCGCCAATGAGGACGTATTCTATGGTGATTCGATCCCCCCTCGACAAAGGAAACGCTTTCAGAGCCTTCATAAGCTCTGATATGGGGTAACTTTTATTAATAGGCATTATGGCATCACGTTGCTCGTCGGAGACTGCGTTCAAGCTTACTGCAAGCTTTACTCGCACTGTCTGGCCTAATTCAACAATTCTCGGGACAAGCCCCACCGTGGAGACAGTAGTCCGCCTCCACGAAATTTGGGGACCATTAGGATGAGTCAGAATGCGGATCGAGTTGACAAGGTTGTCAAAATTCGCGAGCGGCTCGCCCATACCCATGAAAACCACATTTGTGATCCTGCTGTCCGGAACATTCTTGCGCACAGTCAGTAGCTGAGAGACTATTTCTCCTGCAGTCAGATTACGTGTGAATCCCATGGTCGCGGTTCGGCATATTTTACAGCCCATGGCGCAGCCCACCTGGGTCGATACGCAAAGAGTACCATGGTCCTCACTTGGAATGAGGACCGTCTCCACGCGGTGTCCGTCTTCCAGGCCCAGCAGGAACTTTGTGGTTCCGTCTTCTGAACGCTGGACCTGGACCACTTCAGGAAAAGACAATTTCGCCTGTGTGGCAAGCTCTTCACGCAGCACCTTGGAAAGATTGGTCATGGCCTGAAAGGTATCTGCCAGGCCCTGGTGAATCCACTTCATGACCTGCGCAGCCCTGTAAGGCTCTTTCCCGAGGTCCCGAAAAAAGGCTTCCATTTCAGCAGGCGACATTCCCACCAGATCGGGCACCTTGGAAATGCTAGTATTGCTGGAAATGCTCATCAAAAGATTTCTATCCCGCTAAAAAAATAGCTTATTTCAAAGGCTGCGCTCTCTTCGGAGTCTGAGCCGTGGACGATATTGTTTTGCTTACTGCCCGCCCACTTTTTCCGGATAGTGCCATCGGCAGCTTCTTTGGGATCCGTAGCGCCCATGATTTCGCGATTTTTTAGAATAGCGTCCTCGCGTTCGATCACCATCAGGACCAAAGGTCCGGATATCATGAACTCCACAAGCTCAGCGAAGAAAGGACGCTCCTTGTGAACGTAGTAAAAGCCTTCAGCTTCTTTTTTGCTAAGGGTCTTCATTTTCGCTGCCGCTATTCTGAAACCTTCACTCTCAAAGGTCCGGATCACTTCTCCTATAAGGTTTTTCGCTACGCCATCGGGTTTGATTATGGACAGGGTCCTTTGCATTTTTTCCTCCTTTAATAATAATTCCGGCTCAAGGCCGGAACAATCCGTCTGGGGATTCGTGGAACCGCATCAGTCGGCAGTTCAGCTAGGATTGTAGAAGCGAACGGCAGGGAAAGCAATATGTTCATCTGGAGGCTCAAGCAGCATTGGCTTTTCCGAAACCATTGCCCGCTATTCAGTAATCATGAAGAATCATTGGAGCCTGGGCACAGCGTATGGAAATATCCGTACGCAATTGTAGTGTCCGGCCACGCTACCTATTCATGCGCCGACAGAAAATCTCCCCGCCTGGATCGTCAACTAGTTCAGTACTGTGCTTTGCGCGGCCTCGCCTCATTAACTTTGAGGCTGCGTCCCATGAAATCCGTGGAATCCAATTCCGCTATAGCCTTCAGCCCTGCCTCGCGATCTATCATCTCGACAAAGGCAAACCCTTTGGAACGACCCGTGGCGCGATCCATAATCACCTTCGCCACCTCCACCTGACCATAGCGTTCAAACAAATCTTTGAGCGCCTCGTCATCGGTTTTGAACGAGATGTTGCCTACATAAATGTTGATACCTTCCACTGTAGACTCCTTTCGACAATATGCCACGACGGAACACCGGCGCTTTTTCGCACGGATAGTGAATTTCAGAGAGGAAAAAGATGGCGGGACCATTACCGGAACTATTAGTCGATATAATCAATTGAACTCGGTACGTTCATAGTTTTGTTTATAACTTGTCTATGCAGTTGTAAAGTACTTTCCTCGACCTCAAATGCGATTATTCAACTCTGCAATTTCCTGGAAAGGTTGAATTCAGATCCACGTTAGGCTATAGCTCTGTGAAACTTGATAAAGTCGAGGAGTCCGATGAAGAATTTGTTATGCCTGCTTTTGGCTCTTGGAGTGATGTTGGTAACTTTTTCATCAGTGCCGGCCGCCGACCAATCCGTCAACATCAAGTTACCCAAACCTGTGCTTACCGGAAAACTCTCGGTCGAAGCAGCAATGCTTACAAAAAAATGTATGAGAAATTTCAGTTCCGCGCCTCTTACGGCCGCTCAAGTTTCTCAGGTCTTGTGGGCTGCGAATGGAAATCTTCCCACTGACGCGATCACGGGCGCCACGTGTAAGGTGTTCCCGTCTGCCGGCGGATTGTACCCCTTGGAAGCTTTCCTCATTTCCGGTCAAAATACTGTGGAGGGAATACCTGCCGGGGTGTACAGATACAATTCTGTGGAGAATTCGCTGAATCAGGTGACTCCGGGCGACAACAGAAAGCTGTTGGCTGCCGCCGCGCTGTCTCAGATGTTCATAGCCCAAGCTCCGGCAGTAGTGGTGATCGCAGCCGTGTTTGAGAGGATGACAGGTAAATATGGACCCAGAGGAATGAACTACGTGTTCATGGAAGCAGGCATGGCGAATCAGAACATTTTCCTTCAGGCTGAATCACTAGGGCTCAAAGTGGCAGCGGTGGGCGCGTTCCAGGATGCGCAAGTGGCAGCGGCGCTCAAGCTTCCGGCTGGAGTATCCCCTCTCTTGGTTATTCCTGTCGGAAAATGATTCGCAGCGTTCAGCTTTCTAGAAAACCATATCAATCATGATCCTATCGAGACTGCATTTTTCGTGGATGGTGGTGCTCATAAATGTGGGAAGCAATCTCGTGGGATTTTTCCTCGTTCAATTGCTTCTCAGCAAAGCTTACCCGCTGGAAGAATGGCATCGAGTATCCGCTTTAGACCGTGAAGCAAATCTTGCGCTCCTCGCATTCCTTCTGCCCATTTCTATTTTCATCCTTATTGCCCTGGCATCACCGGTCAACCGAGTGTTGAAGGCGCTTGATGAAGGAAAACAAATTTCTGACGCGGCTATGAACGCGGCCCGACGCCGAGCTGTCAATATTCCTTTTCAAGCTGCTTTCATGAACCTCGTCGCATGGGTCATTCCCTCAGTGGTGTTTCCTTTGTCCTTCAAATTGCGCGTCCCTGGCTCTGAATTCGGCCTTGGTGTATCAATTGTCTATAATTTCAGTAATGCCGTGATGATCGTCCTGTTGGCTTTTGTGCTCCTTGAGCAGGCGTGCCGCAAGACCATCATACCCAAGCTGTTTCCCAAAGGCCGAATCAAAGATCAGGAGAAAACACTGAGGCTGACGATCCGCAGCAAGTTGATGATCGTGTACTGCGCCATATGCCTTATTCCAATGTTCCAGACGGCGCTCATGATGAATGCGGATGCGTCCTATACAGATCCTGCCGCAGCCCTGGCCCATCTAGGAGGGTTTTCACTGATCCTTTTCTCGTTCGTAGCAATCTATGGCCTTTGGCTCGCTCTCCTGTTTTCCCGAAACATTTCGGGCCCGGCTCATGAAATCATGAATGTGACCGAGAAGATCGCCGGAGGCGATTATGACGCTCGAGTAGGAGTAATGAGCAACGACGAAATCGGTTATCTAGGGGATCGTGTCAATGAGATGGCCTGGGGACTCAAAGAAAGAGAACGGATTCGCGAGATATTCAATCTTTTTACAAGCCCTGAAATCAGTCGAGAAATTCTATCGGGAAAGACTTTCGCTGGCGGCGAAATTCGTCGGGTGACACTGCTGTTTGCGGACTTGAGGGGTTTTACCGGAATGGCCGAGAGATTGCCCCCGGAACAGGTGCTGGATTCCATAAACAGTTACTTCGAGGCGATGAGCGCGGCTATTGTCGATCACGGGGGAATCCTACTTCAGTACGTTGGCGACGAGATCGAGGCCGTGTTCGGAGCACCCCTGGACGATCCCAACCATGCTGACAAGGCGGTGGCTGCTGCCCTGGACATGCGCGCACGGCTGGCATCGCTGAATGAAAGGCGCTCCAGCCTGTCAGAAGAGCCCCTGAGTCACGGCATTGGCGTTCACACGGGAACTGCGCTCGCTGGAATAGTGGGGAGCAAGTTCAAGATTTCTTACGCACTGGTTGGTGACACAGTTAACCTGGCTTCCAGAATCCAAGAGCTGAATAAACAAATGGATAGCGATATCTTAATCAGCAGCGACACCTATGAGTCCTTAAGCGTACCTCGCATTGTTTCGCAGCCTCTCACCGTGTCTGTCAAGGGGAAGTCAAGAGCTGTTGACGTGTTCCGGCTGATTAGTTGATTTTTCCGGACATGGTTTACGAAAAAAGACGAGCTGGCCATGCACCTCGTCTTTGTCCTTGACATTACCGGCAATTGTAGCTAATTTGCCCCGATACAATCGCGTTTCCCATTAGTAATTTGTCGCTATTTTGACCTAAGGAGGTAGGTGGATGGACTGGGTTGTTTATGCTGCACTCATTTGTGGAGCGCTAGGGGTGGCCTATAGCCTGATCACCGCTGGCTGGGTATTCAAGCAGGATGCCGGCAATGCGCGGATGCAGGAAATTTCCGGTTACGTGGCAGAGGGCGCTATGGCGTACCTCATGCAACAATACAAGGTTGTGGCGATAATTGCCGCCATCCTTTGCATCGTTCTTTACGCAACACTGGGAAAGATTCCGGCGCTCGGATTCGTCATCGGCTTGCTTGGTTCTGGACTCGCCGGCTTCCTCGGCATGAAGGTGTCCGTGAATGCCAACGTGCGCGTGGCGGCCGCAGCAAGCAAGAGCCTTCCCGATGCGATGGACGTCGCGTTCAGGGGTGGTTCGGTTACCGGAATCGTGGTCACCGGCCTTGCGCTTCTGGGCGTTGCCGGCTTCTATCTGGTGGCCAGGGGCTCTGATCCTGACCCCCACAAAATTTTCAGCGCACTGGTTGCTTTGGGATTCGGCAGCTCTCTCATGAGCGTGTTTGCTCGTGTGGGCGGCGGTATCTACACCAAGGCTGCAGACGTTGGAGCGGATCTAGTGGGTAAGGTCGAAGCCGATCTGCCCGAAGACGACCCCCGCAACGCGGGTGTTATCGCCGACAACGTGGGTGACAACGTTGGTGACTGCGCAGGTATGGCGGCAGACTTGTACGAGACCTACACAGTTACGATCGTTGCAGCCATGCTTCTTGGAAGCACCATTTATGGAATGAACACACCGGCATTTTTTCTTCCGCTGTTCATCGGAGGCATGGCCATCATTGCTTCCATCATCGGAACATTCTTCGTGCGTTTGAGCCGGACAGTTCCTGAAAAAGACCTGTACATCATGGGCTCCCTTTACAAGGGCCTCGCTGTTGCCGGTATTCTGGCAGCCATAGCGTTTTATTTCGTCGCCCAGAAGATGCCCCTCGGGCCTCCCAAGGGTGGCGGCTTTGAAGTCAGCGCCTTGAGCGTGTTCTGGATGGCAGTGCTCGGTCTGGTTCTGACCGGATTGATCGTCGTCATTACCGAGTACTTCACCGGTATGTACGGCCCGGTTAAATACGTGGCCAAAGCCAGCACGACCGGTCACGGAACAAACATCATCGCTGGTCTGGCCATTGGTATGATGTCAACCGTGGCGCCCGTTATAGTCCTCGCGATCTCCATTATGATCGGTTATGGGCTTGGAGGAGGCTTTTCCGGTGTGCAGGGCTCGACAGGAACCGGACTGTACGGAATTGCGGTCACGGTTGTGTCAATGCTCTCCATGACAGGAATGGTGGTCGCCATCGACTCTTACGGCCCCATCACAGACAATGCCGGCGGTATTGCTGAAATGGCCGAGCTGTCCGAAGAAGTCCGTAATAGGACTGACCCCTTGGACGCAGTTGGAAACACCACCAAAGCAGTCACCAAAGGATACGCCATCGGCTCTGCAGCTTTGGCAGCTCTTGTGCTCTTCGCAGAGTACACCCGAGCCATCGAGGAAGCGGCAGGCAAGGCTATGACCTTCGACCTTTCCAGTCCCACGACTCTGATCGGTCTGCTCATCGGTGGGATCATTCCTTACTTCTTTGCGGCCCTCTGTATGTTGGCCGTTGGTAAAGCCGCCGGCGCCATCGTGGACGAGGTCCGCAGGCAGTTCCGTGAGATCCCGGGCCTTAAAGAAGGTCTGCCCGGCGTAAAAGCCGAGCATGGGAAATGCGTGGAACTCGTTACCGCGGCCGCTCAGAAGGAGATGGTCCTTCCCTCGATACTGCCCGTTGTGATACCGCTGGCCGTGGCGTTCATACCCGGCTTGGGCAAGGAAGCCCTCGGCGGCATGCTCATCGGGAGCATCGTGGTCGGTCTGTTCCTGGCCATATCGATGACCACAGGCGGTGCGA
Source organism: uncultured delta proteobacterium (assembly GCA_963700305.1). Lineage (GTDB taxonomy): Bacteria > Desulfobacterota > Desulfomonilia > Desulfomonilales > Desulfomonilaceae > Desulfomonile. The sequence goes on from CAVOXB010000029.1 coordinate 46,748, forward strand.
CCTGGGACAACGCCAAGAAGTACATCGAGGACGGCAACCTTGGCGGAAAAGGCTCTGAAGCCCATAAAGCGGCAGTTACTGGCGACACCGTCGGCGACCCGTACAAGGACACAGCAGGCCCGGCTTTGAACCCGGTCATCAAGGTCGTCAACATGGTGGCCTTGCTGCTGGTTCCCTATCTCGTTTAACTTGAATCACTGACGTGGAAACAAAGCCGGGTAAACCTCGAGAGAGGAGCCCGGCTTTTCATTTGTAAGCCCCACCCCGTCATTGCCTGAAGGGGTGCCACTGCTGGCTTGTTCAGCAGTGGTCACCTAACCACGACTTTGCTGAACGCCGAAGGCGTGCTGCGTGTCGGTTCCTCAACTAACGATCTGTATTCGGGTTTAGGGGATCAGGTCGTATGCGTAGATCACGCTGCGGGGACCAGAGAGGGCGAGAAAAGGCATGGGTTTTACAAGAATCAATACGAGCGACTGAGTGTCTTGATTCTTGAAATCTCTTATCCTGAAATCTGTGATGCTTCCCTGGCTTTCAACAGTCTTCCACTTCTCGACAAGAGCGTTTCCATTCCAGCCCAGTGCTTGAATATAGCTTCCCCTTTCGCCGTTCTTGACCACGAGCAATTCGTTTTCACCATCACCTTTAGTATCCCCGATAATTACCCGTCCCGGGCACGTTATTTCGCGCGCTCCGCTTGGAGTCTGGATTCTAATCCTGCGATCATGCCCGTAGATTCGATCGCGCATGCTGGCGACCAGGCGATTGTCATTATCAAACAGCATTAGCCGCTGATCCTGATTCAGGATCACTCGAAAAGACTCTCCGTCCTTTCCCAATTGGCCAAAATCGTAGCTGAGAACCAAAGTCCCGGCGGGAAGAACGACGTTCCCAATTGGCGTAAGTTTCTCACCTTCCAGGTTGTAGCGTATCATTTCACCGTTGAAAATGTTCTCCGTATCGGTTCGCTGCCCGACGAGAATTCGTCTTTTAGCATCAAGAGCAGGCTCTCTTATGGTCCGGAGAATGACATTTGGGACCTTTACGGCTATCCTGAAACGCCTATTTGTGTACGTCACGATTGCGGACTCAATTCCGGAAGGCTTTTGATAACAGAGAATCAGTTCGGATATTCCGTCTCCATCCAGGTCTTCAACCTCCGCACTGATGAAAACCGCCGGAGCCTCTGAGAATTGAGTTAGAGGAATGATGGTGCCTTCCTCAAAGCGATTTATCGTCACGCCCCCTTCTTCGAGGAAAACAATTTCGTTTTTCTTGTCCCCGTCGAGGTCGCCGACATCCAATCCCAGGAGCGTAGCTCCCAACTCCGGGCTGCGCCATGGTCCTGTATTGCGAGGCAGAGTCACTAGAGTCGGTGCGCGGCTTAGGGACTTGGCGTCGTCGAAAACAGGGGCTTCGCTTCGATAGAATGGCAGCCGGGGATTCACGTGAAGTCGCCTGTTTACGGAATTGATAAACAATTGAAGCACCGCAGGTAATGCGTGAATATTGTCTACTTTCATGTCCGTAGAGACAATTGCCCGCCCGGTCTGGACGTCCCACATAACAGCCTTAAGCTTGAAACGCGAATCCTCGTTAGATAAGAAACCATAGAGCACAAGATCCGCATTCATTTCCAAAGCGATCGCGAGGGCCTCATTATCTGTTTCGGGCGCGTCTTTGCCCTTGAGCGATCCCAGTGTGGTCTTCTCTGGTTCCACGGCGAAAGCATCACTGAGGCTTTCGATTGTGGACCTGAGTCTCTTGTTTATGTGATCGCTGAAATTCCGCAGATCCTTGTCAGGACTTGGTGAGGTCACATGGAACGGAAAAATCACTACTTTGCGCAAAGCCCCAGAGCAAACGGAAGGAAAACCCAAAACAAAAGCGCAGAAGACAACGGCTGCAACCCTGAACCAGGCCGAGCTCTTCCTAATAACCGTCATCGGATTGCCTTCCGCCAACCACCAATTCTCCAAAAAAAAACCAACTGGCGAATTGCAGTTGGCGTAGGAGGAATAGATTCTTTTTCTTGCCGTCTCTAGTAGCAATAGCTATGCCAAAGGGCCCGATGCCTATTCTCAGCCTAGTTTTATATTGTCTTTTCAGTAGGATAACTTCACGCATCGCAAAGTCTAGCTCGTTATATTGTGCCAAGAACCTTCCAAGATTTGTCCAAATTTTTGAACACAGCCTCTCTTAATTGATAACCAGTTAAAATTGATTTGATTTTGGATGTATCAAATTTTGGCTATCACCTGCCTAATTTTTGAACATCTTCTGCAAACCAGACTTCCGTTGGACCTATGCCGCGTGGAAAAATGACTTCTTGATGAAATCGAAATTGCGTTGAACATTGTCAGCGCCTTGTATCGCGGGACCGTGGCCCGGAACAACCAGATCAACAGCCAGCTGGGAAAGCCGGTCGATGCTTTCCTTCAAAGCCTTTGCATCTCCTCCTGGCAGATCCACACGGCCGACGCTTTGAGCAAATATCACATCTCCGGGAAACAGCGCTTTGTAGCGGGGCCAGTAGATCGAGACTCCCCCCGGACTGTGGCCGGGTGTCACCAGTATCTGGAATTCATGTTTTCCAAGGATCAGGTCGCCGTCCTTAAGATTGAAATCTATCTTGTACGGGGGCATTTTTGCGCCTTGCTTCGTGTACATCGGCGCGGCGACTTCCTCAACGAATCGCTCCTCTTCCTGGGAGACCGCTATCTTGGCATGTTTAAAGGCTCCAATTCCGCCGAAATGATCGGGATGAGCATGCGTGCAGATCACCAGCCGGACTTTTTCGGGATGAACTCCGTCTTGGATCATTCGGTTGGAAAGATCCTCAACCCTGTGAAGATGCCCCGGATCAATCAAGAGCGGCATCTTACCATCGATGAAGATTGTGTTGCAGTTGTTTTCCCGTGGATTATTCCAAAGATAGATATAAAAATGGTCGGCGATTTTCATGAGGTTCGGCCCCTCAACCCTGTTTGAAGAATCCGTCGAGAATAGCACGGCCTCGAGCGGGTGTCGAGCGCACGCAGCGGCTGTTTTTCATTCGTCTGTGGCAGCCAACAAATCCTTCGGGGTAGATCGGCATCTACTACGCGCAGGCGGCGCACAGGAATTCACCTTTTTTTTCGACCATTCTGCTTACAACCGTATATTCGCCGCATACAGGGCACGGTTGGGTACTCACCGGCACGGTTTCAGGGGGAAGATCCGCTTGAATCTCCGTGACCCGGAAGAGCTCCTCTGACCCCGCGTGAATCAACTCAGCGACTGCCTCGTCCCGGAGTTCCGAAAACCTTCGCTCATCGGCCACTGTAGCAACACCCTCGTCGATTTTGGCTCTCAGCCTTTTTCGCTCCTCGTGACCGGGCACGGGCCCTACGAAGGAAATCCTAACGCCGCGGCCGGTTCCCCTATCCAAGAAAGTGAAGACCTGCTTTCCCCAGTTTCGAAAAATTAAATTACCTTTTCCAAAAGTGCATCCCAAGAGAGCCTGAATCGCATCCACCGCGCATGAGTCATTTTCCACGATGGCGACGATTTCTTCATCGTACGACGGCCGTAAATCAAGAGTTCCGAGAGCGATTTTTACCGCCGCATAACCGATGGCCAGTCCTGGGCATAGGTGCCTGTGAAACTCCACACATTTACGAAAATCCTCAGGAAGCTTTCGGGCGTCGCTCGCCATTGCCACTCCGTTTCTTCGTTTCTCAGATGTCGCCTTGTTCGATCAATTCAGTAAAATGCTTCAGAATGCGCGCTGTTGCGCCCCAAATTTTGTGTCCCTGCCAAAGATAGGATGTTACCTCAATCGAATGCCCATTTATTGTCCAAATTTCTTCAGACCTGCGTGTTGGATCAAAAAACACGTCCAGTGGAACTCTAAGCAGACTGGAGATCTCTCGTGCGCTGGTACTAAATTCGTACGGATATGGAATTGTCCCAACAAAAGGTATCACAAGGAATTTTGTGGCTACGGTGTAAAAGTCATCCAGTTCGCCCAGAACCCTCACGTCTTCGGGACTTACTCCTATTTCCTCGGCTGTCTCGCGCAAAGCGCAGGCGAGCATGTTGGCATCTGAGGGGTCAACTTTTCCACCAGGGAATGAAATTTCACCTTTATGGTGTTCCACGAAATCAGATCTTTTGGTCAACAAGACATGTCTGCTGCCGTTTTCACTGAATAACGGCACGAGGACTGCGGCAGTTACCATGCCATCTGGTGGCAAAAGTCTCTTCCGTCTGATTCTGAGCAGACGCTCAAGCCTCTCCTCGAAGTCTGAGAGGGTCCAAATTGATTTTGTTGTTTCGCTCATTTTAAGATTCTTCTAAAAGTGACGCTCCAACTCTTCGAGCAGACGAACTGGAGAATGACAACATCATTGCGCTGAGTAATCATTCACTTCTGTGAGAGTACTCTTCCGCGATCACGGCCTTTCTCCCTCTATCACTCTAATGAGTGGGAATAGGGTGTTACCTTTTCTCAAAGGGGCACTGGGCGGTTTTTTTCCAAAAACTGAACGGATGTCTGCGCTACTGGAATTGGTTTGCGGAGCCCCACGGAATTTGCAAGCCTTCAGAGAGCCTTTTTGAATAACCTCGGGCAGAAGCTCGCAATTCCCCTGTATATTGCGCAGCGGGCACCCAAACACTGGCTGGTCTTTTCTTTCGGAGGGTTCAGTAATCCGTTCCGGCCTCAATGTTCTTGCGCTTTATTATCTCTTTTTCGGGTCGAATTGCCAATCCCAGTCTAATTCCCAGATCATGATATTTCCATCAGCTGAGGAACTGATCACAAACCGACCGTTGGATGAGAATTTCGCGGCGGTTATATCTTTTGAATGACCTTGAAATTCTCTCTGGCATTCGCCTGTTTTGACGTCCCAAACCCTGAGTACCATGTCCGGACCACCAGTCACCAGGAAATTTTGATCCGGAGAAAACACGGCAGTCTTCACCCCTGATTCATGAACATCCAGGGTTTTGACACAGTTTCCTCGCTTCACGTCCCATATTCTGACAGTTCCGTCCATCGCGCCGGAAGCCAAGAGATCCTCCATTGGAGAGACTTCCATGCACATGATCCTATTCTTATGACCCCTGAGATCTCGAAGGAGTCTTCCGGACGATATTTCCCACATCTTAATCAATCCATCAAAACCCGCTGACACGACATATCCCGGTTCATTCAGACACCCCACGGACGAGACTTTGTCTTCATGTCCCTTAAATATTTTTAGTGGGGCGCCGTCAGGCAAACGCCAGAGACGCACTGTCCTGTCCCATGAACCGGATATCACCGAGTTTCCGTCTCGAGAATAGGCAACCGAGCTCACACTTTCCAGGTGACCTTTCAGCACCAGCAAATTTTTTCCCGAATTTACGTCCCAAACTCGCACTGAACGGTCATCGCCTCCGGAGACTGCTTCACGCCCGTTCACTGAAAAACGGATAGACGCCGCCAGATTGGTGTGTCCTTTGAGCACCTTGATGCATTCACCGGTTTTAGTACTCCAAAGCCTGAGGCTGTGGTCAGAATGTGCCGTCAGAAAGTAAATCGCAGATGGAGAGAAAGAAACGTCCATGACTCCGGAATTGGTCTCCACCGATTTTCGTTTCCACGCGCCGTGCAAGCCTACGCGTGTGCCGTGGTCCTTCAGACGCACTATCAAATCGAGGGTCGCGTCAGATCGCTCGAATCCTGAGAGAGCCTGCGAGTCACGCAGTAACGAATAAGCCATCGCGTAAGATCCTCGTTTAATAGCTTTTTTCGCGGTCTCGATCATTGCTCTGTATTTCTTTTCGGATCTGAGCTGTTTGGTTACGGGTCTGATCTTCGCGAGGGCAAAGGTCGGGATCATTGGGCGACCGCTCACATCCCAGACTCTGAGACTCATGTCCCTGCCGCCTGCCACCAATCTATCGCCGTCAAGAGTAAAACTGAGGCAGTTTATGTCGCTATCGCCCGGTGCAAACGTCCTGAAGGCAGTACCCGACACGGTGTCCCAGACTTTTATTCCCGCCTTGGGGTCGTAAGTTGCTGCTAGTGGCCTTTTCAGGTTGATTGCTGCCTCTGTTATGTGTTCCTGGTGAGCCTCAAATGAACCTAGTATTTCGCCCGTACCAGCATCCCATATTATCGACCTCCGGTCTCGACCGCACGTCAAAATTCGGCTGCAGTCCAGGCTCACCTTCAATATGCTTATCATTTCACGGTGGCCGCGCTCGAAGGTTTTCGAACTATTGTCAAGGAGATTCATTTTCTTGATCGTACGATCCAAGCCCGAGAGAAAGACGACTGGCTGGGACACCTTTTCATATGCAACAGCAGCAGCGGTATTCGGAGGGATCTTCAGAGTGACCGCCTTGAAATCAGAGATGTCCCACAGGCGAGCATTCCCCTTCTGTTCTACGGTCAATATATGCTTGCCATCCGGTGAAAACCCCAAGGCACTCAATTGCCCCTGGACCAAAAGGTTTCCTACGAATTTTCCGGACTCCAGATCGAGTAATTTTACCGGAATTCCCGGCTGAGAAGCAGCAATTGCCACGATCCGCTCGTCAGGCGAAACCCACAGGTACCCGCGGGCGGTTCTCCGAACATATTGAAACTTTTTTCCTCTTTTCCCGCGATCGGGTCCCAGATTTTTACTGTTTCTATCCCTTGCACCAGTGATCAGACGGTTGGATTTCGGAAAATGGGCCACACACATAATCCAGCCTGTGTGTCCAGTCATTCTCGCCAATTCCGACAGTCCGCTGAATCGATAGGCATCAGCTATTTTTTCGAGGTCGTGTCCATGAATCTCAGCGTTCTGCGGGTGTGCCTTCAGTTTGGCAGCAGCCTCATCGTTGCGGCCGGCCTTCATCAGAGCCCCAATGAGCCATCCCACAGCATCGTCGTCACTGGGGAATTCGTTCAGATAGGTCTCCAGATAATTTATTGCATCATTTTCTCGGCCCACCCCTAGCGACGCGATTGAATAAGCCTTGAGCCACTCTTCATGGGAATCTTCCGACGAGATAGAGGTTTCGCAAGCCCTGAAAGCCTTGGCAGCATCTCCTAAAGCGAGAGCGGTCCGCCCCAGCAAGTAAGAGCCTCGGCCAACGTACTCCTGCGTCTTGACGACTTCCTCCATCTTCACCAGCAGTTCTGGGTCGGGATTCTTGGTTTTGAACCATTCAAGAAGACCAAAATTATAAGTAGCTTCAGGGTGATGTGGATCCGACTCAAGGGCTTGCATCAAGCGTTGCTTTGCCTCGTCTTCGTGGTTCAAGTCCATAAGGGACACGGCGCGATTGTTTAGCGCATCAGAGAGAAGCTTGACTTCGTCAGGAGCCTCACGAGAAAAACGTTTCTTGGTGGTGTTTTCGTAAATGGACTCCAATTGTTCCCTGATTTCTTTGAAAGATCGATACCGATCATCAGGGCTCTTATTCAGGCATTTCAGAATGAGTTCTTCTATAGCCGGCGGCATGTCAGGTCTGAGGGTGCTAGGTCTTGGAGGCACCTTTCTCACGTGTGCAAGAGCGAGCTTATCTTTTTTCTCACCGGGCTTTATCACGAAGGGTTTACGACCGCAGCAAAGCTCAAAGAACATGACCCCAAAAGCGTACATGTCCGCTGGAGGGCCTACCTCTGAATGCGGTATCCACATTTCTGGCGCCATGTAGCCCGGCGTGCCCATTCCTGCGGCGGTTATGGATTCGCGGTCCAATGAGATGGAATCTGAAGTAGAAAAATTAGAGACTTCGGTGAGAATCTCCCCCGTGCGACGTTTGGTAAGCCCAAAATCTGTGACTTTCAATGCCCCGTCTTTGGTCATCATGCAGTTTCCAGGTTTGATGTCGCGATGGACCAGACCCTTGGAGTGAGCGTGCTGCAATCCATCACTGATCTGAACCATAAGATCGATCATCAGATCCCAGCCTACGTTTTTTCGCCGGGACAGCCATTCATTGAGGCCGCCTCCGTCAACGTATTCAATAAATATCCGGGGACTCTCCTGAATGTTTCTGACGTAATAGCATGCGGCAATATTTGGATGAAATCCGATATCTATCCATGTTTCTGCTTCTTTTGTGAACAGCGCTCTATCTTCGTCATTTTCACGCAATTTTTGCAGCAAGGACTTGACGGCAATCATGGAATTCCAGCGGACATGGCGCACAATATAAACCGCTCCCATGCCTCCCTGCTTTATGTCTCTAACTTCGTAAAGATTTTCTATGACGTCGCCTACTCTCCACTCACTGAAGCCATTTCTCGGAGTGGCAGAGTGGATCGTGCGAGTTTCCTGCGGCGCCGGAGCCGCCTTCTGCTCTGCGGGCTGGCCGGTCTTTTGTTCAGCAGGGCCGGTGATCACCGAAAAGCCCATGGTTTTGATCAATTCAACCAGTTGATCCAGCCTGGGATGCATGGCAGTTATGATTACAATTGCCTTTCCTCTGGACAGGCGGTCGCTTAGTCTCTCCTCCGGAAGTCTCGTAATACGGGAGATCTTCTGCAGATCATCCCGAGATATGTCCTGCGTCGCGGGCGTAGGAATTATTTTGATTGCTATTTTTTCCACTGTCTCTCTTCACCAATAAATACAGGTCAATAGTCGAACGAACCATGGCTCAATCATAAGCGGGTAACCTCATACCTCGCCAGTCTCAAGCGCTGTTCATTCAATCAGTGTTGAGCCCATCTCACAAGTGAAAGGGTTAGTCTCTCGTCTCTAGGATTTATTTTTTCTATTCGGGCCACAAGCCTCTCCCCTGGAGTCAGTGTCGTCCCAGATCCAGCGTGCAGTGCCGCGTTGAGCCCTAGCTGAGAAATTTGCACGAGGTAAAACTTCGGAAAACGATTGAGCACTACTACTTCAAATTCTTCAGACTTCCTCTGCTCCAAGCATTTGAGAAGAAAATACTTCTGGCGTTCCCGTTCCATCGCTACTGCGCGTTCCAGGCGATACTGAATTTCGTCGAGAATTCTCTCAAGAGTGTCTCTTTTTAGCAACGGACCTTTGCCAAGAGCTGCCTTTACCTGTCTTTGAACAATGAGGTCCGTGTAGCGCCTCAGAGGCGAGGAACCAGTGGTGTAGATTTCCAATCCTAATGTGGAATGTGGGGCTGGTTCCGTGCTGAGGTCACCTCTGGAAAGCAGCTTCTTGCTCCTGTACGAAAGCACCGGATCATACCCTTCTCCAAGTTCGATCTTCTCCAGCGGTGCCGGCTGACTTCTAAATATTCCCGGTAAATTGCGCTCCTTAAGAAACCTTGCAAACAGATTGTTTGCCATTATCATCATTTCGGACACGAGTATCTGGGCAGGTGTCTCTCTGTCTCGGGTGCAAACTTCGATATTTCCATTTTCGTCGATTCTTACAGATACTTCCGGGTCCTTAAATATTATTGCACCGGAGTCTATTCTTCTCTGCCTCAAGGCTGATGCAATGGCGAACATGGTCGCTTCTTGAGACCTTGGATCGGATATTCTCTCGTCTGCTTCTTCGTAGGTGAGACGCCGGCCCACTTTGATGATGGAGTTTATCACCTTATAGTCGCGCAATTCGAGATCAGGTGCAAACCTTACCATAATGCTTAATGCAGGCCTCTTTACCCCCACTTCTAGACTCGCTGCATTTTCGGACAGTACCCGCGGCATCATGGGGATGGTCATTTCCGGGAGATAAATGGAAATCGCCCTTTCCCTGATTTCCAAGTCCAACGGAGAGTCATGCTCCACGAAATGACTAACGTCCGTGATGTGAATCCCTATGATCAATTCGTCGCCATCACGCGACAGACTTATTGCGTCATCCACGTCCTTTGTCGATAACGCATCTATAGTGATGGGATTCTCATGAAGCAGGTCCTCGGCATCAGTCGGAAAAGTTTTTTGAGCGGCTTCCTTAGAGTCGGCTTCCGCTTGTGCTGAAAACTCAATGGGGACGTTTTCCGCGCGTAGCGTTATGTTTTCGTCCTCCGACCAATGGCCGAGTTTCACAAGAACACGGAAGGGGTCCCAATTCCCAGCCAGTCCTGCTTGGTTGAAGATTTCCTTCACCGGCTTCATTAATACCCAATCGGGGCCTTGCAGGGCCGCTTCCTCGAGGATGTCGATCAGTTTGTCAGGAGTCTTCCTGGAATTCGTATGTTCGGAAGATTTCAACTTCGAGAGAAACTCCGCTGCATCCGAAATGAACCTCGCCCGGTCTTGTTCTTTTGTTCTCTGAATCAGAGCCTGCTCAACCTGATCAGGCGTAGGCACCTCAATAGTGTCGGGCCGGATCTTAAAGTAGAGTCTATCTTCGAAAATGGCCCGCAAAAGTGAGGCTGTGCTGGTTGCGTCGTTCTTGTTACCGAAAAAGAGTTCGCTCAGGTCGTCAATATCGATCTCTCGCGTCTCAAGACCTACCACTTCCCATAACTCTCGGAGGTCGATCCTGTTTTTGAGAGCTTCTCTTTTTGCGGAAATTTCCTTGAGACGATTTACTTGTTCGTCCCGGCTGGCGGTCAATGGAAAGCCCGGTTCTTTACCCCAAATCAGGGCCCTGGTGGGAGAGATTTTCGCCTCCTTCCCTTGGTCATTAAGAACGCGAAGCTTTCGATCATCGACTTCCATGATTATACCGCAGGAAATCCTTCTACTATCGTAATAATCAATTATATCGTTTTTTTGAAAACTCATGGCTACGTGCGTCTGTCCTTCAAGTCAATCAAACAGGAAAACATCGTCCGCAGGAATCCGGGTCGGAAAAGGCCCGGCTCGACCTTTTTTATAAACCCTTTTTGGCCTTTTTCGCGGTGCGACAGCATTCGGTTTTTCGCGTTCGAGCGTAATTCGAATTGCTTTTCCTTTCTATTTAATTTAACAAGATTGAAGGGCCTGAGGCTACTGATTTTTTTGCGACCCAAACGCGTGATGAGTAAAGCGCGGTTGCGTTGACTCCGGTCCCTGTTTCTTGTATTTCGGATACCAACCTTTGGAGGAGTCATTTATATTAAATAAAATAGAAACCTGGTACAGCGTAGGAGGTTTCGTTTTTTTACGGACGGTGCTTATGGTGAAAACCCGCATTGCGGAGATCTTCAAAGATAGTTGGAGAATCAAAGAAGCTTTTATAAAAGAGAATCTGGATCTCGTGGAGCAGGTCGCCCACGCTCTGGCGCGCGTTCTGGGACAGGGCCACAAGATTCTTTTGTTCGGAAATGGGGGGTCTGCCGCGGACGCTCAACACATTGCAGCCGAGTTCGTCAACAGATACATGATAGATAGGCCACCTCTCCCTGCTTTGGCTCTGACCACCGACACATCCGTAATCACTGCGATTTCAAACGACTTTAGTTACGAAGAGATATTCGAGAAACAAATAAAGGCCCTGGGCAAAGAAGGCGATGCTGCTGTTGGGATTAGCACTTCGGGAAAATCGGTCAACGTGATTCGAGGGCTGGCGGCGGCTAAAGAAAACCATCTGCTCACAATCGGCATAGGTGGTCCGCCAGAGAGTCCCATGAAACAACAATGTGGCTACTACCTGAGTGTGGAAGGGCCGACGCCACGCATCCAGGAGGTTCATCAACTGATCTGCCATACGCTTGTGGAAATCGTTGATCAGTTGCTGTTCGGGTCAGGCAATGATGGTCTTCACCTCGAGCAAAAGTCTTGAAGGGAAAAAATCATATTTTAACCGCTGCCCGCTCGGGCTAAGCTTTACAAAATTGGACGGCCAATGACTGACAAAACCGGCACGCGAATGACCGCTACTATGGCGGAAATCCAACTACCCTTCAGGTTCACGATAGTTCACGGAGCCGACCCTTCTCGCAGGTCTTCGGAACAAAAAGCCGTGACAAAGTCAATAAACCTGCAGGGGCTGATATTCGAGATCCCGCGCATGGAGGTAGATGCTTACCATCTCTCATTCACCGAATCCACTTACGGGAGGAACGCCCTTGAGATTTCCCTGGATTTGGGCAAGAAATTCGGGACAATAGAACTGGTTGCCCAGGTAGATTGGTACGAACGGCGTCCCACCCCTATTGGCCATTGCTTTAGCGTGGGCGTCTCGTTCATAGACTTGCCGGCAGATATCATGGGAATTCTGAGAGAATATCTTCAGATTCAGCGTCAGTTAAAACAATAAAGGAAAAAAACCGAACGGAGAAGCAACGTGGAAGAAAACTATTACGGCTTCAACATCGGCCAGGTGATTATCGGTACGCTCAAGCTCCTCAAGAATAAAGGCCTTCTTGAGGAACAGGAAATATTGGATCTGCTGTGGGATGCGAAGGAACCTCTTTTCCCGTGGAGTAAGCAGGAAATCAAAGAATTGATAAAGTTGTGATTTGATGCCATTTGCAGACACAACTGGGATTCTGCAGGTGTTCAACAAAACCATTTTCGGGTGATCGCGTGCGAGTTCCCTCAGAGCGTTGTCTAAGTAGAATGCAGGGGTTTTAGCCCTGATAGAATTTAATGACAGGATGTCTGGTATGAATAATTTAAGAGAAGAGCTGCAATTATCGGTCGATGATCTTACCTGGAACCCGACAGAAGACGGAATTCTCAATCGAACAACTGAAGGCATCGAACCCCAGGAAGATATTTTCGGCCAGGACAGAGCCGTGAAAGCGATAGCGCGCGGGCTCGCCATGAAAAACCACAGTTACAACATATATGTGGCCGGATACAATGGGACCGGCCGCACAGGCACAGTCAAGAAACTCCTGGATGAATTCAACGTTGACGGAGACATTCCGGATGACCTCTGTTACGTCAACAACTTCAAAAACACCGATCAACCCAGGTTGATTTCTCTCAAAGCAGGTAAAGGCAGCGAATTCAAACAGAGGATGAATGACCTCGTAAGCCTTCTCAAGAAAAAGATTCCCGCAATCTTCGAAAGTGAAGAATTTCAAGCAGCCCGAAATGAAATCGTGAATCGTCACATGGGGGCGCAAAAGGCTTTGTTTAAGAATTTCGAAAATAAAGTCAGCTCCGAGAGCTTCATGATGGTCCAGGTCCAGGTAGGTCCTTTTACTAGACCGGATCTTGCGCCTGTAGTTGTCGGCAACCCCATGAAGATCGAACAACTCGAATCGCTTGTTGAGGAAGGGAAGTTCTCAGCGGAAGAACTCGAAAAGATCAAAGGTAAATATAAAGAGCTCACCCAGGAAATGGAGAAGATCTTCAAGGCCGCGCGGGAAATAGAAAGAACTATTCAGGAAGACCTTGAGAAGCTTTCCAAAGATTGGATTACACCTTTGCTCAAGGACATGCTCAATCCCATCCGCGAAGAATTCGATATGGAAACCGTAAAAGTCTACCTGGATGAAATTGAAGCTGACACAGTGAATAACCTCGACAGATTTCGGCCCAAACTTGTAACACCTCAGGGAGCCGCTGGAGAACCCGCAGGGCCTCCTATGTTAGTTCCGCCGGATCCCTCCCAGTTCAGAGATTATGACGTAAACATTCTCGTGGACAATTCGGAGACTACAAAGCCTCCTGTTATTATGGAGACTGCTCCTACCTTCCGAAATCTTTTCGGCACGGTAGAGCGCACCATGGACAGGCACGGGCTATGGTTTTCCGATTACCTGCAGATAAAGAGTGGCAGCTTCCTAAAGGCCAATGGAGGGTACCTGATACTCAATGCAAGAGATTCACTGCTGGAACCGGGGGTCTGGCCGACTCTCAAGAGAAGCCTGCGCACCCGGGTAATGGAAATTCAAAGTGATCCTTACAGCTTCTTTTTCACGACATCTTTGAAACCCGAAAAAATACCCGTAAAGATAAAAGTGATCATGATAGGGGAGCCGGAAATCTATGATCTGCTCCATTGGTATGAAGAGGACTTTCGGAAAGTATTCAAAATCAAGGCTGACTTTGACACCTCCATGCCGAACACCTCGTCCAATCTGAGGAAGGTGACCGGCTTCATATCGCGCGTCTGTGAACAGGAATCTCTACTTCCTTGCGATCCCTCGGGTCTTCTGGCAATAGCGAAGCTCACCATCCGTTGGGGAGGCAGGAAGAAGAAACTTACCGCACAGTTCGAGCGGATTTCGGACCTTCTGCGCGAAGCGGATTTTAATGCGAGGGAATCCAAGTCCGAGTCAATCCGCGGGGAGGACGTGGAACAAGCCAACCGAGACCGCATTGAGCGCCTTAACATGATCGAGGACAAGATCCATGAATATATGGAAGATGGCATACTCATGATAGATACGGACGGCGCTCGGGTTGGTCAGATCAACGGCCTGAGCGTCTATAGTTTTCCTGAGTTCCCATTTGGGCGGCCATCCAGAATAACAGTGAAGACGAGCATGGGAAAATCGGGAATTATCAACATCGAACGAGAAGCCGAGCTCTCGGGCAACAGCTACAATAAAGGCGTACTGATCCTCGCTGGCTTTCTAAGGTGGCGCTTCGCCCAGGACAAACCTCTTAATTTGACGGCGAGCATCACTTTCGAGCAATCTTATTCAGGAGTGGATGGAGACTCCGCGTCCTCCACGGAACTTTACGCTCTGATGAGCGCTCTTTGGGGGCCCCCATCGACCAGGGCATAGCGGTTACCGGAAGCGTGAACCAGCACGGGGAAATCCAGCCCATAGGAGGGGTCAATTACAAGATTGAAGGATTTTTCAAGGTCTGCAAGACAATGGGATTGACAGGTAGGCAGGGCGTGATAATCCCCAGACGAAATGTCGGCGACCTGATGCTGGATTCAGAAGTGATCGAAGCAGTGAAAAATAACAATTTTCATATTTGGGCAGTGGACCACGTGGACCAGGGAATTGAGATACTCACCGGAGTATCGGCAGGCAAGCCGGATGACGAAGACAACTATCCCGAGGACACAATTAATTATTTGGTGAACAAACGGCTGGAAGAGTTGTCTGAAGGTCTTAAGGAATTTGAAGGACCTGGAGAAGAAGAGACAAAGGAGCAGGACAAAGAGGACTGTGGAGATTCCTCGTGCGAGAAGGATGACAATCCGAACTGAAACAAATGCAGAAGAGTAGGAAAGGATCCGAGACCTTTCCTACCTTAACCTTAACGAATGGCTACCCAAGAGTTCTCGGATTTCCGGGGGATTTATCTGCCGTGGGTTGATTTTGTTTTCTCTCCTTGAGCAATTCGTCGAATTCTCTGTTTAGATCCCGTATTTTATCAGGGCTGTTTTCTGTGGGGAATGGATGGTCTTTTGTCTCTGTTGGAGAGCTTTCGAGCAGGTTCTCTGCTTTGTCGAAAGGGGCTTCTTTTCCTGCCAGTTTCTTCTTTCAAACTTAGGAGTTCTCCTCGGATTCTGACCAGCAGTTTGCTCAGAAACATATCTCATGTCCTCCGGGTTAACTGAGTAGAGTTCGCGGATCTGCAGTCATGCAGTGAAACATTTTCTAATAAACTGCATCCAATTGAATGGACATTACTCGGTAAATCCATCCGGGAGGAATACATATGAACTATCCCATCGAAACGGACGGACTCAGAATATATCTTTCTCAAATAGAACGCTATCATGTTCTGGATCGAGAAAGAGAGTACATCCTAGCTTTGGAATATCGCGACCAAAAAAACGAAGAAGCTGCCAAAAGGTTAATTACATCGAATCTGAGATTCGTAATAAAAGTGGCTCTTGGATATCGCAACTACGGAGTCAAACTTATGGATCTCATCCAAGAAGGCAACATCGGACTTATGAAAGCAGTGGAGAGATTTGACCCGGATAAGGGGTTCAGGCTGATCTCCTATGCAATCTGGTGGATTAAGGCATACATTCAGAATTATATAATAAAATCATGGTCTCTTGTTAAAATCGGGACAACACAGGCTCAAAGGAAACTTTTCTATCGTGTGGCGGACCTGCCTGAATCCAGGGATTTTGATAGTCACCTGGACGACGTTTCCAAACTTGCCGACAAAATACACGTTACCGAGGACGAGGTGATAGACATGGCAGCTCGTCTTAAGGCCCACGATCTTTCGCTGGATGATCTGATAGGCGATCGTTCCCGCGACTCGTTCGCTGATACTCTTAGAGACGACGCGCCGGATCAAGAAGAGATTCTGTCTGAATTAGAGGCCCGCCAGGGCCTGAAACTCTGGGCCGATACCGCACTTCAGACTTTGAACCCACGCGAAAAATACATAGTGGAAAAACGTGTTTTGGCCGAAGATCCTCTTACGCTCAAGGAACTCGGAAAGCATTTTGGAATTACCAGGGAGAGAGCTCGACAGATTGAAAGATCAGCACTGGAGAAGCTCAAAGGAAATTATCTGCGCTCGCAGCTGGCCGCGTAACCACCTGATCTGCCTCAAGCCAAAACAGGGGAAAGAATATTCCCCTGTTTTGCGCCACAATTTTTTGCGCTGTCCATTCAGATACTCCCGGAACCAGCGGTGTGAACCTCACATGAATTGATGGCGAGCGCCTCTCAAAATTTTCTACTATTATTTTCATGGTTTCTATATAACCTAGTTTGCGCTTCTGCGTCCAATCTGACAGAACGGGAACCTGATGAATGATGCGGATCTGATAAACGAGTTCCGGAGAGGCAATGTAGAAGCCTTTTCTGAACTCGTGGACAAATACTCGAGACCGCTGACTATGATGATTCTGAGAATCGTCAGAGACCAGGAAGAAGCTAAAGACATCTCCCAAACCGTTTTTCTGAAAGTGTACGAAGGGCTCCCCAGATTTCTGTCCGCTTCATCTTTCAAGACGTGGCTCTATAGAATCGCGTTAAATGCGGTCAAGGATTACTTTCGGAAAAGAGGAAAGTACCAAATTGTCTACGATGATCTGGATCAACTCGAGGATTTGTCCGAATCTCCCGCGGACCGTCTGGACGCGGCCCGCATGGGCAAGAATGTACGAGAAGCCATGGAACTACTTCCAGAGAAACAGAGGCTTACGTTTCAACTGAGAGTTTATGAAAATCTGAACTACAAAGAAATTGCCCGAATTCTCGGTGGAAGCGCAGGCGCCGCTCGAGGAAACTTCTTCCAGGCCGTAAAAACGCTGAGACAGCGCATTATGGGAGGAGATGGGAGTGAATAGGCCGCTCTGCGAAATGAATCCTTCGAACCTGAGAGGGTCTACGGACTTGTGGTGAACGTTATGAATCTCATGAAATGCAGCGAAGCCGAAGGACTTATCCTTCGAGATCTTGACGAAGGACTGGATCCTGCAGGAAAAGGCCGCCTGGAAGAACATCTTCAGGTTTGCTCTAATTGCGTTCGCATACGTGAAGAAATGAAGATGATTTTTGCTGCAGCGTCCTTGGATGTTCCTCAGGTGCCAGACGAAGATTTCTGGAAGAATTACACTAGCAGTCTGCAAGCACGGATTCTCGATAAGGAGCTGACCAAGAAGCGTCGTTGGCGCATTCAGAGTGCGATTCCCGTCTTTGCGACTGCTGCAGCAATAATCATCGCCATTTTGGGCCTCACAACATATATGTATAATCCCATGGTCGAAAAGATGTCCCCCTCATCCGATGTTGTCTTTGATGATGTGCATCGGGTCTTCGGACCTTCAAGCGATGAACTTGGTGTGTCTTACGGCAACTCAGTAACGCTCGTGCTTAACGACGTTACGGACGATGTCGTTGTAAGATGGTTTGAGATTGAAGAGGAGCCGAGTCCGATGTTCCTCTGATGGAAAAGTAGGTCCTTTGCGCTACCATTACGGCCATTGAAAGGAGTTTAGTATGCGGAAGGCAATTATGTTTATGATATCCCTGACATTTCTGTTGAGCTCTTTCGCACAAACAGTGGAAGCAGAAAAGCAGGACTTCAAAAAAAATCAGGAACGCATAGAATTCCTGACCATGTGGAAAATGATGGAGGCGCTGGATCTCGACAAACCGACCGCTGAAAAGATTTTGAATATTAGAAAACAATTCCTGTCCCAGCGGCAAGCCGTACAGACTTCTCTTCAGGAGGACTTTCAGAATCTCAGGACTACTCTGAGGGATACCTCAAGAGGTCGAGAAGACGAGAAGGGATTAACCACTATTCTGAACCAGATCAGAGAAAAGAGAAAAAAGTTGGAGACAATGGACGATGAGCTTTACAACCAGGTCTCGCAGGTGCTCACTGTCCGCCAACAAGCTGAACTTGTATTATTTCTGAAAGACTTCCGAAGAGAAATGCGAGCACTATTGGGCCATCCTCCTCCCCACGGTCCAGGTCCAGGAGGGCCGCCACCCTTCGATCCCGAAGTAGGGCCTGGTGATGAGACAGGTCCTCGTTTTCCCAAAGGGGGGTTGCCTGAAAGACCTCGTGGGGCTGGTCCACCCAGAAAATTCCAGAACTTTGAGGAAGGTCGTTAGCGACCTAGAATCGTGCGGTTGGGTCCTTCGGTAGCTCATAAGGATCGCGTGTCGGTTTATAGGGTGATTCTTTGCCGTCCTTGTGCACGTATTTTCCATCCAAAACGGATGAACACGAACTCAGGAACGCAAGTAACATGAAAACCGTCAAGCTAATAAATATCTTCATGGCAAGTCTAGCGTTAAAATACTTCGAGGGCCGCAAAAAGTCGGCCCTCGAGGGTTTGGTTTGAAAGCCGGTTAGTTTAATCAGCAAAATTCAGACCTGGTGGCAGCTCAAACATTCGTCTGAACTTCGCCGCAGGTGTTTACTTTTTCACTGAATCCTTGAGCGCCTTGGCCGCGCTGAATTTCGGCGCCTGGGTGGCCGGTATTTTTATTGGCTTGCCGGTTCTGGGATTGACTCCCTTACGAGCCTGTCTCTTCACCACACTGAAGCTCCCTAAGTCGGTGATTCGAACCTTCTCACCATTCTTGAGAACCTCATGTATCGCTCCAACTACTGAATCTAATGCAGTAAGAGCAGCCTTCTTTGAAATTCCAGCCTCTTCGGCAATTTTGGCCACCAAATCTGACTTAGTCATTCCTATTACTCCTTTCACCAATACCAAATGTCATGAGAGTCCAAAACAAAGTCCCCCGTGGGGTTTATACAAACTATGTAGCTGCCTGTCAAGAAATATCGACATTTTAGCTATTTTGCCACACTGCTTGACCGGGAAAAAGGATTATTCTATTCTCGGAAAGAGAGATTCAAACATGGAATATATACCATTTTTACATGCTAATCAGGTTTTCAACATTGCTTGCGAAGAAGACCTTGCGTTTTCTGATGTTCGGGCAATTTTGGATGCATTGCTGGAGGAGAATGCTTTCAACCTCGCTCTTCAAGAAACCCAAGCGTATTATAGAATTGAATTTGATGAGAGTCTCTTCGAGGTCTGGGTCGCGGAAATGAGTGTCTTCATACACAGACTTGTGAGCTCGGCCGAGAAATTGTGAGATAAGCAAGATGAGGAGGGAACCCTTTTGCTGTAAGGAAGGATTCCCTGATTGTCATCCTTCTCAGCCCTTCGCGGAAAGATCCATTATTCGGGTCTTGACGAATGAGGCGTCGGGCGCCTCAGGGAACATTTTAAGGTATTGACGATACGCCTGAACTGCCTCTTTGTTCTTGTTCATCAATTCATATAATTTGGCTATAGACGAAAAAGCTTCCCGCCGATAAGGGGAGTTATTGTCCTTGGAGAGCTGATCAAAAAGGACCAGTGCCTGATCGTAATCTTCGAGAGCCATTCGAGTCATTGCCAGATGGTACATCACAAGCGGTCCCAGTCCACTTCTGACAAGAGTGGTCTCCTGCATTCTGGTGTAGCGATCCAGCGCACCCTTGTAATCATTCTTTTTACAAAGCACATGACCGGAGTAAAGTAGGGCCATTTCTCCTGGCGGAAGCGATCCGTAGTCCTTTGCCACGTCGTCTAATTGCGCGAGCACCTTGTCCAATTTTTCTTTGGCGACCGAATCCTGACGGGCGACTTCTTCGTAACTCTGGTACGCTTTCTCGAACATTTCATGGCTTGCCACTTCTCGATGGCTCTGGTATGCGAACCACACGAGAACTCCCAGCACTATGAGCACCGCCAATATGGCTCCCATGGCGTAGTTCTTAGGATTTTCTCTCGCGTGGCGAATTACTCTGGAAGAAAAGGAAATGAACTCATCAGGTTCTTTAAGAAGTTCCTTGCGCGTTTTCTTTTCGGCCAAAGTCAAGCACCTCGCTTTCTCAACTTGAGCTTCTTTCGGGAGTTTTACCAGGGAAGCGTGTTTTATGGAAGACCCTTTACTCAAGCATTCCTGCGGACGAGTCGACTCGTCCCCGCTCCCGGTAAAAGGATAACGATAAGGGATAGCTGATTGAGAGCGCCAAGTCAATGTAATCCTATTCCCATAATCCACGGTCTAGTTTTGTCATGTCGCCGGTATTTGGTTCCGAAGTACCAAATGAATGAGTTCACGTCGGCAGTGAGGCCCATAGATGAGGTCTGACTGGGCGACTGCGCAAAATGTATGTCCCTTCCCCTGATTCGGGCTGTTTTCTGAGCAAACTATTCCCCCCGGCTCTTCTCAGCCCCCTCCCAGCGCCACTTTGCCCCCGCGCTTTGTCTTAGCCCGAATCGCACAGGCACATCATCCTCCTTCGCGCTTCGAGAAGTATCTCGTTCGACGCATGCCCCCCAACCAGCCGAACGATAAGGTGTCGAGAGTGTGTGAGCACACGTCCCGGCGCCTTGATCAGCCAGAAGCGAATCGCCTTGAGACGACGATTTACCCAGCTTCCCCCCAATACCAAGCGCTTCATGGCCGAATTCAGATTGAACGCAAGAATCATGATCTGCCACCATGCGGCATTGGCTCCAAAAAGACCGGAAGGAAACTTCCCTCCTGCCAGGTCCTCCTTCATGATCGAATGCGCTTCTTCAGACTTCCCGCACCGGCCTCGATACCACCAGATGAGTTCATCGGCCGCACAGTCTCGGTTCGTCACAATGCCCGTAACCTTGTACTTCACTCTCCCCCAATTCATGGTCTGAAACGGCAAACTCAGCTGATCATCCAGGCCGGGGAGGGCCTGCTGTTCGAGGGGTTCACGAATCGCAAGATACCGATACTCCGGACCGTGCTTCTTGCGCCCAGCCCACGTGGGCACGAAACAGACTTCAGCATACTCCTGGCACGTATCCACCAGCTTCCCCTTCAACTCTCGATACAAAGGCTGCCAATCCTCGTCCGCTACATCTGCCACTGCTTGCCGATATGCCTCGTTCACCGGCGCTCCCACAGCGAAACCTATGGTCCCGAATCGTTTATTTTTCCCCTCAGCGCAGTATTTGAGGAGATCCTCTTGATATCCTGCCGCATCCGAACGCAGATACACCGTCTTCACGCCAGAGGGCACAAACCCCAACGTTTGCTCGAATGCACGGAGAAGATCATAATTGGCGGGAACATTGCCGTCTCGGAATTCGCTGAACAGGATGAGTCGCTGCTCGGCCCAATAAAAGTTCAGCGGCTGATACGCCTTGTATTTCAGGTAACAATATTCCGCCTCCTTCTTGTGCGTCTGTGACACGGTTGCGTCCATGTCCACGGTAGCCGTGGTCTCCGGAGATTTCCTCTGCATCTCTGCCGCAAAGCCCGCATTGCACTCGATCAAACCCATCAGATGCTCCGTGGGCCGGTGAATGAAAGCCTTATGGGGCTCCTTTTGCTTCTCCTGCTCGAAATCGTGAAAACACGCCAGCCACTCACGGATAATGGTCTCAGACGGCACTGTCCGGGTCCTTGCTTTGCGCCACCGTCTTCTCAGCGCCCGCTTTTCCGAACCCGTTCGACCATAGCCCTCAATCTCCCGAAGAAATCGACAGAACCCCTCGTCACTCTCCAGTACCCTGACATCGTCAACGCAGTCTCCTCCCGCAACATTCAACCAGATCAGCGGCAGCGCCATCTGTTCGTCCGTCCAGCCCTGATTACCCTGACGAACCCGAACATGCTCGGATATGAGGCGCCCTAAACCCATCGCATGAGCGAATTCCACGTATGCAGGCAGCCCCGCAAGCGCTGTGAGCCCCCCGTCTCTCTTTTCTATTTCATACTGGAATGGAAGAAGACCTTGTGCCATACTCGCTTCACCTCGTTGGTGATAGATTCTTCGTGGTAAAAGCATTCTATCCCCCTGAAACCTCAGGGGCAACGAGGTTTTTTATCTTTTCTTGACCCGCGATCTGAGGTATTAGTCGGAGCAACCATTCAGTCATGGGTGGAGATGAGGCAATCCGGAGACATGTCAGTCTCCCCCGAATGACTGAATGCTCCTCTTCACCCATGACTGAGCGGTCACCCGGATTTGAGCAGCGCCCTTGCTTGCACGATCAGAAGCGAGCTATACTAGAAAGTTAATCAATAACAAACTCGTAATCTCTCGACATTTCCGAGCGTCTCTTTGCGTGCGGAGAATGTTGAGGGAATATTGTGGAATTTTCATGAAGGCTTCTCCATTGTTATCAGACCATGCGGCTCCTTTTGACAAGGCAGTGAAATTCCTTGCAAGATCAACTGAAAACGGAGGCGTTTACGGTCTGGTCGGTTCTGCTGAGACTTTTCTCACGGCGGCAGCGGTAAGGGAAGGTGCCGGCCCCCTGGTCATGATTCTCCCGGATGGCGAGGTCGCGTCGACAAACGCATTGGATGTAAGATTTTATCTCGGTGAAGAGGAGGAATTCCGATATCCGCTTTTGGACAAGGTAATCCGCTATCCTTCCTCGGACGTGCTGCCATTCTCCGCGGCTGGATTGGAGACTGACCCGTGGATAGGTCGCACGACATGTCTGTACAGACTCGGGGAAGCTGCCCCCCCGCGCGTGATTGCTGTCGGCCTGGACGCCCTCGTCCGCAAAATACTTCCAAGTTCAGTTTTTGGTAAGGCCGCCACCAGTGTGGCGGTGGGAATCGAAATTGACCGCGATATACTATTGGAACAGCTTGTATCGGCCGGCTATAACCGCGTTCCCCTCGTAGAGGATGCAGGGGACTTTTCGGTTCGCGGCTTCATAATCGATCTATATTCTCCTCTGTACCCCTATCCGGTCCGCATCGAGCAGATGGGCGACCGGATTGAATCCATTAGATTCTTTGACCCCACCAATCAGCGCTCTCGTGAAGATGTTTCCGAGATTCGCGTGGTTCCGGTACATATGGTTATCCCGGACGAATACGCTCGAGAACAAGGGCTCAAACGGCTTCTGGAAGCCTGCGAGGATAGGGGGACTGAGAAGCGCGTCAGGCAACGGCTCGTGGATGATTTCCGTCATAAGGTGCGCTTCCCGGGCGCTGAATTTTATCTTCCGTATTTTTTCCCGGTCCTGGAGACTTTGTTTGATTATCTCCCTCGCAACACCACGTTGCTGTTGCCGAATCCAGACATTCTGGGCCGCGCTTTTGAGGACCTGGAAGAAGAAATTGCCCGCGGGTGGGAATCCGCAGCAGAAGAAGGTCTGCCGGTTCCCCAACCGGAAGACTTATACCTCTTTCGGGAAGATTTCTTCAGGTCCGTCGAGCGTTTCCGCAACGTAATAATTTCTCCCTTGGAAATTGAGGAACCTGGACAGGTCTCGTTCAGAGTAGACTGCCGGTCCAATGAAGACATTCGACCAGAACTCCTCAGGGCGAAGGCTTACGACTCTGGAATGGCGGGGCTAGTCAAACGACTCGAGGATTGGCGAGACGAGGGTAATGAAATATTCCTGGTGAGCCATACTCAGGGACAGGCCAATCGCCTTCTAAAACTCCTGGCACCATACGGTTTGAAAATAGACTTCAGAGGTTCCGGATTCGACCCATCGAATTTCGATGCACAACCTACCCCGGGATTTAGGCTTTATGTTGGAGCTGTCTCAGGCGGCTTCCGGATGAAGCAGGCGCGTCGGATAGTGCTCTGTGAGGAAGAGATTTTCGGCTCCAGAGTTCGTGCTGCCCCGAAAAAAAGGGCGCGGGGAACACTGATTTCTTCACTGACTGATCTTGCTGAAGGCGAGGCGGTAGGTACACGAAGACTATGGGATCGGAATATACAGAGGCCTCGCGAGGAAAGAATTCGACGGGGTGGTAGGCGAGGTAATGGTCATCGAGTATTCCGGCGGAGACCTGTGTACCATCCGGTGGAACGTCTCCAGGTCATTCAGAAATACATCGCTGGTTCTGAAGAACCCCCAAGAATAGACAAACTCGGCGGCAAAGGATGGATTAAGACCAAGGCAAAGGTTAAGAAATCCATCCGCGAAATGGCCGGCGAATTGCTTCAAATCTACGCTAGAAGACAGCTCAGCAAGAGAACTCCCTATTCGTCCCAGGATGAAAACTTTTCTACTTTTGAGGCAGCCTTTGAATTCGAGGAGACCCGGACCAGGCGCGTGCCATTCAAGATGTCATGGAATCCATGGATACCGATTTGCCTATGGACAGGCTGGTGTGCGGAGACGTGGGGTATGGCAAAACGGAAGTGGCCTTAAGGGCAGCTTTTCGGGCCATCATGGATGGCAGGCAGGTTGCCGTGCTTGTACCTACAACGGTGTTGGCTCAACAGCATTACGACACTTTTAAGCGAAGATTCAATGGCTACCCGATCAATGTTGATGTCCTGTCCAGATTCCGAGGGCCCGCAGAACAGAAAGAGACCTTGAAACAACTTGAGCACGGTAAGCTCGACTTGATTATAGGAACGCATAGACTCCTACAGAAGGACGTGGTTTTTAGAGATCTGGGCATGCTCGTGGTGGATGAGGAACAGCGTTTCGGAGTAGCCCATAAGGAGAGAATAAAGAAGTACAAAGCCCATGTGGACATTCTTACCCTAACTGCGACGCCCATCCCGCGGACGCTGAATCTTTCTCTCTCAGGAATCCGAGACCTGTCTGTGATTGAAACCCCGCCCACAAATCGGCATTCCATCAGGACGCATGTTATGCGTCAGTCCGACGAGGCCATCAGAGAAGCGCTTCTTAGAGAATTGAACCGAGGTGGGCAGGCATTCTATCTGCATAACCGCGTCCAATCCATTTACAAGCGGGCCGCGGCTCTTCAGAAGCTCGTGCCGGAAGGACGATTTGGAGTGGCACACGGGCAGATGCCTGACAAACAACTGGAAGAAGTCATGTTCAATTTCATAACAGGGAAATACAACATCCTTGTTTGCACGAGCATAATTGAATCTGGACTCGATATTCCGAGAGCAAACACGATAATTATCGAGAGGGCGGACACCTTCGGCCTCGCGGATCTTTACCAGTTACGGGGAAGAGTCGGACGTTCCCATGTGCGCGCATACGCGTATCTCCTTACGCCCCCTGAAACTATGATGACGCCGGACGCTGTAAAACGCCTGTCCGTAATTCAAGAATATTCAAGTCTGGGGCAGGGATTCAGAATCGCGATGAGGGATATGGAAATAAGAGGCGCGGGAAACATACTGGGGACTTCACAATCCGGGCACGTTGCGCAGGTTGGTTATGAAATGTATTTGGACCTTCTTGAGCAGGCGATTCAGGAACTGAAAGGCGAAAATGCGCCACCCAGAATCGATCCGGAAATCCGGTTGAAATTAGAGGCTTACATACCGGAGGATTATGTTCCGGACACGCAGCAACGCATGAATCTGTACAAAAGGCTGTCAAGAGCTGAGTCCTCTTCTGAGATAGATGACACTGAAGAGGAGATTTTTGATCTGTACGGCAAAGCCCCGCTCCAAGTGTCACATTTGATTCAGATAATGCGGATCAGGTTGGCAATGAAGGGGACCAGAATACTCAGACTGGACTACAATGGTCAGGATCTCGTTCTGACCTTCGATCCGGAGACTCCAGTTCGACCGGAAACTCTGGTACTTTGGGCTCAAAGAGACCGAAGGGTACGCCTTGCTCCTGGTGATCGCCTGAAGCTGAAAGTCGGGCAAATAGATCCACAGGCAAGGATAAATCAATGCATTGAACTGCTCGGGGAGCTCGGAGGGAAGCCGACTGGAATCCCGGATTTTCATTAATAAGATGAGCCTAGGATCATTGTGAAAAGGTTTGTCTTACCCTGTCCGATCCGGCATCCAACAAGGGCATATTTGGTAGCTTTTTGTCCCCGAATGAGTCGGTGGAGGGGCCGGGCGTCCATTGCGCTTGAAAAATCTATGGATTTCCATTATTAAATTGCAGCGGCATTTCTGGCAAAACGGCCATGAGCTGTCTTCACACCGGAACGTGAAAATCCCGGTATTCTAAGGTAAAATGGCTGACCCCGTCATCCCGACACCGAAGTCAGGATGCAGATGAAGACGCGCTTTCCTTGTCCACAGGATACGGGCTTTGGCAGGCATGTCGAATGACCGAGAGAATTTTCAGGTAAAGAGGATTCATTTTTCAAGAAAGTGCCATCTAAAGATGAAAACGATTCTCAGCGGTCACTAAGTTCGGTATTAATGTGTAAAGTTCTAACTGGGTTGTTTTGGCCAAGCTGCTGGATAGCAGGGATGATCAGATGAAAAAAACAATACTATTAGCTGTCGCGTTCTTACTTGTCTGCGTGGGAGGTTCGTCCGTCCCTGCAGAAACCATTTCTGACAGAGTCGCGGCTGTAGTCAACAACGATGTCATATTGGAATCGGACATAAAAAAGGCCAAACAGCCTTTGACGAGGAGCTTCATGAATCTTCCGTTGGGAATAATTCCACCAGGGAAATGGCCCACGGAAAAGGAAATCCTAGACGAGCTCATCGTGATTCATCTGCTCGAACAGGAAGCAAACAAGAAGGGCCTCAAGGTCGACGACAAGGTCATCGACGCAACGATCGACTCTATTCAAAAAAGACAACCTGGAGGCATGAGTCGAGACCAGTTTGTTCTGCATCTTGTCGCGAGCGGGATCACTTTTCAGGAATACAAGAAATTGATGAAACGGCAATTGACCTTGACCCGCTTGATAGGCTCGGAAGTTGCTCAAAAAGTACCTCTGAGTGAAGAAGATGCGCAACAGTATTTCAAGGAGAATAAGGACAGCATAGACGAGAAATTTAAGCAACTTGTCGAAAGCCAGAGCCCCCCACGCCCGCAACAAGAGCAGGCAAAGCCTGAAATCCCCAAGGAGAGGGAAATCTATACTGGCGGGAAAATACGGCTCAGACAGATCACTTTGAAAGTGCCGCAAGGAACAAAGAAACAAGACGTGACGAAAGTGATGGATCTGGCGAGAACAATCTACCAGGAAGCATCCACAGGCGGTGATTTCGCTCAACTTGCCAAAAAATACTCCAAAGACTCTTACGCATCCGGAGGGGGTGATCTGGGACTCATGGATTACAAGGATATGGTCCCAGACCTCCAAAAGCTTGTTCAGCGCTTTAAGGAAGGGGATGTCCTTCAACCCATGCCTACGCGGGATGGTATTATTATCTTGTATCTGGCTGAAGCTAAGAACAGGACGAAGAAGGTGGTTCCGATTCCGCAAGCTGAACGCAAGATTATGGAAAAGCAATTAGAGGAACTCTACAAGAAGCGGACAACGGAACAAAACAAGAAGAGTCAACCAGAAGCTCGCTCGGGCCAGGATGATGCAGAAGTTGACGACCCGAAGGCAAAATCGGAAAAATCTTCGGGCATCCTGACTCCAGCTGAGGAAAAAGAATATAAGAAGGTCCGGCAAAAGGTGATTAACCTCGTGAAGACTCAAAAAATTCAAGCTCGTATGAAAGATTGGATAGACGACCTGAAGAAGAATTCCATCATCGAGGTAAAACTGTAGCGAGGTTTCTGGAACATAGCATTTCCAAAAACGCTCATCGAATCGCCTAATATCAGGCAAATAACACAGGAAGACCGGTCTTGATGTACTTCACATGCTTTTTAATTTCCTAGCATCCAGAATATCCAAGGATCTTGCAATTGATCTGGGCACGGCCAACACCCTGGTGTATTCGCGCGGGAAAGGAATAGTGCTCAACGAGCCATCTGTGGTTGCAATAAGAAAAAAAGACCGAAGAAGATCCGAAATTTGGATCGGTGAAGAAGCCAAGAAGATGATCGGCAGAGTACCTGGTTCCATAGAGGTTTTCCGGCCCTTAAGAGAGGGAGTTATAGCCAATTTCGAGATGGCCAGCCTGATGCTGAAATTCTTCATTCAAAAGGTACACAACCGCAAGGCTTTCGTAAGACCGAGAGTCATAATTTCGGTGCCCTCCGGTGTCACTCCGGTGGAGAGAAGAGCTGTGAGGGATTCCACCTTGAGCGCTGGAGCTCATGAGGTCTTCATAGTGGAGGAAGCTATGGCTGCCGCTCTGGGTGCAGGACTCCCCATAACCGAGCCGATGAGCAACATGATAGTGGATATTGGCGGTGGAACTACGGAAGTTGCGATAATCTCGCTTACCGGAGTAGTGTCAGGCAGCTCAAGTAAGATCGCGGGCGACAAGCTCGACATGGACATTCTGAACTTCATCCGTAAGCATTACAGTATTCTAATAGGGCCCTCTACGGCGGAACAGATAAAGATCCTGGTGGGAAGAGCTTATCCGGATGATGATATGGAAGAAGTGGACGTAAAGGGCCGGGACCTGATGGACGGAATCCCCAAAACCATCACTATAAACTCCAATGACATTACTCATGCGATCATGGACTCGGTCAATTCCATGGTGGACAGCGTCAAAATCGCTATGGAACAGTGCCCGCCGGAGTTAGCCGCAGACATAATAGACACGGGAATAGTGCTGACAGGCGGCGGAGCATTGCTGAGGAACCTTGATATTCGAGTGCGCCGCGAGATCGGCGTGCCTGTTATAGTGCCGGACGATCCTCTTTCGACCGTGGCACGCGGCGCAGGAATGATGCTGCAAGACTTGGAATTACTTAGAGAAATATCTATCGCCTGACCGGCAGTGGCATCTAAGACCAGCAGAGGTCATCCAGTCGCGGAGTTCGGTACCAAAAACAAGAAGTTCGGACACCTTCCTGCTTGCGATAACGTACTCGCCTTTCACAAAGCCTCTATTCAGCGCACTGTGAGCGCCTCAAGGAAATTCCTGAGGGTTATATTAAACTCCGTAGGTTGTTCCATCGATACCAGGTGACCCGCATTCGGAATAATGCTGAGGCTCGATCCCTTGATGACCTCGTGAAGATATTTGGAGTATTTCACCGGGGTAAGCTTGTCCTGTTCTCCCACGACAATGCAGGTAGGCAGAGTGAGTGTGTTCACTTTACCCATTACATCAAATTCGTTGCAAGCGTACAAATCTCCGTAAATCAATTCCGGGGACGAGTGACCATATTTTTCGCCCAGTTTTGCGCGAAGGGCTGGATCGGGATTATCGGCAAGGCAATAGTCCGCAAGCATGCTAAGAGCCTTGTTACTGTCCTCTTTTAGACCTTGCAAGAATGCGGGATGCACTTTGAGCCGCGCTCCTGCTCCCACTAGACCTACTGCCACAAGCCACGGCTGAGCCGCATTCAAAGCAATCCACTGCGTTATGGCGCTCCCCAGCGAACATCCCACAAGCATGACTTTTTCAAGCCCGAGCCCGTTGACAAAGTCCACGACCCAGCCTGAAAACCTTGACACGCTGGATTCCCCAGGAGGCTCGGAAGCTCCGTGTCCAGGCAGCTCGAAAGCCAGCATGTTGGCTGAATTGGGCAAACCGTCAAGTTGGCCGCGCCAATCTTCTCTGTCTCCACCGGAACCGTGGATAAAAACCACCGTCAGCTTCGATTTGTCAAAATCCTGGGGCTGCACCTCGTATCCGAGTCTTCTACCGTTAATTAACAGCTCAGGCATTTCAAAGCTCCTTGAAAAAAAAAATGCTAGCCGTTTATTCATGTGAGCTTTTGGCAAGATGTTCGATTCCTGGCCGTTGCCAGAAACTGTGCTCACATCTTCTACAATTAGATCATTGCCTGGGTGCCACTGCTGGCTTGCCCAGCAGTGTTTGGAGAATAAGCACTGCTGGGCAAGCCAGCAGTGGCACCCAATCTAGAGCAATCATTCATCATTCCCGGCCATCGAATAGCGACCTCACATTACTCTTGGCAATAGGTACACGGGTTCCGGATGTACCGGATTCTCATGCAATCCGAATGCATCTATTCGTCATTGAATGCTGTTTCAGCAGTTACCCCAGGCTTATGCCACGCGGAACTATGACTATACCGCCGGGTGATATGGTAAATCGTTCTTTGTCTTTGGCCAGGTCGTATCCGATGACGAAATCGTCCGGAATTTGGACTTCATGATCGACGATTGCCTTTCGAATTTTGGCTCGAGCGCCTACAGTGACGTGATCCAACAGCACAGAGTCTTCCACGAAGCTGCCAGACCCCAATCGGACGCTCGGGGAAAGCACGGAGTGTGAAACCGTCCCAGAGACGATACACCCACCGGAAATTATTGAATTTAACGTGGTGCCGTTCAGAAGTCCGGATCCGACTTCCTCGGTAGAGGATACAGTCCTCGCTGGAGGCACCTGCTCCTGATAGGTTCGAATCAGCCACTCCGGGTCGTACAAGTTTACGGGCGGATCTTTTTCACAGAGGTCCATGTTGGCTGACCAATAAGCGTCCAATGTCCCGATATCTCTCCAGTAGCGACCTTCTTCGTTATTCGCCTCTTTGAAGTTGTGGACGTAGACCCCGTTCTTTCCGATCATTGCAGGGACAACATCCTTACCGAAATCGTGAGATGATGCAGAATTCTTTGCATCAGCGATGACGTTTTTGACGAGAGTCTCAGTATTGAAAATGTAGACCCCCATAGAAACAAAGGACACATCCGTTTTTCCAGGGACCGGCTTTGGATCTTTGGGTTTTTCTTCCCAGTCCACGATCCTGAACTCATCATCGCTTCCGATGATCCCGAAGGCCGAAGCCAACTTACGATCAACCTCAACTCCGGCTACCGTCAGCTCAGCCTGTTTCTCCAAATGAAAGGCCAGCATATCGTTGTAGTTCATTTTGTAAACGTGATCGCCCGAAAGTATTCAGAACGCGCTCCGGCCTTTCCCTCTGGAGTATATGGATATTCTGATAAATGCTGTCTGCTGTTCCCCTGTACCATCTGTCAACATTTCTCTGCTGGGGCGGGATACATTCTATAAATTCACCCAATTCATGATTGAAGATACTCCATCCCAGTCTGATGTGGCGGTCCAGTGATACGGACCTGTACTGCGTAAGGACATAGATCCGACGAATATCAGAGTTCAAACAATTCGAGAGCGTGAAATCGACAATCCTGTAGATTCCGCCGTATCTCACGGAAGGTTTGGCGCGTGCCTTGGTCAACGGGTACAAGCGCTCGCCTTTCCCCCCGGCCATAAGGATACACAACGTCTTCTTCATTTCACGTTGAAGATTCATTTCCGAGCAACCTTCTTATTTCCTGTTTGAGAATAGAGGTATCGGAAGACTTGACCACGTACGAATCGGCTCCCCAGGTTGTGAAATCGTCTTTGTAATGGCTGTACGCTGTGTTCAAAATTACGGGGATACCTTTGTCGCGGCCCAAGATCTTTTCTAGTGTCTCAATGCCATCCATGCCAGGCATCTGAATATCCAGCACGATCAGGTCCGGCGGATTGGACTCAATCATTTGGAGCGCAGCGTCCCCTGAATGCGCCACAGAAACTGTATAGCCGTCATCTTCCAGTTCGCCTTTGTACAATTCACATATGTGTTTTTCGTCGTCGACTACAAGGATGTGTGCCATAATTAGCCTCGCCTAAGCCTGTACTCGAGTCGATTGATCTTTTCGCCAAAAGATGAGGCCAGGATACCAATCCTCATGCCAAAGAGCAACTGTTTAGGCACCCGAAGTAGCGGTTGATGGCAGCATTCTTTGGAGCTTAATGAGACTATTTCGTACCACAATTTGTGAAGGCGAGACTGCAAATGATAGGTAGCGGTTGGTGCATTTATCACCTAACTTTTCATCTTTGGAGATTTTCTCGTCAACACTTGCCGAATATCGTTTCTCAATTGCGATGAAAAATCTCTAATCCCTTGATTCAGTGCCGCGACAACGGATTCGGGCTTATCATCGGTGCTTGGAGTCTCGATTTTGTATGTTTTCCTGAAGAGATTCTTGTCTTTCCCTACTGGAGCATCGAAATCTATTAGTGTAGCCTCAACCTCAAACACTGCCGAAGCTTTCCCATTTTGGACGAGCCCTTGCAAATTACGGATCACGCCCTCCACTGCGTAACGATAACGAGCAGTGTTCAACTGGTCCACGGCTTTCTCGAACAAGCCGGAATTCGACAGATCACGCAGCACCAATTCGGTGATCATATCTGCAGGATTTTCCTGCCATCTATGTCGCATTACGGATTTCTCACCACCCTTGGAATATGAAATCTCGAGGGCGTGCATTTCCACAGAAGAGTCCAACAAAAAATTGTAGACCATCACGGTTTCAGGAACCGACGGTCCGGTCTCTTTCGGAGGGGTGGGATAGTTGAAGGAATGATACATCACCACGTCTTTGGTAGTTAGCGCGCATGCTGCAAACAATAAAACAATCCCCATGAGGATCAAATTCCTGAAGGTGGTTGCAGCAATGGATCTTTTGACAGCTCTCATTTGTGACTATCAAACCCTTCAAAACGCAGGCTGTTCTTTATCGTCATCTTTCAGCCATTGATTGGAAAAAATACCTTTCGTTGCACAGTGCAAGCATTATTCTTCTACCCACAACTTTTGGTCTTCCCTGTGAGACTAAGTGGACCTGTCTTTGCTACAGTAAGCTGCAGTGAAAATTGTCCTTATCACTCATATTGAACGCCCCCTCTCCCTTCCCTCTCCCGCCAGGGGAGAGGGTTTTATCCCCCTCCCTTGACGGGAGGGGCAAGGGGAGGGGGATCTTAGCCGAGATTCTCAATGCTGCTGACTATAGAATTAGCTGGAATCTCCCCAGATTCTGGTAAAGACTTCCTATCGCTTTTATGAACCCAACTTGTCCGCCCACGGAGGCCAGGCTCCCCGGGGTCCCGATGCCCTCATTTGTTCCTTTATCACACACTAGATTGGGGAACCCATTTGGGGTCATCTCTTCTGGCCGGCTTTTTCGTCCGGGCCGAATATTATGCTGGACGGCTTTTGCCTGATCATACGAGTAAAATCTATGAGATTATCCGCACTGCGGTCCAGCTTTTGGCTCAAGCGGTTAAGATTATTATCTGTTCTGCGAATCAAGCGATCAGCGCTTCGAGAAGTCTCTGAGCTTTCTTGCAGAAACTCCGAAGCCTTTTCCATGGTCCGGGTAAAATGCTTGGCAATCTGAGCGCGACTGATCTCGTCATTCACTCTTTTGGCGGTTTCTTTTTTAGCTCACGCATTGTGTCCGCTGTATCCGATCCCAGATGTTCGAGCTTCGGATCGGATAGGATCTTATCGAGTCTCGCTGTGACATGCTCGATATTGTAGGATATGCGAGCCACGTCAACGCCTTTTACTTTTTGAAATATATTCTCCAGCGCACTACCTATTTCGCTGATGTCAGAAGGATACGTTGCGATTACAGGGTACTTGGGCTCAAAATCCAGCTGAATGGGCTCTCTTTGCTGGTCCAGCTTGAAAGCATCCATTTCCAGATATTTCAGACCGGTCAAGCCCAGGAGATTCATTTTGACGCCCATGTCGCTTGCGATTTTGAAATTCTTGTTGAGGTTCATTGTCACTTCGATGAGCGTCCCATTCGGCGCCAGCTTTATAGCCCTGACCCTTCCCACCGAGACCCCGCGGAATTTCACGGGGCTGTCCGCCTGAAGTCCTTGAACGCTTTCGGTGAAATAGGCTACTACGGTCTGCGAGGCTTCAAAGTAGCGCGAAGCTCCCAGCCAGATCATCAGAGCCACAGCCAGCGTAGTGCTGCTGACCACGAACAATCCTATCTTAAATTTGTCGGCCCTGCTGGACATTTTCCGCTCCTTGTCCGAACTGCGGGAGATTTCCGCACACCGATTTGTATCTGTACCTCACCAATAATCCAGTCTATTCTTGACGAGGCGAACGAGTGAAGAAATCCCTGACTCTCGGATCCAGGGATTCTTTCAACAGTTCGGGTTTACCTTCGGCTATTATGTTCTTTTCCTCACGATCCAGCATAATAGCTCGGGTCGTTACCGCGAAAATACTCGCCAGCTCGTGTGTTACAATAATCATGGTCGTACCCAGAGTCTGGTTGATCTTCAAGACCATCCTGTCCAATTCTGCGCTTGTCACAGGATCCAAGCCGGCAGAGGGCTCATCGAAAAAGAGTATTTTAGGGTCCAGCGCTATTGCCCTTGCAAGAGCTGCACGTTTTTGCATGCCGCCGCTCAATTCTGAAGGCATCATTGTTGCTGAGTCCGCGAGCCCAACCTCCGACAATTTCATAATAACGAGTTGTTCGATCGTCGGCTCGGGCAAGGACGTGTATTGCCTCAATGGCAGAGCCAGATTTTCCGCGACAGTCATAGAACTAAACAAAGCCCCGGATTGAAAAAGCACCCCTATTTTGCGGAAGATGCCTTCAGAACCACCTTCATCAATGGATCGAATTTTCTCTCCATCAATAAAGATCTCACCTGCTTGAGGTTCAAGAAGGCCAATTATAGCTTTGAACAATGTGGTCTTGCCACATCCCGACCGCCCGAGAATTACAAAAATCTCTCCCTGATTCACATCGAAGGAGACATCTCTGATTATAGTTTCGTCTCCGTACCCGACACTGAGGTTCCTTACTGAAATTATCGGTCTGCTCTCGGCTTTCGGTTTCCCCGCATCGTTCAATTACAAAACTCCTGAATCACCAGATAGATGGAAGATAATAATAGAGCATTGAAAAAATAGCGTCCGTAACCGTGAGAAGAAAAACGCAAGTCACGACTGCCGATGTTGTTGCCACACCAACGCTTTCCGCACCCCCGCGGACCTGAAAGCCTCTCAGGCACCCGACCATTGCGATCTCGATGCCAAAGGCAAGACTCTTTACCAGCCCTTTCACCACGTCTGATACCTCCAGCACTTTCTGAACCTGGTCGAAATAGGCCGTGGGAGTTAAATCCAGCGAGAAGACCGATACCACGCAACCGCCCATTATGCCAACAAGATCCGCAAACACGGTGAGGCACGGCAGAACAAAAGCGACGGCAAGTATCCGCGGGACCACCAGATATCGCATGGGATCAATGGCCATCACTCGCAACGCATCAATTTCTTCGTTGACTTGCATGGTGCCGATGTGAGCGGCATAAGCCGCGCCGGACCTACCGGAGACAATTATGGCAGTCAGAAGAGGCCCCATTTCAAGACAAATGGATAGACTGACCAGATCGGCGACAAAAATGTTTGCCCCAAATTTTCTCAACTGAATGGCAGCCTGAAACGCTAGCACCCCGCCCATGAGGAAGCTCAGGATTGTGACTATCGGTATCGCGTCGGCGCCGCTTCTTTCTATCAGTTTCCACAGGTCATCCCACTTTAATTTACTGGGTCTGGAAAGGTCATGGAACAGAGCCGCAGCAGCAGATCCGATGAAGGTTACGATGTCACGAGCGTTTTGCACCAACTGCAGAGCCCCGGTTCCGATCTGCTCGATAACATTTGGCCCCGAACGACGACCAAGAACCCGCACACCATCCGGATGCTGAATTTCCATCAATTCAAGAAAGCTTTCTATTCTCGGGGGAATATTGATCAACTTCAGAGTGTTCCCCAGTTCCCGTGACATGCGATTGAGTTCCAGCAGAATGGCAGCACCGGCACTGTCAAGATAGCTCACGTTTTTCAGATCAATTGCCACATCCCTCAGAGGTTCGGACTTCACCACCTCGACGAGTTCACTCCGCACCCGCTCAGCGTTATCCATCGAGACCCTGCCTGCCAGGACCACGTAAACCTGATCGAACGCTTTTTCTTCCACAATAATGGAAAACGCTTCGTCCAAAGGCCTCATCTCCGGGGAAGTTAAGAATCGGGGAGGAACCCTTTTTGCACTAATAAGGGGGTCCCCCGTGATCCACATCTTTCACAGCGTAGAGAGAATTTGCAACAATAATTCAAACGTGTACTGATTCGCTATCTTATAGGCTTTGGCGAAGCACATTCTTGCGCCAACTTATTCCTCGCCCGCCAGTTTGTATGCTGCCCGGAGGAGTTCGGGGGCTATTCTAAATCCTAATTCCCTGATTTTGGCTAGCAAAGGCTTGACTTGAGATAATGCTCCTACTTCTTTAGCCAGGAGGACAATTCCAATTGTCCCCCTCACACAAATTCCCAGAGAAGATGCGCAATTCCTAGCTGCTCGATCATCCAGAATGGATTCGTAACCGGGATTGAGATACGCCCAAGAGATTACCTCAGTCTCACCCTTGCCCAAATCCCAGGATAAGACTAGAGGGGGATTTCCGCCAATCGGCGAACATAAGATGCTCCTTCTCCATGTATCCAAATCCTGGCCGGATCATCAGCAGAACCTTGATCCAATTCCCGAACCACCCCCTCGGGAACAACTAGATCCGAACATATTTTTTCGAGAAGGCTAATCCCGGCGACCTTGCCAAGAATGATAAGTGGAGAAGCGCTTAAGACCCATTTCCTATTCACGACTCAGTTCCTCGGAGAGTTCGTCCGGCGTTTCTTGGAAGGGAGAGACACGGAATCGTGACAAGCACTCAAGAAAACAGTCTCGGCTAACCCCGGCGAGTTCTGCGGCCTTAGATTGAGAAACCAGGCCTATTTCATACCATTTAGCCGCCGCAGCCAAACGCATCTCTTTTACGAAATCCTCCGGGCTGCTCCGAAGAGCTGAGAAGGCATCGTCTGGAAGGTCTATGATTATTTGGGTTGACATATTTATCTCCTCGGCTTCCTTCGGCGATTGTTCTCACTTATCGGGACAAACGCTTGGATCGGGGCTTCTCCATGAAAATATCCTTTCCTTTAGTAGAAGACAATCGGACATTCTTCATAGTTGCCGGACCACCATCGTGAAGCCACACGGGAATGTCTTGGCAATGGCCTCCAGCGTTTTTCGAAAGTCCCATCGGATTGGCGCGCATTATTGGGGCCCGTTTTCCGCAACGGTCTACATATCATAGATAGGCGATAAAGCGATCTCAGTTTAATTGGAGATTGCTTCGGGCTGCGCTCTCGCTAATACAATCTTCCCATCTTCCGCGCATCCGAACCACATTACTTTTTAGGAATCCCTGTAATTCTCACAGGATCATCCGAAATGGTCAATAAAATGAAGTCAGAAAAAGCTTAACCTTACTCGGCGAAGAAAGCTTCCAGGGCGGATACGTCTCTGTGGAGCGGACTTTGGTGCAGACTCTTTCTGAAGATCCTGCCGTACTGTTTTGTGAGGATTCGTATATCCATTATGCAAAGCACCCCTTTGTCGGAACGAGTTCGAATCAATCTCCCAAGGCCTTGCTTCAACGCGATTACTGCCATTGGGACCTGAAATGAATAGAAGGGGTCTTTCCCATGGCTTTTCAGCCTGTCCAACCGGGCGGAGACTACGGGATCGTCGGGTGGGGCAAAAGGCAACCGGTCCACGATTACGCAAGACAGAGCTTCCCCTTGAACGTCGACGCCTTCCCAGAATGAAGCAGTGGCAAACAGTACAGAACCACTTTTCTCACGAAATTCGTCCAGTAGCTTGCTTTTCGGTTTGGAACCCTGAATCAGCAACGGAAAGGGGAGCCTTCCCTGGAGCTTACGGAAAACTTCATCCATATTTTTATAAGATGTGAATAGCACGAATGCCCTACCCTGAGTCGTTTGCAGAATCTCGGATACCGATCCCGCCAGGGCATTCGGAAACTCTGGAGAATTGGGCTCAGGCATGGCTTTCGGAATATAGAGTAGGGTCTGAGATTCAAAGTCAAAGGGTGAATCCAGGATGATCTCAGTTGGTGCAGGATCCCCGTTCAGACCGAGACGTGATTTGAAGTATTCAAAATTCCCTCCCGAGGACAATGTTGCGGAGGTAAACGCTATAGACGGTGTTTTCTCATAAAGAGCGCTTTGCAGCTTGTCGCCCACTTCCACTGGTGAAGCGTGGAGAATGAGGTTCCTGTCTCTACGTTCTGCCCAGCACGCATAATCACCTGTGGGTTCCAACGGGAGGACGGTCTGAATTTCAACGCTGATTTCCTTGGCTCTTCGAGCAAGGTTTCGGAGCTCCTCCGACGCGTTGGGCACATTCGTCACCCGCTGCCCCAATAAATCGAGATCCAGACAAACCTTATCCCGAATTTCCCCCATCTCGCCGTGAACAGGTTCCAACCTGGATCGCATCCCGTGAAAATCAGCGAACCGAGCAAAGAGCCGCCGGGAATCCTCTTCCACGTCCGAGAGACTCTTACGGAATTTCTCCAAATCAGTGCCTGCTTCGGTCAGCTCCGCGCGTATGTCTCGGATTAGCCTCGTAATCCTGAACAGACTGATGTGAAACCCGAAATGCTGAGTGGCCGCGTCTTCCAGACCATGAGCTTCATCAACGATCAGGGCTTCGTACCGAGGGATCACCTCTCCGAATCCCGATTCTTTGACTGCCAGATCCGATGTGAGCAAGTGATGGTTTACCACCATGAGGTCAGCATCGAATGCCTTCGACTTCATCTTAAGCACGAAGCAATCGTCCCGATCAGGGCACTTTTTGCCTAGACAGGACTCGGTTGTGGAACAGATTTCAGGCCATATGGAGTTATCGTCAGGCAGGCTTTCGATTTCAGATCTGTCACCTTCCCCCTTCTCACGGGTTTTGCGATACCACGCGAGGATTTCCTTAAGCCACACGTCGGCTGCAATGCCCTCCAGGTGTGGCTGCCGCAGATATCTACGGAGCCTCGAATGGCATACGAAATTGCCTCTGCCCTTGAGCAGAGCGGCCTTGAGATCTGGAAAGATTTTCTCACGCACGAAGGGAATATCTTTGAAAAATAGCTGTTCCTGAAGATTTTTAGTGCCTGTGGAAATTGCCACCCTTTTCCGAGAAAGGGCAGCCGCTATTAGATAAGCTAAGGTCTTCCCCGTTCCTGTCGGCGCCTCAACTATGAGTCGGTCTTCGGATTCCAGGGCGTCGAAAACGCCGAGCGCCATCTGGACCTGCTGCTCCCGGTACTCATACCCTTCCATGGAACGGGCAAGAATCCCGTCGGGCTCCAGAATCGCCCTTATTTGCCTTCGGCTCTCCATTGAATTTGAGGTGCCGCCTATTCCTTCACTCCGCGTTCGATTAGGAATTTCACCAATTCCTCGTTTTTGTTCCTCTTTGCAGCCTCAAGGGCCGTAATCCCGAATTTTCCCTTGCAAGTCGCGTCCGCACCGCCATCAATCAAGGCCTTTACTGTAGGAACACGGCCGGACATGCTGGTCGTACACGCTACTATCAGAGGAGTGGCTTCCATGTTCCCTGCTTTGTTGACGTCAGCCCCGCGTTCAAGCAGAAGCGTCACCAGCTCTGCGTTGCCCCAGCGTGCGGCCACAATCAAAGCTGTGTCATCGATTTGACCGGGAAGGTTGGGATCAGCTCCCTTGTCCAGAAGCAACTTGATGGTCGCCATATTTTTCCAGGTCTTTGCAGCAATGACTAAAGGCGGATCACCCAATCCATCTCTAAGGTTTGGATCGGCCCCTTTGCTCAGAAGCAACTCCACGATTGCTGATTTGTTCATACCAACAGCGTTCGTGAGAGGAGTGGCACCCGATTTATCTCGACCGTTCACGTCAGCCCCTTCATTCAGGAGCTGGGTTACTTTTTCGATGGTCCCGTTGAAACAAGCTTTCGTGAGTTGCTCGACGGCTTCCGAGCCCAAAGCAGGAACAGCCCAAGCGCAAACCCCTGTAAACAGGGCAACCATGAGTACTGTTTTTTTGTTAATGTCCCATCCATTCCCTTTGAACCTCATAGATACCCTCCGTGTGACCAGGCTGCCTCCATAGGCGCTAAGTTATGCCCCATCTTGCATTCTTTCCTCGGAGGAACAGTGGATAATAGGCCGGCGATTTATCGCCGGTTAGGCGCATATTAGAGCATTTTCGAGTCCCGGAGGGACGGCCGATCAACTATAGCAAAACCTTACGGATCACTCGTCCCTCCGGGACTAATGGCCCGTCTCGGTCGCTTTCCCGGCAATAAATTGCCGGGCTATTATCTGACGCTCCGGGACTTTGGAGACTCGGAACAAAGTTAGCGCCTGTGCAAGGCTGCCCTATACCGTCCGGTTTCGCAAGCAGGGGGCTCTGCCTCGGAATGAGAAAATGCCCAGCTACCAGAAGAATTTTGACGCGCAAAGTAATTGGGCCCTATGGGATTTCTCCCAGGACCGGTAAGAGAGCGGCCCTACTGAAACCGCGCCCTCGCCTGCTCAACTAGTCCTTTTGCCCACAATGGCTGACCAAGCGCATGAACGTGCAGGTACCTTACCAAGAGCATTCTTGTAGCAAATCCCGTCCCGGATGCCATCCATTCCGTGGCCTCTAAGTATTTTGAACACATAAGAGGCCCCAGGATTATCCAAGCCGGTGAGATAAGAATAATGAAACTCGTGGCCCGTAAGCACTGTTCTTTCAGGATAAAACGGGTTGGGCTCAACCACTTCAACCTGAATGTATCCGTGGCCCTGAGGTTTGCGTTCAAGCACGGAGTCTACCGGAAAGACTCCTACCATGGGATATATGTTTTCATCAATGCGCAATGTCCGGGAAAGATACATTAGTCCACCGCATTCCGCGTATACAGGCAAGCCTGCTTCAACAGCATCTTTCAAGGACTTCTTGAAAACGAGGTTCTGCGCCAGCTTTTCAGCATGGGTTTCCGGAAATCCGCCCCCGATGTAAAGCCCGTCCAGCTCGGGAATTTCCTTTTCAATCAGCGCGCTGATGAAGACCAGTTCCGCTCCGTCATCGCTAAGCGCCTCCAGATTCTCAGGATAATAGAACTGAAAGGCTGAATCCCTCAGCACACCGATCCGAAGAGATTGTGGGAAGGACCTTTTTGTAAGAAGGTCCTCCCCACACCCCAATGTTGTTGAATTAAGGAGAATCCCGCGGGTCACACCACAGGCCTGATCGTCACCCCGACGAAAGTCCGGGTCCAGTCCGGTGTTTTGCGAGAACAAAAGATCTGGATTCCGTCTTTCGACGTAATGACGATGCTCAGTTTGTCCGGGAAAAGACGCTGCTCCCCTGGCGATTTCCATCACGCGGTCCAGATCCACAGACTGTTCCACTATCCTGGCGGCTTCTTCTACAAACTCCACAGCTTTGGGATGCTCGTACAAAGGCAATAATCCGAGATGCCTTTGGGGAAAATTCTCCATCGGGAGCTTGTTCACCGAACCGATCACCTGCACAGAAGCGGCTTCTTCTATTGCCTCGCGAAGAACGCTTTCGTGTCGAGCCCCCGCCACGCGGTTCAAAATCACACCTTCTATTCTGAGCTGAGGATCAAGAAGCTTGCAGCCCAAAACCATGGCTGCGGCGGTTCTGGTCATCTTGGTGGCATCCACGATCAAAAGCACAGGGGCAGACAGCAGCTTCGCAAGCTCTGCAGTGCTGTAGCTTCCTTCTGAATCGACTCCGTCGAAAAGGCCTCTGTTGCCTTCCACTACGGCAAGGTCCTTTCCCGCAGCCCTTTTCAAGAAAGAAGAGCGTACGATTTCTTGATCAAAGAGATATGCATCCAGGTTGTAACAATCACTCTCAGAGGCCATTCCGAGCCATCCGGAATCAATATAATCCGGACCTTTCTTGAAGACGCTCAAGTTCAGGCCACTTTTGCGGAGCGCCGCGACAAGGCCCAATGTCAGGAGAGTCTTGCCCGCTCCGCCTTTCAGAGCCGCAATGACTACCCGAGGAAGATTTATTTCATTGGACATAAGAAATACTCTTCATTACCCAGTGGATTGTTCCTTTTACTTCACAGGAACCGGAGCCGAGGTCCGGATTCGGTGCTTTTGCGGTCCCGCAGGGACCGTAGATTGGGTGAATAATCCATTACCCCAAGAAGTTTCCCGCAATCTTACTAACTCGAAAGCTATCACGTGCTTTCTTGAATTCTGCCGCCCTGGTCAGGATAGCTTCGGCCCATCGAGGTTCTCCCAACGCATGCAAGTGAAGGTACGTTCCCAAGGCGTTGTAATTGCATATGCCATCTCGGAGTCCATCCATTCCATGTCCCCGGAGCACTCTGAATGCGCATGACACACCGGGCATATTCAAGCCTCGCACCGTGGAATAGTGAAACTCGTGGCCAGTGAGCGCCTGGCCCTTGGAATAAAACGGATTCGGACCATCCACCTCAACCTTTATGTAGCCCAAACCTTGAGGTTTTCGTTCCAGCACAGTATCTACAGGGAAAACGCCGACCATGGGATAGACCTTTTCGTCAACGCAAAGGGAACGGCAAAGATACATGAGGCCGCCGCACTCTGCGTAAACCGGCAATCCGTTCTTGACCGCTTCCAGCAAAGACTTCTTGAAGACCGAATTATTCGCGAGGCGTTCAGCGTGCGTCTCAGGGAACCCGCCTCCGATGTAAAGAGCGTCAATATCAGGAAGCTCAATCGGATCGAGGGCGCTCAAGAAAACGATTTCCGCACCTCTATGCTGGAGGGCTTCGAGATTCTCGGGGTAATAGAACTGAAAAGCCGAGTCCCTGATTACGCCGATGCGTATTCCCTGAGCGGTTCTGTTCAAGCACTTCTGACTATTATGAGGGTGCGTTTGGAGTTCCCCCGCATTTCGCGCCATTTCCGTCAGTCGGTCGAGATCGACGCTTCGCTCGACAATGGCTGAGGCTTGGCCA
This sequence comes from uncultured delta proteobacterium, assembly GCA_963700305.1. GTDB lineage: Bacteria > Desulfobacterota > Desulfomonilia > Desulfomonilales > Desulfomonilaceae > Desulfomonile. The sequence continues at coordinate 89,480 of CAVOXB010000029.1, forward strand.
ATGAAATCCATTGCGCCCGGATGTTCTTGCAACGGCAGTAATCCAAGATGCCTTTGGGGAAAGTTGTCCATAGACAGCTTTCTGACAGATCCTATCACTGGAATTCCGGTCGTAGTCTCAATAGCCTGAGTGAGCACCCGCTCGTGCCGCGTGCCACCGACACGGTTGAGAATCACGGCACGCAAATCCAGCTCGGGGTCCAATGCTTTACAACCCAAAACCAGTGCCGCACCAGTGCGGGTCATCTTTGTCGCATCGAGAATCAAGACCACCGGTGCTTTCAAAGTCTTGGCAAGCTCCGCAGTGCTGTAGCTTCCAGCTGAATCAACACCGTCGAAAATGCCGCGATTTCCTTCTACTATAGCGACGTCCTTGCCCAGAGACCTTTTTACAAATGAATCTAAAACTGTCTCGCGCTCGAAAAGATAAGGATCGAGATTGTAACAAGCGCCTCCTGCAGCCAGACCGAGCCATCCAGCATCAATATAGTCAGGCCCTTTCTTGAACACGCTAAGATTCAGACCCCGCACGCGGAGCGCAGCCGCGAGGCCCACGCTCAGGAACGTCTTCCCTGCACCGCCCTTGAGCGCGGCCAATACTATTCTGGGAATTCTGGAATGCGTCTGCATCAATCTGTATTTCTTTGTCCGGCAGGCATCCTGAGCTGCTAGGGTTTCGTTCACAAACCAGTATATTAACCCGGCTGCATTACTTGCGCAACAAGTCCGCTAGACTAGATCAGGGGTTTCTCGCAGCGCCAGGTAAGTTTGCAGAATGTGGTCCGGAAGATTGCTCATGATTACAGGAATATCAGGGGCATCTTCATTGTACGATTCCACCACGAGTTGAAAGATGTTCGCCAGTTCGCCCGGGGACAAGCCCCGTACTGCGCTCATGAACGAGCTTATCAGTCTTCGATCACAATGCCCGTGCATAGCTTTTCGCTGGAGGGCATCCAGGAATCCATCCACACATGGTCTTATATTTCTCGAATCCGCCCAAGCTATGTCACCTATCCCGTCGAGCCTGTCCAGCCTAATTCTGATGGTCAGATTTGCAAGAAAAAACAGAAGATAATTCAGCCGGTCAAGCTCTGAGAATTCCTTAGCGCCGACCCTGGAAGCATACTGTCTCACGGTAATCAATCTTACGTCAACGGCATCCTTGTCGACCTTTGCTACAAAATCACCTGATGCATGGTGCCACGGGAAAATTTCTTCGCAGGTTTCCGGATTATAATACCACGCGAGAATAGAGGCGGCTTGTCTGTAGATATTGTAAGCCTGTTTTTCAGACAGCCCCAGATAGCCTCGATCAAAATGCCAGAGAACCAAGCCCAAAGGATCTTTGCCGTGATCGGCTTTGAGATGAAACTCATGAAAATCCTCAAACCATTCACCCAGAAACATGCCAGAGATTATGTTAGTCCCGTCACAGGAGAGAACCATTTGCTCATCTTTGAAATACACTTCAGGGACAAAACTGGGTTGCGCCATTTTGTTGAGTCTAAGCAAGTGCTTGAAATCCCGCTCCAAGTTTTCCTTTCCTCTTTGCGACAATGCAACATTCACCACAAAAGAACAGGAAACTTCGCCAGAGCGCACAATTACTCTAGATGGATGATAATCACTCCCGTGCTTTTCAGTGATTATATCGATTTCCGATACATGTCGCCCATCAACCCCCAATCTTCGGAACACAGCTTGCCAAAAATGTCCCTGATGTTTGTCCAGAAAAGCTTTTACAGCGTCAAGGTACGAGGCGTACGTGATTCCTGACGAACTCCCCAACCCTGCCTGAGACCTTGTAAGCGGCAAAAAATTGTTCAGCCCATCGGAGTCAAAAGGAAGAGGGCCTCGCGGAGTAGAGCACAGGTATCTGGCAATGTCACGTTTTATGATTTAATGTCAATGATTTGTTACCATTTTATTCAGTTTTGATTTAAGCAGCGTTCAGATTTTGTGACCGCGCTAATAATAAACCATTCTGCGAAAAAGGCATAGGAAGTGTCGGAGACAGCTATATGACGTCGCGGACAAGCGCCGCCGATTTGATCAGCAAGTCGGTTTTTTGAGGGCGTTCAGGTCGCGTAAAAAAGGGTTATTTGTCTTAAATGTCCGTGTTTTTTTCTTGACTTGGCTTAGGCTCCTGCGTTAAGCTTCCCCGAATCTAGGTTTGGGTGACCGAAAGATTTACGCTCACTTAACCCGTTGTAAGATCGGAACAATGTTTCCATAGGAAAGTGAAAGAGGGTAGGACTTTCCGAGGGGGACCATTTTTATTTGATGGCTCTATTTCACTTCAGTTGCGAAGAAAACCCGACCAAGAGAATGGAAAAAAACCCGAAGTAGAGAAGGAGGAAGCTTTAATGGGAAAACACAATACTCCCATGCTTGATGAATTGGAAAAGGGTCCGTGGCCAAGCTTTGTTTCCGATATCAAGCACCAAGCAGAAAAAGGCAACCAGATCTTGAAAGAGGCGCCGAGCGACCTTCTCGGCGTAATGGAAATGTCCTATGTGGACAAGGTTACCCACTGGAAACATGGTGGAATAGTGGGTGTGTTCGGATATGGCGGCGGCATCATCGGTAGATATTGTGACCAGCCCCAGATGTTTCCTGGCGTAGCCCATTTTCACACTGTTCGCGTTAATCAGCCCTCGAGCAAGTATTATACCTCGGATTATTTGCGCAAATTGTGCGATCTGTGGGAAAAACACGGCAGTGGTCTGACCAATATGCACGGCTCCACCGGTGACATCGTTTTCTTGGGAACGACCACCGACCACCTCGAACCGCTTTTTTTCGAGATGACTCACGAACTTAATCAGGATCTCGGCGGTTCCGGATCGAACCTCAGAACACCTGAATGCTGCCTAGGAATGTCTCGCTGCCAGTTTTCCTGCTACGACACCGAGGAAACCTGCCATCAGTTGACAAATGCATATCAGGAAGAGCTTCACAGACCGGCCTTCCCCTACAAGTTCAAGTTCAAGTTTGATGGATGCCCCAATGGCTGCGTGGCATCGATAGCTCGTTCGGATATGTCCGTCATCGGGACCTGGAGAGACGACATTCGTATCGACCAGAACGCAGTGAAGGCGTACGTCGGCGGCGAGCTTAATCCCAACGCCGGCGCCCATTCAGGTAGAGACTGGGGCAAATTTGACATTCAGGCGGAAGTCATCAATCGCTGCCCCACCGAGTGTATGCGCTATGATGGCGCTAAATTGGAAATAAATAACGCTGAGTGCGTCCGTTGTATGCACTGCCTCAACGTTATGCCCAGGGCGCTTAGAATCGGTCTAGATCGCGGCGCAAGCGTCCTGTTCGGCGCGAAGGCTCCGATCCTTGAAGGCGCTCAGATGTCCACCCTTACCGTTCCTTTCATGAAAATGGAAGCGCCGTTCGATGAGCTCAAAGAGTTGCTCGAAAAGGTTTGGGACTGGTGGATGGAAGAAGGAAAGAACCGTGAACGCCTTGGAGAATTGATCCAGAGGAAGAGCATGCAGGAATTCCTGCGCGTGATCGAGCTCGATCCGGATCCAAGAATGGTAGACGAGCCCAGGTCCAACCCATACATCTTCTGGAAGGAAGAAGAGGTCGAGGGCGGATGGACACGCGACATCGAAGCCTATCGCAAGAAACACTTGAGGTAACAGGAGGTCAAATATGCCTTACGATCCAGCAAATCCTCTAAAGGATAGAATTACCGATATCGGCCCTAGATATTTCAGAGAATTCTTCCCGCCGGTAATCGAAAAGAATTTCGGCAAATGGATGTACCATGAGATCATCGAACCCGGCGTACTCGTGCACGTTGCAGAGGGCGGAGACGAGATCTACACAGTGCGCGTAGGCGCAGCGCGACTTATCAGTGTCGAGCTTATCCGCGAGATATGCGAGATCGCCGATAAATACTGCGATGGTCACCTGCGGTTCACCACCAGAAACAATGTGGAATTCCTGGTTTCTGACAAAGCCAAAGTGAAACCTTTGGTTGATGACCTCAAGGGCCGAAAGTTCGACGGAGGATCCTTCAAATTCCCCGTCGGCGGGACCGGCTCAGGGATCACCAACATAGTCCACACCCAGGGTTGGGCTCACTGCCATACACCGGCCATTGACGCTTCAGGCGTGGTCAAGGCAGTTATGGACGGCCTATACGGCTACTTCGGTTCAATGACCATGCCCGCTCCTGTCAGAGTTTCTCTGGCATGCTGCCTTAATATGTGCGGTGCGGTTCACTGCTCGGACATAGCGATTCTAGGAATTCACCGAAAACCGCCTATGATCGACACCGAATGGATCGACAAGCTTTGCGAGCTTCCGCTCGCGATCGCTGCCTGCCCCACAGCAGCTATTAAGCCGGCCAAAACTGCTTCAGGACTCAAGTCTCTGGAAGTCAACGGCCCGCGGTGCATGTTCTGTGGAAACTGCTATACTATGTGTGCAGCAATGCCGCTGGCTGACGACGTCGGAAGCGGAATCGCCATCCTGGTGGGCGGCAAGCTCTCCAACAGGATAAGCAAACCGAAGTTCTCCAAAGTCGTGATCCCGTTTATACCCAATGAGCCGCCGCGCTGGCCCTCTACCGTGGATGCAATCAAGAAGATCGTTGAAGTGTATGCCAAAGACGCCCGCAAGTACGAGCGGCTGGGCGACTGGGCTGAGAGAATCGGCTGGGAAAGATTTTTCGAGAAAACAGAGATTCCTTTCACCCATCACTTGATCGACGACTATCGATTCGCTTACACAACTTGGCGCCAGTCGACGCAATTCAAGTTCTAGTTGGTCAAAAGGAGTTCTCCCATGACCGAAGAAGAAGCAAAAAAAGCTATTCTGGAAACCCTTCAAGCTAAAAGCAAGAGTAAGTCGAAGTTCTATTTGAAGGACTTTTACGCCATGGTACCAGACAGGAAGCCCCGGGAAGTAAAGAATATTGTGAATAAGATGGTTCAGGAAGGGGATCTGGAGTACTGGTCCAGCGGAAGCACAACATTGATCGGCCTGAAAGGCATGGGCAAGCAGCATCAGGAAGAAGACGAGTAGTCTGCCGGCTTTGTTCAGCCACCTAATTTCATCTGATCATTTTGGCTAAGAAGGGAGGGGGCAACCCCTCCCTAATACTTTCATCGCAGGTCTCCGACAGCCGTGAGCCTTAGGGTGGAGTTCACGCCTCACCGCACGAAAACAGCAGCAGCCCAGCCTTCTCGCAATTCCTTGGAAATAAACTTCAAGCCCTCTGAATTGTAGGCGCTTATAACGTCGTGTGCCATCACTTCAGCAATTCCGGAAAGCACCAATAAAGATCCCGTACATGCAATTAAGTCATCCTTAATTCTCATTAATGTAGGGGCAGCGAGATTGGCTGCCACTATTTTAAATGCCGCTCCCAAGGATTGCACTCCGCCCACGAAAAACTCCGCAGACGCAGTATCCAGCTTCAGCAGAGGGGCATTAATCTGGAGGTTTCTTCTAGCGGTGAACACAGCGGAAGCATCTATATCCAGGCCTACCGTAAAACCGGCTCCCAGAGCTATTCCTGCAATCGCCAAAACGCCCGTGCCTGTCCCAACATCAAGCATTGAGGGACGAACCCCTTCCTCACAGAATTTCTTCATCTCCCGTTCGAGAAATTCCAGGGCCATTATTGTGGTGGGATGATCTCCAACCCCAAAAGCGGGCCCGGGATCGATGACTACTTCAGTCCGATCAGTCTTTTGAATCCCACGCTCCCAGATCGGGACCAGCCGCAGTCGCTCGCCTACGTCCAGAGAACGGACCTGGCCCGTCCATGAAGAATTACGACGTCTCGCAGGCTTTTTCAAAGCGAGTCTTTCAGCAGTAGGAAAAAGTTCTTGTCAAAAACGGTCCGTAGCGCCTCGGCGAGCGAATAACCTGGACCCGGAGGACTTATCTTTTTCCCGATAAGATCCATGAGTAGATCCCGGGAGTATTGGTATAACTGGCGCTGCACCACGTCTACATCCACAGTCGCGTATTTCGATCCTTCAGAAAATGCGCTCTTGGGGCATGAGATCGCTCTGCCGGCAATTTTCTGCGGCGTACCGTACAGGCGACATGTTATAGGACGGAAATCATACATTAAGCAGGCGTGATCTTCGACCAGCGGACATCGAATCTTTATTTTGGATGCGTTTTCAAGAAGCTCGTCTTTTCCGATGCCTTTTCCTCCGGCGACTAGGATCTTTTCGGCTTCTCGGAAAAGAGGCTCTACTTGTTCAGCTCTGGCAAGGGCCCTCTCCTTGACAGCATTTGTGAGGTTTTGACTGAACGTTCCGCTTATCACAAAAGCTTCAATGAGACTGACTTTGAAATACACGTGGCAGCAGTCGTCGCAGCCGGGTTTGCAGGCCATCAGATCTCCGTGGGATCTCTGGACAGCCTCATAGAGCCCCTCTGCCCGGCCGACAAGCGCCAGGTATCGGCTAATATGATCCTGTAAATTCATTTATTGATCCGAAGTTGATTGGAATTATTGGCCGGGATGAGGAATTCCGACTTTGTCCTCGATGATGAGCACCTGTTCCCTGACCGAATCCATCTCGTCAGCATAATGCAGAATTGCTTCATTGGCAACAGAGGCAAACTTCTTGAGATCAGAGTCGATCAAATTGAAGCGACGGAATAGGTCTTGATGGCGGGCTTCGTTTCTTTCGTCCATGGAATCGAGTTTGAATTCCAGATTGTCAATCCTGCCGTGTATGAAATCAACTTGAGTTTGGACGGAGTCCACTTTGGTCTCAAGTCGTAACAGTGATTGCTCCATGAGAACCATTCTGTTTTCGATTGCGGCATCACGTTTTTCAAGCGACTCCATTCGCGTTTCAAGCGAATTCATCCGAACTTCGAGCGCGTCCATTCGGGTTTCGATGGCATCTAGTCGGGCCTCAACTGCTCCGATACGAGCTCCGATTGCATCCACATGAGCTTCGAGGCCACCCATCCGGGCGTCCAACGCGTCAAATCTTCGTTCAAAGGAGGCCCGCATCTCACGCATCTCGTCTCGGATCTGGATGAAAATTTCAGTGGTTATATCATTATCCTGGCTTGTGCTCATTGAAGATTCCCCGCGGACCATAGCGGATAAGGAATGTGCGGAGAGCACAATAGTCGGCCCACGCTCTCAAGTCAAGCGAGAAAAATGACCGCAGACTGCAGTGATTACGCCCATTTAGCCATCAACCGGCATTAGTGGCGAGAGGTTTTCAGCTTCAAGGTTTGATGGTTGTGAAGATCCGGCCTTCCTTGCGTTTGACTATTCCCCTCTTAAGGAAGCTCTTCATGGCATCTTGATATTTCTTTTCGTAATCTCTGTCGAAATATAGATCCACCGTTTCCACAAACCAAGGCGTGGTCATCAGATAGTTGAAGAAAGTCTCTTCATCAGCGCCCCGTTTCATCATCAAGGTGTAAATGATGATCTTCTTAATTAAATCGTTTCCCGTACGTTTGGGGTTCTCCAGGAAACTTCGCAGCCTTTTTCTCGTCCTTTCCAGGGCGGAGTTCACGTTGGAAAAAGCATTACCATGCCCTGGATACACCTTTTTCACATCGAGACCTTCAATCTTGTCCAGAGATCCCATGAGGGAAAATACAGCCCTGCTGCCCTCCACGCGAATTGTAATCACTGCAAGATCACTTTCCCACAACACGTCTGAAGAAATAAGAACCTTTTCCTGTTCGTTGTACAGCACAATACCGTCGGCTGAATGGCCTGGAGTGTATATTACACGAAACTCGTGCGGTCCGACCGAAACGACATCGCCATCCTTCAACCCTATGCCGCATTTGAAGAATTCCGCTTCCTGCACATAGTAACTCCACCATGTAGACCAGGAATCCTGCGAATCGATAAAATACTTCCCGACTTCGTGCATTGCGATTTCGCAGCCTGATCTATCCTGAATGTTCTTGTTTCCTCCTATGTGATCGCAATGACAGTGAGTGTTTACAATCAGCCGCACCCGTGAAATGTCCACGCCGAGGTCTGAGATCATTCTTTCCGTGTCTGCAAAATCAGCAAGATATGCGGTATCTATCAATACCGGCTCTGCCGATCTGTACACGAAATGGTTACCGTTCAGGTATCCTCTCTGGATAAAGAAAAGGTCAGGTAGAATTTCGACGGCTGGCATTGCAATTCCTTACTTCAAGAACAACATACCACATTTCGGTCAACGTATTTTTACATCCTGAACTTGTTTCCATGTGCTTTCGGAATACCAAATGTCGACAAAATCCGCGATGGAATCCGCTTCTTTTGGCTTCACGTTTTCGGCAATCGGTTTTCGTAAAAGCTTCTTGATACTGTAATATGCATGCTGATCACGTTGACCGAGATCACGTGCGACCTTCGCTGCCTCCTCCAGCAGTTTCTCCTCCGACGTCTTCTGGTCGATAAGGCCAAGCCTCAGAGCTTCGTCAGCAGAGTACATGGAACCCGAGAGGAGAATCGTTTCTGCATTTCTATGGCCCACGCAGGCCTTCAACATTTCTACTGCACCAGCAAACACCGATGCGCCGAAACTTATCTCATTGAGTGATATTTTTGCCTTGCCTTCCGCCATTATTCTATAATCGCACGCTGTGGCTATCATGCATGCGCCTGCAATGGTATGCCCGTTCAAAGCGGCTACTAACGGCTTAGGATAGAGAAAGATGTATTCGTAGAGACCGGTGAATTTGGTTAAGTATCGCGTGAAATCTTCTTTTGGATAGCTGAGAAACTTCGGAATATCAAACCCGAAGGAGAAAAAACTTCCCCGTCCCGTGAGTACTACCGCACGGACACTTGTCTCATCCGCCAGTTTCTTGAAGCAGTCGTGCAGTTCCTCGACCACAAGCTCGTTTAATGCGTTCACCTTACCCCTGTTGATTGTTACTATCGCCAAATCCTGTTCCCCGGAAACTTCAACGAAACTCATCGCCACCTCCCGAATATTCATAATCATTGCCAAACATGCCATTGTCCTATGCTTCGAGTGTCCGGGAACACCATGTGGGTGCCACTGCTGGACAAGCCAGCAGTGGCACCCGCTATGAAGCAGCCCACAACCATTGACAGGCAATCGCCACAAGCCGCGGACATGGAACTTCTCTCAGATGCAGACTTGACCGTCTAATTTCTTGGGACCACGGAAACCTTCATCATGATACCTCCGTAACCGCCGCATTCGAACCCAACATCCAGACACCTGACCTGGCGCATGAAATGAAACTCGTTCGCCTCCAGTCCTTCGCTCAGACGTTCATTTATGAGAGCAACCGGCACGGCCAGTTGTGATACGGCATAAACGCAGAGCCTTTTTGGGCAAAGCTTGCTGATGAAATTTCCGTCAATATCCAGGACGAACCTATCTCCAGCCTTATATCCAGAATTGCAGTGTCTAGCCTGAACCACCAACGCCTCTATGGAATAACGAGCGGCTGCGGGGGCAATTTTTTCCATGAGTCGCACTCTGGGATCGCTTTCCTGGAAGTTCTTTAAATCCGCTTCTGTGTAGCCGACCCTGTCGCCGAATCTCTTGAGCATATCCCAAGCTGACATGACATTCCTCCTCTGGATTACTAATATACTGACTGTTAAGTCTATTTTAAGAGTTCACTTCAGTATTGGTCACATTAAATCTCAGCCGATCCTTTGAAGGGAGATGGTAGACTTCAGCGCTTCGGCTGTCTTTTTGAAGGATTCTGTATCCTTGGAGGCCTTACACATCAGTAAGGCGCCTTCAATTGAACTCATCACAAGTCGGCTCAACGCGTCGCTGTCCGCATCGGGTCGAAGTTTGCCCATGTCCTTTGCCTGATCGAAGTGCTTCCTGAGAAGCTCTCCCCAAAGATCAAAGAAGCGGTTTGCGGTTTGTGCCAAGGCTCGGTTGCTGTCGCCCAGCTCCTGGGCGATGTTACCGAAAAATCAACACGCGCTGCAGCCGCGGACTACGTGGTACCCGACTATTCCGTCTATTAATAGCTCGATTCGTCTGATGGGATCAGTTTCGTCCGCCATCATATGTTCGAAGAACGGCATCTGCTTTTCAAGGGCGTCTTCAATGGCTGAATTGGCTATTTCTTCTTTCGATTTGAAGTAGAAGTAAAGATTGCCGCGTTTTACTCCGGATTCTATGCAAATATCGTCAATGCTGGTTTTTGCGTATCCCTGGAGCCTGAACAACCGCCTTGCGGTATCTATGATTTTTGCCTTTGTGGCTTCGCCCTTTGTGGTCATGTGTTGTCCCAATAGTATTGACTGGTTGGTCTAATTATTCTCAGAAGCCACGCGCTTGTCAATTACTTTTTGCGGTCAGGCCTCTCGGCAACCCACACACTGTTCAAGGATTTCAGCCTGTACGATTTTATTTAAGAAAGAGACTTGGCGGCGACTCTCTCATGGCTGGCAGGCGATCAGATTCTTTCGCGCTATAGCAGCATTGGGAAAAGCCATTATCCTCGTGGCCGCCCCCGTGTCGTTGGTGTCAGCGTGTGATTCTGAAAACAACGGGAATGACTATGTTGCCTGGGTCGTTTCATCCTGCTCAAGGATAGCTTTTCTGGCGCGTGCATATTTCGCGAGTGCTCCCATTGCTCTGACCGCCCGTTCTGGGCTTGTGAGCACCGGCACGCCGTGGTCCTGCAGCTTCCTGATGAAAGGCTCTTCTCGCGTGCCAAATGAGGCGCCAACTAAAGGTTTTCCGAAGTCTCTCGAGAGTTCGGCGACTGCAGAGCATTGCCCGTCAAGGTAAATGTCAGCCAGCAGAGCTGCATTCTCCGGGTCTGCTCCTGTGGCAGCGATTGCCTGCAGGACTCGTTGCAGTGGTATCAACAGATACATAAAGAGGCTGTCCACATTGACGTCCTTCAAAATTACCCGCGGCATTGCCTTCGTATAATCGCTGGGATTGCGATTGAATGTCAGGTCCACCGGGTTACTCACACTCGCTGTGTGCGGCACCAGTTTCTTGAGCGAATCCACCGTCTCGCCAGACAAATGGGCAAGCTTCAACCCATTCCGTTCAGCTGCGTCGGCTGCGGCTGCGCCGGGCCCTCCAGAGTGAGTCAGAATAGCTATTTTGTCGCCTTTTGGCAGGGGTTGACTCCCCAATACAAAGCACAGGTCAAAAAGTTCCTCAATGGTTGCGGCTCGAATGATCCCAGCTTGCTTAAAAATACCGCTATACAGGGGATCTGGACCGGCCATAGCGCCTGTATGTGAAAGTGCCGCCTTTTTTCCCGATTCGGATCCTCCAACGTAGAAAGCGACAATTGGTTTAGTTTTGGACACTTCCCTGGCGACTCGAAAGAAATCCCGGCCGCGCCTTATTGCTTCGATGTAAAGGGCTATGACCTTTGTGTCCGGGCATTTCCCCAGATATTCGATGCAGTCCGTGATATCCACCAGGGCTTCGTTTCCCACACTGAATCCCTGGCTGAAACCAATCCCGAACTTCTCCAGATGCACGAACATTTGAGTTATGAAGCTTCCGCTCTGCGAAGCCATGCCTATGAATCCAGGAGAAGCCTCGTATGGCAAAAACGTGGTGTTGAGCTTGTGGTGCGGATTCACAACGCCGATGCAGTTCGGCCCAACAAACACCATGTCGTATTTGCGAGCAATCTCCACCAGCCGGTTCTGAAGCTCTCGACCTTCGGAGCCCATCTCGCCGAATCCCGCTGACACGATTATCGCTCTTTTGATACCAGCCGCGCCGCATTCCTCAAGAATATCCAGGACAACCGCGGTAGGAAGCACGAAGATGGCCAGATCGGGCACGATAGGCAGGTCTTTGGCATGCATGTACGCTTTGAGCCCCATCACCTCAGCTTCTCTGGGATGCATAGGGAAGACCGAGCCCTCGAATCCCATTGCCAGAAGTGAACTCAATTGAACGCTTCCCATTCCCAAAGGATTATTGGACGCCCCCCAGAAAGCGATGCTCTTTGGATGCATTATTTGATAGAGGGGATTGTCGACAAATTCCTTCATCCGATAAAACCTCCACAAACTACAACTTAATGACATTGCAGGGTCTTCTAAACCCTAGTGGCCACCGGGTCCGTCTGTGGTCTTGGGCAGCACGAGGGTCAGCAAAAAAAGCACCATCCACCATACAAGATAACCGGCTATTACGGCCACAGCTGTAATCGGACCCAGGGCTATGGATACGAAAAGGATTGTATCATCCGTTCGCACAAAGCCCCCGAACATTGCAAGCCACAATGCTCCGACGAATACGGCCAATGTGGTGATCGCTCCGAAGATCAATGCAACGGTATGTCTACGCGTCATGATTTCTATGTTATCATTGATGGTCGAATTGTAAACCTGGACGATTGGGAGATAACTTTTTTGCCTATGAAGATTTCGAGAACAGACTGTCAAGAAAAACCAGCAAGCAGCTCTGAATTGCCGGATGAGTTCTTGGTGCAGGTGCAAAAACCTGCTCGCTACATTGGAAATGAAATCAATGCCGTGAAAAAAGACACCAGCGACATTGATCTACATATGGCCCTCTGTTTTCCCGACGTTTACGAAGTGGGAATGTCTCACCTGGGCCTCAAAATTCTCTACTCCATAGTGAATTCGCGACCGAACCTGTACGCTGAAAGAGTCTTCGCTCCATGGCCGGACATGGAAGACCTGTTGAGACGAAACGATCGCAGGCTCACGACCCTTGAAACGGGAACCCCGCTGGCTAATCTCGATATTATCGGTTTTTCGCTGCAGTACCGAGCTTTGTGCGACAACTGTGCTTCAAATGCTCGATTTGGCCGGCATCCCTCTGCGGTCGGCAGATCGTGGTGAAGATCATCCATTTGTGATTGCCGGAGGACCTACTGCGTTCAACCCGGCTCCAATGGCCGTATTTTTCGACGCGTTCGTTATAGGAGACGGCGAGGAGGTAATTCTTGAGCTCGCGGATGCTCACATCGAATGGCAGAAACGCAAGGGGCCAAGACGCGAACTGTTAGAAGCGTGGAAAGGCATCCCAGGGATCTATGTTCCTTCGCTTCATCGCAACGGAGAAAGTGTTTCCAGGCGAATCGTGAACGATCTGGACGCGGCAGCTTTCCCCACTAATTTCATACTGCCCTTCTGCGAGATAATTCACGACCGCGTGGGAATGGAAGTGGCTCGGGGCTGCACCAGAGGCTGCAGATTTTGCCAGGCAGGGATGCTTTACCGGCCAGTCCGCGAAAGGACCCCTAAGACCATCATGGAATTGGCCCGGCAAAATCTTCGAGGCACCGGCTGGGAAGAAATAGCGCTTCTATCATTATCCACGGGCGATTACGGCGGCATAGGCCGGCTAATCCAAGAAATGGTCGATGAATTAAGCCCTGAACGAACTGCAGTGTCGCTTCCGTCCTTGAGGACGGATACCTTTGAAGCGGAAATGGCCGAGCAGATCCGCAGGGTCCGCAAAACCGGCTTCACACTTGCCCCTGAGGCAGGAACTGACCGCCTCCGCAGGGTAATAAACAAAGGGAACACGGAAGAAGACCTTGAAAAGGCCATTACGGCGGCATTTCAACAGGGGTGGCAATCGGTCAAGCTGTATTTCATGATCGGACTCCCCACTGAGACCGACGAAGACCTGGATGGCATAATCGGAGTGATCAGGAAAGCGTCCAAATGGGCACGCGGAGGCAAAATCACTGCGTCGGTCTCTACATTTGTTCCAAAATGCCACACTCCATTTCAGTGGGCAGGCCAGATTTCTTCCGAAGAGACCCTGCGAAAACAGCAGTACATAAGGCGTTACTTCCGAAAAGGAAACGCACAGGTAAAATTCCACGAACCAAGGGTTTCCTTTCTGGAAGGAATCATCGCACGAGGCGATGAAAGACTGTCAGCCGTAATACAGAAGGCCTTCGAAAAAGGGGCAAGATTTGACGGATGGGACGAGCTGCTTAAATTCGATATCTGGATGCAAGCTTTCCAAGAAGCGGGAATTGATCCGGAACAGTATCTGGCGCCCAGGGAAGTCGGCGCTGAACTACCGTGGAGCTTCATCGATGCGGGGGTAATCCCAGAATATCTCGTTGAAGAATGGAATAAAGCCACATCCGAGCAAGCAACCCCAGATTGTCGATTTGGAGGATGTTCCGACTGCGGGGTCTGCGATTTTGAAGATGTTTTTCCGAGGCGCTCGGTCGACACTGCTGTAAGTAGTGAACCCCTGTATGCTTCAGAGCTTGTTGTAGAGAGTTCTGTCACAGTCCGTCGCTTTCGCCTCCAGTATGCCAAATTGGATAGAATGAGATTTCTGGGTCATCAGGATCTGATCCGACTATTCGCGCGATGTTTCAGGAGGGCTCGGATCAAGCTGGATTATTCCAAAGGCTTTCATCCGCATCCAAGGCTGCGTTTTTCGCCGCCTCTCGCTTTAGGTGTGGAGAGTGTTGCGGAATTCCTGGATTTTGATCTGGTTGATTCGCAGCTCAACGCGGAAGATATCAAACTACATCTCTCTCAAAATCTGCCGGAAGGCATAAAGCCTTTGAATTTGCAGGAAATATTGTTGAACGATCCTCACCTTTCTGCTAGAATTGAGCAGTTTTCCTACAAGATTGAATTGCTGAACTCGCTGGAACCCAAGGAAGTGGCTCAGAGAGTTAAAGACTTCCAGGCTGCAGGCGAGTTTCAGCTTGTGAAACGGCATAAGGGTAAACTCAAGAGCAGAGATTTGAAACAATGGGTGAATGATCTGAGTTTATCGGATCGCATCCTCGTAATGAAGATAAAGGTCGACGCATCAGGATCGGTGCATCCTCTGGATGCTGTGACAGCCGTGCTGGGGCTTGAGAAAGAGGCAGTGAAAGATTTTAAGGTCCTCAAGACTTCTGCAGAAATGCGAGAGCCTTGCTCTGAAGTAACCATTTTGTCGGAGGTGGGATGACAGCAGGCCGTGGGGCAGGCTTTCCAGCCTGCCATCGTTATCATTTTAGAAAAGGCAGGCTGGAAAGCCTGCCCCACAAAAGCCATCGGTTCCCGGATAACTGAATGGCTACTTGCTCTGAAGGCTAGGTGCTTTCGTTATGGCAAGTGAAATCGTGATGAACATCACGAAACGGGAAAGCCGTTTAGCACTGGTCGAGAATGGCCAGGTAGCGGAGCTCCACCTGGAGCGCAAAGGCGAACGGGGGATTGTAGGCAACATCTACAAAGGCCGTGTAATAAAGGTACTTCCAGGAATGCAGGCTGCGTTCGTGGACATCGGCCTTCCGAGAGCTGCTTTTCTGTACGTGGGTGACATCCACCATCACGGTCACGATCTAGATTACATGGTCAACGGCGAAGAAGACGAAGCCCAAGAGGAAGGGGAAAACTCCATACCTGAAGGAATCTCCGACCAAATACCCTCGTACACTCCCATTGAGGAGCTGATTCAGGAAGGCGAGGACATTCTGGTTCAGATCTCCAAGGAACCTCTCGGGAGCAAAGGCGCTCGAATCACTTCGCATATCTCGATTCCGGGCCGACATCTTGTCTTCATGCCCACTGTAGACCACGTGGGGATCTCTCGCAGGATTGAGAACGAGATCGAACGACAAAGGCTCAAGGACATCATTTCCCAGATAAAACCACCCGCTTGCGGAATAATAGTCCGGACAGTAAGTGAGCACGAGAGCCAGGAAAAGCTCCAGGCCGACCTGTTGTTTCTTCAGGGCTCTTGGGAGCGCATTCTGGACAAAGAAAACAGGGTGCCCGCGCCGTACATGATTTACGAGGACCTGGACCTCTGTCTGCGCGGAGTACGGGACCTTTTCACAGAAAACGTGTCCCATCTTGTGCTTGACAGTCGCGAGCACTATTACCGAATCCTCGAATTTATGGACACTTTCATGCCTTCTCTGAAGCCTCACGTAGAACTTTACGAAGGTGACGAGCCCATATTCGATTATTTCGGTATTGAAATGGAACTGAACAAGGCGCTCGGCCGCAAGGTTTGGCTGAAATCCGGCGGCTATATAAACATAGATTTCACAGAAGCGCTTGTCGCCATAGATGTGAACACCGGCAGGTTCGTTGGCAAACGGAACTTGCAGGAGACCATTCTCAAGACCAACCTGGAAGCAGCCCGAGAGATCGCGTATCAGCTTCGTCTCAGGAATATCGGCGGTATTATTATAGTGGATTTCATCGACATGGATCGTCCCACCGACCGAGAGAAAGTGTTCAACGCGCTCCAGGAGGCATTGAGAAAGGACAAGCAGAAGACCAACATTCTTAAAATATCTGAGCTTGGCCTCGTTCAAATGACTCGCAAGAGAACCCGCGAAAGCCTCACCCGCACACTATGCGAGCAATGCCCGTACTGCGAAGGCAAAGGATTCCTGAAATCTCACACTACTGTGTGCTACGAAATACTAAGAGGGATCACTAGAGAACTTGCTGACGAGTATTCAGAATGCCTTCAGATTACGGCAAATCCCGAGGTCTTAAAGCTGCTGTTCGAGCAGGAAAACGACCAGCTGGAAGAGATCCAAAAAAAATACAATACCAAAATAGTGCTTAACCCTGATCCCAACATGTTCCAGGAACAATACGATATTACGAACTGCTGAGAGAATAACGAGGAGGGGACCCAGTCGAAGACAAAATTGCTGGATTTGATCTCGAGATGCTTCTAGAACAGGCTGACATTTTTTGTGTGGCAACAGCGGGAAAAAGTTCCACAGACTAACACTCGTGTTTGATGGTTCTATTAATGCGGAACAGAGACAAAGATACAAAGCTTACTAGAAAATGTGCCTGCTCAATGAATAAAGGAAGTCTTACAATCGGCTAGCTTGACGGCAAGTATTGGCCCGTCGTCTAGATCAGATTAGTGGCGGCCGGCGTCCCGACCTCATGATAGTATGGAGCTGCGGGATTCAAGAAGACAGGCCTCTACTTGCGACAGGGGCGACATTCCTAAGCGACAGACCGAGCCAAACATCTGGCCGGCAGAGACGCCGGCCGCCACTAAAGACACCAAAGAAAGCTTTATTCTTTAACGCTTGTGCCACCCAATTTAGTATGAGATTTCATCCGAACAAAGTGAATAAAATTACTGAAGCCACTAATCCCTCGGCAATCCTGGACCATTTGGGCATCCCAGAAGGTGCCATTTCCAAAGGGCTGTGCGAACACGAAAACTCCCAGCTATGCCGGGAGATTTGCCCAAAGTGAACAAGTTTGCTAGTCCCAGCGCTATTGCATTGAGGGTAAGGTTCGCGACCATCACGGTTTTCAAGAAGCGCATGGCTGAGATTCCGTAGTGTTTCTCGAAAAAGAGATACCTGGATCTGTAGAATTCGATGCGCGCTCCAGCCTGATATGACTTGGCAGTAGCGCCCTGCAAATGTGTCGCCCTGGCTTCCGGTTCATGCATGACAAGCCAGCCTGCCTGTCTCATGCGCACTGCGAGATCGGTTTCTTCCAGGAAAAAGAAATAATCCTCGTCGAACCCGCCAAGTTCCTCCAGAGCCTTACGTCGAACGATCATTACAGCGCCGATCAGCGCTTCCACTGGTTCGGGGTCTGAGAGCCGCGTGGCTTTGCTTGGAAAGCGTTTTGGGAATAGACGCTTCAAAAGACTACGATTCAATGTCTCAGTAGCAAGGGTAGGAACTGCTTCGTAGGAAGTCTGAAGACTGCCGTCATGGTTGAGGAGCTGAGGTCCTGCCATGCCTATGCGTGGATTCGATTCCACAAGTCCCACCAGCTTCGCCGCACAGTCCGTTTCCAAAAGGGCGTCTGTGTTCACGAGCATCAGATAACTGCCAACAGCCTTTTCGAAGGCCCTGTTATTGGCCGCGGCAAACCCAAGGTTCCTTCCTGCTTCAATGATTTCTACTCCAGGATACGCGTTCCTCACCCTGGACACGGAATCGTCCGTGGAGCCGTTATCAACAACTATTATCTGAGGCGACTGCGGCAGTTCAGAGGCGAATATGAATTCCAGGCAGCGATTCAGTAGATCTGCGGTGTTTCTGTTGACCACAATGAAGGTCAAAAGGGTGTTGGGAGACTCTGTCATGAAATCCTGAGG
This sequence comes from uncultured delta proteobacterium, assembly GCA_963700305.1. Taxonomy (GTDB): domain Bacteria; phylum Desulfobacterota; class Desulfomonilia; order Desulfomonilales; family Desulfomonilaceae; genus Desulfomonile. The sequence goes on from CAVOXB010000029.1 coordinate 107,541, forward strand.
GTTATGAAGGAGGAAGCGGGGTGAACCTTCTTTGCACAAAGAACGTTCCCCCCAGATCTTTGACTCAACCGCCGATCATATTCATGCCATCTGCCAGGCGCTCCGGTCTGGAAGGATGGCCGACAGGCTTCGAGAGCACCGCAGCTCTTACTAAGCACTCCAGTTCTTTTCTCGAAGCTCCGCGTCTCAAAACCGATTTGAGGTCTATTTCCTGCGGACCCAGCAAGCAGGGCCTCAACGTACCCGTGGGCCGTGAGTCTCATACGATTGCAAGTCGCGCAGAAATGACCAGTCACAGGATCGATGATGCCGATTCTGCCCGCGGCTCCCTCCAGGCTGAACATGGTGGCAGGTCCGTCGAGAGGCTCACGATCCAGTGGTTTGAGCATGCCCACTTCCCTTCGAATCATCTCCAAGACCCTGTGGGCGCTGAAAGAGTCAGGCGAGTTGGGCTGAGGCTTCGTTCCGAAGGGCATTCGCTCTATAAATCTCACATACACCGGCTTATCAATGGTTAGACGCGCAAATTCCGCGACATCTTGCTCGTTTATGCCTTCCAACAGAACCACATTGATTTTCACTGGCTTGAACCCAACCTCCAGAGCGGCCCTTATGCCTTCCAGCACATCGTCGAGCTTGTCGCCTCCAGTGATGGCTTTGAAAGTTACCGTGTCGCATTGAATCCAGGCTGATATTTACCCGAGTCAGCCCTGCGGCCTTCAAGTCTTTGGCCATGGATGCGAGCCGCACGCCGTTAGTGGTCAATCCTACGTCCTCGATCCCATCCATTTCCGCCAATCGTGAGAGAAACTCCAAAACACCTCGACGCACAAGAGGTTCCCCACCCGTTATCCGTATTTTGCGAACGCCAAGGTCCCTGAAGACATCGATAATGGTCAGGATTTCTTCGTATCGGAGGATTTCGTCGTGTGAGATCAGCTCTAAGCCCTCTGGCGGGCGGCAGTAGATACATCTGAGGTTGCACAAATCCGTGATGGACACACGCAAATATTCAATAGCACGATTATATGAATCCAGGAGATGATCAGGCATAAAAATTCCTTAATGCAATCTAGGCGGACAATTGTTCGCCGGATTCTTCTTCAGATCCGCTTCAATCAATGCTTATAATAATCGCCTTGCCAGGATTTTCAAGCGGAAGGCTCGTAAGACAAAAAAGAAACCGTCTCAAGGGCTGGAAACTTCGCTGACGAGTCGGTCCAGAATCGAAATGCTCAAAGCTTTGCGATCAGGTCCACAATACAACCTGGATTTCTGCCGAAGATCCTGATCATGGGAACCTTTCCAATAGTGCCTCGATCGAAAATGGCATCAGGCACGCGGCCTAATTCTTCCATGACGTCTTGCACGCCCCAGGCCAAGGTGCTGCCTTCCTCCTCCTGTAGATCAGGTGGCGTGCGGCTGCGGTCAACTTCTGCAACTGTGTAACCCAGTGATCTTATTCTATTTACAAGGGTTTCAGAGAAGGCGATTGTCATCGCCGCCCTCTTTTCCGAGTCATAGTCCATCGCCGCGAGCACGAGATGATGTATCTGGCGAGACGCGCCAAATTTGGCATCGAAAAGAGTGTCCACAGTGTGCACCAATCTGATTATGCGTCCGGGAAAAGAGGCCACGTCGTGCACTGAGTCCGCAAATGGGATGGCATAAGCAAGGTTCGATTGGACCTCTGGAATCAAGTATCCAACATTTAGTCTTTTGAGGCGTTCCAGTGCCTTGTCCAATTCTTCGATCACATGGGTCCTGGCTATTTCTCGTGCAATTGACGCAAAATGATTTGCAGGCCCGATTCCGCTGCCCAGCTTAAGAGAAAACCTTAATGCCCTGTAGAGGTATCTCTTGGCCTGGTCTATGCACTCCATAAGGGGTAATCCGCGTGCTACAAACGTGGCTATGGCGGAGGCCAACGTGCAGCCGGTGCCATGCGTGTGGCGCGTGCGAACCCTCTGGGTTGCAAATTCATAATGCTGAGAGCCGTCGTGCAACACGTCCACAGGAGAATCCTTCAGGTGGCCCCCCTTTACCAGAACGTATTTGGGGCCCATTTTCTGAAGTTTTTTCGCGGCCTTTTTCATCCCGTCAATATCTTTGATTTTCTTACCTGTCAGAATTTCCGCCTCAGGAATATTCGGAGTCAGTAGATAGGCCATAGGAAACAGCTTATCCACAAGCTTGCCGATTCCCTCCTGATCGAGAAGCACAGCGCCGCTCTTGGAAGCAAGAACAGGATCAACAATGAGCTTCTCAACTCCGAACGCTGAAAGCTGCTCCGCCACTGCTGACACGATACCTGCGTTGCCAAGCATGCCTGTCTTCACGGAGTCCGCACCGATGTCGCTGAGCACCGATTCCATCTGGAGAGCAACAGACTTCGGGTCTAAAGGGAAAACGCTCTGGACCCCGAGAGTATTCTGTGCGGTTATTGCTGTCACCACGCTCATGCCGTAGCTGCCCAATGAAAGGATCGTCTTCAGGTCGGCCTGAATCCCCGAGCCTCCACCGGAATCTGACCCTGCAATAGAAAGAATTTTTCGCATTATTCGATCCGCCACGTGCTTTAATACTGGTTCGCGTTTCAAACGCGGAACAATGGGGAAATCCCATCAGTTCGCGCGTCACTCCGGCGACGCCGGAGTCCAGAAGGGTATTGAGAGACCTGGATTCTGTACAGTGCTGGAGTTTCTTGAAGGGAGGTATGGGCGAGTACCTTCTTTACACAGAGAAGGTACTTCCCGGTTCTTCTTGGTTTGAATGCGAACTGGGCTAATTTATCATGAAATTCGATGCGATGGAAGCGTCGCTCGTTGAATCAGCAGTTGAAAAAATCCGACAATAGCACTGATTCACGCGACCCTTGCTTTTTTGGTTTAGTAGAAGGAGCGGCAGCAGGTTCCTCCCATTCCAGTTCAAGCACGTCGGGGACTGCTTCCGCATGAAGTTTATCCTCATCGGTTGCAGCTTGGAACTGATACTGATTGTCGGCAGCGATTTGCAAGGTGCAGGGCGATGTGTCCTCTTCCCAGAAAAACTCCAGTTCTTCCGGAAAATTGCCTTCGAGCGCGTGGATCGACGATTCTTCCGCAGTAAAGAATTCACCGGGGCTTCCCGTCATTGAGATTTCTTCGGAAATGTCATTCACTGCGGCTTCCGCGTAAACTTGAGAAGAATCTATAGCGAACTCATCGGGATTGTACTCAGTAGCCTCTATCTGAGGCGGCTCCGCGGTTAGTTTCTGCTCCGCTGATTCGAACAGATTTAAAGTGGGTGGTGCAAATTCGTCCGCCATTGGATGGAAAATAAGCTGGGGCGGACAAAAATAGTCATCATGCGTCTCTTCATCCCTTCCAGTCGACGCGTCCTCCCGCCGTGAACAGTCATCTGTCTCCGAACCTACAGAGAAGAGCTCTTTCTGCTTCGGTAATCCTGAGATATCGATTTCCTCTTGGAAAGGCGTTTTCGTCGCGTCACCGGTATCAGCGGAATCTTTAGCCAGCGCAACGGCCCGTGAAGATTGGCGAGCCGTGCTGATCCCCGCGTCAGCCTGTTCAGACTCGTTGTTCCAACGCGCCGGGATTCGGATGAGGTTCCCGAAGAAACATCCTATTACCGCTAAGACTAGCGCCATAGCAGGAATAATGATGGACGCCCGTCGAAACAGCGATCCATTTTCCTTTGGCGCCAATTTCACCAGCCAGCCAGGCGATTCCAGACTGGCCTCGACATACTTCAGTCCTGACCACCAGTTGCCGTATGCACGCGTGGGGTGTCCATAAACCGCCTCCAGATCGTTTTTTCCCCCAGCAATCGAAACAAGAGTTGCGCGGTCCTGAAATTCGCTCAAGATCCCTTCAATGACCCTTCTTGTGAATCTAGTTCTACTGTACCAGTAAGTTCCATCCCCGTTTTTGTGCCTGCAAGTCAAAAAAAAGCAGCCATTAGCGATATCGTCCCGAAAAACTCCCGTGAAAAAGGCTTTCGGATCGTTTCGAAAGACATTTTCCCCAGCGTCCTTTGGTGCCAGGTCGGCCTGGGAGAGAAGAAGATCCCCTATCATCGCAACGAGCTCTCCGTTGTCATTCAGCACTTCCAGGCTCAAGAAATCGGTGAATTGGCCCCTAATGCAATTGGAAAACTGCTCCAGGCCGGATGACGCCAGTAATTTTTCCAGTGTTCGATTGTATGCGGCGGATGTTATTACCGCTGTCCTGATTTTCAGTGCAGCGTCCAACTCCTTGGCGAGAGATTGCGCCTTGTCCGACAGAATTGTTCGTTGAGCCGGAGCCACCGATCCGAGATTGGTAGTCACTCCCGCAACGAGCCACGCCAGAGTCGCCGCAATTACCGCAGTGAGGACTATTTTGCGCCAAATGATCCCGCTGCCGGCCTCGTCCTTGCCTGAAGGTTTAGTGATCATGATGGTAACCGCTTTCATGGATCAACTGCATAGATCTTGACAATGCCCTTAATGGATGAATAAATATTAGCTATCCGATAAAATCCTCTATCCCATGAGGAGAAGGAGGTTTCCCTTGAAAAGATTCATGCTCCCAAGGGTGAGACACTGCAAAGAAGGCTGCACTATTCAGTCCTGAGCATGACGTTAAAAGGCCCAACCGAAACTCAGCAAAGGGCCGGTAGGTATGATGCCTGCCGGCCCCACTTTTTTTCTGGGAAGTGAGCCGAAACTTGGGCATTTACGTTCGAATGCCCCGATATTCCCTACTTATTCTGAGCGGGTCTCTCCGCCGGCACTTTGTCAGAGATGCGGGAGAGTCTCACCTCCGCGTGGGGTGTGTCTAGCAGAAAACCGACACAAAATCAATCTAAAATATTAACTATTTGTCAATATATCATTATGTTCTAGTTCAGTAAATATAAGAAGCGGCCGAAATGCCTACCCAATACTTCATCTGTACCTGAAAATGAGACAATACGAATTCATTTTCAGGTTAGTAGGAGTGGGGGACTAAATTCTCATAAAGATAAGGTTCCTCCATGCTCCACCGCCTGAATGCGAACCGGTATCAGCGTTAACTTGTTGCAAAACATCCGCCTCAAGGCTATTAAATTCTTGGTGCAGGACTCGGTTTCACTGCTCGGTGAAATTGAGGCAACAATCTTAATCTGTGCAAGAGGATGGCGATTTGAACGAGATTCTTATCAGAAGATTGAAACCAGCTCCAATTCTGGTCGCTGGAGATGTGATGGTCGATGAGTATATTCTCGGCGACGTGGAACGCATTTCACCTGAATCTCCTGTTCCGGTATTGGTGGCCAGAGATAGGCTCCGAAAACTTGGAGGAGCGGGGAACGTTGTGCAGAACATTGTTACCATGGGCGGACAGGTGGCCCTGTTTGCGACAGTAGGAAAGGACAACCCAGGCGTCTGGTTCAAAGAATATTGCGAAAATATAGGCGTCGAGAGCTTCTGGATCAAGGATGACCCTGCTAGACCTACAACCATAAAAACTCGAGTGGTCGCCAGAAACCAGCAGATAGTGCGGATCGACCAGGAGCAGGTCGGTGCATTGCCACCTGACATAGAGGCTTCAATCGTTGCCGAGATCAAGACGGTCATGCCTCAGGTCAAGGCCGCCGTAATATCTGACTATGGAAAGGGTTTTCTGACCAGCAAAGTGTTGGAGGCCATTATTTCTAGCGCCAAGGCCCACAAGATTCCCGTTGTGGTGGATCCGAAGGGGCTGGATTTCCGACGCTACAGGGGCGCCACGTACGTCACTCCAAATCTGAAAGAAGCCTCCTTGGCCTCCGGAGTAGAAATTCGAAATCGTGAGTCCTTGGTGAAGGCAGGTCAGGTTCTTTTGGATCAGACTGGGGTGGAAGGCGTAATTGTCACCAAAGGACGAGAAGGCAGCACTCTTGTGACGCGAAAAAAGGATCAGGACTTTCCGGCAAAACAGATGGAAATCGTGGACGTGACCGGAGCGGGGGATACTGTCATAGCTGCGCTTGCCCTGGCAGTGGCAAATAATCTTCCAATAGAAAGCGCGGCCGAACTGGCCAATCTTGCTGCATCACTTGTTGTCTCCCGTTTTGGGGCAGCCTCTATCACTCTCGATGAGATGATCGATTCGTTGAACAACGATCTTCGTGACAACAAGTTCGTGTCGACTGAAGATATTGGTTCCGCACTACGCAATCATAGAATTGCCGGTCACAAAATAGTGTTCACCAACGGGTGCTTTGACTTGTTTCATTCGGGTCACTTGGATTTGTTGCGCCAGGCTTCAGCCCAGGGCGATGTGACCGTGGTGGGAGTAAATTCCGATGAATCGGTGAAACGGCTAAAGGGACTGGGGCGACCGATTATTCCTCTGGCTAATAGAGTGGCGGTAATATCAGCTTTGAGCTGCGTCGACTATGTGGTGGCGTTCACAGAGGATACTCCGCTGAATCTAATAAGGGTGGTGTCTCCGGACGTTCTAGTAAAAGGCGAAGATTGGAAAGACAAGCAGGTGGTAGGAGCAGACATCGTGAGAGCCAGAGGCGGAAGAGTGGAATTTGCCAAAATGGTGCCCGGAATCTCCACCACATCATTGATAAAGAAAATCCGGAATGAGTAATGAAAAGGAAGTAGACGGGCTTCCTTTCGGCGCGTAATACAGACAGGATCGTGCCGGTCACGCATTCCTATTAAAACTACCTGATAACTAACGTCGAGAGGCCGTTCCATGTGATGTTCTTATGCTTGATGTGGCTTCTTGCGCCACGAGTAACGGAGCTTTGAGAGGCGACCTGATTTAGGTCGGTTCGCGAACCGCCCGACAAAACTCAGCGCCCATTTCGGAAATTTTTCCCATTATGAGACAGTTTCGCCAGGCGTTCCCTCTCCCATAAGAATTTCGGCGCAGCGCGGTGCCCTTTCAGGTGGTCCTGCATCAAGTTTCCGCCTCGGATCTCGTTACTTGGCTATCAGCGACGATCTCTTCTTGGCCTGGGCCGCTGCCGATCCCTGGCTCTTTCTTCATCCGCCGGTCTGGCTGCCGGTCGCGGAGGTCTTTTGATGTCCTCTACGGCTACACCCAGCGGTCCCCCTCTAACCACGGAAGTTGTGATCTCATTGTTGCTGTTCATCACGCTTATCGTGACCTGGTCCGACTGTGCGAAGTCTTCGATGAGTTTCTTGAATGCTATGACTCTGAACCCGGTCTCACCTGCGTACTCTATTACGATGTCACCGCTGACCATTCCGACCCGGTCAGCCATTCCGCCCTTTTTGATCTCGGCGATTTTGACCCCGGGCGAAGTCTCCAATTCCTGCATACGCGCCAGTATGATACGAGCGCTGTTTGTGTCGCCGATTTTTCGAAACTCAGAGAGAGCTTGGGTATAGAGTTCTTTGCTTTTGTATTTACGATTCCGTTCGGCATAAATACCCGCCAACGTAGCTTTGACTCTTGGGATCCATTTGTGGTCCTCTCGCTTTTCATAAAGTTTCAGGGCCTCTTCCAGCTCTTGGGTGGCTTGGTCCCACTGCTGTTGCTGCGCGGCAAACATAGCTTCTCTGAATAGGCGCAATCCATCCTCTTCGCTTGGAGGCAGAGAAGGGTCGGTCCGTCTTTGGTTGCTATCTTCGGCCGTTCTTGCAGTGGTGTCCTTTTCTTCTTCCATCACAACTCTAAATCCCATATTGAAGAAACTCATATTAGCGCCTGAAAATCCCCTGAAAGCGCACCTGCAATCCGCAGGGCTGGCATACCAGTTTCCTCCTTTGTTTACCCTGGAGCTGCCAGTGGAAGGCCCCTTTGGATCATCAATCGGGGAACTCTCGTAGTAATTTCTGTCATACCGATCTTCCACCCACTGCATTACGTTGCCATCCATATCGTAAAGGCCGAAACCATTTGGTGGAAAGCTACCAACGGGTGCAACATGCTCGTAACCGTCATTAACGGTGGTAAGACTCTCCGGAAGCTTGGGGTTACCATCGCCGAAATTCATGTCCTTGTCCCCGGGCAGGCGGTCTCCCCAGGGGAATCTCACCCAGGCGGAACCTCCCCGGCACCCCATTTCCCATTCAGCTTCCGTGGGAAGCCTATAGGTTCGTTTTTCCTTGCGGCTCAACCATCGACAAAACGCCTGAGCGTCATTCCAGGAGACGAAAACCACCGGCTGGTTATCGGCTAGAGTCCACGGTACGTTATCCCATTTCATACTTTTCTGGGGAACCCACCGCTCCTCCTTCTTGCTGTAGATCATGCCGCCGTCGCCCTTCTCCGCGTCAGTTTTGTAGCTATTTTCCTTCACGAAGTGCCTGAATTGCCCTACCGTAACGGTAGTAGCGCCCATATAGAACGGTTTAGTAATTCTTACCGGATGAAGTGGCATTTCATCTTGAAACCACTGCTTATGCCCCTCTCTCCAAATCTTCTTGAAGGTGAGCCTGAGCCAATCCATCTCTTGTTTGGGGCTTCCCATCATGTATTCGCCTGAGGGAATTCGTACAAGTTTCATACCGATTGAATTCGTTGTCACGACGCGCTCTGTTGGTTTTCCTATCATGGACTTCAGTCCGCGAAGGGCCTGACCCCAGGTCGCACAATCCGGAGAGCCCTGGACCGATTCGCACTCTCTCGTGGCCTCCGCGATTAAATCTCTAGCCCCAGCACTGTCGCCTGCGAGCATCAGCTCGGCGGCCCTCCTGACCTTTTCAGGGATTGAAGCGACGCCGTCTGTCAAGGAAGAATTATTTTCCGAGGCTCCTGCTGCCGCCGACGATGTCCAGGCTCTATCTTGCTCAGGAACAGTATTGATTTCTTCAAGAATGTTCTGTCCATCACGATAATCTACCGGTCGAGATGAATAGCGATGTTCTGGAAACGTTTCGGTCACTGAAAACAGACCGCAAAGTACGATCAAAACTGACACAAAAACGCCCATTTTGCGTTGAGTTTTTCGCGTTAGCAAATGTCGGAGTCTGTTCACAGTCGCAAAAGCTGGTTCTGATTTAGGTTTTTGATTCATAAAGAAAATTTCCTTGACAACGATCTAAATTAGGAGAATCCTAGCAGACAACCGGGGTGAGTCAAGAGACTTTTCGGCTCTCTGAACCGGAGATAGATTACAAAAAGCGTGTTGTTTCGGCAAAAAGGATTTGACAAAGGGATTCATTCGTGATAGCGATTAGGTAAATGTTTTGTCAGTTACAAGAGGGAACAACTGTTTTCGATTTAGAGAACAGAAGATTGTAACCGTTTATTCCATGAGGAGGTATCTATTTAATGAAAAGATTTGCAGTGGTGCTCGCAGTTGTCGGTATGGTTATGCTGTTCGCGTCATATTCTGTGGGCTTCTATGCGTGGGCTCCCTATGCATCATGGGGTGGCGCCAGCAGCTCGTCCAGCGGATACAACTATGGGGCGTCTTCTTCCAGCAGCGGATATTGGCCTGCAGCTTCCAGCAGCAGCGGTTATACTTATAATTGCGTGCCCGCTTCCAGCAGCAGCGGTTATACTTATAATTGCATGCCCGCTTCCAGCAGCAGCAGCGGCTACACCTATAGCTGTGTGCCTGCTTCCAGCAGCAGCAGTGGCGCTTATTGGCCGGCTTCTTCTTCCAGCAGCGGATATTATCCTGCAAGCAGCTCTTCCAGCGGCTGGTTCTAAAGAATAGATCGATCGCATATTATTGTGATCGCACGAAAAAAGATGAGGCGATTGAACCCCCAAGGGTGAGATCGCCTCGTTCGTTTAAATACACAGACATGCAAAAACACCTGTCTCAGCTCCTAATCAAAATTTTCTGCCTTGTTCTTTCGGTGCTATTATTGATTTCCTGCAGCAATCAGAGTGTAGCCCCGCAAAAGACTGGAAACGCGGCGCGCTTGACCGGCCTGTGGGATCTGAAGTCTCGATTGTTGGAAGATAAGGGAAACCGCTGTAACCCAGCGTTTTATGAGACTGGCATTGAACACGGACGGGACTTTCAGAGCTGATTATCGCGGGGACACGACCGAAAAGTGGATTACGGCCGGCGCTGGAGCCTTTTCTTATAATTCCCCATTGCTAACCATGTATTGGGAATCCGGAGCAACCTCGGTCTTGTTGGTGCGGGACGCCGAACCTGATCGTATGGTGCTCCACCACGGCAGAAATATGGTCCCGCTTGCCGAACAGGACCCAGATGAAGTCTTCGTGCGAATAAACCCCGAAAAAGGCCCGACTCGGTAGCTCGTATTTCCCTCAGTGAAACGCTTCGAGTTCAGCGACAGCGCTTTTGCCAGGGGAATGGTAAGACACTCCTTCTCCAGAAAAGACCTCCACAATCTTTGCTCAAGAGTGCGCGGCTAGGTTGATGAGTCCGCCAGCCAGAAGTATTTGCCTTTCCCTATCGGTCACGGACAACTTCAACAAAATCTTTCGGCCTGTTTCGACGATTTCGCCAACAATGGTATCTTTGCCTTCCCTTATCTGGGCCTTGACGTTTTCCAGCCGGATCACGGCGCCCTGTGAAATCACCTCGTAATCCGCGGGATTTTCAAAGACCAGAGGCAGGATACCGAAATTGATCAGATTCGCTTTGTGAATCCGGGCAAAACTCTTCACAAATTTCGCCCTGATCCCCAAGTATCTTGGGGAAATAGCCGCATGCTCCCTCGATGATCCTTGGCCGTAATTCTCTCCCCCCACGACGAATCCCGCATGTGCATCTTCCGCTCGATCAGGGAAGGTAGGATCCAGGATCTCGAATACGAACCTGCTGATTGCCGGAATGTTGCTCCTGAAAGGAAGCACCTTGCTGCCTGCCGGCATGATCGCGTCCGTGGTTATATTATCGCCAACTTTGAGTATGACCGACCCCTCGATGGTATCCTCAAGCGGACCGAATTTTGGGAACTCCTTTATATTGGGCCCCATCTCAACGGCCTCTTTGGCCGAGTCTTCCGGAGGAAATATAAAATTCTCGTCGTTTACAGCGTATTTTTTAGGATCCGCTACTTCTGGATAATCGCCAAGCTTTCTGGGGTCCGTAATCTCTCCGAAAACTGCAGCGGCTACACCTGTTTCCGGTGAACAAAGATAAACCTGATCCGGAAAGCTGCCGCTACGCCCGGGAAAATTCCTGGGAAAAGTCCTCAGCGACACCGTATTGGTTCCGGGAGCTTGCCCCATGCCGATGCAGCCTAGGCAGCCGGATTGGTGGATGCGCGCACCTGCAAGTATCAAATTGACCACTCCGCCCGCTTCAGCAACATTGAGGAGTACCTGACCGCTACCCGGATTTATTTCAAAGCTCACATCAGGATGACAATGCCGCTTCTCGACTGCTTTCGCAGTTACCATGAGATCCCTGAAAGATGAATTGACCGAAGACCCTACTATCACCTGCCCTACTTTAATTCCTTCCACCTCGCTGACTTTCCTCACGTTGTCCGGTGAACTCGGGCATGCAATCAGCGGTTCAAGCGCGCTCAAGTCTATTTCTATGACGTCTGCGTACTTCGCATCCGGGTCAGCTACGATTTCCTTCCAAACATCTCCCCTGCCCTGGCTTTCAAGGAATTCTCGGGTACGTCGATCCGACGGAAACATGCTGCTTGTGGCGCCCAGTTCCGCGCCCATGTTGCCGATTGTGGCTCGATCGGTTGTGGAAAGAGTTTCCACACCGGGGCCAAAATACTCGAATATTTTGCCTACCCCGCCCTTCACTGTAAGTCGCCGCAGCATCTCAAGTATCACGTCTTTGGCTGATACCCACGGTTTTCCAGCGCGCCACTAAGCCTCACTCCCACTATCTGTGGCATGATCAAGTGAAATGGTTGCCCGGCCATTGCCATTGCCACGTCCAGGCCACCGGCTCCAATTGCCAGCATGGAACTGCCGGCGTTTGTGGGAGTATGGCTGTCAGATCCCAGGAGAGTATTACCAGGCACGCTGAATCGCTCAAGATGAACCTGGTGGGATATACCGTTTCCCGGACGACTGAAAACAACCCCGTACTTTGCTGCCGCAGTTCGCAGAAAATTGTGATCGTCCGCGTTCTTGAAATCAGTCTGGAGTAAATTGTGATCCACGTAGCTGACGGAAAGATCGGTCTTCACTCGCGGCAATCCCATGGCCATGAATTCCAGAAACACCATTGTTCCTGTGGCGTCTTGCGTTAAAGTATGATCAATTTTGATTGCAATTTCACTTCCCGGCCTGAGTTCTCCTTTGACCAGGTGGGCTGCAATAATTTTTTCTGCTACGGTTTTTCCCATGAAACAAGCCTCCGAGCTTGAGAACCGATTTCTTACGGATACATACTCAATTCTAGATTCCCTGTTATTCCAGAAGCGGAGCCCATTGTTTTACTGTGTTTCGGACCATTTTGCTGGCTGCACTTCTGACTATTCGATTATGACACGGCAACAGGATGTCCACGCCCAGGGATGCAATTTTTTCCAGGGAATCCTTCAATTGGCCAGGATCAGCAGACTCAAGATCGTATCTCCCGATAGCCCCATCCGCATATATTGTGTCACCTGACATGAACAGCTTGTGTTCTCTATCGAACAGACCGATGCTTCCGATTGAATGGCCCGGAAGATACAGAACCTCGAACGTCAGTCCGCCGATCGACAAAGTCTCGCCGCCTTCCAGCTTTCTATCAACTTTTACGCGGAAGAAATTTTCTTTGATTGTATATTGTGATCGAATCATGGATTCGAACATACTGTTACCGAATACTATCCTGTCATCGCCACGTTCCAGGTATTCGGCTTCATATTTATGAACCCAGACCTCACAATTGGGAATAGCTTCCAGTATCTCGGATATGCATCCAATATGATCCAAATGCGTGTGGGTCATGATTATGCGTTTGATCCGGTGCAAGGGGATCCCGCCTTGCTCCAGTTCCTCGAGTTTGTAGGCGCCCATTTCCATAAGACCACAGTCAACGAGGGTAAAATCTTTGGACTCCATTTTCCCGATTACGTACATATGAGAATCCGGCAGGAATCTATCTTTTCCTGGAATCCAGCGGACGCCTTCAATTACTTTCTCGATCACTCCAATCACCTCTTAGCAGGACAACTTCCCGCAAATAATAACATACATGAAAAAATTCCGTGTAACCGCTTCTAGAATTATGGCTACTGCATATCGGTCACAAGAGCCTTTTAATCACCATCATCTCCGAAGATCCAGTCCCAGTCATCCGCAGGGAGAAGATTGATCTTTATCTGTTTCGTGTAGTGGTCCATGATGATCCATTCGCCTCGGCCATAGGCTACTACTTCCGGGTTTTGTGGATCCTTAATGGAGAGAACCTTACCTTCAGCAAGGAAAAACCGCGGGTTTCTTGGGTTTCCTCGTATTCCCGTCGGCTCACCCACGAACAGCAGCTTCTCATGAGCCCCTACCGGCCTCAGCAGGGTGAATTCCATTCTGACGGACAGTCCCGCAGACCGGGTGGCCATAAAGCCGCCCCATGCGGTGTTCTCGTAGAAAACGGAAATCAAAACCGCAGGATGTAACTCCTCATCAGCTATCAGGAAGTGTTTTGCCCTATCGAAGTCATCGTGATTCTCCCCCCACGGAGTTGTAACCACCCAGGAGCCGGTATCTCCATGAACTCGAAATCTCCTCTGCAAACCTGAGTCAGTCCTATGGTGCCCGCACACGAAGCAATTCTTATAATAAGGTAGCTTTCGGAAATCTGCAGCGGGTTTTGCAGGAACAACCCCATTTCCGTTAATGGAAGCAGCCGTAATTTCTGCCCGCAAATATGGGCTCTTATCACCAAGCTTCGTGAGTTTGGCCGAAACTGATGGCTGCTGGCCCAAAGGGCTCTCTTCCACCGAGAAGACTGCAACGTCGCCTATTGCAATTCCAGTCCCGCCAAACTTAAAACGCACGTCAACAGGATAGTCGGGGGACCCGATCCGTCTCCAAGCATCCAGACAGAGTCCCATTGGAAGACCACCGTGAGGAATGCCGATGAAGCCTTCATGTCGTGTCTCGAAGATCAGTTCTTGATCTAACCTGCCACTGGTTTCTTCCAGCGTTTTCAAATTCAGAAATGCATCATCCCCAGTCAGAAAGAAACCGTCATTAGGCTTGATTAACATTCACTCCTCCAATTAAGAGAGTAGCCGGGGAACTCTTCATACCATTCAATTGCCGCATTTGACGGACTTGGTGGATGCGGCTTGAAAAAATCATCAAAAGGCCCCGATCCGAAATATAGGATTACTTAAAATCTGCAATATAAATAGCCAAGCATGTGGGCGTCACCCCATGAACGCACACTCTCTGTCGTCATTCCGTCGGAAGACGGAATCCAGGTTTTTCAATCACGTGAGGCACACGACTGGACCCCGGCTTTCGCCGGTGTGACGATCACGCCTCCGGCGTGACCGAGGGAATTAACCATCATTCAAAAGCCTTGGGGTTCCACGGCGCATATTGCAGAGGTTCAACAATGCATTATTTCAAGATCGGACAATACTTAGCTCGTGGACTCAATGCCATGCCTATGCTTCCAAACCCCGCTTAATTCTTCATCGGTCTATGTAAAGCGAAACAGCCTCTCCGCCTCCAAGGCAAAGGGAAGCCATGCCGGTCTTCAGATCACGGTTCTTCATGGCGTGAATCAGAGTGGTCAGCAGCCTGGCTCCACTCCGCCGATAGGATGCCCAAGGGCCACGGAACCGCCGTTGACATTACATTTATCGGCATCTAACTCCAGCTCACGAATCACTCCAACAGTTGAACCGGCAAAGGCCTCATTGACTTCCATCAGGTCAATGGATTTGAGATCAACGCCTTCTTTCTTGGCCGCTTTTGGGATGGACAGAATCGGCGCCATAAGCACATATTTCATATCCATGCCTGCGCTTGCCTGGGACCCGACTCTGGCAAGGATTTGAAGGCCGAGCTCTTTTGCCTTTGCTTCGGCCATGACACACACAGCGCTCGCACCGTCGGATATGACGGATGCGTTGCCTGCAGTAGCGTAACCGTTCTTCTGAAATGCGGGTTTCATTTGGCTCAGCATCTCGTAGCTCGTCTCACGAGGGCACTCGTCTGTATCGAATATTTTAGGATCGCCCTTTTTCTGCGGAATCGCCACAGGCGTGATTTCTTCTTTGAATATGCCGCCCTTGATGGATTTCAGCGCCCGTTCATAGCTTAGGGCCGCATATTTGTCCTGGTCTTCCCTGGACACCTTATATTTTTCACTGATCAGATCGTTGCTGATCCCCATGTGGAAATCATTTACGATATCCCACAGCCCGTCATGCACCATGGAGTCGATCAGGGCGCCGTTCCCCATACGATAGCCGAATCTCGCCTTTTCCAGATAGTACGGTGCATTGCTCATGCTTTCCATACCGCCGGCTATCACTATGTCCGCATCGCCAAGCTGTATTGCTTGGGCAGCCAACATTACTGCCTTCAACCCCGACCCGCAGACCTTATTTATTGTGAAGCACTGGGCTTCAAACGGAATCCCGGCTTGAAGAGCAGCTTGTCTCGCCGGATTCTGCCCGTAACCACACGGCAACACCTGTCCCATGATGACTTCGTCCACATCGGATTTCTCTATGCCCGCCCTTTTTACGGCTTCTTCTATTGCGAGGGCTCCGAGCTTGGTTGCCCCGAAAACACTCAACGTTCCATTAAAAGAGCCCAAAGGCGTACGGGTCGCACTGACTATGACAGCTTCACGCTTAACGCTCATCCGCTCTCCTTTCGTGATTCCTGTAAAAACGCGGGATTCTCCCCGCTCTTGTTTGCTTCGAGTTTGGACTAACTTCACCATAATAATGGAGGCAGAGCCTCCATGTTAGCATCTCCTGGCAAAGCTTCATAGCCACTAACTTTAGTCCCCAATCTCTCTCGTCCCGGAGGGACGCTAGATAATAGCCCGGCAATTTATTGCCGGGAAAGCGACCAAGAACATGCCCGTAGTCCCGGAGGGACGGCCGATTCATTATAGGAAGATTGTACGGTTCAGTCGTCCCTCCGGGACTCAAAAATCTTTTGACTTGCTCGCTAACCGGCGATAAATCGCCGGCCTATTATCCACTGTTCCTCCGGAACAGAAGGCAAGACAAATCTAAGTTGAGCGCATACGTGGCAGAGCCTGGAAACGAGGAATAACCGCCAAATTCTCACAAATACTTGTCGACAAGGATTTCCGCTATTTGGACCGCATTGAGAGCAGCTCCCTTGAGAATGTTATCCGACACGACCCAAAGATTGAGGCCGTTGGGGATTGACTCGTCCTCTCGAATCCTGCCCACGAGGGTGTCATCTTCTCCCCCTGCAAGGGCTGTAAGCGGATATAGTTTGTTAGATGGGTCGTCAACCAGCTTGACACCCGGCGCCTTCGACAGCAATTCCTTTGCTTGTTGAGCGGTGACCTTCTTTTCGGTCTCAATGTTTATGGATTCGGAATGTCCGAAAAACGTCGGCACCCGCACAGTGGTGGCCGTAGCGCGAATGGCGGGATCCAGTATTTTTTTGGTTTCCCACACCATTTTCATCTCTTCCTTGGTGTAATCGTTCTCGAGGAATACGTCTATCTGCGGCAGACACTCGAATGCAATTCTGAACGGGTACACGCTGGCAGCCATATTTCTGAACGGAGCCAATCCCTGCCATAGCTTATCCAGACCGTCATCCTTGTTCCATTGGATTGCAGACGCCATCTCTCGTGATTGGAAAAGCATTTCCTCAATAGCGTCCTTGCCTGTGCCTGAAACGGATTGATACGTGGATACCA